>NZ_JACSET010000002.1 GCF_014334325.1 Treponema sp. Marseille-Q4130 | reverse complement strand
CTTTATGTATTACAAAATATTTAAATGAAGAGGAATATTCTATTCTGCCTAATATTTCTTTTATAAATCCATCTTGTTCCTTTTGGATGAATGTAGTTTTATCTTCTAAAATTTCCGGAAGTAAGCCAATTGTTTTGATAATTTTTTCTTTTAGAATATTGTAATCTATATTTTTATTAGGAAAGACTTTTTGTGTTATCCAATAATATATTATTTCAATTTTATAATCATCAATTTCTTTATTTTCTGCATTCTCAGCTTTATTCTCGTCAAAAGGTGTTCTTTGAGTCTGATCTTTCACGGTATCATCATTTTTATTCTGTGGTATATACACATTAGAATTTTTCTTGTTTGTTTTGTAAAAATATAAAGAAAAGAAAAAAGTAATTACTATGATGATAATAAAATGTAGGTAATCCATCTATCAAGCGATTTTTTCTGAGAAAGAATGACTGTTTTTCCTTATTTCAGCAATTACTTTAATTTTGCTGCCGTTCTTTATATTGTTATCTTTTGCCCAACGAGAAGGAATTCTAAAACCGAGACTGTTGCCCATTTTTGAACTATCCTCTGCATACTGTACCTTCGTATATTAAGTGTATATAATGTATAATCTCGGCTGTCAAGGGAAATGAAAAAAAGGGATCGCCCGCCATTATAATAAAAAAGTGAATATGAGGATACGAGAAAAATGGGGATATTTTATTGTAACTCTGCCGACATTGTCGGTCATGTGTCTCGGTGGAATGTATCACAATGACTTGATTTTTTCAGTTGGTTGTATTTTATGGATTATCAATGGAATATTCGCTTCTCGGCTCTATAATCTTATTTTTTATGATGCAAATACGACATGCGGCTTTTATGCGGGGAAAGCTGCGCTTGAAAACGGATTTGATCCGAAAGCTCAGAACGGAATAATATGGGATCCGAATAATTATAAAATTTCTGATATCTACAAAATGTATCCGAATAATAGGACGCCGAAACCGGAAGCGGGAACTGCAGGATTTGTGTTTTATACCAATAAGCGCGGAACATACAGCAGATATATGGAATTCTACGATTACCGATACGGAGGTGATACCTACACGAGGTATAAATTTTTTATGGATTCAATCGGCACTCAAGATAAAATATTTATTCGAGAAGCAAAGATAAGCGACGGAAAACCGTATAAGCGTTTCGTGCCGCTGGATGCATTTTAAGAGGGCGGATTGTATAGTACGTAATATTAATAATTTAAGGAAATTTCCGGTAAAATATTGATTAGGGAAATAATATGAAAGCGCTGATGAACTATATTGAAATGAATATCATACCGGCGGCATTGATTTTTATATTGTTTGTAATAGTAAAGGATGAAAAGGCTTATAAAAGAATCAAGGAAAAGAAGGTTTTTATCGCTATTTACATTGCGATAATTTGTTATGGTATTTCGTTAGTTGTCGGATTTATAAAGTTTTTGCGAGCTTGATCATATTAACGCAACGACATATTGACGATCCCTTTTGTTGTATACTATACCGTAATTATGGATTGGAAAAAATTATTCGATGATGAAATATTGCATCGAGGTTTGGAGTATTATGGACAAGACGGAAAATGCCGCTTTTAAAAATGATGAAAATAAGACGGCGAGCAGTAATGAATCCTGTGCGGCTTTTTCGATTAAAGAACTTGTTGACAATACCGATAGTGAGGACATCAGAGCTTTTTTGATCGATGTGCTGACAGACGATCCGATGCTTTTACAGCAATTTAAATTAAAAATGCGCTGTGGCATTTCAAGCGATGATTTGAAAATATATAAACAGGCAATCGACAGAATTTGTATATGCCATGCCGATAAATACGGATATATTTCATATTATGACTCTCGCGGATTTTATAACGAGCTGTCGGAATTTCTGCAAAAAACGATCACGGAAATCATTGACAACAAAGAATATATCAATGCGTTTCAGCTGATACGGTACGTGTTTATAGCATTAGGAAATGTCGCGATAGACGATTCGAACGGTACGCTCGGAGCAATAGCCTGTAATTGTATTACACTGTTGCAAACGATCTTGGAAAGGTGCGATCCGGAAGTAAAAAAGATACTGTATCAGGAATGTAAAAGCTTGATGATGGGCGATGATACGCTCGACTATTTACAGGATTATATTGAAGAGCTGCTTTTTTCCGATTTTTCCGAAGAGGAATTTTTGCAGGATAAGCTGGTATTTTCAGCGGCACAAGTTGAAGCCTTTTTGCATCCCGAAGAAGATTGCATCAATGAATACGCTGCAAAAACGTGGGCAAAATATCATCTGCAGGTTATGAGGCAGCTCAACTTTTCGCAAAAAGATATTGATGAGTATTGTAAAAAATATATCGATTTAAGCGACATCCGAAAATATTATGTAGACGAATGTATACGAATGAAGCGATATGAAGAAGCGATTCAGCTGCTGGAAGAAGGGAAGCTTGTCGATACAGGCTACCGCGGTCTGATACTGGCGTATAGCGGAAAATTAAAAGAAATATATGCGCAAACGGGGCAGCGTGAAAAATATAAAGATGAGTTATGGCGTATTGTATTGGAATATGATCCCGGAGATATCGATACCTATAAAGAATTAAAAACATATTACACTGCCGATGAATGGGAAGAAAAACGGGAAATCATTTTCAAACAAGAAGATATTCATCGCATTGATCACTTATATGCATACGACGGATTATATGATCGGCTTTTGAAATTGGCCTTGGAAGCTCAGGGGATTTATTATATTCTCGAATACGAGGATCTTATAAAAGATTTGGCGCCTGAAAAAATTCTGAAGCGATATGAAGAGGTCGTACGGAAAAAGGCCGCATATACTTCGGATCGGGGTGTCTATCAGGAGATAGCCGATTTATTAAAAAGAATGAAGCGCTATCCGGGCGGCAAAGACCTGGTTCAAAGGCTTATGGCAGAATTCCGCAGCGCCTATCGGCGGCGCCCTGCAATGATGCAGGAATTGAATAGGGTGTGAGGTTATTATGGGTGTGTTGGAATGCGCGGACGATTTTGAAGTGTCAAAAGGTACCGGACAAAGCGGCGATATATTGATTTCTATTATTTTGCTTATAAGGACAATACAAATGGTTAAGGAATATAAAATTATCCGATAATCAAGGATTTCGCATATTTTTATCTATAAATGCGGAATCCCTGATCCGATAAGTTTGAGAGAGGAAAATAATGTCTGTTCCCAAAAATTTAGAAGAATTTGTTGAAAAGTTTACAAAAATTACAAAAATGGGTTGGGTAAAAACTCATAGAGCGGGTCCTACCGGTATAGGGAAAACTCTTGAAGATTTGCTTGAAATACCGGAGAACAATATAGATGGACCTGACTTTGGTGATTACGAATTAAAAGCGATGAGGTCTTCAGCGAATAGTATGCTTACATTGTTTACAAAAACTCCCAAGCCGCAAAAAGTGAATTCGTTTTTGCTGGAAACTTATGGTTTTATGACTGATAATTATAAAAATAGAGAAAAAGTCTTACATTCGACATTAAACGCCCAAGTTTTTTCATCATTAGGAAATACAGGTAAAGCTTTAAAAATAAACTGTTACCCAAATAAAATTTCAATAGTTGATAATCATGGAAATGAACCTGCATATTGGGATGCTTTAGAATTAGAACAAGCATTTTTGAAAAAATATAGATACCGCCTTATTCATGTATTCGCAGATTCAATTTTCACTGGATATGATAAATCGGATGAAGAATTTAAATTTCATACGGCTTGGGAATTATATGATTTTAGTTTTGAAAATATGCTAAATCTTCTTAGAGAAGGAGTTTTAAAAGTTGATATTCGTATTGGTCAATATTCCGACGGTAGCCCACATGATCATGGTACGGGTTTTAGAATTCAAGAACAATATCTTGATAAGATGTTTAAGGCTAAGAATGTATTAGTTGAAGAAAATTAGAGCTTTTTCAAGACGATAATATTTTCAGTCATCATTGTATGAACGGTCTTGCCTTTTTCATTGGTAGGGCTGTTTTTATATGCCATTCGTTTATTCATAATATTTCGAGAATAAATTTTTTCGGCAGAATAACCGAGCGTTTTTGCAAATTCGGTAATAATAATATCAGTCCTTAGATATACTTTTTTTACAGTTCTGTTTCCTGTAACCAAAATAAAATATCCGCCCCTTTTTATATAATGATTTGCAGAAGTTAATGTTGAATATAAATCAGTGTAAAACGCAATGACATCATTAACCCTTTTACTATTGTCGACTTTTGCAATTTCTTCAGATTGTTCTGTGAGTTTATTAGATAATTTTAAAATAGACATATCAATATTTTTTGTATTTCCGCCAAGTAAACTTCTATCTAGTTGGATAATATCATCTTTTTGTGAAAGCCATTGCCACGGCAATCGAGAATATTGTCCATAAGCTACAGTTGTTTTTGAATCTCCATAAGGGGGAGAGGTTAAGATTAAATCTATAGAATGTTCTGGAATTTCCGAATGGATGATTCTCGAATCACCATAAATAAGAGTTTGTCTTGTTTTATTATTTCCTGTAATTTTATTATTTTTTTTTAGTAATTCAAAATTCCTTTGTGCGGTTTTAAAAAATTCATTCCAAACATCCGGTTCAAAATAGTTATTTATTTTTATCTTTGAGCGGTACATTTTAAATCCACCGTGGTCAAGAAATGAAGTTCTGCGTGAAATTTCACAGAGTACGAGAAGATAGAAATCCTTGATTTTTTCATCAACAATTTTTGAAATAATATCAAAAAGTTTTGATAATGACGAAATTGCTGCTTTTGAATACCAAAATTCGATATTTTTAAAACTAATTAATGAGAATTTATAAGATTTGTCTGAAAATTTATTTTCAATTTTTTTTATTTCTTCAATTGCAATATTTTCATCTAAATCTTGCAATTTTGTTTTTGTCATAAATATGGCAAAAGGATTCAATTCAATTCCGTAAGCATTTTTTATTCCTAAATATTTACATTCAAGTAAAGTTGTTCCTGAACCTGAAAAAATATCTAATACGGAAGCATCCTTTGAAACAAATGTTTTTATAATCTTTCTGACTAACTGGGGAATAAAGCGTGCTGGATATTGATGCAATCCGTGATTATAAATATTTGGATCAAATTTTCCAAAATCCCAAGTATTTTCCCATTCTTCTAATGTATTTGGCCTATAGTACAATTCATCTTCATTCAGAAACTTTTGCAAAGAATTCTTAATTAACTTTTCAAGCTCTGTCATTTGTTTCATCCGATGATATAATATCGCTATTTGCGATATTTGTCAATGATTTTTATTTCTATATTTAAAAATTCACAAAGTTTTTCGAATAAACCCAATGAGAATTCTTTTTTCCCTCTCAGTAATTCACTTGTATAACTTTGCGATAATTTTAAAGCTTCGCAAATATCTTTTTGTTTTATATTGCGATCAGAAATTATTTCATGTAATTTTTCTAAAAGCATAAGATCAAGATACTAAAAAAATTAAAAATATGGAATACATACGGAAAACAATTTTTATTCAAAAATAATAGCAAATCGTAAGGATTTATGAGCCATCGAAAGATAATACTTTTCTACCCCGAGAATCTCCGAATCTCCGAGTTTCCGATTGACCAAAGTGCACAATTAGGTTAATATACTAAAACAATCGATATTGTCTCTCCGCTTTTCTGCGGGGATTTGTTTACGGGAGTATATAAAATGGGTGCTATTCGTGTAATTCTGCTCGTCGCATTTATCATTGCGTGCGCGTTGCTTATCCTTATCATTCTCGTGCAGGATGACGGTTCGAGCGGCATGGGCGGCCTTTTGGGCGGACGCGGAACGACGGCATTCGGTTCTCATTCTGCAAATATTCTGACGAGGACGACTTTCGTGCTTGTCGTGCTTTTCTTCGTGTTTGCATTGGCCCTCGCGCTGCTGAACAAGCGGCCGCGCCTCGAACAAAATCTCGTTCCTTCAGGGACAGTGCAGCAGGGTACGTCTCCTGCCGATACGCAGTCGAACGATTGGTGGAAGACATCCGATACTCAAGGTTCGGCGGACAATGCCGGAAGCGTAGCGGTCGAACCGCAGCAGTGATTTGAGAGGAGATAAGCGATGTTAAGTCATTTACTCACTCCCGCGAATATCAAAGCCGATTTGGAAAGCACGGAAAAAGACGAAGTGTTTGAAGAGATGCTCGAAATGGTCGTTGCATCCCAGCCCTCAGTCGATCGGCAGGGTGCGCTGGATGCGCTCATGCAGAGGGAAGCGCAGCAGACTACCGGAATCATCCCCGGTATCGCCGTTCCTCACGCGCAGTGCGCTTCGGTGCGCGGCACGGCTTTGGCGTTGGGTTTGAGCCGTACCGGAGTCGAATACGATTCACTCGACGGCAGTCCCGTCAATTTTATCATCATGATGCTCTTCGCCGAGGGCGATACGGAATCGCATCTCCAGACGATGAAGGATGTCGCGAACCTTTTGCAGGCACCCGATTTTTTAAAAACAATTCTGGAAAAAAAGACGCCGCAGGAAATATTCGACGCCGTATGTAATTTTGAAATGTCGTTACAGGGGTAGTCTATGTCCGAAAGCGAAGTCAACGTTATCAATCATCTGCTTGAAGTGGAAAAGCGTGCATCGGGTTTGACGTCCGATGCGCAGGCCGAAGCCGATAAGCGCCTCGCCGCGTACCGCGCCGAAGCGGAAAGCGATTATAAAAAACAACACGACGAAATCTTGGCAAAATTCGAAAGCGACTATCAGGCGCAGACGAAAGCGATTGACGAAAAACACGCGGAGACGATCGCCGCATATCGATCCGAAATTCAAAATACGACACAGGATACCGGAGCTTTTTACAAGCTGCTCGATACGCTGCTTGCGGCAAACTGACGGACGGCGCGCGTATGGAATACTCCGGTGCTGCTTCTTATGTAAACGCTAAAGCTGCGGGAATGCTCCGAAAAGCCTTTGTCGGCGAGAGAGCTTCAGCTCTGTTTGCCGTAAAGACGCTTCCCGAATTGTGGACACTCGTGTTCGGTACGGAAGTGCCGCTTATCCCGCAGACTATGCTCGGCGAAAAATTGGAGGAAGAAGCGGAAGATCGTTTTTTGGCGCAGTATATTTCGCTCGTCGAAATGTACGATAAACCTCATGCCATTCTGACTGACCTTTTGTACTTTTACGTCGTTGAAAATTTAAAGACGATAAGCGCGGCGTTGTGCTTAAAAGAAGAAAAGATACCGCACCTCTCTGCGCTCGGCTCATACGGTATGCTCGATTATAAAGCGTGGCCGAATATCGCTTCGATCACGAAGGGGACTCCGTTTGCGTGGTACGATTCGGTGCCCGATATCCACGAGCAGCACATCGTCAATGCAAAGCTCGACAGTCAATACGTCAAGCTCATGTGGCAGTGCGTAAACGAAGTGCGCGGAGAAATTAAAAAGCCCGTCGTCGATTTTTTTACGCATTACTATGTTATGCAAAATATCGTGTGGGCGCTCCGTTTGAAAGTGTACTACGATATGAAAAAGGACGAGATATTGACGCACCTCGCGTATGCGGACGACGGCCGCGAATCGTCCGATCCGCTTGCCGCTCCTGCGATCGCGATCCTCGACAAAGCGACGGATACGTACGCCGATTGGAAGGACTGGCAGTATGCGCCGCTGCTCAATCCTCACGAAGAGGGAGCTGTGTGGAAACTCGATCCGCGCTGGATGGAAGATGCGTGTAAAGCCGACATAAATCGCCGCGCCGAACGTCTCTTCCATCGATATCCGCTGACCGATGTCGTGCTTATTTCGTGGTTTAAGATAAAGCAGCACGAATGCGATATCATACGGACGGCGGCGGAAAGCATCCGCCTCAATGTCGGCGCGGAAGAAGCGATGAAGATTGCGGGAGTGGCGGCGAAAGCCCGATCATGATGTTGCAGCAAATAGCGAGAAGGTAAAATATGGCACGAACGACTGAAATGAGGCTCATAGAGCTTATGACGCTCCGGCAGGATATTTCAAAAGTGATCGAATATCTCGGCAAAAAGGGTAACTTTCAGTTTCAGACAAAACTGCGCGATGGAGACGCTTCTCCTTCCGACGCTTTTAAAAACGCGGACAAAGAATTTTTCGACAATCTCCAGCGCGCGCGCATCTTTCTCGCCGTTCCAGACAGAACGGACGACGGGCGATCGTGCAGCGCACCTTCCGATGCGGACAGGGACGAGGCGGCAAAACTGCTTGCCGCGGTCGACGATTTGAAGCATCGCGTTACCGTAAGCATCGAAGAAGCCAAGCGTGTCGACGACGCGTATAAAGAAGCGCTCGCATTTTCGAATTTGAAAGCGTCGTATTCGGAACTCGAACATCTTTCGTTCCTTTCGCTGAGGATCGGCAAAATCGATCCGACGTTGTTTGAAGCGCTTAAAGATGCGGTCGGGGAGCGGGCTGTCGTCATTCCGCTCGGCAACGACAATTCGCGCATCCTCGCGGCGTCTTCGAAAAAGGGACGCTTTGCTCTCGACACGGAATTGAAAAAATTCAATTTCGTCAATATGGAAATCCCTCAGGATTTTAAAGGGATCCCCGACGATGTGCTTGCCGGTCTCAAAAACGAAAAAAGTGCCGCCGCGCAAAAGGTCGCCGCACTGGAAAAAGAGCGCAGCAATTTTGCCGAAACGCACCGTGAAAAACTGCTCGCGCTCCTGGGCGCGTTTTCGATCGGCATGCAGATTCAGGACGTCGAATCGAAGCTGCAGTCGACCGAACTCGTCTACCGCTTGACCGGCTGGGTTTCATCCCGCGACAGCAAAGCGATGATGAAAGAACTCGACGAACTGACGGAGGGGCGGATCGCTATCCGCGAATATCTGCCGTCCGAAGTGCCGTCGGTCATAAACGGAAAAGAGCAGGTGCCGGTCGAAGTGCATCATCGGAAATTCGTCAAAGGCTTCGAGCGCATGCTCTTCAGTTACGGCGCTCCCGTCTACGGTACGATCGATCCGACGCCCTTCGTTGCGCTCTTTTTTACGCTTTTGTTCGGTATCATGTTCGGAGATTTCGGACAGGGTCTTGTTATATTTTTGCTCGGTCTTTTGCTCGAAAGACGGATCCTGCGCATCGGTTCGTACAACAGATCCGCTCCCGTCTTTATCGCAGTCGGAGTGAGCAGTATGATCATGGGGCTTTTGACGGGCGAGTTTTTTACGAACGAAACGCTGCTCGAACCCTTTGCATATTGGGTGACGGGATTTTTCGGAAAGCCGCATGCGCCCATCATAAAGCTCATGCCGTCGGGAACCGACACGTCGGCGATGTTCGCGATGTTCGGCGTTGCGATCGCCGTCGGCTTTCTCATCAATACGATCGGCTTAATAATCAATATTACGAATAAATTCATCGTGCGAAAACCCGGCCGCGCGCTTTTCGGAAAGACGGGACTTGCCGGCGCGTGCTTTTTTTGGTACATCGTCGCGCTCGTCGTACGCGTTTTGTTTTTCCATCAAACGGCGTCGCGCTTCGACTTTATCGTGATCGGCGTGCTCATGTTTTTTGCCGCATTCGGAGAACCTTTCGAGCGCCTCGTTGACGGAGAGCGTCCCATCGCCGAAAACGGCATCGGTGCGCTCGTCATTTCGGGCGTCGTCGAACTCATCGAAGTGATTTCGACCTACCTTTCGAATTCGGTGAGCTTTTTGCGCGTCGGTGCGTTTGCGCTTGCGCACGCGGTGCTCGCGTTCGTCATTTCGATGCTCGCCGACATGATCGGCTCTCCGGGCGGTATCATCGTAACGGTGCTCGGAAACGCGCTCGTCATTGTGCTCGAAGGCATGATCGTCGCGATCCAAGTCGTGCGTCTGCAATACTACGAATTCTTTTCGAAGTTTTTCAATGAAACGGGTGTCGAGTTTTCGCCGTTTTGCTTTACGTATAAACAGGGCGCCGTGCAATAGGCTGCCTCATGAGTTTGCGTTGCAGACTCGAATATATAGCGTGCGCTTGCCGGAAACGTCGGAGTAAGGTTCTGCGCTTCGAAGCACGCGCATGATTAAAACTTTTTCGGATGCTGATGATATCCGAAAACGGGAGTTTCTATGTATAAAAAACTTATCGCGGTTGCCGTTCTTTCGGCAATTTTTTCGGTCGGCGCGCTTTTCGCGCAGTCTTCAAATGAAACGCAGAGCGCACCTGCCGTGGAATCGAAAGCTTCCGTGAGCGGCGGCATCCGCTACATCGCTGCGGCGCTTGCGGTCGGTATCGCGTGTATCGGCGGCGGTATGGCCGTCGGCAAAATCGGAGCGGCTGCTATGGGCGCGATGAGCGAAAACGCGAACCTTTCGGGAAAAGCGCTTCCCTTCGTCGGTCTTGCCGAAGGTATCTGTCTCTGGGGCTTTTTGATCGGATTCCTTATCATCAACTGATCGAGGATACACCGATTTGAACTATTTTGTGATCGGTGAACGCGAAATGGTTCTCGCATTCCGACTTGTCGGCGTCGACGGTGCAATAGCCGAAACGCGTCAGGAAGTGCTGGAATCGTTTAACCGCGTTACCGGCAGGGGCGGTGCCGTATCCGTTCCCGTTGAAAAAATTCCCCGCGTCCTCATTCTCACGGAAAGCGCCGCCTCTTATATTCAAGACGAAGAGCTCGAATGGCAAAAGACGGCCGACTATCCGCTTATCGTAGAGATACCCGGGCTCGAAGGCCATTTGAGCGGGCGCAAAACGCTTACCGAAGCGATCGGGGAAGCAATCGGCGTAAAAATTTAAAGGACTGTTGTTATGGAAGAATTACGCTCGACCGAAGTTCTCGACAAAGAAATCGAAACGGACGCACGGAAAAAAGCGGAACGCATTTTGGCAAAAGCCGACAGCGACGGAAAAGCGCTCGTCGCCGATGTGGCGCACCGCATCGAAAAATTTACGGAAGAAAAAACCGCCGAATATCAAAAAAAGGCGGAAAGCTATCAAGCCGATAGAGACGCCGTCGTCCCGCTTGAAAAAGAGCGTTTTCTCGTTTCGTTTATGGAAAGCGCGATTATTAAAGCGATCGATTCCTACCTCGAAGCGCTGGGGGAAGAAAAGCGTATCGCGCTCGCCGTCCGCCGATGGAACGCATATAAAGCGGTTGTCGCTTCTCAAAAAGTGAACGCGCTTGTATTCGGCTTCGATGCCGCGCGTGCGGAAGCGGCTTTGAAAAAAGAAGGTGTGCCGCTTGCATCCTGCTCGTCCGTCGCATACGAAAAAAGCGGCGACGAAGAGATCGCCGGCTTGACATTTAAAGAGGGTATCATCCTCGAAACGGAAGATAAAATGATCCGCTGCCGTCTGACGCTTTCACAGATCGTCGGCGAGCTTGAAACGGAACACCGCGCGGAACTCGCCAAAGCTCTGTTCGGCGGGAGGTTTGATTCATGACAGTTGAAGGGAAAATTACACGCATTTCCGGCCCCATCGTTTTTGCCGAAGGACTCGACGAATGCGGATTATACGATGTCGTCGATGTCGGCGAAAAAAAGCTCATCGGCGAAATCATCAGACAAAATAAAGGCAAAGCAACCGTTCAGGTTTACGAAGACGACACCGGCATGCACGTCGGTGAAAAGATCGTAAGCTACGGACGCCCTCTGTCGCTCAGGCTCGGGCCGGGACTTGTCGGTACGATTTACGACGGTATCCAGCGCCCGCTCGAATCGATGTACGAAGACGGGACTGCGTTTTTGCTTCCGGGGCAGCGCACCGAACCGCTCGACACGAAAAAGACCTGGCACTTCGATGCCGGAAAAACTTCCGACGGAAAAACGATAGGGGAGGGTTCTCCGATCGCGCCGGGTCTCCCGCTCGGAACGGTGCGGGAAACGCCGTCCGTTTTGCATACGATTATGGTGCCGCCCTATATTCGCGGGCGCGTGCTTAAAACGTTTAAAGGAAGTTGCGATTGTACCGTCGACGATGTCATTGCGACGACGGAATTGGACGAAGAGATAAAACTTTCGCAGTATTGGCCGGTGCGCACTCCGCGTCCCTATACCGAAAAGCTTACGGTATCCCAGCCCCTCGTTACGGGACTCCGCGTTATCGACGTGTTTTTTCCGCTGTCGAAAGGCGGAACTGCGGCGATCCCCGGCGGTTTCGGTACGGGCAAAACGATGACGCAGCACGCCGTTGCAAAATGGTGCGATGCCGATCTCATCGTCTATATCGGATGCGGAGAGCGCGGAAACGAAATGACCGACGTTCTCACCGAATTCCCCGAAATCGTCGATCCGCGGACGGGACGCTCCATCATGGAACGCACGATCCTCATCGCGAATACGTCGAATATGCCCGTCGCCGCGCGTGAAGTGTCGCTGTATTCGGGCATCACGCTTGCCGAATATTACCGCGATATGGGTATGGCCGTCGCGATCATGGCCGATTCGACGAGCCGCTGGGCGGAAGCGCTCCGCGAACTCTCCGGCCGCATGGAAGAGATGCCTGCCGAAGAAGGCTTTCCCGCCTACCTCCCGACGCGACTTGCAAGTTTTTACGAAAGGGCGGGACGCATCAATTCGCTGTGCGGGAGGGAAGGATCTGTTTCCGTTATCGGCGCGGTTTCTCCTCCGGGAGGCGATTTTTCGGAACCCGTCACCCAGCACACAAAGCGCTTTATCCGCTGCTTTTGGGCGCTCGACCGGGATTTGGCAAACGCGCGCCATTATCCGGCTATCGGCTGGATCGATTCGTATTCCGAATACGCCGACGAAGTGAAGGGCTGGTGGGAACGCCACAATCCCGAGTGGTCGTCGGTGCGCACCGGAGCGCTCGACCTCTTAAAGCGGGAACAACACCTCCAACAGATCGTGCGCCTCATCGGTCCCGACGCGCTTCCCGACGCCGACCGTCTCGTGCTTTCGGTTGCGGAAATGATTAAAAACGGATTTTTACAGCAGGATCAATTCGACCAAATCGACGCGTACTGCGTTTCGAAAAAGCAGATCGCGATCCTCGTGCTCATCATGGATTATTATTCGTCGGCGCTTGCGCTCATAAAAAGCGGCGCGCCCCTGGTCAAATTGACGGCCCTTCCGGTGCGCGAAGAGATCATGCGTATCAAGTCGAAATACACAAACGACGAAGCCGATAAAATTCAGGACGTGAAAATGCATCTTGAAAATCAACTCGACGAATTGAGACGGCTCTACCGAAGGACAGGCAGCGTATGAAAGGAATAGAATACCGCGGATTTACGTCGGTCGACGGCCCGATCGTCATCGTGCGCCGAACCGAAAATATTTTTTACCTCGAAACGGTGTGCGTTCGGGACAGAAACGGAAACAAGCGTATCGGGCGCGTCATGGATCTTTCCGAAGATGCGGCGGTCGTTCAGATTTTCGGCAATACGACCGGCCTCGACCTCGATGCGACAACCTACGAATTCCTCGATACGCCGCTCGAACTGCGCGTCGGCGAAGGCTTGCTCGGACGCATTTTCAACGGACTCGGTGAACCGATCGACGGATACCCTCCCATCGTATCGTCGGAGCTCGTCAATATAAACGGAAACCCGATCAATCCCTATGCGCGTATCTACCCGCGCGATTTTATCCAAACGGGTATTTCGGCGATCGACGGCATGAACTCGCTCGTGCGCGGACAAAAGCTGCCGATTTTCAGCGGCAACGGTTTACCGCACAATAAGCTCGCCGCGCAGATTATCCGTCAGGCAAAGCTCCGCTCGAGCGACGAACAGTTCGTTATGGTCTTTGCCGGCATGGGAATCAAATACGATATCGCGCGCTTTTTTACCGACACCTTTGAAGAATCGGGCGTCCTTTCGAAAGTCGTCATGTTTCAGTCGCTTGCCGACGCTCCGTCCATCGAACGCATCATCACGCCGAGGTGTGCGCTTACGGCGGCGGAATACCTCGCGTTCAAAAAAGGCATGCACGTTCTCGTCGTGCTCACCGATATGACGAATTACTGCGAAGCGCTCCGCGAAATCTCGACGACGCGAGGCGAAGTGCCCGGCCGCAAAGGATATCCCGGCTACCTCTATTCCGACCTCGCGGAACTTTACGAACGGGCGGGGCGCATCAAGGGCTCGGCCGGTTCGATCACGCAGATTCCGATTTTGACGATGCCGAACGACGACATATCGCACCCTATTCCCGACTTGACCGGCTACATCACCGAAGGGCAGATCGTTCTCGACAGAGAGCTTTCGCAAAAAGGATTGTATCCGCCCGTCGCGGGACTTCCGAGCCTTTCGCGCCTCATGAAAGACGGTATCGGAGTTGCAAAGGACGGCAGGGTCATGACGCGGGAAGATCACGCGAACGTTTCGAGTCAGCTTTTCGCTTCGTATTCGAAAGTGAAGTCGGTACGGAACCTCGCGGCGATTATCGGCGACGAAGAGCTTTCGCCGCTCGACCGCGAATACCTCAAGTTCGGTGATAAATTCGAAAACGAATTTTTGATGCAGGGCGAATACGAAAACCGTACGATAGAACAGACGCTCGACTTGGGCTGGAAGATTTTGTCGACGCTGCCGCGTGAAGAGCTCTATCGCATCAAACCGGAATACATCGAAAAATATATGCCGAAAAGCGAAGACGAAAGCGGAGATGCGGAGCGGAACTAGCCTATGGCAAAACTGAATATTGCGCCGACAAAATCGAACCTCCTCGCCATGAAAGAGCAGCTGGCCGTGTCTAAAAACGGCTACGACCTCTTGGAGCAAAAACGCGAAATCCTCGTCATGGAACTCATGCGCATGGTCGAAAACGTCAAGCTCCTCGAGCACGACATCGATAAAGTGATCGAGGAAGCGTATCCCGCGTTTCGAAAAATGCTTGCGAGCATGGGAAGCGATCAAGTCGAGCGCATATCGCACGGCGTGCACTACGATTTTGTCATACACGAAAAGCAGGAAACGCTCGGCGGTATGTCGTTCAAATCGCTCGATGTCGAACTGCCGAAGAAAGAATTGTTTTATTCGTTTATGGGCACCTCATCCGACAGCGATAAAGCGATGGATCTCTTTTTCCGCTTGCTTGCGCTTTTGACGAAGATGGCGTCGATCCGCACGATCGTGTGGCGCCTCGCGGGCGAAGTGAAAAAGACTCAGCGGCGGGTCAACGCGCTCGATAAGATGATCATTCCGCAGACGAGCGAAACGAAAAAATATATCGAAAGCGTACTTGAAGAGCGTGATCGTGAAAACATCTTTACGCTCAAAGCGCTTAAAAACCGCAACAGGCGGTAGTCGATAGGAGGTAGGATAAAATGAGTAAACCGCTTTTCCGCCGTATTCTTGTTGCCGTCAACGGATCCGAAGCTTCGATTCAGGCTGCGATGTACGGCATCATTATGGCAAAGACCTATCACCTCGATCTGAAATTTATATACGTCGTCGATACCGCGACGATCAAGCGATTGACCTTGTCGAAATTTTTTGCGAGCGATGAGCGAAAGCTCTACGAAGAAAATCTCATCGCCGACGGAAAAAAATATCTTGCGTATACCGGAGACCTGGCAAAGTCGAAAGGCGTTACCGCCGAAACGGAATTGCTCAACGGAGCCGTATGGGCGGAGATCGTCAAAGCGGCCGACGACTACAACGCGGACTTTATCCTCCTTGGCGGAAAAATACGCGACGTGTCGTACACGCCTTCGGGCTCAAACCGAAGCGATGTCGTTTCTCTCGATCAAAGCCAAACGATCGCCGCCGCGAATTGTTCCGTCATCGTAGTCAAGCAAAAAGACATAGAGCAATTATTTAAAATCGCATAAGGGTACGGCTGCTTGGAAAACTGCTATGAAATCCTCGGCGTAGCGCACGATGCATCGGCGTCGGAAATCAAACGCGCGTTCAGACAAAAAGCGAAAGAGTATCATCCCGATACGTCAAAAAGAAGCGATGCCGAAACGACCGCCCTGTTCCGCCGTCTCGTGCAGGCCTACGACATCCTTTCCGATGCGAGACAGCGTTCCATATTTGACAATTCTTTTTTCAGCCGCTATCATATACGGCGAGTTCGCAAAAATTCGTTCGATTATCACGCGTGGCTTTCGGAACGCAGCGACGATGAAAGCAGGGCAAAGCTCATATTTTGGGATCTGATGCACCACCGCGAAGACGAAGCCGTTTCGGAATTCAAACGCATGATGACTTCTCGTGCGGGCTTTAATCTTGAAAGATGGTTTTCGCGCGAAGACTTTATGGATTACGGCTACATCCTTGCCGAAGAGCTTACAGTACGCGGAGAGTTTTACGATGCGTTTTTGCTGCTCGAGCGAATTATTAAAATGGAATACAAGAGCGATTATTTCAGGCTCTTTTTTCCGGAAGTGATTTCGTTTGCGCTCCATATTTTAAAAAGCAATATCGAAGGAAATACGAGCGACGAGCTTGCCCTCGACGCGTGGGAGCGGGCTCTCGATCTTAAGTTTTCGGCGGCGGACGATTCGTTTTTTTTAAAAAAAATGGCGGAAGCCTATCTCAGACTCGGCGATCGGCACACGGCGGACATCTGCTTTGAAGAGAGTGAAAAATTAATAAAAAAAGATCAATTTCGAACACGAGGTGTTTATGATACGGTTAAAGAATGACGATGAAATCGCAGGTATCAGAAAATCCTGTCACCTGCTTGCGGATATGTTCAACGAAATCCTCCCGCGCGTAAAAGCGGGTATGTCGACGAAGGATATCGACGATATGTGCAAGCATTTTATGCTTTCTCATCACGGCAAACCCGCGTGGTACCGCGAAAACTTTCCCGGAGCCGTGTGTGTCAGCGTCAACGAAGAAGTTATACACGGCGTTCCGTCTTCGAAAAAAATAATCCACGACGGAGATTTGGTTTCGATCGATGCGGGAATCGATTTGGACGGTTTTATCAGCGATTCGACGCACACGGTGCAGGTCGGAAACATCCGGCCGGAGTGGAAAGCGCTCGACGACGTGACAAGGGAATGCCTTGCTGCGGGGATTGCTGCCTGCGTCGTCGGAAACAGGATCCACGACATTTCAAAGGCGGTCAATGATATCGCCGTGAGTCACAACTACGGCGTCGTCTACGAATACTGCGGTCACGGCGTCGGTCTCGACGTGCACGAAGATCCGTCGATCCCGAATTGCCCCTCGGGGCCGAATCCGCGCATTCAGGCGGGTATGGTGCTCGCGATCGAGCCGATGATCAATCTCGGAACGGCGGACGTCGTAACGGCGGATAACGGCTGGACGGTACTGACCGCCGACGGAAAAGCGTCCGCACACGAAGAGCACACCGTCGCGGTTTTTAAAGACCGTACGGAAATACTTACCGCGCTCGATTATGCCGGATAACAATTTTTTAAACTAACAAAATTTTATTAAGACTGCCGCGCTTTTTTGTAACACTTATCCTTCGATATGTATTATTTTAATAGTGTGGATGTCGAGATAAAAGTGTTTCATAATAAAATGCTTTCGGCATTCATATCAATAAAAGAGCGGACTGCGGCAATTGCGTGCAGCATCGCTCCGGAGGTTTTGATTATGAAAACATGGACAAAGAGGATAATCGGCATTTCGTGCGCCGCCGTTTTGGCATTCGGCGCAATTTCGCTTTCGTGCAGAAAGACGCCGGTAAACGGAAGCGCGGACACGGCTTTTGCGGAAACGAGAACGACGTCTCCGATACCCGCCGATTCTTTAAAGATGATCCAAGCTATGCAGGATGCGTTCCGCTCGATCAGCGACACGCTGCTTCCTTCGGTCGTTGAAATCGACGTGACGGAAACGAAAACGGTGCAGTCGAATCCGCTCGGAGATTTACCGTTCTTTTTTTTCGGCTTGCCGAACCAGGGCGGCGGAAGAGAGAGGCAGTATGAACAGCAGGGACTCGGATCGGGTGTTATCGTGAGGCGCACGGGGAATACGCTCTATGTGCTTACGAACAATCACGTTGCCGGCGAAGCGACGAAGATTTCCGTAAAGCTCAACGACGGACGGCAGTTCGACGGCAAACTCGTCGGAGCCGATTCCCGCATGGACGTCGCTCTCGTTTCGTTCGAATCGAGCGATAAATCGATTCCCGTCGCCTCTCTCGGAGATTCGGATGCGGTGCACACCGGCGATCTCTGCTTTGCGATGGGAGCGCCTCTCGGCTACAATCAGTCGGTGACGCAGGGCATTATCAGCGCGACCGGCAGAAGCGGCAGCGATATCGGCAACATCAGCGATTTTATTCAAACCGATGCCGCGATCAATCAGGGAAATTCGGGCGGCCCGCTTATCAATATTTACGGAGAAGTGATCGGTATCAATACGTGGATCGCTTCTCAATCCGGCGGCTCTCAGGGACTCGGCTTTGCGATCCCGATCAACAATATCAAAAGCGCGATCGACGACTTTATCTCGAACGGGAAGTTGGCATACGGCTGGCTCGGCGTTTCGCTCGTCGACATCTCTTCGGAATATAAAAGCGCGCTCGGTGTTGCGGACAAAGAAGGCGCCTTCGCTTCGCAGATTTTCCGCGATTCTCCTGCGCAAAAGGGCGGCATTCAGCCCGGCGATTATATCGTTTCGCTGAACGGAAAGAGCGTCAAAAGCGTCAATCAGCTTGTGCGCGATGTCGGCAACTTAAAAGCCGGTTCTACGGTGTCTTTCGAAGTGCTTCGCGGCAAGCAGACGGTAAAGCTTTCCGTCAAAATCGAAGCGCGGAATGAAAACGTATCGGGCGACAACAGCAAACTCTGGCCCGGCTTTATCGCGGTTCCGCTCACCGAAAAAACGCGAAAAGACTTGAAGCTCGACAACGCGAGAATACAGGGCGTTGCCGTCACGAGCGTGCTCGAAAAATCGCCTGCGGCTTCTCTTCGTCTGCAAAACGGAGACGTGATCACCGCCGTCAACGGCAAATCGATAAGTTCGATCGAAGACTTTTACGCCGAACTCGGCAAAGCCAAGCGCAGCGTAAACTTTGACGTGTATTCGAACGGCGGCACGATTACGACGGGAACGTATAAGTTTTAATGCCGCCTTTTTCTCTCCGCCGTGCGGCGGGGGGGGGGGAGGACGCGGTTGCCCCTTGCGTTTTGAGACCGCGTTTCGATAAAACGCAAGGGGCTTCACATGCGAAACGGCGGTTTTATATGTGAAGCGGTATTTTTTGTGCGAGTGTGCAGAGAATACCGCTTTTGTTTTTTACAGAATGTCTTTTCGAAATTTCACCGGTGCTATTTTCCTTGACAGGTCGTTTTTCGGGATGTATACTTAACAAATCAACTATGACTATACATCGAAAGCGATTTGAAATTTGGACAATCATATCGGTCGGGCTTTTTCTCGCGTTTTTGATTTTTTTTATCTATCCGATCGGGATGCTGCTTCGTCAGGCATTTACGACATCGCAAAAATCATATACGTTTGATAATTTTATTAAATTTTTCAGTAAGCCGTTCTATTACAATACTATTTTAAATAGCTTTAAAGTATCGGTTGCCGCCGCATTGGTATCGCTTGTCATCGGCATCGTGTTTGCATATTTTTATTCGTTTTATCGGCTGAAGGGCGCGCGATTCCTTGCCGTTGCAAGCGTTTTGTGCTGTATGTCGGCGCCGTTTATCGGTGCGTATTCATGGATTTTGCTCATGGGCAGATCCGGCGCGATAACACTTTTATTAAAAAATATCGGTATCAATACGGGGAATATCTACGGCTTCGGCGGAATCCTGCTTGTGCAGGCGACAAAATTATATCCTCTCGTTTTTATCTATATGAACGGTATGTTCGGTTCCATCGATAACAGTTTAATGGAAGCCTCATCCAACTTGGGCTGCACGGGTATCAGACGCTTTTTTTTAATCGTACTCAGCCTTTCCATGCCGACAATTCTTGCGGCCGCCCTGCTTGTTTTCATGCGCGCCTTTGCCGATTTCGGAACTCCGCTTTTAATCGGCGAAGGATATCGAACATTCACTGTAGAAATTTATAAACAATTTTTAAGCGAAACGGGCGCGGACTACGGTTTTGCCTCTGCAATCAGCGTCATTGCAATCGTTTTGACTGCGATAATTTTTTGGCTGCAAAAATATGCCACAAAGAAATTCAGTTTTACGATGAATGCGCTTCATCCTGTGGAAAAAAAGAGTGTATACGGAATAGGCAGCATACTCATGCACTTCTATTGCTACGGCGTTGTTGCGATTTCATTGCTGCCGCAGTTGTATATCATTTACATTTCTTTCAGAAAAACGAAGCTCGGAGTATTTCAAAATGGTTATTCGCTCGAAAGCTACAGGCTTGCCATAACACGGCTTTTGTTTCGGGCGATCAAAAACACGACGCTTGTCGGCGTCATTGCACTCGCTGTAATCATTTTGTTCGCCGTTTTAATTTCATATCTTGTCGTACGGCGCCCCAATCCGTTCAATCATTTGATCGATACCGTTTCGATGCTGCCGTATATCATGCCCGGTTCAGTCATAGCGATCGCATTAGTTATCGGTTTCGGGCGGAAGCCGATCGTACTTACGGGCACTCTTACCATTATGATAATCGCCGTTATTATAAGACGGCTGCCGTATACAACGCGGTCGGCTACGGCGACACTCGTGCAAATATCGATGAGTATCGAAGAAGCGGCGCTCAGCTTGGGTTCATCCAAAATGAATACGTTTTTCAAAATCACCGTTCCTATGATGTCAAGCGGTATCGTTTCTGGTGCTATTTTAAGCTGGGTTTCGATTGTGACGGAAGTGTCGAGCGCAGCGATATTATACAATAATCGTTCCATAACGCTTACTGTCGGCACGTATGCGGCGGTTTCCCGCGGAAATGTAGGCGAAGGAGCCGCTTTTGCAGCCGTTACGACGATGCTTACCGCGCTTTCTTTGCTCGTATATATCAAAATTAATAAAAATGAAAATTTTGATATTTAATAATTATTAATATCTGTATAACGGATACAAGGAGTAAAAGATGAAGAAAAGCATCGGTGTTTTTTGTATTGTACTGTCCGCTTTCATATTGTCGGTGGGCTGTAAAAAAAAGGATGTCGTATCGGAAGGTGCGGGATTAACGGGAACGGTTGTTGCATATAGTACGCAAACCGACACGGATCATGAGGTATTTTTAAATATTTTTAAAAAATATTATCCGAATGCTTCCGTAGAATTTATCAGCGGTTCGCTCGGAGAGCTTGTTGCGCGCGTCGATGCGGAAAAAGCGAATCCGCAAGCGGACATTATTTTGGGCGGACTGTTTCAAACGGACGGCGACCAGTATTTTCATCTCCTGCAGCCCTATACGCCCAAATACGCTTCCGAATGTGCTGCGGAATCGAACGGTTATTATACATATTTTGCATACCAATACGTGTGTTTGCTGAAAAATACGCAGGTACTTAAAGAACTCGGTGTCGATGTAAACGGATATGCCGATTTGCTCCAGCCACAGCTGAAAGGAAAAATCATTCAAGCCGATCCGTCCGCATCTTCATCGGCATGGCGGCAGCTTCAGACCATGTTGTATGTAATGGGAGACAGTTTCGGCGATGAAAAAGCGTGGAATTTTCAGCGTAAACTTATGCAGAATTGTTCCGGCGTTATTACCACAAGTTCTTCGGCCTGTTATCGAAACGTGTATAACGGAGAATACGCCGTCGGTCTTTCTTACGATAACGCATGTATTTCGCTTAAGATGAACGGCGCCGACAATGTGGAAATATGCTGGCCGAAAGAAGGCAATACCGTGGTTGTCGGAGGCGCGGGAATGGTAAAGAATTGTCCGCATCCCGAACTCGCGAAAGTATTCCTCGATATTTTATCGAGCGCGGAATATCAGCTTGCCCGAGAAAAGGCCGCAGGTTCACGCGGTCCCAATAAAACCTATCATTACGATGAAAGTTATTTTCCGAAAGATATCGACGACAGCGTTGTCCCGATGGACGTCGCAATGCTTGCAAAGCGCAAGACCGAGCTGCTCGATAAGTGGACGGATATGTGGGCGGATGTAAATAAATAACACAATATGTTTTTGCGCAGCCGTATGGTTCCGTCGTTTGGGTATCATGCGGTTGCACATTTTTTTACATACCTTTATCGACATATTGACTAATTCCCGTATTTTCCGATAAAATAATCGACACGCGTAATGTAAAACGGTTTTACAGAATCTCCGTTTCGTGTGCCGCCGTTTTATGCGCATTATTTTAATAATTAGGAGTGTTGCCATGTACGCACTTATCGAATATAAGGGCAAACAGTATAAAGCGGAAAAGGGTGCCGTTTTAACGGTCGATAAATTGAGCGAAGAAAAAGGCGCAACCGTCGAACTCGATTCCGTTTTGCTCGTAAGCGACGGCGATAAAATCAGCGTCGGCGCTCCCTATGTTGCGGGCGCTAAAGTCAAAGTCGAAGTCGGGGAAACTTTCCGTGACAAAAAAGTGCTTGTGTTCAAATACAAAGCGAAAAAGGATTACCACAGGCTTATCGGGCACCGACAGGCGTATACGAAAGTTACCGTAACGGAGATTATCGGCGCGTAATGATTTCCGTGCTGCTCACCTGCGGCAAAGACGGAGTGCTCGTATCGTGCAGGGCGCTGGGACACGCGCGTTTTGCCGAGAGGGGAAGCGACATCGTCTGCAGCGCCGTTACGGTTTTGCTGCGCACGACGATGCAGGCGCTTTCCGAAACGGAGGGCGTCTTTGTCAGGCTTGACGCTTCGGAGCGGGGGAGCTTGGATTTCGATGTGAGCGCGGAAAGCGCGCCGGCGGAATCACGGGCGGCGCTCGTATATGCCGGGCGATTTTTGGAAGCGGGACTCGCTTCTCTTGCGCGGGAATATCCGCACAACGTAGAATTGAAGATACAAACTGATTAAACGAGGTATACTATGGGAAGATCGAGAGGCGGCAGCGGCGCCAAAAACGGACGCGATTCCAATCCTAAAAATTTAGGCGTAAAGCGATACGGCGGAGAAGCGGTTACGGCCGGTTCCATACTTGTCAAACAGCGCGGAACGAAATTTTTTCCGGGCAGCAATGTAAAGCGCGCAGGCGACGACAGCCTGTATGCGACGGCGGACGGCAAAGTCGTCTACCACGAACGGATGAACAGAAAATATATTTCCGTTGCTCCGGCAAACGCGTAAAATTTTGTTTGACACTATGATGATACCCGGTTCAGCACAGCCTGCGCCGGGTATTTTCGTTTAGGGTAATTTTAAATGAAAATAGCAGGGCAACTGCACTGGAAATGTATACACAGAAAAGAAGCGTATACTTACATAAGAAAAGGCGGAACGCGAGGCAGCGGAACTGCCGCCGAGCCGCTCAGACCGATGGCAAGCAAACTTTTTGCGAAAAAAGTTTGTGCAGTCCGATTCCGATTACGGTCTGCCGCGGCGAACGCAGGGCTGCTGCCGGGAGTGCAGCCGATTTTTTATGTTACACCTTATTTTTTAGAGATTATAGTTTTCCAGTGCAGTTGCCCGGATATAAACAAGAGAACAGTATGGCACAATTTGCAGATGAAGCGGTGATCGAAGTCCGCTCGGGAAAAGGCGGAAACGGCTGCATCGCGTTTCGCAGAGAAAAATACATTCCGCGAGGGGGGCCGAACGGAGGAGACGGCGGCAAGGGGGGCGACGTTGTGTTTTGCGTCAAGCGCAATATGCGTACGCTTGCAAAACTCCGCAATCAAGTCGTCTTTAAAGCGAAAAACGGCGGCGACGGTTCGGGCTGGAACAAATACGGCAAAGACGGAGAAGATGTCGTCATCGCCGTTCCGCCGGGCACGACGATACGGGATGCCGAAACGGACGAACTCATCCACGATTTTACCGACGAAGACGAAAACGAGCGCTTCGTTTTTTTGAGCGGCGGTAAGGGCGGCTGGGGCAACGTTCATTTCAAGTCGTCGACGAATCAGGCGCCGCGTTACGCGCATCCGGGCACTCCCGGAGAAGTGAGGAAGCTCCGCCTCGAGCTTTCGATCATAGCCGATGCGGGACTCGTCGGTTTTCCGAACGCCGGCAAGTCGTCGCTTTTAAATGCGTTTACGAACGCGCGTCCGAAAATTGCGCCCTATCCCTTTACGACGAAAATCCCCAACTTGGGCGTGCTCCGCATCGATGACGATCGCGACATCATCATCGCCGATATACCGGGGATCATCGAAGGCGCGTCCGAAGGCGCGGGGCTCGGATTTAAATTTTTAAAACATATTTCGCGCACGGCCTGCCTCATCTATATGATCGACTGTTCCGACGAAAGCTGTATGGCCGCTTACGCTACGCTGAAAAAAGAACTCGCTTCGTATTCGCCCGAGCTCGCTGCAAAGCCGAAGATGGTGCTGTGCAATAAAATCGACGTGGAAGGAGCTGCCGAGCGCGCGCAAAAAATTATTAAATTGATTCGCGAAGCGGAAAAGGAAACTCCCGTTATCGCGATTTCGGTTACTGCGAATATGAATATGCGGAGCGCAAAGATCGGGATCATCGATATGGTCGATGCCGCTTCGGGCGTAAGGACTGAGGGGCAGGACGGCGAGATTTCTCGCGGAAATGAAGCGTCGTCGTTTCTTTCGACGCGGTCGGTCGACGAAAGTATGGAAACGCAGTATCCGGGGACGGAGCGTTCATGAAAATCGCTTTGCTCGGCGGTGCCTTCAATCCGCTGCACATAGGACACGCCATGCTTGCCGAAACTGCAGTAAAAGAGCTCGGCTTCGACAAAGTGCTCCTCGTCCCGACCTTTATCCCGCCGCACAAACACTTTACGGATGCGGCTTCTGCGAAAGACAGGCTCGGCATGGTGCGCTCGTTTTGCAAAGATTCTCCGCACTTTGCAGCCGAAGCGTGCGAAATCGAGCGAGGCGGGGTGTCATACACTTTCGACACGCTTGAGTATATTATTAAAAAATTCGGCGATTCGATCGAAGGAAAGCCCGCGCTCATCATCGGAGAAGAAAACGCGCGCGAGTTCGAAAAGTGGTATCGCGCATCAGACGTCGCTTCCATGTCCGATATCGTCATTGCGCGGAGGCGGGACGGAGAAAACGGAGAAGCGATCAAAGCCTTTCAAAATACGCCTCTGGGAAATTATACCGGCGGATTTGACGGAGTAGGGGAGTCCCTGCCTTTTCCGTTTCCGCACAGGCTTCTCGACAATCCTCGGCTTGCGCTTTCTTCGACCGAAATCCGCTCCCGCATCGGTTCGGGAAAAAGCTGGCGTTACCTTGTTCCCGAAAGCGTTTTTCGATATATTATACGGAAACGGCTTTATGGATACGGAAGATTTTAACGGCAGCTCCGCGCTCATCGCCCGCGTCAAAGACTATGCAAAAGCGGTTTTAACAAAAGAGCGTTACGAACATTTGGTGCGCGTTGCCGAAACCGCTTTCCGGCTTTGCAAAAAATACGGATTGGACGCGTCGCGCGGCTATCTTGCGGCCATCGCGCATGATATGTGCAAAGACATGAGCGACGAAAAGATCGCGGCACTCGCCCGTGAGGACGGAAAAGCGATTACGCCTCTTGAAGCGCAAAAGCTTTCGCTGCTCCACGGACGCGCGGCAGCTGTTATGCTCAGGGTCGATTTTGGCGTAACGGATAACGACATACTGCAGGCGGTCGCGGTTCACACGTTCGGAGAAGAGGGCATGTGCTCTCTTTCGAAAGTCGTCTATGTTGCGGATAAAATCGAACCCGGCCGTCCGCAGATGACAAAAGCGTATTCGGCTTCTCTCGAAAGTCTTTCGCTTGACGAACTCGTAGAAAAAGTGCTCGCCGACGGGATCGCGTATTTGAAAAAAAAGGGATGCGCCGTTGCACCCGAATCGGAAAGACTTTTGCGTTCGTTGAATTGCCGATAAATTATTAAGGAGTTCTTGGGATAATATGCATATCCGTGACGAACAAAAAGGCATACTGTTTTTGATCCTCATATTCGCCATCATCGCGGGCGTTTCCGTTTTTATCGCCCTGTCACTCCGTACCGACACGGTCGGCAAAAGTCTCGAAAACGATCAAGTGATCCGCACGCTCTATGTGCTCGACGACGGAAACGGAAATGCGCTTATGACGGAAGTCGTCATCTATTATCCGGTTTCGAAAAAAGCGGCCGTCGTCAATATCCCGTACAATGTCGGCGGCATTTACCGCGTGCTCGAAGGCGTCGAAGGCACGCAGGGACGTACCGACGGCATCGCGGTCATCTATCGCGAAAAGGGGATAGCCGCTTATCTCCGGCAAATCGAAAACCTGCTCGGAACGTCGATACCTTTTTATTCGATCGTAAAGCTCGACCATTTTATCACGCTGACCGATATGATGGGCGGTTTGCGCGTTTTTATTTCCGCCCCGGTCGACTCTCTTTCCGCCGACGGTGAGCGCTGGCTTTTGCCGTCCGGAGCGGTAACACTCGACGGCGATAAGGTTTCGACTTATCTCCGTTACCGCTTGAGCGAAGAGACGGACGCCGACGTATACGAGCGCTATCAAAACGTTATGATAGCCTATTTTACGCAGCTCGGTGAAAACAAAGCGATGATACTCGCCAAAAAAAATATTAATAAATTTTTGCCGCTCTTTTCGTCGAATCTCGATGCGAAAGATTTTGCGACGCACATGTCGCTCCTTGCGGAGATGAACACGGAATATATCATCAGGCAAAACGTGACGGGAAGGGTGAGTACCGTCGACGGCAAACAGCTCGTTTTTCCGCTCAACGGAGGCGACTTTATCAAACAGGCGGTCGCTCAGTCCACGAATATGCTCATCTCTACCGGCAATACGATGACGAGCCGCATCTACGTGCTTGAAATTCAAAACGGCACGACGGTGCAGGGGCTTGCGCACAATACGGCGATTTTGTTTCAAAACGCGAGCTACGATATTTTAAGTACGCTGAATGCCGACAGGAACGATTACGAAAAGACGGTGATCATCGATCACATCGGTAACAGGGAAATTGCGAAAATGGTCGGCGATTTTATCCGCTGCACGAATATTCAGGAAGAGGAAGTCAGGAGCGACACTGCGAACGAATCGGTTGCGAGCGTCGACTTTACGATTATTTTGGGAAAAGATTTTGACGGACGCTATGTACGCCCGTCCGCGAATTGATACAAGGATTGCAGTTATGAAAACTACGGAAGAAAAAGCGAAAGAACTCGCGCGGCTTATGGAAGACGGCAAAGGAAAAGACGTCTCGCTTATCGATGTTTCGGAGCTGAACAGCTGGACGGATTATTTTATCATCGTTACGGTTACGAGTTCGGCGCACAAAGAAGGTTTGTATAAACAGGCATGCGATTATGCGAAGGAAAACGAACTCGAACTTTACCGTACGCGCAGAAAACAGAGCGACGGTGACGACTGGCAGCTTACGGATTTCGGAGATATCGTCGTACACTTGATGTCGAGCGAAGCAAGGAATTTTTACGATTTGGAAAAACTGTGGCACGCCGGCCGCCGTGTAGAATTTAACGATTAACGCACGGTAGTGCTGCGAGTTTCGGAGGAAATGCAGAGCAGAAAAAGGCTTTGCGTGCGACAGGGATTGGAGAGGCGGCGGAGCCGTTCCGAAGGAATGGAGCCGGACGGCGGAACCTCGGAAAGCCCGGTTTTTGCGGTTTGCCGCAAAAAGTCGCCCTGAAATAAAAAATAATAATTAATAAAAACCCGTGCCGAAAAGCGAGCCTGTCGGAAATTTTCGAAAAATGAAAGCGCGCCGATCGGATTTTAAAAGGCGATATCAATAAGTGTCGTCGTCGAAGTCGTCGTCATCCGACAGCTCTTCATCGTCATCGCGTAAGCTGCCGTACCCGTCTTCTTCTTCGTAGTCGTCGTAGGGTTCGTCTATGTCGTCTTCTTCTTCAAGAGGATCGTCTTCGAAAAAGTCGGCGTCTTCGTCGAATTCGTCGAGCTCTTCGTCTCCGTCGTCGCTGCCGAAATCGTCCTCGGCATCAAAATCGTCATCATCGTATTCGTCATCGTATGAAAAGAATTCTTCGGCGGACATACCAACTCCCATAAAAACTTTTGTAGCCTGTATTGTGCATCACTCTCAAACCTCTTTTACTGTAAATGACCTGTGCAATCGTGTCAATAGAGTTTGACACGGCGGATTAAAATCTGTATAATTGGTTCGAGATATGATAACGGAAGTCTGTGTAACCGCTCCGGCAAAGATCAACATCGGTTTGCATGTTTTGCCGGGATGCGTAAACGGATTTCATAGGATCGAAAGCATTTTTCAAACGGTGACGCTTTTCGACACTTTGGTCGTGTGCTCATCGGAAAAAAACGGCTGTGTCGTCGATTGTGAAGGTATGGAACTTCCGAGCGACAATACGATTTCGTTGTCATATACTGCGTTCCGTTCCGTTACCGGGATCGATGATTTCGGTGTACGTGTTGAGCTGAAAAAACGAATCCCGTCCGGAGGCGGATTGGGAGGCGGATCATCCGATGCGGCTGCTTGCATACGGGCTTTCGAAAGGTTAAGCGGTATAACGCTTTCCGTTCGGCAGCTCGAAGCGATAGCTTCTCGGATCGGCAGCGATGTGTTCTTTTTTTTATTGTGCGGTGCGGAGGGATGTGCAGTCGTAACGGGTCGCGGCGAAATCGTAAAGCCGATTCGCGCCAGAAGCGATCTGTGTATACTGCTTGTTTTTCCCGGTGTGCACAGCTCTACAAAGGAAGCCTACGCGCTTATCGACGAGAGTTTTGCGGCGGGAAAGATAGCGCCATGCCCGGCTTATGCGGATTTAGAGACTGTGTACACGACTCCGGTTTCAGGCTGGAGTTTTGTAAACAGTTTTACTCCGTCATTAGTAAGTCGGTTTCCGGAAATCGGCTTTGCGCTGGACGACCTTCGTCGGGTCGGCGCTTCGTATGCCGAAATGTCCGGATCCGGTTCTACGGTTTACGGGATTTTTTCTTCCGAAGAGGAAGCGGAAAATGCCCGCTCTGTGCTGGCTTCAAGCTGGAAAGGATGTATTGCGGTGCGTCCTTTTCAGAGCACATAAGATCGTTTGAATGAGCGGAGGAACGTATGCAGATTACGGAATTGCGCATTCGGAAAGTGGAAGGCGAGGGTAAATTACGCGCCTATGTAACGGTCACTTTTGATAACTGCTTTGTTGTGCATAATGTGAAGATCATCGAAGGGAAAAACGGCTTGTTTATCGCCATGCCGAGCAGGAAAACTGCAAGCGGCGAATATAAAGACGTTGCGCATCCCATCAGTCCCGATTTCAGGGCTGAGCTCCAGAAAAAGATTCTGGACGAATACAACGCCGGCCACGTTGAAGAAGCGGGCTCCGGCGACGACGCTCCGTTCTCTTCCGTAGACGGCAGCCTGTAAAACAGTTTTTTAATGGGACGTCGGCAAGCGGTAAGCCCCCGGCTTTTGGTGCCGGTATTCCACAGGTTCGAATCCTGTCGTCCCAGCGAATATCGGAAAAACAGCGGATTCCGAAAAGCTTCTGCTGTTTTTTTAATGTAAGGAGTCCTAGGATATGGATCAGTTGGTTATTAATGCGAAAGTTCGCACGACGACGGGGAAAACCGCGGCGAAAAAATTGCGTGCTCAAGGTCGCCTTCCTGCGGTCATGTACGATGCGAAAGGCAAGTCGACGATGCTCGAAATCGATGAAGTTGAGTTCAATAAAGTGTGGCGTTCGATTACGCCGACGACGCTCATCTCGTTGAAAATAGACGGACAGGAAGCGCACGACGCTTTTATCAAAGATACGGAATACGCCATCCTCAAGGATAGAGTGCTTCATGCCGATTTTTTTGAACCCGATGCGGATGAAAAGCTTATCGCAAAATTCAAGCTTTCGTATACGGGAACTCCCGCGGGCGTTTTGAAGGGCGGCTATATGCTCAAGCATTTGCCGGAAATCACCGTACAGGCGGTGCCGCACAAGATGCCGCAGACGGTTACGGCCGACGTATCTTCTCTCAACATCGGTGACACGTTCCGCGTAAAAGATTTGAAATTGAACGAAGGCGTGACCGTTCTGACCGACGAAAACGCATCCCTCGTGAGCATCACTCCCGCCCGCTGAGCGCGCGGCGAAAAAGTACGCGGCTGTCTCTTGCGGGGCGGCCGTTTTTGTTTTAAAATACGAAGCGCATGAAAAGCGATATTGCTTCGGACGATGATTTTATCGACGATTTTATAGAGCGGGTGCGCGTCTCTTTGTGCTCGTGTACGGGCTGCGCGTTCGGCGGCGCATCGCCTGAAGCTCGGGCGGTTTTGCATGAAGCGGGCACGTCGAGGGCAGGGGGCGCATTCGATGCGGCATCATCTCAGGACGCTCCGATTTCGCTCGGAGCTGCGGTATCGGGCGGAGCGGATTCGGTCGCTATGTTCGTTTCTCTTGCCCGTATCGCGCGCGAAAAAAATATCGCGCTTCACGTCATTACGGTAAATCACAATATCAGAGACGAAAAAGAAAGCGAAGGGGACGCGCTCTACGTACAGTCGTTGTGCGCCGATTTTTTGAAGGAAGGCTTTCCCGTCGACTGCACGTGCAAAACCTTTTTGCCGGGCGAAGTGTTCGGCGAAGCGGAAAAGCGCAGGAAGGGTTTGGAAGAAGCCGCACGTCATCTTCGCTATAAAGCGTTCGAAGAATTCGCGCGAGAAAAAAAAACCGCCTTTATCGCGCTTGCGCACACCGAAGACGATCAGCTTGAAACCCTCCTCATGCGTTTTTTCGAAGGGGGAGGCGCGGACGGAGCGGGCGGCATAAAAAAAACGCGCGGTATGTTTATTCGCCCCCTGCTCGGCATTTCGCGGCGGGAGATTGAACGGTTTTTAACGTTGCAGCGTATTCCGTGGCGTGTCGACGGCACGAACGGCGATACGTCGTATTTCAGAAATAAAATCAGATGTCGTCTCGTTCCCGTTCTCGACGCCCTTATTCCCGGATGGAAAAGCGCCGTTTTAACCGGAGCGAAAAAAGCGCGAGACGACGACGAAGCGCTTACCGCGCTCGCCGATGCTTTTCCATGGAGCGAAAACGGAGACGGTATGCGTATGCCGCTTTCGGTTTTTTCTTCCGCGCCCCGTGCGATTCAAAGGCGGCTTTTATACCGCGCTTTTAATAAAATCGGAATTGAAGTGCGCGTGCCCTATCGCTTTGTCGAGCGCATCTGTAACGCAGCCGCCTCTTCCGGCGTTTTTTCGGAAGAGGCGGCGGGTCTTTTCGTTGAAATAGAGCGCGAATCGATTTCCGTAAAAAAAGCGCAAAAGGACGCGACCGACACGGGATTTTCTGCTATAATACGGAAAGCGGGCACGTATGAGATGCCTTTCGGTTTGCTCTGCGTCGTGCAAAAAGACGATGTACGAGGTCGATGTGCCCGAAAAAACGCGTCCGTTTTTTGCAAGGGGCAAGCGGGAAAATCCTCCGTGCTGTGCATTTCGCTTCCGTTTTGCATACGGAGCAGACAGACAGGCGACGCTGTTGCAACGGCTTCAGGCGGTGAAAAATCCGTATCCGATATCCTCTCGGATTGGAAAGTTTTTCCTCGCGACAGAGAGCGCATCCCGATCGTGCAGGAACTTGCAACTGCCGGACAAAAGATCGTGTGTATATGGGGAAGCGTATTTGGTATGCGCGATTGGATCGTAAACGATATCGAGGTTTGAACTATGAAAAAGACGGCGCTTGCCGCAGTGTTTGCATCGATTGTTTTTATTAATTTTACCGCATCGCTTTTTGCCGAAGATAAGGCGCTTGCCGCGGCGAACAGAAAAACCGCCGTCAGATTTTTAAAACTCGCCGAAGATTGTTTTGCCGACTCCGCGTGGGATGCCGCTCTTGCTCAGGCGAAGATGGGGCTTGCATACGATGACAATGTCGCCGACCTGCATTATATCGAAGCGGCCGTTCTTGCCAAGCTCGGACATCCTCGCGCGGAAATCCTCCCGCTTGCAGAAAGGGCGCTTACCGAAGGAGTGTGGACGGGCTATAACCGTGACGGAGCTCGGCTTTTGTACGCGGATTTATTGTGCGATACGGGCTCATACGAAAAAGCCGTCAGCGTGCTCGATGAGCCTTCATTTATCTATTCCGCGGACGCCGAGTATGTGCGCCTAAAAGCGTATTACCGCATGAGAAGTGCGGATACGATCGATAAAGCGCGGAGCATAGTGAACGGTGCGCGTAAAATCTATCCGAACGATACGCGTTTTCCGCTTTTGTTTTTCCGCTATGAATACGCGATGAAGGGCGACGATGTTCCGCTCATCGTTCAGTCGATAGCCGATTCGCTCATCGCCCGCATGGGGCGCCGGAACCGTACCGATGCGGAGCTTGAAATCTATGCGTGCCTCTTTGCATCGGGCGACGCACAAAAGCGTATGCTCCAAGCCTTCGCGGCGGCAGGCATGAGACATCCGCTCTACGCCCGCGCGGCTTTATCTGCGGGTCTTATATCGCAGGAGGAAGCCGTTTCGTATTTTTTTAATTTCGCCGATAAAACGATTTCTCTCCGCATACTTTCAGACTTTGCAAGTGCCCTCACCGAAGAAAACGCAAAGCGCATCTTCGTCGAACACATCGTATCTTACGGCGGCGTACTCACAGTCGACACGGACGGCGATTTGGAAGCGAACCTTACCGTCCGCTATGAGCGCGGGAGACCCGCATCGATCTCATACGACAAAAACAACGACGGCGTCGATGAGTGGAGCGCCCTGTGCGATTTCGGCGCTCCCGTGTCGCTTTCGATGCGGAATTGCAAAATCGAATACGGAAATTATCCGTCCGTTTTAAAAGCCGAGTTTACCGAACAGGATTCGCAAAATCATACATCGTCATTCGATTTTGCCGACGGCGCTCTTTTGTGGTCGCCCTTTTCGATGGATGTTCTTCGCGAGTTCAAAGACGATTTCGGACTCGATTTTTTTGTTCCCGTCGTAAAAAACGATGTGCCGCTGTCCGACAGCTCATCGCTTTTACTCGCCGCGTCGAAGTATGACGTGCCGTCGACCGAGCGGGAAGGGGCGACTATCTCATTCAGCGTGCTCGACGGAAAAATGCAGACGGCCGATTATTATGCGGGCGGTAAAGCGTATGCGAGAGCGGTCTTTGAAAACGGTTTTCCGAAAACGCGTTCCGTCGACAACGACGGCGACGGTGTTTTTGAAACCGTCGAAGTTTTCGGAAGAGATACCGAAAACGCGATGCACCTTTCTTCTGAAGAGCGTCTTCGCGTTTCGAAAAACATACTCGGCTCTCCGAAAGACGAAGGCGTCTATATCAAAGCGATCCGAATCGACAGAGACGGAGACGCTTCCGCGGATTTTATCGAAGAATACGCAGCCGACGGTGCGAAAACCGTTTCGTGGGATACCGACGGTGACGGTTTATGGGACGTGCGCTACGAGCGTATGGCGCAAAATGCCGGAAAAGCGACGGTTGAAAAGGCTTCGTTTTATCTCTTTCCCGAAAGACGTCTCGTCGTTGTCGGAAGCGAAAACGGTGTGCCGGTAAAAGTCGTTTCGGGCGGTGCCCCTTATGATGTCCGAAAAGGGAAACGCGCTTCTTTGTATTGGATAGGAGAAGCCGGAACGGCCGAAGACGAAGCGCGTGCCGTCTCCGCGCTTGCATCCGTTTCCGAAGAGGGAAAAGTGGCACCCGTTCAAGGTGCTTCGCGCCTTATGCTTGCAGTCCGTATCGGAGGCGTGACCTATGCCGCCCTCGTGCCGGATGTTCCGAAAGCGGCTCAGACTTCTCAAACGGCGGACGAAACGGGAAATGCGGGAGCCGTAAGCGAAGTGCAAAACGGAGTGCGGGGTAATTGAGGTTTTCATGCATGAAATAAAATTAATAAAATATATTTTTATCGTCGTCGCTTTATCGTTTGCGCTTTTGTCGTGTAAATCGCTCGGCGAGCCGAAATCGGTTTATGAGCGCTTAAACTACACGGAAAAAGACGTGTACGAAAACGAAAAAAAACGCATCGCCGATCTTGTTAAAACGGAGCCGGTAAACGCGCTGTGGCATGCCGAGCTTCTCGGAGATGCCGATACGATTTCTCTGTGCCGGACGACGGTCGCTCAAAAATACGACGAAGCGATAGAATCAAAAGACTATCTGTCCGCTTTGAAATATTACCGCTCGCTTTCCGCAGTCGGTGCGGCATCCGTTTTGCGCGGCAGCATGAGCGAAGGCGAATTGAGCGAATTGTGCGCATCCGGCGTTCCCGGTCTTTCGGTCGATGAGAGCTGCCTTCCGAAAACGATCTCCGACTGCATCGATGCCACGGTGACGGTGTGGATCGATCGCGGCATATCGATCAAAGACGGAGCGGGATACGCCGACCGCGTTATCGGTTCGGGTTTTTTTATCTCCAAAAACGGCTATATCGTGACGAACCATCACGTCATCGAAGACACGGTAAATCCGAAAAACGAAAAGTATTCGCGCCTTTACATCAAGCTCGCTTCCGATCCCGACACGCGTATTCCAGCGAAAGTCGTCGGCTACGATGCGGTGCTCGACCTGGCGCTGCTGAAAGCGGAAGTGGATGCGCCCTTCGTTCTTGCCCTCGGTTCAAGCGCCGAATTGGGAATCGGCGACAGAGTGTCCGCGATCGGCACTCCGCTCGGACTCGGCGGCACGCTTACGCAGGGCATCGTGTCGAACGTCGAGCGAAAGCTCTTTACGACGGGAAGCGTCTTTCAAATAGACGCTGCGGTGAACTCGGGGAATTCCGGCGGTCCCCTCATAGACTCTCAAATGCGCGTGCAGGCGATCGTGTTCGCGGGTATCGTGCAGTACCAGGGCTTGAACTTTGCGATTCCCGTCGAATATCTGCGGCAGGATTTGCCGATGCTCTTCCGCGGCGGAAAACGCGAACATCCGTGGATGTGCGCGTACGGGCACACGAAAAAGACGAACGACGGAAAACAGAATATCGGGCTTGAAGTGCAATACCTTATGCCCGGCGGCAGCATGTACCGTGCGGAATTCGCTGTAGGGGACGTCCTTACGTCTGCCGGCGGAAAAACGGTCGATTCGATCGAAGCGATGCAGGATATCCTCCGCTCTCACATCCCCGACACGATCGTAAAATGCACGTACGTGCGCGGAGATGCTTCGGGCGAAAAATACGTTTATCTTGCGCCGCGTCCCGACAACCCGGGCTACGAAATATACAAAAGCGATTTGATTTCGGGTTCATTCGTTCCGATTTTCGGCATGAAGCTCGCTTCTTCTTCGACCGTAAATCATCGCTCGTATACCGTCGTCGACGTGCTCAAAGGCGGCATCGCCGACGAATCGGGTTTTTCGGAAAACGATCCGGTGAGCGTTTCGCGCGTCGTATTTGCGGACGATAACGATGCCGTGCACGTTTCGTTGTATACGCGCAGAAGGAAAAAAGGTTTTCTCGACATCGCGATGGGATTAACGGCTCCTCTCGACAGTCCTTATTATTTTTAACAATTTCGGAAGTGCTATGGATTTAAAGTACAAACGCAATTTTTGCATTACGGCTCACATCGACCACGGAAAGTCGACGCTTTCCGACCGCCTCATTCAAAAGGGAAAAATCATCGACGAGCGGAAGATGAAAGACCAGCTCCTCGATACGATGGATATCGAACGGGAGAGAGGCATTACGATAAAAAGCCAAGCGGTGACGATTCCGTATACGGCAAAAGACGGCGTCGATTACGAACTCAATTTCGTCGATACGCCCGGCCATGTCGATTTTTCCTATGAAGTCTCCCGCGCCATCGCTTCGTGCGAAGGCGCCCTGCTGTTGATCGATGCGACGCAGGGTGTCGAATCGCAGACGGTGAGCAATATGTATATGGCGGTCGAACACGATCTCGTGATCATTCCGGTTATCAATAAAATCGATTTGGCGTCGGCCGACGTCGAAGGAACGAAAGCGCAGATCACCAAAGAGCTCGGTCTCGACGGAGATGAAGCCGTCCTCGTGTCGGCAAAGACCGGCGTCGGAGTCGATGAACTTATGGAAGCGATTGTCGCCCGTCTTCCGCCGCCCAAGGGATCGCCCGACGGAAAACTCTGCGCGCTTATCTTCGATTGCAATTACAACGAATACCGCGGCGTCGTCGTCCACGTGCGCATCATCGACGGAAAGGTAAAAAAAGACGACGTGATCCGCATGATGGCGGGTTCCGCCGATTACAAAGTCGAACAGGTCGGCATATTTAAAATCGATTTTGAAGAAACCGACTGCCTCGAAGCGGGCGACGTCGGCTATATCATCGCGGGGATAAAAACCGTAAGCGACGTGCGCGTCGGAGACACGATCACGAATGCGGCCGATCCCGTCGAAAAAGCGATGCCCGGTTTTAAAGACGTAAAGCCCGTCGTCTACTCTTCCATCTATCCGATGGATTCGAACGAATACGAAGAGTTGAAAAACGCGCTCGAAAAATTAAAGCTCAACGATGCGAGTTTGATTTACGAAAAGGATAATTCGCTTGCGCTCGGAAACGGTTTCCGCTGCGGTTTTTTGGGGCTGCTGCATCTCGAAGTCGTACAGGAGCGGCTCGAACGCGATTACGATCAGTCGGTTATCTTTACCGCCCCTTCGGTGCGCTACAAACTCGTTTTGACCGACGGCAAAGAGACCTATATCGATAATCCGTCGGAGTATCCTTCAGGCCGCATCAGAGAAGCCGAAGAGCCGTACATCAAAGCGTCGATCATCACGCCTTCTCTGTATCTCGGCTCTCTCATGGAACTGTGCAAACAAAAACGGGGCGAGCAGACGAATATGATGTATCTCGATGAAAAGAGAGTCGAGCTCGTCTACGAAATGCCGCTTGCCGAAGTGCTCTTCGATTTTTACGACAAACTCAAAAGCTACAGCCGCGGCTACGCTTCTTTCGATTACGAACTCATCGGCTACCGGCCGACAAAGCTTGCCAAAGTCGATTTTTTGGTAAACGGCAAACCCGTCGATGCGCTTTCCCAGCTGACCTTTGAAGGAAACGCAACCGAGCGTGCGCGGAGCGTATGCGAACGACTCAAAGGCGAGATAAGCCGCGAACAGTTTAAGATCGCGATCCAAGGCGCCATCGGCGGACAGATCATCGCGCGGGAAACGGTGAGCCCCGTCCGTAAAGACGTACTCGCAAAGTGTTACGGCGGCGACATCACGCGGAAGCGTAAGCTCCTCGAAAAACAAAAAGAAGGAAAAAAGCGCATGAAGATGGTCGGAAACGTTGCGATCCCGCAGTCGGCCTTCCTCGCCGTTCTCAAAGAAGGTGAAGAAAAATAATTGGGCGAATGGCGATTTGAGAAGAATCCAAATGCCGCTTCATTTTCAGACTTTGATAAGACGTATATAATTTATTGACAATACGTATTACACGTATTATGATTATAAACGTGAAAGACAAAGACTTTTTAAAATTATTATTAAAAGACGGCCGGGAATTAGTGTCGGTGAAAGGCAGCCATCATAAAATCACGAAAAACGGAAAAATCGAAATAATTTCCGTGCACGGCAAAGATATGAAAACCGGCCTTTTAGCGGCTATTCTGAAACGAACCGAACTGGAGGCAAAAAAATGAAAGTTATATATCCTGCAATTTTTCATAGTGAAGACGGCGGTTTCAGGGTTGAGTTTCCCGATTTGCCCGGATGTTCTACGCAGGGCGATACGGAAGCCGAAACGTATGCAAACGCGGTTGAAGCGATGGAGCTTTTTTTACAAGACGATTATACGGTCGATACCTTGCCTAAGGCGTCTGCCGCAAATAAAATTAAAACGGATAAAAAAAGTTTTGTGTCTTTTGTATGCGGCGAATTTAAAGTAAATGAAAAGGCAATAAAAAAGACATTGACAATTCCGGCATGGCTTAATATTCAGGCGGAAAAAGCGGGAGTCAATTTTAGTAAAACATTACAAGACGCATTGTGTGAAAAATTAAATCTTGTAATATAATGCAGCTTTCTACATCGCCTGATGTAGGACGATGATAACGCGCGTATTTTCGGCTTCGGGCATTGCTGTCGGAAGTACAGTATCCGCACTATTTTAATTTTTTCCCAAAATCGATTTTCCGACTGCAATGTCTTTAATAAAAAAATCGATCTCCGCTCTGACGCGTTTTAAAAATGATACGGTAAGCGATGATGTAAGTCCGTCGGGAAAATGCAGATACAGGTATTCGCGGGAGGCGAGCAGTTTTTCGATTTCAGCGCTGCGTTCGGCTTCGCTCATATTCTGCCCCGACGATAAAATATTTTTCAAGCGCGCAAGCGCTCTCTCTTCTTCTTCGTAAAAATTCAGAATGTCGCGCGCTTTTGTTTCGTCGAACGCCGCCTCTTCGGCAAACGTTTTTTCTTTTTCCGAACCAATTTTTTTTTCGGCAGTCTTTCGAGCGCTGCCAAGCGTCGCATTCGCTTTTGCTGCAAGTGTTTGCCCGCCTCTCGACGACGGCTTTTCGTCTGTACTTTTTCGGTTGCCGTGCGTTTCCGTACCGGCCGTATTACCGCTTTCCCGAATCAATTCGTCCGCATCCTTTTTCGGGATTCCCAAGTCGATGCCCGTCGTTCCCGCATCGAAGAGATTCGGCGATTCGGAAAAATAAGCGCGGAAGGTTTGGGCGTACGAGAAGAGGGCTGGGGAAGTAAAAAACAGGGTACCGTCTTTTCCGATAATTTTTTGCATGAAGGAAGCGAATGCCGCATCGTAATTTGCCGCAGGCGCGGTTTTGAAACTCGATGCAAGGCTCGACGTATGAGCTTCCGCTCCGCGCGCGTGCGTCGTACCTGCGCGGTATGAAAAATCGAGCCCCGTAACGAAGACGGGAACGCGATCGGTTTTTCGAAGCATAAGCGCTATCTTTGTCGCGGTGAGTCCCACCGAGCCGAGGGGCGGCATAACGGGAGGGATAATGTTCTTTGCGGCAAGAGAATCGAAAAAGACCGTGTCGTCATAGTACGGCGAAAAATAGCAGATATCGGCGCCGCACAGGTCGAAAAGTTTCGGCCACGACGTAATGCCTGCAAATACGCGAAAGCGCTTTCCGTTTGCGCCTAAAAAAAACGGTGCGATGACGGACTGCGCTTCTTCGCACACGACGGCGTCCGGCTCGATGCCGAGACGGAAAAGCGGGGCAAGGGCGGCATCGGCTGCGACGATATAAAACGCGTTTTGCACGTTTCGAATGCTTCGGGCGATTTTTTCCATGCTTTCGCCCGCACCGAAAACGATGATCGGTTTTTCGACCGACTGTATAAGGCGCTCGATCGGGACTGAGCGGGGAAGGCGTGCGATGTTTCGAAAAAGATTTCGCGAAAAGCGGCGTCCGAATTTGATGAGCGTAACGCGATTTTTCCAAAAACGCGCTACGGCATTTTCCGCAGCTTCCGTAAGCGCCGCGTAGTGCTGCGGAAAAAACTGCGTACCTGCCGAAAAGTCTATGCGCAAAACGCGGCGGAAGGTTCCTGCAGGGGGAAGAAGCGTTCCGCTTTTCGTTTCGGCGCGGCGCTTTGTGAGCATAAACGGGAGATTCGGCAGTTCGTCTGGCGAAAGCATCGCAAAACGGGCAAGCCCGAGCGGTATGTGTTTTATCGAAAAATCGTACAGAGCCGCGTCGAATTCGCAGCCGAGTACGAAACAGTTTTCGGGAAGCGAGGCGCACAATTCGGCAAGACATAAACACAGGACGGGGGAACAGGCGAGCACGAGGGTGCCGTGCGGGACGGATTGTGCGGAAAGCGCACTCCTCACCGCTTTTTCGGGCGCGTATTTTGAATAGAGGTATCTGCCCTTATACAAAACGGAAATGCCCTTTGCCGTTTGCACGGTACAGGGATTTCCGTGACCGCCTTCGATCACCACTCCTCCGTTTTTTATTAACATTCTGCTCAAATTTATTATATCGCATTTTAAAGCTGCCTCTAAAACTGCAGTTTCCAGAGGCTTCCTATGATATTTTTTATTTTAGAGCGGACATCGTATTTATGCAAGCGTACGCATCGGCATGAGTGCGGCGGCAAGACAAGCTGCTTGATTCGTGCGGAGGGTTTAATACCCCGACGCTTGCGTCGGGGTATGTTGATTAAAATAAAAAAAACGCCGATACTGCGTGTATGTCATATTCAACATATTGTGCCGTCGAGATAATTATGTTTGTCACAGGATTGATTTGTTTTTTCGCTTTGTATTTTATTCCCGCAGGATACGGGAAGCTCATCGATAAAAAATGGGGATTCGCTTTTAACAATAAAATCGCATGGATATTTATGGAGTGTCCGACGCTCATCGTTATGATCTATTTGCTTTGCGCGCTCAACTATGAACACAGGCCGGTACGCGTACTGCTGGCGTTTTTTTTTATCGCTCACTATATACAGCGTACCTTTGTTTTTCCGTTTTTATTAAAAGGCAAAAGCAAAATGCCGCTTACAATCGTGCTTATGGGCATGATCTTCAACACCATAAACGCGCTTTTAATCGGCTTGTGGATTTTTTATTTTTCTCCTGCCGAAATGTACGAGCGCAGCTGGCTTTCCGATCCGCGTTTTATTGTCGGGACGATTTTATTTTTTGCGGGCATGCTTATCAATATACGCTCCGACGCCTATATCCGCTCTCTGCGTCCGGTCGGCGACAGTAAGCATTATTATCCGTCCCGTGGAATGTACCGCTATATTACGAGCGCGAATTATTTCGGCGAATTGGTCGAATGGCTCGGCTTTGCCGTTTTGACGTGGTCGCTTCCGGGCTTTTTATTTGTGTTTTGGACTGCGTGCAATTTGGTGCCGAGAGCCGATGCGATTTATAAAAAATATGCCGAAATCTTTCCTGACGAAACGGCGCGATATAAGCCCAAGCGCATAATTCCGTTTTTATATTGATTTGCAATCGGCCGATAAAACGCGCGTCCTCGACGGATGCACCGCGGAGGCGTTTATTTTTCATATGCCAATATATCGCGACCGTCTTCGGACGAATACGATTCGGTTTCGTCTTTTCCGTGATCGTCATAGCGGAGCTGGGCATAAAACGGAATATGTTTTGCAAGCTCGCCGAAATTCCACGGCGGAGCGCTGCAGCATTCGGGGCACCAATGTCCCGTTTTTAGAACCAAGTACGGGCTTGCCGTAAAGCGGTGACCGTTGTGGCACTGCCACTGCAAAGGGCTGTACAGATCGCCCCTTGTCATTATTTCACTCACGCACTTTCCGCCGCGGAAACATGCCGCCTGTTTTACGTCTTCAATGCCGAGCTCTTCGGTCTTTTTCGTTTCATCGTAGCCGTGATTTAAAAGCAAACCGTTTTGTTCGATTAAAGATTCATCCTGTAATTTTTCGTAATCCAAAAAAGCGCCCGTTTCCTGATTTTGATTTTTGCACAATAAAGGAAATTTTTCCCAGCTGCGCGGAAGCGCGAGGTACGCTTCGAGCGAACCGAAAAAAGCGTTGATCCGTTTTGTAAGACTGTGCGAAACCCAAAAGGCAGGCGCATTGTTCGTGCGCAAAAGCGGCATTATCGCAAAACGTCGTACGAGACGCGGAAAGGGTTTTCCCAATTTAAAATACCATAATTTTTTTTCGAGTCGTGAAAAGAATTCTTCAAAACTTTCGTGCTGAAAATCGAGGTATTCGTTCAATACGTGCGAATCGGAAAACCACATACAGTGAAAGTTGCGCGTTGCGTTCCATTCGGGCTTAAAAATTTCGGTGCAGCTTCGTCCCATCATTTTAAAGCCGCGGTCGAGCGTTTCAAAACCCGTAACGCGGGAAGCCTTTCCGTTTCCGATGTTGTATACTTTTTTCCAAAAATCGGCGCCGAGCGTTCCATCCGAATCTTTTTCGACAAGATTTTTCAAAAGCAGACCGGACGTTTTCGCGGTCGCCCATTCGATCGGCGTATTCCAGCACGTATGGAACATCAGCCCGTCGTGCATATTATTAAAAAGTACGCGGTCGTATAAAATGCCGCTTTGTCGCAGTGACACCCAGCACAAAGGAGAATCGATAACCGCGCGTTCGGCTTTTATCTTGCTTGCAGCGTACACGTCGAATGCGCTCGGCATGAGCGGGTCTCCGACACGTCCCCACGGGTGTTTGAACGTTCTGTTTCCGTATTCGGCAACCGTGCCGATGTAAACGAATTTTGTCTTTTGGATTTGGCCGCTCGCAGCTACGGCTTTGAGCAGATTTTCGGTACCGAGCCGATTTGTGCGAAACGTTTCGTCGGGATTATGATCTGCCGCGGGCGGAATGATCGCCGCACAGTGAAGCACATAGTCGGCGCCTTTTACGGCGGTAAGACAATCGCCGTAATTTTGTATGTTGCCGAAGATAACTTCTATGTGCTCGTTTTTTTGAAGCTTTTTTGCCAAGCGTATATTCGCTTTTTTCGGACGCAAAAGAACGCGGCACAGAAATTTTTCTGTCCGCGCGATTTGAGCCAAAGCTTCCGAGCCCATCGTTCCGGATGCGCCCGTGATAAAAACGGTTTTCATTTCAAAAAAACAATCGGCCGAAGCCCTCGTCAGTTGGTATTTCCCGTATTCATAAAATAATTAAAATATACCGTAAAGAGATCGTTTTTCAGTTTGGGACTCGCCATGAGGTGCGAAGAAGCGGACGATTCGTCGCTGCTTGCAATCTGACCCGCAAGCGATGCCGCGTTTTCCGACGGTTCATCTTTTACTTCGTTCGTATACTGCAGCACGAGCACGGTTTTTCCGTTTACGATAGGAGAGGAGATTTCATTGAACTTTAAGGAAAACGCCGTCTGTAAAAAGTTTTTATTCGTGTCGGCTCCCGAAAGTCCTTCAATACTCGTGTCAATGGAATTGGCAAACGAAACGCTTCCGTAATTGAGCGGGAAGGGGGAGAGCGCCGTATCCTTTGCGCCTGCCTTTTGTGCGGCGGCGGCAAAACCGTTTACAGCCGCATCCGCGCCGAAATTCTTTGCGACATCCGTAAAATAATCTTCGATGCGTCCCGCTTCATTCGCGCGCAGATAGCTCCACACGTCTTTTACGATTTGTTCGTTTGTAAAATCGGGATCGGATGCACTTCCGTCCGCATGAAAGACGGAAAAGCCGATATTCGTTTCGATGACGGCACTCGTCGCATCTTTTGCAAGGGAGACGATTTTTTCGACGTCGTCGGAATTTTTTATGATGCGTTCGATTTCATATCGATATGAATTTGTTAATTTTCCGTTCGCGTCGCTGTAGTTTTTTGAAGAATATTCGTTTACCGCGTCCTCAAACGTGATCTCGTTGTTTTTGAGGCGCTTTGCGACGGTTTCGGCTTTCGATTTTTCGCCGCACGTGATGATCGACATATCGTATTTAATAAATTTTTTCGCATTTGCGCGTCCGTACGCTTCCCTTTCGCTGTCGGGATAGTCGTCGGTATTGAAAGACGCCATATCGAATCCTCGTTTTTCGGTGCCGAAATTTTCAAAAAAAGCGATTTCGTTTTCGGACGATTTCAATCCGTATAATGCGCTTCCCGCAAAGCGTGCGGAAGAGCCGAACATATCGTCGTTGTAGCGCCTCATCGTAAGGTCTTCACGGAAATTCTTTTGCATGCTTTCGATTTCCGATGCAGGCGTCTCCCGGTATCTGCGCTGGGAGTAATTTCCGTTTTCATCGGAAAAATACGGAAGCATCGCACGGTTGACGGCGCTCTGCGGCACGGCATAGCCGCTCTCAGCTACCGCCTGCGTATACGCTATTTTTTGAACGACTGCGTTGAACGCATAGTTGAAAATATAATAATTCGACTGAGGATCGATTTGTCTGCCCTGGGCTTGAAAAAATTCCGCGTACCTTGAAACGTAATTCGCAAAATCGGAACCCTGCTCGTATTTGATTTTTTTGCCGTCGTAAGATCCGAACGGAGGGAGCGTATTCGCATCGCCGTGTCCGACCATGGCGGGAGCGAGGATAAATGCAAAAGCCGATATCGCCAAAACGACGATCAAACCGACGGTATAAAAGCCCTTTTTCATGATAAAATCCTTATGTCAATTCGTATAAATAGAAAATTGTATAATTTTATCATTATATGAACGGCGTGTCAATTTATGCGTTGCATATTGCGCGTATCGAAGGTGATTATGTTACTTCGTATATCCAGCCTTTCGGCGCGGGGATGTGTCCCATCTGTATGCCCGTGAGCGTGTCGTACAATTTTTTGAGTACGGTGCCCATGCCGTTTTCGCAAGCCGCAAAACGTATGTCTCTGCCGTGATCGTATATGCTGCACACGGGAGAGATCACCGCCGCCGTTCCGCACAGACCGCATTCGGCGAACGACGAAAGCTCCCGCTTGTCGATTTTGCGCTCTTCGACGGGAATGTGCAGGATATTTTCCGCGATGTACACGAGCGAGCGACGTGTGATCGACGGAAGGATCGTGTCGGATTTCGGCGTGACGATTTTGCCGTCGTGCGTGATAAACAGAACATTGGCGCCGCCCGTCTCTTCGATAAATATATGCGTCGCGGGATCGAGGTAGATGTTTTCTGCAAATCCGTTTTTGTGCGCGTCGACGATATTGTGCAGGCTCATCGCATAATTGATACCTGCTTTGATATCGCCCGTTCCGCGAGGAGCTGCGCGGTCGGAATCGGAGATGCGCACGGCGATCGATTTGACGCCGCCTTTAAAATACGGACCGACGGGAGTGGCGAAGATGCGGAATTGATATTCGTCGGCAGGCTTTACGCCGATGACGGCGTTCGAGCCGAACATATAGGGACGGATGTAAAGCGTCGCACCGCTTCCGTAGGGCGGCACGTAAGCTTTATTTGCTTTTACGACGGCGAGAACCGCTTCGACGAAGTGCTCTTTCGGAAATACGGGCATTTCGAGACGCTCGCACGACCGCTCCATGCGCTCCGCGTTTAAGTTCGGACGGAAAGTAACGATGCGGCCGTCTTCGGTCGTGTACGCTTTGAGGCCTTCGAAACAGGTTTGCGCATACTGCAGGACGCCCGCGCATTCGGAAAGGGAAATCGTATCGTCGGAAGTGAGTTTGCCGGCGTTCCATTTGCCGTTTTTGAATTCGGCGACGAAGCGCTTGTCCGTTTTGATATAGCCGAACGGAAGATTTGCCCAGTCGATTTTTTTAATCGATTTTTTCGATGCGGTTTTTGCCGCCGGTTTTTTAAGGTTCGTTTTTACCGCTGCGGTTTTTCCTGCTTTCGATTCGGAACGTTTTTTTGCCGCGTTCTTCTCCGCCGTCCGTTTTTCAGCTGCGGCTTTTGTCTGAGCTTTCGCCGTTTTTTTTGCCACTGTTTTTTTTGCACCGACCTTTGCCGTCTTTGCCGATTTTTTTATCGTTTTTACCATTGCCATATCCACGCTCCAAAATACGCCGCCGCTTTGCCGCCGCGGAAAAATTAATATATTTTAGCGCGCGGGGACGTTTTTTTCAATATGTGTTCTCAATGTATTATCCGCGCTTTTTTTCACGCGACATTTTTTTTGAAATGTGATAGAGTATGCCGCATGATACGTTTTACGTGGGAAGAGATCGAAAGCGTCGCCGCAGGGAAAACCGCAGCTCCCGATGTATTCGCGCGCGGTACGGCGCTCACGGTCGGAAACTTCGACGGCCCGCATATAGGGCACGATTCGCTGTTTTCCCGCGTCCGAGCCGAAGCGGAAAAAGACGGTCTTACACCCGGCGTCGTCGCGTTTAAGCAGTCGCTCGGCGCTTTCAAATCCAAGGGATTTTATGAAGGCGATCTTTCGACGCTCGCACAGCGGCTTTCGGTCATAGAAGCACGCGGCATGGACTTCGCGATACTCATTGACTTTTCCGATAAATTCGGTAAAATAGAGGGACACAGTTTTTTATCGATGCTCGTGCACGGCTGCGGCATGAAATTCATCGCGGAAGGATGGGATTTCCGCTGCGGTTACCGCGGTGCATACGGCATGAAAGAAATCCGCGCGTTTTCCCTCGAAAGCGGCATCGTTTCGGAGTTTCCGGAACCGACGCTGTATGAAGGTGAGCGTGTAAGCTCTTCGCTTATCCGTCTGCGTATTTTCGAAGGTGATATCCCTTCGGCCGAAGCCATGCTCGGCAGAAAATACGTGCTCGATTGTTCGGCTTCCGTTTGGAAAAAGGACGGATGCGCGCTTACGGCAGAACGAAGCGCTTTTGCGCAAGTGCTGCCCGAACGCGGTACTTACGGCGTTCGTGTCATAGCCGACGGATATACAGCGGAAGCCCGCTTTACGGCAGAATCTCATATCCTTCGCCTTGAGAATTTGCAAAAAGACGTGCGGCACATAAAGGCTGTAGAATTTATAAGAACGATAAAAGAATAGGAGTATACGAATGGCACTCTCGAAAGAAGCGGCATCCGCCGTTATCGCAAAATACGGTGCGAACGAACACGACACCGGCAACACAAAGGTGCAGGTCGCCCTGCTTACCGAACGCATCCAGCAGCTCACTGAGCACGAGCGCGCTTTTCCGAAAGACAAAAGCGCAAAGCGTGCGCTGCTGAAAATCGTCGGTGCTCGGCGGAAGCTCTTAAAATATTTCGAGCGGACGAACCTCGAAGCGTACCGCTCTCTTATCAAAGAGCTCGGTATCCGTAAATAACGCAAGCAAAAAAGCCTGCATGACCGCTTGCTCTGGCGGCGCAGGCTTTTTTTATAGGTCGAATGTCGAGTTTGGAAAGTATCAGCTACTAAAGCTGTGCTTACGGTGAGAACTTCGTTCGCTGCGCTCACTACCGAGTTTGCTTTGCAAACTCGCCGTGTATGTGTCGCGGTCGAGCTTTTTAAGACAGGCTTCCGTAAGCCTAACGCTCGAAACGGCACGCAGCCGGAACCTCGCCGTAAGCATAATTTAATTTACTTTCCAAACTTGCCCTTCAGTTGGTGAGCAAAGAGGATGGAAAATTTCGAGTTTCGAAAAACTCGAAATTGAACCTTAAATAGCTTTTGCGATATCGGTCGGCATTCCGGCCGATGCACGTGAACATGAATTTTATTGATTATTAATTTCGGAAAAGAACGACAAAGAATTGAGAACGGTAAAACGAAACGCTGAAATAGCGCGTCTCGTTTTACTTCGAGTTTTCTTTTGAAAACTCGTGATGTACGTGTGCGCCGCTCGAAACTTCGCGCTTATGCGCTTGTTGCGAGTCCCGCGCACGAATGCGACATCTTCGGAAGTTGACACTTCCTGCAATGCCGCATTTTTAGGAAGGACAAGATGGTACAAAGAGTAACTGCAAGAGTCGGAGACGCCGACTTGATTTTGGAGACGGGAAGGATAGGCAAACAGGCGAACGGCTGCGTATTCGCTCAGTGGGGCGGAGCGGCCGTCATTGCGACGGTGTGCGCATCTCACGATGCGGTTGAGGGTATGGATTATGTTCCGGTCACCGTCGATTACAACGAAAAATTTTACGCTGCGGGAAAAATTCCCGGCGGCTTTGTAAAGCGGGAAGGGCGGCCGAAAGATAAAGAGATCCTCGTCTCGCGCCTTATCGACCGGCCGATGCGGCCGCTGTTCGAAATGGCGTTCGGACGCGAAATTCAAATCGTGCCGACCTGCGTTTCCGCCGACGGCGTTCATACGCAGGATATCATTGCGGTTATCGCGGCGAGCGCCGCAGTGACGATTTCGGACATTCCGTTTCACGGACCCGTTGCCGCCTGCCGCGTCGCATATTTGAACGGCGAATACGTCGTCAATCCGACGTTTGCGCAAATCGAAAAGGCCGATTTGGAAATCGTCGTCGCGGGTACAGCCGAGGGCTTTACGATGGTCGAAGGCGGCGCGAACGAAGCGTCGGAAGACGTGATGCTCGGCGCGCTCGAAAAAGCGCAGGGCTTTATCACGGAGATGTGCCGCCTGCAGGAAGAGCTGCAAAAATTATGCGGCAAAGAAAAGCTTCCGCTCGCGCCTCTTTCGGTGACGCTTGCAAATGCGGAAGCGATCGAAGCCGAAGCGACGCCGCTCATGAAAGAAGCGTGTTTCCGTGACGGCAAAATGGAGCGGAGCGCCGCAGTCAAAGCGGTCAAAAATAAAATCGCCGAAAAATACGCCGAACAGCTTTCGGACGAAGTGCAGAAAAAACTCTTCGGCGCGCTCATGGACGACATTCAGTATAAGCTGCTGCGCAAAGCGATTCTCGACGAAGGCGTGCGCATAGACGGACGCAAGTGCGACGAAATCCGTCCGATCACGTGCGAAATCAACGTGTTGCCGCGTCCGCACGGTTCGGCACTCTTTACGCGCGGCGAAACGCAGTCGCTTGCGGTGACGACGCTCGGTACGACGCTCGACGAACAGGCGTACGACGATATCGACGGAAACAGAAGCGAACACTTTATCCTGCACTACAATTTCCCGCCGTATTCGGTCGGAGAAGTCGGCAGGCTTATGACCGGCCGCCGCGAAATCGGACACGGAAACCTCGCCCGCCGCTCGCTCGCGCCTATGGTGCCGGGCAGAGACGAATTCCCGTATACGATCCGCGTCGTTTCGGAAATCATGGAATCGAACGGCTCGTCATCACAAGCGTCTACTTGCGGCGGTTGTCTTTCTCTGCTTGCCGCCGGTGTGCCGATGAAAAAGATGGTCGCGGGCGTCGCGATGGGACTCATCACCGACGGACCGAAATACGAAAAGTATAAAATCCTTTCCGATATCCTCGGCGAAGAAGATCATTTGGGCGATATGGATTTTAAAGTCGCGGGAACGAAAGACGGCATCACCGGTTTCCAGATGGACATAAAGATTGCGGGTGTTTCGACCGAAATCATGCGCGAAGCTCTCGCTCAGGCAAAAGCCGGCCGCTTGCATATTTTGTCGATTATGGAAAAGACGATCGATAAACCGCAGCCGATCAGCCGCTATGCGCCGAAGATCATTTCCATGAAAATCCCCGTCGACAAAATCGGTGCGCTCATCGGACCGGGCGGAAAAAATATCAAAGCGCTCTGTGCCGACTACGACGTTACGATCAATACCGACGACGACGGAACGGTTACGATTTACGGAAAGACGGGGAATGCCGCCGAAGAAGCGAAAAAAGCCGTCAAAGGCATCACCGAAGATCCGGAGCCGGGAACGATCTACAACGGAACCGTCAAGCGCATTATGGACTTCGGCGCTTTCGTTGAAATCCTTCCGGGAAAAGAAGGGCTTTGCCATATTTCAAAGCTTTCGCATTCCCGCGTCGAAAAAGTTACCGATGTGCTTAAAGAAGGACAGCAGATTCCCGTAAAACTGCTCGAAGTCGATAAGATGGGACGGCTGAATCTTTCGTACATCGACGCGCTCGACGAACAGGCGAAATAACGAACGAGGAAAGAGCCGTGACAAAACCGGTCGCCGTTGCGTGTACCGCGCTTTCTGGCGCTCTTCTTCCCGAATATAAAACGGAAGGAGCTGCGGGCGCGGATATATCCGCGTTTCTCCCGTCTCCCGTAACGATAGAGCGCGGCGCCTTTGCGCTCATTCCGACGGGCTTATGCTTTGCGATTCCCGAAGGCTTTGAAGCGCAAGTGAGGCCGCGTTCGGGGCTTGCGGCGAAGTCCGGCGTTACGGTTTTAAATGCGCCCGGTACGATCGACAGCGACTACCGCGGCGAAGTGAAAGTCATCCTCGTCAATTTCGGAAACGAACCCTTTGTCGTGCAAAACGGCGACCGCATCGCGCAGATCGTTATTGCACCCGTTACGCAGGCGAATTTCGTCAAAGCGGATTTTCTCGATGAAACCGTACGCGGGGAGGGCGGCTTCGGTTCTACCGGAGTGAACGTATGAAGCGCAGGGGCGCCGATTCGGGCGGTTCGTATTGCGCCGCACTTCGCAGGTATTTTTCCGCGTTTCGTCGGTATCTTTCCGTCTTGAAAAATCGTTTTACCGATTGTGCGCAATCCGTTCGGACAAAGCTTTTCGGCGCTTCTCTCCGCCCTCATGTTCTTACCCGCTATCTCGTGCGCGAGCTTTTGCTGTATTTTTCCGTCGCATTTTTATTTTTCTTTACAATCTTTTTCGTCAATCAGATTTTACTCATCGCGGAACATATTTTAAGGCAGGGCGCTCCCGTGTGGGACGTCGTAAAGCTTATGACCTACAGCCTTCCGTTTATCGTCGCGCAGTCTTCCCCCTTTGCCACCCTCGTCGGCTTTCTCATGTGTTTGGGGCGATTTATGAGCGACAACGAAATTATTATTTTCCGGGCATCGGGCTTCAGCTACGCTCACATTTTGACTCCGGTGCTCGTCATGGGGCTCGCCATTTCGATTGCGTCCTTTTTCGTAAACGATTATCTTTTGCCGCTCGGCACGATCCGCTACAACCGTCTGCGCCGTATGATTTTGTCGTCGAACCCCGCCGTCGCCCTCGAGTCTCATTCGGTAAAGCGCCTCAATACAGCGACGCTCGTTACCGGAGATGTGTCCGACACGAAAGTTTCCGACCTCGTCATCATCGATACGGGAAGCGACGGGAGAGTGCGTGTCATTTCTGCAGGCGAATCGGAGCTGAAATCGGTGCGCAAAGAGGGCGTACTCATGCAGCTTACGATGACCGATGCGCTCTCGCTCTTTTTAGGCGCGAATTCGTTTTCCGATTACGACCGGCTTTCGTCGGATACGGTGACGTTCAATCTTTTTGAAAGCGCTTTTTTCAGCGACGGCGGAAGTACGAGCCCGCGTGAAATGACGTCTTACGATTTGGGAAGGGCGCTGCGCGATATGAAAAAAAACGCCGATACCGATAAACGCACGCTCAACAACTATACGCTCGAATACAATAAAAAATTTTCGCTGCCGTTCGGCTCGCTTTTTTTCGCGCTCCTCGCGCTGCCGCTTGCGTTTTTGTTCGGCAGGCAAAACGGACAGACGATCGGCATGATCGTCGGAATCATCATCAGCTTTTTGTATTGGACGATGATGATACTCGGCCAGTACGCATCGAGCAGAAACGGCTTTAACGGATTTTGGAGCATGTGGATTCCGAATATCGTTACGGGCGCGGCGGGGGCGGCGTTTTATATCGCGCTGAAAAAGCGATGACGCTCGTAAAATATTTATTTAAACGGTTTTTGCCCGTCTTTTTAGGCGCCGTATTTTTTTCGGCGATCGTTTTAAATCTCGTCGATCTTTTGATGAACTTGTGGCGCTATATTCAAAATCAAGTGCCGGCTTCCGTCGTGTTTAAAATCATGGCGCTCTATACGCCGAAAACGATTTGGTACGCCGTCCCCATGGGTATCCTCTTTGCTTCATCTTATACGCTGAGCGCCCTCTATGCGAATAACGAGCTTACGGCCGTGTTTGCCTCAGGAGTCTCTCTTTTCCGTTTTACAGCTCCGCTTTTACTTTTGTCGCTCCTTTTGAGTTTCGGTTTGTTTTTTCTCGACGACGCGCTCGCCGTCACTACCTATGCGCAAAAGCAAAAGCTGCAAAGCACCGTTTTGAATCAGGAAAAAACGCTCGACAACGATGCGATAGTCATCCTCGCCGAAGGGGGCAATCTCATCTATAAGGCCGCCGTCTACGACGATGCGCAAAAGCGCCTCTACGACCTGTATTGTATTTTTCGAGGCGACGATAAAAAACTTGAAGCCGTCATTCACGCCGATTCCGCGCTGTGGGATACGGATCGCTGGAGACTGCAAAACGCGGTAGAGTTTTCGCTTGCAGGCGGGACGGTTACGCGCAGTGTTCCCGACGCCGCTTTTACTTCGCGTCTTTCCGAACCTTTTGAAACATTTCGGAACAACGTCGTTTCGGTCGAAGAGGTTACGGTGCGCGAAGCGAAAGAATACATCGAACACTTGATGCGGACGGGGCTGCCCTTCGGAGAAGCGCTTTCGCTGTACTACAAAAAGTTCGCGTTTCCGTTTATCGTGTTTATCGTCGTTTTCCTTTCAATCGGCCTTTCCGGGCGATCGAGAAAAAACGTCATGCTCATAAGTCTCGCGCTTTCGATCGGAGCTGCGGTTTTGTTTTACGTGACACAGATGATTACGATGCTCCTTGCAAAGTTCGGTTATATAACCGCCTTTTCCGGAGCGTGGTTTCCGGTTATCCTGTTTATCATAGCGAGCGCCCTCCTTTTGCGCTTTACGAGGACATAAAAGTGAATATTTTTGAAGTGCACCATACGAGTTCCGACGGCTCGGCGCGGACGGGGCTGTTGACGCTGCCGCACGGCACTGTTCGAACTCCCGTCTTTATGCCGGTCGGAACGAATGCGACGGTCAAAGCCGTGTCGAAAGAATCGCTCGAAGAGATCGGCTTTGAAATTATCCTCGCCAATACCTACCACCTTTTTTTGCGCCCCGGCTCCGATTTGATAAAAGAAGCGGGCGGGCTGCACGGTTTTTCGAAGTGGCAAAAAAATTTTCTCACCGATTCCGGCGGCTTTCAAGTGTTTTCGCTCGCAAAGCTTCGGAAGATCGGCGCCGAAGGTGTCGCGTTCCAAAGTCACATCGACGGTTCGCGGCACTTTTTTACGCCCGAAAACGTCGTTGAAACGCAGGCGAAATTCAACAGCGATATTCAAATGCAGCTCGACGTGTGCACGGGCTGGAATGAAGGCAGAAAAGAAGCCGAGCGCGCTCTGGCGATTACGACGGATTGGGCGAAGCGGGCGCTTTCGGAGTGGAAGCGGGAGACCGAGCGCGGCTATCGCGGTTTTCTCTTTCCGATCGTTCAGGGTAATTTTTTTGAAGATCTCCGCAAAGAAAGCGCTCTCTTCGTTTCGTCTCTCGATACGGCGGGCATCGCGATCGGCGGTCTTTCCGTCGGAGAACCCGCTGAGGAGTTCGCGCGCTTTTTGCAGTATACGGTGCAATACTTACCCGAAGCGAAACCGAAATACGTTATGGGAATCGGTACGCCCGAATACATACTCGAAGCGGTCGCCTCCGGTATCGATATGTTCGACTGCGTGCTTCCGACGCGCAACGCGCGCAACGGTTCGTACTTTACGCACGACGGTATGCTGTCGATAAAACAGGAACGCTTTGCGCACGATTTTTCTCCGATAGATGCCGAGTGCACGTGCAAAGTGTGCCGCACCTATTCTCGCGCCTATCTCCGTCACCTTTTCAAAGAGCAGGAAATACTCAGTGCGATGCTTTCATCGTATCACAATCTCTATTTTCTTCACGCGATGATGGGCGAAATCCGTAACGCGATCGAAGAGAACAGGTTTTTAGAGTATAAGCGCGATTTTCTTGCGCGATTCGGCACCGGAACCATCCGATAGGTCGAATGGCGAGTTTGGAAAGTATCAGCTAATAGCGCTGTGTTTACGGCGAGAACCCATCCGCTTAGCCGCGGTCGAGCTTTTAGGGTGGGCTTTCATGAGTCTAACGCTCGAAACGGCACGCAGCCGGAACCTCGCCGTAAACATAATTTTATTTATTTTCCAAACTCGCCATTCCGTTGGTGAACGAAACGGATGGAAAATTTCGAGTTTTAAAAAACTCGAAATTGAACCAAATAATATGATCGACTGATCGAGGATTGCTTATGAACATACGCTATGCCGCAGCCGCCCTGACTTTTTTTGTGCTGCAGCCCTTTTGCCGAGCTCCCGCCGGCATCGACGGCTTTATCGCTTCGCATTTCGGCACGGCGGCTTCTACCTTTGCTCAAAGCGCTTCGACTTCTTCGGCGCAAAGTGCGGCACCGACCGGAACTTCGACCGAGTCGGTTTCAAAAAGCAAAAAAGCCGTCACGATACCCGAAGCGAAGCGCCCTGCAGCTCCCGATAAAGAAAAGAGTGAAAAAGCCGCTCTTTCCGATAAAAGCCCCGACACTGTAAAAGAATACCGCGATACGTTCCGCTACGGTGTGTCGCCTGAAATCACGTCGCTTTTGCAAAAGTGCATAGACAACGACGATCCCCGCTTTTCGGACGACGCGTACGATTTATTTCATACGACGCGCTCTTCGCAAGTGCGCGAAAAGATTCTCGAATATTTTACGCATCTGAAAGATCCGTGTTTGGAAGATTATGCCGTCGGCGTTTTGGACGATCCCTACGATACGAAAAACAGCACGGTCGAAGCGGTGTTCCGCTACGTTTCCGCGGTAAAGTGCAAAGAAGCCCTTCCGGCAGTTCTCGCCCTTTTGGATACGGACAGCGATGCGTATTTTCAAGCTGCACTTACGACGATCGGAGAAATCGGCGGGCCGGAAGAAGCGCAGTATCTTGCCGGCTATATCGACCGCGATGATTTGACCGTGGTGCAAAAGCAGGCGCTTTCGCGCGTGCTCGGAAAACTGCATGCAACTGAAACGTGGGCGAAGCTCGTTTCGATTGCGCAAAATGAAGACGAAAACGCTTTTGTGCGGATGTACGCAGCGGAAGCGATCGGCGCGATGCAAAAAAGCGAATCGATTCCGATCCTCGCCGAACTCTACGAATCATCCGATCCGAATTTCCGCCAGTACGTCATCAAAGGATTGTCTCACTATCCCGGAAGCGGAGAGGCGAAAGAAATCATCGTGCAGGGCATCCGCGACGAACACTATAAAGTGCGCCTCGAAGCGATAGCCGCAGTAAAAAAACTCAAATTTACCGAAGCGTCTCCGTACCTCGTCTACCGCGCAAAAAACGATAAAGAAAAAGTCGTCAAAACCGCGTGCTACGATGCGCTCGCATCCCTCGGCACAAAAGACGGAAACTCCTATCTTATCGAAATCGTCTCCGATCCGAAGTCAGGCGATACGGCAAAGGCGGATGCGGCGAAAGCGCTCGCTTCTCAAGGCTCGGTCGGTGAAAAGGAGATACTCGCCCTTGCCGGAGAGACGCTCAAAGACGATAGGCGAAAGCAGCTGCGCTACGCGCTCGGGAAACTCTTTGCAAAGTACGCGCGAGCGGGCTATGCGGATATCTGCCGCAATTTTTTGCTTTCAAAAGATGCGGCGACGGTGAGTCTCGGTCTCGATATGTACGCTAAAGCGAAATACGCTTCCGCTTCCGCCGCCGTCGTCTCTCTTGCGAACGATAAAAAATCGGGGGCAAACGGAGAACGCGCTCGGAAGATTCTCGGCATGAGCGAAGAGTAGGGGCGGCTGACGCGCGCTTGCTGCAGAGGCGGCTTTTCGATTGCCCTGCGACGGGACGATAGGCTCGAATAGATCTTATCGATTGCAGTTTGTTTGCATTTGATGCATGGGGGTAGCGGTACCGATTATTTTCTTCGTATAAAATCGATATAAAATCGAACGGCATTTGCCAGTGCCGATTCGTCCATATCGAATTTACTGCTGTGGTGCGCGTACCCGATCCCTTTCGCTTCGTTTCTGATACCGATAAATGCATAGAAACCGGGGAATTCCTGCAAATAACAAGCGTAATTATCCGATCCCATAATTTTTTCAAACGGAATGACGTTTTCGTTCCCGAAAACGGCTTCGGCCGCCGGCAGCGCTTTTTCGACGGAAGCGGCGTCGTTTGCGACCGGCGGAAGTTCGGCAGTCGATTTCCATTCGACTTTTGCTCCCGTCAATATTTCCGCCGCTTTACAGCTTCGGTCGACGATGCAAAACAGATGTGCTTTTTCACTATCCGAAAAATACCGCATCGTTCCGCCGAGTTCTGCCCGGTCGGGAATGATATTGGTCGCCGTTCCGCAGTGAAACGATCCGAAGCTGAGCGTACTGTGCCGCAGCGGATTGAATTCCCTGTCTTTAATACGGAACGCTTCCCCGATAATGAGTGCGCCTGCATTTATCGGATCGATCCCCTGATCGGGTCTTGATCCGTGACAGCTTTTTCCCGTTACGGTAATGTGAAAGCTCGTCATTCCGGCCATAACCGCGCCTGCTTGCAGCGCCATTTTACCGGCGGGGATATCCGCCCATAGATGCGAACTGATGACGGCTTCCAACTTTCCGACGGTTTTGAGATACGCGATGATCGCTTCGTGTCCCTGAGCGATTTCTTCGGCTTGCTGAAAACACAGATAGACGGTACCTGCAAGTTCGGCGCGCATGGCCGCGAGTTCCCGAGCGAAAGCCAAAAGAATCGCAATGTGCCCGTCATGACCGCATGCGTGCATACAGCCTTCATGCGTCGATTTAAAAGAGAGACCGGTATCTTCGTCGATAGGCAGTGCATCGATATCGGCACGAAACGCATAGGTTTTACCGGGCAGATCGCCTTTGATACATGCAACCGTTCCGTATTCGCCGACCGGTTCATACGACACACCCGATTTTTTCAGTTCGTCCCGAATGTTTTCGGCCGTTTCTTTTTCCTTTAAAGAAAGTTCCGGTATTTTGTGAAAGCGCCGCCGCTGAGCGACAACGTATTCTTCCATATCTTTCAGCATAGTATTGCCCATAAAAAAATTATATATCTAAAGAAAATCTGAAAACCGGGAATTTCCGCAAGTTTTCATTTGTTTACCCACACGGTTTTTCCGCGGTAAACGGTTTCCAAAATTTGTATCTTATCCAGCTTGTCTTTCGGATGCTCCAGAGGATTATCGGATAAAATGACAAAGTTCGCTTCTTTTCCCGCTTTTATGCTTCCCCGTTCATCTTCTTCAAAACCGAGGTAAGCTGCATCGATGGTGACCATTCTCAACGCTTCTTTTACGCTGATCCTTGACGCGGGTACGCTGAGATTGACGGCCGCATGAATACCCAACAGAGGATTCATCGAAGTTACCGGCGAATCCGAACCGCCTCCGACGATTATTCCTCTATCCAAAACAGGGCGCAATGCGCATCTCATGGCAGCCCGTTCCGGCCCTATGTGAGGTATGTAAGTGTCGGACGGCCAATAGTAGTCGAATATGGGCTGCATAGCCAAGGTTACTTTCAAATCTTTTGCAAAATCCATCAAGTCATACGCGGAAACTTCAAAGTGCTCAACCCTGTGTCTGTGATTTTCTCTCGGAAATTCGGTTAAGACTTTTTTATACGCCTTTAGTGCCTGCTCTATAGCGGCGTCTCCGATCGCATGCATACAAATTTGCAGTCCCGCTTTATGCGCTTCTCTGAAAAAATTCTCCAGCCGTTCTTGCGTAAAATAAAGGTTACCGTAGTTTTTGGGATTATCGATATACGGCTCGCGGAAAGCGGCGGTACCCGGTTCAACGTCACCGTCTAAAATACAGCTAAAACATCCGCCGATTTGTTTTAAGCCGAGTCTTACGACTTCTTCTACGTTGGTAGTTTGATAATAAATTCTCAAGTGAAAAGGAATTTCATCTTTATCCCGCAAAAGAGCCAATACGTCGGGATCGTTTACGGGACTTCGGCCTTCCATCGTATGGACAGCCGTGATCCCGTTGCTGATACATTCGTGTATCATCTTTTCCCGCGCTTTCTTTTTTTGCTCTTCGGACATCAATTTCGGCGGCAGCGAATACGCAAAGAGATTGGCTTCGTTCCGTAAAAATCCTTCCGCCTTGTCTTCTTCGCTTATGGCAATTCCCGCATTTTTCGCTTCTTCAATAATCAATTTCAGAGCTTTGGTATTAACAAAAGTTCCGTGCGTTCCCGCAGTTCGCAAAAATACCGGATGATCGGGGACGGCTTTATCCATCTCTGCCAATGTGATAGGCCTGTTTTCCGCAATCGGATGTCCGCCGTATCCGTTTATAAACAAAACTTCGTCTTTTGAAGCTTTGTCCGCTTCTTGCCGAAGCCCCGCTACAATTTCCGCTATTGAGGATGCTTCAAAAAGCGACGGTTGCGTCATCATTTCGCCGGAAAAACTCATATGACAATGAGAATCTATAAATCCGGGTACAAGCGTTTTTCCGTTAAGGTTAATTAATTCCGCATCGGGATACTTTTCTTTTGCTTCCCGTTCACAGCCGACAAATACGATCTTATCGTTTTCAAATACTACGGCTTCTTGGGTATCGTCCGTATCCATCGTCAAAACAGTTCCGCCGAAAAACATTTTTTTCATAATTGAACCTTCCGTAAAATTGCACAGCGAGTAAATCTCCAGATTTAGGAGATGTGCAATCGGTGCGCACGAGCGCACACGTACATACGCGAGTCTTCAAAAGAAAACTCGAAGTTAAAAGCGCCGAACAATCCGTATTCGGATTAACCGGCAGCCGATTTCTTAAACCCGTATTGTGAAAACGCAGGGACGGCCGCTACGCGCATCGATAATTTTTTGCAAAAGAATTCGCGCACAGCTCGTCCCCGTTTTCCGCTACCGTTTGCTGTACTTTTCGGCGTACTTCCTTACTTCGTCAAGCCGCTTGTATCCTACTTGCGGAGGAACGGTACAATCGGCACCTATGATAACGCCGACGCTTCCCGCATCCGCTATTATTTCCTTTACGCGGTTTTCGATTTCGGCATCGGATCCGACATCGAGCATCGTTCCTTTGCTGTTTGCAAATCCGCCCAAAACGCACGCGCCGCCGAAGAATTTTTTTCCTTCCGACAGCGGGACTTTTTCGGTATAGACAGCCCAATTATACACTTTTGCCTTATACTCTTTATAAAAAGACAAATCGTTCGTAGAGCTTCCGTAGCCGCATATATGCAGAATATTGTTGTCCCATAGTTTGTTTATTGCGTTCAAACCCTGAAGATCGGATTCCATCACATACCGCTTGTGGAAGTTCAAATCGGCTTTTTCGGATTGTACGCTTTGTACGCTGTAGTAAATGCCGTCTACGCTTGTATTCTTTTTGATTTTATCCGCGAGAACCGATACGTCTTTCGCGATTTCCAAAGATGCGGCGAGCATCGCTTCGGGATCTTCGTTGAACAGCTGCACGAATAATTCAGGGCGCTTTTTATAGCATTCGGTGTACAGGCGGATATAATTGAGCGGTGCAAAGATGTTGTAAAAGGCTGCGATTTCGCCGTCGAAATGTTTGAGAATTTCGTTGATCATATCGACTTGCTTATCATACCACGGAGAAGACGCTCCGATGGATTTGATTTTTTTTATGTCGTCGATAGTGTTAATATCGTTTTCCATAATGGACGGGTGTCCGAAAAAACCGTCCGACATGATTTTTACCATATCCGGCTTGAGGTCGTCGTACAGCTTTTTGGTGCCGTCGATTGTCGCCTGAACGATCCCTTCATCCATAAGTCCCCGGAATTGCCGATATTCGTCGGCAAAGTGCCACCAAAACCCTACGGGAACGCGATTGACGGCTTTGTTGTCAAACGCATCCAAAATCAGTTTTTTCTTTTCTTTCATTGTCTACCTCCATAAAAGTTTTTTTACGATTCGGTATTGTGCTTGTTCGGCTGCTTGATTCTGATTTCACATATCGGGTCTCCCTTTGCAATCGTTTTTCCCAATTTAAAATCAAGCCCCAACACTTCGCATATCCCTCTGTCGCCGTCCATAGCGATATCGCACAGGAGTGCGATTTCGTCATCGCTTGCCCCGATTTTTTTCCATGCCGACACCAAAGGGCAATAATGGAAATCCACGCTCAAATCTCTCTCAGTGCATGTATCCTCCATTTGAAAAATATCCTTAACATTGTCATTGACGAATTCTTTGTGGAATATTTCGAAATCGTCGGTGTGTGTAAATTTGTGAGCGCCGTGAAAATTGCCGCATTTTTTTATGGCTTTACGCGCGAAGTCTTCGCTCAAGCCCGCTGACACGGCTTCTTTGTACAGCACATAAAGCCACAAAGCCCTATGTTCAAATGCGTTTCTCATATCTTCGATATGACGTCCTTTAAATTCGGATTTGTTTTTTATCATTTGCCACCTCCATGATAAACCGTTTTAAAATCCCGTTTTCGAAAACGCGTCGGCTACATACATGCTTTCATCATGTCGATAAGTTCTTCGACAATGCTTATTTCCGCCGCAATTTTTGTTTTAAGCTCCGTTTTTTGGACGGCAAGTTCCCTTTCAAGTTTTGCAATAACATCGTTGCAGTTATCGCTTCCGCCGTCGCGCAGCTTTTGAAGATCTCTGCCGATGTCGTACATATCGGCTATCGTCGTAACTTTTCCTTTCGCCCAGGTAAACGGCACGGAATCTCCGATGACTTGATCGACCAAGAGATCATACGTCGCTCTGTCGAAGTGATAGCCGTACCAACAGAGATCCACGTATCGCAAATCTTCGTCCATAGCTTTCGCTATATTGCCGGATTTAATACTTGCAATCGCTGCCGTCAAAGACTGGATATTATTGCGGTTCCGTACGTGGATGAAATTGTATTGCTCGAACCAATCGAGGCCGAACAATTCGTTTACGACTTTTCCGAAGATTTTGCTTACCTTTTTGTTATACGCTTGCGTTGTAGCGTTCATTTCGGTAAACGAATCGTTTTTTTGCTTTAACTGCACGGCAACGTCTTTTGCTTTAAGGATCGTTTCGCGAAGCTGTTTCGTGTCTCCCATACTCGCTTCGTCGATTTCCTCAAGCATGTGTTCGTACAGCGCCGTAAAATTCAGCGGCCGTACCGGTAGTTTATCGAATTTCTGTAAAATGGAACCGTATAAAATATGCGAAGAAAGAAACGTTCTGTCGTCATAATCGTTTATCCACTTTTGATCGGATGACGAGTGATACGAAGGCCAAAAATTGACTCCTTCATAAAAACTTTCTATCGTCGGTATGCCGAGGCAGGCGTACATATAGCTTTCCGTCCACGTCCACATGGGGCTGTAGGTTCCGAAAGGATATATATTGCCTTCGATGCCTTGTCCGATCTTTTCTATCCCTTCAGCCATTTCATACGGAGTTCTTACCCGAACGGCGGTCGCGGTACCGTTAATTAAATTGCCGTCCAGATTTATCAATAAAAATCCGTTGTCGCTCCATTCGGGATGCTTGTGCGTCAGCATCGTCGCGCCTCGCGCCCAATCGTATCGGGTGCCTTCGATGCCCCATTCTTCCGCTCCGTGTAGACATACGCGCAGCGTTCGTTCGGGTGTATAGCCGTCTTCGATCAATGCTTTGCATATTCCCATTATACAGCCGATACCGGAAGTATTGTCCGCAAAAGCCGTAAAATATGCGTCATAGTGTCCGATGAGGTAGACGATTTCGTCTGTCTTTCCCGGTATTTCACCGATGATACAATTTGTAATGCCGTTGTTGACAACGCTCACTTCCGCATTCAAAACGGCTTCAATCTCTCCGCCTTGCAGTTTTAATTGCTCTTTAAATAATTCGGCTTCCCTTACCGTCATTGAAAATGTCGGGAGATCGCAGTTCGTGGAAATATCTTGTACGCCTAAAGTGTCTTTCGACCACGAACAGTAGCCGCCTATTTGAACGATAATGACGCCTTTCGCTTTTTTGAATTTTGCCTGCGTAACCGGCCAATTGACCCACCAATCGTCGACCATGTTGATATCGATCAAAACATATTTTCCTTCGACATCTTTGTTTTCATAATCGATATCTCTGCCCTTGTTGACATAAACGATTTTTATTTTTTCATCTTCCGCCAAACATCTTGCTTGGAAACTCGAAAGCAAAACTTTCCTCGTATTCCCGTTGTGCATTTTGTAAGAAATGTCGGCCCGCTTAAATTCGAAATTGTCTACGACGACGGGATCCTTATGCACGTTTTTTAAGCCGATTCTTTTCATCTCATCGTGGAGAAAATCTCCTGCGGCAACTTCCGCTGCAGAACCGGACGTACGATAACCGAGATCGGGATTACTCTTAAACGAAATCAGTTTTTCCATCAGATTAAGGGTATAATTTAAATCCAAGTGTTTGCTGAACGTCGCCATCATAATTTCACTCCCATAAATTTAATTTTTGTTTTCGTAGATGATATCGCCGTCGAATACCGTCATGAGCACTTTTGTGTCGGGTATTTTTTCTTCATCGACAGTAAAAAGATTTTGATCGAGTACGGCTATATCCGCCAGCTTTCCTCTTTCCAATGTGCCTAATTCTTTTTCTCGTCCCGATACATATGCGCCTCCAAACGTATAAGCCTTTAAGGCTTGCGACATTGTAAGCCGTTCGGACGGATTTACGCCCGTCGGCTTCCTATCATAACCGTTACGCGTAACGCCGTAGTATATCGTTTCAAACGGATCGAAATCGACGACAGGGTAGTCCGTCCCTAAGGCGAGGATTCCGCCCGATTCAAGGATAGAGCGGCACGGCCATTCCCAGCGGCATCGTTCTTTTCCCAATCGTATGAGCTTTTCGTTCGCATCGAGGGCTAGATGGCGCGGCTGCATAGACGCTATCACCCCCAGCTGTTTAAAGCGCGCTATGTCGTCGGGGTGTATGTTTTCAATGTGCTCGATTGAATTGCGTATTAAACGGTTATCGTTTACCGCATTCGATTTTTCAAAACAATCCAAAGCCAATCTTACCGAACCGTCGGCGATGCAATGGAGTCTCACGCTGAAGCCGTATCCGTTTGCATTTATGATACATTGTTCAAAATACTCTTCGGAAGCGGTCAGCAAACCCGACGTATCGGGTTTATCGTCGTACGGTTTCAACAGATATCCCGTATACGTTGAAGTTACGCCGTCTATGACGCCTTTCAGTCCCGTAACTTTGAGCTTATCCGAGCAATATTTTTTCTTCAATTCGGCAAGCGTTTTTTGATCTTTATCGGGCCCGATGGCGGGATTCAAATTTATTCTGACGGTTAATGTACCGGCTTTATCCATGCGTTCCAAAGAATCGTATTTTACGCCGTGTAAAATTCCCGAAACGTCGCAGAACGTAGTAATGCCTACTTTTGAGAGTTTACGCATTAAGTCCGTATTGACTTCATCGCTGATCGAATCGGTGGGTACAAACGTTTTACTCGACGCCAATTTGAACCAAGCGTTTTCTCGCAAAATTCCGCTCGGTTCTCCGTTCGGTAAAAGTACGATATTGTTCCCGTATTCCGGCTTGCCGGTACCTATGCCTATTTCATCGAGTGCTTTGCTGTTAAGCCATCCCGTGTGCGCATCCGCCGCGGCGAGGTAAACAGGCCTGTCGGGAATAGCGCGATCCAACGATTTTTTCGTCGGCAGTTCGGCGTTGTTCCAATTTGCGGGAAACCATCCCTGTCCTATGATACAGTCGTATTCAGGATGAGCGTCTGCAAAAGCTTTTACCATTGACACGCATTCCTGTTCCGAATGCGAGTACAGTATGTCGTTGATAAAATACTTGCTGTCGTACAAAGCTCCCATGGAATAATGGCCGTGCGCATCGCATATTCCGGGCATTATTAAGCAATCGCCGAAATCGTAAACACACGTATTTGTTCCGTGGCAGGATAGGATTGCCGCCTTTTCACCGACGGCGATAATTTTATTGCCGCTGACGGCGACGCCGCCGGGAAACGGCAAAGAGCCGTCTCCCGTAAAAATCGCATTACTTAAAAATATTTTATCTGCGATATTATTGTTCATACATATCTTTTACTTTACGATAAATCCTGCGATTGTGAATCCGATTATGGTTAATATATAGCCTATCAAAGCGTACGGAAACGTTCCGAGCATTTGGTAGTATGGCTTGATTTCCACCGCGCCCGATGTGATCATAACGGCATCGCCTGCGACAAAAGTCGTGCTTCCGAGCGTCGCCGCGCATACCAGTGCCATGCACGACAAAAGCGGATTGACTCCCAATGCGACTGCGATAGGCACGACTATGGGAGCAAATATCATGGAACCGTCCCAAAAACCGCCGGCAAAAAACACATACGCGCCGCAGAACGCGAATACGATCGCGGCGAATATGGAACCGTTGAGCAGCGGAGTAAGAACGGTGATGACATAGTCGGTCATACCCGTCGTCTTGTTTATCTCTACGAGAGTCAGCGCAAGAGCGATAGTCGCGTCGACGGTAAGCATACTTGCGATTCCTTCAAAAGAATGCGAAAACACCTCCGTCAGTTTCAGCTTTTTTTCAAATACGATGATGCCGACTACTACGACTATAGCGCCCATACAAGCGACCATAACATTTTTCGTGACGATCGTAATCGTAACGATGGTGATCATAGTAGCGAGGAATTTTAAAGGATTGTTTTTTGTTTGCGTTTCGCTGGAATTCGCAGAGTCCGCATGTAATTCTTTTCCGTCAAGGGATTCTTCTTTCGAACACACTATACCGGTTTGCATCGCCAATTCATTATCTTTTTTGGTGATTCCGAGCAGCGGGAATACTCCGATGATGATAAGAAAACAGATGAGCAATAAGATGACGGGATAAAATAAAAACGGCATACCCGCAATATATGCGCCCAAGCCCGTTCCGTTTACCCGTACGTTCATCTCTTCGAATAAACCGGAATAAAAAGCCGCCCATGTCGATACGGGGATCAATACGCACACCGGTGCTGCCGTACAATTGACCAAAAAACCGAATAAAGTGCGCGGAATTTTATGTTTATCGCAGATATTCTTCATAGCGGTCGAAACGGCCATATTGTTCAAATAGTCGTCGACAAAGATCAGCCATCCCATTGCAAACGTGATAAGCATCGCTTTTCTGCGCGTATTTGCATACTTTCCCATCCAATTTGCAAATTCGAGAGAGTAGCCCGATACGTCCAAAAGCTTGATCAATATGCCGAATAGGGAAAGCATAACGACGAGATATCCGCAGGTACCTGCCGCCCACGCAGTCTGCAGTTTGTCGAGCCATACGGTCGGAAAAGTAAATCCTCCGATCAAAACGGAACCGACCAGCGTTGCTACAGTAAACGACAGCAACATCCGTTTCGTCCAAAACACGAATACAAACATGACAATTGTAGGTATCAGAGAAATAAACCCCAAGTGCATGGTTTCCATAAATCGCCTCCTCAATAAATTTGATAAATCTATCTTTCGGGACAGGAAAACAAATTTGTTAATGAGACATTATAAATTAAACCATCTCATTGATATATCATTAATATATCAATGAGATGGTACCACAGAAATACGAATTGTCAAGGAAATAATTAAAAATATTTTATGATTTTTTTGCGATCATTATACAAATACCGCACTTATTATAAGGAAAACAGAAAAAGCGCGATTGCCTTTTTGAAAGCTTCGTTTTCGAATATTTTTTTCAGATCTATCTTTTAAATCCGCCGATATCCATACTCAAATATTTTAAAGCGCTTTCTTTGTCGTCGTTTTTTATTGCCCTGATAATATTTTCATGGTACAGGTTGAGGGTGTCGTTTGAAATTTCCGCCCAATTTTTCCAGTAATTCTGAATGAAAAAACGTGTCAGATTTTTTATGGCGTGTTCCAAACTGCTTAACGCATACGCATTGCCGTGCAGTTTGAATAATTCTATGTGAAATAATGTACTGTTTTGCCATTCACTCACCGCATCCGTATTCGTGAGATTTTTGGTATATCCCAATAAATAATCCAATACGCCGGGATTGCACATAACGATTTTTTCCCAATTTTTATCCAAAAAGCCGCACTCCAATATCAATCGGTAGTTCAGCATTTCGATTAAATCTTCTTGTTTGAGGACGATTAATTCATAGCCGTATCTCGGGATGCTTTTAAACACGTTTTCGCTGCAAAGCTCTATCAAAGCGTCTCTGATGGGAGCTCTGCTGAGTTTTAGATGTTTTTCCAAATCAGCTAAATTGATAATATCGCCCGGTTTTATAACATTTGTCGTCACGAGATCGTAAATTTTTTTATATGCGTCTTGTTTTAACGAATTTTTTTTTATTGTAAGCTTGTTGTTTGCCACAGATATGCCCTTAAGTTTACGTCAATATACCGTAAGTCGGATTTTCGGTAATTAATTATATCATAATTTACAACCGTATAGCAACGCTCCGTGTGTTTCCTTGCTTTGCATCTGTGCATGATCGGGGGCACCGCCGCTTCTCACGTACGCGTCTGCAGGCACACGCTGCAAAGCCTTGCGACTTACGCCAGATTCGACGTAAGCCATGATTTGAACGCTTCGTAATCGTTTTCCATCGGGACGGCGTTGTCGGGGAGCTGCATCACTTGCATGAGCCTGTCGGGCATGGGCGGCTCTCTTCCGCAGGCTTCGGCGACGGTTTCGCTGAACTTTGCGGGATCGGCGGTTTCGAGGATGATGCCGACGCTCTTTTTTTCCGTGACGAAGCGCGCCCAATCGGGGATATTCGGCGTGAGACCGGGCTTTTCGCTTGAGCCTTTGATGCCGCCCATGAGATTTTGCATGGAGCCGCTTCTGATGTCGTCCCACGCTTTCCACGCTATCGCTCCGTGCGGATCGGTGATGTATCCCGTTTTTGCGTGACACGATCGGACGGCGTTCATAATGCCGTCGTTGTCGAGCCAGTACGATGCAAAGAGATGCCGCACTTGTTCAAGCGAATACATTGCGGCTATGCGCTCGTAGTTGCTCGGAGCGCCGACATCCATCGCGTTTGCGTATGTTTCGACGGACGCTCGCGCGCGGTATTCTCCGGTGGCGATCCAGTCGGGAACGGTGTGATTCGTATTTGTTGCGGCGATGAAACCGGTGATCGGCGCTCCCATTTCGCGTGCGATGAGACCCGATGTGAGATTTCCGAAATTGCCGGACGGAACGGACATGATGACGGCAGGGTCGTCGATTTTGCTGTCGAGCTTTGCTCTGTCGCGAGAAGCGAGAGAAGCGTACATATAATAAAAGCTCTGCGGCAAAAGGCGCGCGATGTTTATCGAATTTGCGGAAGAGAGGCGAAAAGTTTTTCGCAATTCGGCATCGGTAAAGGCGGTTTTGACGAGTTTTTGGCAATCGTCGAAAGTACCGCGCACTTTGAGCGCTCGTACGTTTCCGGTAAAGGTCGAAAGCTGTTTTTCCTGCAGGGCGCTCACTTTTCCTTCGGGGTAGAGGATCGTCACGTCGAGACCCGCCACGTTGTGGAATGCGCTTCCGACGGCGCTTCCCGTGTCGCCCGAAGTTGCGACGAGGATGTGGAGCGTACCCTTTTCGGTTTTATTAAAAAACGACATGACGCGCGCCATAAAACGTGCGCCGAAATCTTTAAACGCGCATGTCGGTCCGTGAAAGAGTTCCAGCACATAGGTGATCGAATCGAGGGGAACGAGTTTCGGCGAAAACGGATATGCGTCTTCGATGATACCTTTGAGTTCGTCGTCCGGGATTTCGCCTTCGACGTAGGGTTTTGCCATATTGAATGCGATATCGCGGAAACACGGAGCGGGCGTTTTATTGATAAAGGTCCGATCGATGTGCGGAAACGATTCGGGCATATAGAGGCCGCCCGTTACGGGATTCATGCCGCTCATTACGGCGGTTCGAAAATCGGTTTTTACGCTTGCCTCTCGCGTATCGGTGTACTTCATATCATATCCTTCCGAAAATTAATAATATCGATTTTATCGTTACATTCCGTAGAGTATCGCCTGCACCGTTTGCGAAGCGATTTTTTTGCGGCACGCTTCGACGGCGAGATATTGCGATGTCCCGCTCTCCGATGCCGTCTGCCGCGTTTTATATAACACTGCTCCGTTTTGCATATCGATGCATACAATGTCGGCGACGAGTGTGCACGCATAGGTGCCGTCATCTTTGCGTTCCGAAGGAGCGGCGAATTTTATCGAACCCGATACCATAAAACCGGATGAGTCGCCGACGATGGCGCGCGTCGCTTTGTAAAGAGACGCGATGCTTTGATTCAGATAATTGGGAGAAGGGATGGGAGAGTTTCCCGATCGGACGCCGGAATTGATAAAGTCTCTCAGAATGTAGCGCGAATTGGTAAGTGCGCGCCCGTTTTCATCGAAATCGAACACGTAGAGAATGCCGCTTTTTTTTGCCGAGTCGGTTCGGACTTTGTAAGGTGCCGTAACGCTCGCGGCACGGGCGGCTTTGACGGTTTCGGGATTCGAATTGACGGGTGTCGGATAAAAGGTTACGACCGCGTTGAACGACGAAGTCGGAACTTCGGGCATAAATTCGATGCGTCCGTTTTCGTCCGTCGTTAAAACGATTTCGTCGTAGACGATCGAATCGTCCGTGCGCGATGCGGGGTATGAAACGGTGATCGGCATGCCGGGAACCTCTTTCCCCTCCACATCTTTTACGAGGAGCGTATACGCCGACGGAAAAGGGACGTGCTTTACCGTTTGCTTCGGAAAAGAAACGATGTTCAAAGCGATGCCGGAAATCCTCGTTAAAAATTCGTTTTGTTCGATATCGGCAGGACTCGGCGTTTCAAGTGCGCCTTCCGCGGCCGGTAGGGGAAGTGCGGATTTTGCGCCTTTTTTCGATGCATACGCACCGGATAAAAAAGCCGAAAAAAGCAATACCGCCGGAGCGATCGAACGGTATCTTTTTATTAAAACAACCATAGGAACCCTTGTTGAAATTATTAATTTAAAAATCGAATGCACAATACGTTTGAAAACGGAATTTCGCTCAAAGAACTCGAGCGCGGCAAAGCGGACGGGGTATCGCCGATTATAAGCCTGTAATTTCAAAAGTCGTCATTCATCTATACAGTATATCGTCTTTTTGAAAAAATCTCAAGATTTCGGATTGTCAAATTTCCCGCTTGCCCTGTTGCTCAAAAGGCGCCGTCTATCTAAAATAGGCATACTATGAGAAGTACGAGGGCGGTCGTTTATAAAAACAATTTGATACACAATCTTTCCGTCGTTAAATCCTTTATTAAAAACGATGTGAAAATCTGCGTGGCGGTGAAAGCGAACGGTTACGGCTCGGGCGCGGTTTTTGCCGCAAAGACGGCGCTCGCTTCAGGCGCATCGTTTTGCGCGGTTGCGACCGTAGACGAAGGGATCGAGCTTCGTGAAAGCGGCATCGCCTCTCCGATTTTGCTTTTAAGTCTGTGTACGCCCGACGAGATGAAAGACGCCGTTTTATATAAGCTTACCCCCCTCGTGTGCGACGAAGCCTATGCCGAACTTTTCAACGTCGCTGCCGGAAAATATGCTGCCGGGAAATTTCCCGTACATCTTGCAGTCGATACCGGCATGCGCCGCATAGGATGCTCCGTCGATGAAGCTTCGCTCTTTGCAAAGCGCATCGTAAACTTGCCCCACCTTGCACTCGGAGGGGTGTGTACGCATTTTTCTTCGGCGGATGAAACGGATGAGGCGGCGAGGCGGTATACGGACGATCAATTTTCGCATTTTATGTGCGCCGTCAAATCGATCGAAGATGAAGGTATAGACCCTGGCATCAGGCACTGCGCGGCGTCTGCTGCGCTGATCGACCGGCCGGAAATGCAGCTCGATATGGTGAGACCGGGGATCCTTATGTACGGCTATTTTGACGGGAGCATCGACGGCGCTTACTGTGCCGAGCGGGGAAAGCCGTGTACGCTCGAACCCGTGATGGCTCTTGAAAGCGAAGTCGTTGCGATCAAATCGATAAAAAAAGGGGAGGCGGTTTCGTATAACCGCACGTGGACAGCCGAATGCGATACCGCCCTCGCAACGCTTCCGATCGGCTACGCCGACGGATTGCCGCGCGGCGCATCTCCCGGTCTGTGCGTCGCGATAAACGGAAAAAACTATCCCGTCGTCGGGCGCATCTGTATGGATCAGTGTATGGTCGATGTCGGCTCAGGCGGCGTCCGCCGTTGGGATAAAGCTCTCATATTCGGCCCTGAAAATTCCGGTGCGCTGCAGACGGCGGCGGACATTGCAAAGGCTTCCGGCACGATTTCGTATGAGATTTTGACGGGGATCGCAAAGCGCGTGCCGCGCGTAGAAGTGTAGCGCGGAAATGTTGTTTGCCGAACATTAACAAAAATGCATAATGCGCTTCGCATCGGCGGCAAGGTAAAAAGAGCCTGAAACGAGCAGGACGGCGGAAGCGGCTTCGGCTTTTTCGAATGCGCTTTGTACCGCTTTTTCAAAATCGATTTCACAAGTGAACGAAAGGTGCGCGCTTTTACAGGCGGCCTCTGCGCGTTCTATGTCGCCGTGTTTTGTAAATCCCGGTTTTGTCAACGTGATCGAATGAAATGTGCCGCGAAAAAGGCGGGCAATCGCTTCGACATTTTTGTCGGCTGCAAGCGCAAAAAGCAGATGGCGCGGGCGGGACGGGAAGAGGGAAGTGAGGGCGTCAAGCGTATTTTGCATACTCAAGACCGTATGCGCTCCGTCAAAGACGACGACGGCATTGCGGTAGGGTATGATTTCAAAGCGGGCGGGGAGGCTTGCCTTTGCGAGTCCCTTTTCGATAATGGCCTCATCGATTGAGGGCAGTGCCGTTTTTACCGCGAGGGCGGCTTGAGCCGCATTTTGTGCCTGCACCGAGCCGAGCATACGCAGTGTCGTTTGTACGGGACGGGAAAACAGAGGGCTTTCGAAACATAGGTTCATACAGCAATCATTTGTATACGAAATTTCTCGAAATCGTATCATATCGTCTAAAAAAGTGCACGATGTATCAAGTTTTTGAGCTTTTTTTTGAAATATTCGGTAGACAGAATGTGTCGTTTGATGCGAAACGATGACGGGGATGCGCGGTTTTATGATGCCCGCTTTTTCCGCGGCGATTTTTTCAAGCGTGTCGCCGAGGTATTCGGTGTGCTCGAGTTCGATCGGCGTAATGCAGCAGAGTTTCGGCGTGACGACGTTTGTCGCGTCGAGCCTCCCGCCCAATCCGACTTCGAATACGTTCCAATCGGTGCGCGCTCGACGAAAGCACAAAAACGCGTAGAGCGTCACAAGTTCGAACCATGTAAGAGTGCGCGGTATTTTTTTTTCGCTTTCTGCCGATTGCACCGCATGCATCAATTCCGCTGCAGCGTCACTGTAGACCGCGTCCTCGAAAAAGCCGCCGGGTGTCGCGATGCGTTCACGGAAATCGCTCACGTGCGGAGAAGTGTAGAGACCGACGGAAAAGCCTGCTTCCTGCAAAATGCATGCGATCATCTTTGAAACGGAGCCTTTGCCCTTGGAACCGGCAATGTGAATGCACGGAGACGAGGCTTCGGGATGTCCGAGCCGTTCGCAAAAAAAACGCATCGTGTCGAGCCAAAACATATTTTTTTGCGGAAGCTTTTCAAAATTGATAAAAGAATCGAGCCATCTTTCAAAGCTGCGCATCGAAGGAACATATTCCATGACGGCGAGTATAACACGGATTTGCAGGAGAGCACAGGGGTTGTCTCAAAAGTCGGTTCCTATAAACGTGGCATTGCAGGAAGTGTCAACTTCCGAAAATGCCGCGTTAGTGCGCAAAAGCGCACACGTATATGGGCGAGTTTTCAAAAGAAAACGGTTTGCTCTGCAAACTTGCAGTTAAAAGTGCCGCGCCATTTCAGCGGCGCTTTTAAACGTTACTTTTTCAACAGCCAGTCGCGAAACGTCCGGAGTGAAATCGTCCGAAATGTCTCGATCTCGCGGTTTGCAAAACGCGAGATTTGTGCTATTGTTATTTTACTATGAAATTATGCATACACAATGCGACGGTGCTGAACGGCATTTCGCAGATGGGCGACTGCGCCGTTTTAATCGACGGCGGGAAGATCGCCGATATATTTTCCGAAAACCGTTTTCGTCAAAAGTCATTCGATAAAGACGTCGCCCTTATCGACGCGCGCGGCATGTACGTCGCCCCCGGTTTGATCGACACTCATATACACGGCTTTAAAGGGCACGGTACGGACGATTGTACGACCGAAGGCATACTCGAAATGTCGGCCGACCTTGTACAGTACGGAGTTACTTCCTTTAATCCGACGATGTATCCATCCGATGAAGCGACGATGATTTCGTCGATCAAAGCGATCGTGCGCGCTATGGGAAAGGAAAGGGGCGCGAGGATTATGGGGATACACCTCGAAGGGCCTTTTATTTCGCCGTATAAACTCGGCGTGCAGCGCCCCGAAACGGTAAAGAGCGTCGACCTCGATTTGATGGAGCGGTTGTGGGAAGCGTCCGAAGGACACATCGTAAATATGACCGTCGCTCCCGAATTGAAGGATATGCGGCGCCTCGCGCTTATGTGCATCGATAAGGGGATCGTGCTGCAGGCGGGACACACCGATGCCGCTTACAGCAATATGGTCGAAGGTATGCAGGCGGGGATTTTTCACGCGACTCATTTTTTCAATGCGATGAGTCAAATGCATCACCGGAACCCCGGTGCGGTAGGAGCGGTTCTCATTCATCCCGAAATGACGTGCGAAATTATCGCCGACGGCGTGCACGTACACCCCGACCTCTTTAAACTTTTGCAAAAAGACAAGACGAGCGATCAAATTGTCCTCGTCACCGATGCGCTTACTCCGACCGAAGAGAGAGGCGATCATTTGACGGCGAACGGCGAAGAAGTCGTTTTCAAAGACGGCTGCTTTCATCGGAAATCGGACGATGTCATAGCAGGTTCCTCGCTTACGATGATACGCGGATTGAAAAATCTCGTAGCCTTCGGTTTTCCTTTGAGCGATGCATTAAAGTGCGCGTCGGCGAATCCTGCGCGTATTATGAAGTATCAAAAAAAAGGCATGCTCGTGCCGGGGTACGACAGCGACGTCATCGTCTTCGATAAGGATTTTGTGCTGCGCTTTGTGATGGTGCAGGGACGTACGGTCAAAAATACGTTTTAAGTTGTTGCGGTATTCATTTTAATAATTAATAATAGGAGCTTAGTATGCGGGTTATCATCAAAAAAGATTACGATGCGTGTTCGGCTTGGGTTGCGCAGCACATTGCGCGGCGCATTGTCGATTATAATCCGAGCGGATCGAATCCCTTTGTGCTCGGGCTTCCGACGGGCAGTACGCCTATCGGAACCTATCGGGCGCTTATCGAATTATACAAGGCGGGAAAGGTTTCATTTAAAAACGTCGTCACGTTCAATATGGACGAATACGTCGGTCTCGACGACAAACACCCGCAAAGCTATCATTATTTTATGTTCGATAATTTTTTTAATCACATCGATATCGATAAAAAAAATATCCACATATTGAACGGGATGGCACAGGACAAAGAAGCCGAATGCGCCGCTTATGAAAAAGCGATCGAAGCTGCGGGCGGCATACGTCTCTTTTTCGGCGGCATCGGAAGCGACGGGCACATCGCGTTCAACGAGCCGGGTTCGTCGCTCGCATCGCGCACGCACGCGGCGACACTGACGAAAGAAACAGTCGATGCGAACGCTCGGTTTTTCGGCGGCGACCTTTCGAAAGTTCCGACTCAGGCGCTGAGCGTCGGTGTCGGAACCATCTGCGATGCGGATGAAGTGGTCATCATGGCGACGGGCAGGGTAAAAGCCCGTGCGGTCGCTCAGGGCGTCGAAGGGGCGATTTCTCACCAATGGGCGGTAACGGCGCTTCAGCTGCATAAAGATGCCGTAATCGTGTGCGACGATGAAGCGAGCGAAGAGCTGAAAGTGAAGACGGTGCGCTATTTTACCGAAATCGAATCGCATATCGAAGAAAAGGCGCTGTGACGGATTTGCGCGTTGCGCCGTTTTTGGAACGCTTCGGCTTTTCGCTTTCCGCGTACGATGTCGAAAAAATCACGTGTGCTCTCCTTGCCGATATGCATCTTTCGCTCGATGTAAAAGGAGGCGGAGATGAGCTTATGCTGCCGACGCACAGAACGCTTCCCGCCCTGATCGAGACCGGCAAAACGGCTGTCGTCATCGACGCGGGAGGAACAAACTTCCGCTCCTGCCTCGTTTCGTTTGATGCTGCGGGAAAACCGATGATCGAAGGCGTGCGCAAAAAGGCGATGCCCGGAACCTGTCCAAAAGAAGCGTTTTTCGATGAAATCGCGGCGAACCTCGATTACATCAAAGATGCATCCGATACGATAGGTTTTTGCTTTTCGTACGGCATGGAAATGCTTGAAAACGGGGATGCGAAGATACTCGAACTTTCGAAAGAGATGAAGGGGAAGGGCATCGTCGGTTCTCTTGCAGGCGCTTCCCTTTCCGAAGCACTCGTTCGGCGCGGCTGGAAAAAAAAGGCGCGTATCGTCGTCGTAAACGACGCGGCGGCGGCTCTCCTGGCGGGCTTTGCGGGAAAGGCGGAAGGCAAATCGTACGATTCGTATGCCGCCTTTATACTCGGCACGGGGATCAATTCCGCCTATATCGAATACGAAAAAATCGGAAAACTCTCCGGTATAAAGCGCCTTGAAAATCAAATCGTCGTCTGCGAATCGGGCTCTTTTTCGGATTTGCCGAAAAGCGTATTCGATACGGAACTCGATGCGGCATCGACGACGAAGGGCATGTATACGCTTGAAAAGATGTGCGGCGGCGTCTATCTCGCACAGCTCGCTTCCCTCATGCTCGACCGTGCGTGCGTTTCAGGGCTCGTTTCGGAAAAAGCGGCAAAACGGCTCGACAGCTCGGGACGGCTTTCGCTTTCCGACATCGACGGCTTTTTGCATACGCGCTCGGCGGATAATGCCCTGCTCGCGGGTGTCTCCTTTGCAGCCATGCCTTCCGATTTCGATGCGCTGTATTCCGTATTCGATGCGCTTATAGAACGGGCAACGCGGATTGCCGCCGCCGCAGCTTCGGCTGCAGTGATAAAAACCGGCAAGGGAAAAGACCCTTCGCGTCCCGTGTGTCTTTTGTGCAACGGAACGACCTTTTATAAAACGCACGATTTTGAAAAGCGTTTTCGCTCATACGTATACGATGCGCTCACCGAAAAGCGAGGAATTTATTTTGATGCGGTATCGGTACAGGACGATATCGCGATCGGTACTGCCGCGTCGGCGCTCGGAACGGAATCCGTCTAATGTGCGGGCGGCGATTCGAATCGGGTGAAAGGATGTCCGTATGCCGTGCCTGCCGCAGGTAATTTTTACTACGGTTGGTTTTACCGTTGACAGGGAGCGTGCAGTTCTTTATACTCAGAAAATACGCGGACGATTAGCTCAGCTGGTTAGAGTACCTGGTTTACACCCAGGGTGTCGGGGGTCCGAATCCCTCATCGTCCAAACATACTCCGTACGTCGGCGTACACGTTTCAATGATGTCAGATAAAAAAAAATACGCAAAACATTTTTTACTCGACGTACGGACGGCTGTCGAATATGTGCGAGAGGTGCTCGACTATTTTGATGCGGACGAAGAGCTCGGCTGCACGGAAATCGGTGACGGAAATATCAACTATGTGTTCAAAGTGTTCGGCAAAACGAGCGGCAAGTCTCTCGTCATAAAACAGGCGGACACGCTGCTTCGCTCATCCGGACGTCCGCTCGACATGCATCGAAATAAAATCGAAGCGGAGATTTTGAAAATCGAAAAATCGCTTGCGCCCGACTTTGTGCCCGAAATCTATCACTATGACGAAGCGATGTTCGCACTGTCCATGGAAGACATTTCGGCGTATAAGAATTTGCGCAAAGAGCTTGCCGCGGGGAAAATCTTTCCGGCATTGAGCGATGAGCTTTCGACCTTTCTTGCGGATACGCTGCTTCCGACGACGGATTTGGTTATCGGAAGAGCTGAAAAAAAAGAGCGCGTCAAGCTTTTTACGAATCCCGAACTCTGCGATATTTCCGAAGATTTGGTGTTTACCGAACCGTATTGGGATTACAAAAAGCGTAACGTCGTCATACCGGAAAATGCGCATTTCGTCGAAAAAGCGTTGTACGAGGACAAAGCGCTGCACGCGTGCGTCGCGCGCCTCAGAGACGATTTTATGAATCACGCGCAGGCGCTCGTTCACGGAGATTTGCATTCCGGTTCCATCTTCGTAAATGAAGGCGGCATAAAAGTAATCGATCCGGAATTCGCGTTTTACGGTCCCATGGGCTACGATGTCGGAAACGTCATCGGAAATCTCTTTTTCGCGTATGCGAACGCGTACTGGACGAAGCCTGAAAATGCGGAATTTTTATCGTGGCTGCAAAAGACGATTGCGGACGTTTTCGATTCGTTCAAAACGAAGTTTGAAAAAAAATACGATACCCTTGTCGAATTCCCTCTGTATAAAAACGAGCGCTTTAAAAAAGCGTATACCGAAGGGGTGCTCGCCGATTCGGCGGGTTATGCGGGGACGGAAATCATCCGGCGAGTCGTCGGGGATGCGAAAGTGTCGGAAGTGACTTCCGTGACGGATACCGCGCTGAAAGTACCGCTCGAAAGGAGTCTCATCCTGCTCGGAAAAACTTTTATAAAGCGGACGGACGATATGAAATCGGGAAGCGATCTTGTGCAGGCGGCAAACGATATTTTCGGCTGCGCAAAGCGGGGTGAACTATGAAGCGGTGTGATTTCGATTTGCCCTTTTTGCTGAGATACGAAAACGTCGCGTGGTACGAAAACGGAAAAGTGCGCATATTGGACAGACGCATCTATCCTACGGAAATAAAATTCGTCGAATGCGCTTCGTATCGGGAAGTCGCACAGGCGATCGCCGATATGGTTACGCAGAGCGCCGGTCCCTATACGGCAGCCGGTATGGGTATGGCGCTTGCGGCTTACGAAGTAAAAGACAAAAGTACCGCTTCTCAGCTCGATTTTTTGCGCCAAGCGGCGCACGACATATCGCATGCAAGACCGACGACGGCAAACAGAATGAGTATCGTCACGGAGGGCTGCCTCAAAGCGGCCGAAAGCGCTCTTGCTGCCGGAAAAAACGTGTGTGAGGCGATCTTCGAGCGGACAATCGATTCGCTTGAGCGCCGCTACGGCACGATGGAAAAAGTCGGCGAATACCTCGCTTCTCTTTTTCCGAAAGGCGGAACGGTACTTACGCAGTGCTTCGGCGAAACGATCGTCGGTATGATGCTGCGTGCGGCGAAAAAAAACGGTAATGAGTTGAAACTCTACTGTACGGAAACGCGGCCCTACCTGCAGGGTGCGCGCCTTACGTCGAGCTGCTGTTATGAAATGGGTTTCGATACGACGGTCATCACGGACAATATGGTCGCCTACGCGATGCAAAAAAAAGGCATCGACGTCTTTACGTCGGCGGCAGATACGATCGCTCGCGACGGACACATCGCAAATAAAATCGGCACGTTTCAAATCGCGATTTTGGCAAAGCACTTCGGCATTCCGTATTTTGTGACGGGCATACCGGACGCGGATAAAATGACGATGCGCGATATCGTCATCGAAGAGAGAGACCCGTCCCTCGTGCTGAGTTCTGGCGGAAGGGTGAATACGCTTCCGGGCGTCAAAGGAATCTACCCTTCGTTCGATATTACGCCTCCGCATTTGATAAGCGGCATCGTTACCGATAAAGGCGTTTTTACGCCCTATACGCTGAACGACTATTTCAACACGAAAGCGGATGAGTATTATTGATGAAAAAAAGGCACACGGCGGAGGTAGGACAGATATGTATGACAAAGAGCGCAAAGCCATCGTCGATTTCGGCAAGCGTTTGATTTCGGAGCATCTTACATCGGGGACAAGCGGAAACATAAGCATTTTCGATCCGCGAAAAAAACTAATGATCATCAGTCCGTCGGGTATTCCGTATTTCGATACGAAAGAAAGCGATATCGTCGTAGTCGATCTTGACGGAAAAATCGTCGAAGGGGACAGAAAGCCGTCGAGCGAATGGGCGCTTCATGCGGCGATGTACGCGGCGAAAGCCGAAGCGAGGGCGGTCGTACACACGCATTCGATGTACTGCACCGTGCTTGCATGTCTCCATGAGCCCATCCGCGCAGTTCACTATGTCGTCGCGGATGCGGGTGCTCCGGAAGTTCCGTGCGCTCCGTATCGAACTTTCGGCACGATCGAATTGGCGGAAGCGGCAAAAGAAGCGATCGGAAAAAGCGATGCACTTCTTTTGGCAAATCACGGTATGCTTGCCGTCGGAAAAGATTTGCCTTCGGCATTCGGTTTGGCGCGCGGCATGGAATTTTGCGCCGAAGTGCAGTACCGGGCGATGTGCGCGGGAAAACCTTTCGTGCTGCCGGATGAAGAGATGGAGCGGGTTATCGAAAAATTCAAAGGCTACGGGCAGGTAAAAAACAGATAGGTGCAAGGCTCTGTCCGAAAGCGAACGCTTTGAACCGAGCCGGACAAAACAGACGCGGGAACGCTCGGTACGGGTTCTTTTACCCTTATCGGCGTTTCCCGATCACTCCATCGGATTTTTTACGTCGCTTCGAAATAAAAACAAATCCTGTATTTTCAGCGAATAAGAGGTGCTCGCTTCGTTGCGCTGTTCGGCTTCGCTTACGAGGGGGATGCTGAATGCGTGACTTACGGGCGTATAACCGTTTGCGCTCACTTCCACCGTAAACGTAAAGTATTTGCTTTCACCGAGTTTTTCCGCTTTGAAAGGCTTTACCCAAAACGAATACGATCCGTTTGTCGGCGCGTATGTTTTGCACGGATTCGACCACGTTTTGTCGATCATATCGGCATTGTGCTCGTCGCATTTAAGCGTGATCGTACAATCGATAAGCGGCTCAAAAGACGCACCGTCGAAAACGGTTCCCGAAAAAATCGGAAAATTGAACGAAATCCGAGGTTCTTCCGAATGTACGCTCGGCGCAATATCCTTGTGATACGGACGTTTTACGGAATTGATGACGCGTATGGCTTCCATAGTGAGCGCGTCGATATCGGCTTTTATCTGCGGCATCGGGATGTTCATCGTATGTACGATACCGCGTCCGGAAACGACGTAGCGCGGCGGAATGCGGTTGAGCACATAGCTTACGGCATCGATCCGGCAATCTTCGCAGTCGCAGGTAAGCCATGAAGGCCTCGTTTCGTTGAGCCGTTCATACATGAGAGCGACGCGTGACGTTACCAATTCTTCCATTACGTTGTGAACTTTCATATTCCTCCCGCAAAACTCCCGCATTTCAAAAACCGTATTTCATTTTGTTAATATTAATTTAATTTCCGCCCTTGCGGGTATAGGATGCGAGTCCTCCCGCAAGCAGAATCGCGCGGCTGCGCTTGCTTAAATCGTTTGTGCCGTTGATTTTTTTCCCGTTTACGGCTATCTCGAACGGAGATCCCGTTTTCAACGCTTCGGCGATATTTCCGATTTCAAGCGTATCTCCCTGTTTGATTATATCATAATCGGCGGGATTTGCAAATTCCATCGGAATGATACCGTAGTTTATGAGGTTCGCTTTATGGATACGTGCAAAGCTTTTTACGATGACCGCGCGTACGCCCAAGTACATGGGACCGAGGGCTGCGTGTTCGCGGGAAGAGCCCTGTCCGTAATTTTCACCTGCAACGATAAAGCAGCCGGAAAAACGCATTCGTTCGGCACGCTCGTAAAAAGTTTCATCGATACGCGAAAAAGTGAATTTGCTTATCTCGGGGATATTCGAACGGAACGGAAGCACTTTCGTTCCCGCCGGCATGATATCGTCGGTCGAAATATTGTCTCGAGCTTTCAGCAGTACCGGCAATTTGAGAGAGGATGCGCACGGAGGGCAGGGCGGACATTTTTTTATGTTCGGCCCGCGGAGCACTTCGACTTTTTCCGCTTGTTCCTGAGGAAGCGGGGGGATGAGGAGCCCTTCGTCTTTCGCCGCTTTTTTAATAATTTTTGCATCGAGCCGCGCATCGGTTCCGTCGAGGAGACTCACTCGCTTCGATCGCACGTAGGCGCAGTCGGTATATGAAAGCGTTTCCGCTTCGATAAACACGCCCGTAACTGCGGAGGCAGCCGCGGTTTCGGGTGAGACGAGGTAAACCTTTGCATCGGCCGTTCCGCTTCTGCCTTTAAAATTGCGGTTGAACGTGCGAAGCGATACTCCCTCGCTGTTCGGCGCAAAGCCCATGCCGATGCACGGACCGCACGCGCTTTCGAGGATGCGGAAGCCCGCTTCGATGAGCGTACCGAGAATGCCCGCTTTTTCCGCCATCATGAGCGTTGCCCGGCTTCCCGGCGCTATGCCGGCTTCGACTCCCGGAGCTATGTGTTTGCCTTTGACTATCGCTGCGACCGTTTCCAAATCGTCGAGGGAGCTGTTCGTGCACGAGCCGATGACCACCTGCGTTACCGGTTTTCCCGAAAGATTTTTTACCGGAACGACGGCGTCAGGAGAATGCGGCTGGGCGGCGAGTGCCGACAGTTTCGTCAAATCGATTTGGATGATTTTATCGTATTCGGCGCCGACGTCGGCTTCCTGTTTCGTCCAATCTTTTGCCCTCCCCATCGACGCGAGAAAGGTTTTTGTTTTGGCGTCCGACGGGAAAACGGAACAGGTTGCGCCGAGTTCCGCGCCCATATTCGTAATCGTTGCGCGCTGCGGAACGGTGAGCGTTTCAACGCCCGAACCGAAATATTCGTAAACCGCGCCGACTCCTCCCTTTACCGTTTCCCGCCTCAGCACTTCGAGGATGATGTCTTTTGCGCTGACTCCTTTTCGAAGGCATCCGGTGAGCTGTACGCCGAAGATTTTCGGCATCGCCAAGTGAAAGGCTCCGCCCCCCATTGCGACGGCGACGTCAAGTCCGCCCGCTCCGATGGCGATCATGCCGATACCGCCGCCGGTCGGCGTGTGACTGTCGCTGCCGAGCAGCGTTTTACCCGGCTTTCCGAAACGCTCGAGGTGTACCTGATGACAGATGCCGTTTCCCGGTCGTGAAAAATAGAGACCGTATTTTTCGGCGATGCTCTGCAGGTAGCGGTGATCGTCCATATTTTTAAAATCGGTTTGCAGCGTATTGTGGTCGACATAGGAAACGGAGAGTTCCGTTTTGACGCGGGGGACGCCGATCGTTTCGAATTGGAGATAGGTCATCGTTCCCGTTGCATCCTGCGTCAGCGTTTGATCGATACGGATCGCGATATCGTCTCCTCTCCGTATCGGCTCTCCCGGAACAAAGCGCGTATCGGGACATGCTTCGGGAATGATGTGCGCCTGTAATAATTTTTCCGTGAGCGTTAGGGACATAGCGTTACCTCGATATTTTACACGAAATATATTTTAACAGATTTTATACTTCTGTTCAACGCGCCGATGTACGGCCGATGTACGGTACACATCGATCTACCGATGTGTCCACTTTATGTGTGCCGCATGTGCCTGTCCTCATATACGCACGTTCGACTGCGCTTCAAACTTGCTTGGATTTTTTCGTAAAATTGTGCTATGCTTATCGATATGAAGCGTGCGGTGCGAATATTGACGATCGGTGTTCTCGTTGCGGTTTTTTTTATCGCATCGTGTTCGGACAATCAAGCCGTCATCGCTTCCGATACGGGCGAAACGCTCCGCGCAAAAGCGGCCATAAAAGATGAGGATGCGTTGTGGACGCGCGAAGTTGAAAAAGAGCGCCTTATGCGGACGATCGAAGCAAACGAAGCGCTTTCGTCTTCGGTAAAACTCAGCCCCGAATCGCTGATCGCTTCTCTTTCGTCCTCCGAAGCGGTGTATCCCTGCATACAAGGATTTGCAAGTCTCGATACGACTCTCATGTCGAGCGAGCTGCAAATGGCGCTCGACGCTTTCGTTTCAGCTCTTTCCCGCAACGAGAGTGCGGACGCGTCGTTTGCTCCTGAAAATTTGTTTTCATACGTCTTTTTTCTTTCCGATTTGAAAAGCGGATGGAAAGCACATTTCGATTCCGACTTCCCCGCCGCGCAAACGCTGCTTTTTGTTTCGTCGATTTACGGTTCGCCTTTTATCGACGATGAGGGGGCGGAAGTTCCCGTGCGCTTCGGATTTTCAGGCGGCTTTATCGATGTGCTGCTGTATTTTGAAAAAGACGGGGAAACCTATACGATCAGTAATATCGAAATACGGAAATGGGAGCGGGTCAATGGAAAATAATAATTTAACCGGCATAGAGCGCGAGCTCGTACTCCAATACCTGATCGACGGAAACGTTCCCGTCACCGTAACGCCGATGGAAAAAGACGGTGCGGCAGGAGACGCGATACACCCGCTTTCGTCGGCAGTGTTTCCCGTCGCGCTCAAAGCAGAACAGCTCGCTTCGGGCGGCAGCGGCATAATTTTATTAAAAAATCCGCCGCAGTCGGTGATCGGCTTTGCGGGAAAACGCGTTCGCATCGAATTTTATTTCAACCGTGTCGGCCTTTTTTTTATTACGGAAATGCGCTCGGTAAAATCGGGACTCGCCTTTGTCGTTCCCGAAGCGATTTGCCGTATCAAAGATACGGAAGCGAAGCACGATTACGATTTTTCCGCGACGGTCTATTATTCGTGCAGCAACAAAGCGACCGTCAACTTCGACTGCGTGCCGTGTGAAGGCTACGAACTTTTCGCGCGTCCGGTGTGGGCTTCGATCGCGCTCGAACAGCAAAAGACGGCAAAGGCTTATCTTGAACGATTTGTCGCCCAAGCAAAAAAGGAAAAAAATGCGGGCAACGGTCTGCAGCTCATTCCGATATGCCGCTACCTCACGGAAAGGCGCACGAAAATCGAATCGTTTTCGGGAAGCGTAAAACCGCTCGATATCCTGTACGTCGACCACGAGCGCATCGTTTTCGGAAGCGTCGATGAAAATTTTCAGCTTTCGCGCGGTGCCGAATACGCGCTCAAATTGTCGTTTTCACTGCACGAAGGTCCAGTCGCAAGCCGCGATGTCTTTGCTACCTGCGCGCCTGCGAAAGTATACAGTGCGGAAGCGAGAGGTCGCACGTGCGCTGATTGCGTCTACACGTCGCTGCAGGAAGAAGACCTGAGATTCATATACGAAAAAGCGACGAAAAATTTATACCTGTGACCGGCTTGATGCCGTATCGCCTTCCTCTGTTTTCTTTTCGCCGTCTTTCTTTTGTCCGTTTTCCGAATCATATACGGTAAATTCGAGCCGTGTGTCCTGCGGTTTGTTCCCGAGCAAAATCGCAACGGGGTGCAAAAGCGGTATGTTTTCGCAGATGATCTTTATGATGACGGTGAGCGGGACGGCGAGGATCATGCCGACAAAGCCCCACATCCAGCCCCACAGAGAGAGCATGACGAGGATGACGAAGGGGGAAATGCCGAGGTTGTGCCCTTCGATACGCGGTTCGACGAAATTGCCGAGTACCATATTGACCGTCGTTGTTCCCGCAACGATAAAGACGATGGGAGCGGGATGCGGAAAAAACTGCAATAACGCAAATACGGATGTCGCCGCGACCGAAACGATCGAACCGAAGTTCGGGATAAAGTTCAGCACGAACGCAAAAAATCCCCATACGATCGCGAAGTCGAGATCGACGACTTTTGCCGCAGCATAGATGAGCACTCCCGTCGCAAGAGAGATGAAAAATTTTATCGAAATGAAGCGCACGACTTGCGTCATCGTCCGCTTGACGATTTCGAAAAGTCGGTTTTTCATTCGCCCTTCAAAAGCTTCTCTGAGCTTTTCGCCCGTGACGTGCATTTCGACGAGCAAAAAGATAAACATCAATACGATGACGAGTATGTTGCGGACGATGGACACCATATTCGCCGAAAGCGAAAACAGCATACGGCGCATCATAACACCGATATTGAACTGTTCCCCGAGCGCGGTCTGCAGATTGTAAAAAAAACTTTTATCCGCATCGAAACCTAAATTGAATTTATTTGCAAAAAATTTATAGATTGAAAGAAATTTCGATTCGTATTTCGAATATTCGGAAAGGATCGTACGGAGGCTTGCAAATACGAGAGTGCCGAGCACCGCGATAGCGACGACGAATAGAATCGTGACGACGGCGATGTTGAATACCCACGGCAAGTGAATTTTATTCATACCGCGGACGATCGGCAAGAGTACGAATGAAAACATGATCGCGATGATGACGGGAATGACCACGCTCGCCGTTACTTTCAAAACAACAAAAAGCAAAATCGTTGCGATAAAAATCAATAAATATGCGATCTGCCGTGAAATCTGTTCTCTGCCGGTCATCGCTTAGACTCCGCGCTTTGCGCTTATCGTATCGAAGCCGCATAGCGCTCGCAGCACTTCGGGGACGGTAACAGAACCGTCTTCGTTTTGATAATTTTCGATGATCGAAAGCATCGCGCGTCCGACTGCGATTGCCGTTCCGTTCAGCATATGGACGTATTTGTTTTTGCCGTCGTCGTCTTTGTATTTGATGTTGAGACGCCTTGCCTGGTAGTCGGTACAGTTCGACGTCGACGTTACTTCTCCGTAGTCACCTGCGGGATGCGCTTCGTCCGCGCGGCCGGGCATCCACGCTTCCAAATCCCATTTGCGGTATGCGGGCGCTCCCAAATCTCCGGTGCACGTATCGACGACGCGGAAGGGGATACCGAGCCCCGTAAAGATTTCCTCTTCGATCAGGCGGAGCTTTTCGTGGATTGCGTCCGATTCTTCGGGCAGACAGTATACGAACATTTCGACTTTATCGAATTGGTGAACGCGGTACAAGCCTTTGCTGAAATGCCCCGCCGCTCCCGCTTCGCGTCTGAAACAGTGCGAAAGTCCGCAGTAAAAAAGCGGCAGCTTCGATTTGTCGAGTATTTCGCCCGAGTGATAACCGCCGAGCGTGATTTCCGCCGTCGCGACGAGGCATGTGCCTTCGTCTTCGATACAGTAAACGTTCGATTCGTTGCCGCGCGGATTGAAGCCGATGCCTTGAAGCACTTCCTGCTTTGCGATGTCGGGCGTGACGAAGGGCGTAAAGCCGTGTTTTCTCAAAATGCCGAGCGCATACATGATGAGCGCCTGTTCGAGAAAGACCGCTTCGTTTTTAAGATAATAAAATTTTTGTCCTGAAACCTTCGTGCCCCGCTCGAAGTCGATGATATCGAGCGATTCTCCGAGCGCCACGTGATCTTTCGGCGGGAACGAAAAAACGCGCGGCGTGCCGACTTTTTTTACTTCGAGGTTTTCCGTATCGACTTTTCCGATCGGGCAAGCCGGATGCGCCATATTCGGAATTTTCCGCGCGGCTTCTTCGAGCTTCGCTTCCGTTTCCGTCAATGTTTTTTCCGCATCCGCGATGGCATCTTTGAGCTCTTTCCCTTTTTCGATAAACTCCCGGCGCTTTGCCTCTTCGAGCTTTCCTTTCATTGCTGCGGCGTTTTCATTGCGCTTTTGCTGTAGCTGCTGCAGACGCGTGACAAGAGATGTCCGCTCGTCGTAAAGGCGCACGACTTCATCGGCGTCGGCCGTCATATTGCGGTTTACGATATTTTGTTTTACCGCTTCAAGATTGTCTTTGATAAATTTATAATCGAGCATATTTTATTCCTTGTTAATTAATAATGGGACTATCCGAAAATGTCGGTTTTCAGCGGCTTCCCCTGATTTTTCTGCGCGCTATTGCAAAGCGTACGTGATCGTGACGGTCGAACTCACTTCGATTTTTCCGGACGATATCGGTGTTGCGGCTCTGGTGCTCATTGCCGCCGGTGCGTAGTTCATCATGCTGATGCCGCCACCACCGCTTTCTTCGGTGATAGTAATCGCTTCTCCGATTTTGCAGCCGCTCGCTCCCGCTAAAAGCGCTGCCGTCTCCTGCGCCTGCCTTACGGCGAGCGTACGCGCTTCACGAATGAGAGCCGTGTCGTCCGCGACGGTAAACGTGAGGGAGGTAAGTTCGTTCGCTCCTGCTGAAATCGCCGTATCGATGACATCGCTTACAAGGGCGGTGTTGTGTACAACGATCTTCATTTCGTTCCGTACTCGATAGCGTCCGACTGACTGCCTCCCGCCATCCCATGATTCCTGCCGATATATGCTGTAGTTCGTCGTCGTTATATCGTTTGCGTTCACTCCCGAAGCGACAAGCGCAGCGCGTACGCGCGTCATGATTTCACTGTTCCGATCCGCGGCGGTTTTCGCAACCCATTCCTGCGTTACGACCGAAACGACGACGGACGCTTTATCGGGTTCTGCTTCCGAGACGCCGCGGCCTGTTACGGTGATCGTCCGCGAGGAGGCTTCCGCTTTTTTTACGAGCGAACACGACAGCGATGAAAACAGCACGACAGCCGCTATGATAATTTTAATAAACCGTTTCATATATTCCTCTGGTTCCTCCGTTCGATGTATCAACAATCTCCGCTTTCGATTTTTATTAAAATCAAAAGCCGTTCGTTGTTTCCGCTTACCGGATATCGACGTACATACGTTTCAAATAAATGCTGCGTTTGCGCGCGGACTGCCACTGTTTACTCTCCGGCCACTTTTGCAAAAGCTCATCGTATGCACCGATCGCGCCTTTGATATTTTGCAGTGCGGATTTCGCTTCGAGCGTTTGCCCCTTGAGATAGAGCCCTTCGTCGATACGGCTTGTCGCACGCGCAAAAAAAAGCTCGAGGAGGGCGAGTGCGCGCGCATAGTTTTTTTCATCGTATGCGCTTTTCGCTTTTTCAAGCAAATCCGATTCGCCGAGCGCGTAGTCGTCCGCGCTGAGATCGGCTGCCGAAGCCGATCCTGTTTGGTTTTGTGCGCTTTGCGAAGATGCGGAATCGTTTTCATCCGCCGAAGCTTGCCGCATCTGCGTTGTACCGGAAGCTCCGCTTTCACTTTCGCCCGATGCTCCGTATTCGGAATCTGCAGTCCGTCCGGAAATCGGAGTGCTGCCTGTTCCCTCTTCCGAAAAACTTTCCGTGCCGTTTTTTGCAGTTTCGAAAGGAGCGGTTTCCGCGTTTTCTCCTCGTTCGTCGCCGGCCGAAGAGGCGGGACGGGGCGGGACGATATCCGCGTACGAAGGAGCGGTGATGCGTTCGGCCGCGCTTCCGACTTTATCTTCGACGATCACTTCGAGCCGGTCGTCGATAGCGTCTCCGGTGAGTATATCGTTTTTGTAAAAATGCAGTATCGCTCTTCCGGCATTTTTTGCACGGAGCGTAAAAATCGTGTCGGCATCTCCGAGTTTTTTTCCGAAAAACGACAGCAGTTTCGTACCGTCCGTCTCTCCGAGATAGATCCATCCGCCTCCGGGATAGACGACATCGAGGTATTGATTTTTTGCGATATGCACCGATCGCGACGGAAGTGTTTTCGTGTCGATTTCATCCGTTTCGTCGAGCGGATCCGTCTGTTCCCGCGAGGAGTCCGTACCGTTTGCTGATCTGTCGGCGGAAACGCTTTCCGCTTTTTCCGCGTCCCCTACTTTTGAAAGGGCGGGGATATCCGCTTGCCGTTTGCGGACATTTTGCACCGAGCGTGTCGTTTCGCCTGAAGCGTTCGTCGGCTTTGTGCTTTTTTGTGCCGCGTTCGTACCGGCTCGTTTCGTATTTCCGACTGCAGCGTTTGCACTTGTCTGCGCGGCGCTTGCACTTACCTGCGCAGTATTTTCTCTTGCAGCGTTCGCCGTCGGGACTCTTTCATCTTTCGGTGCGGCGTCTTTTTGAATCGGATTTGAAAGCGCTTCGTTTCGCACGGTAAAATCGGCACCGTCGTTTTCCGAAAATCCTTCCCGTACGACAGGTTCGTCTATGGCAGAACTTCCGCGCATGGCCTCTTCGCTTTTTTCGGGAAGATCGCTTCGGATGCGCTCGGAAAGATTTTCCTCATTCGAAAACGCATCTTCAAGTTTGCCGGAGGTTTTGACCGGCTTCGGCATTCTTTCCGCATCCGTCACTTTTTCCGTATCGGGCATGGCGCGCTCTTCGTTCGAATCGCCGTCCGTTTTCGCTTCGTCCGCGAGAACTTTTTCACTCGTACCGGCGGCGCTTGAGCTTTCATCCTTCTGCAAAGCGTCGTCGTTTTTTTCGTGTATTGCTGTGTTTTCGTTTTCCGCCGATTCCGAAACTTCGTCACGATGTTCCGATTGGCGGGAAGAAGCGACGCTTTCGGTTTGCGTTCGATTATCTCCGGCTCGTTCGTTTTTCGGAAGAGACGCGCAGGATACGAAAAAAATCGACAGGCAGACAGCAGCCGTAAACGACGCTTTTATCGATTCGCGTGCAAAACTTGAGGTGCGCTTTACTATTATTAATTTCGAGTTCCGAAAACCTTGAAACTTTCCGACGTGTTCGTCCGCCATTCGCTTGATCGTTTTTTTCACGGAGCGGCCCCCAATATATCCGAAACGATTTTATCGTTCGCACGGCGCAGGTCTTCCATCTCTTTGCCCTCAGGCGGCGTAAACCATCGATCCGTATCGGTATCGCTCCACGCATCTTTCACTTCGCGCGAGGCGATATAATCCTTTTGCTCCTGCGGACCGTCGGGAGCAAGGAGCTCCTGTGTCGGCGTAAAGGTGCGTTCGGCGGCGGGCGCTCTGCGCGTCTTTTTCGATTTTTGTGCGATAAAAACTGCGAGCGCGATGCATGTCATCAAAATAAGCGTACCCGAAATGAAGGCGACGTATTTTTTCCTTCCGTAAAAGAGAACTTTGATACCGTCGAAAAAATCACTTTTCCCGATCATCGCTTTTTTTCTCCGCGGCTTTCGCTTTTTGCGCCGCTTCTTTTTCGAGGCGTTTTTCTTCTTTCACTGCGCGCTCGCGGTCGGGATCGGTTATCGTTCCGTCGGGATTGTGAATGCGTTTTGCTGGCCTCGGCGGAACGGTCGCTTCTTCGGGCGGCACGTCCTCTTCGATAAAGTCGTCATTGCTTTCGGAAATGACCGCGCCGAGCTTTATGTCTTTGTCGAGGCGGAGCGAAAGTATTTTCGACACGCCGGACTCTTCCATCGTGATGCCGAGCATCGTCGTAGCTCCCATAACCGTTTTTTTGTTATGCGTAATGACGATGTATTGACTCACGTTTGCAAAAGAGCGCAGCGTCGTCACAAAACTTGAAACGTTTTTGTCGTCGAGCGCCGCATCGATTTCGTCGAGGAGACAAAACGGAGAAGGGCGCACTTGGTAGGTCGCAAACAAAAGCGCAACGGCCGTCATCGTTTTTTCTCCGCCCGAAAGAAGGGCGATGTTTTCGAGCTTTTTTCCCGGCGGCTGCGCGTAGATGTCGATGCCGCTCGTGAGCACGTTTTCCGGATCGATGAGACGAAGCTCGGCTCTTCCGCCGTTGAAAAGGCGGCGGAACATATTGTGAAAATTCTTTTTGATTTTATTGTATGTGTCGAGAAACATTTCGGACGATTTCGATTTGATTTCTCCCGAAACGCGCTGCAGATTTTCGAGGCTTTTTTTCGTATCTTCGCAGTTCGTCTGCTGCCGCTCGTAGCGTTCTTTTTCTTCGGCGAATTCTTCGACCGCCATCAAGTTCACCTGACCGAGCGCTTTCAGCCGTTCTTTCGCGTCGGAAAGTTTTTCCCGAATTTCCGAAGCGGGTTTTGTGATTTTATACATGCGCTCTTCGAATTCCATAAGATCGCGCGAATGCGTATCCTGAAAATTCTGTTTGACGTTTTTGATTTCCGTGTCGGACGAGACGAGCAAAAGCGAAATGCGCTCGTACTGCGCCTGCAGCTTATTTTGTTCCTCCTGCTTTTGACGGAGCGCGTTCTGCTTTCCCGACACGCTCGTATTGCACGCGGCGATCGCATCGTCGAGCTTTTTCAGTTCATCCGCGAGAGAGAGACCGCGCTTTTCTATTTCCGAAAGCTCTTCTTCGGCGCCGGATATTTCCGCATTCAAATTTTCGGCGCGCTTGTTTTCCGAAGCGATCTCTCCGTCGGTATCGGAAAGCGTTTTTTGCTGGCTTACCAAAGTGCGGCGGAGCATCGATACCTGCTCTTCGGCCGCCGTAATCTGCTCGTGCATCTGCGCTTCGTTTACTTTGAGCTTTCCGAGCGTTTCTTTATATTCGTCGATTTTTTTCGAAAGGTTTTCATTTTCCGCATGCAGTTCGGCTATGCGTTCGTTGATCCCGGCAACGCGGGAACGGTTGTCGGAAATCTTTTGATCGATGGCGCGCTTTTTCGTCATGATCCCTTCGGGCGCGAGGAATTCGGTAATAAAGGCGGGGGAGGCTTTCATATAATCGTCGAGCGCTTTTTCAAGTTCTGCGACAAGCTTTCCCGTTTCAAAAAACGCGTCGGATGCTTCCTTCACCGTTTTGACGCATTCGTCGGCGGAGCGGGAGGGAGAAGCTGCAAAATCGGCAAAGATGTTTTTACGTCCCGCCGTAAAAATTTTCAGGCGGGCGATGACGTTGTCGAGCGTTTCTTTGGCGTTTTTCATCGCATTTTCGGAAAAGCCCGCGTCTTTTAATTTTGCGTCGAGCTTCGTGACGATGTCTTCGGTGATTGCCGTCAAATCTTTTTGCAAAAGCGTGCGCGCTTCACGCAGCGCTTCGATTTGCGATTGCGATTCGGAAACGAGTTTTTCGTTTCCGTCGATGCGGCTTCCCGCGTCGGTAATATGTTTGTCGAAAGATGCGATATTTTTTTTGATATCGTCGAGCTGCTTTGTCTTTTCGTAAAGCTGGGCGTTTTTTTCGTCGATTTCATCGTTCAGCGCATCGATCTGAACTCCGATCGCTTTTTTGTGCGCTTCGAGCTGTTCGAGTTTTTCTTTCGATTCGGAAAGGCGCACGTTGAACTGCTGAATCAGATCCTGTTTGCCGCTTTTTTCTTTTTGAATGCCGATTAAATCCGCCTGCTTGGCATACACTTCTTCCTGCATGGCTTTTACTTTGTCCATGTTTTCCGAAAGCGTATTGCTGATCGCTTCGATTTCGTTTCGGATATCGCCGCGTTTTTTTTCGACTTGTTTGAGATGCTCTTCGTTTTGCGCTTTCGTCTGCACGAAGTTTTTTAATTTTAATAATGTTAAATCGAGTTCGTCGTTGAATATTTCGTCTTTTACCGCGCGGTATTTGATCGTCTTTTCGGACTGCACTTTGAGCGTGTCGTATCTCCGTTTGACTTCCGAAAGCGCGATTTCGATTTGCTGAAGATTGTTCCGCGTGCGCTCAAGTTCCCGTTCGGCTTCCGCACACTCGGCTTTGCTCCGGCTTATGCCCGCCGCCTCTTCGAAGAGATAGCGCCGGTCTTCGGGCTTCGACGAAAGCACTTGATCGATCTTTCCCTGTTCCATGACCGAATAGGCCGCTTTGCCGATGCCCGTATCCATAAAAAGCGAGCGTATTTCGCGCGGGCCTGCCTGTCGGTTATTGATAAAGTATTCGTTTTCGCCGGAACGGTAGAGCCGCCGTTTGATTGCGATTTCGGGCGCTTCGAACGGGATAAGCCCGTTTTCGTTCATGATCGTGAGCGTCACTTCGGCGACGTTGAGAGGCGGACGGCGTTCGGTACCGTTGAAAATGATGTCTTCCATCTTGTCGGCACGCAGATTTTTCGAGCGGTTTTCGGCTAAAACCCATTTTATCGAATCGACGACGTTGCTTTTGCCGCAGCCGTTCGGGCCGAGCAGGGCCGTGATGCCGTCCGAAAAATCGATATGTGTTCTGTCGGCGAAGGATTTGAAGCCGAATATGTCGAGACTTTTAAGAAACACCTGTCCCCTCTCAAAGTGAAAGCTGTTTTTACATTATACACGATATGGCAGCCTCAATCAACTATTCGGAAACGGCATCGGCTGCGACGATTTCGCCGCAGTAGAGCATTTTCGGGTAGACGACGATTTTAAGTCTCTTTTCGAGCGCGCTGTAGCGCCGCATTTCGTACTCGTCCCCGACGACGATATTGATTCCCGTTTTGCCTGCACGTCCCGTGCGCCCTGCGCGGTGGATGAAAAAATCGTCGTCGTCGTTTAAATCCATTTGAACGACGTGCGAAACGCCTTGAAAATCGAGTCCTCGGGAAGCGACGTCGCTCGTAATCAAAATACGGCAGCTTCCGCTTTTAAATCGGTCGAGAGCACGCTTGCGCTTTTGCTTGTCTTTTTTTGCGTAGAGGGATTCGCAGTCGATATTTTTATATTTGAGTTTCGATGTGATGTTTTCGACTTGATCGCCGCGGCTCGTAAAAACAAGCATCTTTTGTATATCGAGGGCGGCAATCAGCTTTTTCAGCGTATCGATTTTATCGCGGCTTTCGGCGTAAATTGCCCAGTGTGAAATGCGCTTTCGAAGCACGTCTTCTTCCGGCAGCGAAATCGATTCGCATTCGGCAAAAAACGCTCTTACGGCTTTCGTTACCGTCGCCGAACATCCGACAAGCTGTACGCTTTTCGGAAAAAGCGAGACGAGGGATGCGAGGTCGTCTTTGATCTCTTTTTTGACGAGCCGATCGACTTCATCGAACACCGCTGCGCGCAATCCGTTCAGTTTTAATTTTTTTAAACGCGCGAGCTCCAAAAGGCGCACGGGGCTTCCGACGGCGATTGCGGGATTCCCTTTTAAAAGCTCGGTTTGCCGCCGTATCGGCGCGCTTCCGGCAAAGAGCGCGCATTTTGCGTTTGAAATCGACATGGCAGCGTCTCTGATTTGGGAAGAAAGTTCGAGCGTCGGAGCGACGACGAGGATTTTTACGCCGTTTTTTTCGTCCTTTTCCATGCCGTCTATGAGCGGTAAAAGATAAGCGAAGGTTTTACCGGTACCCGTTTCCGACTGAAAGAGAAGATTTTTCCCTTCTGCAATGAGGGGGATCGTCTTTTGCTGTACAGGCGTCGGTTGTACGATCAAAAGCGTCTGAAGTTTTGCGCGTATTTCGGGAGAAAGGAGCGAAAATGCGTTTTGCGTGTCCATGCGCAAACTATAGCGCAAAAACGGAATTGCTGCTATAATATTTTGTCATGAAAGCAGGCATAGATACATTCGGCTGCGATCACGGGCGCTCCGGGATCGGCTCATACCTCCATTCGTTTGCGGCTAATCTCCCGCTTTCAGGCGATGTCGAATTCGAACTCTTCGGTTCCGAAATCGATCGGTACACGTATAATTCGGTGCGCGAAATTCCGTTTCAAGCGCTCTCCGTTCCCGACAGTCTCGGCGCCGAGCGTTTATGGCATTTTTTTCGCCTGAAAAAATTCGCACAAAACGCAAAGTACGATGTCGTGCTCTATCCCGCCATCGAGCGCGTGCTGCCGCTTTCGTTTAAAACGCCGGGAGTCGCCGTCGTCAACTCCATCGTTTCCGTCATGCTCAAAGAAAAGGGCGACGGTATGATGCGTATGCAGATAAAGAGGGGACTTGCAAAGGTGCAAAAGATCGTCGCTGCGAGCGAATTTTTGCGAAATGATTTGATAGGACTCGGCATCGACGAAGCGAAAATCGAAATCATCCACAACGGTATCGACCACCGGCTCTTTTTTCCGCAGCTGCAGATCGATGCCGAAACGGTAACCATAAAACCCTTTGCGATAAAGCGGCCGTATTTTATCTACGGTTCGCGTCTTTCCGGGCCTGAAAAAAAGCACATCGAACTTATAAAAGCCTTTGCGCTTTTTAAAGAGCGCACGAAGTCTCCGCACCGCCTCGTCATCGCGGGCGCCGAAGGACCCTCGTCCGAAGAAGTGCATAGAGCCGCCTCCCTTTCTCCCGCGGCGTCGGACATCTTTCTTACGGGGTTCTTTCCTCACGAAAGTTTTCCGCTTTTATACGCGGGAGCCGATGCGTGCCTTTTCCCGTCGGTCAACGAAGGAGTGGGGCTTCCGATACTTGAAGCGATGGCGACCGGCATTCCCGTCGCATGCGCGAACGCAGGTGCGCTTCCCGAAATGGGCGGGGAGGCAGCTCTCTATTTCGATCCGAACGATATCGAAGAAGTCGCCTCCGCTATGGAAAAACTCGTGTCGGATTCCGCTTTCCGCGAAAAGATGATCGCATCGGGTCTTCAAAGGGCACAGCGTTTCAGCTGGGAGACGACGGTGACCGAAACGATCGAAGTTATGAAAAAGATTGTACGGTGAAAGTATTATTGCATACTTTTATATACAATATAAGAAAGTTTCGAAAGTAAGTCCTTGTAAACACCGAAAAACCACGGAAATCAATTTTTACCTAAAAGGTCGGATGTCGAGCTTTTTGAAAAGCAAATGACACTACAGTTTTTCGATCTCCGCTTCCGAAAGACCGGTCGCTTTCGCTATCACTTCAATGCTCAGTTGCATACCTGATAAAATTTTTGCCGTTTCCCGCTTTGCCTGATAAGCTCCTGCGGCAATACCGTCGCGTCGTCCTTCTAAGAGTCCGTCTCTTCTGCCTTTGCGTACCCCCGCAGCAACGCCCCGCTCAAAGCCGATCTTTTCACCCGCCATGCGTAAGTCATCTTCTCTGATGTTTAACGACATATACCAGCTCCTGAATTTTTCGTTCCGTTTCGCTTTTTCGACAAGCTCATCGATGTGCTGTGTAAAACCGCTCGTCGCCCGCCTCTCGCAAAGATACTGCAGCAACGCGCTCAATTCAGGCTCATCTTCTTTACCGTAGGCACCCACATTATAAAACACCTTAGCGCTTTTGTCATCAAGAAAAAGAGTACCGTCTTCACTGCATACGTTGCGGAATGTATAAACGGGCAAGCCCTCTCCGAAGGGATCCTGCGTACAGATAAAGATGACATAGCTCTCTTTCAGTTCGGCGTAGTTTTGTCCGCGTAAGAGGTTATCGACATCCATAAGGCTTTGGTAATAGCGTGTGCGTTTGGGAAGAGAAGGCGGGATCGATGTTTGTATTTCTATATCGAAGATGCGCTGGGGTTCTGAGACATAGACGTCGAGGCGTATGCCCTTGCTTTCGTAAAAGGGCGCTATCGTTTTTTGCAGGGAGGGGTATTCTATTTTACCGACTTTGATGTGTAATAAGCGCTCCAATACGCCTTTACAAATTCTTTTGTTTTTCATGACCGTACCGAACATAAAGTCATCGGTAAAGGAGAGTTCTTCGACAGGTTTATGGGTATATTCCATAGCTGCACCTTCGGTTGTTGAGATAGTGCGGCAAGGAAGCCGCTGTAATATATATCGCCTGCAAAGTGATAAATTACGCGGTTTTTTGTAAAAATAAACGGGAATATCGTTTCCTGCGCGGGGAACTTCGCGCTCCGCGTTCGTTGCAAGTTGCGCGGGGAACTTCGCACTTCGTGCTCGTTGCAAGTTGCGCGGGGAACTTCGCGCGATGTACGGCACAGTGTCGCCTTTCGTCTCCGTATGAAACTCATTACCCATTACACATTACCAATTACTCATTAGAAAATACCCATTACACATTGAAAATTGATTTCCGTGCCGAAAAACCGCCTGCTTTTGTATACAGCTTAAGAAGAATTCGATAAAAAGTGCTTTATCAATCCGTACGTTCGCGTAGCGTAAACTGTACCTAAAACACAAAATCCGTAAAGTAATTTTTTGTACGAAAGTATACACAACATCTCCGTTGAAATTCGTATAAAAACAGGTTATACTGTAACAGTGATGGCAGAGAAACGCACCGATAAAAACAGTACACGTTCTCACAAAAAAACGCACAAAAATTTTGCAAAAGCAATTGACATAAGACGGCGTATCGGGCAAAATTCGCAGCCTCGCAGCCTCGCAGCCTCGCAGCCTCGCAGCCTCGCAGCCTCGCAGCTGAGGGCGAACTATAGCCGAATAAATTTACATTCAAACACACACGATTTTTCTCAACGAATAAAACGCACAAAGGGCGCACCGTCCCCGTGCGTTTTTTTATTTTTTGAAGTTCTACGGATTGGAACGGATCAAGGCAATGGATAATTGGTAATTGATAATTTAATTACACATTACAAATTCCCTATTAAAATGAGGAGGTATTTATGAAACATCTAAGTAACAAAAAGGGAGCCGCGGCGCTCGCCACAGCCGCAGTTTTGGCATTCGCTTTGCTTTTTACCGGCTGCTCGCAAACGACAGACGGCAGTTTCGGAGGAGGCTCCGGAAGTGGAGGAGGTATCGGGGGCAGTGCTCCGCAAGCGCCCCTTGTGTCAGGCGGTGCTTCGCTTATTTTAAGCCCTAATGAGCTCACTATCACTGTTACGGTAAAAACCGCCGATAACTCCCCTGTTACGGTGGAAGGCTGTACCGAAACGAAGCTTACAATTAATAACTGGGAAACAAAACTGCACGCAAAGGGTACGACCGTCATCCTGAAAGGCAACATCATCGAGCTTAAGTGCGGCATCGCTGCCGACGGCAATTCCAATAAACTGCTTGCCCTTAACGTACAGGGCTTAAGTACTTTGCAAGAGCTTGACTGCAGCAGCAATCGGCTTACCGCCCTTGACGTACAAGGCTGCACCGCTTTAAAAAAGCTGCACTGTTACAATAATCAGCTTACATCCCTTAACGTACAGGGCTTACACGATTTGCAAGATCTGTGGTGCAGCGGCAATCGGCTTACCGAACTTAACGTGCAGGACTTAAGTGCTTTGCAAGAGCTTCTCTGCTACGGTAATCGGCTTACATCCCTTAACGTACAAGGCTTAAGCAAATTGGATACGCTACGGTGCCGCGTCAATCGGCTTACCGAGCTTAACGTACAGGGTTGCATCGCTTTGAGAAGTCTTGACTGCACCGGCAACCGGCTTAATACCCAAGCGTTTATAAAAATCTTTAATGATTTACCGCAGATCCCGGCTTCCTACGTATATTCCGTACTATGTTATCTGTACACCGAAAAGACCGGCGTTCCCGAAGGCAATCTCAAAGACTTTAGCGCTCCTTCGGAACTGAAAGCAGCCTTCGACAACGCAAAAGCCAAGAAGTGGGCGATGTATAAATATGATGCAAGCGGGAATACGGTTAAGCTTTAATCCACCGATGTACAAATGATCGAATGCGCTGCGGACGATATTGTAAAATCGTCCGCGCTTCGCATTTACGCCGTCAAAAGCGAGCCTACGTCGAGATGGGTTTTATTTTGCACGATGTCTTTCGAAACGACGAGCTTTTTTTGCTCGCGGTCTTTGATCGACGGGAGTTCGTACATGATATCCTGCAGCATTTTTTCGACGATGCTGCGAAGTCCGCGCGCGCCGGTTTTTTGGCGGACGGCTTCGTCGGCGATCTCCCCGATCGCTTCATCGGTGAATTCGAGTTTGACGTTGTCGAGGGCGAAAGACGCCTGAAACTGCTTGGTGATCGCGTTTTTCGGCTCGGTGAGGATGCGCACCAAATCGTCCCGCGTGAGTTCTTTGAGCGCGACGGTGATGGGCATGCGTCCGATCAGTTCGGGGATGATGCCGAATTTGACGAGATCGTCGGGCGTGCAGCGGTTGAGCAGGTTCATGCGCTCTTCTTCGTTCATCATACCGACGTTGCTGCCGAAGCCCATCGCGCGCTCCGCAGTGCGCTGTTCGATGATCTTTTCAAGGCCGACGAAAGCTCCGCCCAAGATAAAGAGGATATTCGTCGTGTCGATATCGATCATCTCCTGATTCGGGTGCTTGCGTCCTCCCTGCGGCGGAACGCTCGCGTGCGTACCTTCGATGATTTTCAAAAGCGCCTGCTGTACGCCTTCACCCGACACGTCGCGCGTGATCGACGTATTTTCGCTTTTGCGCGAAATTTTGTCGATTTCGTCGATAAAGATGATACCGCGCTCGGCAGCTTTGATATTGCCGTTTGCAGCGTTTATCAATTTTAAAAGCACGTTTTCGACGTCTTCTCCGACATAGCCCGCTTCGGTGAGCGTCGTCGCATCGGCAATGGCGAAGGGTACTTTGAGCTTTTGCGCGAGCGTTTTTGCAAGCAGCGTCTTTCCGCTTCCGGTCGGCCCCATGAGCAGTATGTTCGATTTTTCGATGAGCACGTCGTCGTCTTTGCGCATGCTTTTCGGAACCGACATGCGTTTATAGTGGTTGTACACGGCGACGGAAAGCGTCTTTTTCGCTTCGTCCTGTCCGACGACATATTCATCGAGGTATTCTTTGAACTCTTTCGGAGTCGGCACATCGCTCATCGTAATCGGCGCGACTTCTCCTTCTTCCTGATCGAGCATGCTCTGACAGACGGCAACGCACTGATTGCAGATGTGGATATTGCCTGAAGGCGCTCCTACAAGATGACGCGATGCGTCTGCGGGTTTTCCGCAAAACGAACAAAACTGCGCGTCGCTTCCGAATCGTTTCATTGCTTTTTTCTCCCCGGCATAATGTGATCGACTATGCCGTATGCGAGCGCGTCTTCGGCCGACATATAAAAATCGCGTTCCATATCGGAAGCGACCTGTTCGATCGTCTTTTTCGTGTGGTGCGCAAAATAATCGATCGTCAATTTTTTCAAGCGCACGATTTCTTTTGCCTGGATCGAAATGTCGCTTTCCTGTCCCTGCACGCCGCCCCACGGCTGGTGGATCATAACGCGCGAAGAGGGAAGGGCGAACCTTTTTCCCGCAGTGCCGCCTGCGAGGAGGATTGCACCCATGCTTGCAGCCTGTCCCATGCAGATCGTTTGGATTTGGCACTTGACGTACTGCATGGTATCGTAGATCGCAAGACCTGAGGTAACCGATCCTCCGGGACTGTTTATGTATATGCTGATGTCTTTATCGGGATTTTCCGATTCGAGAAAGAGAATTTGCGCGACGACCAAGTCCGCCGTAATGTCGTTTATCTCCCCGTCGATAAAGATGATTCTGTCTTTGAGCAGCCGTGAAAAAATATCATAGGATCTCTCGACGTTTCCGCTCCGCTCGATGACGGAGGGGACGAGCGTGTTCATCCGTTCATTCATAGTCACATCCTGTATTACTACAATATACTAAAAAAACGAGGCGGCGTGGGTTCAGTTGCTTTCCCCTTTAAACAAATCGGCGAATGACATCGTATCTCCCTTTACCGTTTTCACTTCTTTATACAGTTCGGCGTAAAGCTTTTGCTCTTTTGTGTCGTCGATGAGATATTCTTTCGCTTTTGCATCTTCGTAGTGTTTTTTCACTTCGTCGACGCTTATGCCGCCCCTGTCGGCGATTTCTTTATAACGCGCTTCGACATCTTCGGGCGTAACGGAAATATTGCGCGCGCGGATCAAATTGTCTACGATGATTCTGCTTTTAAGCATTTTTTCGCTTGAGGGCGCCCACTCTTTGAGTATATCGGCTTTCGTCTGTTTTGCCGACGAAAACATTTTGTCAAGCTGTTCCGGCGTCGTCTGAAACTGCTGCGCCATCGAATACCAGCGGTTCTCGAGTTCCGCATTGAGCATGGAAGAAGGGATATCGAAGGGATTTTTTTCGACGAGCTGGGAAAGCAGATCGTTGTTTTTGATTTCCACGATGCGCCGCTCCTTCGCGCTTTCCATATTTTTTACGATATCTTTTTTTAAGTCGTCGAGCGTTTTGTATTTTTCGCTCACGTCCTGCGCAAGTTCGTCGTCGAGCGCGGGAAGATTGCGTATTTTGATTGCGGTAACCGTTACGCCGATTTTTTTTGTCGTACCCGCAAGTGTTTCGTTTTTGTCGTCTTTTGCGTATGTTTTCGTAATCGTTTTCGTTTCGCCTTTTTTCATGCCGATGACGTCGTCGTCGATGCGGTAGAACGTACCGTCCGTTCCCGCTGTAAAGACGAAGTCTTCGCGCTTTGTCCCTGCGATTTCGTTTCCGTTTTCGTCGAGTTCGGCATAATTGATCGTGACGATATTGTCCTTTTCGACTTTTTCATCGTCTTTTTTGTCGATGACGACCGCATTGCGCTCCTGTACGGCTTTGAGTTCTTCATCGATCTCTTTGTCGCCGATTACGACCTGCGGCTCTTTTATCGTAATGCCCGAAAAGTTTTTAACGTCGACTTTGGGATACACGTCGTAGGTGAGCGAAAAACTTAAATCTTTTGCAGCGTCGAGTTCCGGCATTTTTTCCATGACGGGCTCGGCGTAGGGGAGAGGGCGGTTTGCCTTTTCCGCATCGTCTTCAAAGATTTCGTTGAGCGCTTTGTCGATTATATCGCTTACCGTATCGGCTTTGATGCCGTCTCCGAATTTGCGCTCGAGAATATTCGCCGGCACGTGACCTTTTCTGAAGCCGGGGATCTGCGCCTGCTTTAGATATTTGCCGAGCGTTTCCGCGTATGCGGCCGCGACGTCTTTTTGTGAAACGGTGACGGTGAGTTTTACCGCCGATTTTTCAAGGTCGGTGAATTCTTTTTTGAGTTCCACGCTTCGCTCCTTACCAGTAATCTCCGTACGAATAAAAAAAGCGATTCAGATTGCTCCGAATCGCTTTTGGTTTCAAGCGGGAAACGGGAGTTGGACCCGCGACATCCACCTTGGCAAGGTGGCGCTCTACCACTGAGCTATTCCCGCAAATAATTCTTTGCGTTTTCCGGCGCTGTAAGCTTCGGTACTCGAGCGGGAAACGGGAGTTGGACCCGCGACATCCACCTTGGCAAGGTGGCGCTCTACCACTGAGCTATTCCCGCAAATCTGTATGTCGCAACACCTCAGGCAACGGAATTGCGAGAGAAGGGACTTGAACCCTTACGCCGTAAGGCACCGGAACCTAAATCCGGCGTGTCTGCCGTTTCACCACTCTCGCATAAAGAGTGCGTGCCTTCTCGTCTCACACAAGGCTTGAGCCATGCCGGCTTCGAACCGACGACCCACAGATTAAGAGTCTGTTGCTCTACCAGCTGAGCTAATGGCCCGTACTCAATCCACGACAGTGGCTGAATGTTGTAACTATAGCAAAAATAAAATAAAATGGCAAGTACGTCGTACGATTTTTTTAGGGCTTACGCATGAGAATCTATATTCCCCAAAAAATAACCATTACCGTAAAAAAATCGGCTGCACTCCCGGCAACAGCCCTGCCGTTTGCGCGGGGAACTTCGCGCTTCGCGCTCGTTGCAAGTGCCGCGGCAGACCGTGATTGGAATCGAACTGCGCAAAATTTCTTCGAAATTTTGCTTGCCATCGGTCAGAGCGGCTCGGCGGCATTGCCGCTGCCTCGCGTTCCGCCTTTTTTATATATTATACGCTTTTTTCCGTGTATACATTTTTCATGCGTAAGCCCTGACGATTTTTTTGTAGCACGGCAGGTTTTTTGCAGTACTGCAGGAATCGGCGAAGACGGTGCGGATGAGGGAACATTGCGTTTAGCGTGACTCGAACACGCAACCTACGGATTCGAAGTCCGTTGCTCTATCCAGTTGAGCTATAAACGCTTTTGCAGGATTTGGCGCCGCACCGAACGTCCGGCTCGCGGACACATCGTCGGGTAACCGTTTTATTAATTAAGAAAAGCGGGTGCCTGGTGGGGATTGAACCCACGACAACCAGATCCACAATCTGGCGCTCTACCACTGAACTACAGGCACCGTAGCGCATTTGCAATGCCCGAAGACTATAACAAATTTTTTGACGGTACGTCAAGAGCGCGATGCGCGAAGTTCCCCGCACATAGTCCCCCGCTTTTATCATCGCACGGCTTTTATTTTTTTTCGCGCTTCATCGGAAATTTTCAGCGCGTCCTCCTGCAGCTTCAAATGCGTGCCGTACATGGATGCCGCAAGCGCGTCGATTTTTCCGCCTTCGCCTTTCGTTTCGGCAAATACGCGCTGTCTCAAGCGGACTTCCCGCACGAGCGTATTATCTTTTTCAAGAAGGGCGATGAGATCCCAATGCCAATTCAAATCGCTCGGAGGGAAAAGCGGCGGAGGCGGATCTTTTCGGCGCGAGTTCGCTTCGGCGACGATTTGCATCAAGCCGGGCGCGCTGTCTTTACCGAGCACTTTCGTCATATACGGTTTTCCGAAAACGCATATCATCCCCGTTTCATCGAGCTTGTAATCGCCGAAATCGATCGGCGTCTTTACGATATTTCTGATGCGATTACTTCGTCCCGTCACGCAGGTAAAGATGCTCGCGCTCGAAACGATATGCTTTGCGACGGAAAAAGTTTTCCCCGTGTCGTCGAAGGACGCGAGGTCGTCCGTGTACGGCATCGTCGTCTCCCAAAAACGGAGCACGTACATACCGTCATCGCTTACATAGTACGAGCGTATTTCAGGCGCTCTCGGATAGGGTGCAAGACGTATGCTCTGCCGCTTGCACACACCCTGCCAATAACCCCTAAGCTCGCCGCCTAAGAGCGCGGAGGGACTGCCGACCGAATCGACACGGAGTACAAAATCGAGATAAAGTTCGTTTCCGATGACGGCGACGGGGATGCGCGTTTCGTATTTTTTTTTGCCGTTGTATTTGACGACGAGTTCCCACGCGCCGCTCTCATAGGGAAGGACATTTCCGTTTGCATCGTAGCGCGGGGGACGATTCAAAAGGTCTTCCGCCGTCACCGTAAGACGCTCGGCTTCTTTTGTCGTCGCAGTACACAAAAATCGTTCGGACTGTTCTGCAAAGGCTTCGGGTTCCGCCGCTCTGTCGTAAAACCAGCCGTAATACGTTTTTAAGATAAGGGCGATATCGGTCGGTTTCACTGCCGCCTTTTCTGCAGTATTCTCCGGTACAAAAAATACGTAGCGGTCATCTCCCGTCCAAATGCCTTCGAGCAATGCGGGAAAGTTTACCGTCTCCCGTTCGGGAACGCTCACGTAGTCCCAGCCGTACATAGCGGCAATCGTACGCGCGTCGAGTTCCGTTTGCGCACAAAGAAAAGCGGAGAAAAAAACAAAAAGCGGCAAGAGGCGAAGGGCTTTACCCATATCTATCATATCGGCAAATTTTCCCGATATACGCACCGTATTATGCGATGAGCAAAGTAATCGAGTTTTGAAACAGCCTCTCTACACTTTGTATAGAGCATATCGAAAACTCACCTTAATATCCTTTCATGATGAAGACATGGATTACCTAAAGCCTCTCACTTACGCCTCGCGCGTTGAAAAGGGCTGCGTTTCACGCTATCATTGTGCGGTATGCCTATAAGCGTTACGGCGGAAAAACTTGCGTTCGGCGGAGCGTCCATTGCGCGGGTAAACGGCAAAGCGGTCTTTATCCCCTATGCGATTCCGGGCGAAATGCTCGACATCGAAATCATCTCTTCAAAACGCGATTACGATGAAGCCGAAATCGTGAGCATCATCGCGCCGTCATCTCACAGACGGATTCCCCTGTGTCCGTATTACGGAATCTGCGGCGGTTGCAATATGATGCATATAGACGATGCGTATCAGCGCGAGCTTCGAAAATCGGTGCTCGCCGACTGCTTTTTGCGGGCGGGAATCGATGTGCCGGAAATCGATGTGGTTGCTGGAAAAAGCACGGGCTACCGCGCGCGGTTTTTGCTGCACGATGGCGGGCTTGTCGTACGCAACGGGGAATCGATCGTACCTGTAACTCGCTGCACGGTCGCGACGGATGCAGTGAACGCGTGGCTTTCCGAAACGGCTTTCGAAAAGCGTCCGCGCGGTCTCCTCCGCATATTCGGCGACGAAAGAGTCGTAAGCGCGAATTCGAACGGCAAAAAAATCGTTTCGGTACAGTGCGCGAAATCGGAAGAATCGGAAACGGTAAAAACCGTGCAAAGTGCGCGCGGAAAAAAAATCAAAACGCCTCCTAAGCGATTTTCGGGAACGCTTGCATCGCCCGATACGGCGGTAAAAATCGCACTCGGAAGAAAAGAAATCGGCTTTGACGTCCGGGGGTTTTTTCAATCGAATATCGATGTGCTCGAGCGCGCAATCGAAAAAGTATGTGACGGTCTTTCGGGAAAAAACGCGCTCGACTTGTATGCGGGCTGCGGCACCTTTTCCGTTTTTCTTTCGGACAGTTTCGAACACGTAACGCTCGTCGAACACAACCGCGATGCCCTCGTCTTTGCCGAACAAAATATGGCGGGAAAACGGCACGCGAGTTTCGGTGTCAGCGGAAAAACGTGGGTACGCAATTTTGCAAAAACCGCTCCGCTTTTCGACGCCGCCGTCGCCGATCCGCCGAGGAGCGGAATGGAAAAAGAAACGTGCGACTGGCTTTGTAAAAGCGGCATTCCCCACATACGCTCGCTTTCATATGATCCCGCAACGCACGCGCGCGATGCGGCAAAGCTTGTCCGTTCGGGCTATCACCTCACATCTCTTTCTCTGCTCGATTTTTATCCGAATACGTGCCACATCGAAAGCTTGGCAATCTTTGAAAAACGAGCCGAATAAGGTAGGCAGAATGCAAGGATTGTCTAAATTTCTATACAGCTTTATACTCTTTTTAATATTTTCGGTTGAAAATACGCTTTTTTCACAAAGCCGTGCAACCCTTCGGCGCGATTTTGCAACCGAAGAGCCGAATTGGACGCTGACGCTCAACGGTAAAATCATCGCGCCTCCGCAGGCGACGTCCTACGGTTTTGCAGTCCTCACCGACGGCCGTACAGTGTATGCCTCACGCGACGACGGTACCGTCCTCTGGCAAAAGGAAATGGGCGGTAGAATCAGCCCCTACCTCACCGTACTCGACGGCGATTTCCTTTTAACCGTTTTCCGCGGCAATACGCTCACGCTTTTAAATCCCGAAGGACTTTCGCTGTGGTCGGTTCGCGTACCCTTTACGCTTGCAGCTTCTCCGTTTATCGGGCGGGATGCGCGCATCTTCGTGTGCGGAAAAAATGACATCGCATGCTACGGCATCAAGGGCGTGTGCAAGTGGCATATCCGAACCGAGGAGCAAGATATGCAGCCGATACAGGAACTGCCCGACGGGAGCATCGTCGTTCTGCTTGCAAAACCGGACGGCGGCAGAACCGCCGCACTTCGCATATCGCCGTTCGGGGAAATTATGGAAAAATTCGCGTTTACCGGAATCGTCGCGTCCTGCGTTTCATCCCCGCAAGGCGGCATTCTCGTGACGCTGAAATCGGGGGGCGCAGGGTTATGCGCACTCGACGGCAAAAATAAAACGACGACAAAGTGGGCGCTTTCCCGAACGGCAGGCGGACTTCCGCTTCTCGCAAACGACGGCAGTTTTTTTATCCCCTATTCGACGACACGAGCCGCGCTCGTGCAGCCTGCAGGAGAAGATGCCGCCGTCACGTTTTATAAACTGTCCGACGGAGAGGCTGCAACGCATTATCGCGTTTCCGATATCGACGTTTTGCGCATTTCGTATGTCAAGCCCTTTTTGCGCGGCATGGCGTTCGCGGATGCAAAAGGAGCTGTCTTTTGTACCGAACGCGAAAGCGTCGTGTGGAGCGTGCGCCTTCCCGACATGAACGGCACCTCCGATCCGTGGAATTATCTTCTGTATACCGAAAGCGGCTACCTCATCGTGTGCAAAAAATCGTGGACGATCGCGGGTTTCCGCGTCGTACAGAATGTCGGAGGCGAAAAGCTGCAAAGACAGGATCGAGGAAATTACGGCGCATTTTTTGCAAAAGAAACTCCGCTTTACGATATATATGAAATCGAGGGAAAACTCGATGCGGGATTAACCGGAAGCGAACGACGGGCGGCGCTCGAAAGCGGTATGTACGGTCCGCTCGAAAAATCGTGGATGTCGGAATTGCGCAGCGCGTGCGATGCTTACCGTTCGGCGATCGCAAACGCATCATCTGCGGGAAGACGCGAAAAACGTTCGATTTTTATCGAAGACGTTGCCGGCACCGACGCGATGTTCAAGCAGCTTTCACGATTCGGCACGAGCGCCGAAAGCGAAATCATCGCGCGCCTCATCGATGCCGAAGGGATCGGCGTACATTTGCCGATGCTCATCACACAGGCAGGAGAATGTGCATACGATCCTTCGGGCAGTATGCTCGATTCGCTCGACAAAGCGTTCCGTACGATACCCGCACAAAATACGCGACTTTTGCAAACCCTGTGTGACGCAGTCTTTTCGATATGCCGCTTTATGGGACGCCCGGCCTTTTATCGGCACGGCAAAGATATACTCGCCCGCCTTTTGTACCCCGAGTACGATGCAAAAGTGAGAGCGTATGCGGGACAGACGCTGCAAAAAATCGCTGCGCTCGGAAAAGAGCAGGCGTAAAAAAACAAAGGTTTAAACGAGCCGATGAAATGGCGCGACTCGTTTAATTTCGAGTTTTCTTTCGAAAACTCGCGGATATATATGTGCGCGAGCGCACACTAATTCAACAGTCTCCAAAATTGATATTTTGTTCTCGATAAAAGAACGAATTGACGCAGCGTCGATATTTTGCTATTATACTGGAACATCCGCCCGGATGGTGGAATTGGCAGACACGCTAGCTTCAGGTGCTAGTGAGCGTACGCTCATGGGGGTTCAAGTCCCCCTCCGGGCATATTCGAATATTTCAGGAAAAAATAACTTCTTAACATATTAATCGCAATCAAAAAAAGATTCGGGACTTGAACTCGTGAGCGAGCGTATCCCTATCACACAGCGCGCCGTAAACATCGTAATAAGGAATTGCAGTCGGGAGCGCCGAGCAATATCGTTGCAATCCACCCACGTACTGCACGTGAACCGTTTTCTAACAAAAAAACCTCTGAAAACCGGATAGGTTTTTCAGAGGTTCATACATACCGCCTGCACAGAAAATATTGGCTGCAAAAAATTGAAACGCGTTTTACTCTGCGGGTTCGAAATCGTCGGGATATTCGACGTTTGTGTATACGTTTTGCACGTCGTCGTTTTCTTCGAGCTTGTCGATGAGCTTTTGCACTTTTTCGGCCGTCGCCGCATCGACTTGCGCGTTCGTATCGGCGACCATGCCCACTTGCGCGGAAAGCGATTCGAGTCCCTTTTCCTGCAACGCTTCGAGTACGCCGTCGAAAGCGGAAGGATCGGTCGTCACGGTGATGATACCGCCGTCGTTTACGATATCGTCCGCGCCCGCTTCGAGACCGACTTCCATAACCGTATCTTCCGATACTTTTTCGGCGTCGTATTCGATCGTTCCTTTGCGCGCAAACATGCGGGAAACCGAACCCGTTACGCCGAGCTTTCCGCCGTTTTTGTCGAAGATGTTGCGTACGTCGGCTGCCGCGCGGTTTTTATTGTCGGTAAGCGTTTCGACAAGGACGGCCACTCCGCCCGGTCCGTATCCTTCGTAGACGAGCTCTTCGTAGGTTTTTCCGTCCGTGTCGCCGGTACCTTTTTTGATCGCGCGTTCGATATTGTCTTTCGGCATACTCGACGCGCGCGCTTTTAAGATGGCGGTGCGGAGTCTGGGATTCGAGTTCGGGTCTCCGCCGCCCATGCGCGCAGCGATTGAAATTTCTTTAATAAATTTTGTAAACATTTGGCCGCGTTTTGCGTCGGCGATTCCTTTTGCATGTTTAATCGTTGACCATTTACTGTGTCCTGACATGGTTTATCGAACTCCTCTGAAAAAATTACTGAATAATGATTGTTTTGTAACTATAGCATAAAACGAATATGACTGTCAACGATGTGAAAAGCGTGTGAAAAGCGATGTCTTTAACCCGCAGGGTGCGGCGGCATTAGATGCTCCGCGAGATAATAGACAGTTTACCCGTATTCTGATATAATGGATAAAATGAGTACGATTAGGCTTTCTCCGTCGCTGCTTTCCGCCGATTTTGTGAATTTGAAAGCGGCACTCGCATTGATGGAACAAAAACGCAGCGCTTCCGTGCACATCGACGTGATGGACGGAAGCTTCGTGCCGCAGATTTCATACGGGCAGCCGGTTATCGCTTCGCTGAGACCGCATACGAAGTTGCCGTTCGACGTCCACCTCATGGTCGAACATCCCGAGCTTCAAGTCGATGCTTTTGCCGATTGCGGCGCCGACTGGATCACTTTTCACATCGAAGGAACGGTACACGTTCACCGGCTCATCGAGCGCATCAAATCGCTTGGCAAAAAAGCGGGCATCGCGTTCGTACCGTCGACGCCCGTTTCCGCGCTTTCCGAAATTTTGCCCTTCGTCGATCTCGTGCTCGTCATGACGGTCAATCCGGGCTTCGGCGGGCAAGCCTTTATTCCGTCGTGTGTTAAAAAAATCGAAGCGCTCGCTGCAATCAAAAAGGAAAAAAATCTTTCATTCGATATTTCCGTCGACGGCGGCGTCAACAAAGCGACGGCGCCTCTCGTTATCGGTGCGGGTGCCGATATCCTCGTATCTGGCTCCGCATTTTTCAAAGGCGAATTCGATTTGGAGTCGATATGATCGATACCGTAAAACGTTTTGCGCTCGTCCTTGCCGTCTTTGTTTTTTGTGCGGCGGCCGTTTTTTCCGCATCCCGTGAAGGGCAGGTCGCTCTCGCTCAAGGCTGCGATGCATTTAAATCGGGCGATTGGTATTCGGCGATGATTTCGCTCCGTAAAGCGGCCGCCTATCCCGAAAATGATACGGCTGATACGCGCTATATGCTCATCGCGGCGGAAATGTATGCCGGCGCGTATGCCGAAGCGCTCGCCGATTGCGATTATTACCTTCGGGTTTTTCAGGGCGGTCCGTATGAATCCTACGTGCAGTATCAAAAAGGGCGTGCGTCTTTTTATCTCGGAGACTATGAAAAAGCGGTTTTGCTTTTGAGCGATTTTTGTCATCAGTATGCCGATCACGAAATGTACGCGTCGGCTTTGTTTTGGATCGCCGAATCCTTTTATGTCGGCTACAATTACGATGAAGCGCTTCCGCTGTACGAGCGCATCGTACGCGAATTTTCCTCCGATGCAAAAGCTCAGGCGGCCGAACATCGCATTGAAGCGATCGCACAGCGCACGCGTGAAGAAAAATTATTATATCTCCTGAAAAAAACGGGAGAAGCGTATTTGGCGGCAAAAGAAGATTACGAAAAGCAGCTGCACATGTACGATGCGGTGAGCGTCACTTCTTCGGGGAGCGAAAAAAGGGCGGCCGATTTGCAGAAAAAAAACGAAGCGCTCGCGGCGGAAAATAAACGCCTGCAGGCGGAGCTTACCGATCTGCAAAATAAACTTGCTTCTCAAAAAGCCGAAGCGAACGAGCGCGTGCTGCGCCTCAAAGCGAAAGCGCGCGAAGCGGAAGCGCTCATGAAGGAGGAGGCACAGTGAACGGGCGAGTCTTTTTGCGCGGCGCCGTCTTTGCCGTCTGTTTCGTCTTATCGTTGTCCGGATATCTTTTTGCGAAAGAGGGTGCGGACGCGAAGACCGTGACCGTATCTTCGGGAAACGCAAAACTCGTGCTTCGCGGGGAGCGGGGAACCTTTCAGCTCTATGCGCTCGGAGAAGACGGGAGCGAAACTGCGGTTCTTTCAGGAGCGGATGCGTTTACGTCGACGTATTTTTCCCTCCTCGCCGGAAAAAAAGAATACCGTTTAAGTTCGTCCGGCGGAGCGGCAACGGGTGCGACTGCAAATCCCGACGGCGGAACGCTCGTCTATAAGCTGCACAAAATTGCAGATGTTACGGTCGATTTTTCGTTTGCAAGGTCTCCCGAAAGCTCTTTCGACGATATCGTAAAAGTTCGCATTTCCGTCGTCAACGCGGGAAAAAAAACGAACACCTTTGCGCTCAAGGGCGTATTCGATACGGTGCTCGGAGAAAAGACGAAAACGCATTTTTCGACGGCGGATATAAAATCGATCAATGCGGAAACGCAGTTTCACGATATGAGCGCATCCCGCTGGATTTTGTCGCGGGGGCAGGAAGCGGCCGTGCAGTTTTTATTGTACGGAGCGGATACGACAAAGATCGAAGAGGCGACGCTCGGCAATAAAGACGTGCTTTCCCTTCCGATGTGGTCTCCGGTTTTTGTTCCCGTCCGTTCTTTCGACAGCGTGACGTCGTACAACAATTCCGCGCTCGCGGTAAATTGGCCGAAAGCGTCGCTCGAAAGCGGGGCGGAAGCGGAAGTCGTTTTTTATATCGCGCTTTCCTCCGACGGGACTGTGCCGAAAGGTGGCGCATATATCGCTTCTTTCGATAAAACGCTTCCTGTGGATGATAAAGCGAATGAAAACTCGAAAGCGATCGTCGGCGATGAAAGCGCCGTCCCCGAATGGAAGCTCGACAAAGCGTACGTCGCTTCTCTTTTGCAAAGAATACAGGCATTGAGCGATTACGATGCCGATGCGGATGAACTCGCGGAACTCAACGCGGAACTCGATGCGATCCTCGAGCAGCTGAGGCGGCGATAAATATGCCGCGCGATGTTCTCGATGTCGCTTCAAAAATGCTCTCTCGCAGAGATTTCCCTTCTGCGATAAAGCTCCTCGAAGGGCGAAGCGAAATTTACGAAGGCAATTTCGATTACTATATTTTGCTCGCACACGCGTGTCTCTATGCGGGAGACGCGGGAACGGCGTCGATGTATTATCAAAAGGCGCGGGAGATAAAGCTCACCGATACCGGCTTGCTTTTGGGACAAGCCGCTCTTTTTTTGCGGCGGGGCAATACCGACCGCGCGGTGCAGTATTATCTCGAAGTGCTCGACGGCGATCCCGAAAATAAAACCGCAAAAAGGGCGCTCGAATTTATTCGAACGCGGGGCGATTACGATACGATTTGCCGATGGATAGACAGCGGAAAGATCGAACGGTTTTATCCGCCGCTCGGTGTGAATATCGGAAAGATTTTAGGAATCGCCGTTCCTGCGGCGGCCTGCGTGCTGGGAGCGCTTTTTATGCTGCTCATTATCCGATTTCCGCGAAACGCTCCTGAGGGGGAGAGGGCGGACTTATCGGCGCTCGCGCTTTCTTCCGACGAAACGAAATTCGCTCAGGAAAAGGATATGGCGTCTTCGGCCTATGCGTTTATCCTGTCGAACAAAGAGATAACCGAAAGCTATGCGCGTTCTCAGCGGTATTTTCAAGCCTATCGCGACAATGCGGCGCAGAGCGAAATCAACCGGATCTTGCATTCGAACGCATCGCTTTCGATCAAACAAAAAGCGCGCGTTTTGATGAGCTATCTTTCACCTCCGACTTTCGACACGATAGCCGACAATCCCTCGTATGAAGATGCGGTGAAAAATCCCGTGCTCTACGAAGATTGTTATGCCGTCTGGTCGGGACGCGTTTCAAATGCCGTCACGCAGGGTACTTCATACCGTTTCGATCTGCTTGTCGGCTACGAAACGATGGAAAAAGTCGTCGGCATCGTGCCGGTGCAATTCCGATCCGATCCGGGGATTACGAGCTCGCTTCCGGTCAAAGTGCTCGGAAAGATCGTATTCGATAACGGAAAGATGAATCTTGAAGGGCGGTCGGTGTATCAAAGCGTAAAGGATTTTCTCGAAACGCCGTAAACTGCAGTTTTTTATGTGATTTCCGCGTAAAACGACAAAGTTTCGGCGATATATATAGAGGGCAGCTCTAAAAAAATCGAGTCGATTTCGGGAGTCTGTCCGAGTTTTGCGGCGCCCCGTTTTGTGCGAAAGCGGTGCGGAAAAAAATTGATAAAGGAAGGTGTGTAATGGCAACGGCAGCTGTAAACCAGATGGCGGATAAGTCGGAAAAATTAAAGGCTTTGGAAGCCGCTCGGCTCCAGATCGAAAAGCAATACGGCGCGGGTTCTCTGATGAAGCTCGGCACGAAGGCGGATACAGCGGGTTTCGACGTAGTCCCCTCCGGCTCGATTTTGCTCGACGAAGCGCTCGGCATCGGAGGGTATCCTCGCGGACGCATCATCGAAATGTACGGGCCGGAGTCTTCGGGAAAGACGACGCTTGCCCTCCATGCGATCGCCGAAGCGCAAAAGCTCGGAGGCATCGCCGCTTTTATCGACGCGGAGCACGCCCTCGACCCCCAGTATGCGAAAAGCCTCGGCGTCAATATCGACGATCTTTGGGTATCGCAGCCGGACACGGGAGAGCAGGCGCTTGAGATCGCAGAAGATTTGATCCGCTCGGGTGCGGTCGATATCATCGTCATAGACTCTGTCGCGGCTTTAACTCCGCAGGCGGAAATCGAAGGAGAAATGGGCGACAGCCACATGGGTTTGCAGGCGCGCCTTATGAGCCAAGCGCTCAGAAAACTCACGGCGATCATCGGCAAGTCGAATGCGATCCTCGTGTTTATAAATCAAATCCGCATGAAGATCGGCGTCATGTTCGGAAATCCGGAAACGACGACGGGCGGCAATGCGCTTAAATTTTATTCGTCGGTGCGTCTCGAAATCCGCCGCATAGAATCGATCGAAGGGAAGGGCGACGAAGACGCGATGGGAAACCGCGTGCGCGTAAAAGTCGTCAAAAACAAAGTCGCCCCTCCGTTCCGCAAAGTCGAGCTCGACATCTATTTCGGAAAAGGCGTATCCGCTTCGGCGAGCCTCCTCGATTCTGCGGTAAAGCACGGCCTCATCGAAAAACGCGGCGCGTGGTATTCTGCGGGAGAAGATAAAATCGGGCAGGGTAAAGAAAACGCGGTGCAGTTCCTCGAAACGAATAAAGACTTTGCCGCAAATATCGAAAAAAAATTGCGCGCCGAACTCTTTCCGGGGCAAGCGCTCAAGATGAAAGACGGCGCGGCAAAGGGCGATGCGGGAAAAGCCGACGCAAAAGCGGAAGCGGCAAAACCCGCCGCACAAAAAGCGGATGCTCGCTCTGCCGCCGATGTGAAAAAAAGCGACGGGGTAAAGGCGGGGGTAAAACCCGCGGCGAACGAAGAGGAGCTTTTTTGATTGCATGAAGTGACGCTCGGTATCGGCTCGAATATGCCGTACCGCTCCATGCCGTCGATCGATATAGTAAAGGCGGCCTGTGCGGAGCTGCGCCCGCTTTTCGTTACGTTTGCCGCTTCTTCGCTGTACCGCACACAGGCGCTCTACATCGCCGATCAAAGCGATTTTTACAATATGGTCGTCTGCGGCGCCGTCCGCGAAGGGCTTACGCCGCACGATCTCCTTGCCGAAATTCACAAGATTGAAGCGAAGTACGGACGCAACCGTAAAAAAGAAGTGCGCTTCGGACCTCGTTCCCTCGACATCGATATCGAACTTTTCGGCGATATGGAAATCGACGACGAAACTCTTACGATCCCGCATCCGAGAATGCGCGAAAGAGCCTTTGTGCTTGCCCCGTTCCTCGAAATATTAAAGCGCCGTGCCCGCGGAGATGATGATAGGGGTGCGGCTTCTCTTTTGATAAAAAAATACGGTGCGGATTTGGAAAAGCTCTCCGATCAGCGCATAGAGCGCTGCAGCGATTGATAAAACTGAGACGCGTAAACGCAATGCGAAGCTTGCGGAAACGGTGCGACGGATTTTTAGAACCGATTTTGCTTTTTTAAGTCGAGAGTCGAAAAACGCTCATCGCATTTTTCTTTTATGGGAGACGCGCGGAAATTTCTGCGCGGGGAACTTCGCGCTCCGCGCTCGTTGCAAGTTCCGCACTGCTCGAAATCTTCGCGCTCCGTCTTGCCACTGCCTTTCCGTGCAAGTATAATGAAAAACGCGAAAATAATTTGCAGTGCGCACAAAACGATTGGAGTACCTATGTCAAAATATCCTTTTGAATCGATCGAACCTAAGTGGCAAAAATATTGGGAAAAAAATAAAACCTTCAAAACGACGGAAGACGAATCGGTGCCGAAAGAAAAGCGGCGCTACGTTCTCGATATGTTTCCGTATCCGAGCGGCGCGGGCTTACACGTCGGACACCCGGAAGGTTATACGGCGACCGATATCTATTGCCGCTATCTCCGCATGAACGGGTACAATGTTTTGCATCCGATGGGCTACGACGCATTCGGTTTGCCCGCCGAAAACTATGCGATTAAAACGGGCACGCATCCGGCAACTTCGACGATGGCGAACATCGAACACTTTACGCAGCAGATCAAAGCGCTCGGTTTTTCCTACGATTGGGACAGGTGCGTCATCACGTGCAAAGAAACTTATTATAAATGGACGCAGTGGATTTTTTTACAGCTGTACAAGCGCGGTCTCGCTTATGAAACGGATTCTCCGATAAACTGGTGTCCGAGCTGCAAGACGGGGCTCGCAAACGAAGAAGTCAAAGAAGGAAAATGCGAACGCTGCGGTTCTCCCGTTACGCGCAAAACGATCCGGCAGTGGGTTTTAAAGATCACCGCGTACGCCGACAGATTGCTCGAAGATTTGGACGAACTCGATTGGCCTGAAAGCGTCAAGCTCATGCAGGAAAACTGGATCGGACGATCGACGGGAGGAGAAGTCGATTTCGCTGTCGCAGGCAAAGACGGCAAAGCGAGCGGAGATAAGCTCACGGTTTACACGACGCGAGCGGACACGCTTTTCGGTGCGACGTACATGGTTATCGCGCCCGAACACCCGCTCGTTTCAAAGCTTACGACCGACGAGCAAAAAGAAGCCGTCGCCGCATACGTCGAAAGCGCCGCAAAAAAATCCGACCTTGAGCGCACCGATTTGGCAAAAGATAAAACGGGCGTGTTTACCGGAAGCTATGCGATCGACCCGGTAAACGGTCGTGAGATTCCGATTTGGATTTCGGACTACGTACTTATTTCGTACGGCACCGGTGCGATTATGGCCGTTCCCGCGCACGATGAGCGCGACTGGGACTTTGCAAAAAAATTCGATTTGCCGATCGTAAAAGTCGTCGCATCGAAAGAAGAAGCCGCTTCCCTCGGCGGCGGAGACGAAAAAGCGGGACAGGCGATTTTATTGAACGCCGCAAAAGACGAGGCGGCATATCGAAAACTTGTCGAAGCGCATCCCGAAATCTTCAACGTCGCCGATGCGTGCACGAGTGCGGACGGGTATTCGATCAACAGCGGTGCCTTTACGGGAACGGCTACGAAACAGACGATCAAAGACATGATAGCATGGCTTTCCGAAAAGGGTATCGGCAAAGAAGCGGTAAACTATAAACTGCGCGATTGGATTTTCAGCCGACAGCGCTATTGGGGCGAGCCGATCCCGCTCGTGCATTGCCCGGCCTGCGGCGTCGTTCCCGTCGACGAAAAGGATTTGCCCCTCGTATTGCCCGATGTAAAAACCTATCAGCCGACGGGCACGGGGGAAAGTCCGCTTGCGGGGATCGACGAGTGGGTGAACTGCACGTGCCCCAAGTGCGGCGGAAAAGCGAAACGCGAAACGAACACGATGCCGCAGTGGGCGGGAAGCTGCTGGTATTATCTGCGCTATCTCGACCCGCACAACGGCGAGCGTTTTTGCGCTCCCGAAAAAGAAAAATACTGGATGCCGGTCGATCTCTATGTCGGAGGTGCCGAGCACGCGGTGCTTCACCTTTTGTACGCGCGCTTTTGGCACAAAGTCCTCTACGATATCGGAGCCGTGTCTACGAAAGAACCCTTCCGCCGCCTGGTCAATCAGGGGATGATCACGTCGTTTGCATACGAGCGCAAAAATAAAACCCTCGTGCCAACCGACATGGTCGAAGAAAAAGACGGCGTCTATATCGAAAAAGCGACGGGTGAAAAACTCGAACGCGTCGTCGCAAAGATGAGCAAGTCGCTGAAAAACGTCGTAAATCCCGACGAAGAGATACAGCTTTACGGCGCGGACAGCGTACGCATGTACGAAATGTTTATGGGGCCGCTGACGATGTCGAAGCCGTGGAATACGCAGGGCATCGTCGGCATAAACCGCTTTCTCGAAAAAGTGTGGAACGTGAGCGAAAAGGAAATCGGCGATATCGATATCTTCGGCACACTCGACGACGCTTCTCTTGCATCTGCGCGGAAAACCTACGCGCAAACGGTAAAAAAAGTGAGCGACGATACGGCAAGCCTTTCGTTCAATACGGCGATCAGTCAGATGATGATTTTTATCAATGAAGTGTCGAAGCTTTCCGTCGTGCCGAAAGTCATGTGGGAAGGCTTTGTCAAAATGCTTTCGTGCTACGCGCCGCATTTGGGCGAAGAGCTGTGGCAAAAACTCGGTCACGACGGGACAGTCGCATACGAATCGTGGCCCGCGATCGACGAAAAATATTCTGCCGACGATACGAAAACGATAGCCGTTATGGTAAACGGAAAACTCCGCGCAACCTTTCAAGCGGCAAGCGGTACGCCGAAAGACGAACTTGAAAAGACGGCGCTTGCGGAGGAAAGCGCTGCAAAGCACATCGAAGGTAAAAAAATTGTTAAAATGATTGTCGTGCCGGATAAACTCGTCAATATCGTCGTACAGTGATTCGGCGGCGGGATGCGGCGGGGATACTTCGGAACACGGTGATAAGGGGCGTAAAGCGATGAGCGGATTGCATTATAAAGCGGTTATCTTCGATATGGACGGCACGATCCTCGACACGCTCGACGATTTGGCATCAAGCGTAAACTACGCCCTCGAAGCGAACGGTTTTCCGAAGCGGACGCGCGAAGAAGTGCGGCGCTTTGTCGGAAACGGTGCGGTAAAATTGATTCGGCGCGCAGTGCCCGAAGGTACGGCGGATGCCCTTTTCGATAAAGTATTCGAAGATTATAACGCCCGTTATAAAGCTCACTGCGCCGATGCGACAAAACCCTACGACGGCATTCCCGAACTGCTCGCGTCTCTGCGCGCGTCCGGCATAAAAACCGCTGTTGTTTCGAATAAGCCGGATGAAGCCGTGCGGATTCTTGCCGAAATGTATTTTCCCCGCCTTTTCGATGCCGCCGTCGGAACGAGAGACGGTATCAAAACGAAGCCCGCACCCGATTCGGTGTTTGAAATTATTAAAAAAATCGGAGCGGAAAAAAAAGACTGCGTGTACGTCGGCGATTCCGAAGTCGATATAGAAACTGCAAAAAATGCGGGCATCCCGTGCATCAGCGTTTCGTGGGGTTTTAAGGAAAGCGAATTCCTTGCCGAACACGGAGCGCAAAAAATCGTCAATAACGCAAAAGAGCTTTCGGCTGCCGTCGGTGCGTGACGGAGCGTTTAATCCGTCGCCTTGCCGATAAGCCATTTTCCTCTGCCGTAGTAGATAAAAAAAGCGACAGCGGTCGCAGTCCACGTGATCGGATAACAGGCGACGACGGTTAGAAGCGTGTTATGCAGCGGAACGGCTGTGAAAATCCACGCGACGCGCAGCACGCATACGCCGAGCATCGTTATGATCATAGGCTTGAACGTTTCGCCCGTACTGCGGATCGTGCCGGAAAGTATTTCGATCGGAACGTAGGCGATAAAAAAGAGCGGCAAAAAATGCAGCAGCGATTTTCCCTGCTCGATTACCGCTTCGTCGTGCGTAAAGAGCAAAAAGAAATATTGTCCGAAAAGATAAAAGATCAGCGTATAAAAGAGGGCAGCTCCTCCCGCCATACCGAGCCCCTGTATCGTCGCCTTTTTCATACGATCGATTTTGCGTGCGCCGTAGTTTTGACCGGCAAAGGTTGTGATTGCAATGCCGAAGGAGCTTACGGTCATCCAAAAGACGGAATCAAGCCTGCCGTATGCCGCCCATGCAGCTGCGGCGTCCGTTCCGAATGAATTGATATTCGATTGAATTATTAAATTTGAAACGGTATAGAGCGATGCTTGCATGCCGGCCGGAAGTCCTATTGCACTCATGCGTGAAAGGAGGTGCGGCGTAAAACGGATTTTTCCGATGACGAGGCGGGCGTAGCGGTTCGGTTCCCGCATGAGTTTTACGAGCGTCAAAACCGTACAGATGACTTCCGAAATAACGGTTGCCCACGCCGCCCCCGCAACTCCGAAGCGGAAGACTGCAACGAAGAGGAGATCGAGGAAAATGTTCGCGACGCAGCCTACAACGAGTATGATAAAGGGGCTTTTGCTGTCGCCGAGCGCGCGCAAAATGCCCGATCCGACGTTATAGACGAACATCGGAAGGGCGCCGGCAAAAAAGATTCGGAGGTAGGTTACCGAAAGCGGAAAGATATCGTTCGGTGTCGATATCGCTTTCATCGCGGGAGCGGAAGCGAAAACGCCGGCGACGGACATAAAGATGCCCGCCCATATCGACATCGCCATAGCGGTGTGTACGGCTCGGCTCAGCTCGTGCTCGCGTTTGGCGCCGTAAAATTGAGAGATTATGATCGTTGCGCCGCTCGATACTCCGAGAAAAAATCCTACGAGGAGATTGACGTAGACGCCGCTTCCTCCGCTTACGGCGGCAAGGGCTGCTTTGCCGAGAAATTGCCCGACGATAACGGCATCGACCGTATTGTATAGCTGCTGAAAAAAAGTGCCGAGCAGAATCGGGAAAAAAAACGAAAGGAGCGAGCGCCATACCGGTCCTGTGAGGATGAAAGCGGATGTGCCGTTGTTGCCGTCACGCGTCATGCGTTTTACTGTACCGCGCTTTTACGCCTTTGTCCAGTTTGTACGAAAGCGAGTGTAGAAAGCGAGCACGCGGGGCATTCGCTGTAATAGCGTTCTTGACAAATAGGAGCGATTAAAGAAATATTAGCAAGTAAATATAAATTGAAAATAGGAATTGCGACTTCGTAAAGTGAAGATAAAACCATGAATAAAACTTCACGACTGCCGTACATCATCGGTTCTTTTTTGCTTATTGCCGTTTGGTTAGTGTGATATGCGTGTCCTTGCTCCGTGCGGGAAATTGCTATATACTGATTATATGGGTGGTATTCAAAAAAAAGGCGGACTGCTTGCCGCGGCCGCAAAAAAAACCGATGCGAAAAGCGGAGCGAAAGCTGCTCCGGCAAAAAAAACTCAAGCGAAAGAAAAGCGCGCCGAATCTGCAAAATCGAAGAGCGCAAAGCCGAAAACGGCAGCGAAAAAAACGGCTTCCGCCGCCGGTAAAAAAAGCGCGGTAAAAGAAGCGAATAAACTGTCTGCAAGCGCTGCAAAAAAAAACGCGGCGAAAACAACAACCGGAGCTTCGCGGGAAGCAGCGAAAACCGCTTCGGGCGGAGCGCATTCGGCGGCTGCAAAAAAACTTTCCGACATCGCCAAGCGGCCGACTCCGAAACACGGCATATACGATGAAGACAGCATTTTGCACCTCGAAGGGCTCGAACACATACGGCTCCGGCCCGGCATGTATATCGGCAGTCTCGGCGACGGATCGAACGAAAACGACGGCATCTATATTTTATTAAAAGAAGGTATCGACAATGCGGTCGACGAATTTTCTCAAGGCTTCGGAAAGCGAATCGATATCGATATCCGCGACGGGCGCGTAAAAATCCGCGATTACGGGCGAGGCATTCCGCTCGGCAAACTCGACGACTGCGTGTCGAACGTAAACACCGGCGCAAAGTACAACAATACGGTGTTCAAGCAGGCGATCGGTATGAACGGCGTCGGCATCAAAGCGACGAATGCGCTCTCTTCGTATTTTCGGGCGGCATCGGTGCGCGACGGCAAAATGGCCGTCGTCGAATACGCGCACGGCGAAAAGACGGGCGAAAAACTCGGCAAAGCGAAAGACGGCGTCAAAAACGGCACCTATCTCGAATTCGTTCCCGACGAAGAAATTTTCGGCCCGTACACGTTCAATATGGATATGGTCGAAAAGCGTTTGTGGAATTACGCTTACCTCAATCCGGGGCTCCTCATCAGCTGCAACGGTAAAGAATATAAAAGCGAAAAAGGATTGGAAGATTTGCTTTTAAACGAAATGGGAAAGAGCAAGCCGCTCTATCCTATGTTTTCGTATAACGGCAAAGCGATTCAATTCGTCCTCACGCATACGAACAGTCTCGACAAATTCGTTTATTCGTTCGTAAACGGACAGAGCACCGAAGACGGCGGTACCCACGTAACGTCCTTTCTCGACGGCTTTACGAAGGGTATCAGCGCCTTTTATAAAAAAGAATACGACGTACGCGATGCGGCGGGCGGGCTTTTCGTCGCGCTCAAGATCGGCATCGACAATCCCATGTTTACGAGCCAGACGAAAAACAAGCTCGGCAACGTCGAAGTGCGCTCGCCGATTATGAAAGAAACGCAGTTCGCGATCGACGATTGGCTGCGTCACAATCCCGACGTCGCAGGCGCGATCGAAGAAAAAATTATTAAAAATCAAAAAGCGCACGCCGAAATCAACAACGTTACCGACAAGCAGATCCGCGAAGCGGCAAAAAGCGTTACGCTCAAAATCCCCAAACTTAAAGACTGCCGCTATCACGTGCAGGACGGAGAAGAAGGCGCGGAGTCGATGATCTTTATAACGGAAGGCGATTCGGCAACCGGCTCGATGGTCGGCTGCCGCGACGTTGCGACGCAGGCGATTTTTTCACTCCGCGGAAAACCCGAAAACATGTACGGCAGGCGGAAGTCGGCGCTCTATGAAAACGAAGAACTGAAAAACCTCACCTTTTCGCTCGGTATTCAAAAGGATATCGAAGATCTCCGCTACGATAAAATCGTCATTGCAACCGATGCCGATAACGACGGCTTCCATATCCGAAATCTCGTGCTCACGTATTTTTTGCTGTATTTCGAAGAGATAGTTTTACGCGGTCACGTGTACATCCTTGAAACGCCGCTGTTCCGCGTGAGAAATAAAACGACGACGCGCTACTGCTACAGCGAAGCGTCCCGCGACAAAGAATTGAAAGCGCTCGGAGCGGGCGCGGAAGTGACGCGATTTAAAGGCTTGGGCGAAATCAGCCCGAACGAATTCGGACAGTTTATCCGTCCGCGAAAAGAAGGCGACGGTGAAGACCGCGGTATGCATTTGACTCCGGTGTCGATCGAATCGCTGAAAAACGTGCCGAAAGTGCTGCAGTTTTATATGGGAAAAAATACGCCCGAACGCAGAAACTTTATCGTACATCACCTCGCTTCCGAAATCGACGCGTAAGCGTATCGGTCGGCGCCTTTGACTCGGCGTGTGCGCATCGGTTCGGTGAATCGAAAGATGCGTGTCAGAAAGTGAGAGCTTTTAAGACGACTTCATTCGTATATGTTTTTATACGGAGGATTTTATGGATAAGGCGGAACGGATCAGAAACGAAAAACTCGGAGCAGGCCTCATAAAAGCGCTTTCGCTTCGGCACTTCGACGCTTATTACTGCGCGTCATGCGCGGAAGCGGCTGAAAAAATTCTCTCACTCATACCGAAGACGGATGTCGTATCCTGGGGCGGCTCCGTGACGATGGAAGCGCTCGGCGTCATAGATCGCGTAAAAAAAGGCGGATGGCGCGTCATCGACCGCAGTACGGCACAGTCGCAGGAAGAGAAAATCGAAATCATGCGGCGCGCGCTTTTGTGCGATACGTATTTGACGGGAGCGAACGCGATTTCGGAAGACGGCGAAATCGTCAACGTCGACAGAAACGGCAACCGAGTTGCAGCGATGACGTTCGGTCCGAAAAGCGTCATCGTCGCGTGCAGTATGAACAAAGTCGTAAAGACCGCCGAAGACGCGACTTCCCGCGCGCGCAATACGGCGGCTCCCGTCAATGCACAGCGCTTCGACATACGAACGCCCTGCAAAACGACGGGAAGCTGCGCCGACTGCAAAAGCACCGACAGCATCTGCTCGTACATCGTGCACACGCGCTTGTGCAAACCCGCGGGAAGGATCAAAGTCGTCCTCGTCGGAGAAACGCTCGGGTTTTAATCATAAAAAAATTGACAACAAAGAAGTATCAACTTTGGTTCAAAATGAACCGTGGCAAGAGCACGACCCCGGTGCAGGGATACAGGAATATACATTGTCTGTCATACGTCCTTTACAGCAATTAAAATTGGGAGATTAACGATGAAAAAAAATATTATAGTTTTACTGCTTACAACCGTTGTGTTTTGTTGTACGGCGAAAGAAAGTCTCCCCGTGATCGAAACCGTATTCGTGCAAGGCGGAACGTACAATTGGAAAAAGCTGCTGGGTATCGGTTCCGAAGAAGTAACGGTTCCCGATTTATACGTACAAAAATATGAAACGACGCGCAACGAGTGGGAAGCATTTATAAATGAAACCGGCAAAAAGGAATTCTATAAGATTACGGCGGTACAGCTGAATTATTATAATCTCATGGCGTATCCCGAATCGGCTGCTGTGGGTATGACATTTTATGAAGCGCTCGAATATTGTAACTGGCGAAGCAAAAAAGAAGGGTATACGCCTGTTTATACGTTAAAAGGAGATATGCCGGTACAAAGCTCGTATACGTATCCCGAACCGGTAAAAATGCCTGAGATTGTTGTGAATAAAAAAGCGGACGGATACAGACTTCCGGAAGAAAGCGAATGGATATATTTTGCACTGGGCGGTTTGGAGGGAATAAAAACGAAGTGGTGGGAAAAGAGGCCGGTAGAAAGGTATGCATGGGTTGCTACGAATTCATCATCGACCGAGCCGGTGGGAAAACTTGAGCCGAACCCTGTCGGTTTATACGATGTATTCGGGAACGCATGGGAATGGTGTTGGGATATAAAGCCGAATTCCGCAGGTGAGGAAGGAATAAATAAATCACGTCTTTCATGTGGTGCTTGTGTAAGTTACACAAAATCTCAAAATGTAGGGAAAGATGTGCTTTTATTTATGGCGGTCTTGGCAAAAAAAGGCGGTAGCGACCCCTTGGAAAGATATTATACAGGGGTTCGTATGGTTCGGAACGCAGCGGGTATTAGTGAATCGGCACAAGGACTTTTCGGCAGCCGTTATTCGGCGGGTAAGAGAGTATATGCTGCGGATAACTTGAATATTCGCGCAGCTCCGAATGTACGGGGTGAAAAAGTCGTACTGGCAGGAAAGGGAAGTCCGCTTACGGTACTTGAAGAAGGGAAAAAGGAAACGATAGACGGCATAACGGCTCCGTGGATAAAGGTACGCTTACATGACGGCACGGAAGGCTGGTGCTTTGCAGGATATGTTGCGGCGCAAAAGCCGTGAACGAAATACCGGCTTGATTTCAGCGGGGTGCGGTAAGAGCGGAAGCGAAAGAAGGGAAAAGAGAATAAGTCTCTGCCCGCCCTCTAATCGACCTTCTCCGAGAGCCTCTCCGCAAGGAGGCAGGCGCCTTCGACTATCGCTTCGTGTTCGACTGGCGCTATCCGCGCGTACAATGTGTCCGCCGTATCGCCGGGCATGACGTCTACTTTTTTTTGCACGAGGATCGCCCCCGTGTCGCAGCCCGAATCGACAAAATGCACGGTGCAGCCGCTTTCCTTTTCGCCTTCGGCGATGACCGCTTCGTGTACGCGCCGTCCCCACATACCCACGCCTCCGAATTTCGGAAGCAGGGCGGGATGCAGATTGATGATCTTTCCGCCGTACTCGCCTATTATGGGGCCGCATAAAACCGTAAGCCAGCCGGCAAGAACGATCGCGTCCGCTTTGTGTTTTTTGCATGCGGCGAGAGCCGCGTTCGAAACGGAGAGGCGCTTTTCATCGCGCGATGCGGCCTCCGCTTTTTCTTTTCCGAGTACCGCGTACGCGCTTACGAGCTCCGTCGCGACTCCCGCCTTTTTTGCGCGTTCGAGCGCATAAGCGTCTTTTCTGTCGCTTACGACGAGGCTGACACGGTAGGGACACGAAGCGTGCGATTTTTCATAATCGATGAGCGCCTGCAAATTCGTGCCGCTTCCCGAAACGAAAACTGCGATCGAAAGCATTTCATTCCTCAAAGAGCGTCATCGCTTTATTGCCTTTGACGTTTCCGCGGATTTCTTTTTCGGATGCGGCGACGCGCCCTATCGTATAGGCTTTCATGTCGGGGATGCCTTTGACCGAAAAGCGCTTTGCGTGTTTGTTGAATCGATCGACGATCGCGCAGGCGTCGCTTTTTTTTACTGCAAGCACAAAGCCGATTCCCATATTGAAAGTTTCGAACATGCGCTTTTCGTCGGCTCCCCGCCTTACGAGCTCCGCAAAAATAGGGGGCACGTCCCAGCTTCCGTTTTTAATAATCGATATGAGCTGTTTTTGATTTTCCTTTGCACGGGGATACATGCGCGGGAGATTTTCATAAAATCCGCCGCCCGTGATGTGTACCATGCCGTGTATCGAAGTCCGGTACGTTTTGAGTACGTCCATAACCGGCCGCACGTAGATGCGCGTCGGCGTCAAAAGTACATCACCGATCGTTTTTCGATCATGCTTTCCGTCCGAACAAAAAGGTTCGCTGAAATCGGTAACGAGTTTTCGTACGAGCGAATAACCGTTCGAATGAACGCCTGTCGACGAAAGACCGATGAGTACGTCTCCCGCTCGTGTTTTGCTCCCGGTTATAAGCTCTTTTTTTTCACCGATGCCGACGCCGAAACCCGCGACGTCGTATTTGCCCTTGTCGTAAAAGCCCGGCATTTCAGCGGTTTCGCCTCCGAGCAGCGCGCAGCCCGCATCTTTGCAGCCTGTGGCGATTCCTTCTACGATTTTGCCCGCGATCTTCGCATCGAGCGAACCGCAGGCGATGTAGTCGAGAAAAAAAAGCGTCGGCACACCTGAGCAGAGGATATCGTTGACGCTCATCGCAACGCAGTCGATGCCGACGGTATCGTATTTTTTCATCTTAAAGGCGATGTCGAGTTTTGTGCCGACGCCGTCCGTACCGCTTACCATAACGGGTTCTTTGATGTGTTTCGGCACGGCGAACATACCGTTGAAGCTTCCGATACCCGTCAAAAGTCCCGGGATCGCGGTTTTCGCCGCCGATTTTTTGTATTCGTCGACCGCTTTATATCCTTCGCCGACGTCGACGCCGCTTTTTTTGTAATCGATGGTTTTCGCCATATCGCCCCGCCTTTATCGAAATAATTACAAACCGTCTTCCGAAAATAGTGCTGTCTCAAGAGTCGGTTACTTTTGGACAGCTCCACATTTAGTCAGATATTATTAATTAATAATTTTTACTAGCACCGCAGCTGTACGCTTCGGATCTCTCCGGGCACCGCTACGGGATATTCGCCTGTAAAGCAGCCTTTACAGTAACCGTATTGTTCGGGATTGCACGAGCGAAGCGCTTCGAGCATACCGTCCATACTCAAAAACGCGAGCGAATCGGCACCGATCTCTTCGCGTATCGCTTCGACGTCGTGATCCGATGAGATGAGTTCCGCTCTGCGCGGCGTATCGATTCCGAAATAACACGGAAATTTTACCGGCGGGCTCGAAACGCGTAAGTGTACTTCTTTTGCGCCCGCTTTGCGCAGTATTTGAATGAGGCGCCTGCTCGTCGTACCCCGTACGATCGAATCGTCTATGACGATGACGCGCTTTCCGTTTATTTCGTTTTTGATCGTATTGAGTTTGACGAATACGGTATTTTCCCGCTCTTTTTGCGTCGGTGCGATAAACGATCTGCCGATGTATTTATTTTTGACGATACCCGTCGCATAGGGAATGCCCGCCGCCCGCGAATAGCCGAGTGCGGCTCCGAGTCCGCTGTCGGGCACTCCGATGACGACGTCCGCCGATACGGGATTTTCTTTTGCAAGCATCGCTCCCATGCGAAGCCTTGCTTCCTGCACGGGGATTTCGTCGAGTATCGAATCGGGACGCGCGAAGTATACGTATTCGAAAATACACGATCGCTTCGATGTCTTTTCCCCGAACTCGAACGAGAGTACGCCGTCGCCGTTGATGATGACGATTTCGCCGGGACGGATATCGCGCACGAAATCGGCTCCCATCGCATCGATCGCGCAGCTTTCGCTTGCAAGCACCCAGCCGCCTGCGAGTTTTCCGAGACAGAGCGGGCGGATGCCGTTCGGATCGCGCGCACCGATGAGGCAGTCCTGCGTCATAACGCAGAGCGCGAACGAACCTTTGATAAGCTGAATCGTATCGGTAAGTGCGCGTTCGAGTCCCTTTTTATAGCTTTTTGCGATGAATTTGACGATAACTTCCGTATCGCTCGTCGAATTGAACGTCGAGCCGCTCTCTTCGAGCATTTCGCGAAGCTGTTCGTAATTGACAAGCTGACCGTTGTGCGCAACGGCGACGGTGCCGAGCTTGAAGCGGTAGACCATGGGCTGTGCGTTTTCGATCGTACAGCCGCCGGCGGTCGCATAACGGACGTGCGCGACGGCGATCCTTCCCGAAAGAGCATCGAGGTCTTCGCGTTTAAAAACGTCGGCGACAAGCCCCATAAGCTTATGTGCTTTGACGTCGCTTCCGTCCGATACGGCAATCCCCGCGCTTTCCTGACCGCGGTGCTGCAGCGAATACATACCGTAATAAGCAAGGGAAGAAGCGCTCATCGAAGCCGTATCGCCGGATGCATTATTCAAATACACGCCGACAACACCGCATTCGTCATGGAGAACATCTTCTTCATCGGTTAAATCGTTCATACCGCCGCCGTCCGTAAAATTGTTAATTAATAATCAGAGTTCTTTTTCGATGCGGCCGAGCATTTCGACATAGGCTTCTTTGACGTTGCCGAGGTCGCGGCGGAAGCGGTCTTTATCGAGCTTTTCGTTCGTCTTTGCATCCCAAAAACGGCATGTATCCGGCGAAATCTCGTCGGCGAGAAATATGACGCCGTCTTTATCCTTACCGAATTCGAGCTTAAAGTCGATAAGGCGCACTCCGCAGCGCAAAAAGAAATGCGTGAGGATCGTGTTGACTTGAGCCGTGATTTCGTAAACGCGATGGAGCTCATCCCACGTTGCAGCTCCGATAGCGACCGCGTGGTAATCGTTGATGAGCGGATCGTCGAGCTCGTCGCACTTGTACGATATTTCAAAAACCGTCGTTTTAAGCTCCGTTCCTTCGGGCACTCCGAGACGTTTACTGAACGAACCCGCGGCGACGTTCCGCACGATCACTTCGAGCGGAATGATTTTCACTTTTCTGCAGAGCACTTCGCGGTCGGAAAGTTTTTTAATAAAATGCGTCGGCACGTCCCATGAATTGAGCAGCTCGTAGAGCTTTGCCGAGATTTCGTTGTTCATGATGCCCTTGTCTTCGATCGTGCCTTTTTTTGCACCGTTAAACGCCGTCGCGGAATCTTTGTATTCCATAATGACGAGATCGGGATCGGAAGTTGCAAAGATTTTTTTTGCTTTGCCTTCGTAGAGCTGTTCTTTTTTAACGACGTTTTCGTTCATAGCGATACTCCATTGCCGCCCTGCTGCGCGGCGTCATCCGCAAGTTTTTTGCGAAATTCGATAAGCTTTGTTTTTATTTCGGGATATTTCAATGCAAGAATTTCAAGGGCAAGATAAGCGGCATTTTTTGCGTTTCCGATGCCGACGGTCGCGACGGGAATCTGCGGCGGCATCTGCACGATGGAAAGGAGCGCGTCGAAACCTGCAAGACCGTTCGAACCTTCCGATACGCTTTCAAGAGGCACACCGATAACCGGCAGCACCGTCATACCCGCGATCACGCCGGGTAGGGCGGCTGCAAGACCTGCACCGGCGATGATTACTTCGGCGCCTTCACGTTCGACTTTTTCGACCGCCGCACGGAGCAGGTTTCCCGTACGGTGCGCGGAGATGATAAACGCTTCGTACTCGACGCCGAAGTCTTTGAGTACATCGGCAGCCTTTGCCATTTTTGCCGTATCGGATTTCGAGCCGAAAAAGATTGCGACTTTCATATACGAACTATATCACAACGATCGCGCACAATCAAGGTTATGTAAAAAAAATATCGGCATCGCCTTGTGGGAATGACAATTTCCAAAATCGATGACGAATTCGAGCGACAAACAGCTTATCGGGTAATGTACAAAACTCGCCGTAAAGGTTATCATAGCGCCTATGAATGATGCAAAAAGCGCTTGCCGCATTGTGGTTGCTGCGGCTTTGAATCGATTTATCGCCGAAAAAAATCCGGATGCATCGAGCATTGATGCCGGCAGTTTGACGCTGCAGACTCCTCCCGATCCCTCTATGGGCGATATCGGCGTTCCGATGTTCGCCTATGCGAAACTTTTCCGACTCGCACCTCCCGCGATCGCACAAAGTGTCGTGCGCATTATCAATTCCGAAACGTCGTTTGAAGAGATCTCCGTATCTTCCGTCGGCGAATTCCTTGCTGTGGGCCCCTACGTAAACGTCAAGCTCGATAAATCGGCGGCTTCTTTTGCCATCCTTTCGCGTATCGCCCAAGAGGGAAGCGAGTACGGTTCGAAAGGCGACGGCGGGGAAAAGCCCTTCGCCGGAAAGCGGGTTATGGTCGAATATTCGAGTCCGAACACGAATAAACCGCTCCATCTCGGACACATGAGAAACGATGCGCTCGGTGAAAGCGTGAGCCGCATTTTAAAAGAAGCCGGTGCGGAAGTGTACAAAGTGAACATCATCAATAACCGCGGCATACACATCTGCAAGTCGATGCTCGCGTATAAACTCTTTCACGAAGCAAAAGGCGACACGCCTGAAACGCTCGGCATAAAGGGCGATCACTTTGTCGGCCGGTGCTATGTCGAATTCGATGCGTATGCAAAAGAGCATCCCGAAGCCGTATCCGAAGCGGAAGAGATGCTGAGAGCGTGGGAATCAGGCGATGAGGATGTGCGCGCGCTTTGGAAAACGATGAACGATTGGACGCTTTCGGGTATCGAAAAAACCTATACGCGCACCGGCGTATCCTTCGATAAACTCTATTTCGAAAGCGAAACCTACCTCAAAGGTAAAGACGAAATCAAAGCGGGACTTGAAAAGGGCATATTTTTCAAAGCTGCCGACGGATCCGTGCGCATCGACGTGAGCGAAGTCGTCGGAAGTAAAGATGACCGCGAGCACGAAAAAGTGCTGCTCCGGAAAGACGGTACATCCGTCTACATGACGCAGGATATCGGTACGGCGATCAGCCGGCATGACGACTGGCCGTTCAACCGTCTCGTCTATGTCGTCGCAAGCGAACAGATCTATCATTTTAAAGTGCTCTTTTACATACTGAAAAAACTCGGCTTCGATTGGGCGAATGACCTTTATCATTTAAGTTACGGTCTTGTCAATTTGCCGAGCGGCAGAATGAAAAGCAGGGAAGGCACGATCGTCGACGCCGACGATTTGATCGACGAACTGCACGCCCAAGCTTTCAAGGAGATCGAAGCGAAAGGCAGAGAAGCGGAAGTCGGAGATGCTGACGATGTCGCGGAAAAGATTGCGCTCGCAGCCCTCCATTATTATTTATTGAACGTAGCTCCTGTCAAAGATATGCTCTTTAATCCCGAAGAGTCGCTGTCCTTTACCGGAAACACCGGCCCCTATCTGCAGTACATGGGTGCGCGCATCGCGTCGATTTTGCGGAAAGCGGAAGAAAGCGGCATCGCTCCGGATAAAAGCGGAGAAGCCGTTTCTCTTCTTTCGTCGGAAAGCGAATGGGATTTAATAAAAAAACTCGGCGACTTTCCGTCCGTCGTCGCAAAAGCTGCGGAAGCGCTCGATCCGAGCGTGGTCGCGCAGTATTTGTACGACATAAGCAAAGCGTTCGGCAAATTCTATCAGCAATGCCCGATCCTCGCCGCGGAAAAAACGGAGCTCGTGAGAGGGCGCCTCTTCCTTGCCGAATGCACACTCACCGTTTTAAAGAACGCGATGTATCTCGTGCTCGTGCCGTATTTGGAAAAGATGTAGAGGAGCGGGGCAGCGGAAGAGACATCGCCAACAGGACGAACGTACCAAAAATGTACACCATAAAAAAATCATATGAGTAAATAAAAAAAGCGGAACGCGAGGCAGCGGTACTGCCGCCGAGCCGCTCAGACCGATGGCGCGCAAACTTTTTTAAAAAAGTTTGCGCAGTCCGATTCCGATCACGGTCTGTCGCGGCGAACGGCAGGGCTGCTGCCGGGAGTGCAGCCGACTTTTTACGTTACATACTATTTTTTAGCGAATATAGTTTTTGGTGCGGTTGCCCTGTGCATATATTGGCGCTTCAGCCTAATAGCGCTTTATGAGTGACTGCGTGCCGTCTTCGCCCAATCCTTCTTTTTCGAGCGCTTTATAATTTTCGAGTACGTGTTCGAGCACTCCGAGATGCAGTCCCGCTTTTTTCGCTTCTTCATCGGCGAGCGTCATGTCTTTAATAAAATGCTTGAGCTTAAAGCCCGGAGCGTAGTCGCCCGCGATGAGCTTCGGGCCGAACGCGTCGAGCTGCTTGCTTCCTGCCGCTCCGGTCGCAACCGATTTTAACAATACGTTCAAATCGAGGCCCTTTGCTTTCGCGTACGCAAACGCTTCGCACACGCCCGAAAGTGCGCCCGCGATCAGTATTTGATTCGCCATTTTCGCATGCTGACCGTTTCCCGCTTTGCCCTGATAATTGATATTCGTTCCCATCGCTTTGAAAAGCGGCATACACGCTTCGAAATCTTCTTTGTCTCCGCCTGCGAGAATGGAAAGCGTACCCGCTTTTGCACCCGTGTCGCCTCCGGTAACCGGCGCGTCGATCACGTGAAAGCCCTTCGCTTTTCCTTCGCGATACAAACGCTCGGCAAGCGTCGGGCTCGTCGTCGTCATATCGATGAGATATGTTCCCTTTTTCGCGCTGTCCATAATTTTTCCGGGAGAAAAATACACGTCTTCGACGTCGGGCGGAAAGCCTACGATCGTGATAACCGCGTCGGAGCCTTTGACGCAGTCCGAAATGCTGTCGCAAAAGACGGCGCCTTCGGAAATGACGTCTTCGACGTTTTGCTTATGCCGGGCGAATATGCGAAGCTCGAATCCAGCTTTCATGAGATTGCGAACCATCGACTTTCCCATGATCCCGACTCCGATAAAACCGATTTTTTTCATACTGCCGCTCCTCCTGTACCGTATTGTCGTTTTCATTTTATATAAAACGACAGGTTTATACTACCGGAAAACGGAGTGATGTGCGGCTGCATCGCTCACGGATGGAATTCGAAAACCCTCGCAAGTTGACGCGTTCTTTTCAATGTGCGACAATAAGCTATGAAGCGTATAGCGATATTTGCCGCCACTTTGCTTTGCGTCTGTGCTTCGTGTACGCGCGTTCCCGAAATGACCGAAGAAGAAATTGATTCGGCGATCGAAGCGATGAACGGCGAAATGCTTTCGCACACTCGATCGAAGCCGTGGACAGGCGGCCCCTATGTTCCGGGAAGGGCGGGCGGTACGTGGTACGATTCGGTTATGACCGATCCGAAAACGTTCAATCACTATATCGCCGAGCGCGATGCATCGTCGAGTTCCCTTATCGCGCAGACGACCGATTTTCTTTTCGATTACGATCCGACGCTTCGAAAGTGGTCGCCGCGCGCCGCCTCTTACGCGATCGACATCGACAAGCAAAAAGGGACGCTCACGCTGCACTGTACGCTCCGTGACGATATGTACTGGACGTATTACGATTCGCCTGAAAAGATTCCCGTTACGAGCGACGATGTCGTTTTTTGGTATGATGAAATTGCGGGTGACAAAGCCTTTCAAAGCTCCGGTTATCCGCAGCAGTTTATGACGATGGACGACGGTTCCGTCCGCCATATCGATATCGTAAAGATCGATGAAAAGCGTTTCGATTTTCTGTTTCCGCGCATCGTCGCCGAACCCCTCCTTGCAGTCAATATGAATATCTGTCCGTCGTTTATCTATCGTCCGGCAAAAGAGACGGGAGGTATCGATGCGGTAAAAAATCTTTTCAGCATCGCGTCTTCTCCGCGATCTCTCCCTTCGGCGGGTAAGTGGTATATCGCAGAATATGCGCCTTCTCAGCGCATCGTGCTCAAGCGCAATCCTCACTATTGGAATAAAGATGCAAACGGAGGCGCGGAACCTTATCCCGAAGAAAAAGTTTTGCAGATCGTCGGAGATCAAAACACGGATTACCTTTTGTTCCGTCAGGGAAAACTCGAAACGTATCAGCTCCGTCCCGAAGACGTAAACGAAGCGGTCGCCGATCAAAGAGATTTTACGGTATTCAACGCTGAAGGCTCTCTCGGATCTTCTCTGTGGTCGTTCAATCAAAATCCCGTAAACGAAGAAAAACCTTTTTATTCGTGGTTTACGCAAAAGGAATTCCGTCAGGCGATGAGCTGCCTTTTAAATCGCGAGCGCATCATCGTGCAGACGTATCGGGGGCTTGCCGAGCCGATGTACTATTTTTTCTCTCGTGCAAATCCGTACTACAATCCCGACATCACGCTCCGCTGGCGTTATAACATCGACGAGGCAAAAAAAATATTAAAAAAATGCGGCATGGAAGAGAAGGGCGGCATTCTCTATGATTCGAATGGCGCTCTTGTCGAATTCGATTTGGCGATTCCGTCGACGAGTACGCTTGCAAACGATATCGCGCAGATCATCGCCGACGAATGCGCAAAGGCGGGCATAAAGGTAAACGTCCGCCAAGTCGATTTTCAAAAGCTCGTCGAATCTTTGACGGCAACTTACGATTGGCAGTCGGTGATCATCGCGCTCGGCACTCCGCTCTTTCCGTCGCAGGGGAGCAACGTGTGGCCCTCGTCCGGAAACCTACACTTGTGGTACCCGCTGCAGGCGGCTCCCGCTACCGAATGGGAAGCGCGTATCGACCGGCTCTACAGTAAGGGAAATTATACGATAGATCGGGATGCGGCCTTTGCGATTTGGAACGAATACCAGCGGATTTTGCTCGACGAGTGTCCCGTCATCTATCTCGTCCGCCCCCGGAGCTTTTTTGCGATTCGAAACCGATGGGATCAGTCGAACGTGTATTACGACAATTTGAACGGTGCGATGCTTGATTACGTTTTTTTAAAACAATAGGACACTGTGATGCGTAGTACGGATAAAATCAATATTAATAATATAATCGCTGCCGCCTTCGGCTCGCTTTCGTTTCCGTGGCGGAGGTTTCGAAAAACTTTTCCGCTCGCGTCGTATATAAGCGCCCGTTTTATTACGATGCTTGCCCTTCTTTTTTTGCTCGGCCTTTCGATGTTCGCTCTTATGGCGCTCGCTCCCGGCGATATCGTCGACCGGATGATGACGCAGCAGATCATGTCGAGTGCGCAAAGCGCTCCTTCAGCTTCCGGCGCAAAAGCCGACAACGCGTTTTCTTCCGAACAGATGGCATCCCTCCGCGCGGAGTACGGACTCGACCGTTCCTTTTTCGTGCAGTATTGGAAGTGGCTCGGCCGCGTCGTCGTTCATCGCGATTTAGGCGTGTCTCTCGTTTCTCGCGCACCGGTTTCTTTTTTGATAAAATCGCGCCTGGTCAATTCCGTCGTGCTGAATCTCATTTCGCTCGTGTGCATTACCTTTACGTCTTTTTTGCTCGGCGTCTACCTTTCAAGCAAAGCGGGTACGAAACTCGATACGGCTGTAACTTTCGTCGCGCTTTTTTTTCACGCGTTTCCGGGCATACTGCTTTTGATTTTGCTGCAGCTCTTCGCATCGGCTACCGGTCTTTTTCCGGTGACCGCTTATCCCGATTTTCCGTTTTCGCTCTCTCCCGGACGATTTGCGCTTTCTTATATGCATCACACATTTCTTCCGCTCTTCGCTTCGTTTTTGGGCGGCACCGTCGCCACGCTCCGCATGATACGCGCGACGATGCTCGATCAAATGGGAATGCCCTATATCACCGCTTTGAGATCCCGCGGTACGAGCGAAAAACGGGTGTACTTCAATCACGCGTTCCGCAATACGCTCAACCCGTATATCACAGGAAGCGCGAATTTGCTTGCGGGTCTTTTTTCGGGCTCCCTTGTGCTTGAAATCATCTTCGCCTATCCGGGCATCGGGCGTCTTATGTATGAAGCGGTTTTGCAGGAAGATATCAATCTCGTGCTTGCGAACAGTATGTTTATTTCGTTTCTCGTTCTCGTCGGTATGATCGCATCCGATATCGCGCTCGCCTTTGTCGATCCGCGCATCCGCTACGGAAGTCAGTGAGGCGCGCATGAAAAAATTTATTAATTTTTTAAAGACGAAACGCATCGCATTCGCTTCGCTTATCGTCATTGCAATTTTATATATCGTAATGCTCTTTGCGGAATTCGTTGCGCCCTATCCCGCATCGATGAGTTTCGGCCGCGATACGTTTCATCCTGCGAACATCCGCATAACGAAACGGGGAATCGTAGCACAGGAATGCCGCGTCCTCGATCCCGTTTCGTGGAAATACGCGCGCGTCAAAGGAAAGTACCGAAGGGTAACGTTTTTTGTAAAAGGCGAGTCTTACAAATTGCTCGGGCTTATCCCGTGCAGCCGACACCTTTTCGGCACGATCCCCGACGAAAAGGGCGAACTCTATCCCGTCTTTATCCTCGGCGCCGACAATCTGGGACGCGATCTTTTTTCGCGCATCGTCTACGGAAGCCGCATTTCCCTTACGATAGGTTTTGCCGCATCCGCCGTTTCGCTCCTGCTCGCCGTCCTTTTGGGCGGGCTTGCGGGATTTTACGGAGGAGCTGCGGACTGGGGTCTCATGCGCCTTGCGGAATTTTTTATGCTCATTCCGAGCTTGTATCTCATTTTATTTTTGCGATCGCTTTTGCACACACAGACGGACAGCGGTGCTTCTTACGCGCTCATCACGCTGATCCTCGCCTTCGTCGGCTGGCCGTCGAGCGCCCGAACGATACGCGGCATGGTGCATGCGATAAAGCGTGAAGATTTTATTCTCAACGCGCGGCTTGAGGGAATCCCGCCGGCAGTTATCATCTTCGGTCACATCATACCGCAGACGGCGAGCCTTCTTATCGTAAGCGTTGCGCTCAGCGTGCCCGGTTTTATCATGAGCGAAACGACGCTTTCGTACCTCGGACTGGGTATCAGCGATCCTGCCGTCAGCTGGGGCTCTCTCATCAACCGCAATATTTCGACGCTTTCGAATCTGCAAAATTATCCGTGGCTGCTCGCTCCGGTTCTTTTGCTTTTGACCGTAACGCTCGCGTTCAATTTTTTAGGCGACGCGCTCCGCGATTACTTCGATCCGTATCACGCGGTTTTCGCCGGAAAAAAGTTTCGGCGAAAAAATACACACGCTTTCGGCGAGATCCGCCGTACCGCTTCCTCCGCTTTCGACATAGGCGCGGCGGACGATACGGAAAGTGCGCCGGATGTGCAAAGTGCGTATCCGGCGGCACGTAATTTTCTTTCGGTCGAAAATCTTTCGGTTACCTTTACCGTTTTCCGTGAAGGAAAACGCATCGATGTCTATGCCGTGCGCGGCGTTTCGTTTTCGATGCAAAGGGGAGAAGTGCTCGGTATTGTCGGGGAATCGGGAAGCGGCAAATCGGTGACGGTAAGTGCGATCCCGGATCTCCTTCCGCAAAACGCGTTTCGATCGGGACGCGTGTATTTCGAAGGGATGGAGCTATCTGCGCTCGGTGAAAAAGAGCTGAGGGCATTCCGCGGTAAAAAAATCGGCATGATCTTTCAAGAGCCCGCGCTTTCCTTTGATCCGCTGCAAACCGTCGGAAGCGTGTTTTTCGAAGCGCTCCGCACGATTGACAAAAGCTGTACAAAGGATGCTGCGTATGAAAAAGCCGAAGCGCTGTTGAAAGAAGTAGGACTTCCCGATCCGCAAAAAAGGCTTGCAAGTTATCCGCACCAATTTTCGGGCGGCCAGCTGCAAAGGATCGGCATAGCGCTCGCTCTCGCACAGGGCTGCGAACTGCTCATTGCGGACGAGCCGACGACAGCCCTCGACGTGACGATTCAAGCGCAGATCGTTTCGCTTCTTATGCGCCTGCAAAAAGAAAGGGGGCTTTCGGTCATCTTTATCAGCCACAATATCGACATCGTTTCGCGCATCGCAGACCGCATCATCGTCATGTACGGCGGAAAAGTGATGGAAGAGGGTAGTGCCGAATCGATCGTGCGATCCCCCCGCCATCCGTATACGAAAGCGCTCCTCGCATCTTCCGCAAACTTCGGCATGCATTATACGAAAGAGCGCATGAAATCGATTCCGGGAAAAGTATGCGATCCGTCCGCTCCCGAGCGGGGCTGCCCCTTTGCTCCGAGATGCGCCTTTGTGCGCTCATCCTGCGCTACCGACGGAAGGTCGTGCCCGGAGATGAAAATCGACGGAGGAGCAAAAAAATGAGCGGCGCGATAATCGAAGTACGGCATCTTTCTAAAACGTTCAGCTTCGAAGCGGGATTTTTTGCGCGCGGAGAGCGGACGGTGTACGCGGTAAACGACGTATCCTTTTCGATACGGAGGGGAACGACGTACGGCCTCGTCGGAGAATCGGGCTGCGGCAAAACGACGACGGCGCGCCTTTTGGTCGGCATGTACTCACCGACATCGGGGGAAATACGCTATGCTCCGGAAGAGGGGGAAGCGCGGAACATCGCATCGTACACGAAAAACGAAATGCGCGCTTACCGCGAAAAAGTAAAATATATTTTTCAGGATCCCGCACGTTCGCTCAACCCGCGTATGAACGTTTTTGAAATCCTGACTTCGCCGCTTCGCTATTCGTCGAAACGGAGAGGAAAAGACGATGCAAAAGAAAGGGCGGTAAAAATTATTAAAGAAGTCGGTATGAGCGAAGTCGACCTTTTCCGCCGCCCGTCGGAATTTTCAGGCGGACAGCGGCAGCGCATTTCGATTGCGCGCTCTCTTATCATGGAACCCGAAGCGCTCATCTGCGACGAAGTGATTTCGGCGCTCGACGTTTCGATTCAGGGACAGATTATCAATCTGCTCGACGATCTTCGAAAAACGCGGAGTTTAAGTTTTTTGTTTATTACGCACGATTTGAAAGCCGCTTCTTATTTTTGCGATGTGATCGGCGTCATGTACCGCGGCATCCTTGTCGAAGAAGCTCCTGCCGCCGATCTGTATGAGACGAAATTGCATCCGTATACGAAGCTTTTGTTCGACGGCGCGCTCGGAAAAGAAGCGGCATCGAACGCGGAAGTAAAGACGACGCTCGAAGCCGAAAAGGGCTGCCCCTTTGCGTACCGCTGCCCTCATGTGGAAAAGGCGTGCTGTGAAACGCTTCCCGAATTGACAGAAACGGAAAGCGGTCACCGCGTGCGTTGCCTTCTTGTACAGTAGCGGATGCTTCCTTAAAATGCGGCATTGCAGAAAATGTCGATTTTCGAAAATGCCGCATTGGTGCGCAAGCGCGCACACGTACATCCGCGAGTTTTCTGCAAGAAAACGGTTTGCTCTGCAAACTTGCAGTTAAAAGCGCCGCGCCATTTCAGCGGCGCTTTTAAACCTTCGATTTTGCGCGCCGGTATGTATGCGATGGGCTAAGCCGTCCGCCGACTTCCTATTTCATTTATTCGGTTTTTAATTTTTCGAGCATGCGGCGGAACGCGCTTCCGTCTTTGTGCAGTTCGCGCGATCCCCTCGTGATTTTGCACAACGACATACCGAATCTCCTTGCGATTTCCCGTTGCGTCGTACCCTTGTCGATTTCTTTGACAAGAAGCCACCTGTTTGCAAAATCCTTCCGTTCGGCAGGCGTAAAAAGACAGCCGAAAAAATCACGGATAAAGCGCTCGTCGTCCGTTTCGGCGATGAGGCGGCAGAGTTCCAGAAAACTTTCTTCGAGCGTTTTTTGTACCGCGCCTTTTTTTGTGTGTTTCACTGCCTGTGTGCTCATAACCCGCTTTCGCCCCTGCGTTGAAATCCTATGCATAGTATCACGAAAGCTTGTAAAAGTCCAATATCTTGTGTACTATAATTGTATGACCGATGCATTAACTTCTCTCGAGCGGCAATACGACGAATGCTTTGAAGGCGAACTGCGCATGCTCGCCCGCCGTCGCAAACAGGATAAGGATTTGACGATCGAAACGCTTGAGATGACGCTCAATGTGTTGTATGAAATCGACGGAAACAATTGGCAAGGACGCAGCGCCGTCGTACAGCGCGCCCTCGACGCGCAGATCGACGCATACGAAAAATTTATCAACGATTGGAAAAAAGAAAAAGATGCAGGGCAGGCTCATTCGGTGTGACGCGTGAGCGGGGAATGGCGTTTTAAGAATTGGGAAGAGACACTCGGTGAAAAATTGAATTGGACATTGTCTTTCGAACAATATAAAGAAGATGAAACGATGAGTCTTACAAATACACAAATGACTGAAATTGAAGATATTTTAAAACAAAGCCTACGACATAAATTCATGCATTATAATCCCGAACCTGCCGTAATGCTTTTTCATACCCGCTTGTTAGGAAAAGACAGAATGGCATTGTTCTCATTTATTCATTCCTTAAAGCAGTAACGCTCGCCGAACATCCGAAAGCTCATATTCATACACTGCTTGCAATTCCGTATAATCCGTATGAACCGAAAGAATACGGCCGCTGGACAATGCGCGGGATGGTTGATTTGGAATATGAGCTAAAAGTTGCGGCAGAATTTTGGGACTTTTTAGGCGGCACCGGATCATACGAAGCATTGTTGAATATTTTTGAAAAAGTCGGAATTGAATTGCGTTCCGAAATCGATGCGTATTTTGCACAGCATAAATGATAGGAAAAAAAGGTTCAAGATTATTGCAATAAAAAACCACCGCACCGTACAAAAACCCTCGCGGTGCGGCACGGAGAAACGGCAGTGATACACATAAGGACGGCGGACAGCGCGGAGGCCGAACCGCTGCGCAACGTCGGCGCCCCTCTCGGCCGCTCCCGCGCTCCACGCCATAACAAGTCCGTCGCCGGTCGCGGTTTTGACAAGTCCCGTACCGGCTTTCGTTCCCGCGACGACGACATCGACCGAAAGCTCTGTCACTTCCGTCTTTTTGGCGACCCTTTTATTTTTTCAAAGCAGTCGCATCGCCGCCTGCAGCTTTGACCGCTTTTTCGACGGCTTCAAGGATCGCACGGGAGGTATTCGTAGCTCCCGAAACGGCGTCGACGGCGAGCGTCTGTTTTTTTACGATCGCATCGGGGATCTTTGCGAACGCGGGATCGGAAAGACCGGGCGTTTCTTTGTGCGAAACGACTTTAATGCTTTTGATCGCATTTTTTGAAAAGGTTACTTCGAGCGTTATATCTCCGTTGTTGCCCTTCGCCGTTCCTTTGTACGTTCCCGCTTTGTACGAGACATCTTTACCGCCCGCATACAGCGAACACATTCCGATTACGACCGCCGCAATCACACACAGCTTTTTCATAAAATTAAGCCTCCTGTTATTTTATACCTTTCGATATTTGCTTCGAATAATAAACGATATTCGAAAAAATCTCCAGACGCCCGTCACATATCTCCGTTCACATTCGGGCTTTCGCGCTTCGAGATTTCATCGGCACGGGCGATCAGCTTTTTTGCCGTATCGATTTCAGCCGAAAAAGGATATTTTTTCGAAATCTTTTCCAAGCGGGTCTTTATACGGGAAGCTTCGCGAACGTCTTTTTCCACGAGGAGCGTATATGCGTATTCGGTCTGTATGGACGAAGGCATATTTTTCATTCGTTTCATAAAATCGATTTGCGTTTGCGTTATTAATTTTTTCAATGTGCCGTCGTCCCGATCGCCGATCGACTCATAATAGATGCGCATACAAGTCAATAAGCCTTTGGCTATACCTGAAAGAGCGTGGTTTTCCGAAAGCTCTTTTTCGATAAGCGCGCACACTTCTTTCGGCTCATCGGTTTCAGTCCGTGCAAGAAAGCGCACCGCGCGTATCGATGCGGCATAGACGCTCTGCGTATCGTCGGTTTCATTAAACCATTCGGAAGGGATGTCTTCGAATTTTACGCCGCGGTACTGCGCCGCGCTTATTTTTTCGCAGGCCCAAAACGATTTACGCATATTTTTATGTTTTAATAAATCGAATAATTGCTTTCCGTCGGTATTGAGAAATTTCGTTTTTATCGGCAAAATCGAAACGATCGCAAGATACGCATTGACAAAAGCGGGAAACAAAAATGCGTGAGGGAAAAACAATACTCCGCTGCCGATGCCGGATACAAAGGCGAAGATGCAGACGAGCGCCAAAAATGTGTTGCCGAAAGCGCCGCCTGAAAGATAGAGCGCAAAGGGGAACGTACCGTTTTTCATATCGGGCACTTCCATAGCGCAAAAGCCGAGCGCTCCGGGAAGTTTATAGACAAAGCGCCGCAGGCGTCCGTCCCGCCGCAAAAAAAGATGATGGGCGAAACCGATTGCAGCGAATGTATAACCTGTCAAAAGACCGAAAATCAAATGCCCGAATTCGTGAACGATTACCGCAGAAGCAAACGAAATATACCATGAAGCACCCAGTAAAACGATCGTTAGGATCGTCGGTAAAAGAGCGTCTGAAGTAAATCCGTAGTCGCGTACCCATGGGCGCGCGATAATCGCAATGAGAGCGACGATGTACAGGATAAAAAATATTTTTGAAAATCTACGGCGGTTTTTCATTTTACCTCTCATAAAAATTTTTTCGGTATATATTCCGTGCGATCGCCAAAAGCTTCTCTTTTGTGTTTTCTTTCGGATCGTCGAGTACCGTGTCGAAGAGTTCTTTGAGCACGCGCCCCATCTCTTTTCCCCGAGGTATTCCGGCGTCTGCAAGATCGTCTCCGCTTACCGCCAAATCCTTAAGCGAAAGAGCGGAGTTTTCTTTTTGCACGGCTTCGATCCGCTTTTTCAGTTCGACGAGATTTTTTCCGACAGCGCTGTCGTGCATTCGCACGGGTTCCTTCTTCATGCCGTAGATATCGGCAAGGCGCAAATCGAAGAGGTCGTCGATAGACTCCGTTCCTGTGCGTACGATAAAGCGGCGGACGGCGGCATCGCTCCATGCGCTTTCGTAATGGAACATGTGTTCGGCTATGAGGTGCGAAACCGAAGCGACGGTTTTTGCCGGAAAGCGAAGTCGTGTGAGGATTTTTTTCGTCATTTCGGCGCCTGTCCGTTCATGGTTGTAAAACGTTATCGTTTCGATGCCGTTTTCAGTGAGTATGCGCTTTGTTTTCGGCTTTCCGATATCGTGGAAGAGGGCTGCAAGGCGGACGGTAAGATTGTCTTTCGGTGCGCCGTCGCAGGCGTAAAAGAGGTGATCGAGCACGTCGAAGTCGTGAAAGCCGCGAGAGTCGGACTGGAGACAGCCTCGTCCTTCGAGGAGTTCGGGGATAAAAAAAGCGAGTATGCCCGTTTCTTCGAGCATTTTCAGCGCGACCGAGGGTTCGTCGGAAGCCAGCATTTTGATGAATTCGTCACGAAAGCGCTCGATCGAAATTTTTTGAACGACGGCGAGCGTTTTCTCCTCGAAAATATCTGAATATGTATACTTTTCTATACAAAATTTTAATTGCGCGGCGAATCTGATCGCGCGGACCGGGCGGAGTCCGTCTTCTCCGAAGCGTTCGTGCGGATTTCCGACCGCACGGATGAGTTTTTCTTTGATGTCGGCTCTGCCGGAAAAGGGGTCGACGAGTTTTCCGTCGGCGAGGTCGACGGCGATCGCATTCATCGTAAAGTCCCGCCGCGAAAGGTCGTCTTCGATCGACGCCGCATAGGCAACGCTGTCGGGATGCCGTCCGTCCGAATAGCCCGATTCGGTGCGGAAGGTCGTCGTTTCGATGTGGTATCCCATGAGGTGTACGGTTACCGTCCCGTGCGCGATCCCCGTCGGAACGACGCGGTGAAAGAGACGCATGACGTCTTCCGGCTTTGCGTCGGTTGCGACATCGTAATCGTGCGGGGAAATGCCCATGAGCATATCGCGTACGGCTCCTCCGACGAGATAGGAGCGGAAACCGCCGCGGGAAAAAATCTCGTGCATTTTTTTGAGGACGGAGGGAATTTTTATATTTTTTGCGCTACTATACATGTATGAGCGATTATAAGTTTTCCGAGCGGAAAAAGTCTATACGCTGCACGATCTTTACCGGAGGCGATGCCCCGGAGCCCGAAGCGGTCAAATCGCATTTCGTCTCCCATGTGCCCGACATCGTCATCGCTGCGGATTCGGGACTCGATACGCTCAAGCGTTATGCGGACGCGTTCAAAAGCGGCGAAGCGGCGCACATCGATTTGACGCCCGATTTCATCGTCGGGGACTTCGACAGCATTTCCGATGTAAAGCTCATCGATCTGTACGACCGGAACGATGATGAAAGTCCGCAGTTCGGAGAAAAACGGGGAGAGGTGCGCATTGAACGTTTTCCCTGCAACAAAGATTTTACCGACACGGAGCTCGCCTTGGATGCGGCCTTCCGTGAAGCTTCTTTACAAAATGCAATTCCGTTTATCACGCTCATCGGCGGCGGGGGAGGCAGGCTCGACCACCTTTTGGCGATATGCGATTCGTTTTGTACCCCGCAGCATGCCGACCTATGGCTTCTTCCGAACGAAGCCGTCCGGCTGCTCAAAAGCGGAACTGCTTGCGACATCTTAGATTTAAAACGGGATGACATCGTTTCCGTTGCCCGCACGGCTTCTTCCCGTACCGGAGGAAAGCTTATATCGCACGGTCTTTTTTGGGAAGGTTTTCGAAGAGAGGGTATGCCGAGCATCAGTAACCGTATTTCGGAAAATTATTTTACGGATCGAAAGCCCGTGACGCTTACCGCATGCGAAGCGGATTTTTTGCTCATCCTGCCGCTATCCGCAACGGTTACATTCCGGCCGCAAGAAAATCGATGAGGCGGGAAGCGAACATGCACACAAAACCGAAAGCCGCCGTAAAAATCATGACGGCTGCCGATACGATATAAAGAGCGCGGTGCGGGCTATCGTTTTTGAGCGCATAGCAGAGTGAAACGGCAAAGCCCCAAACGGAAAAGACGAAGAGCACGATCGAGGCGAGAGAAGCCGCGCTTAAAATAACATATTGATTTTCGTCGAGAAAATTTTGATAATTTCCGATCGCGTAAAAGACGAGGAGCGAAAATAAAAAGAGGGCGAAAAATAAAACGGTGCGCATGACGAGCCGGTATAAAACGGGTTTCGAATCGTCCTTTTCAATTTCTTTACCGCCCATCGCTCCACCTTGCAGTTATCGCAAAAAAGATTATAATTTCGAGTATACAGCAAAAACATACATAGAGGAAGTATGAAAAAGGTTATCGCGATATTTTTTATTTTACTTGTTTCAGCGGGCGTCGTATTTTATTTCGGATGGACGCAATTCAAAGTCGAAGCGGGCGAATGCGGCGTGCTCATATCGAAGACGAGCGGCGTCAACCGCGAACCCGTTTTGCCGGGCAGATTTTCGTGGCATTGGGAATGCCTGCTTCCGACGAACGCGGTACTCCGTGTATTCAGCTTAAAACCGCGTACGGTGACGAAAACCGTATCGGGTTCCCTCCCGTCGGCTGATGTGTACAGTACCGCCTTTCAATCGGCTCCCGATTTTTCATATCGATTCGATTTTATCTGCACGGCCCGCGTTACGCCTGAAAATATCATCGCCCTCGTAAAAAGCGGCATCGTCACCGACACCGAAAGTCTCGATGCATATCTCGATTCTTCGTGCACGGCCCTTGCGGGAAAAGCCGCATCGTATATTTTAATAAAAACATCCGACAGTACCGACTTCCGACCGGAAACCGTTACGTCGGAAGAACTCCTCGAAGGAGTGAGCGCATCGGTCGATTATCCGAACATCGTCTTCGACAACTTTGCCCTTTTTTCGTCGAAGCTGCCCGACCGCACATTGTACAACAGCGCGCGCGATGCGTACATCGAAGCGCAGCATATGCAGCAAGCGCGCACGGAGGCGCGGAACAGAGACATAACCGAACTATTAAAAACCTATCCCGAATTGCAAAGCAGTTTTTCAGGTACGACAAAGAGCGGTCGATGACAAAACGTCTCTACGGTTTACGCGGAGCTTCCGGCGCGGAAAATACGGCCGAATCGATTACGAAAGGGGTGTGCGATATGTGCACATCTATTTTTAAACTTAACAATATCGCGTCGGAAGACGTCGTATCGATACAGTTTACGATGACGCAGGATTTGGACGCAATAAATCCCGCATCCGCGCTCAGATGCGGACAAAACGAAATCGACGTTTCCGCCTGCGCGCTTTTTTGCAGCCAAGAAGCTTCTGTCCGCGGCATGGCGAAAGGTATGATCCGCGTGCTCGTCACCGCATACATGGACGAGGGCGCCTCCGTGCGCCACGTATACATAAACGGAGCGGAAACGCTGCGCCCCGATTTTTCCCAAAAAACTACTTGACGAAATTTATATTATTATATAGTATGTGCCGACCTGCAGCGCCGATTTAGCTCAGCTGGTAGCAGCGCGTGATTTGTAATCTCGAGGTCCAGGGTTCGAATCCCTGAGTCGGCTTTTTGGGGAGTTTCCAGAGTGGTCAAATGGGACAGACTGTAAATCTGCTGGCTATGCCTTCGTAGGTTCGAATCCTTCACTCCCCATTGCAAAAAGCCCGTTGCCTGTAACGGGCTTTTTCTTTATACTGATACTATGCCGGCTTTTTTTGACGACGGTCTTCATTTTGAGTGCAATCGATGTTCCCGCTGTTGCAGAATCGAACCAGGTTTTGTTTTTCTCTCGCAAAGCGATTTGACGGATCTGTGCCGATGGTTTAATCTGTCCGAAGATGAATTTATTAAAACCTATTGCCGTCTTGTTCCTCAATATGACGATGAATACCTTTTATGCTTAAAAGATACGGAAAACTACGACTGTATTTTGTGGAAAGACGGCTGCACCGCTTACGGCGCGAGGCCGGTGCAGTGCAGAACATATCCCTTTTGGACGGGATTTTTGACGGATAAAGAATCCTGGGAAAAAGAGGGAGATGCGTGTCCCGGCATAAACCGCGGAAAGCTTTGGACGAAAGAGGCCATAAACGCATCGCGCGCCGCGTACGAAAATAACGAACCGCTCAAATTCAAGCGCGGAGGAAAGTGCAGATGAAGGTATATTTTTGGGGAGTGAGGGGTTCCGTTCCGACGCCTCTTACGCCTCGGCAGATTCAGGCAAAAATAACCGCAGTCGTTCAGCGCATTACGCAAAAAGACATCGCATCGGAAGACGCCCGCGAACGATTTATCGCTTCGCTTCCCGACTGGCTGTACGGCACGACGGGAGGCAATACGCCCTGCGTTGAAATAAAAAGTGCAAACGGTACGGAGATCGTGCTCGATGCGGGTTCGGGTTTGCGCGTACTCGGAAAAAACGGCACAAAACCCGCCGACAATCATTATAATCTGCTTTTATCGCATTTTCACTGGGATCATCTGCAGGGATTTCCGTTTTTCGACGCGATCTACGATCCTTCGGTCAAAATCGATATCTATTCCGCCTTTCCCGCAGCTCCTCGCATTCTTGCAACTCAAATGTCGCGCCCGTATTTTCCGGCGCCTTTTGACGTCTGCGCCAAGCGGATCACTTTTCACACGGTAAAATCGGGCGAACCGTTCAGCGTCGGAGGAGTTCCCGTATGTTGCTGCAAAATGTCGCATCCGGGAAATTCGTATTCGTATGCGATAAGCGAAAACGGGAAAAAATTCGTATATGCGACTGATGTCGAGCTTTCGCAAAGGGATTTCGGAAAGACGCCCGAGCGCATAAAAGTCTTTCAGGACGCCGACGTCATCGCTCTCGATTCGCAGTACACCGTCGCCGAAGCTTATCAAAAAGAAAACTGGGGTCACTCGGCGTTTTGCTATGCGATCGATTTTGCCGTTCACTGGAATATCAAATCAGTGTACCTCTTTCATCACGAACCGACATACGACGATAAAAAACTCCATTCGATTTTGCATGCGGCGCGGTGGTACGCGCAGTATATCGAGCACGCGAATATGCAAGTTTACCTCGCGACGGAGGGCGCGGAGATAAACCTATGACGGACGATGTAACCAAACCCGCATCTCTTTCGTTTTTATACGAGTTTTCACCGAACGAGACGGCGCTCATCGCGCGTTTTTTCCGCGAGCACGAAGAAAGCATTCCTTCCGGTCTTGAAAAATTTGCGCACGCCGTGGAAAAAGCGGTGTACGATTCCATTTCGATCGGAGATGCGGAGCGATTTTATTCATGAGTCAAAAAAAATCCGGCGGCGACGGGGAGCGCGATAGACGCGGCACGAGGACATTCGTCACAAAAGGAAAGCGCGTTTTTTACATAGCGCTTGCCGCACTCGTGCTCGGCGCAATCGTCGCGTCTCTTTTTTTTATATACGAAACACGGTCTGTATCGAGCGCGGAGAGGGCGGTAACCGAGCGCGTCGAAGTTCCCGAAGGGATGACGGTAAAAAAATTCGCTCGTACACTCAAAGAAAAAAAACTTATTAAAAATGAAAATGCGTTTTACCTTGCCGCACGCTATCCGTTTTTCCGATTTCTTGCAGGAGGTGCAAAGCTCAAGCTCGAAAGCGGCGTATACCGCATTTCAAGCGGTATGAGTATCTCCGACATATTCGCCCTCGCATCGTCGGGAAAGAGGGAATACGTGCGCACATCCTTTCCCGAAGGATTGACGATTTCGAAAATCGGCGAGCGCCTCGAAAATGCGGGTATCTGTACCGCAGCTGATTTTAAAGCCGCAGCTGTAAACGGTGAGCTCATAAAAAAATACGACATACGCTCATCGACCCTTGAAGGATATCTCTTTCCCGATACCTACTTTTTTACGCCCGACATGGCATCTTCGTCGGTCATCGACATGATGGTAAAAAATTTTTTCGAACATATACGCGCAAATCCTACGCTCGCATCCCTTTCTCCTGACGAACTTCAAACGACGCTCGTTCTCGCGTCCATCGTCGAGAGGGAATACCGCGTCGCGGACGAAGCGCCTCTCATCGCAAGCGTGTTCAAAAACCGCATCGCAAAAAATATCGGCTTGTATTCGTGCGCGACGATCGAATACATCATCACCGAAATACAGGGCAAAGCGCACCCCGACGTCATCACCTACGACGATTTGAAAATCGACAGTCCCTACAACACGTATAAGTGGGCGGCTCTTCCGCCGACTCCGATTTCGAATCCCGGCATGATCGCGCTCGAAGCGGCAGCCGACACTCCGAAAACGAATTATTATTATTTTCGCCTCACAGACGAAAAAACGGGACGCCACGCATTTTCGGACTCATTCGGCGAACACATCAAAGAAGGCGTTCGCTATACGACAAAAAAGGCGGCGGAAAACTGATGGCTTCTCTCATATCGCAGGATACGATCGAAGCCGTCCACAGTACGTCCGATATCGTTTCGATTGTCGGAGAATACACGAAATTGACGAAGCGGAGCGGCAACGATTGGTGGGGCTGTTGTCCGTTTCACAACGAAAAAACCGCGTCGTTCCACGTCGACGGCGATAAAAAATTGTATTACTGCTTCGGCTGCCATGCAAGCGGAGATGTTATCAAATTCGTTACGGAGACGGAAAAGGTCTCTTACGCCGATGCCGTGCGCTCACTTGCAAAGCGGGCGGGAATCGAAGTGACGTATTCGGGGGGCGACATACCCGAGCGGCCGAAAGACGACGGCATAAAAGATCTCTATATCGATCTCTACGAACGCACGGCAACTCTCTTTCACTATCTGCTCACGCAGACGCCCGGTGGAAAAGATGCGCTTTCGTATATCACCGGACGAGGTATTACGGCCGAAACGATAGCGACGTTCAAACTCGGCTATGCACCCGCCGACAGGAGCTGGCTCAAAAAATTTTTGCGCGGAAAAAACTTCAGCGACGCCTTCCTTGCGGAATCGGGGCTTTTCAGCAAAAACTATCCCGACACGGCTTTTTTTTCCGATCGCCTCATGTTTCCGATTTTCAACAGGAGAGGGCAGTGCTGCGCATTCGGCGGCCGCCTGCTGCACGGAGACGGACCGAAGTATTTGAATTCGGGGGATTTGATCCAGTACAAAAAAGGCGAAACGCTCTATGCGTTCAATTTCGCCAAAAATAAAATACGTGAAGAAAAAAAAGTCATCTTTTGCGAAGGCTATATGGACTGCATCGCCTACCACCAGTGCGGTATCACCTATGCGGTAGCACCGCTGGGGACGGCGCTCACGGAAGAACAGCTTCGCATTGTGCGCGGTTTTGCGGACACGATACTGCTTTCTTTCGATTCGGACAAAGCGGGCGAGGCGGCGACCGTGCGCGCGATCATCATGTGCCGCTCGTTTGATTTTACGGTAAAGATCATCAGACTGTCGGAAGGTAAAGACCCGGCGGAGATCATGGCAAGCTATGGGGCAGAGACCTTGACAAATGACGTAAATAATGCTATATTGGATAGTGACTTTCTTTTATCCAAATTGGGCAGCGATTTTGCTGTCGATACCCCCGAAGGCAAAACAAAGGCATCGCTCGAGTTTTTTCGGTATGTCGACGCGCTCCGCTCCGATATTCAAAAAGAGTCATGCCTTGAGCAGCTGTGCCAGGCATTCAATCTAAAGCCGGAGGCTGTTAAGAGAGATTTTGAAAATCGTGAACAAGCCCGCGACCGCTTAAAAAACCGGCAGCAATCATCGACAGGCAGACAGAATTCGGACATTTCCCTCAACGCCGAATTGCGAACCGTTCTCGCCGTCATAGCCGAACTCGACCTGTATACGGTCATGCGCGCGGAAATAGCCGTTGACGATTTTGAAGACCCTCTCGCAAAAAAATTATTTATTATCTTGGAAGATTGTTTCAGAGAAAAGACCGTATCGATAAGCAACATACTGAACCGATGCGACGATGAAGAACTCGGACGGATGATAACACGTGTCATATCGTCGGGAGAATTTTCCCGAAACGGGAAGCGCATCGTGGAAGACGGTATCAAACTTATCAAACGGAATGCGCTCGAACGCAAACGGAGCGCGCTCATGAGCAGAATCCGATTATTCAATCCCGCAACGGAAAGCGATCGAGAACAGCTCAAATCGCTCCTTGCAGAAAAAATGAAACTCGACAGCGAATTAAAACAGTAATAAAACAGGTACCGAAAAAAAATATGGATCAACAAAAAGATCAAAACGACCGTGAGATGGATCCCAATGTGCAAAAACTTTTCGAATACGCAAAAGAAAAGTCGGCCGTCACGTGGGACGAAGTGATCGATATGCTGGGACAGGATTTCGTCAATTCCCCGAAAATGGAAAACGTCCTCCAGCTTTTTTCAAGCGAAAATCTGCAGATCGTCGAAAGCGATGATTTACTCGCCGAAGAAGAAAGCGATGAGCCGGAAGAAGATGACGATGGGGAGACAGAGGACGACGCTATCGCGGATGACGACATAGCGGACGGCGTTCCGAGCGAAGCGGTCGATGTCGCAAAGGCCGTCGACATCGTCAAAAGCAGGCTCGTCAACAGCGACAAAGAGACGAGTATCGACGATCCGATCCGGCTTTACCTGCGAGAAATCGGAAAAGAAAATCTGCTCACCGCCGAACAGGAAGTCATTCTGTCCAAAAAAATGGAAAACGGTAAAAACATCATCAAAGACGTCATCAAAAATTCCGGCATCATGATTCCCGAATTTTTCGCCGTCGCGCAAAAAGCGTTTACGAGGATCGATATCCACGAACCCGGACGCCCGCGAAAAGAGATAAACGAAGAGATGGCGGAAAAGCGGCGGCTCAAAAGCTGCTACAGCGAATACATCAAACCGGTGCTGCCCGAAATCAAACAGTACATGACGATCAAAAAACAGCTTTTCGAAACCGACCAAACCGTCCGTATATTCGATGCACCCCAGCTTGCCTCTCTGCATAAAAAAATTCAGCCCCAACTGCAGCGGATCGACATACAGTCGGAAGAACTCGACAAATTTACGCTGAAGTTCCGCGACGCTATGCAAAAGATTGCCGACTATCATCAAAAGCAGGAAAAAAAGATGAAAGAGCTGCGCGTCGTCAACATAGCCGACCTCCGCAGTCTCGGTCGTCGTATCGCCATCCGTTCCGAATCGCAAAAGCTCGAAAAAGAACTCAACATGACGACCGACGATATCCGCGATATCTACACGCAGATACAAAAGATCGACAGAAAGCTCTACCGCCTCGAATACGAATTCGAAAACAGCGTTGACGAAATTTTGAGCATGGGCAAAGAGATCGAAAGAGGATCGGCGATGATGGAGCAGGCGAAAAACAAGCTCATCAATGCGAACCTGCGCCTCGTCGTTTCGATCGCAAAAAAATATACGAACCGCGGTTTGCAGTTTTTCGATTTGGTGCAGGAAGGCAATATCGGACTCATCAAAGCCGTCGAAAAATTCGAATACCGCAAGGGCTTTAAATTTTCGACGTACGCGACGTGGTGGATCAGGCAGGCGATCACGAGATCCATTTCCGACCAGGCGCGCACGATCCGCGTTCCGGTGCACATGATCGAACAGATCAACAAAGTCGTTCGGGAATCGCGGCAGCTCATGCAAAAGCTCGGACGCGAACCGAGCGACGATGAAATCGCACAGCAGCTGGGCTGGCCGGTCACCCGCGTCAAGCAGGTAAAAAACGTCGCGCGCGAACCGATTTCGCTCGAAACGCCGATCGGCGAAGAAGAGGATTCGCTGCTCGGAGATTTTATCGAAGACAAAGAAGTCGAAAACCCCGCCTCCCAGACGGCGGATACGCTGCTTCGCGAACAGATCCGCTCGGTGCTCGACACGCTGCCGCCGCGGGAACAGGAAGTGCTCAAAATGCGATTCGGGCTGGACGACGGCTATTCGCTCACACTCGAAGAAGTCGGCTTGTACTTCAACGTCACGCGCGAGAGGATCCGGCAAATCGAAGCGAAAGCGCTCAGGCGCCTCCGCCATCCGCGCCGCGCGAACGGTCTTCGCGACTACATCGATCCCGCGCAACAATAGCGTGTCAACAATAGCGTAGACACAACGTTTTTTTTATTATACAATAGGACGTTACAGACCTCTGAAAATTGCAATTTTTAGAGGTCTTCCTTAGATGCGGTAATCTGGAAGGGTATAATCGACATGGTGATGACAAAGGTTTTCGACAAATTAAAAGATCTGCAGGAAATACTCGTACACAAATACGACCTTGAAAAAAAAGTGCGCGAAGCGCCGAAGCAGCTTTCGTCACAGGAAGAACTGCTCGATCGCATGAAAAAAGAATTTATCGGAAAAAACGCCGACTACGAAGAAGCGCGGGCAAAAGTCGCCGAGCTGCAGAGAGAGCTCGATGAAGCGGTCAAATCGCGCGAATCCGGCGAAAAAGGCATGGACAACATCACAACGCACCGCGAATACGAAGCGCTCGATCGTCAGATTTCGGAAGCGTCGCTCAAAGAGCAGGATATCCGCAAAGATCTGCAAAAAGAAGAAAAGACGCTTGCCGATTTGAACGACAACTTAAAGCAAGTCGAAGCGATGATCAAATCCCAGGAAGCCGATCTCAACGCCGGCCGCGCATCGCTCGACAAAGAACTCGATTCGTACAAAAGCGAACTCGCATCCCTGCAAAAAAAAGAAAATAAAATAACACCCGACCTCGATCAGGAAATATTGTTTAAATTCGAACGCATCATCCGGCGCAACACGCAGGGCATCGTCGCCGTCAAAAACGGTGTATGTCAGGGCTGCTGTATGTTCCTTCCGGCGCAGTTCGCAAATGAAGTGCGCAAAAACGAAGATATTCTGTTCTGTCCGTACTGCAGTCGCATCCTCTATTACGAAGAGACCTCCGAAGATCAAAAACAGAACTTTACGGGCAGCCTCGCAAACCTCGATGACGATGACGACTTTGAAGACGATTTCGAAGACGAAGACGAGGAAAACGAAGAAAAAGAAGCGGTCGGAGAAGACGACGAAATCTTCGATGAAGACGACGATATCGAAGACGAAGAAAACGACGACGACGATATCGAAGATGAAGACGAGGATCAGTCCTAAGCGATTCGATTCAGAGCGTACAAATGCCGGTGCGAAAAAGTGCCGTGCATAAAATTGTTAATAATACGGATGGGATATAACCGCGCGGGTATTCTCTGATGAAAGAGCATACCCGTGAGGCAAAGTCCGGGCTCCGCCGGAAAAAATGCCGGGTAATCACCGGGCGGATGCGGAAACTGCAGAAATGCAAAGCCCGCCTCCGACAGACAGTGCAGCAGAAAATATACCGCCCGTTGTAAAACGGGTAAGGGTGAAAAGGCGGTGTAAGAGACCGCCGCGCATCCGGTAACGGGTGCGGCAGTGCAAACCTCATTCGGAGCAAAACTAAGCGGCAGCGGGTTTCCGGACCGTAACTGCAGGTAGGTTGCTTGAAACGCAGGGTAATCTGCGTTCGAGACAGATGGTTATGTCGGCTCACAGCCGATACCAGAACCCGGCTTACCGTCCCATCCGTTTTTTTTATTAGGTCAAATGTCGAGTTTCGGCGGTTTCCGAACGTGATTTTGTTAAACAGTATGAACGGCAGCAGTAAAGAAGCGCATATATTCAAACGCAAAAGCAATCTCGTACGCAATGCACTCATCGCGTTTTCCGTGTGCCTGGTTGCCGCCGCCCTCGTGTTTTCGTTTTATCGATTCGTTTTTCCGCGCCTCGCATCCGGATCCGTGTACGCGCTTTCCAAAAGCTGGAAATCCTACGACTATGAAAGCGTATACGAAACAAGCAAGGGTATCTTGCGCTCGTCCCCGTTCAACAATGCCGCTCTCACGTACCACGGATATGCGGCGTTTTACCTCGGCGTATCGTCTCTCGATAAGATGAACGAACAGAATTACCTCGACGAAGCGATCAACAGTTTGCGTCTTGCGCTGCTCGATGCGCAAAATTCGCTGAAATCCCAGCTTGCATACATGCTCGGCAAAGCCTACTTTTATAAAAATACCGTTTCGTCGTATTATTATGCCGACCTCGCGGTAAAATATCTCGAACTGGCAAAAGCGCGCGGTTACAAAGCCGACGACATAGCCGAATATCTGGGATTAAGCTATGCCGCGCTCGGCATGACGATGGACAGCATCGCTTCGTTTACGGAAGCGCTCCTCGTGCGGGAATCCGATACGCTTCTCTTTTCGATCGCGGAGCAGTATCATAAAGCGGGGCAAAATGCGGCGGCGGAGCAGTACCTCTTCCGCGTCATAAAAGAATGCGACGACGAAAATTTAGTCTTGCAAAGCCGTATGCTCCTCGGTAGTATTTACATTGCTGAAAACAAATACCGTGAAGCGACGGAAGAATTTTTAAGCGTTTTGGGAAAAAATGAAAACTCCGCCGATGCGCATTACAAGCTCGGCATACTATATGAAAAACAGGGCGATATGGTGAAAGCCAGATCTGAGTGGCGAAACGCGCTTCGCATTCAGGTAAATCACCGCGGCGCTTTGGAAAAACTGGCGGACTAAATCGTTTCGGGAGGCATAGCAAAATGGGTCTGTTTGATAATTTTTCGATCGATATCGGTATCGATCTCGGTACCTGCAATACGCTGATCTACGTACGCGGCAAGGGCATCGTCATAGACGAACCTTCCGTCGTCGCCGTCGAAAAAGGGACAAAGAGAGTCAGAGCCGTCGGTGCGGAAGCTAAGAGTATGCTCGATAAAACGCCGAGCAGCATCATCGCGATCAGACCGCTCGCCGACGGCGTCATCGCCGACATCGACAGTACCGAAAAGATGATCAAATATTTTATCTCGAAGATCACGCCCCGCCATCAGTTTTTCCGCCCGATGCGTATGAGAATCGGAATTCCCTCGTGTATCACCGATGTCGAACGCCGTGCGGTCATCGAAGCCGCTCTCCGTTCCGGCGCAAAACAAGTCGAAACGATTGCGGAATCGAGGGCAGCCGCAATCGGCGCAAAGATCCCGATTTTCGAGCCCGCCGGTCACATGGTATGCGACATCGGAGGGGGCACGACCGAAGTCAGCGTCATATCCCTCGGCGATATGGTCATCACGAACGCGATCCGCGTCGGCGGCGACAAATTCGACGAAGCCATCGTCAAGCACGTCAAAAGCGTCCACAATTTAATAATCGGCCGCCAGATGGCCGAGCGTTTGAAAATTCAAATCGGAAACGCCACCCCCGACAAGACGATCGAAAAGATGGAGCTGCGCGGAACGGACGCGATCACCGGTCTTCCGCGCCGCCTCGAAATAGACAGCGTCGAAGTCAGAGAAGCTCTCAAAGATCCCGTCACGCGGATCGTCGAAGAGATCAAGAGCACGCTCGGACATACGCCGCCCGAACTCGCCGCCGATATCGTAGACCGCGGCATCGTTATGACAGGCGGAGGCTCCATGCTCAAAGGGCTTCCGAAGCTCATTTCAAAAGAAACGGGAGTACCCGTCATCCTCGTCGAGCATCCGCTCGAATGCGTTGCGATCGGAGCGGGAGAGGCTTTCGAACTGTTTAAAGACAGATCGGTCGACCGCGCGATCTATGCGAACCTCAACGATTAGCGGCGCCTCATGCATATCCGCATAAAATCGTCGTTTCGATTCAGATTTCCCGAATTCGTCCTCGCTTTGCTCCTCCTCGTTTCGGGCGTTTTTCTCGCGTTTACGTCAGGGAGCTTTGTCGTCGATTTCAGCCGCATCGGTTTTTCGATTTTTTCGACGGCGGAAAAGGGCGTTTTTTTCGTGACGAATTTCGCCGGACGACAGTTTACCGCAGTGCGCGAACTGTCCGATCTGAAACGAAATTACGACGAACTCGTCCTCAAACTGCAAAATTACGAACAGATGCAGCGGACGAATGCGGAAATACGCAAAGAAAACGAACAGCTCAAAGAGCAGCTCGATTTCGTTAAATCGCTCGAACAAAAAAATTACCCCGCCCAGATCATCTCTCGCAATATAGACAAGCTCTACGCATCACTCACGATAGATAAGGGAAGCGTAAACGGCATCGGAAAAAATATGCCGGTCATCGCATACCAAAACGGTAACATCGCCCTCGTCGGAAAAGTCGTCGAAGTCGGTCGATTTACGAGCACGATCATGCCGGTGTACAGCATAAACTGCACGGTTTCGGCACGCATTCAAAATACACGCGATTTGGGACTCGTATCGGGATTCGGTGACGATACGAAACTTGCGCTCAAATACATTAAAAAACGCGTCATGGATACGCTCAATTACGGAGACGTCATCGTGACGTCGGGCGAAAACGGAAACTATATGCGCAATATGCCGATCGGCTCCATCTCCGAAATCCGCGTCGTAGAATACGATTCGTCGCTCGAAATCGACGTCGCTCCTCTCATCGATTTTCCGCGTCTCGAAACGGTCATCGTTGTAGATGTCAAAAGCGAAACGGAGGAAAGGCGATGAAGTCGTACATCGTATCGGCGATCGTTCTCTTTTGCGCTGTGCTCATTGAAACGGCAGTCCTCTCGAATATCGCCTTTCTTCCGGCCGTTCCCGATATCGTACTTTTGTGTTCGCTCTATATCGCGTTTTTAAACGGCAAAACGTCGGGCGAAATAAACGGATTCGTTTCGGGTGCGTTTTTGGATTTTCTTTCAGCCGCTCCGTTCGGTTTTCATTGCCTGTACCGGACGCTCATCGGGTACGTTTTCGGCGTACTCGGACGCGTTTTCAATTCGGACGGGATCGTTATGCCCGCCTTGTGCGCGTTCGGAGCGACCTTATTGAAAGCGTTTTTCGTGTGGATCATTTCGCTTCTCTTTCCGTCGTCCCCCGCAGTGTACCGTGTGTTGTCCGTACCGTTTCTGTTCGAACTCGCATGCAATACGATCCTTGCGCCCCTCGTTTTTAAATTCCTGTCGCTGTTCCGCTCGTCGCTTTCAATCGAAAGGAGGAGCGCGCTGTGACGGACGATTTTTTACAAAAGCGTCGACCTCCCGTTTTTTCCAAAACGCAGCGCATTATCTTTTTGCAGACCGCGATCGTCCTGTGTTTTGCGCTCTACGTCTATCGCCTTTTTTCGATGCAGGTCGTTCTCTCCGATACGTACCGCACCCAGTCGCGAACGATTTCAAGCCAAGTTTCCCGCATCCCCGCACAGCGCGGCGAAATATTCGACAGGAACGCGACCGTACCGATGGTCATCAATACCGATTCGTTTGCGGTCGAAATAACGCCTGCGGAGATACCGGCAGGGCATTACGACACGGTCGCTTCCCGTCTTGCCCAGTACCTCGGCGTTTCGAAATTCGATATCGATAAGCGTATTCCGCAAAAGCAGCGAAAATCCTATACGGCGATCACCGTGCGCACGAACGTTCCGTTTGAAACTATTTCGAATATCGCCGAAAACAAAATCGATCTGCCGGGTGTGTCGTGGGTATCGCGGCCGAGGCGGAACTACGTGGAAACGGGTTCTCTTTCCCACATCATCGGCTACGTCGGAGACATCACACAGGAAGAGATCAACGTTTTATACAATCAGGGTTATACGCGAAACAGCGTCGTCGGTAAAACCGGAATCGAGCGGCAGTACGATCAGCTTTTGCAGGGAACAAGCGGTCTTGAAAGCCGCACCGTAGACGTGCGCGGACGGATCCTTTCGGACACACCCGACGTTCGTCCGCCCCAGCCGGGAAAAAATCTCGTATTGACGATCGACTCGCGTATTCAGACGCTCGCGGAAAAGACGCTCGGGAATAGGGTAGGGGCGGTCGTCGTTTTAAAACCTGCGACGGGTGAAATACTCGCACTCGTATCCTATCCGTATTTCGATCCGAACATATTCAATTCCGACGACTACGCGCAGGAATATGTAAAACTCCGCGACAGTCCCGAAAAGCCGCTTTTAAACAGGGCAGTCGCCGCCCAGTATCCGCCCGGTTCGACATTTAAAATCATCATGGTATCGGCTCTTTTGCAGGAAAAAAGTTTTTCTCCGTTCGAAAAAATCGAGTGCAAAGGAAAACTTCTTTACGGCAACCGCACCTTTCACTGTCATCTCAAAGAACCCGGACACGGCTGGCTCGATTTGAAAAATGCGCTCGCTCAGTCCTGCGATGTCTACTTTTGGACGATCGGACGCGATTATCTCGGCATCGACAAGATTGCACAGTATTCGACTATGTTCGGCCTCGGAAAAAGCGCCGAAATCGATTTGCCGAATCAAGTGTCGGGTTTTATTCCGACGGCACAGTGGAAAGAGCGAAAGTATCACGAGAGGTGGCTCGGCGGCGACACGATGTCCGCTTCCATCGGACAGGGCTATATTCTCGCCACGCCTCTCCAAGTCGCCGACATGATGGCGATGGTGTGCACGGAAGGAGTCGTGTATAAGCCGCACCTGCTCAAAGAAGTGCGCGATCCCGTGACAAATGAAGTCATTACGGAAGTAAAGCCGGAAGTGTTATTCAAATCAGACATACCGGTCGACGTGTGGAAAACGGTTCAGGAAGACTGCCGTTATACGATCACCGACGGCACGCCCCAGTACCCGATGCGCAATAAGCGTTTTCAAAGCGCAGGCAAAACGGGAACGTCGGAAGTCGCACAGTATAAAAAAAGCTGGCACTCGTGGATGGTCGCCTATGCACCCTACGATGCGCCGGTCGAAGATCAGATCGTCGTGTCGACGCTCGTCGAAGCGGTAAACACGTGGGAATGGTGGGCGCCTTACGCGACGAATATCATCATACAGGGTACGCTGGCAAATCAAAGCTATGAAGAAGCCGTAAACTCACTCGGCTTTCATTATCTCCTTGCGAACGGGAACAGACAGGAGTAGGGCAGTGAAGCTGAAAATCATCGATGCATTCGATTACATCCTTTTGATCTGCGTTCTCATCCTTACCGCATCCGGTATCGCATTTATCTATTCGTCGGCGATCAATTCCGACGGTATCCTCGTCACGAATGAATACGTCAAACAGATCGTATGGGCTTCCGTCGGCATCTTACTTGTAGTCGTAACGGCGCTCTACGATTACCGCAAAACGGCGCGCTACGCCTATATTTTATATGCGGCTCTCGTGCCCGTGCTCTTATATACGGTCGTATTCGGCCGCCACGTCAACGGCGCGAACAGCTGGATCGGCATCGGTCACTTCGGCATACAGCCGTCCGAATTCGGCAAAATCATTTTTATTATATTTCTTGCAAAAAAACTTTCCGACAGTCAGGGCGAAGTTCCCTTAAAACGATTTTTGATCGCCGCCTCGATTTTCGCGCTTCCCGTACTGTTGATACTTGCACAGCCCGATTTGGGAACGGCGAGCGTTTACATCCCGATTTTTCTCGTCATGTGTTTTATGGCGGACATTCCGCTGCGCTACATAGTGTTCGTATTCGCCGTCGGAATGGGGACGATTTTTTTGACCGTGCTCCCCGTTTGGAACAACGTCATCGCGCATCGGAAAATTGCCGCAATCGGAGCGCTCACCGATATACGCTTGCGTCTTTTGCTTATCGCCGCCTCGCTTTCGATTGCGCTCATCGGGATCGTCGTACGACGCTATTTGCGCGGACAGCGGTATTTTTACTGGATCTCATATGTTTCGCTCATCATCGCGCTGTCGTTATTCGGCTCATACGGAGCAGGGCGTGTCCTAAAACAATATCAAATCAGCCGTCTCATCGTTTTTCTCGATCCCTCGGTAGACCCGAAAGGAAGCGGATGGAACATCATCCAATCGAAGATCGCGATCGGAGCCGGCGGCATATTCGGCAGATCTTTTTTACACGGAACGCAGAGCCACTATCGATTTTTGCCCCAGCAGAGCACCGACTTTATATTCAGCATTTTGTCGGAAGAACTCGGCTTTATCGGAGGTCTGGTCATCTTCGTGCTCTACGGCATTATATTTTTTCGGACGCTGAAAATCATGCGGAACTCGACGGGCTACGGTTTGTATATTGCAGCGGGCATACTCGCCATGTTCTTTTTCCATTTTTTCGTCAATATCGGTATGGTTATGGGCATCATGCCGATCACCGGGATACCGCTTTTGTTTTTGTCGTACGGTGGTTCGTCGCTGTGGACAGCAATGGTCGCCGTAGGGCTCCTCATGAGTATCAATTACCACCGATACGGTTTGGATGCGTAGAGTTAAAGCCGTAAAAAATAAAACGGATAAATTAATAAAAATAACCGGCATTTGAATAATTTTAAAATTCGAAAATTTACTCGCTGTATCAATTTTAGGTTTTTCCCGACATTCCGGTAGACAGAATTCGGCACATAAATAGCATTTTCGGCAATACCCGCAAAAATAGGGGAAAAACGCTCTGTTTTAATGGGTATTTCGTATATCTGTTGGTAGACAGAATATACATTATGGGATGTAATTTACAGTGTGAAAAAAGACGATTGATTTTGATGGATGCAAATGCCGGGTAACTTGAACTTGTTTGATCGATCCCACCCACGTGCGTCTTTCTATCATTGTTTTTAACCGCAACACCGCAGGTGTTTTGTCGGCTTTGAAAACAGTGCTATGTGGTTTATTCTAAAATTCCATCAAACTCCCTTTTTCAAAAGTCCATTCCGGAGTTTTTAATACTTCATCCTCTACAAAATACCACGGATTTATATTTTCATAACTTTTTAATATATGGAACTCTTGTGAAGGCATATAACTTTGACCGAGTAACATTATCTTTCTTCCCGTTTTTTTATTAATTGCTACATCCAATACCAGAACAACATGTCCTGGACTCCCTCCGTAAATAAAAAAATCACCCGGTGTGATATTACCTATGGATTTTCTTTTTGCTTCTTTAGAAAGTGAATATGTACCGGCATAGCTATAAATAAATTTTAAATAATCATCAAAGCTGTCTCTTACAACCTCTTTTTTATATCCGCTTTTCCAAGTTACATTATTTCCCGAAATAATAAGTTGTTCACCATTAAGAAAGCGTTCAAAGGGAACAATCATTCCATTTGTAATATGAAAAGTTATTTCTGAATACTTGCCATATTTATATAAATATTCAGCTTTTAATTTTATTACTGCATCTGCACATTGAATTAAATCTGTTTTTAATAATGGAAAGTCAAAAACTGAAATATAAACTTTATTTCCTTTTTCATTGCCATTGTACAATAAAACAGGTGAGCCGTATTTTTTTAACGGAAATGTTCTTAAATAATTTCCAAATGATTTTTCTTCCACTGCAATCCTCTCATATCCTTCAGGAAGTAAAAACCTTTCAATTATTGAATTTCCTTTTTGATTAATATTTTGAGAGTATACTTCTATTACTGTAAGAAAAAGTAATCCTAATAAAATATGTTTTTTCATTTTTCTCCCCTGTGCCGAAGGCGTCCACATAAAATACTCGATAACGCATCACTTGAGATAGGTATATCGTTCATGCAAAACGCCCCCAATGCCGGGCGCCCGTCTTAAACATTCGCTTACATTAAGGATCCTTTTAATCTTTTTTCAGCTCTTCTACGAGACGCTTAGCCGCATCTTCGTTTTCAGGTCTCACGTATACGGACCACAGGTACGGGCTGTAATTTGGGTTGATGACTTTGCGCATATTGATCTTTGCGCCGCAGCCGCACGCGACTTCCGTCTGTACCCAGCCGGTGCCGTAGGAGATGCCGTTTTTTTTGAGCAGCTTTTTGAGCGCTTTGAATTCGTTGTGATTCCGACTTTCATAGATTTCGACTTTTTTTCCGAATAAAAGCATATCTACCTCGCATAAAAATTTTTGCAGAAATTAGAACCTCCGGATCGTTCTACAAAGAATCGATCCTACACGTGTTCGCTTCCTCATTATACCACGTTCCGAGCCGATACTGCAAACCTTATGCAAGTTTTTCGAGGCGCTCTCTGATAAATTCGCTTTTTTCTTTGAGACCGATTTTTCCGAGTTTTAAAAACAGCATATTCGGTTTTGCCGCGTCGAGCCATACGCTGCCCGAACTTTCTTTTATCAGCTGCAATACGCGATCGACCGAAATGTCGGACACTTTTGCAAATTCGATTTCGACGACGCCCTTCGATTCTTTGAGCGCGCTCACCGAAAGCTTTTTGCACAGAATGCGTATTTCGGCAAGCGACAGGAGGCTCGCAACTTCGTCGGGCACGGGACCGAAGCGGTCTTCGATTTCGTTCATCACCGCGATCAATTCGTCGTCCGTCTGCACCGACGCGATTTTTTTGTAGATTTCCATTTTCGTCTCCGCCGAGCGCACGTAGGCGTCGGGGATAAAGCCCGTGTATTCGAGTTCCATGAGCACTTCGCTCTGCGTTTTGTAATTTTCAGAGGCGGTAAGGCGTTCAACCGCTTCGTTCAGCAATTTCAAATACAACTCGAATCCGACGGCATACACGTCTCCCGACTGGTCGCGGCCGAGCAGGTTTCCCGCCCCGCGGATTTCCATATCTTTCATTGCGATTTTAAATCCGCTTCCGAGTTCGGTAAAATCGCTGATGACTTGCAGGCGCTTCATCGCAACTTCGGAAAGAGACGTATTTTCGGGATATAAAAGATAGGCGTACGCTTTCCGGTCGCTCCGCCCGACACGCCCGCGGAGCTGGTAGAGCTGCGATACGCCGTACATATCCGCCCGGTCGATGATGATCGTATTGACGTTCGGTATGTCGATGCCGTTTTCGATGATCGTCGTCGAAACGAGCACGTGAAATCCACCGAGTTTAAAACGGCGGAAGATGTCTTCAAGTTCGACGCTCATCATCTGTCCGTGCGCGACGTCGACGAGCATTTCGGGGACGAGCCGTTCGATTTTGCGCCGCACTTCAGAAAGGGATTCGACTCGGTTGTGCAAAAAAAACACTTGCCCTCCCCGCTCCGCTTCCCGCCTGATTGCCTTCGCTACGCGTTCGTCGCTGTACGGCTCGATCGTCGTTTCGATCGCCTGCCGGTTTTGCGGAGGCGTCGCGAGCAAGCTCATATCGCGGATTTTCAGCAAACTCATGTGGAGCGTGCGGGGGATCGGTGTCGCCGAAAGCGCAAGGCAGTCGATATTCGCTTTCATCTCTTTGAGTTTTTCTTTATCCTTTACGCCGAAGCGCTGCTCTTCGTCGATTATCATAAGTCCGAGATTTTTAAAGACGACATCCTTTTGAATGACGCGGTGCGTACCGATAACGATATCGATATCGCCCGATGCGAGGAGAGTTAAAGTCTTTTTTTGTTCCGCATGCGGAACAAAGCGCGAGAGGACTGCGATTTTGACGGGGAAATTCGCAAAGCGTTCGACGCAGGTTTCGTAATGCTGTTCGGCAAGGATCGTCGTCGGCGCCAAAAAAACGACTTGCTTTCCGCCCATTACCGCTTTGAACGCGGCGCGCATCGCGATTTCGGTTTTGCCGTAACCGACGTCTCCGCAGATGAGGCGGTCCATCGGAACGGGTTTTTCCATATCGCGCTTGACTTCTTCGGTGACGACAGCCTGATCTTTCGTATCTTCGTAGGGAAAGGCCGCTTCGAACGAAGTCTGCCATTCGGTATCTTTCGGAAACGGAAACCCCCTCGACGCTTTTCTTCTCGAATACAGGTCGATGAGCTTTTTTGCCAAATCTTCGACGGCTTCCTGCACTTTGCGCTTTCGGTTTTCCCAGCTTTTGCTGCCGATTTTATCGAGCTTGGGGGCATCTCCTTCGCTTCCGATATAGCGCTGCACCATGTTCACTTGTTCGATCGGAACGAAGGCGACCTCTTTGTCCGCATACTCGAGCTTTATATAGTCCCGCTCATTGCCGCCGGCTTTTACGCGCTCGATGCCGCAAAAGATGCCGATGCCGTACTGTACGTGCACGACATAGTCGCCGGGGGTGAGTTCGACGAAAGTATCGATCGCGGCGCTTTTCGCTTTTTTCAGCGATTTCGGCACCGCCCGCCTTCTGCCGAATATTTCGTTTTCCTGTATGACGATGAGCTTTAAGTCGGGGATCGAAAAACCTTCGGATATCGCTTCGGGAAAAACGGCGAGCGCATAGCGTTTTTCGATCGGAGCGGAAGAGCGCTCGAGCGTGCGGTGTTCATGCGTACACTCTTCGTGCGGTTTTGCATCGCTTTCGTTCGAGGAGTTTTCGTTTCCGCGCTCTTCGGTAAAATCTCTAAGTAACTCCGCGATACGCCGCTCCTGGTTTTCGCCGTCCGCGAAGACTGCGATCTTCCAGCCGGCATACTGCAGCTTTTCGATTTCCTCTTTCAAAAACGGAATATTACCGAAAAAGCTCCGCGATACTTCGCACGGAAAGACGATATCGGACGGAGATTCGTCAGTTGAAGCTGTGTCCGCACGGGAAACCGTATGAAAAAGTATACTTCTTGAGATGGTTTTTAAGTTTTTTTGAAAATCGGAGAGCATTTGTTCGGGCGGGAAGGCAGGAAACGAAAGACGCGCTTTTCGATACATACCGCCGTATTCCCGAACGATCGTTTCTTCGGCGTTTACGAGACGGTCGTAATCGAAGAAAAAAACGGTCGTCCGCTCGCCGATATAGTCCGAAATCGTAGAGCGTTTTTTCCACAACACGGGATATAAGAGCTCTTCCCCTTCGCACGATTTTGCCGTTTCAAGCTCGGAAAGCATATTCGAAAGGACGGCTTTCGCTTCTTTCGTAAACGGAAGGTGTGCGCGAAAATTTTTGCGAAGCGGCTCTTTGTCATCCGGTGCGCCTGCATCGGAGAACTCATCTTCGTCGGAAGACGGCGTCTCACCTGCACTCGTGTCATCCGCCGTATCGGAGTGCCTGTCCACATCGGAAAACGGCGTCTCCCCGTTTTGTGATGCCGCATCCGACAGCCTCATTTCGTCTTCGGCGCTCACGGCCGTCGATTCATAGGCTTCGATCGCATTTTTCAAATCGGTCAAAAGCGCATCGTCCCAAATCACTTCGCGCATCGGGGAAATAAAAACGCTTTCGAGGGAGCCGGTCGTCGTTTGCGTATCCGTATCGAAAGTTTTGATCTGTGCGACGGTATCGAAGTCGAAAATGATGCGGCACGGAGCGGCGCTGCCGGGGACGAATACGTCGAGCACTTCGCCCCTCAAACTGAACTCTCCCTGCACGTAGACGCGCGGCGCTCTCGTATAGCCGAGAGCTGAAAGCCTTTCCGCCGTTTTTATCGTGTCGGTGCGCAAGCCGCGAAAAAGAGAAAACACGCGGCGCTTTACCGATTCGGGAGGCGGAAGCGGCGAGAGAAAAACGCGTTCGCTTACGATAAAGGTCCTCGGCTTTTGAGAAAAACCTTCCCTCCCCGCTCCGGCAAGTTTTGCAAGAGCCGCCGCGCGCTCTCCGAATACGGCCGCTCCCCGCGATACCGGACGATAGGGTATCATACCCCACCAGGGTATATCGATTATCTCCGCTTCGGGAAAAATCGAAGTCAAATCGGTGCGGATATCGATCGCTTCGTTTTCTCCGGGAGTGACAATGACGATGTCGGATGAGCGCGAATCGAAGGATACTCCTCCCGATACGCTTTCTTTAAACGCCAGAGATTTTATGCGTTCACAGTATTCGGCGATAAAATAGGCCGAAAGAGAGCCGTGAAGTCCTCTGACCGAAAAAGGAAAGCGGCACGAGGCATCCGTCAAACGGGAAACGGCATCGCGCATGGGAGGCCATGAGTGTATTGCTTCTTTGATAGAATTTGTCGATAATGTATACATACGGTTTGTCCGATACTATAGAAAAGGTCTATTACCCTTATACCTTTTGGGAGACGTAATTGAAACGTGCTGTTTTTTTGATTATATCGTGTTTCACCTTCTTTGGACAGTCGGCATTCGCACAAAGCCGTATGCAAAACGCAGCGGTTTCGATAAAGTTTTACGATAAAACTATGTATTATCCCGATGCTGCGGATTCGAATCCCGTGTTTATTCACATAACGGTGCGCAACACGGGGACGGATACGCTGCGTTTTAAGCTCGCCGACGACAGAATGTTTTCGATCGATTTCAATGCGTATACGATAAAAAACGAACGCCTTGCACAAACCGAAACGCTTATCCGAAAACGCACGACAAATCAAACGGTGTATTTCCGGGAAATCGCGCTCGAAGCGGGCGAAGAATATTCGTTCATCGAAAACTTAAAAGAATATCTTACCGTTGCAAATCCGTCGGTCTACTACGTCGATCTTGCCTTTTACCCCGAGCTTTACCGCACGAGAGACGAGCGCATTTCGTCGAACAGACTCACGCTCGAAGTGCGCCCTTCTCCGTCGGCCGCTTCGTCTTCATCGATTCCCGTCGAAGCGGGAACCATGCGTATCCTGCAGCCTGAAGCGATTCCGCCGGATCAAGTCGTAGAGCGGACAATCGTCGCGCGGCAAAAATCGCTGTGGGATCAGTATTTTTTGTATATGGACGTCGAAGCGATGCTCGAACGTACACCTTCTCAAAAGCGGCGCTATCGTGCGGCTTCGGCCGACGAACGCGAGCGCATGGTCGACGCGTATAAATCGGATTTGATGCAGTCGCGGATCGACGGTGATATCGTTTCAGTACCCGAGCGCTTTCAAATCGAAAAGACGGTGTATTCGCAGACGGAAGGGAGCGTGCTTGTCACCGAATGGTTCAACAACCGCACCTATTACGAAAAGAAAAGCTATACGTATCGTCTTCGCCAAAGGGAAGGCGTTTGGCAAATCTACGATTACACGGTCGTAAATCTGGGGACGGAATGAAAGCGATCATCATCTGCGACGACGAAGAAGTTATCGGCAAAGTCGATGCGGCACTCGCATCCCTGTCATATGATACGATTATCTATCGCTGGCTTTTAAAAGCCCTTGACAATATCGAAGAGATCCGGCCGGATATCGTCGTCGTGAGCGCGTCGGATTATCCGCGCCATTGGAAAACATTGACGCAATTTATTAAAAGCGGCATCGGAGGAAAAATCCCCGACGTCGTACTCTACGTACCTTCTTCTTTTTCGGTAGCGGAAAAAAAGAAAGCGCGAAAGCTCGGCGTCAAAGGTATATTCGCTTCATGCGATGAAAGCGGCATCTCTCTTTTCCGCTCGATCGTCACTTCTCCTATAGGAGGACTCTCACCTTCTCCCGAAGAAATCGAAACGGATGTGCCGGATTCGGATTCGGAATCGGATGAGATATCGAAGACAGAGGCTTTTTCGATTGAGGGGCTTACGAGCGGCAAAGCGGGAACGGCCGTTTTTACGCATCCCAAAACGGGAGTTTTCGTTACCGGAAAGATACGGAGTCTCTCTGACGGAAATGCGGAGTTCACGGTCGACATCCCCGCCCTTACAGCGGGAATATCTTGCGGAGACAGGATCGAAGAGCTTTCGCTTCGCACGGCGGGCGTTCCGACGTATTGTACGGCTTCCGTCATAAGTGAGGAAAACGAAATTATTATACGGCCGGATAAAGCATGAAATCGAAACAGCAGGCAAAATTTTTTTGTGAAAACTGCGGTGCTGAAGTTCCCGCGGACGCGCGAGTATGCAAAAACTGCGGACGTTTTTTTTCTTCCGTGCGCTGTCCCAACTGCGGTGCCAGCGGAAGCGCTTCGAAATTTGCAAAAGGCTGCCCCGTCTGCGGCTATGCGATGGATTCGGGCACTTTCAACATATCGGCATATTCGGAAGAAGAAAAAGAAGAAGTCCACCGTCGTCTTTCCGGCGCCGAACAGAAAAAAATAAAAAGCGCTTTTGCCTCATACGAAAGAAAACGCGCAAGAGGAGCAGGCAGCGCGCTTCCGCTTTGGGTGTACGCCGTCACGCTCGCAGTCCTTTTAGGAGTCGTCGCGGCCGTCGTAAAGCTTGTACGGTGAGAAGCGACGCCGCCCCTAATAATAAAATACGCTAAACTTCCGCCGCAATATATTTTTTAATTTTCTTTCACAGGCATAATTATTCCAACTTGTTTACAAAGTTTTATGAGTTCGTCAAAAAATATATTTTCGGAATTTGTTAATATTATTTTTTTCTCATAGTTATTGAATATCCTGTATTTCGTTTTACAATGTGCCGCTTCTATAAATATTGAGAGATTCGCGTCCGTTTTTAAATTTAAGCCGAACATTCTACGGGTGCGAAATTTATAAAATATCAATTTTTCATTTTCGTAATCCGCGCGGATCGTTTTACGATAAGGTATTATGCCGCAATTTTGCATACCTAAAAAGAGTATGCATAAAAAAGTACACGAACCGATTACATAAAAAATCTTTTTTCGCATTTCGGCATCCGAAGCCGCTCGACGGTTTCTTTCAATACGTAAACGTGCTGTAAATCGCTTTAAAAGTATCAGCGTAGCGGTCGAAATCTTCGGGAGTCGAAGAAAAAGTCAATACGTACGCTTCGGTTCCGCTGATCGACACGAACTGCATCTGCTGCAAAGCGATTCCGTTGAGCTCGCCTGAAAATATCTGATAATCGTCGCCTTCTTCGATGAGTTTAAAATTCGCGTAAAGCTTTTTCAGCACTTCCCTTCCCGCTTTTATCGAATATTTTGACGGAAGTTTTTCTACGGTCAAATTAACGTTTTCCTGAAACGTATCGTTTTCTTCGATCGGAGAATACAGGATAAACACGGTCGCGGAATCCGTCCGCTGTGCGAGCCAAAGCGAAGGAATCGTTATGGAATAGTTGTCTATCTTTATCTGCATACCGTCGTCGCCGAACGCAGATGTTACAAACGCCAAAAACAAAACCGCCGCCAGAGCCGTCGCTTTTTTCATACGAACCTCGCTGTTATTTTTTGTGAATCGGGGCTGATTTCAATTAAAACTGTAAAACCGCAATAGGGTCATATCATTACTTATTGTGTAAAGTCAATATGTATGAATGGAAAATTCGAAAATAATTGGGCATCTATACGCGATACCGTACGGAATACATCTTTTTGCTGTACATTCCGTATCGTAAGGTTTTTCCGAAAGCAGTCGCGTCATTGGCAACCCGGAAAAAGCAAAGCCGGAAGAGGGATTCGCTATGCGGAGCCGGACCGCAAATCCGGAATTGCGGAAAAGAGCAAGTAGGTGTTTTGCCGAACATCTTCCCCTCTTGTTTTTTTAAAGCGCAAAGCCGCGCGACGAAACCGTGATAAAGCGTATGCACGGCTGTACACGCGCTTTAAAATCGCTTACAATAATCGTATGATATTCCGTGCAGCCCTACCGTCGGATATCCGCGCGATTATGGATATCGAGGCGGCATCCTTTGACGCCGCTACGCGCGAAAGCGAAGAAGTTTTTTTATCGCGCATCGAAATCTGCAAAAACTGTTTTATCGTCTTCGAAGATGAAAACTCGCGTGTACTTTGCGGCTATTTCAGTGCGGAAAAATGGGAGCACATTCCCGACGGCGACAAAGCCTTTTCGCTCGAACACGATCCCTCTTTTTCGCACCGTCCTACCGGCAGCGTACTCTATTTGAGCTCCTTTGCCATACTCCCTTCATACCGCTCAAAAGGCATCGGAAAAAAACTTTTCGCCCAATCGGTCGACCGGTTTTCGTCACAGAATCCGGAAGTAAAAACCGCACTTCTCCTCGTAAACGAAGCGTGGCGGGGTGCACTGCACATCTACAAAAAAAACGGATTTTCGGAATTCCGCCGCATCGAAAATTTTTTTACCGAAGACGGCGTAAAAACGGCCGGTATCGTCATGACGAAAGCTCTGTAAAGCGGCATCACATACGCACTCGATTTTGATTTTGACTAAATACGGTAAATCAATTACAATACGGCTTGTCAGGGAATGCAGCGTAAGACGGATGCCGGCAAAGCGCGCAAAAAACCTCTCTGAAAAATCGCGGATGCGCGATTATCGATTTTTATCAATGAGGTATTTGTATGAAAGAATCCGAAGCGAAATCTTCCCCGACGGAAAGTTGCGGCATCACGAGCGCGCTCTTTACCGACTTTTACGAACTCACAATGGCGCAGGGCTATTGGAAAGAAAAAATGAACCGCCCCGTCGTCTTCGATATGTTTTTCAGGCGCCAGCCGTGGGCGGGAGGTTTTTCCGTCCTCGCGGGAAACGAAACGCTCCTCGACGTTCTCACGTCATTCCGATTTGAAGAGACCGACATCGCTTACCTCGCCGAACAAAAGATATTCGATAAAGGTTTTCTCGATTATTTAAAGGATTTTTCGTTCGGCGGAGACGTCTACATGATGGACGAAGGTTCCGTGATTTTTCCGCAGGAACCGCTTATCCGAATCCACGCAAATCTCATCGAAGCGCAGATCGTCGAAGGATTGATTTTAAATTACGTAAACTTTCAAAGCCTCATCGCAACGAAAACGTCTCGCGTATGGCTCGCATCGAACAAGGGAAGCCTCATGGAATTCGGTTTGCGACGAGCGCAGGGCCCGGACGGAGCGATGAGCGCATCGCGCGCAGCTTTCATCGGAGGAGCTGCGGGAACGTCGAACACGCTTGCCGGAAAGCGATACGGCATCCCGGTTATGGGAACGATGGCGCATTCGTGGATCATGTCGTTTTCGTCCGAGCTCGAAGCCTTCCGTGCGTACGCGAAAATCTACCCCGAGCATTCTGTCTTTTTGATCGATACCTACGATACGCTGAAATCGGGGATCAAAAACGCGATCATCGCGGGCAAAGAGCTCGCCGAAAAAGGATATAATTTCGGTGTACGCCTCGATTCGGGCGATATCTCCTATCTGTCGACGGAAGTGCGGAAAGAACTCGATGCGGCGGGCCTGCCGAACGCGAAGATTTCCGTTTCAAACGAGCTCACCGAAGACATCATTTCAACGCTCGTCGCCGAGCGCGTTCCGATCGACAGCTGGGGCGTCGGCACGCACATGGTAACCGGCGGAAAAGAATCGTCGTTTACGGGCGTGTATAAGCTTGCCGCCCGGCACGATGAAAAAACGGACGCCCTCATCCCCGCGATGAAGTTTTCGGACAATCCGGCAAAGACGACGAACCCAGGCATAAAAAACGTGTTCCGCCTCTACGACGAGTGCGGTATGGCGAAAGCCGATATCCTCGCCCTCGACGGAGAAAAAATTGAAAAAGGAAAAGAATACCGATACTATCACCCGATGATCGACTATCGCCAATTCGCTTTTACGGCTTCCCGCGTCGAACCGCTTTTAAAAAAGCGAGTCGAAGGCGGGAAACGCACGACGGCGCGCATTCCCGACAGCGAACAGCTTGCGATAAGCCGGAAGACGATGCGGGAACAGCTCGAAACGCTCGACGAATCGTATAAGCGCTTATTGAATCCTCACATCTATAAAGTGTCCATAACGGAAAAACTGAAAGATTTGAAGCTGCACTTTATCAAAGACAATATCGCGCGCGGCGAATAAAAAAAAGCCGCCGGAAGAACCGCGCAGTACCGCACTTTACAAATGCAAAATCCGGTACTGCGCACGAAGCGAAAGCGAACGAAGTTTTCGCCGAAAGCATATTAAAAAATACTTTCAAAACTCGCTATTTAGGATATTACTTTTTGCCGCAAGCGCGGTACAGTTTTTTGAGGATCGCATTTCCGAAAATGCCGCCCGCGACGAGCGCAATGAAAAAGATCCAGCCGGAAAGCGAAAAGTTTGCAATCGGCGTATAGAGCGCTCCGACGTTGCAGCCGTTCGAAAGTCGCGTACCGAATCCCATCGCAAAGCCGCCGACTGCATAAATGAGGGCGTCGATGGGCGTAATTTTAAGACCGCTCGTAAAGACCTTCGTAAACATGCCGGCCATAAGCAGATAGATAAGAGTCCCGACGACGATGCCGATATTTTGCATATTCATCGGATTTTCGGTAAAGGGCACCGTAAAGGGGCCTGCGGGCTTATTAGCAAACGATGTAATCGCATCGGTTGAGACACCGAAAACTCTCAGGAGTCTTCCGAACCAAAAGCCGAACGGCGTCGACGCGCCCCAGCCTTCTTTCGTAACGCCCATCAGCAGCGTAAACAAAACCGACAGAATCACCGCGCCTTCGACAAGTGTCCACGGTTTTACAAAAAGACGGTCATAGGTAGCGCCGCTCAAAATTGTATAGTGCGCGCTGTCGAGGTCTGAAAGTTTTTCCTGCACTGTTTCCGTATCGACGCCGGTGTACGTATTCGATTGCTTGCGCTTTTTTTCATAGAGATACGAGAGTGCGATAACGATACCGGCAAAGACCATCGTTACGGCTATCGCTCCGATGTACTCGATACGCTTGTTGCCGCCGAACCAGTCGGGAATAAATACACCGCTCGGGAAGGTCGCCGTCGAAACGAGGGATTTTTTTACCCAGTCCGCTTTCGCCTGGATCGGAAAGCCGACAAATACGCCGATGCCGAAAAAGAGGAGCGTAATGAGCGCGCGCGGTAAACCGGTTACCAAATCGGTGAGCGTGCCGGTCGCACAGCACGACGAACAGCTCATACCGAAACCGAACAAAACGCCGCCGATGACAAGTCCCGCATTGATCGGGTTGACCCAGAGATCGTACTTTGTCGCGTCGCCGAAAATCAAAAACGATGCGGTGAGGATCGCCGAAAGAACAAACATGAGCATGAGAGCGCGCATGAGCTTTGTAGAACCTGCGCGATAGGCGCGGTTGATACTGCCGGCGAATCCGAAAAACGAACGCGAAAGCACATAGCCGAGCGCGAGCCCCATGACCCAGCGGAAAAAAACCATATCCGTTTTTAATAAAACGGATCCCGACGCGATGCACAAAATAAGCAGCGCGACTCCGATAATCTTTTCAATCGTTTTCATATTATCTCCCTTAATAATTAATAATTAATTGAAATTATAAGCCGTGACGATGGGCTTTCTGTTTTGCACTTTATCGGTAAAGTATTCGTATTCGCTCACGCCGAGAAAAGAGCCCATGATATTGTACACGTTTTTCCAGCCGCTGCCCTGCAGCGCGCAGATTGCGTTATAGCTTCTCTGGCTCGAACGGCAGTGCAAGTACACGGGTTTGTCTTTCGGTATTTCATTCATGCGCTCTCGCAGGGCGCTGAGGGGGATGTTGACCGCGTTTACGATGTGTCCCGCTACATATTCTTTCGGCTCTCGCACATCGACGATGTACGCATTCGCTTCAACGAGTTCGCGAACTTTCGTAACGGGTACTTGTTTAAACACTCCGTTCAATATGTTGAGACCGACAAGCGCCGCGTGATTGACGATGTCTTTTGCGGTACCGAACATCGGTGAATAACACAATTCGAGCTCTTTCAAATCTTCGAGCGTTCCGTGCAGCATAATGCAAGTCGCGATGACATCGATGCGCTTATCGACGGCCCCCTTACCTATCGCCTGTGCGCCGATGATCGCTCCTGACGGTTTTTCGAAAATCAATTTGAAAAAGAGCGGATTCGCATTCGGCATAAGAGAGACTTTATCGCCGGGGATGACGTACACGTAATCGTAATCGATTCCCGCTTCTTTACACGCCTTTTCGTTTAAGCCGGTGCACGCCGCATTGAAATCGAAGCAGCGGATAACCGATGAACCGATGACGCCGGTGTTGCGGTGCGGAATGCGGTACATATCGTCGGCGGCCGCTCTCGCTTCTCTTTGGGCGGGACCTGCGAGCGTGAGGCGCGTTTTTTTATTTGTGATAAAATGCGTCACTTCGACCGCATCGCCTACGGCGTAGATGTCGGGAACGTTCGTGCGGTAATTGTGATCGACGAGGATGCCGCCCGTCGCACCGAGCGCGACGCCTGCAGATTTTGCAAGTTCGGTTTCAGGCCGTACGCCGAGCGCCATGATGACCGCCCCTGCAGCGATCTTTTTGCCGCTTTCGGTCGTAATGTCTTTTTCGCCGATCTCTTTGATGCCGTCGCCGAGGACGAGAGCGACGCCTTTGTCGTACATTTCTTTATGCAAAATCTGTGCCATATCGTGATCGAATGGCGCGAGCACTTGGTCGAGTTTTTCGACGATCGTGACGTTTTTTCCGGCAAGCTTAAAGTTTTCGGCGACTTCGATGCCGATAAAACCGCCGCCGACTACAACGATATCGCTTACCGAGTGCTCCGTAACGTAATCGTCGATCTTTTTGATATCGACGACGTTGCGTACCGAAAATACGTGGCTTCGATCGATGCCCGGAATCGCTCTCGGCATGACGGGAGACGCGCCCGGAGAAAGGACGAGCGTATCGTAGCTTTCGTCGAATTCTTTTCCGCTCGTCAAATCCTTGACGCTAACGGTTTTTTGCGCGGCGTTTACTTTGAGCACTTCGTGCGACGTTTTCGCGACGATATTGTATTGTTTTTTAAATTGTTCGGGCGACATAAGCACGAGATCGTCGCTCTTTTTTACGATCCGGCTCAAAAAAAAGGGCAGCGAACAGTTCGAGAATGAAACGTTCGGCCCCTTTTCAAACATAATCACTTCAGCACTTTCATCGAGCCTTCGGGCACGGGCGGCAACGGAAGCACCGCCTGCGACTCCGCCGACGATTACGATCTTTTTTGCCATTTTTTTTCAATTACCTCCTGTTTTAGTATGTTATTGAGTATACATCCCATAATAAAAAACTGTCAAGATTGATACAAATATTTTTCTATAATTGTTACATATCTCAAAAATAAAAGCATACATCGACAAGTTCGGCAGCGAAAATACAGGTATCGAAAACGGTAAAGATGACACCAAACCTTCCTGTCAACAAAAATTTGATTTTCCTTTACAAGACTGGAAAAGTCGAGTTATGATAGACTATTACGGTATGGATATTCGAATAGCCTCCATCATCAATATCTTATTCGACGCGAACGATTATATCTCTTCCATCGTTATCGCGGAAAAATTGGGTATCAGTGAAAGCACGCTGTTCCGCCTGTTGCCGCAGCTGGAGGAGTGCACGGCATCCTACGGTTTGTCCCTTTCCAAACTGCGCGGCAGAGGTTTTATGCTGAGCGGCAGCGAAAAGGCGAAAAAAAACCTCATTGCAGATTTTGCGCAAAAAAATTACAAGCCCGAATTTTCACCGGCGGAAAAAAGCTTTTTAGCCTTTCTCCATCTGCTCAATGAAAAAGACGCGGTAAAGCTCGCCTCCCTTGCAAACGTTTTAAAAATATCGGAAAGCGGTGCTGCAAAAATCGTATCCGAACTTGAAACACGTCTTACCGGCTCAGGCTGCGAAGTCATCCGCAAAAGAGGTTTCGGCACCTGTATCGGCGGAAACGAAATCGCAGTCCGCCTCGCAGCTCTAAACAGCGCCTGCCTCTATGTAAATTTCAACGAATTGATGAGCCTGCTCTACGCCTACATTCATCGCAGCGCATCGGAGCGGAACATATTAAAACTGTATTCATTTACATCCGCCGTCTTTGAATTTTTCGATGCCGAAACAACGATAAAAAATAATTTCGATATCGTCGAAACGATCGAACGCAGTACCGGCGTTTCTTTTTCCGATATCGATTTTATCCTCATGTTTTTATACATCGGCATAACGGAACTGCGACGCAAAAACGGTTTTTTTATAGAGCCGTCTGCGGACGAACGGACCGAAAAGGATGAAAGCGAAGCAAAGATTGTGCAAGCCGTTTTCGATGCGGATTTTTTTACCGACGGCGATCCTCAGTACGACAACGAAATACGGGTTTTGACGGAAGTATTTCAAAGCACGGAAGCGTACAACAATATCCTGCCGAATCAAAAAGAATACGAACGGATCGCCGAAGATTTTATAACTTTTATCGAAGGCGCTTTGGACGGCCGCGTCGCGGAACAGAAAAGAACGGCATACATCGTTTACCTGCAGATACTGCACTTGATAAAAAGGCACAAGGGACTTTTTTCCATTCAGCAAAATACATCACGCCTTGCCGAAAATATCGTTCTCAAAAACAACGGTATGCAAAAAATCGTCAAACCTGCGGCCGAATACCTGCAAAAGCGTTTACACATTCCCGTTTCCGAAGAAGACGGAAGCGTTATGCTCGGCTTTATCTCTCCTTTTTTCGAGCGCAATACGCGGAAAATTTCCGCCGGACTCGTATGCGCTTCGGGTCTCGTCGTCAGCAGCATATTGAAAGAAAAACTCGGCAAAGCTTTTCCCGAATTGGATCCGATCGAAACGATTTCCATCCGAAAATTAACCGATGCATACGTAAAAGAAAACAATATCGATTTTATTATTTCGTTTATCGAAACCGCGCCTCTTGCAGTCCCTGTTGCTCATATTTCGGTCAGGCTCGAAGATTCGGACATAGAACAGGTAAAATCGATACTGCAAAATATACGACGGGGGTATGAAAATGCTGGCTGATTTTATTTTACAACACAAAACGTTCGCACTCAAAGCGCAGTTTGCGACATGGCAGGATGCCGTAAAAAAAAGCGTCGATCTGCTCATCGGCTGCGGATGCGCCGCCCCTTCGTACTACGAGGCCATACTGCAGTCGGTACGGGATTTCGGTCCCTACTTCGTAATCGCCCCCGGCATCGCGATGCCGCACGCGCGGCCTGAAAGCGGCGCGTTGAAACTCGGCTACAGCTTGGTGTGTTTGCACAAGCCGATCGCCTTCGGACACAAAACGAACGATCCCGTCGACATCCTGCTGTGCATTACGGCGCCCGACAAACAATCCTTAAATGAAAAAGCGATCATCGAAGTGATGACGCTGTTCGACAACGACGATGCGTTACAGGCTTTACGCAAAGCGGAAACGGAAGCCGATTTGGAAAAAATACTGAAAACTGCGGAGGCGCATACATGATTGCACAAGAGATAACGATTCAAAATCCGACGGGATTACACACGAGACCGGCAAACGATTTTATCACGCTGGCAAACACTTTCGGCTGCGCGATTACGATTCGCAAAGGCGATAAAAGCGCAAATGCGAAAAGCATTATCAAACTGCTGCGCATCGGAATTTCGCAAAACGACGTCATCACGCTGGAAACCGACGGCGACGACGAAAAAGAAGCGATGGACGCTTTGACGAAATTTCTGGCCGAACTGAAGGAGTAGCGCGGCATGTATAAAGAATTGCACGGAACGGTATTATCCGACGGCTTGTGTATCGGACGGATTGTAAAATCGGCGCACCGAAAAAAACGGGATACGGAGCAAAAGATAGGCGCTGATGCGATCGACGCCGAATGCGCCCAATTTCAAAACGTAAAAAATACCGTCCGGCAAAAACTCGAAGCGCTCATGCGCAAAGCCGATGCGGATTCGGACAAGGCACAGGCCGATATTTTAAAAAGCTATATCGCGATTTTGGACGATCCCGAACTCGAAAACGACGTCGTCGAAAAAATAAAAAACGATTTCGATACGCTGCAAGCCGCCCTCGCCCGCACCGCCGACGAATATGTCGAAGCTATGAGCGCTTTGGAAGACGAATACCTTCGCGCACGGGCGGACGACTTCAACGAATTGTTTTCGATGCTGCTCTTTTGCACGGATCCCGAAACGGCACAAGCACCGCGCTTGACGGAACCGTCCGTTTTGGCGGCCTATGCGGTCACGCCGGTCGATATGGCCGAATTGGATAAAACGCTCCTTTTGGGGATCGTCTGCGAAACGGGCAACAGAACATCTCACGCGGCCATCATCGCGCGTGCAAACGGCATTCCGATGCTTTCGAATATCCCCTACGGCACAGCGGAAAACGGCGATACCGTCATCATCGACGGAAAAGCGCTGTTCGTAAACCCGGACGAAGAAAAGATACGGTCGTACGAAAAAAAATACGCCGAAGTGCAGGCGGAAAAGCGTTCTTTGCAGACGCTCACGGAAAAGAGAGCCGTGACGCTCGACGGTACGGTTATAGAACTCGAAGCGAATATCGGTTCGGAAGCGGAAGCGGAAAGGGCTTTGCAGGAACGCGCGGACGGCATCGGTTTGTTCCGCACCGAATTTATTTTAAATGAAAATCCGGATCGCATTCCGTCGGAAGAGCGTCAATACAAAATCTATGCGGCCGTTTTGAAAGCGATGCACGGAAAGCCCGTGACGATCAGAACCTTCGATATAGGCGGAGATAAACAGTACCCGTGCCTGGCGATGCCGAAAGAGGAAAATCCGTTTTTAGGCTGGCGCGGCATACGTTTTTGTTTGGACAATAAAGATTTTTTTTACACGCAGCTGCGCGCGCTTTTTCGCTCAAGCACGGAAGGAAAACTGCACATCATGTTTCCGATGATCACGGAAGAAGAGGAAGTGCGAAGGGTTTGCGAAATCGTTTCGGAAATAAAAAGCGATTTGGACGCCCGGCGCATTCCCTACAGTAAAGACGTGCAAATCGGCATCATGATCGAAACGCCGGCTGCCGCCCTCATCGCGGAACGGCTCGCTCCCCTCGTCGATTTTTTCAGCATCGGTTCGAACGATTTGACCCAGTACACGCTCGCCGCGGACAGGGGCAACGACAAGATAAGCGCCCTCTACCGAGAATCGCATCCTGCCGTATTGCGTCTTATACAAAACGTCATCGAGGCGGGCAAAAAATACGGCAAACACGTTTCCGTCTGCGGAGAGATGGCGGGAGACGTTTCTTTTACAAAAAAATTGCTCGATATGGGATTGCGCTGCTTCAGCATGTCGCCGGCGAACATACAAAAAGTCAAAAGAGCGATTCTTTCGGCAACAATAGAGGAATACACAGAGGAATGATCATGGAAGATCTGATATACAGATTGTCGCTGCTGACCGAAAACAAAGTCATCGCGGAGACGACAAAAGAAAAAATCGTTACAATGATTTCTCATTTGGATTCCAAATACGGGATTTCGCTGAACGAAGAAAACGGCAGCCGCTTCGTCACGCATTTGGCGATGGCGCTCACAAGAATCGAAAAAGGAGAAGGCATCACCGAAGTTTCCGATACGATGATAAAAGAAATCGAACTGGAAAAGAATTTCGCTGCGGCTAAAGCGCTCGCCGAAGAACTCGAACGCGATATCTTCAAAACGGAATTCCCGATGCAGGAGCGGTATTTTATTATCACCAATTTATTAATACTTATGGACGAATAAGGAGGCGTTATTATGCTAAAGAAGATCGCCGTCGGCGGACAGATGGATAAACAGCTGATCGCAAAGCTCATCGCGCAGTACGGAGGCGAAGAGGTTGCGGTCGACATAAAGGGCGATATCGAAGCTGCTATGGGTGTCAAAACAAATGCGTACGATTACTATGTCGGCGCATGCGCTACCGGAGCCGGAGCGGCGCTCGCTATGGCCATAGGTTTGCTCGGAGCGGACCGGTGCGTTTCGCTCAGCATTCCGGGTAAAATTTTAAGCGACGAAGAGATAGCGCAAGCGGTCAACGACGGGAAAAAAGCATTCGGTTTCGTCAATACCGACGCGGAACGGGTACTGCCGGTTTTGGTACAAGCGATACTGAAAAAAGAAAACTAGAAAAACTTAATAAAATCTTTCAGGAGGAAAAAGAAAATGATTTTTCACATCAATGTATTGACCGTTTTGGTCATGGCGGCTTTGGGAGGACTTTCGTCCCTCTTGGCAAATCAAAGCATCGCCGTCTTTCACGACGGACTGAGACCGCTCTTGCCTCAGTACTTGAACAAAGCGATGGACAGACGGAGTCTCTTTGCGACAAGTTTTGCACTGTCGTTCGGTCTCGTTATCGGATTCGGCTTGCCGACATCGATTACGGGAAAAATCATCATCGTGCATACGATTCTGCTCGCCTGCGATATCATCGGTACGGCGTTCAACGATACGAAACGCGGTATGATTTTGTCGGCGGCGGTCGGCTGCGCATACGGCATACTCCTGCTCTTCGGTATGCAGGCGATCATGAATCTGTTTGCAAAAATGCCCATCAACTTTACCAGCAATTTAAGCAGCGTCGGAAATTTGATCATCATTTCGTTTTGCGTGTTTCCCGCAATCGCCGTCGCTTACCAAAAGGGCGTCAAAACGGCAGCCGTCGTCCTCGTATTGACGATGCTCATCAAGCACGTTACCTCTCTCTACGGAAAATTTACGGTCAACGGAGTAAAGGTCGCGCTCAACGCGGACGGTATGGCTCTTCTCTTCGGTATCTGTGCGATGCTTGTCGTCGCCGCCCGCGTCAAATCCGATAAAACGGGAGAAGCGACGAAAGTGTTTTCGCTGTTCGAAGACAATATCGCGCGCATACGTAAAAACGTCGTTTTGCTTGCGATAAGCGGAGGCGTCGTAGCGCTTGCGACGACGCTACTCTTGATTTCCGAAGGCCCCGCGTCGCTGACTTTGACCGCAGAGGGAAATTACACGGAAGCCGCGATGGTAGCGCTCGGAAGGATGCTCGGCTTTATACCGCTCGTCATGACAACCGCTATCATGTCGGGTGTCTATTCGCCTGCCGGAACGAAAGCCGTGCACGTCCCCGCCCTCCTGCTCATCAACTTCGGCATAGTCGGTCTGGTCGGATCCTTCTTTATCGGCGCGCTGATCATGGTCATCGAAATCCTCTTGCTCAACGTTATCGCAAAAGGTATGGATAAATCGCCCGGATTAAAGGATTTGGGAGACAATACGCGGACGGCCATGTCGAAAGTGTTGGATTTGGCGCTCCTCGTCGGCGGTATGATCGCCGCAAACGCCATCGCACCGACGATGGGATACATCCTCGTCATCGGTTTGTATTTCTTAAATCAGAATTCGAAAAAGCCGATACCGACGATGGCGGTGGGACCTGTCGGCGCGATATGCACGGGTATTTTGGTAAACATTCTGCACGTGATAGGATTATTCCCCGTCGCAAAATAATTTAATAATTTAATAGGCGAGTTTTGCGGATCCGATGCGCCGTAAAACTTGCCGTGTCATCGATATACGAAAATTGAAAGAGGTTTTTATGCTTGCAGACGGTTACACGCTGATGCACGAACACATTCATATCGATCTGTCGAAGGTAAAAAACAATGCGGACTGCCGGCTCGACTGCAGGGAAGAGACGGTCGCCGAATTAAAAAAGCTCTATGCAAAAGGCGTACGAAATATAACCGAAGTTACGAATATCGGCATGGGAAGAGACGTACGCTATGTCGCTTCCGTCGCCTGTGAAACGGGTATCAATATCCTCTGCGCTACCGGCTTTTATAAAGAGCCTTTTTTGCCCGAGTATATCTATGAAAAAAGCGAACGCGACATCGCCGGTATCATGATCAAAGAAATCGCGGAGGGTATCGACGATACGGAAATCAAAGCGAGCATCATCGGCGAAATCGGCTCAAGCGAAAATGCGATAAGCGATATCGAAAAAAAAGTGTTCAATGCTGCGATCATCGCGCACAAAGAGACGGGCACCCCGATAACGACGCACACGACGCTCGGAAAACTCGGAGCGGAACAGATCGCCCTTTTTAAAAAGCAAAACGTCGATCTCGGCCGCATTTGCATCGGACACCTCGATTTAAGCGGCGATATAGACTATATACTCAAAATACTCGAATCGGGAGCATACGTCGAATTCGATACGATCGGAAAAAACAATTATATGCCGGACGACGTCCGTATCTCCATGCTGCAGGAAATCGAAAAAAGAAATTTAATCGACCGCATATTTTTTTCGATGGACATCACGCGGAAGTCGAATATGGAACACAAAGGCGGCATAGGCTATTGCTATCTTTTCGACACGTTTATTAAAAATCTGCTCGGTGCGGGATTCAAAGCGAGTTCGATAGAAAAAATATTAAAAGAAAATCCGAAAAAATTTTACGGACAGACAGAGGACAAACACTGATGCGCGCATATCCGCTCGAATCCGTCAGCCTGCGCGGCGCGATGGAAAAACAATTTGCATTGGTCGATATCATCACAAAACATTTCAGCGGTTCCGAATTTCTTTCTACAGGGGATTTGGGACTCAATACCGCCGTTCATAAACCCGTGTGTACCGAAACTGCGGAAAAAGTGTTGGCCGAATTTTTCCATGCGGAAGCATGTATGTTGACGCGGGGAGCGGGCACGCAGGCGATCCGCTGGGGACTCATGTCCGCGCTGCACCCGTCGGACTGCATCCTCGTACACAGCGCACCGATGTACCCGACGACGGAAGTGAGCGTCGCATCGATGGGGCTCCGCGTCGTACGCGCAGACTTCAACGACGATGAAAGCATCCTTCGCGAACTCCGGGAAAACGATATCGCGCTTTGTCTCGTGCAGCATACGCGCCAAACGCTCGACGATGCCTACGATCTGCAGCACGTAATCGATTTGATAAAAAACGCAAAACGAGAAACGGTCGTACTGGTAGACGATAATTATGCGGTTATGAAAACCGAAAAAATAGGCTGCGAATGCGGTGCCGATCTGTCCGCGTTTTCGCTTTTCAAATTATTGGGGCCCGTCGGCATAGGCTGCCTCGTCGGAAAAAAATCGCTCATCGACACGGTGTGCGCGTACAACTATTCGGGCGGCGGACAAGTGCAGGGTTTCGAAAGCATGGAAGCGCTGCGTTCGTTGGTATATGCTCCGGTCGCCCTTGCGATTCAGGCGGAACAAAACGACAGGCTCTTGCGTGAACTGAACGACCGCGAAAAATTTCCGTACGTACGGCAGTGTCTTTTAGCAAACGCGCAGTCAAAGGTACTGCTCGTCGAATTCGACAAACCCGTCGCACAAAAGGTATTGGCCGCCGCCGAAAGATTGGGTGCACTGCCCTATCCCGTCGGTGCGGAATCGAAATTCGAAGTGCCGCCGCTGTTTTATCGGGTATCGGGAACATTTTTGAAAAAAAATCCCGAACTGCGCGATACGATGATCAGGATAAATCCGAACCGCAGCGGAGCGCAAACGATCATTCGAATTTTAGACGAAGCGTATAAAGCTGCGACGGCGGATTAAAGGTTTAAGGAATATCAAGGAAGGCTATGTTTTTACAAACGCTCATACGGCGAAATCAAAAACTCGTACGCGCGGCATACAAGCTGCATAAAGATTGCAGGATTTTGCCCGATTCGTATATCATCGATGTCGATATGCTTTTGCAAAATGCGCGCCGTATTGCGGATGAAGCGAAGCGATGCGGCGTATGCCTCTACTATATGACAAAGCAGATCGGGCGAAATCCGTATATAGCACAAAAACTGGAAGCGCTGGGTTACGACGGCTGCGTCGCAGTCGATTTTAAAGAAGCGGAAACGATGATGAAGTACGGCGTAAAACTCGGGCACGTCGGTCACCTCGTGCAGATCCCGAAAGCTGCGGTAAACGATATCGTAAACTATGCCCCTGAAGCGATTACGGTCTATTCCGCAGAAAAAGCGAAAGAGATTTCCGATGCCGCGCTTCAAGCGCACCGAATACAAAATATCATGCTCCGCATTGTCGGAAAAAGATCGAATATATACGCGGGACAGGAAGCGGGATGCACTGTGAGCGAACTGGAAGAATTAATAAAAAAAATACAAACGTACAAAGGGGTAAAGCTCTCAGGCTTAACGTCGTTTCCGTGTTTTTTATACGATGAGCGAACGCAAAGCGTCGAACGGACGAAAAACATCGAAGATTTGACGGAAGCAAAAACCTATATCGAATCGCGATTCGGCATACCGATCGAACAGATGAATATGCCGTCCGTGACGAGCGTGCGAACCGTACCGCTGATAAAAGAATCGGGCGGTACGCACGGAGAACCGGGACACGCGCTGACGGGCACGACGCCGTTTAACGTGCACGACGATTCGGCGGAAATACCGGCATACGTATACGTATCGGAAATCTCCCATACATTTAAAAACAAATCGTACTTTTACGGCGGCGGTTTTTATCCTCGCGGGCACTTTCAGCACGCGCTCATCGAAGACGGAGACGGCACACTCGCGATACAAAACGTATCGGCATTTCCCGCAGGAAACATCGATTACTATTTGGAAACGCCTTCGCGGCAAAGTATCGGAAAGACGGTGCTCGCGTGTTTTCGCACACAGATGTTCGTCACGAGATCGGATATCGTTTTGGTTGGGGGCATTCAAAGCGATGCTCCGTCGATTATCGGCGTGTATACGGGACAGGGTATAAAAAAAGAAGGTGATTGATAATGGCGCGATTTATCGTTTTAGTGATAGACAGTTACGGGGTCGGCTATATGGACGACGTGCTGCAAGTGCGGCCGCGCGATTACGGAGCTAATACGTGCCGTCATATTTTGGACAGCGTTCCCGATCTGTACTTACCGCATTTCGAGCGGCTCGGTTTAATGAACGCGCTCGGCTGTGATTACAAAAAGATGAAGATGAATGGAGATGCGGTATTCGGGAAATCAAGACTGCAGCATTACGGCGGCGATACCTTTTTGGGACATCAGGAGATCATGGGTACGCGCACGCAAAAACCGCTTATGAAGCCGTTTTCGTTTTATATCGATCAAGTGGAAGCGGCTTTAAAAGCTGCGGGGCATTCGGTAATCCGCCGAAAACAAAATGCCGAATATTTATGGGTAGACGATTGCGTCGCCGTCGCCGATAACCTCGAAACGGATCCCGGACAAGTATACAATGTGACGACAAGCTTCCGAAATATATCGTTTGAAAAAGAATTGGAAATCGCACAGATCGTGCGGAACGTCGTCGAAGTCGAACGGGTCATCGTGTTCGGCGGAACGAAGGCGACGACGGAATCGATCCTCGCTGCGGAAACGGAACGGGAAGGAAAATATATCGGTATCGATGCGCCGAAATCGCTCGTGTACGAAGAAGGCTATATGGTGCGCCATTTGGGGTACGGCGTCGTGCCGGAAGTGCAGCTGCCGTTTTTGCTCGGCAAAAAAAATATTCCGTGTATACTCATCGGTAAAGTTGCCGATATCGTAGCCAACGCTTCGGGAAAAAGTTTTTTGAACCTCGTCGACACGAAAACGATTTTGGATGTAACGACGGAGCAGATATCCTTATGCGATCACGGTTTTATCTGCGTCAACGTGCAGGAAACCGACCTCGCAGGACACGCGCAAAATCCCGAACGCTACGCCGAAGTTCTCGGTATCGTCGACGGCTATATCGGAAAAATCATCCGGCTGTTGAAAGAAGACGATATACTCGTCGTAACGGCCGACCACGGAAACGACCCGACGATCGGACATTCGCAGCACACGCGGGAATACGTCCCGCTTTTGATATACAAACAAGGTGTGCGCGCGGTCAATATCGGCGTCAGAAAAACGATGGCGGATACCGCCGCGACGGCAGCGGAATTCTTTTCAGCAGAAAAGCCCGAAGCGGGAGAAAGCTATCTGTCGTATCTCGTATAGAAAAAGATTGCGAAATTTGCAATTCCGGTGTATCGTATATACGATAATAATATGAGGATGATAAAAAACGGCAAAAAGACTGCCGGCGTTTTTATCTCGCCGTTTAATTGGCTTTATGGGAGGAAGAATGAAAATTCTCGTGGTATGCGGAAGCGGTTTGGGCAGCAGCTTTATGATGGAAATCAACATAAAAAATATTTTGAAAGAATTGGGGCTTTCGGATATTGAAGTTGAGCACACCGATTTAAGCTCCGCAAAAGGTATGCAGGCGGATATCTATATGGGTACCCGCGATATCACCAATCAATTTATCGGATTTAAAGGCGAGATAATCTCTTTGGACAATATGATCGACAAAGAATATATGAAAAGCAAACTCGTCGAAAAGCTCAAAGAGATGAAGGTTATCTGAATTGCCGATCGAAAGAGTTTTAATCGGCGATACGGCGCCGCCGCCGGTTATAACTCCCGCTCATTGCAGTGCCGCCGTAAAATCTCTCCGTAGGAGGAAAAGATGGGATTTTTTCGTTTTTTGATGAATGACGTATTGAGCGTTCCCGCCGTGCTCGTCGGATTGGTAGCTTTAATCGGCTTATTGATCCAAAAAAAAGATGCGTCGGAATGCGTAAAAGGCTTTATCAAAAGTATTTTGGGATTTTTGGTGCTTGGAGCCGGTGCATCGGTGATCGTCGGCGCCTTAGGCCATTTTTCGGGTATGTTTCAGTATGGCTTCCATATACAAGGAATTGTTCCGAACAATGAAGCCATCGTGTCCATCGCGCAAAAGTCGATGGGTTCCGAAATGGCGCTCATCATGTTTTTCGGCATGGTGGTAAATATTCTCATCGCCCGCTTTACGCCGCTGAAATACATATTCTTAACGGGACATCATACCATTTACATGGCAATTTTAATTGCCGTCATCCTTTCCGTCGGCGGATTAAGCGGCTGGCTGCTTATCTTAGTCGGCTCGTTGATTTTGGGTTTTGTCATGGCCGTTTTCCCCGCGTGGGCGCAGCCCGTTATGCGGAAAATCACCGGAACGAACGATATCGCATTCGGACACTTCGGTATCTTCGGCTATATGACGTCTGCATACATCGGCAAACTCGTCGGTAAAGATTCGAAATCAACCGAAGAAATTCAATTTCCCAAGTGGCTCGGATTTTTCCGCGATACGCCCGTTGCGATTTCCGTAACGATGGGACTTATCTTTATCATCTCGGCCATCGTCGCAGGACCCGAATACGTACAAACCAATGAAAGCGGCGGACAAAACTTTATCGTATTTTCGATTTTGCAATCCATCACTTTTGCAGGCGGCGTATATATCGTTTTGTCGGGCGTCCGCTTAATCCTCGGAGAAATCGTTCCGGCATTTACCGGTATTTCGCAAAAACTCGTACCGAATGCAAAACCTGCTTTGGACTGCCCCGTCGTATTCCCCTATGCACCGAACGCGGTTCTCATCGGATTTTTGTCGAGCTTTTTGGGCGGTGTCTTGGGAATGCTGCTGTGCATCGTGTTTAAACTGCCGATCATCATTCCCGGCGTCGTTCCCCACTTTTTCTGCGGCGCTTCGGCCGGCGTTTTCGGCAACGCGACCGGCGGACGCAGGGGCTGCTTTTTCGGTTCGTTTATACACGGCCTGTTGATTACATTCCTGCCGATCATACTCATGCCGCTGCTTGGAAATCTCGGTTTTGTCAGTACGACGTTCAGCGACGCGGACTTCTGTCTGGTCGGTATCGTCTTAGGCGGAATTATCAATATTTTCCACTGATCATCGGTATCATGTGAATAACGCTGGGGCTGTCGAAAAAGTAAACGACTTTTGAGACAGCCCCGCTTGCTTTTATCGGCGCACGGTAACAACGCCTGCCGCATTTTTACATCTTGCTCTCATTCGCCTGCACGATACATTTCGGTTCGCTTGCGTTCTCTTACTCCTCATCTTCGGGAAGTCGTTTTAAAAACCGTACGATAACCGGAAGCGATAAAAAACACGCAAGCACGTTCGCCGCGCTCTGCGATATTTCAAGACCGAACAATTCCATCGTCACTGAGCATACGATAACGATCGGAACGAAGAGGACGCCGCTTCGAAGCGAAGATATAAGGAGTGCTTTTCCCGCAAAGCCCGTCGACTGAAAAAGCATTTCGCCGACGATCGACAGAGGTACGAAAGGAAGAGAAGCGCATGCGGCACGGAGCGCAAAAGCTCCGATCGCGACGACTTTTTCATCGTTCCGCATGGAGCGGACAAGCTCGGGTGCGAATATAAAAGCTGCAAGGCCGAACGCGGACAAAAAAATCGTTCCCATAACGGCGGCGGTAAAAAAAGCAGTACGCACGCGGCTGTATTTTCCGGCTCCGTAGTTGAACGCGGATACGGGCTGAAATCCCTGCCCGATGCCGACGGCTACACAAAATAAAAAATTGGAAAGTTTTCCGACAATCGCCATAGCGGCGACCGCCGCATCTCCCCACACGGCCGCGCAGTTGTTGAGTACCATTGCGGAAACGCTGTGCAGCCCCTGCCGCGTCAAACTCGGAGAGCCGACTCTCCAAATGTCGAAACAGATTTCGCGCGACGTTTTCGAAAGCGCTTTTACGGAAAGGCGGCTCTGCGTCTTTCCGCTCAAAAACATGGATATCAAAATAACGACGGAGATATATTGACTTATCATCGTTGCAAAACCCGCACCCGAAACGCCTCTGTGAAATACGCACACCATAAGCCAGTCGAGAAAGATATTGATGATCCCGCCGCTGACAAGTCCGATCATCGCAAGAGCCGCCCTGCCCTCATAACGCAAAATATTGTTCGTCACGCAGCCGACGGTCATCGCGGGTGCCGCAAGGAAAATCCAAAATGCGTATTCGCGCGCATAGGGCAAAATCGTATCGGTACTTCCGAAAAGGCGGCACAGCGGATCGATGCATAAAAAGCCGAGGGCGATAAAAAGCAGTCCCGCCGCGAGCGCGAGAAAAAAACTCGTCGACGCGTAAACCGACGCTTCGTCGACTTCCTTTTTTCCGAGGTGCCGCGCGATATTGCTTCCCGCTCCGTGTCCGTGCATAAAACCGACCGCTTGAAAGATAGCCTGCAAACCGAATACGACGCCGACCGCGGCGGACGCGCTCGTACCGACGAGGCCTACGAAAAACGTATCGGCCACGTTATAGATATTGGTGACGAGCATGCTGACCGTCGTCGGAAAACCGAGCGAAAGCACAAGACGCGACGCGGGCGTTGCAGTCATTTTTTCATAGTAGCGGTTCCGGTCGATGTTCATAAAAATCAGTATAATCCGCTTTCGGAAAATGCACAATGCGCTTCCCTTGACTTTGTTCATATTTTCTACTAGGATATTGAAATATGAACAAGCGTTTTACTTTTATCCGGTACGTTTTATGCGCAGCTTTTTTGATCGCATCGTTTACAGGCTGCAGCAAAAGCGCTCAAAAGATCACCGTTTTTTCGAGCGCCGAAGAATACCGCAACGCGTATATCGCAGGTGCGCTCCGCGAAAAGTTTCCGCAGTATGTTATCGACGTGCAGTATATGCCGAGCGGCAATCAGATGGCAAAACTCATCGCTGAAGGAAACAGTACCGCATGCGATATCAGTTACGACATCGATTACGGCTATGCGGAAAAAGCGTGGGACTGCTTTGCGGAAATCGCATACGATACGTCGAAATACCTTCCCGATACGCTCTTTCGCGACGGGAGCAGGATCGAGCCGGACTACCGCAACGGCGGCTGCATCATATTGAACAATAAACTCATCGCGGAAAAAAAGCTTCCCGTGCCGAAATCCTACGGCGATCTGCTCGCACCCGAGTTTAAGGGATTCATATCGATGCCGAATCCGAAAAGTTCGGGAACGGGCTATATGTTTTTAAAAAGTCTCGTCAACGCGTGGGGCGAAGAAAAGGCTCTTGCATACTTCGACGATCTTGCCGAAAACATCCTCCAGTTTACGTCTTCCGGTTCCGGCCCTGTAAACGCGCTCGTACAGGGAGAAGCCGCCGTCGGACTCGGCATGATCGCACAGGCGGTCGAAGAGATCAACAAGGGAGCCGATCTCAGCATCGTGTTTTTTGACGAAGGCGCTCCGTACTGCCTCTACGGTATGGGCGTCATCAAGGGCAAAGAAACGAAATCGGCCGTCATGGAAGTGTACCGCTATATCGAAGATACCGTAAGTCCGAAAGACAAAGAACGATTTGTTCCGGAAAAGATCTATACGGACAGGGATTTTACCGTAAAAAATTTCCCGGAGCATATCCCCTATGCCGATATGAGAAGCAATACGCAGGAAGAAAAGGAGCGTCTGCTCGCAAAATGGCAGCATTGACAAAAACCAAACTCGAAATACAAAACCTTTCGAAAGCGTTTTCGTCGGAAACGCCCGTTCTCCACCACATCGATTTTACGGTGCGCGACGGAGAATTTTTATCGATACTCGGCCCGTCCGGCTGCGGTAAAACGACGCTGCTGCGCATTATCATCGGGCTTGTCGCCCCCGATACCGGTTCGATTTTAAAAGACGGAGAAGACATAACGAATTTTCCGCCGGCAAAGCGCAAAATGGGAATCGTTTTCCAAAACTACGCGCTTTTTGAAAATATGAACGCACTCGACAACGTGAGCTATGCGCTCAAAATTCGAAAGAGTACGAAAAGCGGCGCGGAAGAAAAAGCGCGAACGCTTTTATGCCGCTTCGGGCTTGAAAACGAATTGTACAAAAAGCCGAACAAACTCTCCGGCGGACAGCAGCAGCGGATCGCCATCGCGCGCACGCTCGCGCTGAACCCCGATGTCATACTCTTCGACGAACCGATGTCGGCGCTCGATGTCGACACAAGGCTTTCGCTCCGCGCCGATTTGAAAAGTATTCAAAGCGAATTCGGCTCGACGATGATTTACGTGACGCACGATCAGGAAGAAGCCTTTGCGATGAGCGACCGCATTATGGTTATGTATCAAGGCTCGATTCAACAGCTCGATACGCCCGAAGCGATCATACGAAAGCCGGCGAACGACTACGTCGAACGCTTTGTCAAGCGCAATATCCAAATAAAAATCGATTCGCTTTTGCCGTTTGCGACGAGGAACTGACATGCGCGTGCAAAAGCTTACGGCGGCGAAACTGCTGCTCATCGTGTTTTTTCTGTTCGCCGTTTTTTTCCCGCTTTCCCGTATGTTCGCGTGTATGGCGGGAACCGACGTCCTCTCCGTCGTCCGTTCGGGACGCTTTTTATCCGCGGTGCGCAATTCGCTCTCCGCTTCTCTCGCCGCAACGTGTATCTCCGTCGTTTTGGGTATCGTACTCGCGTTTTGTACGGAGCGCATAAACGGTAAAGGCCGGCACGTGTGGACTTTTTTGTTTCTCATCCCGATGCTCATCCCGTCGATCAGCACGGGTATGGGACTCGTCATTTTGCTCGGCCGGAACGGTATTCTCACGAATCTTTTGCGCCTTCCGCATCCGATCTACGGCTTCGGCGGTATCGTCGCGGGATCCGTGCTGTATTCGTTTCCCGTAGCGTATATTATGACGGCGGATATCATACGCTACGAAGACTCGCGCCCCTACGAAGCCGCGGACATACTCGGCATCCCGAAAGCGAAACAGTTTACCGCGCTCTTTGTACCGTATATCAGAAAGCCGCTCATCTCGGTCGTATTTACGGTTTTTACGCTCATCGTTACCGATTACGGCGTACCGCTCATGATCGGAGGCAGGTGCATTACCCTGCCCGTGATGATGTATGAAGACGTCATCGGCCTCCTCGATTTCGGCAAAGGCAGCGTCATCGGCGCGGTACTGCTCGTTCCCGCTGTTATCGCTTTTATCCTCGATACGATAAATCGCGACAAAGCGTCGTCGTCGTTCGGTATCCGTCCCTTTAAACGCATCGACAATCCGATCGCCGAAACCGTTGCGTTCGCGTTGTGTGCCCTTACGGGAGCGGTCATCGTTTTGCCTGCCGCGTCGTTTTTACTCATCAGCATCGTTCAAAAATATCCGATCGCGATGCAGCCGACTTTCGATAATTTCAAACGCGCGTTTTCGATGAACACCGGAACCTATCTCGCCAATTCCCTGCTCATATCGTCTTTCGTTTCGCTTCTCGGCTCCCTTAGTGCGTGCATCCTCTCGTATTTGACGGTCAGAACGCGCTCGAAGATTTCAAAGCCGCTGCATTTGTGCGCCATACTCACGCTTGCGATACCGGGTCTCGTCCTCGGTCTTTCATACGTTCTCTTTTTTAAGGGAAGCTTTTTATACGGTACCTTTGCGATCCTCATCATGGTCAATATGATTCACTTTTTTTCTTCTCCGTACCTCATGATGTATAATACGCTCGGAAAGCTGAATCCGAATTTGGAAATCATCGGAAGTACGATGGATATTCCGCGTACAAAAATCATCGTCGACGTCATTTTGCCGCAGGCGAAAAGCACCGTCGCCGAAATGGCGATGTATTTTTTCGTCAATTCGATGATGACGATAAGTGCGGTTTCCTTTCTCGCGACGACGGCGAATCAGCCGCTATCGCTTATGATCCCGTCGTTTGAAAGCCAAATGCTTTTCGAATGCGCGGGCGTCGTTTCGCTGTGTATCCTCGCGGTAAATCTTTTAATAAAAGCGCTTGTCATACGATACAAAAAAATCGTCGCGCAAAGAGATGCGGCATGAGTCTCACTAAAAATCAATTCGACGTCCTTTCGTTTTTTGCCCAAGCAAAAGGGCATCCGACGCAGCGCGACACTGCGCACGCGCTCGGAAAGTCGCTCGGACTGGTCAATAAAACCGTTGCGGAATTGAAAGCGCTCGGCTGTATCGACGAAAAAGGCGAGCCGACCGAAAAAGGAAATCTTTCGCTCGAACCGTACCGCGTCAAGCGTGCCGTCATCATAGCCGCAGGATTCAGCTCGCGTCTCGCACCGGTCACGCTCAGCACGCCGAAACCGCTCGTGCGCGTACACGGCAAGCGCATCATCGATTCGCTGCTCGACGCGCTTACCGCCGCCGGCATCACCGAAATATACGTCATACGCGGCTACCGGGGAGAGCAGTTCGAAGAACTCAAGCAAAGCTATCCGTCGATCCGCTTTATCGAAAATCCGCGTTACAACGAAGAAAACAATATTTCGTCGATGGTCGCCGCCTCAGGACATTTTGAAAACGCCTATGTCTGCGAAGCCGATTTGATTTTGCAAAAGCCCGGCCTCATTTCAAAGTACCAATACCACACGAATTATCTCGCCTTTCAAACCGACAAAACCGACGATTGGTGTTTTTACGAGCGGAACGGCTGCATTTCGCGCCTTTCGGTCGGCGGCGTACGCTGCTGGCAGATGATAGGTATTTCATATTGGAACGAAGAAGACGGAAAACGGCTTTCGCGCGACATCCGTGCCGTCTACGATATGCCGGGCGGCAAAGAGCGCTATTGGGATCAAGTGCCGCTCGAATATCGTCTCAAAGACTACAACGTGCGCATCCGCGAATGTGTCAAAAACGATATAATCGAAATCGACACGTTTCCGGAACTCAAATCGATCGATGCGGCGTATTGTTAAAAATTATTAAGAAAAGCAAGGAGCGTACAAGGAGCATATATGAGTAAAACGGTATATCTGGGCATAACGGGCGACATCATCCATCCCGGCATCATCAATATCATCAACGAAGGCGCAAAGAGAGGAGAGCTCATCGTCGGATTGCTCACCGATTCGGCTATCGTCTCGCACAAGCGCCTGCCCTATTTAACGTACGAACAGCGCAAAGCGGTCGTCGAAAGCATCAAAGGCGTTTCGCGCGTCGTGCCGCAGGAAGCGTGGAGCTACGTGCCGAATTTAATAAAATACAAACCGGACTATATAATTCACGGTGACGATTGGAAATCGAATTACTTAAGCAAAATACGAGATGAAGTGTTCGAAGCGATGAAAGCATGGGGCGGCGAAGTGATCGAAATCCCGTATACGCAAGGAATCAATTCGACCGCCCTCGTCGAAGGCGCAAAGACGATCGGAACGACGCCCGATATCCGCTTAAAAAGTCTCCGCCGCCTCATCGCCGCAAAGCCCGTCGTGCGCATCATGGAAGCGCATTCGGGTTTGAGCGGACTCATCGTCGAAAACGCCGAAGTGACGAAAGACGACGGCATCCACCGCTTCGACGGCATGTGGTCGTCGAGCCTCACCGATTCGACGGACAAAGGCAAACCCGACATAGAAGCGGTCGATTTGACGACGCGGCTGCAGAGTCTCACCGACATCCTCGAATGCACGACAAAGCCGATCATCTACGACGGGGACACGGGCGGCATCACGGAGCACTTCGTGTTTACGGTGCGCACGCTCGAACGGAACGGCGTTTCGGCGGTCATCATCGAAGACAAAGTCGGTCTCAAAAAAAATTCGCTGTTCGGGACGGACGTAAAGCAAGAGCTCGCGACCGAAGAAGAGTTCTGCCATAAAATCAGCGAAGGAAAAAAAGCGCAGGTGACAAAGGATTTTATGATCATCGCGCGCATCGAAGAGATCATCGCAGGCCGTTCGGTCGACGAAGCGCTTGCAAAAGCCTTTGCGAGCGTTGCAGCCGGAGCCGACGGTATTATGATCCACAGCAAAGACAAATCGGGAGAAGATATTCGAACATTTTGCGAAAAGTTTCGGAAAGAATACAAGAGCATTCCGCTCGTGCTCGTTCCGACGACGTACAATCAGTTTACCGAAACCGAGCTCGCCTCTTGGGGTGCAAATATAGTCATCTATGCGAACCACATGCTGCGTGCGGCTTACCCCGCGATGAAAAAATGCGCGGAAACGATTTTGCTCTCGGAGCGTTCCCTCGAAGCGAACGAACTGTGCATGCCGATCAAGCAGATACTCGAACTCATCCCCGGAACAAAATAACTTAAGGCGGTACCTATGATTCGACCGGAATATTTTTACGATCTTTTGCAAAAGCGCGGCTCCGATTTTTTTACCGGAGTACCCGATTCGCTTTTAAAAAATTTTTGCGCCTATGTGACGGACACGGCTCCCGAAGACAAACACATCATCGCGGCAAACGAAGGTTGTGCGCTTGCGCTCGCGTCGGGCTATCACTTGGCGACGGGAAAGACGCCCGTCGTCTATATGCAGAATTCGGGACTCGGCAATGCGGTCAACCCGCTTTTATCCCTCGCGGACAGCGACGTCTATTCCGTGCCGCTCGTCCTCCTCATCGGATGGAGGGGTATGCCGGCCGTCCACGACGAGCCCCAACATATAAAACAGGGCAAAGTGACGTTCGCCCTGCTCGATGCCATGCGCATCCCCTACGTCGTCACGGCGGAAAGCGAAGACGAACTTAATAAGCAAATCGATTACTGTTACGCATGTACGGAAAAAGCGTCGGCGCCCTTTGCCTTTGTCGTAAAAAAAGATACGTTTGCGCCTTACGCGCTCAAAAATAAAACTTCTTCCGATGCGGAGATGACGCGGGAAGACGCAATAGAGCGTATCGTGCTGCATTCTCCGAAAGATGCGGTCTTCGTCTCTACGACGGGCATGGCATCTCGCGAACTCTTCGAGCTCCGCGTTAAACACGGCATGAGCGGCGCGAACGATTTTCTCACCGTCGGCAGCATGGGGCACGCGTCGCAAATCGCGCTTTCGATCGCCATGCAAAAAAAGGATCGGCTCGTCATCTGTCTCGACGGCGACGGAGCGGCTATCATGCAGATGGGCGGACTTGCGACGATCGGCGTGCGAAAGCCGGATAATATGATACACGTCGTCCTCAACAACGGCGCCCACGATTCGGTCGGAGGTCAACCGACGGTCGGTTTAAAAATCGATCTTCCCGGAATTGCAAAAGCCTGCGGCTACGTGCATACGTATTCGGTAGAGGATGCCGCTTCGCTCGAAGCCGCCCTGGCAAATGCGCTCTCCGAAAAAAAGACGGCGTTTATCGAAGTAAAGATACGAAAAGGTGCGAGAGCGGATTTGGGACGGCCGACGACATCGCCTCGGGAAAATAAAAAAGCGTTTATGGAAGTCCTACGGAGGAATGTATGATCAAAGAAGCGGTTATCGTTGCGGGAGGATTGGGCTCGCGCTTCGGCGGACGGACGGAAGCGATGCCGAAAGGGTTTATCGAAATCGAAGGAGAGGCGATCGTCGAGCGTTCGGTGCGGAAACTCATCGCAAACGGCGTCGAACGCATCATCATCGGTACGGGACACTGCAGCGAATGGTACGACCGGCTCGCAAAAAAATACCCGTGCATCGTGACGGTACGGAACGACGATTACGCGAAAACGAGCAGCATGGGAACGCTTGAAGTGTGCGCGCCGCTCGTTACCGGAGATTTTTTTCTGCTCGAAAGCGATCTCATCTACGACGCCGTCGGATTAAAAGTGCTCGCAAACGATGCGCGCGAAAACGTCATCCTCGCATCAGGCCCGACGAACAGCAAAGATGAAGTGTACCTCGAAACCGACGAAAACGGCGTGCTCAAAAGCGTGAGCAAAAATCGAAGCGAAATTTCCTCCGTCGCAGGCGAACTCGTCGGCATCACAAAACTCGGCAAAAAAACGCTCGATGAAATGACGGTGTACTACCGAAAAGATTTTCCGGCACATATAAAAATCGATTACGAACAGGTGCTTAAAGCTGTTGCACAGCAAACGCCGGTCTATGTGCGCACCGTGCAGTATTATGCGTGGACGGAGATCGACGACGAAGCGATGTTCACCCGTGCGATCGAAACGATATGGCCGCGCATCGCCGAAAACGAAGAGCTGCAAAATATCCGGCGCGAAGTGCTCTTGAACCCGGGGCCTTCGACGACGACCGACAGCGTAAAATACGCGCAAGTCGTAAGCGATATCTGCCCGCGCGAGAGCGAATTCGGAGAACTCATGGAGTGGTGCTCGAAAGAGCTCACGAGATTTGTCGCAAAAGAAGACTCGTACGCGACCGTCATGTTCGGCTGTTCCGGCACCGGAGCCGACGAAGCGATGATCTCTTCGTGCGTGCCGCCGGGAGGCAAACTGCTCGTCGTCGACAACGGCTCTTACGGAGAGCGACTCGCGAAGATCGCAAAGATATACGATATCGATATGACGGTGTTTAAAAGTTCGACGTACGAAGCCCTCGATACGCAAAAACTCGAAAACGCTTTTCAGTCGGAAAACTATGCGGCGCTCGCGATCGTCTACCACGAAACGACGACGGGATTGTTAAATCGACTCGATATTCTGTGCCCGCTCGCAAAAAAGTACGGTATGATCACCCTCGTCGATGCGGTAAGCGCATACGGCGGCATGCCGATGGATCTCGAAAAGCTCGGAATCGATTTTATGACGTGCACGTCGAACAAACACATTCAGGGTATGGCAGGCATCGGTTTTGTCGTCGCAAAAAAATCGGAACTTGAAAAGCAAAAAGACTGGCCGATGCGGAATTATTATTTCAACCTCTACGATCAGTACCGCTATTTTCTCGAAACGAAGCAGACGCGCTTTACGCCTCCGGTACAGACTTTTTACGCGCTGCGCCAAGCGATCATCGAAACGAAACAGGAAACGATCGAAAAGCGCTTCGAGCGCTATACTGCGTGTTGGAACATACTGACGAAAGCGCTCGAAGAAATCGGTTTAAAGATGCTCGTAAAAGCGGAACTGCAGTCGCATTTTATCACCGCTATCCTTATCCCCGAAACGAGCGAGTATAGTTTTACCGCCCTGCACGATCACGCGAAAAAAGCCGGTTTTACGATCTATCCCGGAAAACTCGGAAACATCGATACGTTCCGCATCGCAAATATGGGCGACATACGGCCCGAAGAGATGGAGCGATTTACCGTCCTGCTGCGTGAATACATGCATTCCATAGGAGTTTGTTGATCGATGAAAATCGCCGTCGATGCGCGCATGCTCGGTTCGGGCGGAATCGGCACTTATATCGCATCTCTTTTGCCGTACTTTTTGGAAAAAAACGAATGTTTCATTTTCGGAGATACCGAAGCGATCGCTCCGTTCGCAAAATACGAAAATGCGGAAACCGCCGAATGCCGCGTCAAAACGTTTTCGCTTGCCGAACGCTTTGCCTTTCCGTGCGAATTGCGCAAAAAAATCAATTCGTGTGACGTGTACTATACGCCCTATTGCAATATTCCGTCCGGTATCGAAATCCCCGTTTTTTCGACGATCCACGACGTCGTCTTTCTCGACGTTCCCGGCCTTGCATCGAAAGCGGGGACAGCTGTGCGGAAATACTTTTATCAACGCGCCGTCGACAGATCCCGTGCAGTCTTTACCGTTTCGGAATTTTCGAAAGATCGTATCAGAGCGACGCTCGACTGTAAAAACCTGTCGATCGTCGTCGCATACAACGCTCTTCCCCTATGGTTTTCTTCAAAACCTTCTCAAACCGTACACAAAATCAGACAGTTGCTCTTTGTCGGCAATATAAAAAAACACAAGGGGCTTTCCGTTTTGCTTGCAGCACTGAAAAAAGCGCGGAAAACAGGCTTCGATATGCCGCTCGTCATTGCAGGAAATGCCGATAATTTTCGAACGCGCGACACCACGATTGCACAGGAAATCGCCTCGCTTCCCGAAAGCGCTGTTCGTTTTACGGGGCGCATTTCGGATACCGAACTTTCGGAACTCTATCGGACATCGACGCTGCTCGTTCAGCCTTCGCTCTATGAAGGTTTCGGACTCCCGCCTCTCGAAGCGCTTTCGCTCGGCACGAAAGCGCTCATATCGGATATCCCGGTGTTCAAAGAGATATACGAGGGATTTCCAGTCGTCTTTTTTAAATCAGGCGATTCGGACGATTTGGCCGAAAAGCTCGTCATCTGCGCAAATGATGAGAGACCGCTTCCGCCCCTTCCCGATCGCTATTCATATAAAAAATCCGCCGACATCATATTGGCCGCCCTCGATTTTTACCGCGCATAGCCGCCGATGCGCGCACGGAATACGGACTGCCTCGGTACAACGATATCGAATGCATAATGCGGCGATTGTTTTTTCGTTCTCGATGCGATACAATCGATTTTATGATAGATTATATTTCCGTTTTATTGTCGCGATACCCTTCTCTTTCGGTATGCGAAAAAGACATACGCCTCGCATACGAGTTCATCAAAACCTGCTATAAAAACGGCGGAAAGCTCGTCATCGCGGGAAACGGCGGAAGCGCCGCCGACAGCGATCACATCTGCGGAGAATTATTAAAAAGTTTTGTAAAAAAACGCCGGATCGAAAAATCGTTTATCGACGCGCTCAGCGCGATCGACGCCGAAGCGGGCGCATATCTTTCGGATAAACTCGAAGGCTCGCTTCCCGCGATTTCCCTCGCAAATCAAGCCGCTGTGATGACGGCAAGTTTAAACGACGTCGACGGCAACGCGCTTTTTGCGCAGCAGCTTAACGGTTACGGCAAAGCGGGCGACGTTTTTTTAGGCATTTCAACGAGCGGAAATGCAAAAAACGTCATCTATGCGGCGGTCGTCGCAAAGGCAAAAGGGATGAAAACGATCGCGCTTTCCGGCAAAACGGGTGGAAAGCTAGTGTCCCTGTCGGACGCTGCGATCGTCGTGCCGGAAAACGAAACGTATAAAATTCAAGAACTGCACTTGCCGGTATATCACGCGCTCTGCCTGCAGATCGAAGCGTATTTTTTTGCCGACTAGTTGTGTATCGTACGAGGAGATTTTTATGTACGCAAAAAAAATTGCCGTCGTCCTTGTCATGGTACTCTGTGCGGGATTCACATACGCGGCTTCCCCCAAACCGTACAATTACTACGAATCGGCGCCCGGTTATGCCGAACCTTTCGATTCGGATGACGATGCGTCCGCCTTTGACCGAAATATTCCGATCGACAGAGAGTACGAAGGAAGCGATCCCGTCGAAGGCTATTGGATCGCGACAAATCAGCGGACGGGAGAAGCGTTGTGCGGCTGGCACATGTTCGTAAAGGACGGCATATTGTACGGCGTCATCCTTTCGGCAAAGGGCGCGACGAACGAAAGCATCGCTTTCCGCGCACGAGGTCCCTATCCCGATTTTCCCGAAAAAGGCAAACTCGACAAAAAACCGATGTTCGGTCCGACGTGGATTTACGGTCTTAAAAATGCGGGAACGGGTCGATGGAAGAGAGGCTATATCATAAACCCCGACGACGGAAATTGCTTTCGCTGCAAAATTACGTTTTGTAAAGCGGACGGAAAACGGTATAAACGCGATTATATAAAAATGCGCGGTTCGCTTCGCGGCATCGGCATCGGCATAACACAGCTGTGGCCGGCGGCGACAAAGGTCGAAGCGTCAAGCATACGTTAAGGAGAAAAAGCGTGAAAGTTGCGATCGTACATGACTGGCTTGTCAATTACGGAGGAGCGGAATCGGTCGTCGAATCGATTTTAAAAATTTACCCCGATGCCGATATCTTTACGCTCGTATACGACAAACGCAAAATCGGAAATCATTTTAAAAATAATAAAATCCTTACAAGCCCGATGCAGCATCTTCCCTTCGCTTCCCGCCTGTACACAAAACTTTTGAAGTTTATGCCGAAAGCCTTCGAATCGTTTGACTTTTCAAACTACGATCTCGTCATCTGCTCGTCCTCATCGTGCGCAAAAGGCGTCATCACGCCGCCGGACGTTCCTCATATCGCATACGTGCACACGCCGATGCGCTACGCGTGGGATCTCTTTTTCGATTATCGAAAGCGAAGCGGCCGCCTTACCCGCTTTTTTATGGACAAGTGGATGCACGAAATCCGAGAGTGGGATTATATTTCGAGCCAGCGGATCGACACGCTGATCGCCAATTCGAAATACATCGCGCGGCGAATCGAAAAATTTTGGAAGCGGGATTCCGAAGTCATCTATCCGCCCGTGCATCTCGAAAAATTTACGCCCGTAAAAAATCCTTCACTCGATTATTACGTCGCATTTTCGCGCCTCGTTCCGTATAAGCGAATCGATATAGCCGTAGACGCATGCAAAGCGCTCGGAAAAAATCTCGTCGTTATCGGTTCGGGCTCGGAAGAAAAAAGCTTAAAAAAACGTGCGTCGGGCGCAAAAAACATCACGTTTACCGGCAGGATAAGCGATGAAAAACTGTGCGCATATCTGCAAAACTGCAAAGCGCTCATCTTTTGCGCGGAAGAAGATTTCGGCATCGTACCGCTTGAAGCGCAGGCGTGCGGGAGGCCGGTCATCGCCTACGGAAAAGGCGGCGCGTGCGAAACGGTCAAAGACGGAAAAACCGGCGTCTTTTTTTCGGAGCAGACGGCAGACTCCGCGAAAGAGGCGATCGAACGCTTTGAAACGCTCGATAAAAAGGGTACATTTAAAAGCGAAACAATCGCACGGCACGCGGCCGCCTTTTCCGAAGAGCGCTTTATCCGCGAGTTCAAAGCGGCCGCCAAGCGGGCGCGGGAAGAGGTACAATAGCGCGCAGATAATATCGCAGCATACGCTCTGTACGGCGTCTTATCGACTTGGTCAATACCGGAAAATGAAAATCGCTCTCTGTAAAAAAACGAATACCAACGCTTGAAATGCCGCCTATTTTACTTTATAATGATTTCGAAGACGATAAGTAGAATGTGGAGCATATAATGCAAAAAAAGATTTACGTTGCCGGTATGTTTGACGGCGATACTGCGAAAAAAGTTGAAAATGCCGTCCGTGCAGTAAGCGGCGTCACAAGCGTTACGGCTTCTCCCGAGAAGGCGCAAGTGCTTGTCGATTACGCCGATGATGGCGTATTGTCTGCGATCAACGCTGCCATTTCGGCGCTCGGTATCGATGTTCTCGATTAGCGTTTTGCAACGTTCTTGACCTTCATATCGGTTTTAGCTATGCTGTAATTATTTAGTAATACTAAAAATATTTTAGGAGCACAGCAGCATGGGCAAAACAATAGCACAAAAAATATTCGATGCGCACCGGCTCGACACGCCGTTTTCGGGTACATCCGTATTGAAACTCGACCGCGTATTTTGTCACGAAATCACGACCCCCATCGCGATCACCGATTTGATCGAACGCGGAAAAGACAGCGTATTCGACAGCGACAAAATCAAAGCGGTCATCGATCACGTCACCCCTGCAAAAGACAGTAAAACGGCGACACAAGGAAAAATACTGCGCGATTGGGCGCACCGGCAGCATATCAAAGACTTTTTCGACATCGGTCGAAACGGCGTATGTCATGCGATCTTTCCGGAAAGCGGCTTTGTACGTCCGGGCTTTACCGTCATCATGGGCGATTCGCACACCTGTACGCACGGCGCGTTCGGCGCGTTTGCCGCGGGAGTCGGCACGACCGACATCGAAGTCGGTATATTAAAAGGCGTGTGCGCATTCCGCGAACCGAAATCGATTAAATTTATATTAAACGGAAAACTCCGTCCGGGCGTTTTTGCCAAAGATGTCATCCTTTCGATCATCGCAAAAATCGGCGTAAACGGTGCGACCGACCGCGTTATGGAATTCATCGGTCCCGTCATCGAGGGCTTCGGCATGGAAGAGCGCATGACGCTGTGCAATATGGCGGTCGAAGCAGGCGGCACATCGGGCATCTGCGCTCCGGATATGCACACGGTCGACTACCTTTGGGAATTTATTAAAGACGATTATCCGTCGAAAGAAGCCGCCCTCGCCGACTACTCCAAGTGGACAAGCGATGCGGACGCCGAATACGAAAAAACGATATCGATCGACTGCAGTGAAATCGAGCCCGTGTGTACCGTCGGCTACAAACCCGACCAGGTCAAAAACGTGTGCGATATGAAAGGCACGAAAGTCGATCAAGTCTATATCGGCAGCTGCACGAACGGACGCATATCGGATCTCCGCATTGCGGCGGAAGTACTGAAAGGAAAACGCATAGCCGAAGGCGTGCGCGCCATCGTAAGCCCTGCAACTCCGAAAACGTACAAAACGGCGCTCAAAGAAGGCATCATCGATATCTTTATGGACTCAGGATTTTGCGTTACGAATCCGACCTGCGGCGCGTGCCTGGGCATGTCGAACGGCGTGCTCGCAGAAGGAGAAGTGTGTGCGTCCACGACGAACCGCAATTTCAACGGCAGAATGGGAAAAGGCGGCATGGTTCACTTGATGAGTCCCGCAACGGCGAGCGCAACGGCAATCGCCGGCACGATATGCAATTCATCGCTTTATCAGGAGGTATGAGGTGAAACAATTCGGAGGGAGCGTGCTCTTTCTCGACCGCTCCGACATCAACACCGACGAAATCATTCCGGCGAAGTATCTTACCGAGATTTCAAAACAGGCGCTCAAGCCCTATCTGCTCGAAGATTTAAAACTCGACGGTTTTAATCCGAAAACGGATATCGCAGGCAAGCGCGTCATCATCACGCGGGAAAATTTCGGCTGCGGCTCTTCGCGCGAACACGCTCCGTGGGCGCTCGAAGTGAACGGCATTTCCGTCGTCATTGCGGTAAACTTCGCGCGCATATTCCGGCAAAACATGTTCAACTGCGGCATGATGGCGATCGAACTCGATAAAAAATCGATAGACGATATATTCCGCACATTTTCGGATAAAGACGCCGAATGCAAAATCGTGCAAAACGACGACGGCAGCGCAAAGGTAAAGCTGATCGCAGGAAGCCTTTCCAAAAGCTATCCGTTTACGCTCGACAGTTTTGCAAAGACGCTCGTCGAAAACGACGGGTGGATCGGTTACGCGGATAAAAAATATTGATGCGTTTTTAAATTCGCACGGACAGGCCGCCGTGCGAATTATTATAATATGAATGTTATCCTATAGGGATTTTCACGTAATATCGGATAAACCTTTTTTAATATCTTTCTCATACTTGAGTATTTCATTCCCATATCATCGACAAGTATCTCATTCATAGTGTAATTAAGCGTTGCATATTCCAGATAATTTGAGATTGTTCTTTTCTGCCCGGCAGCAGCCGGTTTGAAAATATTATATGTACTGTCATCTATACGAACGGTAATTGTCTTTGCCGTTTTACGCCTCTGTTTCAGATATATTCATTTATATTCAAAATGTCAATCAGCACCCTCAGGATACGGCTTCGGAAATGGGATCTTTACATATAATCATCGGGATATTATTTTCAGCAAAATACTCGCGGTATTCATTTGGAATGCCGCTGTCCGTGATTACCATATCGAACTCCGAAATTTTTGCAAAATATACCGAACGCACTAAACCGAATTTAAAACTGTCTGCAACGAGAATTTTTTGTTGTGCCGAATTTATCACGGCTCGTTTTGTCGAAAATTCATAATTATTTTCACACGTAATCCCAAGGTCTAAACTGACTCCGCTTGCCGCAATAAAAGCTTTTGTTGCGCGGCTTCGATTAATCAAAGATATGGCCTCCGCACTTTCAAACATCTTTGAATTTTTATGAAAGTAACCTCCAGCAAAAACGATAGTACTGTTCGCCCTATTCCATACATGCATAAGCGTATTCAACGTATAACATAAAATCGTTAACTTTATGTTACTAGGCAGGTTTTGCGCAATAAAACTGCACGTCGACCCCGTATCAAGTATGATGCTGTCATTATCGGAAATCAAGCTTGCCGCTCTTTTTCCTATACTTTCTTTTTCCGCACGATGTATCTTTTCCGCTGATATTACAGAATAATTATATGCGGCATTTTGAATGTTTCCGGCATTGTATACGACAACACCGTTGACAAGCGATACGAGTTTTTCATCTTCTAGAAAAGAAACGTATTTCTTTGCCGTCATATAGGAAACATCAAGAATACTTGCCAATTTATTTAATAAAATAACCTTTTCTTGCTTTATCAGTTCCAATAATTTATCTTTTTTATTATCAAATTTACTCAAAAAAGCTTTCCTCGATATCGTATCATAATCGCATTAAAAAATAATTTCAAGAATCTTTACAAAATATCCGGATGATTTCAGTATGCGCGGTAAAAGCGGCATATTTCAACGGATCGTCAAAATATACCGCTTTAAAAGTTATTTCATTACTGCAAAAGAATTTTTTTCATTATAAAATGTTTTTGCGTTGGATTTATCGATAAGGTTTGTTCCTCCATCGATATATTCGGGTACTTTTTCCTTGTTTTTAAGCTTGATGGCCGTTTCAACTGCTTTTCGCCCCAAGACGGCGGGATCGTTCATAGCCGTACCGTTATAACGCCCGTCGATGATAGCTTTGACGGCTTCCATTAAACCGTCTACGCCTACAACGTATACTTTTTTCTTTGCCTGTTCAAATACTTGTAAGCCGCCGAGCGCCATATCGTCATTATGCGCATAGATGAGGTCGATGTCGGGATGAGCTTGTATGATATCTTGAGCGGCTTTGACTGCATTTGCACGGATATAATTGCAATACGGCGATTGTATAACGGTTATATTCTCTTTATCGACGGCGGTATGAAATCCGTCACGACGCGCCATCATTACCGAACCTCCGGCATCTCCTTGCAGCTCCAAAATCTTGCCTTTTGCTTTGCCTTTCCCGCCTAATAAATTTACCGCCAACTCGCCGGCCAGTTTACCCATCGTTCGATTATCTCTTCCGATAAAACAATCGACTTTATCATTTACGGGACGATCGACAGTGATAACGGGGATACCCGCTCTTCTGGCTCTTTCCAAAGCCGGTTTTACGCCGTCCGGATCGACAGGATTAATGATCAATGCGCTGACGCCGCGGTTTATCAAATCGAGAATATCGTTATTCTGCTTTTGAATATTATTTTGGGCATCCAGATAGATAAAGTCGATATTGTGCGATACCGCGGCCTCTTTAGCCGCATCCATCAACGCTACATAAAAAGGAGAATCCAAAATGCATTGTGAAAAACCGATCGATTCTTTTCTTTTTGCACTAAATGCAGACATCGTAAGCGTTGCTGCAAATAGTAAAACCATACACATTTTCTTCATACCATCCTCCGAAGATGTTTGGCTGTCATTGTTCCTTATAAAATCATACGATTTTATAGTTCAGTTTTTTTCCTCCTTGTTTACCGTTTTTTGGATTTCCGTATCGCTGTCATACGGAACCGAGACGACTTGCGACGCAAAGCGTCTCGGACGTACTCCCCTTACAGCGGTTTTATGTTTTTTTCCTTGTTATAAAATTATTTCCGATCAGTGCGGCAAGTATAATTGCACCTTTTACGATTTGCTGAAAATACGAAGGAACTCCTACAAGATTTAATATGTTTGTAATAATGCTTAAAAGGAAAACGCCTCCGAATGTTCCCCATACTCCTCCTATACCTCCGGCAAGACTTGCACCTCCGATAACGGTAGATGCTATCGCATCCGTTTCTATACCGCTGCCGGCATTCGGCTGCCCGGTCGATAACCATGACGCCAACATTACACCGGCAAAAGCGGCGAGTAAACCCGAAAGTATATATGCAACGGTTTTATTTCGTTTTATTAAAATACCGGATAACCATGCCGCAGTATTATTTCCGCCGATCGCATAAAAACTTCTTCCCAACGGCGTATACTTTAAGAAAAAAGCCGCGGTACAGGTTATGATAATCCAAATTATACCGCTGATGGGAATCGTATCGAATAAAAAACCGCTGCCTAAAAACCTGAAAGAATCGCTCAATCCGAAAACCGGTTTTCCGTTCGTTAATAACAGTGCAACTCCCCTAAGGCTGATCATCATCGCCATAGAAGCGATATAATCGGGTAAATTGAAACGCGTAATAATGGATCCTGTTATAAAGCCGGTGAACGCACCGAGTGCAATAGCTGCAAACATGGATACGAAAGTGGAACAGCCCAGATCTTTTGCTAAAATCGATGAAATCATTCCGGCTAGTGCGACATTTGAACCGACGGAAAGATCAATGCCTCCCGTTATGATTACAAAGGTCATACCGACGGCGACGATCCCCCCGACTGCCGATTGCTGTAACAAGTTAAAGAAATTTTGCCATGTTAAAAATCTGGGACTCAGGATAACGGCAATAAGGACAAAAAATAAAAGCAGCATAAACAAATTGTATTTTTTAATAAAATCAACCAAACTGATTTTTTTTAACGTATTCATTTTATATCCTCCCGGTGATAGCGCATTCCTGTATTTTTGTCGCATCCAGTTCATGTGCCGAAAAAGTTTTTATCAACTTGCCTTCATACATGACGCTGATGGCAGAAGCAACCGACAATAATTCATTCAATTCCGAAGAAACGATAATTATCGTTTTTCCTTTATCCGATAAATCTTCCAATATTTCGTACAATTCGGCTTTTGCTCCGATATCGATGCCCTGCGTCGGTTCGTCAACCAGCAGAAGATCGCATTGTTTTATAAGCCATTTCGAAAGGACGACTTTTTGCTGATTGCCGCCGGATAGCGTGATAACTTCATTGGCTATGCCGGGCGTCTTAATCGAGAGTTTTTTTACGTATTGTTCGGTTTCCGCATAAATCCGTTTATATTGAATAAAACCGAAACGCAGAAATTTTTTTATGCCCGCCAACGATGCGTTTTCCCATACCGGCAATCCTAAAACAAGGCCTTGTTTTTTTCTGTTTTCGGGAACCAAACCGATTCCTTTTTTGATCGCACTATAAGGATTTTTATTATGCATTTTTTTATTTTTATATATAATTTCGCCGGATAGAATCGGATCTATACCGAAAATCGAATGCAATACTTCCGTTCTTCCCGACCCGACGAGTCCGTAAATACCGTGTATTTCCGATTTGTTAATTTTCAGATTGACCTGTGAAATCGCTTTTGTCGTTACATCGTGCAATTCCAATGCCGTCTCTTTACTCTGTGTTTTTTCTTTGCGGAAAAACGTCTTAATCTCGTGACCGATCATCAACCTGACGATTTCTTCTTGCGTTATATCCTGCATCGATACCGTAGCTATATGTGTTCCGTCTAAAAGTATCGTGACGGAATCGCCGACATCGAATAGTTCTTCAAGCCTATGAGAAATATAAATGATGGTTATCTTTTTTTGTTTTAATGCAGCGATAATCCGCAGCAGCGATTTATATTCGTCTTTTGAAAGCGTAGCGGACGGTTCATCCATGACGATTATCTTCGCATCGCGGGCAACGGCTTTCAGTATTTCGATAAGCTGTCTGTGCCCGATCGTCAAGTCGCCTGCCAAAGTTGCCGGCGAAACGGAGATGTTGAATTCCTGCAATAACGCTATCGCTTTCTTATTCATCGCATTCCAATTGAGCATCATCCCATTTTTTACATTTTTATAATTGTTAAGAAAGATATTTTCCGCTACCGTCAGAGAATCTATGAGAGACAGCTCCTGGTATATTACGGCGACCCCCGCTTGTATTGCGTTTTGCGTATTGAGTACGTGCATTTCTTTACCGTTAATAAAAATTTTTCCGCTGTCTCGCTGACATGCGCCGGATAGAATTTTCATTAAGGTTGACTTTCCCGCGCCGTTTGCGCCGATCAAACACCGTACTTCTCCCCGATCGACGGAAAAGTCGACATCCGACAACGCTTTTACGCCCGGAAACGATTTAGAAATGCCTTCCATTCGAAGAATTTTATTTTCCATAAGAATCCTTTTGTTCATTTTTTTCTTCTATCTCTTCCATGCAATACGAAATATAGCGTGCAAATATTTTTTCATATTCGGATCCGGATGCGGCATCGGGCCGTACGCAAGAGGTTTCGTGTATCATGGTTTTTGCGGCGGCGGTATGGTTTTCGTATACTCTTTCCGATACTGCCGATACAAGCGCACAGCCCATGATTCCCGCATACGAACTCGTATTGACCAGTGAAATCGGTCTTTGACAGATATCGGCAAGTATGGAAAGCCAAAGGGGGTCTTTTGTTACGCCGCCGCACGCCACGATCTTTTGTATGTTTACGCCGCCCTTTTCCATCGTGTCTATGATATTTTTCGTACCGTAGCCCACCGATTCCATCAACGCTCTGTATATGTCGCCTCTCGTATGAGCCAAGCGCAACCCGCGGATTTGCCCCGAAAGGTAAGGGTTTTTATACGGCGTTCGATTCCCTTGAAAAAAATCGAGAGCGACAAGCCCTTTCGCGCCGATACCGGAAAGAGCTGCTTCATTTGCTAAGGTTTCCATCGTCAATTCCGAGTCATTGGCTGTTAAATTTCTGAACCACTTTATGACGGAACCGGCAGATATTTGTCCGCCTTCTATTACATAGAAATCCTTGATGAGCGCATTGCAATACGGTCCCCAGATTCCCGGCATATGTATTTCTTTTTTTGAAAAACAAAGATGCACAAAACTTGTTCCGAGTATAGCCGCTAAAGAATTTTCATCTACGACACCTAAGCCCAACATTCCCAAATAAGCGTCTATACCGCCTTCATAAACCGGGATTCCTTCCGGTATACCCGTCTCTTTTGAAGCTTTTTTTGAAATATAGCCGACGACGGATCCGACGGGATAGATTTCCGTTATTATTTTTTCAGTATAGTCGGCAAAGCCTATCGAATCAAAAAAATCGTTTTTCCATCCGCCGAACTTTGAAACATAGTGACCTTTGCATACGGCATTGCATTCCGAAGCTGCAAGTTTATCCGTTAAAAGATAATTTATCCAATCGAGCTGCTCCACAAATTTCCATGTTTGTTTATAAAGCTCAGGCTTGTTTTCTTTTATCCAAAGAACTTTCGCTATCAGCCATTCTGCAGAGCTTTCGCCTCCGCAAAATTTTAAAACTTCATCTTTCGTCGCATTGATCCTATCCGCCTGTTTCGAAGCCCTGCAGTCCATCCACATTACGGCATTCGCCAAAGGCTTACCTTGCTTGTCGATAGGGATAACGGTACTCGATGTGGCACAGATACAAACGGATGCAACGGCTTTCTTTTGGTTTTCGCTCAGCTGCCGAGCGGCTTTTTTTTGCGCACGGACAAAAGCCGCAAACCAATCTTCAGTGTTTTGTTCTACGCAACCGACACAGGGATATAACAAAGGATAAGCTTCTTCGGCAACGGAAATAAGCATGCCCTTTTCATCGATAAAGCCGACTCGTACACCTTGCGTTCCGAAATCTGCGCATAGAAAAATCTTCGAATTATTCATTTTCAGCTTCCTTGTTACAGATTTTCAGATTGTCGATAAAACAAGAACGCTCTTGTTTTAATCCATATAGTATCCGCCGTTGATATTGACGGTTTCTCCGGTTATAAAACCCGAATCGTCCGAAGCCAAAAAACACATTAAAGCGGCCATGTCGCTTTCGGTTCCGAGTCTTCGTATCGGTATTTTAGCCGCCATTGCAGCTTTTTTTTCTTCCGTCCAATAGCTCATCATTTCAGTCATAACGGCATGAGGGGCTATGCCGTTACATGTTATTCCGTAAGGACCCAATTGACGCGCGACGGAACGGGTTATTGTCAAAACCGCACCCTTTGATGCACCGTAAACGAAGGTTGTCGAATTATCGCCGTTTTTACCGGTTATAGACGAAACATTGACGATCCGTCCGTAATTTTGCTTTTTCATGATAGGCGTTACCGCGCGTATTGCGTATAAAACACCTTTTACGTTTATGTCCAGTGTTTTTTCTATGATCTCATCCGTTGTCTCTTCAATAGGTGCAGTCAATAACAATCCCGCATTATTGATAAGGATATCTATTTTCCCGAATGCTTTTACCACTTCATTTATGAGATTGTCTACTTGACTACGCTTTGATATATCACAAAGCACGGAAATAAAATCATATCCGGCCGTTTTGAATTCTTCAGCCGTTTTTTCTATTGCAAGTTTATCTATATCGGTCAGTACGATAGAGGCTCCTTCCATAGCCATCCGTTTGGCGGTTTCTTTTCCCATCCCTCGTGCCGATCCGGTAATGACGGCAACTTTACCTTCAAATCTGTTTTTCACTTTTGACTCCTTATTTGGCGTGATCACGTATCATGCTTCCGTTACGATTTTGATTCCGGCACTTGTGCCCAAACGATTTGCCCCTGCTTGTACCATCTTTTCGGCATCGGCTTTTGAGCGAATACCTCCGGAAGCTTTTACACCGAGTTTCGTACCGACCATAGCGCGCATCAATTTTACGTCTTCAACGGTAGCTCCGCCTGAACTGAATCCCGTCGACGTTTTTACAAAATCGGCGCCTTCATCGATACACATTTGAATGGCAAGCTTTTTTTCTTTTTCCGTCAATAAACACATTTCCAAAATAACTTTCGTAAGAATGTTACCGTTGCAAATTTTGACGATGGTCCGAATATCATTTGCAGCTTTTTCGTACAATTCCGATTTGAGCGCACCTATATTGAGCACCATGTCGACTTCTTGTACTCCGTCATCGATTGCCTGCTTTGTTTCATTTTCTTTTCCGAATGTCGACATCGCCCCCAGCGGAAAGCCTATAACGGTACATACTTTTACAGCGGAATCCCGGAGTTCCTTCGCACATAATTTGACCCACGTAGAATTTACGCACACGGAATGAAACGCATATTCCCTTGCTTCCGAACACAACTTAACGATAGCGTCTTCCGTTGCATCGGGTTTTAGTAACGTGTGGTCTATTATGGAGTTAAGTGCCGGATTACTCATACAAGCCTCCTTGTAAAATAATAAACAAATGATAAATTTCCACAATTCATTTAGTTTATATTTATATTTAAGCACGGTTTTTTGAATATGTCAAATAAAATTTAAATATTTTATAAAAATATAAAACAAAACCGATTTTCCCCTTTGCACATTTCAATAGCTTGTTTTCAAAAATCATGCTATCATGTTTTTCGTGAGCACAAATAAAATATCTATCCGCTTTTTCAATAATAAGGAAGTGCGTGCCGTCTGGGATGAAAAAAATTCCAAATGGTGGTTCAGCGTACTTGATATTGTCGGAGTTTTAAACGAACAGAGCGAATATGAAAAGAACCGTAACTACTGGAAATACCTCAAAGCAAAACTGAAAAAAGAAAATTCTGAGTTGGTTAGTACTGCTACCCAACTGAAATTGACCGCTGCCGATGGGAAAAAATATAAATCGGATGTGATGGACTATAATCAAGTAATAGAGCTTGCAAAAAATTTTCCCAATAACAAATCCGCCCCCTTCATTCAGTGGTTTACCTACAGCGATGAAACGCTCGACGGCAAAAGCAAAACAAAAGCCTATGCCCTTTTTGAAAGCTCGCTTTTCGACAGCATAGAAATCGGAACGGTAAACGGACTCAAGCAAATTCACGCATACCTGTTCGGCGGACTTTACGAGTTTGCAGGAAAAATACGGACAGTGAATATTTCAAAAGGCGGATTTAAATTTGCCGCTGCGGAATTCCTTCCGCAAACTTTAGACGGCATAGAAAAAATGAGCGATTCAACATTCGAACAGATTGCCGACAAATATATCGAAATGAATATCGCACATCCGTTTCGCGAGGGCAACGGAAGAACGACGAGGATATGGCTCGACTTGATGTTAAAACGCGCTCTAAAAAGATGCGTCGACTGGAGTAAAATCAATAAAAAAGAATATTTGGAAGCTATGGCGGAAAGTGTAACCGATTCAAGCAAAATAAAGTCTTTATTGCAAAACGCCCTGACCGACAAAATCGCTGACAGGGAAATATTTATGAAAGGCATCGACTATTCATATTATTATGAAGAGGCGGAGTAGACGATGCGATTCCGTTTTTATAAGTCGGTATCGGCTACTCGGAGATATCGATTAGTGATACGTCTTGCAGTTTTATTCGCAACTCTCGACATTCGACCTAAAAAAAATCGGTACCCACCCTCACCCGCTCTCCCGTCACGGGATTTGTAAACTCAAGGGCGACGCATTCGAACTCGAGCGCTTCGCCTCCGAAGCCTGCGTTATACAGTTCGTCTCCGACGACGGGAAGTCCGTTCCACGCAAGATGGCAGCGCACTTGATGGCGAAAGCCCTTTGCGATCGAACACTGCGCAATGATGCCCTCCGCCGTCCGCTCGGCGATTTTTATATGCGTCGTATAGAGCGCCCTTCCTTTTTTTTTCAACGCCGCTTCGTTCGAATCTTCGGTAACGGGTCTCACGCTTTTTCTCCCTTTTCCGTATGCGCGAAAATAAGACGATGCGGAAAACTCATCTTCTTCTTTCAACGGACGCACCGAAGCGATTTTCGGAAATCCGCCGAGCTTTATCGCATTCCCCTCGTCGTCGCTGCAAAGCGCACGGTATGTCTTTATAAAATCGCCCTTTTTTTGCGCCTCGGAAAAAAACGCATACGCTTCGTCCGTCGCCGCGATGAGCAAAAGTCCCGATGCCTGCGTGTCGAGCCGGTGAATCAAACCGTATTCGTACGGCTTTTTGCCTTTAACCTTTTGCAGTTCGGGAAAGAGGGTTGCGGCAAGCGTTAGGGCGCAGTTTTTTTCTCCTTCGAAAAGCGGAGAGGATGCCGTGCCGTGCGGTTTTTTGATTATTAAAAAAGGCGAATCGGCAGACGCTTCGCGAATCACGTCGATCCGTGAGATCGGCATGTCATCTCTTTTTCTTTGCATGATTTTTTCCCCACACGGGTACTTCTTTCGGATATTTTTTTTTGAGAGAAGAAAGCGTCCTTCGAAAGCGATCGGGAACGGCCGAGCGGAACGTCGAAAACTTTTTTTTACCCGGCAAACGTATCGTCAATTTTTTTGCGTGGAGCATGAGGCGAGCTTCGGGAAAAAGGTCGTCTTTTTTTCCGTAAACCGCATCTCCCAAAATCGGACAGCCGATGTATTTCATGTGTACCCGTATTTGATGCGTGCGCCCCGTTTTGAGACGCAGGCGCATAAGCGAATAGTTTCCGTAAGAGGCGATGCAGCGGTAAATCGTCCGTGCGCTCTTTCCGTCTTCCGTCTGAGTCGCGGCTTTAAAACGCTTTCTGTTTTTCGGATCGCGGATGATCTGCGTTTTGATGTCGCCTGCGAGAGCGGGCGGCCTTCCCTTTACGATCGCGATGTATTCTTTTTGCACGAAGCGGCGGGCAAACTGCTGTCCGAGCCACTCTTCGGCATCCCTGTTTTTCGCCGTAATGATGAGTCCCGACGTATCTTTATCGAGCCGATGCACGATGCCGGGTCTCCTCGAAGATGCGGCAAGAGACGGGGGCGTATCTTTTATGCGGGAAATCGAAGATCTGCCCCAGCGGTATAAAAGCGCGTTTACGAGCGTACCCGTCCAATTGCCCGCCGCCGGGTGCGTTACCATACCCTGCGCTTTATCGATGACGGCGACGTTTTCGTCTTCATACAGCACACTGAGCGCGATGTTTTCCGGTGTTATGTCGTCGGGAACATTATCGTCCCATTGCACATCGATGATATCGAGCGCTTTTACGGCGGCCGAAAGCTTGTGCTCTTTTCCGTTTACGAGGATTTCGATCGCACAGGATTTCAATTTCGAGCGGTTCATGCCGCCGGGAAGAGAGGCGATGTATTTGTCGAGCCGGAGGCTGCCCTGGAAATCGGCGGGAACTTGTACGCTGAAAGACGGCACCGCTAGTCTCCGCTTTGCGTTTCGAGCGCAAGCTCAGAAAATGCCGATCGCCCTTCCGCCTCGCTTACAGATTTTTTATCGGACAGCGTATTCAATTCCGCTGCATCCGATTTTTCAGATTCTCCGCTCGCATCGTTTTCCGCGTCCGCACCTTCCTGCGACGCTTTTTGCGCCTCTCCATCTGGATTCTCGGTATCGCTCCGAGTTCCGCCGGGCGGTGCCTCTCTCGGCGGCATATCGATGCGGACGGCATCTTCGTCTTCGGCTATCGGCGTGACGACGATGGGCGCTTTTTCTTTCCGCTCGAGTTTTTTCTTTGCGGCCTTCCGCCTGATCACCGAAACGAGGAGGTCGGTAAGCCCGATGCCGACGCTGATACCCGCCGATGTGAGTAAAATACCCGCCTGTTCGGCCGTCGAATAGCCGTTGCTCGCCGACGCTTTTGCAAAGGGATTCGGAAAATACTCGGAATCGAAACCGTGCTGCGCATAGCGTGCGGACGAATACACGATCGTCGACGTAAGCGTCACAAAGGGGAGCGCACCGAACGAAATGATTTCCGCCCTCCGCAAGTCTTTCATAAATTGAGGAAACTCATCGTCCGTATACGGGACAGGCGTCGTATCTTTCGCTTCTTTCGCACGGCACGGAAAAGCGATGACGCACAATAAAAGCAGGACTGCGCATTTTCTTACGCAAAGCCTCATAGCGCCGCCGTCTCCCGCTCGCCGAAAATAGCCGTTCCGATGCGCACTTCGGTAGAACCCTCTTCGATCGCGATTTTATAATCCGCCGACATTCCCATCGAAAGCGTTGTAAGATCGAAGGCGGGAAATTCTTTTTGCAGCTTTTCCGAAGCATCGCGGAGCGAAACGAAGGACTTCCTCACGGCAATTTCGTCGTCGGTAAAAGGCGCCATCGTCATAAAACCCTTCGGTACGATGTGCGGCGCATTTCCTTCGGCACAATAGCGAAGCGCTTCGTACATATTTTCGTATGAAAGAAAGCCCGCCTTCGACGCTTCCCCCGTGTGGTATTCCAATAAAATATCGATCGATTTATCAATCTTCGCGCACTGTTTTTCGAGCTCTTCGATGATGCCGAGCCTGTCGACCGATTCTATGCAAGAGGCGATCCGCACCGCGCGGGCGGCTTTGTTTTTTTGCAGCGTTCCGATGATGTGCAGTTCGGCAGACGGAAAGTCTTCATAAATTTTATTAAATTTTTCGTATGCTTCCTGAACACGGTTTTCGCCGAATGCGTTCTGTCCCGCTCCGATCGCCGCAATGACGGAAGACGCCGGATGAAATTTGCTTACGGCGAGGAGCTTTACGCTTCCCTCTTTTCTTCCAGCTTTCCGTTCGGCGTTCCGCACCGATTCGACGACTCGTTTGAGATTTTCCGCTATCCGTTCCGTATCCATAACCGCCTTCTTTTTATCGCACTTCACGAAAGTATAGCGCTATTGAGCGCATCGGACAACTGCAAAAGTTCTGCAAGAGACAGCGTCTCCGCCCTGAGCGAAGGATCGAGAGCTGCGCGTGTAAGCGCACGCTCGGCTCTTTCGGCGCTTCCGGTAAAAGCCGTTAAATTATTGCGGATATTTTTTCTGCGCGATGAAAAAAGAGCGCGCTGCATCTTTATAAAAAGAGACGGATTTTCACACGCGGGAAAATCGTTTTTTTTCGTCATAACGACGGCGCGCGAGGCGACGTGCGGCTTCGGCCAAAAATTTCCGGAAGCCAAATCGGAAAGCCCTTTGACGTCGTACGCCCACTGGCACAGCACCGAAAAAGACGAGCGCTCGTCCCCTCCTTCTTTTGCCGTCATCCGATCGGCGACTTCCTTTTGTACCGTAACGACAGCCTTGTCGAATCTTACGCCGTGCTCTATCGTGTCGGCGATGAGGGATGCCGCAATCGAATACGGGAGATTACCGAAAAATCTCGCAGGCAGCCCCGAATCCTCATACGCGCTTTTCCACGTTTTTACGGCATCGCCCGAAACGATTCGTAGCGCACCCTCTTCGATTTCCGCCTTAAAAAAATCCGAAAGCAGTTTTATAAATCCCTTGTCGATTTCGAATGCCCTAACGCGGACGCCCTCATCGAGCAAAAGCTTTGTCATGCAACCGAGTCCCGGCCCTATTTCCCATACGCGCATACCGCGCTCTATTTCGAGAGCACGGACGATCCGCTCACGCGCCTGTGCGTTTACGAGAAAATTTTGTCCGAATTTTTTTTGCATCGAAAAGCCGTTCGCATCGAGGAGAGCTTTGAGAGCTGCCGGTGAATTGTAGTCAGGGATCGTCATACGCAAAAGTCATAGTAGCCCGAACGGCGATTTTTGTAAATCCTGCATAACAAGGCAAGTACACCTCACTACTGTATTTTACAAAGTTCCGCACGACATCCGTACCCGTTACGCCATACGCACGTACGGGGCGCGTGCGAAAAAAAGCACGAGGAGTTTTATAAGTCCGTAGATCGCATTCATCACCGCTCCCGCAAAGGGCGCGAAAAACGGCAGGGCAAGCGAAAGCGCAATACAGACAATGCCCGCATAGACGAACACGGTTACAAGGGGCGAAACGAGTGCCGTCGCAACGATGCCGACGGGCATAAAGGTTCCGAAAAGCGAAAGCGTCACCGGAGCGGTGAACGTCTGTGCGCCGAGGGATGCGGCAAGAGGCGCGGAGAGTTTTTTAGGCAGAGCTCGAATCAAAAAAACGTCGAGCGTTTCCGAAAAAAGCAAAATGCCTAAAAGCGCTCCGTACGAAAGCATAAAAGCCGCGCTCAAAATATGAGCGGGCGCGATCGCGGCATGCAGGATAAAGGCCGCGCACAAAATCAAAACCGTATCCGCCCCCGCGATGCCGCACACGGAACACAAAAGGAGCAGTACGCTGCATAAAAACGCTCGCAAAAGAGAAGGCGAAAAACCTGCAAACCACACGAAAAGCGATACGGCGCAGAATTGAAAAATATACGATTTCGTTTTTCCGAAAATCTTCATACCCGCAAAAAGTGCGATACCCGACACGAGCGATAAGTGCATTCCCGAAAGCGCGAGGATGTGCGAAAGACCTGCATTGCGAAACGCGTCCGAAACCGCAGAGTCGGTGTATTCACGGGAACCCGAAAGGAGGGCGAGCAAAAGCCCTCCCGCCCCGCCCCACGCGTACATGAGACGGCGAAACTGAAGGCGCGAGAGCGCGCGGATATACGAGAGATTTCCGACAAAGGATCTTTTCCAGCCCAAGCTTTCGGCTTTTGAAACGAAAAAAACGCCGCGCTTCCCCGCCGCACCCGAAAGGAAAAGCCGCGCGCCGCTTTCACACAGGACGGCACCCTTTCCGTAAGAAGCCGAATAGAGTTTTCCCGGAAAATACGCTTCGACCGTTTTTTCGTCGATAAACACCGTCATGTGCCCGCGCGCGGAACTTTTTACGCCGGCTTTCGATACGACGAAGTCGGGTGCAAATTCGAGCGAATACGCGCCGCTCTTTTGCGATTTTACGGGATTTGATACGACGGTACCGTACATCGAAACGATATCGAGTGTCGGGACGAGGGATGCGAACGCGTGACGGTTTTTAACGGGAACGATGCCGCCGTACGCCAAAACGGATGAGATAATCGCCGCACAAAAAAGAGGGTGTTTAAGTCTTTTTCCTATCACCATTTAAGCCTCGCGAGCGCGTCGCGGGCTGCGGCAATCACCGGTTCGGGATAGCTGACATAGGTCACGTACAAAAGCGTGTCGAACGACGATTTATTGCCGATCCTGCCGAGCGCGCCGATAAGAGCGAGCGCAATCGTGTCGGACACCTTTGCGCCGCTTTCGGTTTGTCTGTTCAACGCTGCGAGATGGGACGCAAGGCGGGATGAAGCGTCGACCGGCGCTATGTCAGCGACGGCGTTTATCGTTTTGACAAATTCGCCGTCGGTCATAACGCCCGCGCTGTATTCGCGCTCGGCGAGATCGAAAAACGAAAGCACTGCCGGAGCCGAACGCGTCCACTTGTTTTTTACGATAACGTCGAGCGCATCGACTTGCAGGCCTACCGTTTCCCTCGTTATCGACGAAGCGTTGTTCGCTATATATATCGTCTCCGACAGCACATTTTCGGCGATTTCCGATTTAAAAGCTGCGGATATTTTTTCGTTTTTGATGAGCACATCGAACAGCGGCCGTATGTCGCTTTTGACGTTTCCTTCGCGGATGATGGCGATCACTTGCGGAAGCGATTTGTCGGACAGGAGCGCTATCGCATCGTCGATATCTTTACCGTATTGCGGCCACTTTTGCTGTCGGCGGGACGCAAAGAGTACGGAAAACGAACGGCTGTCTCCGATTTCACCCAGTGTACGCACGGCCGCTTTTACGACGCCGTTTTCACCGGCAGCGCCTTGAGCGTTTGCGAGGTAGTCGTTTAAAAGAGCGACACAGGGTTCGGGAGGAAGAGAATCGCGGAGAGCGAGCATTTTATTGAGGAGGGCAATGCGCACCGTATCGCTCGAAAAAAGCGAAAAGAGTTTTACGAATTTTTCCGAAAGCGCTTCCCGCCCCCCGTAGTCGAGAGAAGCGACCGAATCGGGGGGAAGCGCGAGAATACCCGCAAGCGCAAGTCCGTCCAAATCGCGGTCGTTTCCGAGCAGCGCTTTGTGTTCGAGCGCAAAATCGATCGCTTCTTTTGAGAGAAACACAGCGTCTTCTCCGGAACTTTCGCGCACGGCTGCCGTTTTATCGGCGATATTGCCTTTGACAAATCGTATGCGAAGCGAAGCGGAAGAAGCAAAACAGGAAGCGCATGCAAACGCGATAATCGTCCTTATAAAACATCTGTTCATTTTCACCTCGTTGATAAAACAAACGATCAAGTCTATCCGTTACCGACGGCACCGGCGATCAATGCATCCGTCGTGTCGGGTATCTTCGTATCGGACAGTTCATAGGCAAAGGCGGTATCGGATCCGGCTGCCCCTTCGGCTTTTTCCGCATCGTCCCGCATCTCCGCTCCGTGCTCCGCATCTTCGAGATTTTCCACAACAGAAAGAAGCTCGTATGTTCTGCGCTCTTCGGGCGACATGATATTATACACGAAACTCAAAATTTGGTTTTTCATCTGGGGTTCGACGTGCACGCATTCGAAGTGAAGGCGCGACTGGTCGATGTTGCTATTGTATTCGACCGTGCGTACGACGCCGAACATGATTATCAATTTTCCTTCGATTGTAAATTGCAGTTTCAACTGAATATTCGGTACGCCTTTTCCTCCGATTCTCACCATAGCTCCCGATTCGGAAATATCTTCGATAAGGCAGCGGTAGCCCGGCTGCGTTTCGACTATATTGTAATCGATCACTTTATCTTTAATAATAAAAAGACTCGCATACATATTGCACTTTGTGCGTACCGCATGCCGCTTTTGCGTACGCAGCAGTTTTTCCGTGTGCTTGAGATACAGCACCGCTTTGCCGAAAAACACACCGCTTCCGATCACAGTCGTATCGAAAATATAGCGCGCATCGCCGGTGCGCCAGAGGTACACGCTTATCGATTTTCCGATCCAATCTTTGCTTTCGACGGGCATCTGGCCGTTTTGCGTCGGAAAACTTATCGTCAGCTCACGCGCGTTGTTGACGATCTTGGCCGCAAACACGCCCCTTCCCGCAAGCACAATCCTCAGGCGCAGTCCGCTTTCGAGCGAATGGGTCGAAGTCAGTCCGCGTTTTTGCGACGCTTCCGCTTCGACATGAGTGCGGTATGCGTAGAGCTTTGCGAGCAGATGCTGCATCCCCGGATCGTTTGCTCTCTCCGCATTCGATTTGATTTCGGAGATACAGCGTGAAAGAGCAGGCTTTGACCAAAACAGCGAATGCGGATCGTCAAGACCGCACACGGCGGCAGTACGCCACAAGAGGCTTATTTCCGAAAGCGAAAAACGGGAATCGAAACCGGTCAAAAAAAATTTTATTTTTTTTCGATACATCTGCGCGAAGGTCAGAACAACGATAATGGCCGCAAGAGCGGCGATAACTTTTAGGATATACACAAGAGCCTCAATATTATATAATTGTTTTTATTATATTGCATATTATATCACAAATCGACAGCTTTTCATAGTGTAGCGTATGGAAACACCTGTAAACCTGCGGCGGAACGCCGTCTTTGCCGCATCCCTATGCCTCTTTGTCATCCCGCCGCTTTTCGCAGGTTCGGTTCCGGCGCGGGCATTTTCCTCGTGGACATTTCCGATTAAACCGCTGTGCTATGCGGTGCTCGCATTTGTGCTCGTACGTTTTTCATTTCCGCCTTCGACCGAACGCACACAACACAATGCATTTCGCTTTGTGCAGACCGGCTGGGCCATCGCTTCGTTCGGCTCTCTGTGCGTCATCGCTTCAGTCGTTGAACTTGCTGTGCGTTTTTCGGGCGGTACAACGAACCTGTATCCCGCGCTTCCGTCGTCGATTGCCGAAACGTTTTTTTGCATTGCCAATTTTGCGTGCGCTTCGTTTTATGAAGAAGCGATCTACCGTCTCTATCTCCCCGAAACGCTCGGCGCAATTTTGAAAGACGTTTTTTTAAAAAGCAAAAAATGGAAAAAACGCGCTCAAGCGACCGTGCAGATTTCCGAAACGCTTTCCGTCGCCGCGTTTGCGCTCTCTCATCGCTACCTCGGTCTGCCGTCGGTCGTAAACGCTTTTTTTGCGGGCATCGTACTCCGCATCTGCTGCAAAAAAAGCGGTACACTGTGGACAAATACGGCTGCTCATTTTGCGTACAATATGCTCTCCCTGGTTTTATTTGCCCACATGCAATAACGTATTGTCCGAAAGCCCGGTTGCAACCGCCTTATTCGGCATAGAATACGCGGCCTGTCCTTCGAGGCGGCATCTCTCGATCGGCTGCAGGCACACCCAACACGCAGTGGCCGATCCCTTCGAACTCGCCTTCAATACCGAGCTCTTTTAAGATCGCTTTACCTTCATCGCTTTCGAATTCTTCTTTCGCGCGGTGGATCCAACAGCTTCCGATTTTGAGCGCATGTGCGGCGAGCATCATGTTTCCGATAACGAGGCTCCCGTCGTAGACGCGGTTCGGCCAGTTTTTGTCGGCAAGCACGATGAGCACGACGGGCGCTCCGTAAAACGGATCGAAGCCCTCGTCCCAACCGCCGACTTTGCGGTTCATATCCGACAATCGGTCGCGGAGTTTTTTATTTGTCACGGCGACGATGATCGGCACCTGTTTTCCCTGCGCGCTCGCGGCATAGAGTCCCGCTTCAATGACGCGAGCGATGATTTCCTTCGACACGGCATCGCTTTTAAAGCTCTTTGTACTCCGCCGCGCTTTTATCGCATCGATGATTTCGTTCATAGTACCTCCCATAAAAACTTTTGCAGGAAGTTGCAACTTCCGAAAAAGTTTTTAGCGGTGCGCGAGAGCGCACACGTTCAATACTCGAGTTTGCGAAAATACACTGTATCGTATTCATTCGATTTTCATAAAAACGATATGTGTACATATCCTTCGCAAACATCCGCACAAACTCGAGATAAAAAGCGACGACGATATTTCAGACGGCGCTTTTTATCCTACCTCCATATTCTATCGATATTAACTTCTCCGCACGAGTAAAAAAGCGAAACCGCTACCTTCGGAAGCGTTGGGGTTATGCGTCGACTTCGAGCCGTATCGGACAGTGATCACTTCCTGTAACGTCGCTCAAAATCTCGCTCGATATTACGTGCGGTGCAAAGCTTTCGTTTACGCACTGATAATCGATTCTCCATCCGATATTTTTTTCCCTCGCGTGAAAGCGGTAACTCCACCACGTATACCGTTTGGGTTCCGCGCAAAACATTCGGAACGTATCCGTATAGCCGCGCGAGGTAAATTCGTCCATCCACGCCCGCTCTTCGGGAAGATAGCCCGCATTGCCTTCGTTCGCTTTAGGGTTTGCCAAATCGATCGGTTTATGCGCGATATTGTAGTCGCCGCACAGCACGACGTCGAAACCTTTTTTGACGAGCGTATCGAGATAGTTTAAAATCGAAGCGCAAAAGCCGAGCTTGTATTCGAGCCGTTTGCCGCCGTCTTGACTGTTCGGAAAATACGCGCTTATGACGACGAGTTTTCCGAAATATGCGCTCACGACCCTTCCTTCCTCGTCGTAGGCGGCATCTCCGAGGTATTCGACTTTGTCGGGCGCTTTTTTCGTATAGAGCGCCGTGCCGCTGTAGCCCGCCCTTTGTGCCGATGCAAAAAAGGACGTGTAGGTATCGGGCTGCAAAAGAGCGGACGAAAGCTGTTCGGGTTTTGCTTTCGTTTCCTGAATGCACACGATATCGGCACCGCAAGAGGCGAGCCAGTCGACAAATCCTTTTTTTTCAACGGCGCGGATACCGTTTACGTTCCACGAAATGATGTTCATACTTTCCCTATATCGCCATGTTCATGACCGTCCGCACTTCGTCGAGCGTTTTTTCCGCAACAGCGCGTGCACTTCGTATGCCGTCGGTGAGGACAGTTTTGATATACGCTTCGTCCTTTTCGAGTTTTTTCCGCTCGGCGCGGAGCGGGCGGAGTTTTTCGTTGAGGCTTTCGGCGAGCAGGCTTTTAAGCATTTTTCCGCCGCCGTCTCCGATACGCTCGGCAATCGATTCGGGAGCTTCATCCGTGCACAGCGAAATGAGCTGCAAAAGGTTCGCCACTTCCGGACGATTTACCGGATCGTAGGTAATCCGCCGCTCGCCGTCGGTTTTCGCTTTTTGTATCAAAGCCGCCGTTTCGTCTTCGCTCGCGCACAGCATGATCGCATTGCCGCGACTTTTGCTCATCTTTTGGCTGCCGTCAAGCCCTTTGATATTCGGCGTTTTCGAAAGGAGCGCATAGGGTTCGGGAAACACGGGAGCGTCTTTTGCAAAGCGGTCGTTGAAGCGCCGCGCGATCGTGCGCGTCATTTCGAGGTGCGGAAGCTGATCCTTTCCGACGGGAACGACGTTCGCTTTACAAAAGAGAATATCGCATGCCTGATGGACGGGATACGTGTACATGCCGGCGTTTACGTTTTTTATACCGGCGGACTGTATTTCCTCTTTGACCGTCGGGTTCCGCATAAGTTCCGCGTTCGACACGAGCGTCAAAAACGGCAGCATGAGCTGATTGCATTCGGGTACGCAGCTGTGCGGATAGATGACGACATCTTTTCCCGGTTTGATCCCCGCCGCGAGATAATCGATGACGAGCTGTTTCGTATTTTGGCTGATTTCGCGGAAAGCGTCGTGATCGGTGAGCACTTGGTAGTCGGCGATCAGCACCATAGTCGGAACGCCGAGATTTTGCAGCCGCACGCGGTTTTGAAGCGAGCCGAAATAGTGCCCGATGTGCAGCCTTCCCGTCGGACGGTCGCCCGTGAGTACGCGGTATTTTTTCGGATTGAGTTGAATATCTTTTTCGATTTCCCGGCTTTTGGCGAGAGAAGCTTCGTAGGTGCCGCTCTCGTCGGCATACTGTATTTCATCGCGTTCGTTCATTGCTTGAATATAGCACATCACGCGGATGTAAGCTATACTGTCGTCGGTTATGGATTTTACGGATTTTGCTGCGGGAAGCGACGACGGCGGAAGACGGGTCGACAGAGTGCTCCGCCGCTTTTTGCACGGCGTAAACCTTTCTTCCGTGTACGGCGCCCTCCGCAAAGGCCTCATCCTCGTCAACGCTCGACGCGTAAAACCCGATGCGCGCATCGAAAGCGGAGATGTCATATCGATCGCATCGTTTTTGCTGCAAAACGAAAACTCCTCCGGCAGCGAAAAATACGGCACCGATATCGAAAAAGATTCACACGAACACGTACCCACTTTATCCGGCGATAAAAATACTTCGGACAGCGAAAATAACCCGATCGAAAATCGGCGAGAGAACAAAGCAGCCCCCCTGCCCTACACCGTCATTTTTGCAAACGAACATTTTCTCGTCATCGACAAACCGTACGGTGTGGCGGTTCAAGGAAAAAATTCGATTGCCGAAAAAATCGCCGTCTATTACGATGCATCCGTGCCGAAAGAAAAACGCTCGCTCTCTTTTGTCGCAGGCCCCCTCCACCGCCTCGACAAAAATACGACGGGCATCCTTTTTTTTTCGTGGAGCCTTGAAGGAGCTGCATGGTTTTCGAGAGAGCTTAAAGCGCATCGCATACAAAAAAAATACATCGCGCTCATCCATGGTGCTATGGAAAGCGAATGCGTGTGGGAAGATTTTATTAAAAAAAACGATGAGCCGAAAGCGCTCTTTTATACCGTGCGCGTCGTGTCCGGCAGTACGGCCGGTGCGGGCGACGTACAAAACCTCGCAAGCGGCACGGGCGACGTGCAAAATCGTGCAAGCGGTCAAGCGGACAAAACCGTGTGCGCAGCAAACGGCGCGGCATCGGACTCGCTCGCCGCAATGCACGGCGCAAAACGCGCGATCACAAAAGCGAAGCCCCTTTGCCGCGCATCGTACAAGGGACGAAGCGTAACGCTCGTCGAATACGAAATCGAAACGGGGCGTATGCATCAAATCCGCGCCCAGTCCGCTTTTCACGGTTTTCCGCTTTTAGGCGATACGGCGTACGGAGGAAGCCGCATCGACAAAGCCCGAACTTTTTTTCTTCACGCGTACGAAGTGCGCATCGGCGAAAATCCCGTCGGTCTTCCGCCCGTCATCACCTCGTCGTTGCCGCACGCTTTCGAATCGTTCAACGATAAAATATTGCCGAATTGGCGGAAGTGGCTTATACTGTAGATAAGGATGTAAGGCAAAGCAGTGCGGATATTTCGTAATGTCGTAAGCGAATTGATTCAGCCGTTCAAACCCGATACCGTATACGCGCTCGTCGGCGGAAGCGGCACCGGTAAAAGCTATAAGGCAAAGCTCGTCGCCGCGCGTTTCGGGCTTCGCGCCATCATCGACGACGGTCTGCTCATTCAAGCCGATAAAATTCTCGCAGGACATTCGGCAAAAAGCGAACAGTCGTTTTTGGGTGCCGTCCGCGTCGCACTCTTCGACGACAAAGAACACCGCGACGAAATCGCGCGAAAAATCAAACGCCACCATATCAGACGCATCCTCATACTCGGCACGTCCGAAAAAATGGTTATGCGCATCGCCTCCCGATTGCAGCTGCCCCCACCGTCGAAGATAATCCGCATCGAAGACATTTCGACCGAAGACGAAATTGCGCTCGCCGTAAAGTCGCGCCAAATCGAAGGCAAGCATGTCATTCCCGTTGCGGCGGCGGAAGTGAGGAAGCTCGATCCGAAAATATTTTCAGGCGGTATCCGCTTCCGTTTTCACCGGCTCAATCCCCTCTCGCTCCTTCGCAAGGATAATAAAGTCGTCGAAAAATCGATCGTCCAGCCGGAATTTTCAAAGCAAAACCGTCTGCACGTTTCCGAAGCCGCGATCGTACGGCTCACCGTTTCATGCATCGCAGGCCTTGACGGAGCCATCGTCGTCAAAAAAATTTCGATCGCGGCGGACAGCCGCGGCTATAAGCTCACGATCACGATCGACATTCCTTCGGACGCCCAGTCCGCACCGGAGCTTCCGCTCACAAAGCGCGTCGACGGACTGCAAAAATCGATCATCGACGCCGTCGAAAGCACGACCGGCACTTTTATCGAAGAAGCGAATATCATCATCGACAAAGTAACCGAACGCGCTCCTGGGTAAGGCTGTCGGAAATTTATTTTATAAAAAAATTAATTAATAAAAAACTATTGAGCGTCCCCGTGTCCGACCGGCTTTCGCCGTTTTTTTGCAGCGCGGATCGGAACGCCGAGCGTCTGCAGTACCGAGCGTACGGCGAATTCGAGCTCCGTTCGCTGAGGATTCATCGGGAGCACGTACTTCCGGCATTCGCTCCACGTGCGTATGTAAAGCTCTCCGGAAGGCGTACGAAGGGCGACTTCTTTTTTCCAATCGGTGAGCGTTTCGATAAAATCCTGCACGATAAAAACGAGCTTCCTTCCGAGCCGCACGTCGGCGTCGGATGCGCTCAATTCATCGAGCGCTTGCAAATGCTTCATATAGGCGCTTTCAAACTCTTTGCTTTCGTACATGAGAGAAGTTGCCGCGGGCTGCAAGTACATATACAAGTCGGTTTCGAGCGCTTCGCGCACGATATCGTACGCGCGCCCGCTGTTGATGATTTTCAAAAGCTCTTCGGTCAGGCGGGACGCCGACACCGTTTCGAGGAGATGTGCGCTCTTTCGGATTTTGCATTTCAGCGAAAAAGGCATGCGCGCTCCCGTCGTCGCCGAATACTTTACCGCGCGCAGCATGCGCACCGGATCTTCGACGAATATGCGGTCGAGCGCGATGACCGGACGGAGCACATGCTTTTTGATATCGCGCACGCCGCCGACGTAATCGACGACCTGCTCTTTTACGGGATCGTAGTACAGCGCATTGAGCGTAAAATCGCGCCGCCTCACGTCTTCGTCCATAGAACCGAATTCGTTTCCCACCGAACCGTCGGCGGTCGAGCGGAACGTGCTTACTTCAAAGATTTTCGGCCCGAATACGACGTGTACGAGCCGGAAACGACGCCCGATGATGCGCGCGTTTCTGAAAATTCTTTTGATGCGATTCGGCGTCGCATCGGTGACGATGTCGAAATCTTTCGGAACGTTTCCGACGATCAGATCGCGCACCGCCCCTCCGACGATGTACGCGCTGAAACCCGCGCCGCGCAGCCGCTCGATTATCTTGAGCGCGTCGGCGTCGATTTTATCTTTTGAAATACCGTGTTCAAGTTTTGTATAGATGAGAGCCTTTTTGACGGGTTTGCCCCGTTCGTCCGTTCCATAGCGAATAAGCACAATAAATTAATAATAAGGAATGAGTCCGTCCGCGTCAATACGTCGTATCCGATTGTTCGGATCTTTTCATGAGAAACGCTACAGCGAGGCGAGCCACGAAAGTATGTCACGCTCGACTTCGGCCTTGTTAATTTCGTTGAAAAGCTCGTGCCGCGCGCCGTCGTATGTTTTGACGGTGAGTTTTTTTGCTCCGTTTTTGCGATAGATCGCACAGAGTTTTTCAACCGTTTTGCCGTAGCCGCCGACGGGATCGGCACTGCCGTAGATTATTAAAATCGGTAAGTCGGACGGGATTTTTCGTATGTTTGCACCTTTGTGGATTTTCATAAGGCCGTGCGTCAAATCGCAGTAAAAGCTCGCCGTCGGATTAAAACCGCAGTACGGATCGGCGATGTAACGCGCGACGGCGTCTTTATCGCGCGAAAGCCACTCCTGCCCGTTTACCGAATCGGGAATTTTTTTCGTATATGCGCCGAAGGCCATCCGTTTTAAAAACGGAGACGCGCGTTTTTTTCCTTTGAAAAACGCGATCACGCGCGCAACGATATTGCCCAAAGCGACAAGAGAAAAGGCGGGACCGGCCGTACCGCATAAAATGCAACCGTCGATGAGGCGGGCATAGGTTTCGATAAAAGACTGCGCGACAAAGGAGCCGAAAGAGTGCCCGAGCAGCACCGCCTTTTTGCCCGGAAAGTCGGCTTTCGCTTTTTCGAGCGCTTCGCGAACGTCTTCCGTGACGCGCTCGAATCCGTTTTTATCCGCAAGAAGTCCGAACATGCCGGTATGTTTTTCTTCGGCGCGCTCGGCGGTTTTTCCGTGTCCGCGCACATCGTGAGCGTTCAGCACAAAACCGTTTTCCGCAAGCACGGTACCGAGCCGCTCGTATCGCAGAGCGTGTTCGACCATGCCGTGAGAAAGCTGTACGATCCCCTTTACTTCACCGTCAGGGATCCACCGCGCGACGAAGACTTCTTCGCCGTCGCTCATCGTTTGAAAAAATTGCCGCCTCTGCATAATTTTATTATAACGGAATGAGACGTGCGTTGAAAAGAGAGCCGTTGACAGAGTATCTTTGAAAACCGTTTACATTTTCGACTTATCGCAAGATTTTCAAAGAGCCGAAAAACCTGCTCACAAAAAGAGATAGCGTAGAACATATATCCGGATATATTTAAAATGTGTCCGCGCTTTTCCGATAGCAAAAACAATCGCCATGTGCTATAATTGTGGCGATATATACACCGTATCACTCGCGGAGGAATACCGATGAACAATCGCTTTGTTTTTAAAATCGCTTTGGCTTTTGCGTACACCGTGTTTTTCATATCGGCACTCGCAGCTCAAGTGAATGAACCCGAACTGAAAAGCGTTTCCGACACTGTCGAATTTATTAACTACGTCGGGCCGCATACGCGGATCGATTCCCTTTCCGCGATCAAAGCCATCGGCTCTTCATCCGGAGGTGTCATCGCACGCTCGCGCGATTCGTATATGACCGCAGGCGACAGCGGAAAATACTATGTGATCCACGCCGTCGACCCGAATGAAAAAGGCAAATTCGACGCCGATATTTTTTTTATCGGGCAAAATGCGACGGTCGATCACATCGTCAACTTGCGCCGCATCATTTCAGCCTATCTTTCAGCGGCGTATAATTATTCCGAGCGCGACGCCGATACGCTTGCGGTTTTTATAACGGTGTACAACGCGGTCTATCGCTCCAATATCGACTATTTCAAATCGCGCTATAAAAATATCGTAACTAAAAATCTTACCGAAAGGCATGCGGGTCTTTCGGTGAGGTACGACGAATGGCCGGGTCGAAGCCAGATCGTGATCCCTCTCGCCGATGTCAACGGCGGCTTGAGCACGGTAGACACGTCGGCGATCAGCGATAAAAAGGTCGTTGAATCGATGAAAGAAGACGACGATCGGAACATCGAGAGCCGCAAGCAGATGGTCGACATCAAAGAACGCGAAGCCGACAATGCGAGCGAGCAGGCACAGAGCGCGCAAAAACGAGCGACCGAGGAACAGAAAAAGCTCGACGAAGAGCAAAGAAAAAACGAAACGGCGCAGAAGGAAGCGGAAGCGGCGCGCGAAAAAGCGGAACAAAATCCGGACGATAAAAAAGCGCAGGCAGAAGCAGACAAAAAAGAGCGGGCTGCGGAGGCGCAGCAAAAGAAAACCGACGAACAGGCCGAGCGTACAAAGCAGGCAAAAGACGAAGCTTCCGAAGCGCAGGCTCGAGCCGATAAAAAAGAAACCGAAGCGCAGCAGGAGCGTAAAGACATCGCAAAGGATCAGCAGGAGATCATCGAACGCGATGCTGCAAACGCAAGAGCGGGCGCCGTGTACGGTATGCAGCTGACCGACGAAAAAGAGCTTCTTTCGGGTTTGGTAAAAGTCAATTCTCAGACGGGTGAAGTCATCCACGCCTCCCCCGTCACCTTTGTACGCGACAGAACATATTACCCCGTAAGCGGCGGCTTTATAGCGATTGCCGGAAAAAACGCCGGAAACGCTGCGGTAAAGCTCGTCATCCTCGATCCGGACAATATGGAAATCACGAAAGAAAGCGATGAAACCGTTTCCGAACGCTCGGTCCTCGCTCGCGACGGTAAGGACTACTACTGCATTATCCGCGACGGAAGCGACTGGGTACTTGCAAAATACGACGAAAATTTGAAATTGCTTTTGAAATCGAAGGTACCGCTCATGGAGAGCTCCCCCGTTTCCGTTTCCGACAGCGTGATTGTCGTAACCGGAACGAACGGCAGGATCAAACTGCTTGCAAAAAGCGATCTGTCGGAGCTGCCGCCTAAAAAATAAAGCGGAACGCGGGATCATGACGAGCCGATTTCGAGTTTTGCAAAGAAATTCGGAATCGGGGTCGTGTGAAGCTATATCGAATTCCAAAAAGAGATTCGGAATCGAGGCTGTGTGACGCGATATCGAATTTTTAAAGAAGATCGGAGTCAATTAGGGCTGTCCAAAAAGTAACCGACTTTTGCGACAGCCTTTTCCGTCAATTGTCGGCTTTGTTTTCGAATTTTGCGCACGGCGGTATAAACATCATTTCGACGGTGCCCGTCGCGCCGTTTCTCTGTTTTGCAACGATGAGTTTCGCTTCCTGCGGCTCATAAGGATCGTCCCGCTTTCTGTCGCGGTGTATGAATATGACGACGTCGGCGTCCTGTTCGACCGCGCCCGAACCGCGAATCTGCGCGAGCGTCGGCTCATTGCCTTCGGCGTCGCGGGAAACCTGCGAAAGCGCGACGATCGGAATCGTAAGTTCACGCGCCAGCGCTTTCAGCGATTTTGAAATTTCCGCTACCTGTTCGAATACGGGCGCGCTCCTGTCTTCCGTGACGATGAGTCCGATATAATCGATAAAGATGATTTTGACGCCCTGATTGGCGACGAGGCGGCGTGCCATCGCGCGGATATCGAGGAGTTTCATATTCGGCGTGTCGATGATAAAAAGCGGCGCGTTATAGCAGCGACCGGCCGCGTCTTGGAGGCGCTGAAAATCCTGCATCTGCAAAAAGCCCGAGCGCAGTTTATTGCCCGGGATGCGCGACACTTGCGAAAGCAGGCGCTGGCCGATAAGTTCGTACGACATTTCGAGCGAAAAAAATCCGCACGGGATCTGCTGGTCGACGGCGATGTACTCCATCATCGACAGCGCAAGTGCGGTTTTTCCGATGGAAGGCCGCGCGCCTATGACGATGAATTCGGAATTTTGAAAACCGCTTGTCATCGTGTCGAGTTTTGAAAATCCCGACGGCACGCCGGTAAACTGATTGCGGCTTTTGTATCGCTTGTCGATAAGCTCGATCGTTTCGGCGAGCACATCGTTTATGCTGCGGATCTTTGTCGTTTCGTTGCGCTGCGAAAGCGCGAATATTTTCTGTTCGGCTTCTTCGATGAGCTCAATGCTTTCGTGCGTTTCATCGAACGAAGAAGCGTGCATTTCCGATGCGATTTTGATGAGATCCCTGCGGTAAGCGCAGTCGAGGACAATGTCGGCGTAGTATTCGATATTTGCGCTCGTCGGCACTTTGCCCGTCAAATCGGCGATGTAAGCCGCCCCGCCCGCTTTTTCGAGGCTGCCGTCTTTCGTGAGCTGATTGATAACGGTGAGCGTATCGCCTTTGATATTTTGCTGCAAAAGCGACAGCATCGCCTGATAGATGATTTGATTTTGGAGCGAATAAAAGCGGTCTGCGCGGAGAATCGTAACGATATCCGTCGCGGCGTTCCAATCGAGGAGCAGCGCGCCGAGGACAGCCTGTTCGGCGTCCGCATTGTGCGGCGGAATCTTATCTTTTAACATTGCAGCTGCCATAGTTTTCTCCACACGCTTTCAACAGATTATCCCCAAGATATCCACAGCTTTGTCTCTTTAGACGGCAAAAGCCGGCCGCTCCTCGGGAACGCACCGGCCTTCGCCGCAATCTGCTCAATATTCGCTTATTAAAAACGAGATAAAACTGCCTCAAAAGCCGGTCGGCTTTTCAGACAGCCACATTCCCGTTGTATCCGGACGGAAAATTACGCTTCGGCTCCGTCCGATTGCGCGCTTTCCTGCGAAACGCTTTCGGAAGTTTCCGCTCTGACCGCTTCTGCACCTTTGTTTGCGGAATTTTCACCTGCGCTTTCGGCTTTCGCCTTTTTCGCTTTGCCGTCGTCGGCAGCGTCTTTCACTTCGGTGCTCTCTTCGCCCTTTACCGATACGACCATCTGCGCGATCTGCGATTCATAGAGTTTTACGTTGAAGTGGTAGTTTCCGACCGATTTGATCGACACGCCCGGAATTTCGATGCGTTTGCGCTCGATTTCAAATCCGTTCTTTGCAAGCAGGTCGGAAATGACTTGGGCGGAAACCGCACCGAAAAGCTTTCCGTTTCTGCCTGCCGGCATCGTGATCTCCAAATGCAACGCTTCGAGTTTTTCTTTGAGGCTCGCCGAATCTTTGCGCTTTTGCTCTTTGCGCGCTTCTATTTCGGCTTTGCGGCTTTCAAAGAACGCAACGGTCGCGTCGTTATACGGTACGGCGAGTCTGCGCGGTCGCAAAAAGTTTCGGAAATATCCGTCGGCGACGTTTTTGACGTCTCCTTCTTCTCCGAGCGTTTTAATGTCCGTGTTCAAAATGACTTTCATGTTCAAGCTCCTCTTAAAAATGGTATTGCACCGCCTCTATACGCGTTCGGCTGCGGCGGCACTTTGTATCGTTCGGGCGCGTCACCAGGAGTCGGATCGCATACCCGATCAATTAAATAGTTTTTCAGTCGGCTACGTAGGGCAACAGACAGATATTGCGCGCGCGTTTGATAGCCGCTGCAAGTTCTCTCTGGTGTTTTGCGCAGGTACCGGTGATGCGACGCGGAAGAATTTTACCGCGTTCGGTCATATAGCGGCGCAGGCTGTCCGCGTTTTTGTAGTCGATCTTCGTTTTGTTCGCACAAAAGCGGCACACTTTTTTGCGGAAATAAGTTTTTCCGCCCTTTCTTCCCGCTCCTTTTTCCTCCGCCTCGTCGTCGCTCATAGTCGTTGTATCGAGAGCGGCTGCGTTCATCTTTTCTTCAGCCGAAACAGCGGCTGCGCTTTCGTTATTCAATTCGTCTGCCATTATAATCTCCAATTACATTAAAAAGGAATATCTTCGGGGAACCCGTCATCGGTCGGCGATGATGAAGCGCCGTACTGTCCCGTCTTTTCGGACGGCGCTTTCGGTTGGAATCTCGGAGCACCCCCGGACGCTTGTCCGCCCTCCGATTTTCCGCCGAGCAGCTGTACCGAATTCGCAACGACGACGACTTTGCTGAAATTCTGTCCGTCCTTTTGCCAGCGGTCCTGCTTCAGATAACCGTCGACGGCGATCTGCTTTCCTTTGAGCAGATACTGTTTCAAGTTTTCGGCAGTCCGTCCCCAAATCGTTATATCGAAATAATTGACTTCGTCGACCCACTGTTCGCCTTCTTTTTTGCTTCGGTTGACGGCGATGCTGATATTTGCCCGAGCCATTTGACCGTTGCCGACATACGCAAAAGAGCGTTCGTCCGCGCCGAGGTCTCTCGTCAAGCGCCCGATCAAAAATACATGATTCATATCCGTCATACTGCAGCCTCCGAAAGCGGGATCGACCCTCAGTTCGCTTCTTTTTCGTCGAGCTTTACAAACAGGTATTTGAGCATATTCGTGTTGAGTTTGAACTGTTTGTTGATTTCGACGATCTTTGCGGGATTGAGCTTCATCGTAAACAGGATAAAGCGTCCCCGTTTTTGTTTTTTGATTTCATAGGTTAAATCGCGGTCACCGAAGGGTTCTTCTTTTTCGATTTCGGCTCCGAATTCGTTTAAAACGCTGCGGACATCGTCAGCGCCTTTTTTTGACTTTTCCTCGTCGAGCGGGAAAACGGTCATCAGTTCGTATTTTCGCATACCGGCTCCTTGTGGTCATTTGGGAACTTCATACGAAGCTCCAAGGGGTGTTTTATTATATTATCAGATTGATGAAAAATGGTCAATTGTGTATACTTATCGATATGAAAGTATTTTTCCGAATTCTCTTCGTCATGGCATTTTTTCCGCTTGCCGCCGCCGCGTCCGACACATATCCGGATCTCGTGCAAAGCGGCACGGCGCAGCAAATCAAACGCGCATTTTTATTCGACGGAGACGCGCCTACCCGTACGATCGGAAAGGAACGAAACAATCTCCTCATCATGGCGATCATACACGATCGGGAGGAAGATATCATCAACGTGCTGCTGAAAGCGGGCATCGGCGTCGATGAAAAAAATCGGGAAAAGCGGACGGCCGTTTCATACGCGTGCGAATACTGCAGCGCCCCGAGCACATTTCGCCGCATTCTCGGTTCGGGTCGCGCATCCGAAAAGAAAATACACAAGCGCCTTATGACGCGCGATAAAAAAGGCAGATACGCCGCCTCATATGCGGAAACGAATCCCGCCGTCCGAGAAATCGTTACATCGTATCTGAACGAAAACGATATCGCCCTCCTCGAGCAAACGACAGAAGGCGGCGTACCGCTCCTTTCCGCTGCGGCAAATATCGAGCGACCGGCGGAAAGTACGGAAGCCGTTTTACAAGCGGCGGAAAACGCGAAAATCGTTTTACCGACGGCGGAAAAAACTCCGGAAGCCCAAGCGCAAAACGAGGATTCGCGCGCGCTTTCCGAAATGCCCGTAACTGATAACGCCGACGTAAGCGCATCCGACGGAACAAACGATGCCGCTTCCGAAAACGAAGATACGGCCGTACCTGAAAAAAGCGCCGCATTTGAAAAACCTGCAAGCGCCGAAGCGGATGCGGTTCCGCTGCCGCCGCCCGTGCTTCTACTTCCCGCTGTTCGCCCCTCGGCATCTCACGGCAAAACCTTTTTATACGATTACGCAGACGCGCCCTCCGACAGTGAAGACGCGGCGGCCGAAACGGTACAGAGCGAAACGATTATTAAAAACGTCAATATGCAGGATGAAAAAGGCGTTACGCCGCTTATGTTCGCGATAAAGAGCGCGAGCGTCGATCTTACCCGCACGCTGCTTAAAAGCGGTGCCGACGTAAACGCACGCGATAAAGAAGGTTGGACGCCGCTTATGTATGCGGTAAGAGTGCAAAACGATTCCGATCTCGTCAGTATGCTCATCGATGCGGGGGCTTCCGTCCGTGCAAAGAATTCCTACGGCGTGTCATCGCTCCTCATCGCAGCCGAATACTCGGAAAATCCCGACGTCGTTTCGCTGCTCCTCGATTCGTATTCCGCAACCGAAAGCGAAACCGCAAAAGCATTTATTCATACGATCACATCTTCAAATGTACCCCTCGCCGTCCAATGTGAAAAAATCCGATGCTTTATCGATAAGGGTGTGCCGATCAATGCATTTTGGGAAGGGAAAACTCCTCTCATGTACGCAGCCTCTGCCGGAAGGTCTACAGCCGTCATCGAAACATTGCTCGAAGCGGGTGCTCTTCCTTCGGCGCGCACGGCATCCGGTCTTCGCGCATTCGACTTTGCGCAAAAAAATCAAGCGCTCGAACACGACGATATCTATCGGTCGCTCAACGCGGACAACTGAGCATGCGCATAACGGGCGGCGTTTTAAAAGGCCGGCAGATCAAGTGTCCGAAAGGCGTTATCCGTCCCGCAATGGACAGAATGCGCGAATCCGTTTTCGCGATACTCGGCGGCCTCGATGGCAAATCCTTTCTCGATCTCTTTTCCGGTTCGGGCACTATAGCGATCGAAGCGGCATCCCGCGGAGCGGAGCGCGTCGAACTGTGCGAAAAAGATAAAATCAAAATCCCCGTCATACTCGAAAACGTCGCCGTCGTCGAACACGAGCTGGGCTTCATCGTCAAATGTCATTTTATGCCGGTTGAATATTTTATTAAACGCTGTAAAGACAGCTTCGACTATATCTTTTTCGACCCGCCCTTTCCGTATAAGTTCCACGCCGAATTAATAAAAAACGCCGCTGAAAACGGCATATGCAAAAGCGGCGGCACGATCATCGTGCATCGGCCGGAAGAAAAATCGATGCCCGATAAAATCGGAGAGCTTATCCGCACGGATATGCGCACCTACGGCCGCTCGGTCGTCGACTTTTATTCCTTAATAATCTGAAAAAAGTAAAAAAAATCCTTGACTTTTATAAGAAACGTGGTACTATAAGTATGGTAGGGTAATTGTTGTTAATTTTGCAGGCATAGCGGTGACGGATGAATTAAAAAAGAAGATAATCGAAAAACAGGGGAACGCGGGATTTATTAAAACAACCGATACTCCCGTCGCTTCTCTTTCCTCCGGACAAAAAGCAGGACTGAACCGCACCGGCAATACCCTCTTCAACGAAGGCAATATCGAGCAGGCACGCAGGATATTCACGGCGACGGGTTATTCCGACGGATTGACGCGCGTCGGAGATGCCTACGCGAAAAAAAACGAAACGATCAAAGCGCTCAAGCAGTATGTGCTTGCACACAATTCAAAAAAGTCGGAACCGATCTATGAATGCATGGCCCGCGTCATATCGGCAGTATTAAAGAAAAACAGTTAAACGAATTGCAACAAAGGAGTATACATCAATGGAAGCAACGATCGAAAGCATTGAAAGTACCGAAACGGAAAACGAAGAAGAATTCTTTTCCGATGAATCCTCTGCCGATGAAAACCTGACCGTCGACCGTATTTCGGAGCTTTCAAAAGGCGGCTATCAATTATTAAAAAGCAATAAAATTACCGATGCGAAAGATATGTTTAAAAAAATCCTCGACATCGAAAACAATAATAATTACGCTCTCGTCGGACTCGGCGATTCGGAACGCAAGCAGAATAATTACAACAAAGCGATAGGCTATTATAACGACTGTCTCTCCTATCATCCGGGAAACAACTACGCTCTCTTCGGTCTTGCCGACTGTTACAAAGCGCTCAACCAATACCGAAAAGCGATCGATATCTGGGAACAGTACCTCGTGCACGACGACCGCAACATCACGGTGCTCACGCGAGTAGCCGACGCATACCGGAAAATACACGACTTTAAAAAATCGAAAGAGCTGTATTTGAAAGTGCTCGACATGGAAGAAGACAACGCGTATGCGCTCATCGGACTCGGGCATTTGCACTACGACTTTAAAGAATACAAAGATGCGCTCTACTATTGGGCGAAGATGCTCGAACTCAACGAAAGCGCCGTCGATATCCGTGTCCTCACGTCGATCGGAAATTGTCACAGAAAACTTAAAACCTTCGAAAACGGCGTCGCCTATTTCGAGCGCGCGCTCGCACTCGACCCGAACAATTTTTACGCGCTGTTCGGACTCGCCGACTGCTACCGCGGCATGAACCAGCAGTACCGTTCCATCGAATACTGGAACAGAATCCTCGCGCTCGATCCCGACAACAAAGTGATCCTCACGCGTTCGGGCGATGCGTACCGCAACACGGGCGACTATAAAACCGCCGTCGAATACTACAACAAAGCGCTCGACATCGCCTTCGATGTATATGCGGCTCTCGGGCTCGCGCTCATCTGTAAGGGCGAAGGCAAATACGAAGAAGCGGCGGAGCGGCTTTCAAACCTCATCCGAAACGACGCAAAAAATTACCGCCTGTACATAGACCTAGCCGACTGTTACGTAAAGCTCAACAGAAAACAGGATGCCGTCGCCGCCCTCGAAAGCTTTCAAAAACAGGGCATACGCTGTCCGCCTATAAGCGATATGCTCGACAAGCTGAAAAACAATAAGCCGATCTATTGATGTGCACGCCGCGCTTTATTAATTTTTGTCGGACATGTCTCGATCATGAATAAAATCGCACTGGCAGGTCTCTTGCCCGAAGAACTGTGCGTTTCTCTATCCCTCTCCCCTTCGTTCCGCGGGAATCAACTGTTTCAGTGGATCGGAAAGGGAGCCTATTCGTTCGACGCGATGACGAATATGAGCGCAGCCTTACGTGCAACTCTTGCCGAAAAAGCGATACTCCGCTCGACTCGAGTGTCCGCCGTGCTGAAAGCGGACGACGGCACGGTAAAGTTGCAGATAGAAACGGAAGACGGACTTGCAGTCGAAACGGTGCTCCTCACCGACAGGGCGGGTCGGAAGACCGCCTGCGTTTCCTGCCAAGCCGGCTGCGCGATGGGCTGCGCCTTTTGCAAAACGGGAACGCTCGGCCTTGCCAGAAATTTGAGCGCAGCGGAAATCGTCGAACAGTTTTTATATCTCGAAAAATATGCGGGACTGCTCGACAATATCGTCTTTATGGGTATGGGAGAGCCGCTTTTAAATCTCGATGCGGTGCGGAAAGCGATCGCCGTGCTCACCGACAAGAGGGGGAGAAATCTTTCAAGCCGCCGTATCACGATTTCAACCGTCGGCATCGTACGCGGCATATACGATTTGGCGGATAAGGGGCCGGCAGTACGCCTCGCCCTTTCGCTTACGACCGCCGACGAAACCTTGCGCCGGGAACTTATGCCGGCGTCGTTGACGAATTCTTTACACGATTTACGTCAGGCGATTTCGTACTACATCGAAAAAACGGGAAAAAGAGTTACGCTCGAAGCTGTGCTGCTTTCGAGCAAAAACACGAGTGAAAAAAATGCGGATTCTCTCATTGCCTTTGCAAAAGATTTGGACGTCCACATCAACCTCATTCCGTGGAATCCCGTCGAAGGGCTTTCCTTTGCAACGCCCAATCAGGAGGAAACGGAGAAATTCGTTTCGCGCCTTGAAAAGGGAGGACTCAACGTAACGCTCCGTATGCATCGCGGAAAAAGCATCGCGGGTGCCTGCGGTCAGCTCGGCAAAACGGAGACGGGCGTTGCATCTGCCCGCGCCGGAAAGCGTATCGAAAAAATAGGGAAATCGATTTTATCCAAGTCCGATAATAAGTCGTAAAGATCATAAAAGAAGGCGGATGCCGTGTTGCAGCTTTGCAAGATTACCGAAAAGCCCGCAACGGCCGTCGTAAGCCGCACGCTTTTACTGCAGCGGTGCGAAGTATCCGCTCTCGTCCCTGCCGCTTCGGTTCATGAGATAGGTTTCAACTTCGACCGGTAAAAACGCGCGCCCCATATCCGTGTTGAGAGACGACACATATGAAAGCTGATAGCGGCCGACGGGAAGATTTCGCAAATCATCGATGACGGAGGCGAGTCCTTCCTGTCTGAAAACGTAATAGGATGAGCCTTTTGTATTTTCTTCGAGGTAAGCGATTTCGGGATCGGCTGCGCCCTGCGTAAGGAGGACGGGTGAAAACGCGATCGAATTGTTATTGAAATATGCGGTAAGTTCGGAAAGTCCGTACTTTTTAAAAGCGTTTTGCGTCACGCGTCCCGCGCTTAAAAACACGACGGCGCGTTTTGCTTCCGCGTTTATGAGATCGTTTGCGGCAAGGCGCAGCGCGAGGTCGAGGGGCACTTCGGCCGACACGGGCGTTTTTAAAACGTTTATGCCGAATTTTTCCGCTGCGCGCGGAGAGCCTTTATATTCTGTTGCAGGCACGGCGCCTGCACAGACGATGCGGAGCGTCCCCTCGCCTTTCATCGCAGATGCAAGAGAGCACACGGCGCTTTGGATTTGAGCTTCGTAAGCCGCGCTTTCTTTCGACCTGTCGATGATGATCGTAAGGTCTTCGATTTTATTGTTCGACGCGGCACCGATAAGCTTTTGCTGCAAAACGGGACGCTTTCCTTCCGTCAAATAAAAGTTTTCTTCGCCGAGACCGACGACGCTTTCGCGGCGGCGGTTTTCGACGGAGAGTTCGACGACAACGAGCGGAAATTTATCGGCATTGACGCGTTCGATCTGTACGAAAAGTCCGCCGATAAGCTCCTGCATTTTCGTCATCACATACACTTCGTTCGATTTCATATCGGTGACCAGGACATTGCCGTTCGCATCGGGCACCGCGCTCGTCAGACGCGACGGAGCGTTTCCCGTGTTCGCACTTTCGTATGTCGCTCCCGTTTCGAGGTCGACCGAAATCACTTTGTTCGAATCACAGACGACGAGAAAGTCGTTCCACGCTTTCATCGATTCGGGAAAGCGGAAGGTTTTTTCCCTCACCAGCGTGCGGATGAAGTTGCCTGCAGTATCGAATTGATAGATGCCGCCGGTCACGTTGTCGGCGACGTAGATGCTGCCCGAAACGGATGCGATGCCGGTAGGTCCCTGAAAGCCCGCAAAGCCGTTTTGCGCCCTTCCGAAATAAAAGAGCGCGTTTCCGTCTTTATCGAATACGTCGACGCGGCTGTTTCCGTAGTCGGTCACGTAGATGTTTCCGTTTTCGTCTTCGGCGAGATATTGCGGGCCGACGCACTGTCCGACGCCGCGTCCCTTCGAGCCGATATATTTAATAAATTTTCCGTCGGGGTTCAAAAGCGAAAGCCTGTCGCCCGCACTTTCGCTGACGAGCATATTACCGCCTTGAAGCGCAATCACGTCGAGCGGCCGATCGAATCCGTTGATCGGTCCTTCGGCGCGGCGCACAACGGTACCGTTGACGTTTATCTTCAAGAGTTCGTTGGAACCGTAAGCGACGACCCACAGAGTGCCGTCGGCGAGCGGAAGAGAGGAAACGGGTTCGCTGAACACGAGGACATCTCCGTTCATGCCGGGAAAGCTTCCCGCTTCCGTATAGCGCGCGTCTTTTCCGTAGGCATCGCCCGTCACGCGCCGCTCGCTCACGACTTCGATCCTGTTTTGCATGAGGATGCCGCCCCGGCCGTTTTCGTAGGCTCTCTTCCACGATGCGAGCGCTTCGCCTTCAAGGCCGCTTCGATAATAAGCTTTGCCGAGCCAGACGAGTATCAAATTGTCGTCGTTCTTGTATGAAAGGGAACGTTCGAACTGCAAAATCGCTTCGTTGAACGCGCCTCGGTAGTAAGCCTGCACGCCGCGTCGGAATTCTTCGGCCGCAAAACCTTCGTCGGCAGTGCGCATCCTTCCGGGAGCGGAAAGACCTGCCGTATCCTCTGCAAAAAGAGAAGCGGCGAACAGCAGCAATAAAAGGAGCGCTTTTTTCACCGCGCGAAAAGAAACCCCACTAGGGAAAGCATTTTTACGTATCGATTTTTTTGCCGAAAAGTCTGCATGCGGAGCATGAGAAAAAATATGTTTCATCGCACGTCCTTAAAAGCCGAGAGTTGCGCGACGTGTTCTTTGATGACGGCATTCGACCCGTCGAGCTTTTGCGCTTCCGTAAGATATTTTGAAGCTTCTTCCATGAGGCCGAGTTTGAAATATACCCACCCCAGTGAATCAAGACATGCGGCCGATTTCGGTTCGGATGCGACCGCTTTTTTGCAGTAGGTCAGCGCTCGCGTCAAATCGGTATTTTCGCATGCGAGCACGTATCCCATGCCGTTCAGCGATGTGAGATTTTCGGGGTCGGTTTCAAGCGATTTTTCATAGTAAGCGAGACATTTTTTGACGTCGTTTTGCTCCCACGCGATAAATGCGATAGCCGCGTAAACGGATGCGTTGCGGTAACCCGTTTCGAGCAGTTTGTTGAGTTCGAATTCGGCAAGACGTCTGCGGCCGGAAAGCGCGTAGATGACGGCGAGGAGAAAGCGGCACTGCAAAACGCGCTCGAGTTCCGTACCCGACGTGACCACCTGTTCCAAATACAAAAGCGCGTCGTCGTAGTGTTCGAGCTTCGCATAGCACAGCCCTATGTAATACGCGAGCTCTATGCCGTCGATCCCCGTATCCTGAGGAAGCGCGAGAAAAAACGCGAGAGAGTCCGCATATTTTTTTTGCTTATACAGCAGTATACCCTGCCGCAATATGTCGGGAGTTTCGGATGATTTTTTTGCTTCGTTTGCCATAGCCCCACCGCCGCATTATTTTACACCGAAAACGAAATGCCGTCCACTCCTTTCGCAGCGCGCACTTCGGCATAGATACGAGAGACGGCGACAAAACCTTTTTCGCATACCGCATTGTCGCTTGCATCTCCGCCGTGCGTAACGATGTCCCCTCCGCAAAAAAAGCTGTACCGATCGCCGTCGGGGCCGGCGAGCACGTGAACGGCATCCCTGTATTCGCGAAACGATATTTCATCGGCAAAGGAAGCGCCGCCGTAGCGATCGAGAGACAAACCGTTGACGTTTACAAAAACGCACAGACCGTCGGGAGTACCGTCTCCGTTTGCCGTATGAGTAAGCGAAATGAGCGATGACAGATTGGAAGAAGCAAAATGCGCCATCGCATCGTAACGCCATAGGCCGTCCGAAGAGCGCACGCTGAAAGCTATCCCCGGCACTCCGTAGAGCACCGCCTGCCTCGCTGCAGCCGCAGTCCCCGAATAGAGAATATCCGTTCCGATATTTGCACCGCGGTTGATACCTGAAAGCACGGCATCTACGTTGCTTCCGATGATGCCGCTTTTGAGAGCCGTGATGACACAGTCGGCGGGCATACCGGAGCACGAATAGACACGCTGTCCGTGCTCCTTTATCCGAAGCGGCTTATCCATCGTAATGCGGTTCGAAGCGGCCGAGCGGTTTCTGTCGGGCGCAAATATCCACACTTCGTGACCGGCATCGGACAAGTGCCGTGCAAGCGTTTTTATACCGTCGGCGGAAAATCCGTCGTCGTTTGTTAAAAGCAGTTTCACCGTAAAGTCCTTTATTCGCCTTTACTTTACGATGTGCGCGCCGTCGGCGGGCAGAACACGGTACAAAGACGGATGAAAGCCGAATATCCTTTCGTACTCGGAAAGCTTCGTTTGAAACGCTTCTTCGTCTTCTTTTCTGATAAACGTATACAGGCATCTTCCGAAGCCCTTTCCCGTAATGCGTCCGCATGTAACGGGGTTTCGAAGCTGTTCGAGATTGGGCTCGAGTTCGCCGACGCGTTTTAATATCCAGTCGATTTCAGGACACGAAAGCTCGAACAGATCGCGCATGCTTTCGTGACTGTGGTTGACCGCGCGCGCAAATTTTCCGAAATCGTTTTTGACGAGGGCTGTCCGCGCATCGATGACGTCGTTATGTTCGCGCATAATGCACAAGAGTTTCCGCCTCGTATCTTCATTTACCGCGGAAAGCGTTTCGTTTATTTCGGTGACATTGTTTTCGTACTGCCAGCCGCCGTATACGCCCCGCTTCCGTTCGCGAAGATCTCCGAGCAAAAGCGCGTTTTCCGATTCGTGAATCGTGTTTTCATCCCACACGGATACGCGCGGCACCCTCGCATCGGTGAGGAGGATGAGCGAGTCGTCGAACGGAAAATCGACATAATCGTAGGCCGCACGCGCGTGATCGGTGATGAGCAGCTTTCCCGCTTTCGAATACAGGGCGGCAAAATTGTCGGCGTTGTAGTTCCCCGTCTGCAAAAACGATTTGTTGCCGCGCTCGATTGCCGCAAGCAGTTCCGCATCGCTCATGCCGCGCGAAAAGAGTTCGCGGAACGCGAGGGCGCTTGCCGCCTTTATCGCCGTCGTAATGCCGAAGCCCGCGGACGGGAGAATATCGCTGTATACGGTGATGTTCATACCGCCGAGCGTACATCCTCCTGCAAGGAATCCCGAAATGACGGCTTTAATCGCATTCGCCCAGCGGTCTTCCCTCCTGAATTTCAGCGACGAAAGGTTCGAGCGCTTCCGCTCGTTCATCTGCAAAAAGTAAAATTTCAGTACGGAATCGTCGCGCTTTGAAACGGAAATATAAACCGGAAGGTTTACCGCCATGGAAAGCGTTTTATCACGGAAAAACCACGAATGTTCTCCGATGAGATGAAAACGTCCGGGTGCGACAGCCGTTACTTTCGGAAAAACTTCATATTCTTGTTTGTGGGCACCTCTCACCTGTTTCATACGGCAGTCCGAATCCTTAAAAACGCCGCTTGTACTCGGCAGCGTTATATATTATACTGTTTTCCATTGTATACTAATGAGTAATTTTTTACAAGTTTTCTGCGTACTTTTTTCGGCGATTCTCGTGTCCGCTTCCATTCCGAACGAGTTTTTTTTGCTCGGATGCCCCTCTATCGCCCTTATTTCGCTCGTTCCGCTCTATATCGTCGTCGCCGAGTGTTCTTCGTATAAAAGCGCGTTTCGGCTCGGCGCCCTGCATACGTTTTCCGTCCACCTGTTTTCGAGTTTTTGGCTCGCCTTTTTTAAAGATTTTGCAATTTTTACACTCGGTGCATCGGCACTCGGCACAGGTCTCATCGGTGGTATTTTGGGGCGTATGCTCTACGTACCCTACGCACGATACGGCGGATGCAAAAATCTTCCCTACGCGCAGGAATCGGCATGGTCGCGAAAACGCCTTGCCGAAGGAGCGGGACTTTTATCTTACGACATTCCGTTCCGCGTCTTTTGGTTTTCGTGTACGTATACGCTTTACGAATGGTATAAAGCGTCGGGAACGGGTTTTCTAGCATATCCGTGGGGTACGCTTTCGTCGAGCGCGTTTCCGTGTCGGCTCTTTATGCAGATCGCGGATATCACCGGAACATACGGCATTTCGTTTTTGTTTGCGCTGTGTTCGGCAGTCTGCGCGGAAGGACTTTTACTGATCAAGCATACGCCGCATCTTCTCAATCCCCTTGCTTCACTTTCGGCGCTCAAACGTACGGCGCACGTGTGCATCGCGCTCTTTGCGCTTTCGTTTGTATACGGCGCTTTTCAATATGCAAAACCGCGTACTCCTGAAAAAACGCTCAACGCCGTCTTGGTACAGCAAAACAGCAATCCGTGGAACGAATCTTCCGACCAAGCGTCGATCATCGCATCGGAAAAACTCAGCGAAGAAAAAATCGACGCATTGAAAGCGAAAGGGAAAAATGTGCACCTCGTCGTCTGGAGCGAAGGCGTTTTGCGTCATTCGTTTCCGAGCGGACAGGCCTATTATTCGCTCTACCCTCCCGAAGAGCCGCTTTTGGAATTTATTAAACGGATGAACGTGCCCTTTATCATCGGCGGCCCCTACGTCGCCGACGGAGAGATACGCAGGCTGAGCAACGCTTCTCTCCTCTTCGATGCCGAAGGCAGCTTCCGGGGCGCATACGAAAAGATTCACCTCGTGCCCTTTGCCGAAGTGCTGCCCGGAGAAGAATACGAATGGGCGGTCAATCTGATGGATAAGCTCGTCGGAATTTCGGCCGGATGGAAAGCCGGCGATCAATACGTGCTCTTCGATATTCCGTGTGAATGGAGCGAAGGGCGCGCAAAGAGGGCGTCGAAAATCGTATCGCTCGCAAAAGGCGCCGAAGACGAGGAAGCAAAAGACGAAACGCCGCTCGTGCGTGTCAGCGCGCCCGTCTGCTTCGGAGATGCTTTTCCGTCCGACGTGTGCGGTCCGCTTCACAGGTACGGAAGCGACGTGTTTATCAACATAACAGACGACTCGTGGTCGAATACGAAATCCGCCGAATACCAGCACTTCGTCATCGCCTCCTACCGCGCGATCGAATACCGCACGACGCTGGTACGCTCGACGAACGCCGGCTATTCGGTCGTGCTCGATCCCGCAGGAAAGCTCGTCGCCGATATGCCGCTTTTCAAAAGAGACGCGCTCGCCGTCTCGATCCCCGTCTATAAACATTCGACGACGGTCTATGCGCTTTTCGGAAATTGGCTTCCGTTCGTCTTCGGCGTTTTAATAATCGCCTATTGTCTCTACGTTTCGCTCGCTTTCGTTTTCGGCGATGACTTTATCTACGAAACGCATTAATAAAACGACACCGCTATTGCATTGTCTCTCGAGCGATACTTGAGCGATGACAGCTTGTCACGCGCTCGATTTATTTTTATAATAAATAAGCTAAAAGGAGGCATTATTGCCATGAGCAAATTTATCATCAAAAAGGCAAAGACAGGACTTATGTTCAACTTTGTCGCGTCGAACGGCGAAGTCGTTGCAACCTCTGAAGTGTATACGACAAAAAAAGCGTGCAAAAACGGTATCGCAAGCGTCCAGCGGAATGCGGGAGCCGACGTCGAAAACCTTGAAGATAAGGCCGGCGTTCACGTCAAAGGCGCAAAGTACGAAACGTATAAAGACAAGCGCGGCGAATTCCGCTTCCGCCTCAAGGCGACGAACGGCCAAATCATCGCCGTCGGCGAAGGCTATAAAGCGCTCGCAAGTTGCATGAACGCGATCAAGTCGATCAAGACGAATGCGCCGAGTGCGGAAATCGTCGATGAAACCAAAGCCGAAAAGGTAGAAGCAAAAAAGCCCGCGGCAAAAGCGAAAAAGGCCGGATGTACCGCCTGCGGCTGCAAATCTAAAAAATAAAGAACCGGTTATGGGGTTGTTCAAAAACTTTGGATGACCACCTGATTTACCATGCGATGTTTAAAATTACGTCATTACGATACAAAGACTTGATTTTAAACTCGACGGGCTGTCGAAAAAGGAAGCGGCTTTTGAGACAGCCCCTTTTCATTATAGAAATTTATTAATTAATAAATTTAATTATCGAGTTCGGAAGCAGTAATTATGCGGCAAAAAAATGCCGCATCGAAACAGACCCAAGGAGATCGAACGAAAATGGAAAAATTTTTCAAATTGAAAGAGAGAGGAACGACGGTACGCACCGAAATCACCGCCGGCTGCACGACTTTTTTGGCGATGGCGTATATCCTCGCCGTAAACCCCGCGATCCTTTCACAGGCGGGCATGAATGCGGCAAGCGTCTTTACCGCAACGGCGATTGCGGCGGGCATTGCGACGCTCGTTATGGCATTTACCGCGAACCTGCCGGTCGCCCTCGCACCGGGCATGGGGCTGAACGCGTTTTTTACGTTTACCGTCGTTTTGGGCATGGGCTATTCGTGGCAGACGGCGCTCACCGCCGTTTTTCTCGAAGGTATTTTATTTATCGTCTTATCGATTTTTAAAGTCCGCCAAGCGCTCATCAAAGCGATTCCCGCAAACTTAAAAAAAGCGGTTGCAGTCGGCATCGGTTTATTTATCACCCTTATCGGTCTGCACGACGGCGGCATTGTTTCCGGAGATACCGGAACGATCATCGGTTTTGTGCCGATGAAAGGCGCTGCCCTCGTCGCGATCATCGGCCTCGTCATCACGATCGTTTTACTGTGCTTAAAAGTAAAAGGCGCGATCATCATCGGCATGATTTTGACGACGATCATCGGCTACCCCTTCGGCGTAACGAAGATTCCCGAAGGCTTCAGTCCCTTTTCACTTCCTGCAGCCCCGCTTTTCTTTCAGTTCGATTTTTCGACGGTGCTTTCGCTGAAATTTTTCACCGTGTTTTTTACGTTCCTCTTCGTCGATATTTTCGACACGATCGGAACGCTCATGGGCATCGCCGAACAGAGTAATCTGAAAGATAAAAACGGCGACATCAAAAACGTCAACGAAGCGCTCCTCTCCGATGCGGTCGGAACGGTCGTCGGAGCCGCGCTCGGCACGTCGACGATAACGAGCTTTGTCGAAAGCACTGCAGGCGTCGCCGAAGGCGGACGCACGGGTCTCACGTCGGTAACCACTGCAATCATCTTTTTCGCAGCTCTCTTTTTGAGTCCGCTCTTTTTGCTCGTGCCGTCTGCGGCTTCCGCACCGGCGCTCATCGTCGTCGGCTTTATGATGATGCGGGCAGCGGCAAATATCGAATTTACCGATCTTTCCGAAGGCATCCCCGCTTTTATAACGATCATGACGATGCCGTTTTCGTACAGCATCGCAACGGGCATTTCGTGGGGCGTTATGAGCTACGTCGTCTGCAAAGTCGCTTCGCGCAAGTTTAAAGACATTTCCGCGCTGACGTGGATACTCTTTGCCGTTTTCGTTGTAAAGACCGTACTCGACGCAATGTAAACACTATGGCAGACGAAGCAAAATACGCGCGCCCGAGCTGGGACGAATATTTTATGGAAGTCTGCCGCACGGTCGCAAAGAGGGCAACCTGCGACCGCGGCAGAAGCGGCTGTGTCATCGCGCGCGACAATCAAATTCTCGTAACCGGCTACGTCGGAAGCCCTGCAGGGCTTCCCCACTGCGACGACGTCGGGCATTTGATGCGGAAAATGATCCACACGGACGGCACGATTTCACAGCATTGTGTGAGAACCGTACACGCCGAACAGAATGCGATCTGCCAGGCGGCAAAGCGCGGCATCGCGATCGACGGCGCGACCGTGTACTGTAAGATGACGCCGTGCAGAACCTGCGCCATGCTCATCATCAACTGCGGCATAAAGCGCGTCGTGTGCGAAATGCACTACCACGATGAAAAAGATTCGCTCGATATGTTCAAACAGGCGGGCATTCCGATCGAACACGTAAACGACAAAACGCAAACCTACAGCAATATGTAGCTCGGTTCGCATATCGGTACGCTTTTATCGGAAGCGCGCTTATGTTCCGCCTTTGGCGTATGCGGCGAGCAGTCCTTCGGCGACACCGGGATTCGTTATAACCGACGGGCCTCCGATGCAGCCGCATTCGCACGCCATCACTTCGACGAGATTCGGCGTGTTTTCGTTTTTCGCAATTTTCCCCTGATTTATCATTCCGTATGTCGCAAGCTTTTTCATACCGGCTCTGTCGAGTCCGTTGATTTGGGCGGCTTTGAGGATGCTTTGATCTTTGAGCCGCACCCGCACCGCTTCCGCTACCCCGCCCGTCTTTGCAAAACCTCTTCCCGTCGACGTCGGAATGTGATCGGGCAGTTTTGCAGGGAGAGAAGCGATATCGATATTTTTTGCAATAAAAAACGCGCGGAGTTCTTCGACCGAAAGCACGTAATCGACCGCATCGTCGTCGAAACCCTCCCTCCGCTTTGCAAGGCAGGGACCGATAAACACGGTAACGCAGTCGGCATCTTTTTGCTTTGCGATCTCCGCCGTGTAGTGCATGGGGCTTCGCGTTTCGGACACGCAGGGCTTCAAAGCCGGCACGTGAATATTTACCGCGCGCACATACGCCGAACAGCATGACGTCGTCATAAGCACATCTTCGCGCGCCATACGCTCTTCGAATTCTTTCGCTTCTTTATCCGCGCAGATATCCGCTCCGATCGCGACTTCGAGTACGTCGTCGAAGCCCGCGGCTAAAAATGCCGCTTCGAGCTGACCGGGAGCGGATTTGAATTGAGCTGCAATCGAGGGCGCATAAAGCGCGACGACACGCCGTTTTTTTTGCATGATATGTTTGATAACGTCGACGAGCTGGCTTTTATCCATCATCGCACCGAAGGGACACTCGCTCATGCAGCGCCCGCAAAAAATGCATTTATCGTAATCGATTTTTTCGTGTCCCGTTTCGTCTTTGCTGATCGCGCCGACGGGGCATGCTTCTTCGCAGGGTACGGGAATTTTAATAACCGCATGATACGGACAGTTTTGCATGCACAGCCCGCAGTTGACGCACTTCGCTTCATCGATAACCGCTCTCCGGTCTACCGTGATCGCTTTGCGCGGACAGTTCATCATGCACGGGCGCGCAAAACAGCCCTGACACGCGTTCGTAATCATGTAGTGCGTTTTTACACACGCGTTGCACGCATCCTGCAAAACGGTGAGCATGGGCCAGGTCGGAGAATCCCGCTCGAGAGCATCCTTCGCGTATTCGGCAAGCGGGCGGTCGTCGTCGTAATTTTCGATCGATATGCCGAGCCTGGCAAGGACTCTCATGCGCAAAATCGCCCTGTCGTGGTAGATACAGCAGCGTATCGATTTCGAGTCGAGAGGCGCCATTTCGCGAGGGATATAATGCACGCCTTCGGTAAGTTTGCCGTCGAGTTGGAGGCGCGCGATACGCACGAGAATTTCACGCTTTACATTTGCAGCGTTGTTGTTGATATTGAGCATCGTTTTTCCTTAATGCACTGTTTTGTTTACGCGCGGCAGTATAGCATATTTTTACAATTTGCGCCAGAAAAGGGAATGCACGGCGCAATTTCAAATTCCGTGCCGGCAAAACACTCACATTTTGATTGTCAACCTATTGTATTTATTGAACACTGATTGTAAACTCGCGCTATGAAAATAAACAACACTCGCTTTATCTTTATCGTTTTGTTTGCGGCGATCATCTGTGCGGGCTGCTTTATCGCAGTACCTATAGGTCCCGGCGGCATTCCGATCGTCATGCAAAATATGTTCGCCGTGCTCGCAGCTCTCACGCTCGGAGGCTTCGGCGGATTTTTTTCGGCGCTGCTCTTCGTCGCAGCCGGCGCGCTCGGACTTCCCGTCTTTTCAGGCGGTGCGGGCGGGATCGCGCGCCTTTTGGGGCCGACGGGCGGATTTCTCATAGGCTATATACTCGCAGCTCTCGCCGCAGGCTGCATCGCACGAAAGCCGCGCGCAGGTGAAAAAGCATTCAGCACAAAAAACATCGTAAAGTTGTCGCTCGCCTCTCTTGCGGGATTTACGTTCATCTATGTTCCGGGTATCTTCCGCTTTATGCAGCTGACTCACCGAAGTTTTTCCGCATCGATTGCGGCCTGCCTCATTCCGTTTATCCCCGGAGATCTCATAAAGCTCGTTCTCTCAGTTCCGCTTGCGGCAAAGCTCCGTACGATTGCCGCTCGCTATTTTACCGACAAAAGCGAATGACGCAGGACGATTTACTTCCGTACGTCACTTCGTTTCCGAACGGCGCTTCCCTTTCCGTCGAAAAGGTGACGAAAACCTTCCCCTCGTATGAGGGGGATCAAAGGTTTACCGCGCTTTCGGAAGTATCTTTTTCGCTTTGCGAAGGAGATACCGCCCTCATCGCGGGAGCGAACGGTTCGGGAAAAAGCGTACTCATGTCGATCATCGCTTCCCTTGACAAAGCCGATTCAGGTACGGTGAAAATCCTATGCGGCGGAAAAGCGGCACAGTGCGGACTTGTATTTCAAGAAGCCGAAATGCAGCTTTTGGGAGAGACGCCGATCGAAGACGTGATGTTCGGCTTAAAAAATATCGGATTAAAAAAACGGGAAGCCGAACGAAAAGCGCTCGACGTGCTTGCGGAAGTAGGTCTCGCGGGAAAAGAAAAATCGAGCGCACGATTTTTGTCGGGAGGTGAAAAAAGACGGCTTGCCGTCGCGGGCATCATAGCCCTCGATATGCCGCTCGTCATATTCGACGAACCCTATGCGAACCTCGACTATTCGGGCGTGCGGCACGTGAACGCGCTTATCAAACTGCTGAAAAAAAAAGGAGTGACGATCATCATCCTCACGCATGAGCTCGAAAAATCGCTTGCGCTCTGCAACCGCTTTATCGTGCTGTACCGCGGAAAAAAAGTGTTCGACGGAAAGCCCGCCGAAGGATTGGCGCAAAAGCTCGAAGCTTGGGACATCAAAAATCCGCTTGCTTCCTACAAAGATCTTCGGGATCTCGAATGGTAAGACTTTTCGGCTACCGAAGCGGTTCGTCTTTTTTGCACAAATGCGATGTGCGCATAAAACTCATTTCGCTTTTTGTGCTCGGCACTTTCATTTTCATCTTGCCCCGAAACGCCGTGATCGCCTGTATCGCGATTTTTTTTGCGCTTTCCCCTGCCATCCGCTTTCCGATGAAAGAAATCCTTTTGTCGCTCAAGCCCGTTGTGTATTACGCGCTTATACTTTATAGTTCGTCGATAGTACCCGCCCTTTTCGCTCACGCTCCCTTTCCGCTTCCGTTCATCCCTTCCGAACGCGACATCGTCATTTTGTGCCGTCTCGCCCTCGCCTTTTTAATCGCAAACGCGATTTACCGTACGACAAGTCCCCTCGAACTTCGAGAAGCAGTCGAATCGATCGAAAGAGGTGTCGTGCGGATATTTCGGCAAAGAGCGGAATACCGCCGGCTGCTTTTTTCGGAATCCTTATCGCTTTTAATCGTACTCATCCCCGAAGTATTCGCCGTGTGGCAGGCGGTTTTTCGGGCGTGGAAAGCGAGGTGCGGAAAAAAAGGCATCCGCATGGTGTTAACCCTTTTTCCGGTCTTTATTTCCGTGTGCATGAAGCGTACTTATATAATGTCGCTCGCTCTAAAAGCCAGGCGGCCCGAAAACACGTAAAAATCGCAAAAAAACGAAGAATTTTCGACGCGGCATCTTGCAATATCAGCTGTAGCGCTGTATAGTATTATCATATCGTTTAAAACGCTATATTTAGAGTACAAGTTTTAAACAATTTGTTATAAGGGATCGATATGCGGTGTCCGTATTGCGGCAGTCTCGACGACAAAGTTATAGAATCGCGTACGATGGCAAACGGTGAAAGCATTAGGCGGCGTCGCGAATGCCTCGGCTGCGGCTACCGTTTTACGAGTTACGAGCGTATCGAAGAAAAACCCTTTATGGTCGTAAAAAAAGACGGAAGGCGCGAACCCTTCGAGCAGGCAAAGCTCGAAAAAGGCATCAGCCGCGCCCTCGAAAAACGGCCGGTGTCGATGCGGATGGTCGAACAGATCGTATCCGAAATCGAAGACAAGGCCGTCATGCGCGGAAAGGTGAGCCGCGAAATCTCGACTGCGGAATTGGGGGAACTCGTGCTGCAGCGTCTGTATGAAATCGACAAAGTGGCGTACATCCGCTTTGCTTCGGTATATAAGCATTTCGAAAACCTCGACGAATTCATCACCGAGGTAAAAAATGTGGAGGGGAAACAAAGGTGAGCGACCAGGCTGTATTTCCGGAATGGCGGAATTTTTTGGGTGAGAGCGGAGATAAAGAGACGGCGGGATTTATTAAATCCGTCGTAAAGCGGTCGGGCGATATTGCAAACTACGACCGCAAGAAAATCGAATCGGCGATCGGACGCGCGATCGAAGCGGTCGAAAAGCGAAAGGATCCCGAACGGGCGGAAAAGCTTACGGATTCGGTCGAAGAGCGGCTCCGCCTGCGCCTTGCAGGAAGCAGAACGCATTCTATCCCCGCCATCGAAGAAATTCAGGACGACGTCGAAAGCGTCCTCATCGAAAATAACGAAGTCGAAGTCGCAAAAGCGTATATCCTCTACCGCGCGCGGCACGAAGCCATTCGCGGTGCAAAGAACCTCATGCTCGACATCAACAAAACGATGGACGAATATTTGAGCCGAAGCGATTGGCGCGTCAAAGAAAACGCGAACGTCAATTTTTCACTCGGCGGTCTCATCTTGAGCAATTCCGGCGCCGTTACGGCAAACTATTGGCTCAACAATATCTATCCGAAAGAAGTGGCGGACGCGCATAAAACGGCGGCCTTCCACATTCACGACCTTTCGATGTTTTCCGGCTACTGCGCGGGCTGGTCGCTGAGGCAGCTCATTCAGGAAGGACTCGGCGGCGTTCCCGATAAAATCACATCGACGCCCGCAACACACCTTTCGACGCTCGTCAACCAAATGGTAAACTTCCTCGGCATCATGCAAAACGAATGGGCGGGCGCTCAAGCGTTCAGCTCTTTCGACACCTATCTTGCGCCCTTCGTCAAAATCGACAATCTTTCGGAAAAGAGCGTGCGGCAGTGCATCCAAAGCTTTTTGTTCGGCGTCAACACGCCGAGCCGCTGGGGAAGTCAGGCGCCCTTTACGAACGTCACGCTCGACTGGGTGTGTCCCGACGACCTCAAAAACAAAAAAGCGATCGTAGGCGGCGAAGAACAGGAGTTCATGTACGGGGATTGCCAAAAAGAGATGGATATAATCAATAAGCAGTTTATCCTGCTCATGCTCGAAGGAGACGCTTCGGGGCGGGGCTTCGGCTACCCCATCCCGACGTACAATATCACAAAGAATTTCGAATGGGAAAGCGAAAATGCGGAATTGCTTTTTAAAATGGCATCCCAATACGGCACTCCCTATTTTCAAAATTTCGTCAATTCCGATTTGAATCCGAGCGACGTGCGCTCCATGTGCTGCCGTCTCCGCCTCGATAAACGCGAGCTTCGAAAACGCGGCGGCGGACTTTTCGGCTCCGACGAGTTTACCGGTTCCCTCGGCGTCGTTACCATCAACCTCCCGCAGATCGGTTTTCTCGCAAAAGACGAAAAAGCCTTTTTCAAGCGGCTCGACTATCTCATGGACATCGCGCGCGACAGCCTGTGCATAAAGCGCAAAGTGATCCAGCACCTCCTCGATACGGGACTCTACCCCTATACGAAGCGCTATCTGCACACGCTCGACAACCACTTCAATACGATAGGACTCTGCGGTATGAACGAATGCTGCCTCAATTTTCTCGGCACATCGATCGTCGATCCGAAAGGCAAAGCCTTTGCCGAACGCGTGCTCGACTATATGAGAAGCCGTCTCGCCGACTATCAGGAATCGACGGGAGAACTTTTCAACCTCGAAGCGACGCCCGCCGAAAGCACGTCGTTCCGCCTCGCTTCCCATGACAAAAAGAATTTCCCGGGAATCATCACGAGCGGCACGGACGAAAGCCCCTTTTATACGAATTCGACGCAGCTTCCCGTCGACTATACGTCCGACATTTTCGAAGCCCTCGATTTACAGGAAAGCCTGCAGACGCGATACACCGGAGGCACGGTTTTCCATACCTTTATGGGCGAACAGATAAAAGACTGGAGGGCGTGCCGCGATTTGGTAAAAGCGGTTACGGCGAACTACCGCGTACCTTACGTGACGATTTCTCCGACCTATTCGATTTGCCGGAGCCACGGCTATTTGAACGGAGAACACTTCGAGTGTCCGAAGTGCAAAGCGGAAAAGGAAAGAGAGCTGCGTTTAAAGCTCGAACGGCTCGAAAAAGAAAAAGAGGCAGTGCTCGCCTCCGAGCGCGCGTAGAAATACGGCGGCCGGAAGAACTGCCCGCGGGACTGCTGCGTACAGCAGATCTGCGGCATAGTACAGCCGATTTTATACGGGTGCGTTTTCGGAGCGTTTTCCGGTACGCATTGCTGAATATAGCGTAAAAAACTTGACATAGGGTCAAAACAACACTATAATTAGCGCATATATCATATCTAATACATATATGATATATTTACAACTATGGGCTTTAGGGGGAAATTGCTATGACTGAATTGAAACGAACGATCAAAGAAATCGATGCGGATATCGAAGCGACGAGGGCGGCGCTTGCGGACGTACACGGATCGGAAACCGAAGTGTATGCGCGCATCGTCGGCTATTACCGCGCAGTCCGCAATTGGAATAAAGGCAAACGCGAAGAATACGATCACCGGAAAATGTTCGCCATTCCCGAAAGTGCGGCGTACGAAATTACCGAAGCGGACAGCGCATGTGAGTGCGCATCCCCTGCACGAGTTACACAGCCTGCGGCGAAAGCCTCCGCCTCACGCACATCGGGTTTTGAAAAAAGCGGCAGATGGGAACTCTTTTCGAGAAAAACCTGTCCCAACTGCCCGCCGGTACAAGCGTATATCGCAAAGCTTTCGATGAGCGGCAAAACGATCGACGTCGACACCGATGAAGGACTTGCCGAAGCTGCAAAAAAAGGCGTATTCGCTTCTCCGACAGTCATCGTCTATGACGAATCGGGTGAAGAAAGCGCGCGGTGCCACAGCGTTGAAGAGCTCGACGCAGTATTCGCTTCCGTCACCGCATGACGGAAACTTCGATTCCCGAAACGCTCCTGCACGCAAAAGCCGGTGTCCTCATAAAGACGACGCTCGTCGATTTTCCCGGGCGCGTCGCCTCTTCTCTTTTTTTGTGCGGCTGCAATCTCCGCTGTCCCTATTGCTATAACGCCGGTCTCGTGCTCGGCGGAAAAGCGACAGCGGACGATGTTTATGCGACGGCGGAAGAAGTCTTTTTACACCTCGAAAAACGGAAAAATGTCCTCACGGGTTTTGTCATAAGCGGCGGAGAGCCCCTCGTAAATCCGCTTACGCCCTACCTCGTCCCTTATGCAAAAGCGCTCGGCTACCGTGTAAAGCTCGACACGAACGGCACATTGCCCGACGAACTGAACGCTCTTATCGAAGACGATAAAATGCGCCCCGACTTTATCGCGATGGATATAAAAACCTCCCCGTCGCGCTACGGCGAACTTTTAGGCAGCCTGAAAGCGGAGGACAAATCGGCTGCGGTAAAAATCACGGAGGATTTTTCATCCCGCATTGCACAAACCGTCCGTCTCACGTCTTCTCTCCCGCCTTCTTCGCGCGAATGGAGAACCGTGCTCGTCCCGCCCCTCGTAACAAAGCGCGACATAGAAGAAATGGCCGCCCTGCTCCCTTCCGACGCATCGTGGAGATTTGCGCAGTTTCGAAACGAAAACTGCATCGACCCCGCATACAACGATATCGTCCCCTATTCCGATGCGGAAGCCGCTTCTCTCGTCGCATACGCAAAAACCTTTATTAAAGATTCCGAACTCCGCTGATACGAAAGATGCGAGCCGACGGCGTTTTACGGATAAGCTGTCCACGTACGTCCCCATTTATCAAAGCGGTATCCTATCATGGCAACCGTACCAGATATGTATGTATAAAAAAGCGTACAGGTAAATAAAAAGGCGGAACGCGAGGCAGCGGCACTGTCGCCGAGCCGCTCTGACCGATGGCAAGCGAAGTTTTTTGCAAAAAAAATTCGCGCCGTCCGATTCCGATTACGGTCAGCCGCGGCGAACGGCAGGGCTGCTGCCGGGAGTGCAGCCGATTTTTACGTTACTCACTGTTTTTTAGAGAATAGTTTCTGATACGGTTGCCATATATATGCTGTCGGTAACCGTTTTTAAAATTGCAAGAATCTTGCAGTTCTTGCACGAATTCTTGCAAATCTTGCAAGAACGGGAAACTTACCGTATGCAGGATGAGGGCATCGAAAAGGTCTCGAACACCTTATTGACAAAAATAAAAGAAATATGCTATGCTCGGTTTTATCACGGCGGCATAGCTCAGTTGGTAGAGCATACGGCTCATATCCGTAGTGTCTGTGGTTCAATCCCACATGCCGCTAACAAATCTACACGATTGTGCATATCAAGCGATATACGAATAGGCTTTCGACAATCGGGTAATTTACAAAACTTTCCATTCAAGCTACTATATCCGTAAACAGTTATGGAAACATTTAAAGCTCCGTTTAAAGGGCGATCCCTCCTCAATTGGATCGATTGGTCGCCGGACGAAATCGAAACCCTGCTCGACATCGCATGTACCGTAAAAGCGGAAGCGAAACGGGGAGAAGTTCACGCTCGCTTTGCCGGAAAAACTATCGCACTTATTTTCGAAAAACGATCGACGCGCACGCGAAGCGCTTTTGAAAGCGCATTCGGCGAAGAAGGCGGGCATCCGGTTTTTATGTCGACGCAGGACATCCAGCTCGGTGCAAAAGAATCGGTCAAGGACACGGCGCGCGTGCTCGGACGGATGTTCAACGCGATCGAATTCCGCGGGTTTAAACAGGAACACGCAGAAGAGCTCTCCCGCTGGTCGGGCGTTCCCGTCATCAACGGGCTGACCGACGCCTTTCATCCGACTCAGGCGCTCGCCGATGTGATGACATTGAAAGAGAGGTTCGGGAAACTCAAAGGACTCAAATGGTGTTTTTGCGGCGACGGCAGAAACAACGTCGCGCGGAGCCTCATGCTCATTTCGGCAAAGCTCGGAATCGACTTTTCGGTCTACAGCCCCAAAGAGCTTTTCCCGGACGAAGCGATTCAAAAAATCTGCGCTCCGTTCGCCGCTCAGTCGGGAGCAAAGATTGCGATAAGCGATGATAAAAGCGTCGTCCGCGGTGCCGACTGTCTCTATACCGACGTATGGGTGTCGATGGGAGAAGAAGCGCTGAAAGATGCGCGTACAAAGCTGCTCTCTCCTTTTCGCGTAACGGAAGAGCTCATGAGAGAAACCGGCAAATCGACATCCGTCTTTATGCACTGTCTGCCTGCGGTCAAAGGCGAAGAAGTGAGCGAAGCGGTGTTCGAAAGCGAAGCGAGTATCGTATGGGACGAAGCGGAAAACAGAAAACACACGATAAAAGCTATTATGCTCGCCATAATGTGACGATACATAAAATAAGCGGTTTTTCCGCGCATAAAGCGCGCGAGGCAAACTCGATTACCGGTTTTTAAGGAGTTTTTATGGGAGTTGTTATGAAAAAGATTGCCCTGTCTTTTGCGGTCATTATGCTCTGTGCCGCAGCTTTGACGGCACAAAAAACGACGCAGCCGAAGCTTGATGAAAGCAAATGGTCTTCGGTTACTTATTTTAATGTACCACTCTATAAAGTGCTGCAGACGGAAGACGCGTATGTCGTCATCTATGCGAAAAATAAAGTCGGAGCAGGTTCGACGACGATCCCTAAAAAATGGGCAAAAGGCAATACCGAAAATCCGCGCAAATTGAAATTCCGCACCGTGCGCGGAACTCTCAAGCCCTTTATGACGGTCGTCAAAGACGGCGGCAAATTCGTGCGCGTCATTTTAAGCGTGCCGCCGACAAAGGATACCGATTTTTGGGGCATAGCCGATCCCGATAAAGTGACGGATATCGATAAAGATACGCTCGAAGAGCTCGACTTAAACTGAAGCTGTCTCTCATGCAACTGCTCACCGAAACGCAAATCGCATCGTTTTGCGATTTTATCGATCGGCATGATTTTTTTTACATCTGCGGTCATAAAGAGCCGGACGGCGACTGCATCTGTTCGTGCATCGCGCTCGGTATGCTCGTTCAAAAAAAAGGCAAAGAGTTCCAGCTGCTTTCGGCGGGACCCTTTAAACGAACCGAAATCAAACGATACGAAGATCGATTTTCACCGTCGATGCGCTTTTTAAGCGAAGAAGAGCGCAAAAAGAGCGCACTCATCATCACGGACTGCTCGGAATACGCTCGGCTCGGAGATATAGACGGCGATATGCGCAATCTCGATACCTGCGTCATCGATCACCATAAAACGGCCGCCGCTCCCGAAGGCGCGCTGTGCATCATCGATTCGTCCGCCCCTGCCGCCTGCGCAATCGTTCAGTTTTTGTATGAAAGCGTTGCAGGCTCCATGCCGAAAGAGACGGCGGAAATACTCTTTACCGGTTTGTGCACCGACACGGGATTTTTCCGCTTCCTCGAATCGGATTCCGCCGAAGTGTTCAAAGCAGCTTCCCGCCTCGTCGATGCGGGCGCAAATCCGAGAGCGACCTACGACTTTATTACCGGCGGAAAACCCTACGATACGCGAAAGCTCCTCGCCTCAACTCTTTCGCGCGCGGAACGCTACCTTGACGGAAAGCTCATCGTCACAAGCGAAACGACGGACGATACGCAAAAATGGGGCGCCGAAGGCCGCGATTCGGACGCGTTGTACACGCTGCTTCTCGCCGTTGAAAAAACGCTTGCCGTCGTCTTTGTGCGGCAGGAAAGCGAACATTCGTGTACGATAGGTTTTCGTTCGCGCGGAAACGTCGACGTGAGCGCCATTGCGGCAAAATTCGGCGGCGGCGGACACAAAAACGCGTCCGGCGCAAGTTCGAGCGGAAAGATCGATACGCTCATCCCCCAAATCGTCAAAGAATTCGCGCGCGTTTTATAATTCATAGAGCATCCTCCCCGCTTTTCACAAGCATTCCGATATGTATCCAAGTCACCCTCACCAGAAACTATTTTCTCTAAAAAACAGCATTTAACATAAAAAATCGGCTGCACTCCCGGCAGCAGCCCTGCCGTTTGCGCGGGGAACTTCGCGCTTCGCGCTCGTTGCAAGTGCCGTGACAGACCGTAATCGGAATCGGACTGCGCAAACTTTTTATTAAAAAGTTTGCTTGCCATCGGTCTGAACGGCTCGGCGACAGTGCCGCTGCCTCGCGTTCCGCCTTTTTTATTATATGTTTTTTTCGCGTATACATTTCTGTTGCGGTCGGCATGACGGTATACCACGTATTCGTTGACATCTCCCGTTCGGGAGGATAAGATATATTCATCGGAAAGGATTATCGATATTCAAAGGAGCGTACAATATGAGCATTAAAAAGGTAGTTGTTGCGGGCGGCGGCGTATTGGGAAGTCAAATCGCATTTCAAGCGGCATACAAGGGATTCGATGTTACGATATGGCTGCGTTCCGACGCGTCGATCGGACGGTCCCAGCCGAAAATCGACAGGCTGCACGGAATATACCTTGCCGAATTGACCGATGCCGAAACGAAAATCGGCACAAAGGGAGCGATCTTTTCAAGAGGCCTCATAGACGACAGCGAGCATATAAGCGCCGAAAAAATCGCCCGTCTCAAAAAAAATGTCGAAACGGCGTATAAAAATCTTAAGCTCACAACCGACCTTGCTTCGGCAGTCAAGGACGCCGACATCGTCATCGAAAGTATGGCCGAAAACCCCGAAGCGAAAAAAGCCTTTTACGACGCGCTTTCGGCCGTCCTTGAAGATAAAACCGTCGTCGCGACAAATTCATCTTCGATGGTGCCGAGCATGTTCCGCGATCACGTCAAAAATCCGAAACGCTATTTGGCCATCCACTTTGCAAACAATATCTGGCGCAACAATATGGCCGAAATCATGGGACACGACGGAACCGATCCTGCCGCATTCGATGAAGTCGTCGCCTTTGCAAAAGCCATCGGCATGATACCGCTTAAAGTTTTAAAAGAGCAGCCCGGCTATCTCCTCAATTCCATGCTCATCCCGTTTTTGACGGCAGGGGAAGCCCTGCTTGCAAACGACGTCGGAGACGCGAAGACCATCGATTTGGCATGGAAACTCGGCACGGGAAGCCCGCTCGGCCCCTTTCAAATCCTCGACATCGTCGGTTTGGAAACGGCGTACAACATTACGATGAACCGTCCCGACTCATCCGATCCGGCCTCGCTCCACGGACGCATCGCGAAAATCCTGAAAGGTTACATCGACCAAGGCAAAACGGGTATCAACGCGGGCGAAGGTTTTTACAAATACAAATGATTTATCTGTGCCCGCGCAAAATTTTACGCGGGCAGTGCTTACACACTTTTTACTTCCGTTCTTTTTTTCGTTGAGCTGCAATATCGGTATCGTAATCATAGTCGGCTATCAACATATTCATATAATGCTAATCTTTTTAAGAAAGAAGGGACTCGCATGGGCAAAAATTCTCTTGACTTTTCGGGGGGGGGGGTATAATAGAACAAATTTTATCCCATTGCGAGGAGACATAAAATGAAAAAAACAGTATTGGTCGTTTTGGGAATATGCTGTTTGAGTGCAAACATATTCGCAAAATTCGTAATCAGTCCGACTATCGGTATTTCCAATTTCCATTCGACGGAACTTTTATACGATGACGGAGAAAAGAATACCGTGTCGTGGACGTCCATGAATTTCGGCGTATCGCTGGGAACTGTAAATGAAAGCGGGTTTACCTTTTTATTTTCGACGGATTTTTTTGCTGTCGGCACGATGAAAGTTGCAAAAGAATTTTCTTCATCGGATAAACAAACGGGCACGGTTGATTTTAAAGGCGGGCCGTTTATAAACGTAACTCCTTTACTTGGCTATACGTACCACGGTATCAAGAATCTGTACCTTACATTTGCAACAGGACTAAACTTGGGCTACGGAACCTTAAAAGTAACGAAGTTTACTTTTTCAGGTGTTACATCGCCTGCGCTTGACCTTCAATTAAATTTGGCAAATATCGGTATCCCCTTTTACATCGGCGCGCAGTATTATTTTACCGAAAAAATAGGCATAAATCTGGGCATACAGGACGCCGTCGGCATCGGTTGGGTCTGGTACAATACAAACGGATTAGGCTCTTTACCGTATTTCGGAACAGGCGACATTGACGTACCCGCTTTTACAAATGTCTTTTCGTTAAAAATCGGCCCCGTATTCAGACTGTAACAGTACATATTTTTTATAACGGTCGCCTTGAAGCATCGGCTTTCAGGCGGTAAAATCTTGTTCCAACCGGCTTTCCGCGTCTTGCCCTCGCGGTCTGCCGGTGTTTTTTTTACTCGTCGCGCCCCGCCGCATAGCTTGGCATAAACATTGCTATTCGTTTTATAACATCAATCGAAAGGAGATAAAGCTATGCAACGAATCGATGAATTGCCGAACCTCGTCAAAACGGGAACGATTTCCCGAACGGAAGCCGTTAAGCGTATCTCAGAAAGCATATACCGCGAACCCTACCGTTTCGGTCTTATGGGATTCGACGAAGATTTTAAGAGCGAAATCATCCTGACTTTTTTGCAAAAAGGAGGACAGGTATTCGATCGGTTCGACGAAAATTGCGGTGCGTTCCGCTCCTATCTCTACGCTTTCGTACAGGGTTTGATTTTGACGCAAAAACGCGAAGAGATACGGCGATTTGTCGCTGACAATACGATAAAAACATTTTCACCATCCGAAATTGCAGAGCACTTGCAGGACGAGGGGTCGCTTACCGTTGCGGAAAAGGCTGCAGGCTACGCGCCGGTTTCGAACACGAAAATTTGGAAAGCGCTCCCGAAAAGATGTAAAGCGAAAAACGCGAGCGATGCGAAAACAGCTCTCATCCTCGCGCTGAAATCGAGCTATTATATTCCCGCATCTTCGGTCGATAAAGTGTGCTCGTATTGCAAACTGCAGAGCGCGGAACTCGAGCGCCTCATCGCGGAACTCAATTCACTTTTGTATTCGCGGATCGAACGACGCAATATGATCATCAGGCGGCGGGACAACGCGTATTATTTTCATCGAAAATACTATATGCAGATCAAAATGTGCGACAAAGAAAAAACCGATATGGAGCGGCTTTTGAAAAAATATCGCAAACAGACGGAAAGCTGGAAACACAAAAACAGAGAATTGCAGCAAAGCCGTTGGCGCGTCTGCCCGACAAATAAAATGATCGCAAACATACTCGGCATCTGTGAGCGGCAAGTGAGCCACTACATTACGAAAGCGCAAAAACTCATAAGCGAAGAACAAAACGAAACCGAAACGGCGGATAGCCCCGAATAAGGTACGGGAAACGCGCGGAAAGGACACGGAAAGAACCGGTTGACTGTATACGTAGAGCCTTTACAGTAGTACCGTCATTTTCGAAAGACTATTCGGATGCTTTTTGCAGGAGGTCTTATGACAAAACACAACCGTCGGTACAAAGATTCGGTTTTCGTCGACTTTTTCGGCGAAGATAAAAATGCAAAAACGAACTTTCTCTCGCTCTACAACGCGCTCCACGACACTCACCTCGACGCATCTACGGAGCTGGAAGCGCTCCGCCTCGAACAGGTCATGTACATGGCTTTTCGTAACGACGTCGCTTATCTCATAGACGGTAAAATCATCGCCCTCACAGAACATCAAGCCACAATCAACGCGAATATGCCGCTCCGATTTCTGCAGTATGCCGCTCGCCTCTACGAGCGCATTCAAAACCCGCGCGACCGTTATCTCAAGTATCTGAAAAAAATCCCTACGCCCGAGTTTTATGTGTTCTATAACGGTGAAGAAGATTATCCCGAAAAAGCGACGTTACAGCTTTCCGACGCCTTTATGACGCTGCCTGAAAAACCTGCGCTCGAAGTCGTTGTCAGCGTGACGAATATTAATTATACTAAGGGAAGTAGAATCTTGCATACGTGCAAACCGCTGAAAGAATACGCGCTGTTCGTTGAAGCCGTACGGAAACACTTGAAGCTCGACACTGAAAACGGTTTTAAGAACGCGATCAAAGAGTGCATACAAAACGACATCCTGCGGGAGTACTTACAAAGAAAAAGCAGGGAGGTGGTGAATATGTTAATTGCCGAATACGATTACGATGTAGACATCGCCGTACAGCGGGAAGAAGAGCGGGAAATCGCTCTGCAGGAAGGCATTTCCGAAGGCTCATATCAAGCGAAACTCGAAACGGCGAAGCTGATGCGGACGCACAACTACCCGATTACGGAAATCTGCACAATGACCGGTCTTTCCGAAACGGAAGTCGAACGGTTGTAACGCTTTTTTTGCGCAAATAAAACTCCTCCGCGTTGCGAAACTTTTGCTTCCGCTGTATGATGGATGTATGAAGCTCTACCTCGCTACGAACAATGCGCACAAAAAGCGCGAAGCGGCGGAAATCTTTTTGCCGCACGAAATCGTCACCCCTGCAGACGAAGACATCGATTTTGATCCGGAAGAAACGGGAGCGACGTTTTTCGAAAACGCTTTGATAAAAGCGCGCGCTCTCTACGACATCGTGCGCTGCCCTGTCCTCGCCGACGATTCGGGCATTTCGGTCGACGCGCTCGGCGGGAGACCCGGTATTTTCTCTTCGCGCTACGGCGGACGGGATTTTCCCCGCGGGAGAGCGGACGGCAAAAAGACTGCACAGGATGCGCAAAATCGTTTCCTCATCGAAGAGCTGAATGACGCGCTTTCAGAGAGTACCGGCGATTGCCATTTTTTGCATGGCAAGCGGAGTGCGCATTACACCTGTTCGATGGTGCTCTATTTAGGAGGCGAGCGCATGTACGCCGCACAGGAAACGATGGAAGGGCAAATCGTCGCATCGATCGAAGACGCGCGGGGAAACGGCGGCTTCGGCTACGATCCGATTTTTTTTATCCCCGAAATCGGAAAAACCGCAGCGGAACTTTCCGACGAAGAAAAAAATGCGATCTCCCACCGCGGAAAGGCCGGGCGCAGTATGCGGCGCATCATCGAAATGCTCCGATGATCCATTGAAAAAAGTGAAAAAAATAAAAAAATCGCTAAAGTTTTTTGCTCTCCGTGCCGATAGTGTAAAAGGATCGAAATTTGCGGCGCGACTTGTCAAGCCGTACCGCCGCCGATTTACGATTCACTTGCAGAAAAGTGTAGATGTAGCCTTGTAACACAGATGCACTTTTTTGCAAACCGGCAGAAAGGATTCTGCCGTACATCTATTCCACGGAGGAATACCTATGGTTATCAACCACAACATGTCGGCATTTTTTGCCAGCCGTCAACTCGGCGTCACCGGTGTCAGCCTTGCAAAAGATATGGAAAAGCTTTCATCGGGCGAACGGATCAACCGCGCAGGAGACGATGCGTCGGGGCTTGCAGTATCGGAAAAGATGCGCAGCCAAATCCGCGGTTTGAACCAAGCGTCGACGAACGCGCAAAACGGCATCAGCTTTATCCAAACGACCGAAGGTTATCTGCAGGAAACGACGGACATCATCCAGCGCATCCGCGAACTGGCAGTCCAATCGTCGAACGGCATCTACAGTGATGAAGACCGTATGCAGATCCAAGTCGAAGTTTCTTCCCTCGTAGAGGAAATCGACCGCGTCGCAAGTTCCGCTCAATTCAACGGCATGAACATGCTCACCGGCCGCTTTGCCCGCCCGACGGGAGAAAATACGGTTACCGGTTCCATGTGGTTCCACATCGGTGCGAACATGGATCAGAGGATGCAGGTGTACATCGGTACGATGTCGGCAACAGCGCTCGGACTGCGCGTACTCGGAACGGAGGAAAAAGTTTCGGTTTCAACGCCGGAAGATGCGAACCGCGTCATCGGCACGCTCGACGAAGCGATCAAACGGATCAACAAACAGCGGGCGGACTTGGGCGCGTATCAGAACCGTATGGAATACGCAATCCGCGGACTCGATATCGCAGCCGAAAATACGCAGGCGTCGGAAAGCCGCATCCGTGACACGAACATGGCAAAACAGATGGTCGAATTTACTAAAAATACCGTTTTGCAGCAGGCAGGAACGGCGATGCTCGCACAGGCGAACGCGCAGACGCAAAATGTCTTGTCATTACTGAGATAGTGTAGTACACTTATAGAGGGAAAATGGGTTCCGCCCTATTTCCTTGTGTACGGTCGCTATCGAGCATGCGTTCGGACATGCTTTTGTTCTTTGACAATGTGCAATCCATAGGTTGTGGCGGCAGGAAAAATCGGCTTGTAAAAAGGCTGATTTTTCCTGCCGTAACGGGTCTGAATCTGCTTTCCGGGGGCGCACTAACCGGAAAGTCAGCCCTCACGGCAAGGACGCAGAGCACGATGTTCTGCGGGTACGTAAACATGGAGGGCACAAATTATGATTATCAATCACAATATGAGTTCGCTCTATGCGGAACGTGTGCTCGGCATTTCGAATGCCAACATACAGGGAAACATCGAGAAACTCGCTTCCGGCGAACGGATCAACAAAGCCGGAGATGATGCATCGGGTCTTGCAGTGTCCGAAAAGCTACGGAGTCAAATCCGCGGTTTGAACCAGGCGGGGCGAAACATCGAAAACGGTGTATCGTTTTTGCAGACGACGGAAGGCTATCTTCAGGAAACGACGGATATCCTTCAGCGCGTCCGCGAACTGGCGATTCAAGCGTCGAACGGTATCTACAGCGATGAAGATCGCATGCAGATTCAAGTTGAGGTTTCTCAGCTTGTGTCGGAAGTCGACCGAGTCGCAAGTCAAGCGCAATTCAACGGCATGAATATGCTCACGGGCAGTTTCGGCCGCTGGGACGGCGCAAAGACGATGCAGTTCCATGTCGGTGCAAACGTCGACCAAAACGTTCGCGTCTACATCGGCACGATGACGGCAACGGCGCTCGGCTTGAAAAACGCAAACGGCGACAACGAGCAGATTTCGATCGCAACGCCGGACTTGGCAAACGCCACGCTCGGTGCCGTAGACAACGCGCTGCTTCGGGTAACGAAACAGCGGGCGGATCTCGGTGCGTATCAAAACCGCTTCGAGATGGCGTCGAAAGGCGTAAACGTCGCTGCGGAAAATATGCAGGCTGCCGAATCGCGTATCAGAGATACCGAAATGGCTGCGGAAATCGTGGACTACACGAAAAACTCGATTCTCACACAATCGGGTACCGCGATGCTTGCACAGGCAAACAGCCAAACGCAAAACGTTTTAGCGTTGCTGCAATAAAATCGGATTATTGTCCGAGAGACAACCGGATGTCGTCTTTTTGACAATAAACGTAACGGAAAGGATGCGCCCCTTCCCGTTCTTTTTCAGGAGGATTGCCCTATGAATACAATTACCAGCAGTATCGGGCAGGCTTTGGCAATGGATGGCCAGAATTATTTCAAAGTCGCTCCGCAGATGCTCGGTTCCGGTACGACGACGGCGGGAGTCGTCCGCTCGGTACCCGGAGGAGCTGAAGTAGCGCAAAACATTGCACAAAATCTTGCCGAAATACGGGAAAACGTACAGCAGCTCCAGCGGCTGTCCGATATGGTGATGGGACGCCGATCCCTGCGCTTCAGCGTCAATGAAGAGCTCGGTGAAGTCGTTATCAGCGTATTGGATCCGAGCACCAATAAGGTGATAAAGGAGATACCGTCCGAAGATATACAAAAGATGAAAGTCAGCATGAAAAAAGCGATCGGTTTGCTTTTTGATGAAATGATTTAGTCGCATCTTGCGGACGAACGCGGATTATGCCAGGATTGAACATACCGGGTGTCACCGACAAATACAACACGAACGACACGGTAGAAAAACTTATGAAGGTTGAGCGTGTTCCGCTGACAAGGGAGCAGGACACGCTGAAAACCTACCAAGCGCAGCAAAACGCGTGGCGGGATGTCAACAGAAAGCTGACGGAATTCCGCGACAGCGTTAAAACCCTGTATTCCTATGAAAATCCGTTCAACAATAAACTCGCCTCATCGTCCGACGAATACGCGATTACGGCGGATGCGAATCGAAGCGCACAGTATCAATCGTTCAAAGTCAATGTCATACAGCCGGCAACAGCCGACCGTTTTTTGACGGCGGAACTCCCCGACAATACAAAGGTTCCCCAAGGCACCTACACATTTCGTGTCGCCGACAAATCCGTTTCGTTCAACTGGAAAGGCGGTTCGCTCACCGATTTTTCAAAAGCGCTCAACAAGAGAGGCGGCGATCTTATCAATTCGCTTGTCATCGGATCGGGAGCGGGAACGAAAACGATCCTCATCGAATCGAAAAAAACGGGAGAAGCGAATCGCCTCACGTTTGAAGACGAAGCGAAAACCTTTGCGATCGAAACAAAGATGATAAGCCCTGTAAAATCGGATGCGGCATCGTTCGGGAAAACGAAAACGGAATTCCGCCCCGCCCCGCCGCAAACGACTTCTCTCGAACAGGAAGGGCTTCCGCGCATCGCAAATACGCAGATCGCCGTTTCAAACGGAAAAATCTCGATCCCGCCGAGAAGCGGATTTTCGCTCGCCGTGCCGCAGGGAAATGACGGAAAGCGCATTTCGTTTACGCTCGCGCCGGCAGCTGTTGAAGACGTAACGGAGGCGCTTAATAAAAGACCGCTTGCACCCGAACTTCCGAATGCGGGTTACGCGTCGTTTAAGGACGTCGTCATCGACAATAATCCGTCGGACACGCTGCTTCCGAAAGGCGAAGAGACAAGGAGCGCGGATCTTTTGCCCGTAACGTCGAGCGGCATCGTCTACGCTGCCATGAGCGACGGAAGCGAAAAAGAAATCGCGACGCCGAATATTTTGACGAGCGATAAAACGACTGTCGATATCGACATGAAGGATTATCCGGGTATCGCTGCGATCGTGATTAGAAACCGGAACACGGGAAGCGCTTTTACGATGTCGTCCGTTTCGCTCTACGATCCGAAATCCGCAGGCGGGTTTACGCCGAACAACGCAGCATCGACGGCGCAGGATGCGATCATCACGTACGAAGGCATTACGATCAAGCGGCCGACGAACGATATCGACGACGTCGTGCCAGACGTAACGCTCCATGTACACGAAAAAACCGAAAGGACGGCGACGATCAAAATCGATCCGGACGTCAAATCGGCAAAAGACGCGCTCATCACTTTCGTCGGAAAATACAACGAATCGCTCGCGCAAATCAATATCCTTTCTCAAAACAAAAGTGAAATCGTCGACGAGCTCACCTATCTTTCCGACGACCGGCGCGAAAAAGAAAAAGAGCGGCTCGGGCTTTTTATGGGCGACTTTTCCCTTACGAGTATGAAATCGAATTTCCAAGCGATCCAAAGTGCGCGCTATCAGGCAAAAGAGGATGCGGTCATAACGATGCTCTCACAGATCGGCATTTCGACAAACGCGAGCGGAAGTACGGGCGGTTATACGGCGAGCCGCCTCCGCGGGTATCTTGAAATCGATGAAAAAAAACTCGACGCCGCTCTCGCCTCGCATCTCGAAGATATTAAAAATATGTTCGGCTATGACAGCGACGGTGACCTCATAACCGATTCGGGCATCGCATACCGATTGGATCGTGAACTCGGCGCATACGTCCAAACCGGCGGCATCATCGGCACGAAGTTGAGTACACTCGGCACGCGCATCAAATCGTCCGAAACGAAGATAGCGCAACTTGAAACGCAGATGGACAAAAAAGAAAGAGAGCTTCGAAAAAAGTTTGCAAGCATGGAAGGATCGCTGAGCAGCCTCGAAAGCCAACAGACGACTATTTCGAATTTTATACGGCAAAACAACAGAAGCAGCGAATAACAAAAAAAATTAATATAAGGAATTGTTATGGATTTATTTGTCAACGGTGCAAAAATCGACGTAACGCTTGAAGGGGAAAAGACGATCGGAGATGTGCTGCGCTCTTTTGAAGCGACCTGCGAAGAAAACGACGCGGCGGTTATCGGCATACGCGCGGACGGACAAAAAGTCGACGCTTCTTCGTTCGACGAATACGCAAAGCTTCCGCTCCAAGCGTCGACGAAAATCGAATTCGAAGTCGTGACAAAACAGTCGATAGCCGATTCTTTTAAAAAGCTTTCAAGTCTTTTTTCGTCTCTTGCAGAACGCATGGAACGCGTTCCCGTCGATCTGCAAAGCGGCAAAGGAAAGGAAGCGACAGCCGCGATCGCAGAGCTTGCCGACGATATCGAAGTTTTCTGCCGCACGGCTTCTCTCGCATCCCTGTTCCCCGACACCTACAGCGCGATCGTCGTCGACGGAAAACAGGTATCCGATTTTTTTGCCGACCTTATGCCCGTACTTTCTGAATTCGAAGCAGCACTCAAAGCGAACGATACGGTGCTCGTCGGCGATTTGGCCGAATACGAAATATGCCAGCGCTTAAAGCTTGCTGCAAAAGCGCTGGAGGTTTTCCATGCGCTTTAACGCACCGAGCGGCATCACCCCGCTGCAAGCGCGCCTTGCGACGAAGTACTACGCATACCTCCTCATCCCCGCCTTTATCATACTCGTTTTTTTCGTCATCTACCTGTTGTATCAAATACGAAAGCGCATCCGCTCTTCACCCGAATGGCTTGAAGCGCAAAAAAAGCGGCCGACGACGTATAAAGATATCGAAAAAACGGCAAAGCGACTTTCGCTTTCGAAAGCCGAAGCTTCTCTTTTGTGGGAAATCTGTCGCGCGAATAAAGCGCCCAATATAAGCTATCTCATCTACAATGCGGCTGAAGTCGATAAACTCTTCAACGCTCAGTATGCCGCAATGGTACAAAACGGCATCGACGAAAAAAAGATCACATCGCTTTTCCGTCTGCGGCATAAAATCGAAATACAGGATGCGGCGGATACGTGGATCACATCGACGGCAGGCATACCCGAAGAGACAAAGCTTTCGTTTTTGCTGTCGCCGGGCGTACAGATCCGATGCGCGCTGAAAAAAAATACGGCTGAAAATATGACGCTTTCGATTCCGCGAACGCTGTACAACACGGAAAACAAACCCGCCCCGCTTTCAAAAAGCGATTTTGTGTTTATGACGAGGAGCGGGATGACCTACCGTTTTCAAACGCGCGTCATCCGCTATTCGATCGGTTTCGACGACGGCGCTGAAATGATACTGTCCCACACGAACGCTCTGCACCCGCAGACGAAGCGGAAATCGAAGCGTAGCGATATCAACGTTCCCTGCGTTTTTTCAGCGGTAAACGACAGACAGGAAAAAACAAAACCGCACAACGGCATCCTTGCAAACGTTTCCGGGGACGGCTGCGCTATCGTGACGAATCTTCCGATAAAAGAAAACCAGCGACTGCGCGTTTCGATCATGCTTTCGGAAAACACATACGAAGCGACCGGACTCATCGTTGCAGTTCATAAAAACCCCGCAAACAATACGTTTTCACTCGGTATCCTCTTTACGGATATATCGGACGAAGCGCGGAACCGCATCTTCGCATACGTGTATCGATACAATATCGTGCCGGACGAAGAGCGGAATATCCCGTCTTGATTATTAAACTTTATTACGGTATCGTACAGAAATGAGAGTTGTAGAAATTCGGAACATCTGCCGCGAAGAAGGCAGCATTTATTATCTCCGCAAATTCAAAGGAGACGCCGTCATAGAGCTTCCCGGAGGCGATTTTGAAATGCCTGTGGAGTTCTGCATAGAAACCGATCCGTTCGGCGCAAAAAAAATCGACATAATCATTTCGGAGTCGATCAACTATCCCGTCGTTCCGATTAAAAGCGCATTGAAGACATACATCATCACAGCGGATTCAAAAGGGAAGCTGCCCTTATGACCTTTACGACGAAGAGCGCCGAAGAAACCGAAACGCTCGGACAAAAAATCGGCGCCTTCCTGAAAAAAGGCGACATACTTGCCATGCGCGGCCCTCTTGCCGCAGGAAAGACGACGCTCACCAAAGGCATCGCACGTTCCCTCGACATACGCGATGAAATCACGAGTCCCACTTTTTGCCTCATCAGCGAATATTCGGGAACGATGCCGCTCTACCACATGGACGTCTATCGTCTCGACGGAGCCGAAGATTTTATCAATCTCGGAACGGACGATATGCTTTACGGAGAGGGCGTGTGCGTTATCGAATGGAGCGAAAAGATCATGAGCGAGCTGCCCGATACGGCGATTACGATCGACATCGGCGTAAACGACGACGGCACGCGTACCGTGCGCATCTCCAACTGGCCGCACGAAGCGATACGATAGTCCGCGCTCAGGTTTTTCGGGAGGATTATGTGAAAGCGCTTGCGATAGATTCCGCCGGAACGCGCCTTACGGTTGCGGCAAAAAACGATGATGCCGTCGTCTCTTCGGTCTACAACATCGGCATGAAACAATCGGAAACGCTCCTTCCCGCAATCGACGCCGTCGTATCGAAAGCGGGCTTACGGATCGCCGAACTCGACTATACGGCGCTCTGCCGAGGTCCGGGTTCTTTTACGGGACTCAGGCTCGCCTTTGCCGCGCTCAAAGCCGTCGAACAGGCGACGGGCGCGCCCATCTACGGCATCCCGACACTCGAAGTCTACGCCTATCCCTACCGCGCCCTCCCCTTTCCCGTCGTTTCCGCAATCGATGCGAAAAAAAACAGATTCTATGCGGCGATTTTCGAAAGCGGAACGGAAATGCTTCCGCCCGGAGATTATGAAATCGAAACGATACTGCGTGCCTTAAAAGATGCGAAAGAAGCGCTCTGCACGGGCCCCGATGCGAAGCGTTTTGCCGAAGCCGCCCGACAAAACGGTGTCGGCACAAAGCTGTATGCGCTCGATTTTTCGGAACTTACGACCGACTCGCTCTTTGCACTCGCCGAAGCGAAAATCGCAGCGGGAGAAAAACCGCTTGCCGATTTCGACGGCCCCGTATACATCCGCGCAAGCGAAGCGGAAGTCAAACGAAAGGCGATAGTCTAGCGAAAACTCAGCCCTATCTCGGCGGCGGAGTGTGCACTTCCACGACCGAACGCCTGCAGTGCGGCTTATATTCCGACACAAAAAACGGTGCGGGCGACAGCCCCTCACCGCCCTTTCAAAAGTTCCGATATCGATGCGAGCGCTCCCGCGTCGGGAGAAGAAGCCGCTTTGTTTTCCTTTTGGATCGCTTTAAACACTTCTTCGCGGAATACTTTAACGCTTTTCGGCGCTTCGATTCCGACTTTAACTTGATCGCCGCGGACTTCGATGATCGTGATCGTTATATTGTCGCCGATTTTAATCTGTTCGTCGACTTTGCGCGAAAGGATGAGCATATCACTTTCCTCCGCGTTTTTTAAGCGCGTCGATTATCGCGTATTTCGTCGTCCAGCGACCGTCGCTCAAAATCACCTGCACGCACAGCTTGTTTTTTTTATTGATGACGAGGGGTCCCTGCAGATTTGCGGTAACGGCGCCCCCGTCGGGCGGAACGGTGACGACCGCCATGACGATAAGGTCTTCGGGAGAGTGCACGTCGATTTTTTTTAAACTTTCATCGTCGATGTCCGCTTCGTAATCGTCGCAAATCAAAAACGGATCGATGAGCAAAAATGCAAGGCGCTCGTCGTCGAGGGACTGCAGCCAGATGAGCGGCGCCCATTCCGATTCCATCGTCGCGTATTTTTTATAATCTTCAAAACCGAAAAGTCCTTCGGGAAAGGTAACGATGTGATTTTCTTCGACGCTCTTTACGCCCATCGCCTTTGTCTTAACGTCCATTGAAGCTTACCTCAAATAATCGAGCAGCGTACTCGAATACAAACGCGCGGCCGTGCTCAGCGTCGCCTGATGCGTAAAATCCATCATCTTCATATCGGATGCGGCTTTCGTCAAATCGAGATCGCCCTCGCTTGAGATGCGCTGCGTTACGTTGAGCGCCGTTCCCGAATTGCGTTTTACGTTGAGTTCCGCCCGCTCGTATTCGGAACCCGATTTTGCGATTCTTGTGGTCAAATTGTTAAGACCCTGATCGATCGAACCGAGCACGCGTCCGCCGATCGCTTCGTGGTCGCCGGCTAAAAGCGCATTGCGGAGAGAGATAACCGCATCGAACATGGAACCGCCTGAAGCGCGCACGCCGGAAGCGAGATTGTACGGCGGCTTTTGACTTGCGTCTTTGATAATGCCGAGGTCGGCGAGTGCGGAACCTGAAACATCTTCGAGCCACAGCTGCCGCGCATCCGTCGTAGTGAAATTCAGTGCCTTTGTCACGGGATCGAGCGTCGCCTTTACCGCAGCTTCGCTGTCGTTTATCTTTGCGATAAGGGAATACACGTTGTCGCCCGCGTTGATTTTAATTTCCGCACCGTCTACGGCGATAACCGAGTCTTCCCCCGCTCTCCAGCCGGTCGTATCCCTTGCGCCGAAAATCTGCTGGGGCTCCGCCCAAAAAGTGCGCACGCCCGCGTTGTCCGTCGTCAAATATTTATTTTCGTCGATTTCGACCTGCGTTTCCGAAATATTTCCGTTATAACGCACCCCTTCGATGAGCGGCACGCCCGAACCTGCGACGTTTCCCATTTCGACGTCGAAGGCTTTCACTTTCGTGTCGGTACCGGCAAAGAGCGAGTTTCCGTCTTCCCCGATCGCGTTTGCATTTTGCACGAGCTCTTTTAAAAGCTCGTCGACTTCCGCCGCCATGTTTTTCATATCCTCGCCCGTGTAGATGCCGTTCGCACCGGTAACGGCGAGTTCTCTCACGCGGTGCATAACTTCGAGCGAATTCGTCATATAACCTTCACGCTGCATAAAAAGCTCGGAAAGCGTTTTGGCATTTTTTTCGAAGTTTTCGATGCGCGCCGCATAGGACTGATAACGCACCAAGTGCCCTGCAGCGATCGGATCGTCGCGCAGTTCCTGAATACGGCGCTGGCTGCCGATTTGATTATTGATTTTATTGAGACGGGATTCCTGCAGCCGCAGATTCGACTGCACATCCATATTATTCATCTGTGAACTCACCCTGCGCATATCGCACCTCCGTATTCGGCTTTACCCCGATTTTATGCTCTGATCCTGTTAATAATCGTATCGACGAGATTGTCCCACGTACTGATAAACGAAGCGGCGGCATTGTAGCCGTGCTGGAATTTAATAATATCCGCAAGCTCTTCGTCTATGTTTACGCCGCTGACGGACTCCCTCAGCGTGCGCAAATCTCCCATGATTTTATTTTGATTTGCCGTTTGAGTTGCCGCCTGCTCTCCTTTCAAACCGACGTTCGTCACGCTGTCGGCAAAATAATCGTCGAAAGTGCGCTTGTGTCCGATCATCACCTGCGTATTTCTGATCGAAGCGATTTCGATCGCAGCTCGTCCGTCGCCCGACGCGAGAGCGCCGCGCGTATCGGCAAAGCCTGCAGCGACGCTTTTGACGTCTCCTCTGATAAGCGGATTTACCGCGATATACGCGGACGGATTTACCTGCGGCGTCACCGCAAATTGAGCGCCGTCGGCAAGACCGTCGGCCGCGTCCGCACGAAGGTAATCGTATGCGCCTTCTTCTCCGCTTTCGCGCAAAATGCCCGCATAGCCGGTCAAAAACATTCCGCTGTCTTCGACGTGCCGTATGACAAAATCGGGATTCGATTGCGAAAGAGCCGTCGTCGCTTTCAGTACGAGATTGTTGTTTCTGTCGAGATAGGCTTTTACTTCTCCGTTCGAATCGTTGATCCGGTCGATGACATCGGCAACCGTATCGGTAGCGTTGTATGCGACTTCGATCCTGCCTTCGGGCGCGGAAAAGGTCATCGTACCTGCAAGACCTATTTGCTCCTGCGAGTTCAATTTATGTCGTCCGGTAAAGCGGAAAATATAGGATCTGTCCATTACGCCGTCCGCATCGTAATCGTAATTACCGCGCACGTTTTCGACAAAGGGATGAGACGTAAAAAAGTCGAGACCCGTCGTACCGTTCATGCCGGTTGCATTACGGTGCACGTCGTTTACCAAATCGGAAAAGTTCATCGTCATCGTATTGAGCGACTGCATTTCATTTCTGATATCGACGTCGCGCAGTTTGATGAGGGAACCGAGTCTGCCGCCTTTTACGACAGCGTCGTTTTTCGTATCGCCCCAGATGAGACGGGGATTTCCGTTATTGTCGACAACCGTACGAAGGTCGAAGCTGCGCGGGATGCCGCCCTGAACGAGCACGCGCCCGTCGACGTGTACCATGAATTCGTCTTTATCGCGGTCGCTCGCCGTACAATTCACGAGTTCCGAAAGCTTATCGACGAGGAGATCACGCTGGTCGAGCAAATCGTTCGGATTGTCTCCCATACCGCGCGAGCGCACGATCTCTCCGTTGAGAGCGGCAATCTGTTCGGCATAATTGTTGATCTGCTTTACCGTCGCGTCGATATCGCCGTTTATGAGCGTGTTCACTCCCTGCAAACTTTCGTAGCGTTGGTTTATCGTATCGGTAAGCGAAATACCGCGCGTGACGATCGCCTGACGGGATGCGATGTTTTCCGGATGAATCGACAGCTCCTGCCACGCTTCCCAGAATTTATCCATAGTGCCGCGGATCGAAACGTCGTCGGGTTCATTGTAAATCTGCTCGAGCATCGTATAGTATTTGCTGCGCGTATCCCAATACGCTTCCTGATTCGCCTGTTCGACGATGCGCCGGTCGAGCAGTTCGTCGCGGATCCGCCGTATGCTCGTCGCACTCACGCCCTGCCCGATCATACCCGGCTCTTCGGGACGTTCGAGTTCCGGAAGATACAGCGGATCGAATTCCTTAAACGCGACGCGCTGGCGCGAATAGCCTTCCGTATTCGCATTCGAAATATTGTGTCCGGCGGTCGTGATCGCCGTCGTATGCGCCATGATACTGCGCTTACCGAGCTCTATTCCCGAAAATGTCGAACCCATACATCACCTCTCAAAATCGCTACAGGGTATTTTATTAATTAATATAACGTATTGACGACGACGCTCGACGGCTTTGCTCTCATGATCTTTCCTGCCTTCGAATACACCGTCGCCCCGCTCTGAGGAAAGGCTTCGTCAAGTACGCTTTGAATAAAATCCCTCGCAACCGCTATGTAATTGCCGAGCGTTCTGTTCGCCGTTTTCGATCTGACGAGCTTTCCGCGCACTTGCGTCAAAAGCGGTAACATCGCCTTTTTCGCTTCGTCCTTTCCGCCGGTCGAAAGTGCGTTTCTCGCTTTTTCCGCTTCTTCAAAACCTTCGGTAAGCTTCGTGATCGCGGAAATCGATTCTAGCACGCCGTCCCATTTTTTTTGCAGCACCGCCGTACGCAGCGCCGATTGTCGTTCAAGCATACGATCGAGAATTTCGTTTTCGCGCAAAAGCAGCCGTTCCATTTCGGTTATGTCCGCCATATACAGATTACCTCATGTTGATTATCGGTGCGGAAAAACGACGACTTTACGATTTTTTTATATAAGTCGAAAAAACGCAAAAAAATGCTTGCCATTTTTCGGCCGATCCGCTATTGTTTTATGGAAAATGAAACGGATTCGAATAAGTCTTTTATGTATTTTCGCGCTCGCACTGCCTCTTGCAACCCTCGCCTCGGAAACGATTTCCGCCGACGCGCAAAAGGAAATCGACGGCTTTATGACCTTGCGTATGAACCTCGCTTCCAGCGCTTCCCCCGAGAGCGCGCTTGCAAAAATCGAATCCTACGCCGCAGAGCATTTTTCCGAAAACGTGCTTGCATCTTTTACCGATGAAGAAAAATTGATCTTCGAGAATTTTAAAATCCTCGAACAGTACAATTATATGCGCCAAATCCCGTCGATGGAAGGCTCACTCAAATCGCTCATACGCACGCAGTACGATAAAAACGACGCATACTTTTCGGCGCACAAAAACGAAGCGATAAACAAATGGCTGTGGTGCACGGCAGCCGATATGCTTTCGTGCAATTTGAGCTATGCGACGGTCGGCGTCATCATGCACGACGGCATCGCCGTAAAAAAATATTACCAAAAAGCGCTCGACGAAGACCCCGCTATGTCATACGCGCTCACGAATATCGCACAGTGGTATTATTTCGCACCGGCCATCGGCGGCGGGAGCAAAACGAAAGCGGGAGAGTATTTCGAGCGCGCGGTAAGGGATGCGAGAACCGATGCGGAAACGTATTTTGCCAAGATTTTTCTTTCGCAGTTTTTATTCGACGACAAAGCCCTTGAAGCGGAAAGCGCAAAGCTGCTCGGCGAAGCGGACGCCCTTCAAAGCGGCGGAAGCTATATCGCATGGATCAGAAAAATCAATAAAGCCGGTTATTCGCTTTTGCAGTACAATGCAAAAAAGATGACGCCCGCCGACATCGAAAAAAAACTTGCAAAACGAAATTGATTTAAAGAGAGCTTTCCGCTTTCAGAGATTCGAGGGCATTTCGAAAAACTCGCTTTAAGGGATTTTTCGAAATCGATTTTTAAACAGCATATAAAAAGTTTAAAGGAGCCGTATCCTCCTTGCGGCTCCTTTTTTTATTAAGTCGAAAGTCGAGTTTCGAGAGTATTTTTAAATATTCGGACAGTTTCCCTAATTTACAGCGCGAGTATCGTATCGATCACCCGATCGACATAGTCGACGTTCAAGTCTTCGATCGTTCCCAAATCGATTGCGGCGGACGACTGTTCCTCTATCGGAATTTTCGCAAGCACCGGCAGATCGTAATTTTTTGCGATCGCTTCGATATTGCTTTTGCCGTACACGTTGATGACTTCGCCGCACTTCGGACATTTGACATAACTCATATTTTCGACAAGCCCCAAAATCGGGATCTTCATCATCTGCGCCATCTTGACCGCTTTTTCGACGATGACGCGCACGAGCTGCTGCGGAGAAGATACGACGACGATACCGTCGACCGGAAGCGATTGAAATACCGTGAGCGGCACGTCGCCCGTACCCGGCGGCATATCGACGAACATATAGTCGACGTCCTGCCAAATCACGTCCGTCCAAAACTGCTTTACCGCGCCGGATATGACCGGCCCCCGCCAGATGACGGGATCGGTATTGCTCGCAAGGAGAAAATCCATAGACATGAGCTGAATACCGCCGTCCGTCGTTACCGGATGAATTATCTGCTCGTCCCCTTCGGCGCGCGCCGAAGAGAGACCGAAAGCTTCGGGGATCGAAGGACCGGTTATATCGGCATCGAGGATCGCCGTGCGTTTGCCTTTACGATTCATAGCACAGGCTAAAAGACAGGTGACGAACGACTTTCCGACCCCGCCCTTTCCGCTTAAAACGCCGATCACTTTTTTGACGCTGCTGCCTTCGTGCAGCTTTGCGCGAAAATCCCGCTGCTCGCAGCTTTTGCCGCACGAGTCGCAGCCGCCGTTGCAATTTTGTTCTTCTGACATCGTATGCCTCAACTTGAATTACGACCGCTTTCCGAAAACCGCAGACGTTTTCCGCAAGAGCCGTATGTATAATGTACTCATAAAAAACGGCGGCGTCAACTTCGGGGAGCGCCGATAGAACAGCTTTCCGAAAACCGTACCGTCAACTTCGGCAAATCGGGATTGAATATCGCGCATAATTCGGGAGTATATCGCAAAGAATATATGGCGTCAAAATACGGAAGGCAAGTTTTTCCGTTTACGCAGATATAGAATATACACAAAGATAAAGGACAGGAACTGTGCCGTTACAATCCGTATGATTTGCAAATGATCGCTTCCCCTGCTCGACACAACGTGAACTATATTGATAACGGTATTGTTAAAAAAGTGGTCTGCCATGCCCGCCCACAAAGAGCCGGTCATCCTGTATAAAAAACTCATCTTTAAACCGTAGACGAACGAAAACGCTACGTAGCCGACGCTCAAAAGCAGCATCGAAGCGAAGTCCGTTTGCCCTTCGATAAACGCACGTGCCGGCATTGCTATATGCCACAGGCCGAACAGCAAAGCGCTTATAAAGACAGTCGCCCGAAAGTCATACCGTTCGCGCAAAATCCGCGTAAAAAGTCCGCGGAACAAACCTTCTTCCATCCATACGTTGAGGATATTGAATAAAAAAATAAAACCGATTCCCACGCTTACAAACTCGTTTTTTTTTATCAGCGAAAAACTGCCGGAAGCTATCGTTAAAAAAGGAGACGCTCCCTGCACATACAGCACGATATATTCGGCCGCATAGGCAAGTACATAAAAAACGAAACCCAAAACTAAACCCAAGCCGATATGTTTCAGCCGATTGGCGCACGTAAAACCTATATCCCGCCAATGCAAGCCCGATACGAAAAGCACGACGAAAATTACAATGATACCGCACACTTTATGAATGAAGTTTTCACCGATAACGCTTTCGTCCGTTTTGAGCGCCAAATATTCCCACAGGCGAAACGCATAGCATATAAGGTATATTGCAATACATACCGACAGGGGATATTGAAAGACGGCTTTGCCGATTGCCTTTTTATTTTGTTCCATTCGTATGCTCCTTCGTCCGTGTCGGGCGATAAATCTAAAACTCGTGATTAAAAGAAAAATTAAAAGCCGTGCCTGTAACTGAGTGCAATGCGGTTAAAATACCATTCGCGGCCGCTTTGCTGCAAGCCCGTTAAAACGTCTTTTGAAGCGGAAGCCTTTTCGGTATAGCTGCGGCGGCTTGCAAATTTAAACTGCAGGGTAAGACTGTCTTTTTTGGAAAATTCAAATACCATAATCGGGCTTATCGATATGGTCATAAAATTCGGATTCATCGAATGATATCGGGCTGCGAAATCTTTTGTGCCGTTCAGCTGACCGCTCAATTCGGTTTGCACACCGACCGTTTGCAACACGAGCGGCATTTGATAGGCGGCAATAAAACTTACCGAATACTGCCAGCCGTTTATTTTTTCGCCTGCAAGCTGGTACAGCCACGGGTTCCCGTTTTCGCCGCCTGAAGTGATGCCTTGATAAGCTAATTTGTAGGCTGCATAGGCGACAATGTGGTTCCAATCGCCGGGTTTGACCGCGGCAAAATCGAACATAAAAGCGCTCTGAAACCATGCCTCCCAAAATGCGCTTTTAAAAGCACGATCGTCGTATGCAGCCGCTATGGGATTCCATGCCGCAATCCCCTGAAGATTAAGCGAACCGGCTTTAATAGTCCATCCGATACCGATCGAACTGCCGGCGGAAAAATTTAAAAAAGCGATAGGCGAAAAACTCACTCCCACGCCCGGCGCAATCGATACGGGGCTTAATTCAAACTGCCCGTATACTCTGAGCTTGTTTCCGCTTACGAGCGGATTATCTCCGAAGGGAACGGGAATTGTATAACCTGCCGTTCCCGTTACGCTAAGCTTCACTCCGCCGTACAAACCGGTCAATGGAGCAAAATGCACGCCGCCGGTTGAAGGAACGGCATCCGTTTTCGGATAATAGGCAAAATCGGTTGTAATCGAAAAATCCCACGGAGTCTTCGGTTCGGTATCTTCGGCAAAAGCTGTCCCCATTACAGCAAGCAGGACACAAACCGCAAACACTTTCTGTTTCATATACATAAACGTACATAAACTCCTGTAAAATATATTTCGAAGAGAACCGATCTGCCGCACTCGGTGTCATTCGATCCCTCTTCGCGTACCAGTATACCGCAAAAACAAAAAAAATACGATTCGCACGGAAGCCGCACGCCGGCGTTGCGCCTTTTGCGTTTAATTGTTATGGTAGCCTTTATGGTTGCGATCGAACAGGTATCTCCGGAAGCGTTTCCTCCCGAAGACAATCTCTTTCAAACGGCGTTTTGGGGGACATTTAAAAAATGCGCCGGACAGGAACCGTATTTTTTTTCGGTGACTTTTACGGACGACGCGTCGTCATCCGTGTACACCTTTCCGTTTTTGGCGCTCCTTCGATCTCGTCACGACGGCAGCTGTTATGCATACGCGCCGAAAGCTCCGTCGATTGCGCTGCCGGCCGAACAGAGAGGCACGCTTCTCGAAGAGCTCGCGCTCGCCCTCCGTCCCCATGTTCCGGAAAACTGCATTTGCCTGCGCTGCGATTTGGCGTGGCGGAGTCAATACGGCGGAAAAGAAATCGTCAAGCCTGAGACGGCACAGCTTGCGCTCAACTGGGGCACGAAAACGCATAAACTGCGGAAATCGCCGAAAAATCACCTTGCACCCGACACCGTCATTATCAATTTATCGCTTACGCCCGAACGGATCCTCTCACGCATGAGGGGGACGACGAGGAACTGCATACGCCGCTCATACCGGGGCGGAATCGATTTTGCCGTCGGCGGCATCGATATACTGCACGATTGGTACGCGCTGTACGAAGAGACGGCAAAGCGCAAAGGTTTTTATTATGAAAGCGAAGAGTATTTCAATACCTTGTTTTCGCACAAGCGCATTCAGGAAAATACCTTTCACGAACCTCCGCCGGGGAAAAAAATCGAATCGATAAAAAAAGAGATCATACCGCTCGCCGCCCCCGCTCCGCTTCCGCAGTTCCATATCATGACCGCATCGAAGGGCGGCAAACTTCTTTCGGGAATCGTCATCGCGCTTTCGGGACGCAATGCGTATTATATGTATGCCGGTTCCGGTACGGAATTGAGAGAGCTTATGCCGAACTACGGACTCCAGTGGGAAGCGATACGCTTTGCACGCAGCAAGGGATGTACGCGCTACGACCTCATGGGCATTCCGCCGAACGACGATGCATCGAATCCGATGGCGGGGCTCTATCTTTTCAAAACAGGATTCGGCGGCGAAAAGGTACGCTTTGCGGGCAGCTGGGATTATCCGTACGATGAAGAAAAGTACACTTACTTCAGACTCGAAGAGCAGATGCGGTAAAAGGATGTGCGATCATTTAATAATTTTCAAAACCTGCAATTTTCCGAGTATCCGCTTGCACGGTTTCCGTAAATCGGGATAGGGCGATTCGAACGCCCGACATCTTGCTCCCAAAGCAAGCGCGCTACCGGCTGCGCTATATCCCGAAAGCGAAAGGAAGTATAGCCCGAATGCCGATCTTTGTAAATCGCTCGAAAGCGCAGTCTCATCTTACGAGTTCGGCTTCCGCTTCAAGTTCATCGCCCCGCAGTATCGCATCGGTACAAGGGTTTAGGATGCGTACACGGATATCGCTCCCCGGAAGCGGCACGGGAAGTTTCGCACAGCGGACTTTGCAGTGAATGAAATTTTCGGTTACCGCTCGGATATGAAAAACTCCGTCGCCTTCTTTTGCGTTTTCCGCAATCGCGCGCACGGTCGTGCCGCAAATCGATTCGATATAAGCCGTTTTACTTTGCAGGGCAAAATCGGAAAGCAGATGCACCCGTTCGCGCACGGCAGCCGAAGGAACTTTCGGCTTCATCGAAAAAGCGCGGGTTCCCGGACGCGGAGAAAAAGGAAAGACGTGAACATATGCAAAACCGCACGCGCGGCAGAGTTCAAGTGTTTTCTCAAAATCTTCATCCGTTTCGCCGGGAAAACCTGCAATGATGTCGCATGCAAAAAATGCGTTGCCTTTCGCCCGTCTCAACATTGAAACCGATCGGAGGATATCGTCCGCGCGATAGCTTCTGTTCATGGCAGCGAGAATCGCATCGCTTCCGCTCTGTACCGAAAGATGAAAATGAGGGCGCACGAGCTCGTCTTTGACGATGCGGCAAAAGCGGTCGTCGACGAGTTCGGGATACATACTCGATATGCGAAATGCAACGCCGCTCGTTTCATCGAGCGCTTTTTCGAGGAGGTCGGCGAAGGTATAATACGCGCCGTCGTATTCTCCGCGGTACTGCGCAATATTGACCGCCGTAAAAATGATTTCGTTTTGTCCCTCCGCTTTGAGGGAAGCGATTCGGGAAAGCACGTCGCGCACCGGAAGCGAAACCGATTTTCCCCGAGCGATTCGGATCGCACAATACGAGCAGGCGCTGTCGCAGCCGTCCTGTATTTTTAGGGATGAACGCGAATGCGCAAGAAAGGTATCGGTCGCCAAACGGAAAGACGCTTCGGCTTTTCCCGAATGCGATTTCGTATCGGAAAAAAGCGTCGACGAGAGGAGGTTCGAAAAATCTTCCGCGGAAAATATTTCGTGCGTTTCGATAAAATCCGAAAGGAGAGACGGAACATCTGCGAGCCTGTCTTTGCAGAGCCCCGGAAGGACTGCGACGCGGGGAGCGAGTTCGGCAATTTTATCCGCGGCAAGCTGGGCATAGCAGCCCGTAACGATGACGGAAGAAGCCGGACATTTTTGCAAAAGCAATCGGATTTCGCGCCGCGCTTTTTGCTCCGCCTTTTGCGTTACCGCACACGTGTTTACGACGCACACAAGCACATCGTGAAGAACTTCGCTTGCAGCCGTCGGAGGTATCATGGAAACGGAAAAACGGGCATCGACGAAAAAACGCGCCGCCGACTCGCTTTCGATTTGATTGAGACGGCAGCCCAAAGTTTCAAAGATGATTTGCGGCAAGGTACACCTTGTCGATCATTGCAGACGGGAAGCGACGCGGGCTTTACCGCTTTGCGCATCGGAAGAAGCGGCATTGAGCAGGAGCGCTTCGTCGTAAGCTTCGGCCGCTTCGTAATAATTGCCCGCCATTTCGCGCGCATAGCCCAGCCGCGTCCACCAGCGGTCGAGCAGCGGCTCCTTTTTTACCGCGGCGGAAAGAGAGATATCCGCGTGCTGATAGCGCGCTTGGCGGATATAGATTTCACCCATAAAATAATATGCCGCTCCGACGCGGGAAGCGCTTTCGGGAGCGTTTGCGACATAGCGCTGAAACTGTTCGAGCGCGCCGTTATTTTTTCCGAGATAATATTTCGCTTCTCCCAATATTTCGATGAGACGCAGATCGTAGGGACTGACGGCAAGTCCGTCCGCAGCACGCTGCTCCGCTTCCGCGTATTGCCGGTTTCGAACGAGCGACCAGCACAAAACCACGTAGGATTCGATGCGCGTCCGATCGCGTGCGATTTCCGTTTCGCAGATTTGAATCGCCGCCGCATAGTCGCCGTTTTGATAGAGGACGAGCGCGTCACGTTTTTGCGCGCTTTGCCTGCGCTGCGCCTGTGCGGGAGGTACCGACTGCACGGAAGGCGTCTGCGGCGGAACGGTTTGCACAGAGGAAGTCTGCGGCAAAGTCGATTGTGGAGCAGGCGCTTCGTTTTGCGCTTGAGGTGCGGGAGCGAGAGCATCTCCGGGTACGGCTTGCAGAGAAGACGATTGCGGAGCGGGAGCGGTTTGAGGAGAAGGAGCCGGTTCGGCTTCACCCGAGATTTGAGAAAAAAGCGGAACGGCAAAGGCGATAGCCAATGCCCCTATAATCGATCGTCGTAAAAATCGCTGCATACTATTTTACCATCGTACATTTGCCGGTAAAAGTGCTGCCCGGTTCAAGCACCACCTGTTCCGCCGTGATATCGCCGTCGAGCGAACCCGTCGCCGTAACGAATACCATTTTTTTTGCGGCGACGTTGCCCTTCACTTTTCCTTTGACGAGTACGCGGAGCGCCTTTATGTCCGCTTCGACGGACGCACCGCTGTCTATAACCAGATCGCTCGTCGCATCGATGCTGCCCTTTACCTTGCCGCGAATCATAAACGGCTTTGCAAAACGGATGCTTCCCGTAAACGCGATATCGCTTTCTATGACGGTATCGAACGCTTCTTCTTCGAGATCGAACAGATCTATATCTTTTACATCGAACATGGCTACACTTTAACGTGAAAAAATTGCTCGGTCAATACGGCGGGCAATGACATACAGGGGTAAAGATCAATTTTTTTCCTTATTAATAAATTGCCTATCCCTTGCTATTTTATGTGCGAGGGTTTATTATAAAAGCGCATATTCTATTATAGTAATTGTGGCAATACCGAAGCAGCGCTCTTTGCTGTAAGGGCGCATAGAGGAGGAAATATGGCTGTTGTGAAAAAATCCGCTGCAAAAAAGACGGCGGTAAAAAAGGCAAGCACCGGTAAAGCGACAAAAAAAACGACTGTAAAAAAAGCCGCTGCGAAAACGGTAAAAAAGACGGCTGAAAAAAAAGCGTCCGTGAAAAAAACGGTAAAAAAAGTTGCCGCAAAAAAGACTCAGGCAAAGGCGAAAGCCGCCGCAAAGCCTGCAGCGAAAAAGAGTGCGGCAAAGAGCGGCATCGACTTTACGGCGGAAATGATCAAAAAAGCGAAAGCGTATCAAAAGTCGCTCGTGCTTCCTGAAGGTGATGAAGAGCGCACGATATGCGCCGCAGCAAAGATCGTCTCGAAGAAAATCGCAAAAAAAGTGACGCTTCTCGGCTCCCGTGAAAAAATCGAAAACCTTGCGCGCGCTCTTAAAGTTTCGCTCGCAGGCATCGACATCATCGACCCCGCAACCTCTCCGTGGCTCGACGATTTCGGTCAAACCTATTTTGAACTCAGACAGGGAAAGATCAACAAAAAAACGAATCTTCCCGAAGTGAGCGACGCTGCGGCGGGCAAAGCGTATATGCTTTCCGATTATTTGAGCTTCGGTGCGATGATGGTGAGAAAAGGTTATGCCGACGCCATGGTAAGCGGCGCGCGCTCGTCGACGGCAGCCCTCCTCCGCGCGGGATTAAAAGTTATCGGCACGGAAAGCAAAACGGCATCTTCGTGCTTTGTCATGGATATGCACGATTCGTCGTGGGGCTATAAGGGTTTGATGATTTTTTCCGACTGCGCGGTTGTCCCCGAACCGGATGCCGAACAGCTTTCCGACATAGCAGTCGCTGCGGGAAAATCGTGCAAAGCGCTTTTAGGCTGCGACCCGTGCATCGCACTCCTTTCCTTTTCGACAAAGGGTTCGGGCGGCGCTCAACCTTCGGTTCTCACGGTACAGGAAGCGGTACAAAAAGCGCACGCAAAAGCGCCGTCCCTGTTGCTCGACGGAGAACTGCAGGCGGATGCGGCGCTTATCCCGTCCGTCACCGACAAAAAAGCTCCCGGCTCTCCGGTAAAAGGTAAAGTGAACACGATCGTATTCCCGAACCTTTCGGCCGGAAATATCGGCTATAAACTCGTGCAGCGCCTCGCCCATGCGGATGCCTACGGTCCGATTCTGCAGGGTTTTGCCAAGCCGATAAGCGATCTATCTCGCGGCTGTTCGGTCGATGATATCGTCATAACGGCGGCGATCACGCTCGTACAGGCGGGAAGCGCCGTATAAATGAAAATCAGGAACAGCTTTTACCTGCTTTTTTGCATCATCGTCCTCGCCTCGTGTAAAACTGTTCCGAAGCAAAGGCCCGCATCGGAAGCGCCTGAAACGCCGAGCGGGCAAAACCTTTCCGTTTCGGCCGAAGAAAATTCCGCACCTTCTTTCGGAAGCAAAAAAAACGATCGCGAAGAGATACAGCACAACCTTACGCTTTTGTTTGCAGGCGATATCATGGCGCATAAGCCGAACTATTCGATGAGCGATTATTCACTCATCTGGAAAGACATCACCCCGCTCGCCCTCTCTTGTGATTTTTCTTTTGCGAACATCGAATCTCCCGTCGACGACAGCCTGCCGTACTCGACATATCCGCGCTTCAACATGCACTCCGAATATCCCGAAGCGGCGATCAGCGCGGGTTTTAATGTCTTTTCTCTCGTAAACAATCACTCGAACGATCAGGGGCTTTCGGGTATGAAGCATACGCGCGAGTGGGCGGAAAAAACGGAGAGCGCACACAAAGGCACGGATCGCGAAGTCTTTTTTTCGGGATTAAAAAAATCGGGCGGAGATGCGATCGGGTATAAAATTATTAAAAAAAACGGATGGACGATCATTTTCTGCGCGGTAACGGAAGTGCTGAACGAAAAAGATTATATCGAATACATGAACTACGTGCCGCCCGCGCCCGATGCGAGGGAAGCGTTCGGAAACCGTATACGGCGCATCAGAGCGGAAAACCAGTGCGATATTTTTATCCTTTCGATTCATGCGAACGTTCCGGAATACATCCGGAGCGTCTCCGCTTCGCAGCGCGCGTATTATTACAAACTGCTCGACTGCGGAGCTGACATCATTTGGGCAAATCACCCGCACGTAGTACAGGAACGCGAGTTTATCGGAAAAAAATCGGAACGGCGTTTTTCGAAGCTCATACTCTACGCGAACGGCAATACGATAAGCGCGCAGCGTACAAAGCCCGCCTTTGACACGCCCGACGCTCCGCACGAATATACGGGCGACGGACTTTTATACAAAGTGATCTATTATAAAAAAGAAAAAGGCGGCATCGCGATCCTGCACGAAACGAAAGCGCACTACATAACGACGTACATCACGACGGCATATCAATTCGTCATAAAATATCTCGACGACGATTTTATCGCATACCTTGAGAACGCGGGACGGCGGGACTGGATGCGCTACATCGCCGCACGTAAAATCATCATGGAAAACACGCGGGTACGAAAAACATGGCTATAGATTACAAATCGCTTCCGGTATACGAACAAAAGCAGCGTATTTTGGACACGCTAGCGCACAACCAAGTGATCGTCGTGCAAAGCCCGACCGGCAGCGGCAAAACGACGCAGATTCCGGTCATCCTCTACGAAGCGGGCTACGCCGAAACGGGCATCGTCGCGGTAACGCAGCCGAGACGGATCGCAGCGCTTTCCGTAAGCGAATTCATTTCAAAGCAGCTCGGCACGACCTATCCCGGACTGGTCGGATATAAAATGCGCTTCGAAGATAAAACGGATGCGACAACGAGGATTAAAATAATGACCGACGGCATTTTGCTGCAGGAGATGAAGCTCGACCCGTGGATGTCCAAGTATTCGGTCGTCATGGTCGACGAAGCGCACGAGCGAAGTTTGAACATCGACTTCGTACTCGGATTGTTAAAACGTGTTTTGGCCGAACGCAAAGATTTCAAAGTCATCGTTTCGTCGGCGACGATGAACGCCGAAGCCTTTTCGTCATATTTCGACGGATGCCCCATCGTTACGATCGATACGGTTACCTTTCCCGTTACCCTCGTCTACGATCCGCCGGCCGTCTCGGCAAGCACCGTATCGGATGCCGCATGCGATGCGCTTTTAACGAAAATCGAAAACACGGTCGAGCGCGTTCTCGACAACAGAATCGACGGCGGCATTTTGATTTTTTTGCCGGGAGAAAAAATTATTAAAGACTGCCTTTTCCGTCTCGACCGCTCGCCCTTCGCTCGGAAAATCCACACGCTGCCGCTCTACGGCAGGCTTCCGAAAGAAGAGCAGGAGCGCGTTTTCGCCCCTCCCCCGTTCGGGAAAAAGAAAATAATAATTTCCACGAATATCGCGGAAACGTCCGTCACGATAAGCGACATTACGACCGTCATCGATTCGGGACTCGCAAAGCTCAATTTTTACAATCCGCACACGTACACGTCGAGCCTCGTCGAAACGGCCGTTTCAAAAGCGTCGTGCAATCAGCGAAAAGGAAGGGCTGGACGCACGTGCCCCGGCAGCTGTTACCGCCTCTATCGGCGCAAAGATTACGAAACGCGTGAAATGTACACGACCGAAGAAATCTACCGCACCGATTTGAGTGAAGTCGTTTTACGCATGGCCGAACTCGGCATTACGAATTTTTACGACTTCAACTTTCTCTCCCCTCCTTCCCGTGAAGGAATCGCAGGCGCGGTCGAAACGCTCGTCATGCTGAAAGCGATAACGAAAGACAATACACTCTCGTCTGTCGGAAAACTCATGGTCGAATTTCCGCTCGAACCGCGGATAAGCCGCATCATCGTCGAAGCGATTATGAAATATCCCTCCGTTCTCGAAGAAGCGCTCGTCGCAGCCTCTTTTCTTTCGGCCAATTCCCCCTTCGTACTTCCTCCCGGAGAAGAACTTGAAGCGCGACGTGCGCACCATGCGTTCCGCGACGTACAGGGCGACTTCGTTTCCTATCTGCACATATTCCGCGCGTACCGCGGCGCTTCCAACAAAGCGCGTTTTTGCAAAAACAGTTTCCTTGACGAGCGCGTCATGGCGGAAATCGAAAATATAGACATACAGCTTTCGCAGATCGTCGCCGATATGCAGATCCCGATCACCGGAGGCGGAGCGATGAGCGATTATCTGTGCTGCATAGCCGCGGGCATGATGCAGTTCGTATGCGTGCGCGAAGGAAAAGACAATTACAAAACGCTGACGACCGAACACATCTGCATCCATCCGGGAAGCAGCATGTTCCGAACCGATCCGCTGTACATTGTCGCGGGGGAAATCGTGCGCACGTCGCGCATGTTTGCCATGAGCGTATCTCCCTTGACGAGGACGCTGCTCGACGCGATCGATCCTGAGCTGCGCGAAAAACTTGAAAAAAAATGTACACGGAAAACCAAAGCGTACGAAACGGATATCGCTTTTGCAAAACAAAAAGCGAAGAGCGAAAGCGCAAAGCCGAAAAAAATCATTAAAGAGATAAAAGACGAAGATTGCGTTTCGTTCGGCGGAGAATCCTTCGCCCTTAAAAAGATAAAAGGCAAAAAAACCGTATTTTTACCGTACAAAGCTTTTATCAAGGCGGCAAAAAGCGAAACCGACGAAAGCCTTGTAAAACAGGTCGGAGGACTCCGCTGCAAAATAGTCTTCGAAAACGGCTATACGCTGCTCGACGGCGAAAAGCTCGAACTTGCTTTAAAGCTTGCAAAATCGATTTCGCTTTCTCCGATGCCGGAAAACAAATTCGACAAAAAACTCAACATCAGCCTTGCCGATGAAAGCGCGTCCGCACGCCTTTCCGATGCACTCGACATCGTACTGGGAGTGGCGGTCGCAAAACAAAAGAGCAAAGAGTACGGCTTCGTGTGCCTCTTTACCGACGGCAACGGCACCTATTGGTTTAAAGTGTCGCGCGGCTTTACCACGGCGCTCAACGAAAGTCTTTCATCGCTCGAACTTTTGAGCGACGACGTAAACGCCGACTTTACCGAAGCGCAAAAAGAAAAAGCGAACCAAGTATACCGCTCCCTCCACTCGCTGTATGAAAGTTAAGAGCACATAAATTCCGAGCAGTGCGGAGGAATTTATGTGCGTCTCCTATAAAAGAAAAACGACTCGGTCGTTTTTCAACTTTCGACTTATCGCATAAATTCCGAGCAGTGCGGAGGAATTTATATGCTGATAAAAGAAAAACGATTCAGTCGTTTTTCGCCTCTCGACTTATCGCATAAATTCCGAGCAGTGCGGAGGAATTTATGTGCGTCTCCTATAAAAGAAAAACGGCTCGGCCGTTTTTCGTCTTCACAGGCGCGTATGCGATGCGGGCACATTGGAGCACTTCATACGCGATTTGAGACGAGTAAAGGTGTAACGGAAGAACGGCATTATGTTCCGCGCTCTTATGAATCCTTATGCGTTGTTACCGCTTTTAGGCAAAAATTGATTTCCGTGCGTGCGGAATCCCTGCCGTTGACACGCTACGCCGTTTTCGATATAGTGGTATCGCTTTTGCGGTAGTCGTATAACGGCTCATTACCCCAGCCTTCCAAGCTGGAGACGAGGGTTCGACTCCCTTCTACCGCTGAAGAAAAGAGTTTGCGAGTTGCAGACTCTTTTTTTGTTTTAAATATAATGTACGTTTTTTAGATAAGGGAGTCGAAGCGAATGAGCGCCGAGCAAGGCGAGGGAGAGGCGGCAGGGATGCCGCCGAAAGCGAATGAGCCGGCCTGTAGGGAGCGTGCAGGAGGCACGCGACCGGAAGGCGACTCCCTTCTACCGCTTAGGAGACTGATTTGAAACTTTTCAAGTCAGTCTTTTTTTTACCGAACACATATCTAGCAAGCAAAGGGAATCGAAGGCACAGTGCCGCGCGGCAGGCGCCGCGAAAAGACGGCAAGGATGCCGTCGTCAGGCACTGTGCACGGTTTTGCGGTAAAAAATACTTGAGATATACTATCAAATATGACAGTATATAAACATGGGAGCGCGATATACCGTCACCCTGACAGCTCATACAAAAAAGATGATCCGAAAAATACCGCGGACAATCCAGGAAACATTTGCGTTTCTCGTCGAAGATATACAGAAAAACGGTGCGATCAGGAAAAATTGGCAAAATTTTTCCGAAATCGGCAAAAATCGATATCATTGCCATCTGAAGTACCACCGGATCGCTTGCCGGACATGAGAAAAAGGAAGGTTTAAAAGCACCTCTGAAATAGCTTCGTATCTTAAAAGAAAATATCCCCGACGTGCAAATCATTGACGACAATACCCCGCAGAACATCGAAGAGAGGGATTATTTTCAAAAGATTAAAGCGCGTCTCACTCCCGCAAAAGTGCTTAAAATTCGTCTTTTTTCGGAGGTTTGGTATGAAATACGTGTATCCTGCGATTTTCGAAGACGACGACGGAAAAATCGGCGTAACTGTTCCCGATATTCCGCACTGTCATACTTTCGGCGACAATATGGTGGATGCCATCGAAATGGCGAAAGACTGCATTGAAATGATGCTCGCAAGCTACGAAGACGACGGGCAGGCGATTCCGCCGGCAAGCAAAATTAATAAAATAAAAACGCGCGGAACCGTGTCTTATATCCTCGCGGACACGGACGAATGGCGAAAAGAATTTGACGGCAGGGCGATAAAAAAAACGCTTTCGATCCCCGCGTGGCTGAACACAAAAGCCGAAAGGGCTTCCGTCAATTTCAGCCAAACGCTGCAGGATGCCCTGTGTCAAAAACTCGGCATCGCACGGTAAATCACACGATTTATTTTCGTAGTCGCGCAGTCACGCGGATACACAGATCATGGAACTCTTTTTGCGTCATGCCGTATTTTTCCGCGAACTCCGAAGCAACGACATCTTCATCTGCCGTATCATCCTTAAACAATGCGGTATCGAAATCGGCGTATATCTCCGCTTCTCTTTTCGTAACCGCATTCGGCCAGTACGGTTCTTCGATCTCATTGATAATTTTCATCGTCCGGTAATTGCCGGTTTGCACATCTATCGCCTTGCCCCAGTCTCCGTCGGGCGCAAAATCGGCATAGCCCATGACGATGCCGTGATAAATAAGGCACTCGTAATCGTAAAACACGACCGATAAAGCGTTGAACGGCGTCCACCGCTTCGCAGCCTCAAAAACCGCGTATGCGATTTCAGTCAGCTCCGCCTTTGTCGGCTCTCCCGTTACGACGACGTTATACACATAGCGTTTGACCGTCGGGAACGACACGTCCTTTGTCGACGCGATGCGATACTTCCCTTTAATTTCAGGCGGCACGACGTATTCTCGCACCGGCGGTGTTCGTTGTATCTCTTGCACGGGCGGAGTTTCCGCTTTTTTCTTTCCGCCGGTAAAACAGTTTCGAATCGAGCTGACGGCATAGCTTATCATGATAAAAAACATGATTACGGATAAGCAGCCGGTATCTGTCGGTTTTTTGGTACTCATAGTCGCCCCCCATCGTAAAATAGATCGCGCACTAATGCGGCATTTCCGAAAGCTGATACTTCCTGCAATGTCGGATTTTGAGAAATGTTTAACGGAACCGTAATATACGCAGTATCCCTATTATATCAGCGAACGTATTGCGTTACAAATCGATTTTAATTATGCATAAATATACTATTTTATCGCATATTTATACAATTAAATCGTCAGGCGAAAATCGCGCCGACCCCATTAAAACAGGCCGATTTTGCACGGTTTTTTGCAAATTTCGGAAAAAAATATTAATTTTTGATATCCACGCCATTGCATAAATATACGGTTTTTTGCGAAATTCTTTTTGTTTTGCTCGCTTGAAAAATCACTAAAGGTGAGTTTTTCGAGATGCTCATAAAAAGGAGATGTCCGCAATCAGCTTTAACGTTCATATACCGAGATGCGTTGCGATATTCGATTTTAGCATGATCTTTGTCTCCTATTTTATCATACGTCAATGCACGAATCTCATAAAATTCGGAATTGCAAAAATTAAAACTGATGTCGTAATTAAAAATACATGCATTGAAATCGGAAAGCGCTTTTTTATATTTTCCCAACGCATAATAACATAATCCCCGGCCATACAGAAAATCGGATTTTTTTATTATTTTGATTGCGCGATTATAATATGTTACAGCTGTTTCATAATCGGCATTGCAATAATACATATATCCTATACGCTTATAAATTTCCGCATCGGCGGTTTGCAGCGCATACGCTTTTTTATAATATACAAGCGCATCATTATACATATTTTTCATAGCGAAGATATCGCCTAATACCGTATAAGCATCTTTCAGCATAACAGCGTCACCGGACAACGAAACGAATTTTGCTAAATCCGAGGCTGCCATTTCCGTATCGCCGGAATCGAAAAAGAACATACCGCGTTTATACAATACAATCGGATCATCAGGATTTTCGGAAAGAACCGTATTATAGCCGAGAACGGTTTTTACGTCTCTATTGTGAAGCGTTTGTAATTCTTCATTCAATTCAATCGCGGCAGCATCGTTGTCATTATCTTGTAGAATCCTTTTCACATCGCGAAGGGCGACATCGTAATCACGCATATCGGCTAAGATAAGAGCCCTGTTTAACAATAAATTTTTATCATCCGGATTTTTTTTCAAGAGATAACTTAAATCATCGACGGCATTTTGCATATATAATGTCCGGTAATAAATAAGAGCGCGTTTTAAACGTACCGCATCATCATCCGGATATTGAAACAATATTCTCGAATAGAAATGAACGGCATCTTCATAGGCTCCAACTTCGATCGCCGTCTTTGCACCTCTCATAAGGATATCGACGGCTCCGTCCGACAGTGTAAGCGTTCCGCAAGAAGACAATATCGTTGCCGCGGCTATAATAATGATAGTTTTTTTCATCCCTTTCCTCGTAGAGTTACATAACGCCGACACATAATTTACGGTATATTATTGCCAAACAACCGACTCCCGCTCAGTCTTCCCGCACGCGGTACACGCCCTTCGTTTCGCACACAAAGCGTTCTTCGAGCAAACGAAGGGCGGCTTTTTCCAAGCGTGAAAGAGAGATGCCCTCCGAGCGCGCGATTTCCGAAAGCGTGGCCGATTTTTTTTCGGTAAGTTGCCGAACGATGGCGCCGCGCGCTTCGCGGAGAGAGCCGCGAAAAGGAGACTGCCGCACGTAGTGCGTACTTTTTTGCGACGGATTTTGCACGCGTTTTTTAAGCTCGGCTCCGTAATCCATGAGAGCGTAATACCATTCGCGTACATTCGTTTTGTCGAGCGTCAGTTCGACGAGAGGAAGAATTTCCGCATCGGATACTTTTTCGTTTGTGTTTCCGAAAAAGAAAAAAATAAACACGGAGCGGATATTCGTTTCGATAAAGACTTCGGCTTTGTTAAACGCAAAGGCCGCTACGGCGCCCGCCGTATACGGTCCGATCCCGGGAAGAGATTCGAGGAGTTTTCTCTCGCGCGGAAATTTTCCGCCGTAAGAATCACACACTTCCCTGCACGTTTCCTGCAGATACTTCGCCCGCCTGTTGTAGCCGAGTCCGTTCCAATACGCAAGCACATCCGAAAAAGGCGCCGAAGCGAGAGAGGGCGCATCGGGAAAGGCTTCGATCCACGCTTCGTATTTCGGAACGACGCGAAGCGTCTGTGTCTGCTGCAGCATCATTTCCGAAACGAGTATTTTGTACGCGTCGCGCGTTTTCCGCCACGGAAAAACCCTCGCACGCTCTTTATAGTTTTTAATAATCGCCGCTCGAAAATCGTCGACCGCGTCTTGAGTTAATGTCATGCGTTTTTCGTCCCGCAGCCGCTCAATCGATTTTTTCGACAAAGCCGCGCGATACCAGCTCTAAAAGGATATCGTCCGCGATCTCTTCAGGAGTTTTACGTTCGGTGTCGATAACGATATCGGCTACTTTTTCGTAGGCGTCGTTGTCGATACCGTAGATTTTTTTATAGCGCTTCGTATCTTCTCTGTCGCGCATCGCGGTAAAATCGGCGATGCTCTGCAAATCGCCTCCTTCGCGTTTGAAGATGCGCCGAGAACGCGCGAGGTCGCTCGCTTTGAGATAGACTTTTATGTCGGCTTTTTCGAGCATCCAAATCGCAAGGCGAGAGCCGAGTACGCAGGATTCTTTTTCGGCGAGTTCCACTTGATGCGTGTCGATATATCTGTCATAGCCGTCGTCGCTTTTCGCGTTTTCGATAACTTGTTCGAGCGTAAGCCCTCTTTCTTCGGCGAGCTGACGGAACGTATAATTGACAAGTTTGATGCCGAGAGAACGCGCAAGGAGCGAGCTCACCGTCGTATTGCCGCAGCCGGATTTTCCCGAAACTGCAATGCGGAGTTCCCTGCCGTCTTTAATTTTATACCGTGCCATACATTTTCCTTATATTTTCCTTTTGTCGATTATTAATTTATTCGACGTTTCGCGCCTGCTCGCGTATGTTTTCGAGGGCGTCTTTTGCGGCGATCACTTGGGCGCTGACGTCGGCAAATTGGCTTTTGCTGCCGATCGTATTGATTTCCCGGTTTATTTCCTGACACAAAAAATCGATTTTTTTGCCGGGAGCGGCGTTCGTCAGCATTTCATTTTTAAGCGCTTCGAGATGGCTTTGCAGGCGGACGACTTCTTCGTTTATCGTATACTTTACGATCATGGCGGCCGTTTCGGTCATGATGCGCTGCTCGTCGGCAGCGTCTCCCAAAAGCTCGTTGAATTTTTGCGCAATTTGCTTTTTAAAAAGAAACTCCATTTCCGACTGTCGGTTTTTAAAAAAATCCGCGGCTTGGAAAAGCGTTTCGAGTTTTTCTTTTATGTCGCAGGCAAGGTTTTCTCCTTCCCGCTTTCGGTCATTGCAAAAGGATTCGAGAGCGTCGGTAAAGACCGGAAAAATCATGTTCCGATATTTTTCCATGTCATAGGTCATTTCGATTTTGAGTACGCCTGGCTGCGAGGCGACGATGGAAAGGATGTCATTCTTTTGCGCACCGACAGCCGATGCAATATCTAAAATCGCACGGGCATAAAACTTTGCGGCGGGAATATCGGCGGTAACGATGCAATCGGGATCCGTTTCTTTTACGCGGATAAAGACATCGACTTTTCCGCGCACGACTTTTTCGGCGATCGCTTCCCGAAAACACTTTTCAAGCCGATTCAAATACGGCGGGAGGTTTATCGTCACATCCAAAAATCGCGCGTTTACGGATTTTATTTCGACCGAAACGGAAGAGTCTTTATTTTCCGCTTCACTGTAAGCATAGCCGGTCATGCTCGTCATAGCGCATCCTTGCACGCGGCAAAAAGAGCGGTACCGAGTTTCCAGTTGTCGCCCGCGCCCATCGTTACGAAAAGACAGCCGTTCGGAAAATCGACTGAAAGCGGTTTTGCCAATTCTGAAAGCGCAAAGTCTTTCGCGTCGAGCACTTCTTCAAAATAATGAACGTTTCCGTGATGCGCTTTTGTTTTTTCGAAAAGCGTTTTTCCGGTAACGCTCCTTCCTTCGGCGCTTTCGCGCGCGGAAGCGTATATTTTATGCAGGATCACTTCATCGGCATCGGAAAAAGCCGAAGCGAATTCTTCGAGGAGAGATGCAGTGCGCGTATAGGTATGCGACATAAAATCGACGATGATTTTTCTGCCGCCGTAAAATTCGCGGAAACCTTTGAGCGTCGTTTTGATCGCCGTCGGGTGATGACCGTAATCGTCGATAAAGACGACGGAGTTTTTACCTGCGAACGCTTTTCCGATAACTTCGCTCCGCCGCTTTCCGCCTCTGAAATTTGCAAGGCCGCGTACGATCCGTTCGCGATAGAGATCGGGATCTTTTCCGTCGCTTTTAATAATTTCCCGCACGAGGGCGGAAGCCGCGCACGCGTCGAGCACTTCGTGTTTTCCGGGAACGTAAAGTGAAGCCTCTCCCAAAAAGCCGATCGAAAAATGCTGCGCTTCGTTTTCGGTTTTACCGATCGTCAAGCGGTAATCGCCCTCTGCGCTTTCCCCATAAGGGATCATTTCGATGTCGCCCCTCTTTTTATATGCCGCTTCGGCCGCTTCGACGGCGCCCCTGTCGTCCGCGCAGTATATGAGGGTGCCGCATGAGGGCAGCTTGCAGATAAAATCGATAAAGGCGTTTTTTATGTCTTCATAGGTCGGATAATAATCCTGATGATCGCTTTCGACGCTCGTCAAAATTATCTTTTGAGGATGGAAGGACATAAAGTGGCGCCGGTATTCGCAAGTTTCCGCGACAAAATAATTGCGAGATTTTTTTATGTCGTAAGTTTTCGTCGTCATCGTGCAGCTTTCGCCGAACGACGCGATAGACGAGCCCGCAAGCACTTGCACGGGGATATCCGTTTCTTCGAAAATCGTTCCGACGATTCCGGTCGTACTCGTTTTACCGTGCACGCCCGAAATCGCGGCGCTGTAAGACTGCGCGGAAACTTCTCCGAGCGCTTCGGTGTATAAAAGGCAGGGGATGCCGTGCGAGCGCGCTTCGATCAAGTCGGGATTTTTTTCAGGATCGTATGCCGACGAATAGATGACGTAATCGATATCGCCTGTGATGTTACTTTCCGAAAACGCTTGGGCGCGTATGCCGAGCTTTTCGAGGACGGCGTCGGTGTAAAACCTTTCCGCAACATCGCTCCCGGTTATAAGGGCGCCGCGTTTTTTGAGGATTTCGACGAGGGCCGCCATACCGGTGCCTTTTATGCCGACGAAGTGAACGCGAACGCCGGTAAAATCTTTCGGAAGAAAAATCGATGACATGGCGCTATTTTAGCACAAGCGCAAAAAACGCACAATGCGGAGAAAATGCGAAGATGCGAATAGAATAAAATATATGTACAATAACGCTTGCCCCTCAGCGCAAAATCTTCATATCCATGCATGAACATTATAAATAGTTTTTTATGTCTTATTTTATATTATTTCTTATATCTTTTATTAAGTTTGACAAAGGACGAACATAATCTTTTGTTCCTTCATTTTTTGAATACTTTATATATGCTTGACTGTCATCTAAAAGATAAAATCTTTGTCGTTGACTACCAAGCGTAACAATTTTGTCGTCAGATAAGTCATTATCTAAGGTAATCAAATGCCATATTTCTTTTATTTTCTTTTTAGACAAAATATCAGTGCTTAATGAAATTTGCTTCCACCGTTCTCGCAATGTCCTTTTGCAGCTAATCCCTATAGTCCAGCCGTCCTTACATTTAAACCATTTATCGACTTCAAAATCAAAATCCAAATGTTTAGGTCCTTCTGAAGACTTAAATTTATAAAAATCAAACAAAAAACTTGTTACATCCTCTAATGACTTCCCTCCGCGAGATTTTCTTTTTTGCCCTAATCTCCTTTCAAATTCCTGAACAAAAGCTGTCATAATAATACTATCGTCTACGCTGTCATGCTCAATTTCAAGCAAATTAATCTTATCAATCAAATTACAAAAAGTTTCAACGACCTCTTTTCTTTCAATATCAAGACAGCCTTTTATACCCAAATCATCCCATACTGAAATAATTAATCCAACTTTTTTCTCTCCTTGTTTTTTTAGCAAAGACGACGCTATTGCTTGAGAAAATTCTTTATCATCAGACGGGATATTCTCCAAAGATCTATTAATTGGGCTTATGACATATTTAATAGTCATACAAAAAACGATCAAATCATCCGTTGTTTTAAGTTCTTCCTGTATTTTCGATATAAAATTCTCATACAACAAATACCTCTTTGAATTTTGCGAAGAAAAAGACTTTATTTGTTCAAAACAATAGGAGGTCGCCATCAAAACTTTATCATCATTTGCCAACGTTGAAGTTTTAAGAAGATTCTCGATATATTCGGCTATTTTTATTAACTCTTTTTCTTTATTTTTACCAATTCCACCGTATTTATCCGTATCTATTAAGTAACGAGCAAACCAATAAATATTTCTAAAAGGAGATTTCTGAATTTTTTCATCAAAGGTAATCAGTATGTTATCATTTAACATTTCTCCAATCTTCTCCTTCAATGCGAGCTTTAGCCATACGGCAATATAATTCCGATTTTTCGATTAAAATAAATTTTCGAGTGAATTTTTTTGCACAAACACCGGTGGTTCCAGAACCACCAAAAGGGTCTAATATTATTTGTGCATCAATACTTGAAATTATCCTATCAATAAGAGCCTCTGGGAAAGGAGCTGGATGAGGATTTTTCATCTCTTGAGTTATTTCCCATACATCTGTAAATTTATTTGCCCCTTTTGCTAATTTAAATTTCTTATTACAGATCATATATATCTGTTCTGTTGTCGGCAGGAAATACCCTTGATTAAAATTGATTGCTCCACTTCTTTTCCATGTAATTATTTGTCTAAGAGGAAAGTCTTTCACAATAATGCTTCTATCTTGAAGCAATCCGGCTTGAACGCGATTTTTATTATTGTAAAAAATTACCCCATCATCTTTTATTAGCCGATACATTTCAGAAATGCATTCTTTTTGCCAATTAATATATTCATCATACGGCATATTGTCGTCATAATCTTTATATCCGTCTTTTATTGCTGCATTAACCCACTTTCCTGTACGAGTGTTTTTTTTGAAACCATTACCGGTACTATTAAGTAAATTATACGGAGGAGAAGTAATAATGGCATCTATAGATTTAGCGGGTAATTTTTTCATTATTTCTAAGCAGTCACCATTAATAATGGTATCAAGAATCGCCGTAAGATTCAAATTATTAATACTATACAGTATATCCATATCTCATCCCACCTCGAGTAAATATTTCTTTAAATGTTGATCTATTTATATCATTTTTCCGGATTTTTGACTATTAGTAATTATCAGTATGCGGAAATTAGATTTTGAAAAATTATATTATTGGTAAATAGCTTTTATATAACTACAGTATCTTATAATTAACTGTATGACAATTTAATTGCGCTTACGCCTGCACGTTGAGCTGCAAGTACACTTGATCCGCCAAACCGAAACCAGCGTTTTTCGTAAGCTGTGTCGCGTATTCGTCGTACATCATGTCTTCGTACATTTGAGAAGCAAAGCTGTCGCCGCCGAAAAGAGAGGTTTTCGTAACGGTGCTGCGCATCGACGATACCATGATTTTAACGATATAGGATTCGAGTTCGAGCGATTTTTCGTAGAGTTTGCTTGTCCTGTCGATCGTCTCGCTTTTTGCGTGAACACCCGCGCCGTTTGCCGCAGCTCCTACGGGAAGCGCTTTTTTATCGCTTTCGTTCGTAAACGTATTTGCAAAACCCGAAGCGAAGTCTCCGTTCAACCGCCCTTCTTCGACAACTTTTTCGGATGCGACGGATGCGCTGTGAAAAGGAGCGGAGGAGCGTATGCGTTTTACCAAATCGGAAAAAGAAGCGCCCTCGCCCGCTTCCCGCGCTTTTTGCATCGTTTCCGTTCCGTTCAATAACGACGAGTTGACGCTGCTTATTTTCATTTTCCCTCCAAAAAACTTTTGCAGAAAACTTCAGTTTTCGAAAAAGTTTTTTGACGTGCGCATAAGCGCACACGTCGAATAATCGAGTTTGCCTTGCAAACTCGAGATAAAAAGCGGCGGCGATATCTTAGACACCGCTTTTTATCGTTCCTCCAAAAAACTTTTGCAGAAAACTTCAAGTGCACGGTTTAGCGCTTTAAGCTCACCGCAGTGCCGAGCATGGTGTCGGACGTTTGGATCGCTTTGCTGTTGAACTCGTACGCTCTCTGCGCGACGATCATCGCGACCATTTCGTTGACGACGGATACGTTGCTCATTTCAAGGAATTTGTGTTCGAGTTTTCCCATGCCCTCAAAGCCCGGGCGGCTTGCGATCGGAGCGCCGGACGCGTTCGATACTTTAAAGAGGTTGTCGCCGTCGGCTTCGAGTCCGATTTCATTCGGAAAGCGGTAGAGTTCGAGCTGTCCCACTTCCGTCGGTTCCGTCTCTCCGTTTATCTTTACGCCGACCCTTCCGTCCTGGCTGATGACGAGGGTCTGCACATCGTAGCCTTCCGGTAAAATGATCTCCGGCATAACGCGGTTACCGTCGGATGTGAGGAGCTGGCCGGTCGAATCGACTTGAAACGAACCGTCTCTCGTATAGGCGTAGCTGCCGTCGTATTTTTGTACGCGGAAAAATCCGTCTCCGACGATGGCGACGTCTGTGGAAACTCCGGTGTGCTGGAGCGATCCCTGGTGCATGATGCGCTGCGTCGCGCCGACTCTGACGCCGTGTCCCTGCTGGATGCCGACGGGTGTCACCGTGTCTTCGGTCGCGGGCGTACCTGCGAGCTTTGCCGTTTGATATATCAAATCTTCGAATTCGACGCGCTGCTGTTTGTAGCCGGTCGTATTGACGTTTGAAAGGTTGTGAGAAATCGCATCGATATTCGTCTGCTGACCGTTCATACCCGTCGCAGCCGTCCATAAACTTCTGACCATATCGTCCTCGCTTTTTTTGCTCAAGGCTTTTACTTTTACACGCCGGAAACCTGCAGTACCGGCAAAATCGATATTTACGAACTTCTAAAAACAGTAGTTTTCAGCAGCCCCTTATCCGTGCTGATAGAGCGCGACGCGCGACCACAGCGTTTCCATCATCGAGTCTTCGCTTTGAATCGTCTTTTGATTCGCTTCGTACGCGCGGTTCACTTCGATCATCCGCACCATTTCGTTGACGACGTTTACGTTCGACGTTTCAACGTATTCCTGCAAAACGCGAGGGCGTTCGTTTCCTTCGGCGATATAGGCACGACCTGCGATATCGTTCGTGTTGTACAGGCTTTCTCCCATCTTTTTCAAATAGCGCTCATTGTCGAAGCGCACGATTTTCAGCCTGTCGATTTCATTGCCCTCTTCGTCGATTATCTTTCCGTCTTCCCGCACGGTAAACCGATCGTTTTCAAGCGTGATGATGCCTTTTTCGCCCATAACGGGATAGCCGTCTTTCGTTTCGAGGATGCGCTCTTTCCCGATAAAAAAGTTTCCGTTGCGCGTATAGCGTTCGCCGATCGGCGTCTGCACGGTAAAAAATCCCTTGCCGCCGAGCGCAAAATCGGTTTTCGTACCCGTCGTTTTAAATGAACCCTGCTCGAAATCGGTAAACTGTTCGTTCGTTTCGATACCGAGTCCGAGTTTCCCGATAATCGGAGCGGCGTCCGCACTGCCGAAGGGCGTTTCGTAAACGCCGTCAGCGTTCGTCCGCCGTAAAAGGAGTTCCGAAAACGATTTGCTCACGCGGACATCACGTTTATAGCCCGTCGTATCCACGTTTGCAAGATTGTTCGAAATCGCATCGAGTCTGTTCTGCTCGCCGTTCATGCCGCTTGCGCCTATATACCAACCGCGTATCATAAATATCCTCTCATAAAAACTTTTTTGGAAGTTGCAACTTCCGAAAAAGTTTTTGGCCGTGCGCGAGAGCGCACATGTTAAATAATCGAGTTTGCAAAATAAAGTGTATCGTATTCATATAATTTGTATCAAAACGATATATACACGTTTTCTGCAAACATCCGCGCAAACTCGAGATAAAAAGCGACGGCGATATTTCAGACGGTGCTTTTTATCATTCCTCTCTTATTGTATCGGCGGGGAAAAAGGCCGTGTTTAGCAAAAATAATTTGCCAAATAGACATTCATGCTTTATACTGATAAAAAAGCAAAAGGGGAATACCATGTCGGATAACAAAAAAGATTTATGCGTTCTTTCGATTATTCTGGGAGGCGGAAAGGGAACGCGGCTTTTCCCGCTCACAAAAGTCCGCTCGAAGCCGGCCGTTCCGTTCGGCGGAAAATTCCGTATCGTCGACGTGCCGATCTCGAACTGCATCAATTCGGATTATAAAAAAATATACCTGCTCACGCAGTTCAATTCGTTTTCGCTGCACATGCACATAAGCAATTCGTACAACTTCGACCGCTTTTCGCACGGCTTTGTCGAAATACTGGCCGCCGAACAGACGCTCGAACACACCGGCTGGTACGAAGGAACCGCCGATGCGGTGCGGAAAAATTTCCCGCACTTTAAGCCGCAAAATCCGACGCACTATATCATCCTTTCAGGCGATCAGCTGTACCGCATGGACTTGCGCGCCTTTATGGCGTCTCACCTCGAAAGCGGTGCCGACGTGACGATTGCGACGACGGCGGTAAACAGGAGCGACGCGTCGGGCTTCGGCATTATGAAGATCGACGGCGGAAACCGCATCACTGAATTCATGGAAAAGCCTGCACGGGATATGAATATCGACGATTGGAAAATTCCGGAAAACTCGCGCGGCAATCTGCCGCCGGAAAAAGAATACCTCGCGTCGATGGGTATCTATATATTCAACGCTCCCGTCATGGATGAAATGCTCGACAACGATATGACCGATTTCGGAAAAGAGATAATTCCCGCAGCGATAAAAACGAAAAAAATCAATTCGTATATCTTCGACGGTTATTGGGAAGATATCGGAACTATCGGCAGTTTTTACGAAGCGAATATCAATTTGACCGAAACGACTCCGCAGTTCAACATCTACGACGAAAACGAGCCGATCTATACGCACATTCCGAATCTCCCGCCGTCGAAAATCAATAAAGCCGATATAAACGCTTCGATCACTGCGGAAGGATGTATCATCACCGAAAGCAGCCTCAATCACTGCGTCATCGGCATCCGTTCGATCATCGAAAAAGGAAGCACGCTCGACGGAGTAGTCACGATGGGCGCCGATGCCTACGAAACCGAAGCGTCCAAACGCTGGAATGCCGAACACAATATACCGGATCTCGGCATCGGAAAAAATTGCCGCATCGCGCGCACTATAATCGATAAAGACGTGCACATCGGCGACAACTGCTCCATCAACGTCAGCGGAAAGCAATACGAAGAAGGCGACCACGGATTATTCCATTGCGCAGACGGCATCATCGTCATCAGAAAGGGCGCGGTCATCCCTTCGGGTACGGTGATTTAAGGCGGCTCGTTTTCGTGACGGATTCGATGTACGATAAGCTCGGCGATTTGCTCAAAGCCGCGCTCGAAAAGGGGGATATCCCGAAAAGCGGTGAAAAAAAAGCCGAAACGAATGCAGCTACGGACGAGCGTTCGTACACTTTCAAAACGAGGAGCAAAGCCGGCGCGGAGGATATGCTTCGTGCGTCAAACGGCAGCGCGCAGACAAAAAACAAAACGGAAGCGCGGCGTAAGACAATGCACAGCGGGCAAAGAGGCGGCACAAAGGTCAAGCTCGAAAATATTTTACGTACAAAAGATAAAAAAAATATCGGCGAAGTGTTCAAAAGCGGAAACGGAGCCGAGAGGGCGCGTCCGTTCGAAGTGCTGCCGGATCACATCAAAAAAGCCTGTGAAACGCTCGGCGTAAAAGCGGGTGCGGATGAAAACGAAATACGGAGCGCGTATCGTAAAAAGCTCAAGCTTTTTCATCCCGATTCGAATACCGAAAACGAAACGGTGCAGCGCGTCGCGCACAAAAAGACCGAAGAAATCGTCGAAGCGTATAAAGCGATACTCGCGTATAAAAATTCGATCCGTTAAACGCGACGCACGAACGACGCAGCCCCTTGAACCGCTTAGTTTTTCGACAGCCGCGTCCCGTTAAACGCACCGCACGAACGACGAGCCGCTTAGATTTCGCTTTCCCCTATGCCGTATTCCTGCAATTTGCGATGCAGCGTTTTCCGGCCTATGCCGAGAATGTCGGCCGTTTTGCTTTTGTTTCCCTTGTTCGCCGCGAGGTTTTCGCAGATGATCGCTTTTTCCGCATCGTCGAGCGTCGTACCGACCGGTATCGTAATCGAAGGCGCGGCGATCGATGCGCTCACCGTCGGCGGTAAATCTTCCGGAGTGATTTCGTTTCCGCCGCACATAACGACGGCGCTTTCGATACAGTTGCGAAGCTCTCGGATATTGCCCGGCCAATCGTATTTGTATAAAAGCGCTCGGGCGCGGTTGTCGATGCCCGTGACGTTTTTGCCGTTTTCCTTCGCGTATTCTTTTAAAAACGCATTCAATAAAAGCGGAATATCGTCACGTCGTTCGCGAAGCGGAGGCACGGCGATGTGCACGACGTTGAGCCGGTAATACAAATCTTCGCGGAATCTTCCTTCTTTTACTTCTTTTTCCATATCGCGGTTCGTCGCGGCGATGACGCGCACGTCGATGTCGATCGTTTTTTCTCCGCCGACACGGATGATTTTATGATCCTGCAGAACGCGCAAAAGTTTTACCTGCACGTTCGCGTTGACTTCGCCTATTTCATCGAGAAAGATCGTGCTTTCGTGCGCGAGTTCGAAACGCCCCTTTTGCATTTTTTCGGCTCCGGTGTACGCGCCTTTTTCGTGACCGAACAGTTCGCTTTCGAGCAGCGTTTCGCTCAAAGCCGCACAGTGCACTTTTATCATTTCGTGAGCGCTTCTCGGAGAGAGATTGTGGATCGCGTCTGCGACGAGCTCTTTTCCCACGCCGCTTTCGCCCGTTATCAAAACGGACGCTTTCGTCGGTGCGACTTTTTTAATAAGCGTAAACACTTTTTGCATTTCGCCGCTTTTACCGATCATATTGTCGAGCGTATGGGCGCTTGAAACTTCGGCTTTCAGCTGCGTGTGCTGAAGCGAAAGCTCTCTCCGTTCGAGCGCGCGCTTGACGAGGATCGAAAGGCGATCGAGGTTGAGCGGCTTTGTTAAAAAATCGTAAGCGCCGTTTCTCATCGCATCGACGGCCGCATCGATACTTCCGTGTCCCGTAAGCACGATGACCGGTATGCCGGGCGTTTCCGTCGTCACGCGGCGGAGCACTTCTTCGCCTGAAATACCGTCCATGCGGAGATCGGTGATGACCAAATCGATGTCGCCCTTTGCAATAAGGTCGAGCCCTTCTTTTCCGTTTGCCGCGAGTCGCACTTCATAGCCTTCCATTTCGAAGGCGGCGCCGAGACCTTCGCGGATATTTTTTTCATCGTCGATGATAAGGATCGTGAATTTCATTTTTTCGCCATCTTGTCCGCAATCTTTGCCGAATCGTCTTCGATCCGTTTCGTTTTATGTTCGCCGAGCAGTTTTCTGTCCGTCTGCGGCACGGGAAGCGTTATCGTAAAAACGGTACCTTCGCCCGCGACGGATGAAACTTGAATATCGCCTGAAAATTCCTTAATAATTTTATACGTGATCGTCATGCCGAGCCCCGTCCCCTTCGCTTTCGTCGTAAAATAGGGTTCGAAGATGTGAGAAGCGGTTTCTTCGCTCATGCCGATCCCGTTGTCCGAAATCGTTATGATATAAGCGTCGTCTTTTACAAAGGTTTCGACGGCAAAGAGTCCCGGACATTGAGCATCCGATCTTGCCGATGTACAGTCGGAATATTTTTCCCGTATCGCCGAAAGAGCGTTTTGCGCCATATTGATAAACACGTCTTTAAAAAGTTTTTCGTCGATAAGAAGGCGCACCGTTTTCTCACTTACGCGGACGCTCACCGTAATGCAGCTGTCGTGAAATTCCGGCGCGATAAAAGCGGACACTTCTTTAACAAGTTTTCCGATATCGATAAGTTCGAGCTTTGCGTTCACCGGACGGACTGCCATGAGAAAGTCGGTCACTTTTTTATTGAGGTTGTCGATTTCTTCGTTTACGATATCGAGGTGCGCTTCGAGGAATTTTTTATCGGGCAGCATGCCGCTTCCCTCTCTCTCTCTTTTTACCGCTTTTTGCACGAGCTGTACGTGAATGCCGATGGCGCCGAGCGGGTTTTTGATTTCATGCGCCATGCCCGCCGCAAGGTTCGTCAAGCCGGCAAGATTTTCCATGCGGCGAAGCAGTATTTCCCGATTGCGTTTTTCGGTGATATCGCGCACGGTAACGATGGAACCGGACACTTCTCTCTTTTTAACAAGAGGCAAAACAGTAAGCGTTATAAAACGCACGCTGCCGCCCGCCGTCTCGGTCGTAAATTCGTCGGAAACGTTCGAGCGGTTGTGTTCTCTGCAGTCATTTAAAAAATCGGCGATTTCGGCGTTGTCGACGAGGCGCGGGAGCGGAATGCTTTCCGCTTTCGGATCGTCCGGGCGGATCGAAAAGGGCACGTAGCGTTCGGCCGCTTTATTCGTCAAGATCAATTTCCAATCTTTATCGACGATGACGAGTCCCGTCGAAAGAGACTCCAAAACCGAATCGAAAATTTCGTTTTCGCTGCATACGTCTTTTAAGAATTCTTTTACCTGCTCGGAAGGAAGCTTTGCGATTTTTTCGCTGACGCGCCTGAAATAATCACTCATAGGCGGCCTTGAAGACGAAATCGTGCGTTTTGTTAATTTTAAAAAACGTCCGCGTGAGGTTTTCCAATGCGGCAAGAGGAGACTCGTTGTAGACGGAAACGGCGAGCCAGCACTCCCTGAGAGATGCCATACATTCGGCAGAACTTTCGGCGCCCGAAGCGCTTTTTACAAGCGGTCTTTGCGTCCGCGCGATGCCGTCGAGGAAGATGCGGAACATGAGACGCACTTCGAATGAAGCGCAGTCTTTTAATATCTTTGCGCAGTCGGGAATCGCGTTCGATGCAACGCTCTTAAAAAAAGATGCCGCACAGTCTCTGATTTTTTCGGGAGCGACGGGAAGAAAAGTTTCAAAGTATTCGCCGAGAGTTCCGTTCCACGCATCGTCGTGAAAAATACGGCGCACGACTTCAAGCTGTTCGGCTTTCGTCCGCTCGCGGAATCGATACGGTCTTACGCGGGAGAGGATCGTCGGCATAACGGACGAACGTTTTTCCGTCGTCAAAATAAAAACCGCGTCTTCCGGCGGCTCTTCGAGAATTTTCAACAGCGCGTTCCGCGCGCTTTCGTTCATGCGCTCGGCGTTTTCCAAAACGATCGTCTTTTTTCCTTCGGACGATTTTATATGCGCCCATGCGGATACGGCGCGTATGTGTTTGATCGGAATCGCGTCCGGCAAAAAATCGGATTCGAGTTTTCGGCACAGCTTTTGTATTTCTCCGCACGTCTTTTCAAGCGTTTCGGCGTCCGGTAATTCGTGCGGAAAATCGATCGTCTCCATGTATTCGTCTATGGAAGCGATGATGGGCGCGATTTTCGAAAGCTTGTCATCATCCTGCAGCACGACGGGATTAAATCGCATAGTCAATTTTCTCACGCTGCGCAAAAAAAGATAGCGGGCGCTTCGTTCATAGGGTGCGCTCTTTTTGTGCGCCGAAAGGAAAACCGAAAGGCACGAAGCGATTTCAAGCGTGCAGTCGCGCGGGCCTGCGAGTATCGTATTTTGATGAACGAGGGCTTTATGACGGAGACACGAAGGACACGTACACTGCCACGCGCCTTTTTCTTCTCCCGTGCACGAAAGAACGCGGGCACACTCAAGCGCGCACGAAAGTTTTCCCGACGACGAGGGACCGTAAAAAAGAAGGGCACCCGGAAGGGACGATGAACGTATGTCGTTTTCAAGAAGCGAAGATGCTTCCTGTCGGATAATGTTTTCAAACATCAGGCAGGCAGCTCCTGAAGCTTCGTTTCCGAAACTCTGATAATGCCGTCGAGCAGCCGGTAAAAGATACTCGACTCGAAAAGCGGACGGATGTTGAACCACGGCTGCACTTTGAGTGCGACGATGATGAGGGAGATGACTGCGAGCCCTTCGACGATGCCGAACACGAATCCGAGCGCGCGGTCGAGTCCCTGCAAAATTTCACCGGAAAAAATACGGCTGACGATTTCCTGAACGATCTTTACGATGAGGAATGCGATGATAAAAATCAATAAAAACGAAACGACTTTTGCCAAAAGCGCGTTACGGATGCCGTCGCGGACAAAGGGCTCGAGAAGCGGCGTACACAAAACCGCAGCGACGATGCCTGCGACAAAGGCGGCTTTATCGAAAAATTCTTTTATCAAACCGCGGGAAGCCGCCGTTATGACGAAAAAAAGCAAAATCAATAAAAAAACGATATCGACCGGCGCATAGGAATACGGCATCGCTCATGATCCTCCGAACATCGCAGTATACACGATTTCGGCAATATTTTCACCAGGCTTTCCGCATCCGGCAAGAGCGGCGCAGTTTTCGCTCATGAGACGCCGCTCTTCGCTCGACAAAAGTTTTTCAAGAGCACGCAAAAGTTCTTCCGAATTCGCTTTCTCCCGTGAAAGCACGACCGCCGCTCCCCTCTCCGCAAAATAGCGCGCGTTGTCTTCCTGGTCGCCTCTCGTACCGGAACCCGTAAGCGGGATGAGCACGAGCGGCTTTTTTAAAACGGCGCATTCCCAAATCGAATTCGCTCCCGCGCGAGAAAGCACGATATCGCTTGCAGCGATGACGTCGCTCATTTCGGAATACAAAAACGGATACTGCACGTAGTCCGCGTGCCGGACAGTGTCGGCGTTTTTTACTCCCGTCTGATGTACGACGAAAAATGACGCACACAAGCGGTCGAGATTTTCTCTGACAAGTTCGTTTATCTGCACGGCTCCGGAACTTCCGCCGAGTACGAGGAGAACGGGCTTTGTATTGCCGGAGCTATTTAAAAACGCGCGGCCGCGTTCGGAAGAAGCGCGGTAAAAAGCTTCCCTGACGGGATTCCCCGTTACGATTATCTTTTTGCGATATGCCACTTTAAAAAATTTTTCGGTTTCTTTATACGACACGAGGATGCGCTTTGCCGCGATGCTGTTGATTTTCGTCGCAAGCCCCGGCGTAAAATCGCATTCGTGCGTATACACGGGAATGCCGAGCAGCTTTGCAGCCGCGCACGGCGGGACGCTCACAAAACCGCCTTTGGAAAAGAGGACGGCGGGTTTTAATTTTATTAAAATCGCAAGAGAAGCAAAAAATCCTCCGACGACTTTAAACATATCGGAAACGGTTTTCAGAGAAAAATAGCGGCGAAGTTTTCCCGCAGGAATTCCGTAAAACGCGTCCGCACTTTTCCGCCCCGCTTCGTCGACGTTTTTTTCGACGACAGTTTTATCCATGCCGGAAGAAGATCCGATCCAGCAGATGGTAAGGGCAGCTCCTCGCGCCGCAGCCTTTTTGCGCAGCTCGTCCGCGACTGCAAGTCCCGGATAGATGTGTCCGCCCGTACCGCCGCCCGTAAATACCGCTGTAATCGATTTATCGTTTTTCATATAGTTTTAAGCGAGCGTATGCATAAGATCGCGAGATAACCCTCCGCACGAATAAAAAAAACGGCAGCCGTGCTGCCGTTCGTATGCCACCAGTTGGAATCGGACCAACGACACATGGATTTTCAGTCCATTGCTCTACCAACTGAGCTATAGCGGCATATCGACTACTTTACTCGATTTGCATTTTTATGTCAAGCGCATTGTTGACGATCCCCATGCAATCGATTATTATCGTAGCAATGAATATCTCAAAAAAACTTTCGGCGTTGCCGCTCGTTTTTGCGCTTGCATACGGCAGCATATCCGCACAAGAGACGTTAAAATCGATCGAAGAAAACTATTACGATTTTCTCTCGCTGCAGGGTCTCGTCGAGCGCCCTACCCTAAACTACAGAACTTTAAGCGATTCGGTATGGGAACTTTCCGAAGAAGCGCAAAACGATGCGCGCAATATATGGCAAAACAACAATCTCGGGACAACTCGCTTTATCAACGGAAATAAAAACCTTTCGTGGAAAATCTACGGTCCCGAATGGTACCAGAGTGTCAATACGGCCGCTCCTTACGGGCAAAACGACGGCGCACTGTGGCAAGGGCGCGGCTATAATACATCGTTGACCGGCGGTGCGCGATTGCAAGCGTACGGTGTCGAGCTCACGCTAAAGCCGCAGCTTTCTTTTTCGCAAAATGCGGCGTTTGAACTCAAAAATCGTGAAGTTACCGATCCGAATGCCAGTGAATACGGCTATTTTTGGGGATATAAATTATCCGACGGAAGCTATGCCGGCATAGATGCGCCACAGCGGTTCGGAGACGCACCGTTTTTTACGTTCGATTGGGGAGATACGGAAATCCGCTATACGTGGAAAACCCTAACCGTAGGCTTCGGGACGCAGTCGCCGTGGCTCGGCCCCGCCCTCCTCAATCCCATGCTCGGCAGCAACAATGCCGCAAGCTATCCGAAAATCGATTTCGGTGTGCGCCGCACGAGCATACGGCTGCCGTGGCTCAAATGGTACGTCGGCGATATCGAAGCGCGTATGTGGACCGGGATGCTGACCGAATCGGATTATTTCGATAAAGATGCTTCGAACGATCATACGATGATAAACGGTATTTCATTGAGCTATGCGCCGTCGTTTATACCGGGTCTTACGGTCGGACTCAACAGAATTTTTTTGACAAAATGGAATTGGAAAAATCTCAAATATATCGGCAGACTGTTTACGACATCACACGCAAACGACGTAAGCGGTGACGGAGAAGATCAAAAGATCGCGTTTAATGCTGCGTGGCGTTTTCCGCAAATCGGTTTTACAGTCTACGGTGAACTCGGCATTGACGATTATACAACAAGTGAAACAAGAAATCCCTTCCACACGGCTGTCTATACCGTCGGGCTTCATCAATATATTCCATTGCCGCTCTATAAACTGTTTCCGAACAAACTCGCGGGCGTAAATCTGCACAGCGAGCTTTTGTTCGAATGGAACAATTTCGAAATGTCGCAGGATTTTCAACTGCAATGGGAATACATGGGCTATTATGCACATCACCAGATGAAGCACGGGTATACGAACCGCGGACAGTCGCTCGGCGCAGGATCCGGGTACTTCGGGAACAGTCAATTTTTAGGATACCGGGTATATTATCCGCGCGGAAGCACGATGGTGTTTTTTCACCGCTACTGCCCCGATATAAATTACATTCTCAATAAAGCCGTATATAAGAGTGCCAAACCCGGTGACAGCACAATAAAAAAAGATTATTGGGCAAATTACGAAGCCTATCTCACGTGGGGTGCCGAAACGTCGTTTTTCTTTTTCAAATCGCTGTGTCTCACCGGTACCATCGGGTATACGTATATTTCCAATCGGAACTATATACGGAAAAACTACGTATACGGCTTTGAATTTTCGCTGAGAGCGAAATACAATTTTTAATTACCGTTCTCCTGAAGTATTTCAAGCGTTCGGGATACGCCGTCTTTTAGACTAAAGCGCGGTTTCCAGCCAAGCGCTTCCAATTTTGTCGAATCGAGGGACGAATTTTCCATAAGATTATAGCTTTTTTTCTCCGCATCCGTCGCATTTTGAAAGATGATTTTTGTTCCCGACGCATCGGCGAATTCCTGCGCGAGACGCCGAACGGTAACCGTTGAATTCGGATTTGCGATATTATATGCGTTTCCCGTTTTCCCCGCCAATAAAACCGTCAATAGAGCCGATGCACAATCCATTACATAGCAATACGAACGCAACTGCGCTCCTCCGCTTTTCATTACGATATCTTTTTTTGCAAGCGCATCCCGGGTAAACTGTGCCGAAGCGCGGCTGTCGGTTTCAGTGATAGTCGGACCGTAAATATGTCCGGGTCGTACAATGACCGTATCAACGGCATATTCTTTTGTATATGAAATACATAAATTTTCAGCGGCACGCTTTGAGCACGGATAACATGCACGCGCATTTAAAACATCGATATAACCGTAATCGTCTTCTCGATACGGCTCGCCGTTATTTTTTATCCCGTAAATTTCGCCGGAAGAAATATACAGCAAACGTTTTATTTTTTTTTCAAACGAGTATTTCAAAAGCGAATGCAATCCGATAATATTTGTTAAAACCGTTTCCACGGGATATCTATTAAGTGAAACCGGATCGGCATTGCTTGCACCGTAAATGATATAATCCGTAGCGGTATCAAGAGAAACATCCATCGTCGCATCAAATCGAATGAATTCGAAATCGGTACTGCATTTAAACGGTGCAAATCGCTTTACTATACGCTCTCGATTTCTTCCTGCAATATGAATCTTTATGTGAGCATCGTATTTTTTATTCAACGCAAATAATATATCTATCACCGGCGAACAGATCATACCGGAACTGCCGGTGATCAATATGCTTCGGTGAAACAATTTTTCTTTGCAATTTATTGCAGAAATCGCCGTATCGATATCGTTCAAATATGATGCAGTATAGTTCATGTGTCTTTTAACCGTGCGGCGCTCTGTTCATTTAACAGCGCTTTAAAGATATCGATATCTTCCAATGTCGTCAGTTTTATATTTTTTTCCGATCCTTTTGAAAAAAATATTCTCTTTCCCATTTCAATCATCAAAGTACACGATGCAATACTGTCGGTAATTCCTTTTTTTTGCGCGAGTCTATGTACGGCACAGATAGTTTCCAAATAAAAACCTTGCGGCGTCTGTGTCCGTTTTAATTTATCTCTCGGATAACTTGCGTCCGAAACCAATCCGTCTTCCGTTACAAGCATTGCTTCGGCACAGGGAATAACGGCAACAGCACACCCATATTCTTTTGTCTTTGCTATACAGTCTGAAATTATCTCACTTGAAACCAACGGACGAATAGCGTCGTGAATTAAAACAACGGTATCTCCTGCATAATGGCGCTCAAGTTCAAAAACGCCGTTTTTTATCGATTCATGTCCGCAATTGCCTCCCGATACAATATGGTACAATTTCGTAATATTGAATTGCTTTGCATACTCTTCGAGTGTATGTTCCCACCCTTTAATGCAGACTACCGCAATCGCATCGACACCGTTGTGATTTTGAAACGTTTCAAGCGTATATACAATTACCGGCTTTCCGTTTACGACGATAAATTGTTTCGGAATACTTTGTCCCATCCGCTGTCCGGATCCGCCGGCTATGATTAGCGCCACTACACCCATTACATCCTCACTCTAATTTTATTTATACCATGCTTTAAATTGATGGCGTAAAACTCGTTTATCTTCAGGCGGCAATTGCATATAATTGCCATAAAGGCTGCAAAGATACTCATCGTATCCTGAAAAAGATTTAAATAATTCGCCTTCAAACGGAACATCGATGTACGAATCAAAAACTGTTCTCCTGATTTGTTCCTTTATTCCATAACCCGCTACGGAACAGGCGACATATTCGGATGTCGCAAAAGGGTTTTGCATCGCCAAGTTGTTGATTTTTTTTGCAAGCGAAGATTTTGATTTGAATCGATATAAAAAGAAAACCGATTTGCGAAGCAGACGTTTCGGCAATGATTCGCCATCCACCGTTCTCTGATATACCATAGTATTAAGCCGTTTCCAAATACGGATTACATTCCAATACGCGTTACGTTTTTTTTCATCGTTCGGGAGCCCGTCACAGGGAAACAGATCGACATATATACCCAACCCGTCAAAAAGCCTGTCACAGCGTTCTTCCAGAATCGTCGTCGTATCTACAAGTTTGGCAAACGGGTAATAGTAATCAGGCTTATTAAAACATGTATATACCGCAAGATTATCCGGCAAACGCTTTTCAGCAATTTCAATAAATTGTTCATAATCACCGCGCGGGAAAATAACATCAATATCATCATCCCACGGTATATATCCCTTATGACGAATCGCACCGATAAGCGTTCCGCCGCACAGAGAATAGTGTAAATTATTCTCAACACAAATAGTGTTTATACATTTGAGAAGCCGCAACTGTATCTGTCGTAATGTTTCGATAGGTATCTCTTTCATTTTCTGTTCAAATAGTATACCAACTAAATTTGGCTTTGTACATACTCCGCATTGCGTACTGTGTATATATTCGGAGGTTTCTTATCGCGCTATAAGACCGACCGATTTTTACCGAGTAAATTTCAGCCGTAAAGCTGTCAAGCGTAAACTTGTCGGCTCACGCAAAATCTGTTATCATAAAATACTATGACGCAAAAATCGTTGAAAAAGAATGCGTTTTATAATTTCATACGTTCGTTTATGAATCTCGCATTTCCGATTATTTCATTTCCGTATGCATCGCGCATATTGATGCCGGATGGAATCGGTAAAATAAATTTTGCGAACTCCGTCATCGATTATCTCGTCATGCTCGCGGGACTCGGCATCAGCTCCTATGCGGCACGGGAAGCGGCAAAAATACGGGACGATCCTTTCAAGCTGAATAAATTCTCGCGTGAAATTCTCCTCATAAACGGCGTTTCAACGATCATCGCCTATATTTTGTTCGCGGTAAGCCTTTTGTGCATCCGGAAATTTCATGACTATCAAATTTTGCTTATCGTCTGTTCTTCCAAAATACTGTTTATCACCATGGGTTTGGAGTGGCTGTATGCCGTTGAAGAAGAATACCGATATATAACACTCCGCTCCGCTTTTTTTCAAATAGTGAGCTTAGCCTTTTTATTTATCTTCGTGCGCAGCAAAAACGATTATGTAGCGTATGCGGTTATGGGCATCATTTCAAACGCCGGCATGAATGTCTGTAATATTGTATATGCAAGAAAATTTATCAATATTTTTGAAAAAACGACGCTTGAAATAAAAAAACATATTAAACCAATATCGGTTTTTTTCGGTATGGTATGTGCAGTAAAAATTCATTCGGCTATGGATACCGTTATGCTCGGCTTTATGATGGACGACAGCTCCGTCGGCTATTATACCGCAGCAAGTAAAATACGCAGATTGGTCGTGCAGATGATCACCGCGATTACCGGCACGCTGCTTCCGCGCAGCTCCTACTATATAGAACTGGGGCAAATGCAAAAATACGACGATATGGTAAAAAAAGCTATAGGCGTCGTATCGTTTTTTTCGTTTCCGGCGACCGCAGGTCTTATCGTCATCGGAAAACCGCTTATAACAGTGTTCAGCGGTGTACAGTATTTGCCGGCGCTCCCTGTTTTGTATTGCATGGCGCCGATAATCATCGCCGTTTCGTTTGCGTCTTTTTTAAATAATGTAATCCTAACGCCGAACCGCAAAGAGCGTTTTATTTTATATTCGCAGATTTTCGGTACCATTCTCAACATCGTCTTGAATTATATCTTTATTCCGCTCTGGGGCGTTTTCGGTGCGGGCATCTCAACGCTGATCGTTGAATTCTCGATCACCGTCATTCAATTATTCTGCTCATTTTCTCATTTAAAAAAACTTCTTTCATATTTAGGGAAACAGATCCTTCAAAGCGCTATCGGAACAATCGCTATGTACGTTTCCGTCTGTTTTTTAATTAAGATAATTCCAAGCGCACTGCTTCAGATAGCAGCCGGTCTTGCAACAGGCTCGGCAATATATGCTGCAGTGGAAATTCTACTGCAAAACGACACGGCAAAACTTTTGCTCGCATCCGTCTCTCGAAGGATACATAAAAGATAATAAAAATATAAAAAAATTTCGGCTACTTGACATCAATAATATGCAACTATTATGATAAATAATATGATTCCATTTAATATTCCTCCGGTAGTTGGAACTGAAATAAAATATATTCAAGCGGCGATACATAATCGTAAACTTTGCGGCGACGGCCCGTTTACTAAACGATGTACCGAATACCTTCAAAAAAAATTTAACAGAAAAATATTACTCACAACATCCTGTACTTCCGCGCTTGAAATGGCGGCTCTGCTTTGTCATGTTAAAAACGGCGATGAAGTGATCCTTCCCTCTTACACATTCTGTTCGACAGCCGATGCATTTGTACAACGCGGAGCGAAGCTCGTTTTCGTTGATATCCGCCCCGACACGTTGAATATCGATGAAAATAAAATCGAAAAAGCAATTACGCCAAAGACAAAAGCTATCGTAGTCGTACATTACGCCGGTGTCGTCTGCGAAATGGATACTATTATGGATATAGCGCGCCGACACAACATTTTTGTTATTGAAGATGCGGCACAGGCAATATTTTCCACATATAAAAACCGGCTTGCAGGCACGATCGGTGATTTCGGCTGTCTATCGTTTCACGAAACAAAAAACCTTAGTATGGGCGAAGGCGGTGCTCTCATCATCAATCATGACAAAGATTCGGAAGAAGCGGAAATGATCCGTGAAAAAGGAACAGATAGAAGTAAATTTATCCGCGGTGAAGTAGATAAATACACGTGGCGCACTTACGGGTCTTCTTATTTACCGAGTGATTTAAATGCCGCTTATTTATGGGGCCAACTAGAAAGTGCAGAGATAATACAAAATTATCGCATGAACGTATGGAATACCTATTTTAATGCGTTTACAGGTGACGCCGTAGAGTCCGTACTCCGCTTGCCCTTAGTGCCCTCTGAATGTAAACATAATGCGCATATCTTTTACCTCATCGCAAAAGATCCTGTAATGCGAAATGACCTCATAGCATATCTTAGGAAAAAAGAAATTCAATCTGTTTTTCATTATATTCCGTTGCACAGTGCTCCTGCAGGGATAATTTACGGTCGTTTTGACGGGAAAGACATCTATACGACACAATACAGCGAACGGCTTATACGCTTACCCTTATATTACGGTATCCGTCCTGAAGAACAGGACGCGGTTATTACAGCAATACGACAATACGGCAGCAACCGATAAAGGTATTATAATATGGCAGAAGAAATGTTCCAAAAAGAAATCAGTATTGTTATTCCCGTTTATAACAGCAAAGATTGTATTGCAGAACTCACCTCACAAATTGCAGACGCGTTAAAAGGAATCGATTACGAGCAGATTATGGTCAACGACTGCAGTCACGATAACAGCTGGGATGAGATAAAAAAAATAATAAAAACAAACCCCGTAATGATCGGTATCAATTTAAGAAAAAACGCAGGACAGGACAGTGCCATTCTGGCAGGTCTCAATTATGCAAGCGGCAAATGGATCATTGTCATGGATGATGATCTGCAGCATTCGCCGTATGATATTTTAAAATTATATAATGAAGCGAAAAAGGGCTATGACGTCTGCTATGCAAACTTCTCTGTAAAAGAACAAAAACTTTGGAAAAACATCGGCAGCTGGCTTAACGGAAAAATAAGCGAAATTACGATTCAAAAACCGAAAGATATCTATCTTTCACCTTTTAAAATAATTCATTCATCAGTCGTAAAAGAAATAATAAAATTTAACAATCTATTTCCGTACATCGACGGCCTTATCTTTCAAATAACGAGAAATATTACACAGATATCGATTAAACATCACAAGCGTACAACAGGAAAAAGCAATTACAATTTAATAAAGTCCATACAAGTATTTTTCCGTATGCTATTCGGATTCTCTACCGTCCCGCTCAACATAGCATCTTGTTTGGGATTTATTTCTGCATTTATCGGATTGATTTTGGCTGTCTATTATGCGGTCGTATATCTACGCGGTAAAGCCGATGTTGCCGGCTGGACAACGATTGTCATCCTTTTACTTATACTTGGAGGAATGATACTTGTTTCGTTGGGTATAATCGGAACATACGTCGGCCGGATATATTTGACTGTAAATGCTACTCCGAAATTTACTATAAAAGAAATAAAATCGGAAAATACCCATGCAGCATCAAAAGAATAATATAATTTACATCTTATTGATGCACTTTGCTTTCCTCATATACAGTCTCTATGCCGTTATCGGAAAATTCGCCGTACGGGAAACTTTTCTTTCAACAAAATTTATTTTGTTATATTGCCTTATATTTTTTATTTTATGTGTCTATGCGATTATCTGGCAGCAAGTATTGAAAGCGATCCCCCTGTCGATTGCGACGGCAAATAAAACGGCGACGATCATTTGGGGAATCGTCTTCGGCTCCTTGATCTTCAAAGAAAAGATTTCCTATACGATGATCATCGGCGCCGTTATGATACTGTGCGGCATCGTAGTCTTATGCATGGAAAAAAACGATGCATGACATGATCTTTTATATAGCCCTGCTTTTTATATCGGTTTTCATTTCGGCGTGTTCTCAAATTATTTTAAAAAAAGCCGCCGGGAAAAAATACGGTTCCGTATTTGCCGAATATTTTAACGTTCCCGTCATTTCCGCATATACGATTTATTTTATTGCCGTTTGCATCGATTTAATCGCACTGAAAAAGGTACCCGTCTCGTATATTCCCATCGTTGAAGCGTCAAGTTATATATTTGTCATTCTGCTCGGTAAACTTTTTTTAAAAGAACACTTGAGCAAACGAAAACTGATCGCAATGAGCATAATCTTTGCGGGTGTTGTAATCTATTTTTTATAATGGAATAAATATGAATTTAATTACGAAATCGAAGATACTGTTTCAACAAAAGAACTACAAAGATCTGATTCAAAAAATAATCGCTTATCTGCGTTTTCTTTGTTTAAAATGCTGGTTTATATTCACCGGCAAATCGCTCGATCCCGATTTGAAAAAAACCAATAAAGATTGGATTATATTCACCTATCTTAAGTATAAATATAAAAATTTTACCGTAAACTCTCCTGTTCCCGGCACAGGTACTGAGCAAAATAATATAATTTGGTGGTGTTGGCTGCAAGGAATTGAAAATGCGCCGCCGCTTTGTAAATGTTGTCTAAAATCGTTACATAAAAATATGCCGAATAATAAAATTATTATAATTACCTATAAGAACATATACGACTACGTCGATTTTCCGGAATATATAAAAGAAAAATATCGAAAGGGGGTTATATCCGATACTCATTTTTCAGACCTTTTACGATTACAGTTATTGATAACCTACGGCGGAACATGGATCGATGCAACCGTATTTTGTACAAAATATCCTGAATATGCATTTAATGTACCGCTTTTTGTATTTCAAACACGAGAGCGAAATGATCCCGGTATTGCAGCACAGAACTGGTTTATCCATTCTGAAAAAAACAACCCTATCTTAACGTTGACCAGAGACTATCTATTCGATTATTGGAAAAGTCATAATTTTTTACTGCATTATTTTGTCTTTTATTTCTTTTTCAAACTGGCAACCGAACGATATCCGAAAAACTGGAAAGCCGTTCCGTGGTTTCCCGATTTGCCGCCGCATATCCTTCAAAGAGAACTGAGTACGCCGTATTCGGAAACACGTTTTAATCAAATACAAAGAATGTCGGACATACATAAACTTTCATATAAACTGTCTGAAAAAAAATCTGCCGAAAAAACGTTTTTTGACCATATTATGTGTATGTATGAAAACCCGAATTGACAACAATATAATTCCAAATTAAAATTATACGTTATGACGGTAAAACATAAAACCGTGTTATTTGCGTACGCCGTAATCGCTATAACCGCTTTGCTGCTTTTTAACAATCTGTTTTACAGTTTTTGCTGGTCTGACGAAGGGTTTTACCTGTCTACGGTAAACCGTATGATGACCGGCGAACGGCTGTTCATCGACGATTGGTCGCCGACGCAAAGCTATGAACCGCTTTTATATCCGCTGTATGCGCTTTTTATTAAAATCGTCGGAAGTACGGACGGAATATATCTTTTTTTTAGAATCGCAACGTTGTTCTTTCAAGCGTTGACGGCAGTCGCGGCGTATTGTATTTTTTCAAAAAAAATGCGCCGTTCGGCTTCATTGACTTTAGCGCTTGTCGCTTTGATCTTTGCACGCGCGTGTATAAACGGACCGTCGTATTATGTGATCGGCTGCGAAACCTATCTTTTGGGTATCGTCGCGTTATACGCATTCTTTGAGCTGCACCGGCATAGGTTGTTTCTTTTTATATCCGGCATTTTTTTTGCGCTGGCGGTACTGTGCAATCCTTACCTTGCGCTCGTATACATTACAGTATCGGCTGCGCTGCTGATCTTTTCTGCGACGAGAAAAAGATGGAAACTCTGGCTTTGTATTTGGGCAGGTACGGTTTTCGTAGCCGTGATATATATCGCTGCGGTACTGTACAAAACGGATCCTGTAAGCATTTTGAAATCTTTAAAATATATTTTCAACGATCCGGCATACGGACGAAAGCCGATCCACACGATAAAGCGCCTCTATAAATGTCCGCGTCTCATTCTCTTTCCGTATGTAATCACGAATCTGCCGATAATCGCCGCATATATTGCCGTTTTAAAAAAACGTATCGCGCTGACGCCGAAGACAAAACCGCTTTTATTTTTACTTAATACCATCCTGCTCGTCGTAAACGGTATCGTAATCGAAAAAGATTGCGGAGCTTTTATCATGGCATTTTTTCATTACGGTATCTTTACGGCGTTGCTGTTTTCTCCGTATACCCTAAAAAAAGCCGCCGTCGAATACAAAAGAGAATTACTGTACTTTATCATCCCCGGATTAATTTTATCGTATTTTTTTTGTTACGCATCCGATACGAGTTTCGGTGTCTGTTCCATAGGAATGGTTGTAGTTTCCGGCGGCATAGCATCCGTTTATATACAATCGTTCGAAAATGCTTTTCCGTCTGAAAAACTTTCCAATCGATTATTAAAATATCTTCCGCTTGCGATTATCGTGTGCGGTACTTTTTTTTATCGAGTCAATCTGACGTATAGAGATATCCGCCTTTTTCCGCATATTGCGTTTATTCCCTCACGCCATCCGGCAACAGAAAAAATAACACAGGGGCCGGCAAGTGGGCTCTATACCGGCAGTATATACAAACGGCAATACGACAGCATCCTGCATACGCTTGAACGTATCGATACCGAAAAAGGCGATACAATTTTTATTTCGCAGCTTGCGCCGTGGGCGTATCTGGTCGATAAGAATCTTGCATGCGGCGCACCGACAACGTGGCGGCTGCCGCCGAGCGACTACAGAATCGAGCCGTATTACGAAGATTTCGCCGGTCACAGACTGCCGGATTACATCCTCTTTCTCGACAAATCGATACGCGATAACGATAACGAGATATCGGGAAACGAATGGATTATTCGGCGATTAAACGAATGCGGTTACGTACAGACATCGGTCGCCTGCGGTATTTTATATGCGGCGAAACGCAAAGGATATGCCGAATGAAGTATGTATACGTTTTGGTATCGAGTCCGAACGATCTCTATTACGAACAGGCGCTTATGTCCGTCTATTCGCTCAGGCGTCACATGAAAGATGCCGACGTCGTTTTTCTTGTCGACGATACAACGGCCGCTTCTTTTTTCGGCAAGCGTTCCGAGCTCAAATCCTACGCAGCGTCGGTCATCCCCGTTTCATTCGACGATACCGTGAACGGCGTCGCCCGCTCGCGTATATTGAAGACGACGATTCCCGATTATATTCACGACGATTTTTTATATATCGATTGCGATACCGTAATAACCGGCGAACTATCTTCAGTTGAAAAGCATACAGCCGATATAGCCGGCGTACTCGACGGTCACGTTATGCTGGGCGACCATGTGCACAAAGATTATTTTTTAAAACGCGATAAAAAACTCGGCTTTTGCGGAACGAAAAAAAACGGTTTCCATATAAACAGCGGCGTATTCTTCGTTAAAAATACCGAAACGAGTAAGCAATTTTTTAAATTATGGCACGAACTGTGGAAATACGGCTATACGGTAAAAAAAGATCATCACGACCAAAGCGCATTTAATGAAGCATGGTATCGGATGCGATTCGGAAATGCGTTTTTGGACGGCGAATGGAACTGCCAGCTGAGCCACGGGGGGCTCGCGTATCTGAAAGACGCAAAAATCATTCACTACTATTCGTCCGAATTCGGCGGAAAAAATTACGTTCCCTACTACAAACTTGCGGACGCATCTCTTCTCAAAAGAATAAAAGAGGCGGGAACGATTCCTGACGATATAAAAACCATGATCGAATCTCCGAAGTTTCAATTTAATAAAGTGCATCTCGTAAACGACAAGCGCATCGTAAGCATCATGCAGTCGCCGCTTTTGTTTACCATCGCCGATATGAAAGCCCACGCACCGCACGTCTTTAAATTCTTCGAAATGCTGGCAGGGGGCATTCGTGCATTGGCAAAAAAAGTAAAACGACTCAAACGATAATGTGTATGCTGTTGCAAAGCGGCGCCGAGCAGGATATTTTTATCCGTATTTTTTGAAAGATTTTTTTACGGGAGGTTTTTGCTATGAAAATAGCTGTTGCAGGAACTGGATATGTAGGGCTTTCAAACGCGATACTTTTGGCCGAACACAACGACGTATATGCCGTCGACATCGTTCGGGAAAAGATCGATATGCTCAATAACAAAAAATCTCCGATCGTCGATAAAGAAATCGAAACCTATCTTGCAAAAGGGAATCTTTCGCTCACGGCGACGCTCGATGCCCGACTCGCATACGAAGGAGCCGACTTTGTCATTGTTTCGACGCCGACAAATTACGATCCCGAAAAAAATTATTTCGATACGTCGTCCGTCGAAGCCGTCATCGACCTTGTAAAAAAAATAAATCCCGACACGGTGATCGTCATAAAATCGACGGTTCCCGTCGGCTACACGGAAAAAATCAGAAAAGAAAAAGAATTCCCGAACATACTCTTTTCTCCTGAATTTTTACGCGAAGGTCATGCGCTCTACGACAACCTCTACCCGTCGCGTATCGTCGTAAGCTATCCCAAAGACTGTGAAGCGCTCAAAGAAAAAGCTGAAACCTTCGCTTCGCTTTTAAAAGCGGGCGCAATTAAAAAGGATATTCCCGTGCTTTATCCGCACTGTACCGAAGCGGAAGCAATTAAACTGTTTGCAAACACTTTTCTTGCGTTGCGTGTCGCGTATTTCAACGAACTCGACACGTACGCGGAAGTCCGCGGGCTTGACACGCGATCGATTATACGCGGCGTATGTCTCGATCCCCGCGTCGGCGACTTTTACAACAATCCGTCGTTCGGTTACGGCGGATATTGTTTGCCGAAAGATACGAAGCAGCTGCTCGCAAATTACGACCGCGTTCCGAACAATTTAATCGGCGCGATCGTCGAATCGAACAGGACGCGCAAAGATTTTATCGCCGATCGGATAATCGCAAAAAAGCCGAAAACGGTCGGCGTGTACCGTCTGACGATGAAAGCGGACAGCGATAATTTCCGTCAATCGTCGATTCAAGGCGTTATGAAGCGCATCAAAGCGAAGGGCATACGGGTCGTCGTCTACGAACCGACGTACAGCGGAGGCGATTTTTTTAATTCGGAAATAATTAAAGACCTCGACGAATTTAAAAAGCAATGCGACATCATAATCGCAAACCGATCGGCGCACGATTTGGACGATGTAAAAGAAAAAGTCTATACGCGCGATTTATTTTCGAGGGATTGATGATAAAGCCGCAATTGAATTTTGACCGATGTATATATTATACTTGAATGGCACATTATGATCTTTTAGTTCGGCGCTTTGCCGGTAAAACAATCGCCGACCGGTCGCAACTTACCGGTTCAATTCAAATGGAAATATAAAGGAGCAAATAGAAATGAACGCTTTTTCAAAAAAAACGGATATAACCCTTTTAATTGTATCTACAGCAGCTCTTGCAGTGAGCGTAGCTTTGATCGCATATTCCGCACAGATTTTCACATATATTCAAACCGTTGTCGAAACACAAATGTTACATCGTCCTATAAATCCTGCAAAGGTTCGGCAGACAATTGCTCCGCTTATCGGATTTCCGATTTTTACGGTTATTTTTTTTGACGCTTTGTTTTTTCTTAAATTTTCAAAAAAAACGAAGATAATTTTGATCGTGCAGTTTTTTATCGCAGCTGTGATTTTGACAGAATTCTGTGCTTTTGCGCGCTGCATACAAAACATGGACAGCGATATGGCATCTGAACTCATGCTTGCCAAAGAATGCTTTACGCATAAAACATTTTGGCCGCGCTCATGGCATTATTCGACGGAATTGCGCCTTTTAAACACGCAGCTTGTTACATCGTTCCTCTTTGCATTTACGTCGAGTTGGCTTACGGTAAAAGCCGTCTCTGCGATTATTTTGTGTTTCGCGTTGCCGCTCTCGTTGTGGTTTTTGCTCGGAACTCTCGGTGTAAAAAACCGATGGATAAAGCTTCTGTGTGCACTGTTTATTTTTATACCTTGGTCGCGTACGATGTGGAATATTGTGCAATTCGGAAATTATTATATTCCGCACATCACGATAAGTTTTATATATACGGGGCTTTTTCTGTCACTCGCATATTCGGAGCTTTCGGCAAAAAAAAGAAAAACGTTTGCGATAGTTTTTTTCACGCTTGCCTTTATTTCAGGAGCGTCGGGTATACGATACATTTTGAATTTTCAGTTTCCTATTGCACTTGCAATTGTCGCTTTTTCCGTTTATCGTCTTGTAAACCGAAAAGAAGCATTTGATTTTTCCCATTTTTTTATAAAAGACAGGCCGACGTTCTATGCCGTGATGAATATTTTTTTAAGCGGTTTCGGATATATTGTAAATTCATTGGTGCTGAAGAGGCTTTTTTCATTTTCAACATGGAACGATATACGATTCAATACTATCGGAGACGTCAGTTTTTCAGATGTTCATCGATCGATATTTGAGATATTCGGTTATCATAACGGTGTGCTTGTTTTCGGACCTGCAGGGATAAACAACGTTATGCTATATAGCGCGTTTATATTTTTTATCGTGTGTTTTGTCGTATGCATAAAAAAACATGAATCGGAACATAAACGATTTTTCTTTATCATAGCTGCAGTTATGATTGTTTTAAATTCATTTGCAATAATTCATACAGAATACAAGGATCGATATTTTATTCCGTCTCTTGTTTATTGTGTCCCATGCTTTGCGCTGTTTCTAGAAAGCCCAAATCTTTCCGTGCTGAAAAAATACCTTGTCGGCGTGTCGTTTTCTGTTGCCCTCATTTTAGGGGCATTTACCACTTATATCGATGTTTTAACTTCAGATGGGAATCTTGATAAGCGCGCCGTATGCCGCTTTCTCGACGACAACTACGATTTCGGTTATGCGACGTTTTGGAATGCAAATGTTTTTACGATGATGACGGACGGCAGAGTTGAATTCGGAAATCTTTATTATGATACGATAGACGGCGTCAAATATATTCCAACTAAATTTAAATGCGATTTATGGCTGACACCCGAGCGTTTTTATCGCGATGATTACAAAGCGAATGAGCCGATTTTTTTCCTTGTAACTCAAAAACAATACAACGATGCTTCCCAGCGTGCCGTATTTAAAAACGGGACTCAGGTCTATTCGGACAATTTTTATCGTGTGTTCGAATTCAAAAACAAAAAAGCGTTTATCGATGCGTTTTAATAAGTCTGATAAAAAAGCTTCGGAATTAGGATGAGCGATATTTTCTGCCGCGCAACAGTTCGCAGTTGAAAACCGTACGCGCGATTTATTTTCGAGGGATTGACGGCGAGGATTTTCAGCAACGAAGCGAATGCGACGCTCATGCGAACGTTGACTTGCGCGGCACATTGCTCAAACAACATAAAATCGCTACAATCGTACGCATGAAACCGACGCTCATAAAAGATCTGCTTGCATCAAAGCCCGACGGAAAAGCCGTCACCGTGTGCGGCTGGGTGAGAACCGTGCGCGATTCGAAAAATCTCGTATTCATTCAAGTAAACGACGGCAGCTCGTTTGCATCGATCCAGCTGACTTTCGACCGTACGTCCCCTTCCGCCGGAGCCGACGTCAAAGCGATAGAAGAAAATATTGCAAAAGCGAATACCGGCGCTTCGGTGCGCGCCGAAGGGCTCCTCGTCCCTTCGCCCGCGTCGGGACAGGCCGTCGAAGTGACGCTCGAAAAGCTTATCGTTCTCGGAGAATGTCCAAGCGACGCTTATCCGCTTCAAAAAAACAAGATGTCGATGGAATATCTCCGCGAAAACGCTCACCTCAGAGCGCGGACAAATACTTTCGGTGCGGTATTCCGTATGCGCAATCAGATGGCCTTCGCCGTTCACTCATTTTTTCAGGAAAACGGCTTCCAATATATCAACGCACCGATCATCACGTGCAGCGACGCCGAAGGCGCGGGCGAAATGTTTCAAGTGACAACGCTGTCTCTCGAAAAGATCGCGGAGATCGGTGTCAAAGCGGGGAATGCCGGCAAAAAGGCCGAAAGCGCTTCATCCCTCGTCGATTATTCGAAAGACTTTTTCGGCAAAAAAGCGAGCCTCACGGTGAGCGGACAGCTCGAAGCGGAAACGCTTGCGACCGCCCTTTCGCGCGTGTACACATTCGGACCGACGTTTCGCGCAGAAAATTCGAATACTCCGCGCCACTTGTCCGAATTTTGGATGATAGAACCCGAAATGGCCTTTTTCGATTTGGACGACGATATGGATTTGGCCGAAAGCTTTATCCAATACCTTTTGCGCTGGGCGCTCGAAAAGTGCCGGAGCGATTTGGAATTCTTCGACAAACGTATTCAAAACGGTCTCATCGCAATGCTCGAACACGTCGCCGAAACGCCGTTTAAGCGGATTTCGTACACCGAAGCGATCGAAGCGCTCGAAAAACACGCCGATAAATTCGAATACAAGCCGTTTTGGGGCTGCGATATTCAAACCGAACACGAGCGCTACCTCACCGAGCAAATCTACAAATGCCCCGTCATGGTTTACAATTATCCAAAAGCGATCAAAGCGTTTTATATGAAACAAAACGACGACGGCAAAACGGTAAAAGCCCTCGACGTCCTCGTTCCGGGCATCGGCGAAATAATCGGCGGAAGCGAGCGCGAAGAAAATTACGACAAACTGCTGGCTGCATGTAACGAGCGCAATATGGATATGTCGAATTATACGTGGTATCTCGACTTGCGCAGGTTCGGCACGGTACCGCATTCGGGTTTCGGCCTCGGATTCGAGCGCCTCCTCCGCTACGTTACCGGTATGTCGAACCTCCGCGACGTCATCCCCTATCCGCGCGCGCCGAAGCTGGCGGATTTTTAAAAAGCGCGCTATAATAAGCCGTTCATGAAAAGACGGCATAAAAAACGCTCGGCAAAAAATACGGTCGGTCAGCTCATCTATTTGACGGCGTCGTTTTACGCGCGGAACAATCTCTACACGTGCGCGGCTTCCTGTGCGTTCGGTTTTCTCTTTTCGTTTATCCCGATCGTGATGACGGTACTCGCCGTCCTCGTGCGCATCACCCATGCCTCGCCGGAAATCATCGATTCGGTTTTATCGCGTATTTCCGAATACAAAACGATGTTCGACGCCGAATCCTTTATCGACGGTATACTGAAAGTAAAAACCTTCGGCCGGATCGAATTCGTACTCGCCCTTTTTATCGTGCTGATGTCGAGAAAATCATTCGCAGCGGTCATGCAGGGCATGCGCCGCATTTTTCATAAAAAAATAAAATCCCGCGCGATCTTCAACCATGCGCTCATCGTCACCGGAGAGCTTGCGCTCGTCGTCATCGCGACGATCATCGTACTTGCGGTTTTTGCGTTCAGAAATTTTTTTATGCTTTCCCCTCTTGCATCGCTGTCTGAAACGCTTCATCCCTTTTTCGGAGTCGCGCCCGGCACATTCATCACCGCAGCCGAGTTCGCACTCATCTTTATCATCGTGCTGCTCGCCTACCGCTATGCGTCGGAAACGAAACCCCGTGCAAAACTCTGCGCAGCCTGCTCCGCGCTGTGCACGCTTTCGTTTTTTGCAGCGGCAAAATTGACGAATGAATTTTTAAACATAGCGAATTACAATATCATTTACGGCGTTTTGAGCGGGGTTATGATTTTTTTATTTCAAACGTATATTTTCTTTACGCTGTTTTTTATCTTCGCGCAAGTGGTATATATAGTACAATTTTTTGATCCGCTGCTTTTAAGCGAATTATATCTTCTGCCCGACCGCGACGACACGAAACTCAATTCGATCGTAAAGCGCACCCTCTTTATCACGCCGTCGGCGATTATGAACAAGAATAACGTCGAAAATTATAAAGCGGGTTCGATCATCTATGCAAAGAACGACCGCTCCGACGATTCGTATTACGTCGTCAGCGGCGCAGTGCGAATCAACAGAAACGGAAACCTTTCCTACTGCGATACGGGATCTTTTTTCGGAGAAGAGACGTGCATACTCGATCAGGTGCGCACATCGGAAGCAAAAGCGGAAACCGACTGCAAACTGATGAAGATTTCGGCCGAAGAGTTTCGGAGCCTTCTCGAAATAAATCACAAAACGGCCGAAAAAGCGCTGTCGCACATATCCGAATATGTTTCGCGAGTTTATGGACGAACGGAAACTTTCCTGCTATAATAATAAAAATGGCTAAGTATATATTCATCACCGGCGGAGTCGTTTCGGGACTCGGCAAAGGCATCGCTGCGGCATCTATCGGGCTCATCTTAAAAAGCCGAGGCTACAAAGTCGTCAATCAAAAATTCGACCCGTACTTGAACATCGATCCGGGAACGATGAATCCCTACCAGCACGGCGAAGTTTTCGTCACCGACGACGGAGCCGAAACCGACCTCGACTTGGGGCACTACGAGCGCTTTACCGACGCTTCTCTTTCCCAATCATCGAATACGACCGCAGGTCGCGTCTACCTCGCCGTTTTAAACAAAGAGCGCGAAGGCGGATTTCACGGCGGCACGGTGCAGGTCATTCCGAATATCACCGAAGAGATCCTCCGCCGCATGATGCTTTCGACGGAAGAGACGAAAGCGGACGTCATCATCACGGAAATAGGCGGTACCGTCGGCGACATAGAATCGCTGCCGTTTATGGAAGCGATCCGCCAGATGAAATATAAAGTCGGCGAAGAAAACTGCTGCTACATTCACTTGACGCTCGTGCCTTACATGAAAAAATCGCATGAGCTCAAAACAAAGCCGACGCAGCACTCGGTAAAAGAGCTGCAGGAGCTCGGCATCCAGCCCGACATCATTATGCTCCGAACCGAAGAGCCGATCGATACGGCGACCCGCGAACGGCTCGCATCTTTTTGCAACGTCGACACGAATCACGTCATACAAAATCTTACCGCGCGATCCATCTACGAAGTGCCGCTTCAAATGGAAAACGAAGGACTCGGCAAAGCGGTATGCGAAGCGCTCTCCCTTAAAAACCCGGTACCCGATCTCGCCGATTGGCAAAAGATGGTCGACAAATTCAACAACCCGAAACGCAAAGTGACCGTAGCGCTCGTCGGAAAATACGTCGAACTCCACGACGCATACCTTTCGGTTGCCGAATCGCTCGTGCACGGCGGCATCCACAACGAAGCGGACGTAACGATCGATTGGATCGGATCCGAAACGCTCCCCGACGATAAAGCCGCCCTCGCGCGTTTAAAGGCCGCCGACGGCATCATCCTTCCGGGCGGCTTCGGCGGACGCGGTATCGAAGGTATGGTCTACGCCGCGAAGTACGCGAGAACTCACAAAGTGCCCTACTTCGGCATATGCCTCGGCATGCAGATTCAAGTCATTGAATACGCGAGAAACGTGCTCGGCTTAAAAGACGCGAACTCTTCGGAGATGGATAAATCGACGAGCGATCCCGTCATCGATTTGATGCCCGATCAAAACGGAAAGATTCTCGGAGGTACGCTGCGTCTCGGAAAATACGAATGCAAAGTAATGCCGGGTACGCTTGCCGAAAAAGCGTACGGGGCTGAAACGATTTGGGAGCGCCACCGCCATCGCTACGAATTCAACAATGCCTACCGCGACAGATTGATACAAGCGGGTCTCGTCGTCTCGGGCGTAAATCCCGAGCGCGATTTAGTGGAAATATGCGAAGCTCCCGATCACCCGTGGATGGTCGGCGTGCAGTTTCATCCGGAATTCAAAAGCCGCCCGAACCGCGCGGGTCCGCTCTTTCGCGAATTTATTAAAGCCGCGTGCGAGTATTCGGCAAAAAAATAGATCGTAAAAACAAGTCTGATCGAATATGTTCATTTCATAAAAAAAATCCGTTCTCACATCGGAGGCGCTATCCGTGCTGTGTATGGCATATGTATAAGCGGCGACGATCGCGTAAACAGTTTATTAATTAATAATAAACAATGAAAAACAATTTTAAAATCAATACGATATTGTATATAACCTTCGCGATCAAATGTTGTTATAAAACGTACGGAATTTTGTAACCTATACTGCAAAAATAGAATTTCGCAAATATTGACTTAGTTACAGCCGTATGCTATCCTTTATTTGATTTGCCCGTAATGTACATCGTATTTCAAGCGATGTACAGGTGCACACGGCAAAACGGAATTATTTATTATTAAATTTATTACGATAACGGATAATAAATTTTGGGAGATGAAGTATGAGTACAATGAAACGAAATCGCATTGCGATCCTTTCGGTTTCCGTTTTTTTTGTTTTAACAAACTGGTCGGCTTTTGCCAAAAAGGCGGAACCCGAACTGGTAAAACAGGAAGAAGGTTATTACTACGGCTACGGTAAAGGAGCTACCGCGGCGGAAGCGGAGTTTGCGGGAAAACGCGACCTCGTCGAAAGCGCGCTGACAGCCGCGCTTCGCTCCGTAAATCCGAAAGCGCCGAGGGTACAGGTAAGCGACGCATCGGTCAATGCCCGCATTACCGACATCAAGCCCTATTCTCAATCGAAAAAAAATGAGCCGCCTGCTGTCACCTATCGAATGAAAATAGTCGATTGGGATAAAAAGGAAAAGCTCTATACCGATGCGCTTCGCACCGATTTGAGTGCACGCCTCGCCGCGAGCAAGAACAAGAAAAATCCCGCCGATCAGCTTGCAGGCGCGATCGCGATCCTTGCAAAACTGGTCGATGAAGGTGAAACGGAGCTGCTTTCGGCCGTGCCCGACGGCACGGAACTGCTTTCGCGCAGAGCGGAAACGCTGTGTACCGATGTCGCCAAAAATCTGGGCTTTACGTTTTCGGTAAAAGACGGCATCGTGAACGCATCCACGAAATTTTCGGTAAAAGTCGCCGATGCTTCCGGCAACGCGGCAGGAGGACTTCCGGTTGCCGTCACGTGGGAAGCTGCAGACCTTCCGACGGATGCAGGGGAAGTCGCAGACGTTCGCGTACTGACCAAAGCAGACGCGCTCGGAAATATTGCGATCGATTTCCCTTCCGATGAAAATTTCCGAAGCCGTCCGGTAACGCTTACGGTACAGACCGCATTGGCAAAGTCCGTCCCGTCATCGGTCGTTTTGAAAAAGCTCGACTCGCAGATAACCGCCGACGCGCGCTATGTGCGATTTGACGACATCGACGCGGCATTTCCGTCGGTCGTCGTTCCCGAAGGCGAGTTCAATGCGGGAGCCGTTCCTCAGGACACCCGCGCACAGAAAACAGAAGCCGCTCACACGGCTTCGACCCTTTCATTCGCCATATGCTTAACACCAGTGACGAATGCCCAGTATGCCTCTTTTATTCACACGACGAGAGCCGAAAACGCCCCCGATTATTTCGACAATTCCGATTACAATCAGGGAAAACAGCCGGTCGTCGCCGTCAGCTACAGCGATGCCGAAGCATACGCCGCATGGCTTTCAGAACAGACGGGTTCGACCTATCGCCTTCCGACTGAAGAAGAGTGGGAAAAAGCCGCCCGCGCGGGTGCCGATATCATCTATCCGTGGGGTGATGAAAATCCGACGGACGGAAAGCGGGCGAATTACAAAGGCAACGGTAAATTTACAAAGACTTCTCCCGTAGGTTCGTTTGAAAACGGCAACAACGCATGGGGTCTTGTCGATATGTCCGGCAACGTCGCCGAATGGACATCGTCGAATCACGGTATCGAAGGCGAAACGAATCTTCGTACCGTCAAAGGCGGATCGTGGATGGACGGTCCGACGGAATTACGCATTTCCAATTACCGCAATATCAACAGCAAAAACGGATATGCCGACGTCGGCTTCCGTTTAGTTAAGGAGGTTTCAGAATGAAAAAATACGCTCTTATCGTTTCGGCAATTTTAGCCGTTATGCTCGTCTCCTGCGCCACGGGAAGTAAAGAAAATCCCGATGACAGGGCTATCGCTGCCGGTGTCAAAGCGTGGAACGATCGCGAGCCCGAAGCGGCAGCTCCGTATTGGAACGAAATTAAAGACGAAAAAGTAAAAAAGCAATATCAGAACTATGTCGCCGCATACAAAGCCGGATCGGATGCTCTTGAAAGTACCGATTCGACGAAAAACGAAGCGAAACTGCTTGCAGCCTGCAATACGGCTCTCGACAAATTCGGCTCGCTCGATCCCGCGCTGAAACTTCCGTCGGACGTCGCCGAAAAAGGCGCTTCGCTTTCGGCAAAACGTATCGACGCTTTGGTTGCAGGAGGAAAAATCACCGCTGCGAAAAAACTCTATGCGTCCGCAGTAAAAGTATACGGAAGTACGGACGAACTCACGCAGGCGAACAAAGAAGCCGATGTCGTAAGCTCACTCTTTGCAAAGAGTTCCGCGCTCAACAGTGAAATCGAAAAAGTCCGTGCTATTCCGACTTTTGAAGAAAAAGTTGCAGCTTACGATTCCGTATTGGCTTCTTATGCGAGTGCCGAAAAAGAAATCGACGCTGCGGCGAACAATGCGGGCGTCGCAAAAACACAAGGCGTTTCCGCAAACGTTCGCTCTTTCAAAAAGACGCGCCAGGATTTGGCGATCGAACGCGCTTCGGTTATCCGCGATCGCGCATACGAATACAAAACGCAAATCAACGAAGAATTCGCGCGCACTCCCGAAAACGCGGGCGAAAACGGTAAGATGCCGCTTGAAGCGATCCTCGCTCACTATCAGTCGGTTCAAAAAAATATCGACGGTATATATCAAAACCTGCTCGGCTTCGCCGCAAAATATCCGAACGATATCGGACAGGATATTCTTGACGATATAAACGCGCAGAAAAAAGACCTCGAAGCGAAGATCGCACAGGTCAACTCGGAAATCCGCACTGCACAGGAAATCGCGAGCCGCGGCAAAGTCGTCTTCCCGCTCATGATCGGTCTGTTCAACCCCGATCCGCGTTCGACGGCGGAAAGCAAAAGGAGCCGCCCTGCGAAATTCAGCGCGAAGAACGCAAAAGGTAACGAATACTGGTGGGGTATGGTTTCCATTCCGAAAGGACAGATGAACGACCTCGTCGTCACGCTGAAGGATAACCGCACCGTCCGCGTTTTCGCCGAAAACACGAAGAGCGGAAAACTCATCGAAAAAAACAATATGAAAGACCTCGTCAACCGCAGCGCCAAAATCGGAAACTCATGGCCGGTTCTCAACGCGGGCGGACAGCTGACGAGCAACAAATATTTCTTTGAAATACAAAAGGGCAAAACGCCCGACTATGAAGGCGAAGTGGTCGTCTACAGTTCATTCATTGTGAGGATGCGTTAATGAAGGTCAACAAAAAAGGCATTATTGCTATTATTATCATCGCGCTTATCGTACTCATATCGGCGGGCGCGTTTATCGTGTGGAGAGCTCAGCCGAAGGGCGCGGTCATCGCCGTGTCTACGCTGCCGGATTCTTTGAACCCCGTGCTTGAGCAGAATACGTCGGGATTGAACGCCGCCGAACTCCTGTTCGACGGTTTGGTCAACTTTGAAGTCGATAAAGCCAGCGGTTCGCTTTACTCAGATCTCGCGCTTGCCGAAAGTATCGTGCAGAATCCGGGAGACAAAAAAACGTATACGGTTACCCTCAACGATGTAAAATGGCACGACGGTAATCCCGTCACGTCGGACGACGTCGTGTATTCGTTTGAAGCGTATACGGACGAAGCGAACAATTCTCCGAAGCGTGACTACCTCATGTCGTTTATCAAAAGTGTTACCGCCGAAGACGACAGAACGGTAAAGATCGAATTTGTCAATCCGATACCGGAATTCCGCGCCTATCCCGTACTCACGTTTAAGATCGTTCCGTCGAAATACAACGGACAGAAAATGCAGGTCAATATGCGTTCGGGCGAAAACGAGCGTAAATTCGCAACCGCACCTGTCGGAACGGGCCCCTTTAAACTCGCTTCGTGGGAAATCGGCAAATGGGTCACCTTCGATGCGAACGGCACTTATTTCAAATCGAAGCCCCAGACATCGAGCCTCGTCATGAAGCGCATCATCGACCCGATCATCCGCATGAACGAAATGCGCAAAGGTCGCGTCAACGTCATCCTCGAAACGAACCCGATGGACAGAGCCGAAGTTGCAAAGATTCCGAACGTCGACATCAATTCGTACATTCCGTACGCATTCTATGAAGTCGCGATCAATACGAAGTTGTTTCCGAATGCCGAAGGACGCCAGGCTATGGCAATGGCGCTCGACCGCGAAGTGCTCATTCCGTCGATCACCGATCAAAAATCGGGCGTCATTTTAAACTACGGTCCGTTCCCGTCGAATCTCTTTTCGGCGAATATCCCCGAATATGTCGACAAACCCATGCCGACATTCCTTGCATACGATATTAAAAAGGCAAAGAGCCTCGCTTCTTCGGGCGGTATTTCCGGACAAAACGCGATCCTCCTCTACCCCGACTCCATGGGCGAATTCGGTACCAAAATGGCGGAAGGTATCGTCAAACAGCTTGCGGAAATCGGCTTGAACGTTGAAGCCAAGCGTACCGGCGACAGGGTCTTCGACCGCATGGTACATACCGAAAAATCGTTCGAACTCGCGCTCATGTATTGCGAAGGCTTCGACAACCTCTATTCAAGCTTGGGCGATTGGTACCGATCGAACGGTTCGAAAAATGTCACCGGGATCGCGGACAGCAAATTGAACAGCCTCTTCGACGCATGGGAAAAAGAGATCGTCACCGCAAATTGGATCGATCTCACGCTCCAAATCGATAAGCGCATCTGCGAACTTTCGCCCGCGCTGTATCTGTGTTCTCTGGAAAAAGACGTTTACTCCCGCAGTTTGGATAACGTTGCGATCGCTACGGACAATCCGTTCCTTTCAGCGGAAAATTGGAAAATTAAATAGGGAGTGCTATGCGTTTTCTGCGCTTTTTAATTCGAGAATTCATCATCCACGGCATCGTATTTGCCGTGGCGGGAACACTCGTGCTTTCGGCATTTTACCTGCTTTCGATCGGTGCCTCACCTGAAAGCTATGCCGAAGCCGCACGGTCGTTCTTACTGCTTATTTCGGGATCGGAAGATTTTTCCATAGCGCATCCGGGTTTCAGCTCAGGTCAGATTATCGCGTCGGGAGCGGCCGTCACCTTACCGCTGACTCTGCTCGCGCTCTTTATTTTGACCGTCATCGCCCTCGCCTCTTCCGCGTACGCCGTAACGGGACAGTACATGGCCGAGCACCACGAATATGCCGGAGCCGAACGCTTCAGCGGATTTTTGGGCTTGGTCACGTCCGTTCTCGCAGCGGTACCGCTGTTCGTCGGCTTTTGGGTTTTGGCAAATGCTTTCGGAAGCGACGCCCCGTTTATCATCATCGCGCTTATCACGGTCGTGCTCGGCGGGCTTTCATGGGATGCAACGAACTTCCTCAAAGCCGACATGCTTAGGCAGGTCAATTCCACACACGCGGTCGTGTTTTCAACGCTCGGCCGCAATTTGGGACGATTTTTTCCGCTGCCGGAAACCTATTCGGGCTACCTCTTCTCTTCGAGTCTGCCGCGTTTTATCCCCTACCTTGCGGGTAAAGTGCCGGCGATCATCGGAGGAGTTACGATCGCGGAAATCGTATTTTCATTCCCGGGACTCGGCAGTACGCTGCTCGACGCGCTGCTCGCGACGAATACCGATTTGCTCGTAGCGTCGGTGTTTATCCTTTTGTGCGTCAACGCGGTCGTAGCCTTTTTGGTAAAGACCGTTCTATTCCTGATTTATCCGAGGTGGTATGAAAAAGCTATTTAATATCCTCAAAATACTGTGCATCGTTGTTTTGATATCGCCTCTCGCACTTTCATGGCTTCCGTCGTCGTATTTTGCAGGTCTCGCGCCCCAAAGGATTGTCGACTCCGGTTATTTTACGTCTCTCGTCTCGTCGTTCAAAGAGCTTTCGATTACCCTTGCGGCGACCGTGCTTTTCGCGATGTTGCTGAGCTTTATACTCGGCTACATAAGCGTGCTTAATATGCACGTCGGACGAAGTTTTGCAAATATCCTCAACGCTGTGGAATCGATTCCGGCGATCCTCGTAGCGCTCTTTTGCTACGCTCCGGTATCGGGTTACCTTGCGCGGCACACGAGTGCGGCATCGACGATGATGTCGCTCGTCGTATTCGTGCTCGCCGCCACGGTGACGACGCTGCCGGAAGCCGTGCGGAGCATCGCGATCCCGCTCATCGATCTGTACAACCGAAAATACAGCTTGTCGTTCCGTTCATACGGATTTCCGAAGATGCGTATTCTCGCCATTTTGATGACGACCGATCTGATGCGCAGTACGTTCCGCCGCGTTGCCGCGGGCATTTTGCTGAAAACGCTCGTCCTCGACTGTTCGTTCGGTTTTATCATTCAGCTCGGCTTCGGCAGCTACGGTACCCCTGCTCACTTGAGCCCGGGCGCTTTGATTGCCGCGCACCGAGATGCGCTATTTGAAGGAGGCGACCCGATCCTCTTTTGGATCCCGTCCGTCGTGCTCATCGCGATCAGCGTCGCCTTTTTGATCGTGCTGAACGAAAAAGAGGGAGGAAACGCATGACACCCATTTCGCTTGATAATTTTTCGATCCGTCTCGGTGAGCGCGTGCTCCTCAAAAATTGCAACTTTTCACTTGAAGCGCATGCTTCGGCCGTCATCATGGGGCCGACGGGCACCGGCAAATCGGTATTTTTGAAATCCGTTGCGGGCATTCTCTCTACGAAGATTTTTACGTTCGAAGGAGGCATGAAAGTAAACGGGATCCCCGCGTATTTCAACCACAAGCTCGGCTTCAGCGAATGGTCGCAGATCGCACAGTCGGGGCTGATGTTCATACCCGCGGAAACCGCACAGGTTATGAACCCTGCTTTGACGCTTGATCAAAACCTCGCCCTGCTCGCTCCCGGTCAGCGGCCGGTCATCGTCGAGCGCCTGACAAAATATTTTTCACTCGATTTTGAAGCGTTTGCGCGCCTCTACCCCGACGAAATTTCGGGCGGCGAAATGCAGCGCATCACGCTCATGATCCTCCTGTCGAGAAAAGGGAATCTCATCCTTTTGGACGAGCCGACCGTAAACCTCGATCGAAACCTCAGAAAGCATTTCGTAACGTTTTTGAACAACGAAATACTCGGCCCGAAAGATAAAACCTTTCTCATGGTCAGCCACGACCTCGACTTCATAAAGCGCCTGACGCTCGATAAAGCCTTTATGCTCAAAGACGGCGTTATCGAACAGATGAAAGAGCTTCCCGAAATGGAAGGCTACGAAAAACCCGAAGCGAAAAAAGGTGCGTCGGGGACTGCGATCGAATTGAAAAACGTGTCGCAAACGTATTTCAAGCGCGGTATCTTCGGAGAACGCACTTTCACCGCATTCAAAGGATTGAATCTCAAATTCGAACGCTCGACCGTATACGGACTCACCGGTCCTTCAGGCTGCGGAAAGTCCACAACGATCAAAGCGATCCTCCGTCTGCTCGACAGCACCAAGGGACAGATCCTCATGGAAGGTTCCGATTTGGTCGCCTTAAAGCCGAAAGAAACGGGAAGAGATCCGAAAGCGTTTAAGCCGTTCCGCCGCCGCATGACGGTCGTACAGCAGGACTCGCGCTTTTCGTTTTTCCCCGACTTGAGCATCCGCGATTCGTTCAAACAGATTTCCGCGTCAAGTGAAGGCGGCACGATCGAAGAGCTCGAAAAGAACCTCGAAAAGGTCGGCCTCACGAGTGCAAACCTCGACGAGCGACCTCAGCAGCTGTCGTCAGGAGAGATGAAGCGCATGGACATCGCGCGCGCGCTGACCGCAAAGCCGGATATCCTCCTTCTCGACGAACCCTTCGCGCACATCGACTTCGAAACGCGCCTCAAAGTCATGCAGGCGATTTCCGAATACCTCGCCGAACATGCGACGATTTTGGTTATCGTTACGCACGAGGATTTCGACCTCCGCTACTTTGTAGAAAAGAGCTTCGATTTCCCCGAACTGGTCGGTCAGTTTACCGGAAATTAAACAACTCGTATGCGTTCCGCGCTTTGATAAAAACGCGGGCGCGTTAAGCGTTGCAGTAAAACGTCCCGCCTCCCGCGGGGCGTTTGTTTTTTTATTGCCGGACGGAAGATATGATGAAAACCGCATATGCGCCGTCTTACAAAAAAGCGATAATATGATATAATAAGCGAACGGTCGGCGCATTTTTGAAAAATCGATATTTTTTGCAATGCCGTATTTTAAACACTATTTTTTATAGACAGGAAACACTATGCCTCTCTCAAAAATCATCGTTCTCGATTTCGGAAGTCAATACGCGCACTTGATCGCAAAGCGTTTCCGCGCTCTCGGCTATTATTCCGAAATCGCCCTCCCCTCCGCTTCTCTTTCGGAAATCGAAGGGGCAAAGGGGATCGTTTTAAGCGGGGGTCCCGCTTCGGTATACGACGCGAATGTCCCCGCCTTCAACAAATCGATTTTGGATACCGATATTCCGATTTTGGGACTCTGCTACGGACACCAGCTCATGGCGCAGCATTACGGCGGAAAAGTGGAAAAAGGCGAGGCGGGAGAGTTCGGAATCGCGCACCTTGCGATCGACCCAAGCACCGCGTCCCCGCTTTTTTCGGGTATCGCATCTCCTATGCAAGTGTGGATGAGCCATCAGGATGAAGTGACGAAGATCGCCGACGGATTTGAAAAAACGGGCAGCACCGAAAACTGCAACTACGCAGCTTTGCAGAACCTTGCAAAAAAGCGTTTCAGTCTGCAGTTCCACTGCGAAGTTGCCGACACGCCGTGCGGCAACGAAGTGTTCGAAAACTTCGCTCGATTTTGCGGTATGGAAAAAAATTGGGACGAAAAAGCGGTTTTGGAAATGATCATAGACGACATACAACGCGAAGCTGAAGATAAAAACGTGCTGCTTTTTTTAAGCGGAGGCGTCGACAGCAGCGTTACCTTTGCGCTTTTAAATAAAGCGCTCGGACAGGATCGCGTGCTCGGACTGCATATCGATAACGGCTTTATGCGTAAAGACGAAAGCAAAGCCGTTGCAGAACACTACCGTGCGGCGGGCTTTACCAATTTTATCGTCGAAGACGCGAGTGAGCGTTTTTTGAAAGCCGTGAGCGGACTTACGGATCCGCAAAAAAAACGCGTTGCGGTCGGAGAAACCTTTGTTGAAGTCCGAAACGCTATCGTCGCCGAACGCCATTTGGACGGGGAATCATGGATGCTCGCGCAAGGAACGCTCTATCCCGACATCATCGAATCGGGCGGCACGAAAAATTCGAAGGTCATTAAAACGCACCATAACCGCGTCGAAGGAATCCAAGCGCTCATCGAAAAAGGCTTGATCGTCGAACCGCTGAAAAATCTTTACAAAGACGAAGTGCGGAACATCGGAAAAAAGCTCGGCCTCGCCCCATCCCTCATCCGCCGCCATCCCTTCCCCGGCCCCGGTCTTTCGATCAACGTGTTGTGCTCTGACGGCTCTATGAGCGAAAAAGACAAGTGCGATTTTACAAGCGCGGAAAAAGAAATAGAAGCGATGAGCATTCCGCATCTTATACAAAACATAGAAGCGCGATATGCGCTTCCGGTGCGTTCGGTCGGCGTGCAGGGAGATTTCCGTACCTACCGATTTCCGGCAGTGCTTTCATTCGAAACGCTTGCAGACGGTTTTTACCGCACACCCGAAGATTGGGATGCGCTCGAAGCGGCATCGTCTCACATCACGAATAAGGCTTCTTTTATAAACCGCACGCTCGTCCGTCTCTACCAAAGGCCGGGCGCAACGCTCGATCTGCAAAAAGGCTATTGCGACAAAGGAAGGCTCGATGAGCTTCGCGAAGCGGATGCTATCGCTCTCGAAGCGCTTCACGAATCGGGATGGTACGATAAAGTGTTCCAGCATTTGACGATCGACTTGCCCTATGCGTCCTCTCCCGACCGCGCGAGCTTCGTGCTCCGTCCCGTGTGCAGCGAAGACGTAATGACCGCGCGCTTTGCGCATTTGCCGCAGCATATCCTCGACGACATCGTACGAAAAATCGCCGCCCTCCCCTTTGTCGATGCGGTCTACTACGATGCGACGAATAAGCCGCCTGCGACCTTCGGCTGGGAATGATCGGTAAGCGCATGCCCAGTCAACAGCCGCGAAAGGCGGCTGTTTGAAAAGAAGCGCTCAAAGCGGTTAGCCTACGGCTGAAACGTTATCATAAAAGTGCAGACCTAAAAACCCGAAAAATAAAGAAAGGGAAACTATGGTCAAGTATTATAAATCCTTATACCTTCTGCAATATACAAGTGGTCTTTCAATATGTACAGTTCTTCATAATCCTTATATCCATTTCAAAATTTAAAACCAATATTCTGATATTTGCCCAACAGATAAAGTGGACAATAAGTTTTCCAAATCATCAATAAATTCCGGTGGCAAGTCTGTATCATGTATAGTTCTAGCAAAATACTTATCGTCAATATTCCAACCAAACTTGTTGCCATTAATTATAAAATTCGCCCATTTTTCATTAAACGTAACTGTAATAGAATAATCTTCTTTTGAATAAGTATTTTTAAAACTTTACATTTTCTGCTTTTATTTTCTTTTTCATCTTTTTGCGGATTAAATTTTTTTGTTTGTAAAATTTCTAAAAATTTCCAAAATTCAATTACTTCTTTTTCATCATTCATAAGATTTCAGTCCGGCAATTATTTTTTTTGCGCCCCGGTACGGGTGTCCGCCCAACAACCGGTGTACCGTACGCAGTTTGTCCGCGTGTCGACTTTGAAAACGGTGTTATGCGTTTTAATTTTTCATTTATTACATCTGTACAGTTACAACAATAATACATAGAAAAATTACAATTACATATAAGATACTTTTATATCTATATTAGGCGGATATATTCACCATATTCAGAATACTCTTTTTTGCAGGTTTTCTCGTATTGCGAATTGAGCCTTTCTAAAACCGCACCAAGCGAATAAGACTTTCGTAAGCCGTATTCTTCGCCATAAAATTCTTTATACCCAATATAGGACATAGTTTCTGCATCGCCTTCCAAACGACAAAAATCAATGAAAGTTTTGTATCTATTACTCCATAAGATCAAACTCCGAATAAGTGTAATAAAAAAGTATACTGCACACAATCCACTAAAAATTTTTAATACAATCATTTTTCTCCCAGCGGCGCAAAGTCGTGTTCTACGGCTGCCTTGTTTTGCCTAAAGTTTAATACCATTTCAGAAAGCAAGTTGAACTTGCTTTCTGAAATATTCTTCTTTTCCTACAACCGCTTCTTTTGCTTAAACCCTAAAGTCCAATTTCATATTTTCATCGGGCTTGACTCGATAAGAATATATTCTTAACTTTTTTTTAATTAGAGTATCTTATTCGATATAATTGAATATCCTCCCATAAAAATTAATACTCCAACAACTACAAAGACAAAAAACCATTTTATTTTACTACTTATTTTATCAAAAAAAGGATCAATATATACAACTTTTATACTACCTATAATAGAAGGAATAATGAAAAAAACTAGTATTCGTAATGCTGCTGATTTAAAGTAAACTTCAATATTAAAGAATTTTTTTAAAACCAAACCTATATCTATTAATAATCCAAATACAATCCATGAATGGATTGCATTTATTTTAAATTCTCGATACTGTTCGTTATAATTATCTTCATTATTCATTTTTTATATCCAAACAAGCAGACCTCCGGCCTGTTCGCCTATAACATTTGCTTGTCTGCGTGTCGGTTATGAACCTTTGTTACCGCAAAAATATTTCCTATTCTTTTTTAAGAAGCTACGTTTCTATTATTAAGGTTTTTCCAAACAGTGTAAAGCCGTGTACTACAGCTTTCTTTTCAAGAAAACACCGTCAATTATGTCTAAGCAAAAAATGAATGCCAAAATACTATGTATAACGATAAATTTTTTAGAGATTTCTTTTTGTCTATATTTTTCTATCAATGCAAATGTCATTGGTAAGCCTGTAAAAAATATACTCCAACAGTCTGCAATAAAACAACATATGGTAATAATAAAACCAAGCGGAAGGGTAAGCATTGCAAACCCAAGAACAAAAATAAAAACATAAGCCGGTATATGAAGAAATTTTACATAAAGTATATTTTTTATAAAATCGGTGTTACAGTTATTGTTAAAAGTTTCCACTCCAATGTTTATTAAACACTTTACGGCAAAAAATAATTCCATTATGTTTGCGACGAGAAAGAAAAAACAAATTAATAAATTGAGAAGATTCGGAAGTTCCGACAAATAACCAGAAAACAAAAACACGAATATATTTATTGTTGCAAAATACGGAAACAAAATTAATGTTATATATTTTTTCATTTTTTCCTCTTACCAAGCAAGAAGGGGAACTGTTGCGCCATGACCATTCGCTTAAGCTGCATTTGCGGCTTATCCGCAATATCAGGTTGAAGCGGGTGTTAAGACTTTTTTCTTTTTTGTTCCGGCAGTTCCTCATACATACCCAAAATCAAATCCCGAAGAAATTCACGGTTATCTATCTCATCAACTAAAATCATTTCTTTTGCACCATCATACGGCACTTCAAATGCATCAGGTATTTTTTTCATCACTGATTTTGTAGGCTTTACGAGAAAACGATCATCATATATCCCGCCGATGATTTTACCCTTATAATAAATTATATACTCTCCCATCATCTGTCGAAACCTTATATCTTCCAAATCAGAAAGCTGGTCAAGTACAAAATCTAAGTACTCTTTAGTAGACGCCATTACTTATTACTCTCCTTTTTGAGGTATAAAGCAACTTGCTATTTATATATTTTTCATTTCTGTAAGAAAATACTTTTTAATTTCCTAAAAGTTAAAATACAACAGCCTTATCTTCACCTAAAAGTTCAATTTACTTTTTTAGTAATATGATCTTGATAAAAATACACCTTATTCTTTCACGAAAGAACCGATTTCTACAAGATTCCCTTCAGGGGCGGCAATGTAGCAAGTTCGCTGTCCCCAAGGCTCTGTTGTAGGCGGCATTACAGATTCTCCACCCTTTGCGACTATTTCATTATATGCTTTATCCACTGCCGCAAAATTTTCTACACCTAAGGCAATTTCAAAATGCCCATTTATCTTTTCTGCATAATTGAATTTTGTAGAAGTCATCTTTTCAAAATCTGAGCGTCTGTAAAATAGAAACAGAGTGCCGTCCTTTTCAAGAAATACATTCGATGCATCTTCCGCCTCTTTGATTTCAAATCCCAATATATCCCTGTAAAAACGCACCATCGTCGGCATATCTTTTACAAAAACACCAAATCCATCTAATTTCATAGATTTCCTCCAAAACATCGCACGCCAACGGCGTGTGGTCATAACAATGTTTTAAACCGCAACGCAGCTTAACTGAGTTGTCGGCTTTGAAAACGGTGTTATGTGTTTATTCATGCGGAGGGGTTAATACCCCGGCACTCTGCACCGTAACTAGGGGTATTAAAGCCTGACAGCAACCACCTTATAAGAACAACATACCCTGCCCTGCGTCGGGATTGTTGATCTCTTCGATTTTAGTAAATACATCTTTTACTAAATATTTACTTCTATAAATATCTCGACCAATTTTTTTTAATGACACATTATGTTTAATACATAAACTTTTTATCATATCTATTTGTTTTTGATCAATTTCATAATAATCATTCTCCTCAATTATACCAAAATTTTCTCCAATAATTACACATTCAATAACTTTATCCATTTCAATTTTTACTATTTCTGCTTCTGTATTTTCATTACCTTTTTTATTTATAATTATCACTCGGTATTCGTTTTCCCCTTTCCAATCAGTATCCTTCACAAAATAATAATCATGAATATTTTTTATGATATTTTTATCATACCTCGTTTATTGGCATTCTTATGTCTAAAAACCTCTTTTTTTCTATTCTTTATAATTTTTCTAATGATAATGAATATGTTTCCTCAGTAATATCTCTATATTCAATAGGACCATCGAAAAAATAATACCGATTATCCAATTTTGCTTTTAATTGTCCTAATAATTTTACTTTATCAAAAACGAAACAAACGCCTTTTGAATTATTTCCATATTGAGCCCACATTCTTGGTAAAAAATACCCAGGACGATTTTTTTCATTTAAAATATTAAAATTATAAACTCCTTTAGAAAGAGATAATGATCTAACAATTCTGTTTTTTATACGATTTAATTGATTAAAGAACCATCTTCTTTCATCATCAGTTTCATAAGACTTCTCATCTTCCCTAATTTCAGTTATATCAAAAAAATCAAACTTTTTATTTTCGTAGGGGTCATTTGTTTTGTGAATATTATTAAATAATAAAGTTTGCTCATCTAATATTTTTCTGTAATTTTCTGAACGTGTATAATGAAACAAATATTCCTTATCCAATTTTAACCTCAATGCTACTCAGAGAGCAGTCCACATAACACCCCTTCTCGGTATCCGCCGTAATCCTCCTATCCGGCAAAATCGTCGTATAAAAATCATACGACATATAACGTTATTTACTATACCACAACATCGCCCGAAAATACAGTATCGATACGGTTCTCCCTGAAATTACAGAAACAACCATTTCGTCCAATACATGCAAAAACCGCGCGCTTTCCCAATCGCGAACCGGAATATTCACCGCCCCCTGCCCTTCGCCGGTTTTTCGCGGTATTTTTCGTCAATTTTTTTACGTCAATTTTTTCGCTTTACATTTTCGGAATAATGCTTTATTATTTTTCTTGTGGATGTGCCGTCGGCACAAGAGGGAGCAATCCCCATACAAGACTTGCTGTAGCAAAGTAGCAGTGCAGAGGAACAAAAATTGGCATTCAAAGTCACAATCATCGGGGCCGGTCAAGTCGGCTCTACGATCGCGTATGCGCTCACCGTAAAAGGCATAGCTTCTGAAATCGTGATGATCGATATCAACACGCAAAAAGCCTTGGGCGAAGCGCTCGACATCAGTCAGGGTACGCCGTTCTGTGATCCCGTAACCATCTATGCAGGGACATACGCCGATGCAAAAGATTCCGATATCGTCGTTCTGACATCGGGCGTCGCACGGAAACCGGGACAAACGCGGCTGGATTTGGCGCAGACGAACGTCGACATCACGAAGAGCATCATCCCCGAAATCGTCAAGTACGCTTCGACGGCGATCTACGTCATCGTTTCGAATCCCGTCGATATTCTGACATATCAATTTTACAAAATGTCGGGACTGCCGCAAAATCAAATTTTCGGTTCCGGAACGATCCTCGATACCGCCCGCCTTCGCTCCTGCATTGCCGAATACTATCACATCGCACAGCAAAACGTACACGCCTACGTTTTCGGAGAACACGGCGATTCATCGTTTATTCCGTGGTCGCTCGCAAATATCGCAACGATTCCCGTCGACGAATACAAATCCTGCCGTGAAGACAGCGACAAACCCATTTCTCCTCTCGTCCACGACGAAGTCGAATCCTATATTCGAAGTTCCGGCGGGAAGATCATCGAGCGTAAAGGGGCGACCTTTTACGCGGTGGCGATTTCGGTCGCGCACATTGTCGACTGCATCAATAACGCCGCCGATACGACGCTCACCGTTTCCGCCATGGCGAACGGCGAATACGGCATTAAAGACGTCTGCCTTTCCATGCTTTCCGTTGTCGGCCGCACGGGTTTTCACGGGCACTTGCTCGCACCCCTTTCCGATATGGAAATCGTACAGATGCGGCGCAGCGCGGACTGTTTAAAAGACGCGATCAAGCAAATTCGGTTTTAGTATCGGTGCTTTGATGTGATTGCGGACGATCGTTCGCAGGATCGGAAAATGCGCCGAATACGAAGATCCCGTTTTTACTGAGAACGGGATTTTAATAACCTGTCTGTACAACTTGCGCCGCTGCCCGATTATCGGTTTCTTTTTCCGAATACTACCCTCACCCGCAATCATTTCAGATCATTGATTGGTAAGCGAAACGAACGGTCAATTTCGATTTTAATAAAATTTGAAATTGAATTATTAATTTTCGATAATAATTATACGGGGAAAAGCGATGGGCGATTTCAGAATTGAACACGATTCGATGGGAGAAGTAAAAGTTCCTGCCGACAAATATTGGGGAGCGCAAACCGAGCGCAGCCATGAAAATTTCCGTATCGGTGTCGGCATTGAAACGATGCCGCGCGAGATCACAAAAGCGTTCGGGCATTTGAAAAAAGCCGCCGCGCGTGCGAACTGTGCGCTGAAGCCTGAAAAGATGACGGCGGAAAAACTTTCGTGCATAGAAAAAGCCTGCGACGAAGTGATCGAAGGAAAGCTCGACAAACACTTTCCGCTCGTCGTATGGCAGACGGGAAGCGGCACGCAGTCGAATATGAACGCGAACGAAGTGATCGCAAACCGCGCAAACGAAATCGCGGGTAAAAAGCTCTGTCATCCGAACGACGACGTCAATATGAGTCAGTCGAGCAACGACACTTTTCCGACGGCGATGCACATCGCAGCCGTCGTCGAAATCGAAGATAAACTCTTTCCGGCGATCGACTTGCTTGTATCGACGTTTAAAAAGCTCGAAGCGGTAAACGAAAACGTCGTCAAAAGCGGGCGCACGCACTTGCAGGATGCCGTCCCGATTTCGTTCGCACAGGAGATAAGCGGCTGGCGGACGTCCCTCGAAAAAGACAAAACCCTCATTTCACTCGCGCTTCCCGAATTGAAAGAGCTCGCACTCGGCGGTACAGCCGTCGGTACGGGACTCAACGCGCCTCGAGGCTTCGACGTAAAAGTTGCCGAAGAACTGTCTTCTCTCACCGGAAAGCGCTTTATCACGGCTCCTAATAAATTTCACGCGCTCACGAGTAAAGATGAAATCGTCTTTGCGCACGGAGGAGTAAAAGCGCTCGCGGCGGATTTATTAAAAATCGCAAACGATGTTCGCTGGCTCGCTTCGGGGCCGCGCTGCGGTCTCGGCGAAATACACATTCCCGAAAACGAGCCGGGCTCTTCTATCATGCCGGGAAAAGTCAATCCGACGCAGTGCGAAGCGGTGACGATGGTCGCGGTGCAAGTGATGGGAAACGACGTTGCCGTCGGTATCGGCGCGAGCCAGGGCAATTTCGAACTCAACGTATTTATGCCGGTTATCGCGTATAATTTTTTGCAGTCGGTACGCCTGCTTTCCGAAGCGATCGTGTCGTTCAACGACAACTGCGCGTCGGGCATTACGGCGAACAAAGAAAAGATGCACTTCAACCTCTACAATTCGCTCATGCTCGTCACCGCGCTGAACCCGTACATCGGCTACGAAAACGCGGCAAAGACGAGTCACAAAGCGTATGAAGAAAACATTTCGCTGAAAGACGCATGCGTATCGCTCGGTTTTTTGACTGCGGAAAAATTCGACGAAGTTTTTCATCCCGAAGAAATGGCGGGCGTAAAGCGTTGAAGCGCGGTGCCGGATGCGACGGGCTTTGCAAAGAGCACGACGCGCTCGGAGAAAAGTTTTATTGAGGGGTTTTTGAGTATGGACGATCACCGTATATATTCGTATTTTCCGGGATGCACGCTTCGAAACAAAGCGATCGATTTGGATCGCTATGCCCGTTCATCGGCTGAAGCGCTCGGGTTTACGCTCGAAGAGATTCCCGATTGGCAGTGCTGCGGCGGAACCTATCCGCTGGCAAAAGACGAAATCGCGACGAAGCTTTCATCGGTGCGCGCACTTGCGGCCGCCCGCGATGCGAAGAGGGAACTCGTTACGATATGCTCGGCGTGTCACAACGTCATAAAGCAGGTAAACGACGATATGAGGCGGGACGACAATGTCATCGTAAAAGTCAACAACTATTTTAAAAATGACGGCATCTCCTATCACGGGGAAACGAAGGTGCTGCACTATCTCGAAGTGCTGCGCGACGCGGTCGGCTGGGAAAACGTCAAAGCGAAAGTGACGAAGCCGCTTGCGGGCAAAAAAATCGGAGCGTACTACGGCTGTCTCCTTTTGCGGCCGGGACGCGTTATGAAGATGGACGATCCGGAAAATCCGAGCATCCTCGAAGATTTTATATCGGCGATCGGAGCGACACCTGTGCGCTATTCGCTTCGGAACGAATGCTGCGGCGCGTACACGATGTTCGACGGCGGAGACATTCCCGAAAAACGGTGCAAAAAGATTTTGGATAACGCCGAATCGCAGGGAGCCGAGCTGCTCGTCACCGCCTGCCCGCTTTGCCGTTATAATCTCGTAAAAAATCGGAGCGCTGAAAACGTAAGCGTTCTGTATTTTACCGAACTGCTCGCCGAAGCGCTCGGCGTCAAGGAGCAATGCCGTGCTGCAGTCTGAACTCAATAAAATCCGCGATGAAATACTTTCGGTCAGCGGAGTAAACGTGCGCAAGTGTATGCAGTGCGGAAAGTGTTCGGGTACTTGCCCGTCCTACGACGATATGGAATATCACCCGCACGAATTCGTACACATGGTCGAAACCGGCGATATCGAAGCGCTTTTGAAAACGGAATCGACGTACCGTTGTCTGTCGTGTTTTGCGTGCATGGAAAGATGTCCGCGCCAAGTCGAACCTGCGAAGATCGTAGAAGCGGTGCGCACCGTCGTCGAACGAGAGCGGGGTGCGGAACGCCTCGCCGCGGAAAAAGTGCCGCTTTATATCGACGGCGATATGCCGCAGCAAGCGATCGTCAGCGCATTCAGAAAGTATAGGAAGTGAGTATGCGGAAAATCGGAGTTTTTGTGTGCCACTGCGGCACGAATATAGCGGGCACGGTCGATGTAAAAGCCGTCGCGGACGCGCTCGGAAAAGAAGCGGGCGTCGTCTTTTCGACGGACTACACCTATATGTGCTCGCAGACGGGTCAGGATCTCATCGCCGACACGATAAAAAAACATGAGCTCGGCGGAGTTGTCGTGTGTTCCTGTTCGCCTCGTATGCACGAAGCGACATTCCGAAAGTGTGCGGAAAAAGCGGGTATCAATCCCTATCTGCTCGAAGTAGCGAACATCCGAGAGCAGGATTCGTGGATATGCAAAGATATGCCGACGGCAACGGCAAAGGCGATTTCGCTCGGAAAAGCTGCGATCGCAAAAGTGCTGTTGAACGAACCGCTCACTGCGGGCGAAACGCCGGTCACCAAGCGCGCTCTCGTCATCGGCGGAGGTATCGCGGGCATTCAGACGGCGATCGACATCGCGGACGCGGGGTTTCCGGTAGACATCGTCGAAGCGAAGCCGACGATCGGCGGCAAAATGGCGCAGCTCGACAAAACCTTTCCGACGCTCGACTGTGCGGCCTGTATCCTCACGCCGCGCATGGTCGAATGCGGGCAAAATGAAAATATCAGAATCCTCTCGTACAGCGAAGTGACGGATATCAAAGGATTCGTCGGAAACTTTACGGTGACGATAAAACGCAAAGCGCGCTACGTCGACGAAACGAAATGTACGGGCTGCGGCGAATGCGTGCAAAAGTGTCCGCAAAAAAAAGTGCCGAACGAATTCAATATGAATCTCGACAAGCGCTCCGCGATCTATATTCCCTTTGCACAAGCCGTTCCGAAAATCGCGACGATCGATGCCGCACACTGCATGAAGCTCACGTCGGGAAAATGCGGCGTCTGTTCGATGGTGTGTCAGGCGAAGGCGATCGACTACGGTGCGAAAGATACGTTCATTGAAGAAAAATACGGAGCCATCGTCGCCGCGACCGGCTACAATCCGATCGACTTGTCGAAGTTCGACGAGTTCGCGTATTCGCAGAGCAAAGACGTCGTATCATCCCTCGAATTCGAACGCCTCATGAATGCGGCGGGGCCTACCGGCGGCACCCTGCTCCGCCCTTCCGACGGCAGGCATCCCAAAACGATCGTATTCGTCCAATGCGTCGGAAGCCGCTGTTCGGCGGATGCGGAAAAGGGTCACGAATACTGTTCGAAAATATGCTGTATGTACACGGCAAAGCACGCGATCCTCACGAGAGACCACTACCCCGATACGGAGTGTTACGTGTTTTATATCGACGTGCGTACACCGGGAAAAAACTTCGACGAATTCTACCGGAGAGCGGTTGAACAGTACGGCGTGCACTATATCAAAGGCATGGTCGGAAAAGTATCCGTCGAAGAAGACGGTACTCTCGACGTGCAAGGCTCGGATCTGCTCATGGATAAACAAGTGCATATCAAAGCCGACATGGTCGTACTCGCCGCTTCCATCGAAGCGGATAAGTCCGCGCGCTCATTGGCGACGATGCTCACTGCGAGTATGGACACGAACGACTTTTTTACCGAAGCGCATCCGAAACTCCGCCCCGTCGAAAGCCCGACTGCCGGCGTCTATCTTTCAGGCTGTGCGCAGGGGCCGAAGGATATACCCGAAACGGTTTCGCAGGCAAGCGCGGCGGCGAGCAAAGTTATCGGATTGCTTGTAAAGGATAAACTGAAAAACAATCCCTGCGTCGCCGAATCCGACGAAGCGATGTGTAACGGCTGCTCGCAGTGCGAAAACGTGTGTCCCTACGGTGCGATCACGTATATCGATAAAGATTTCCGAGGCATAAACCGCACGACGGTGACGCGCCGAGTCGCGCAGGTAAACCCCGCCGTCTGTCAAGGCTGCGGCGCGTGTACAGTCGCCTGTCCCTCGGGAGCGATGGATCTCAAAGGATTTACGAATAAAGAAATCATGGCGGAGGTCGATGCTTTATGTCTGTAAAAAACGATATGCAGCCGAAGACTGTCGATGCGGCTGCCGGAAACGATGTTCTCGAAAAAAAAGGTGCATTCAAACCGAAGATCGTAGCCTTTTGCTGCAACTGGTGTTCGTACGCGGGAGCGGATTTGGCCGGCAGCAATCGCCTCGAATATCCGGCCGACGTCAAAATCATCCGTATTCCCTGTTCGTGCCGCCTGAACCCGATCTTTATCCTGCGCGCGTTTCAGCGGGGAGCCGACGGCGTCATCCTCTGCGGCTGTCACCCGGGAGACTGTCACTATACGAGCGGCAACTATTTTGCGAGACGGCGCATGACGCTCCTCTTTTCCATGCTCGAATTTCTCGGCATCGAAAAAGGGAGAACGAGAGTCGAATGGGTGTCCGCGGCGGAAGGCGCTAAATTTGCCAAAACGATGCATGAGTTCGTCGAAACGGTAACGGCGCTCGGAGAAAACAAACGGCTGGAGGATTTACGATGCAAAGCGAAATGACCGGCGAATTGGTAAGCCGCACAAAAGCGCTGCTTGCGGATAAAACCGTACAGCTCGTGCTCGGCTGGAGAAGAGGCCTTTTCGATTACGATGTAACGCCTTCGCTTTTTACGTCGGCGGACGATGTCGAAAAAAACTTCGTATACAACGAATACAGCGCGGCGAACCTGTCGAAATACCTCGTCAAAGAAACGCGCAAAATCGAAACGGCGAAAAATACCGTGCGTGCGAACAACGCGCTTGCAAAACAAAAAGACGCAAACGCCGAAACACAGGCGGAACCCGAAGCGAAAATACTCATGTTTTTAAAACCCTGCGATACCTACAGCTTTACCGAATTGCTGAAAGAACACCGCATTTTCAGAAGCGACGTATACGCGATCGGCGTTCCGTGCGACGGCATGAAAGACCCCGAAAAAAAAGAGTTGTCCGAACGCTGCGCCGTGTGCAAAAGCAAAAAACACATCGGCTGCGACGAACTTATCGGAGAAGACGGAGACGTCCGGGATTCCGCGCGCTTCGACGAAGTTGCAAAGCTCGAAGCGATGACGGAAGAAGAGCGCTTTGCGTTTTGGCAAAACGAACTTTCGCGCTGTATCCGCTGCAATGCGTGCCGCGACGTCTGTCCCGCCTGTACTTGTACGACGTGCGTATTCGACAACCCCGCATCCGGCGCTGCACAAAAAGTCGCCGCTTCGAGTTTCGAAGAGAGCATGTACCATATCATCCGCGCGTGGCACGTTGCAGGCCGTTGTACCGACTGCGGCGAATGCTCTCGCGTGTGTCCCCAGCATATCCCGTTGCACCTCATCAATCGAAAATTTATTAAAGACATCGACGAACTCTACGGTTCTTATACGGCGGGAAGCGATATGGAGACAAAGCCGCCGATGCTCACGTATAGGACGGGCGATGCCGAACCCGGCATCATTTATTCGCGTTCGGGAGGTACCTTATGAGAACTTTCGTATCGCTGCCGTTTGAAAAACTCGACGAGCTCTTTGCCCTCATCGCACAAAAGGAAGCGCTGTATATTCCCGTAGACGACGCATCGGGTAAAGCCGATTTTAAACGCTGGGAAAAAGGCGACGTCCTTTCGTCCGAGCTTAAAACGGTGAGATCGGCAAAAGATTTTTTCTTTCCGAAAATCGAAAACCTCGTACACTACAAGCTTTCGGGCAAAAAAATCGAAGTCGAAGATCCGCGTACCGAATCGGAAGATTTTATCGTTTTCGGCGTACGCGCGTGCGACGCTGCAAGTTTTGCGATCGTCGACGACGTGTACATCAATATGCAGCCGGTCGACACCTACTACAAAACGCGGCGTGAACACGGCACCGTCGTCACGCTCGCCTGCTCGGAACCGAAAGAAACCTGTTTTTGTAAACTCTACGGCATCGATGCTGCCGAGCCGCAAGGAGATGCGAGCGCGTGGATCGCAGACGGAAAGGTCTTTTTTCGCGCAAACACCGAAAAGGGAGACGCGTTTATCGAAATCATCAAAAGCATGACGAGCGAGAGCGGCGCGGATATCGTCGAAAAACAGCAAAAGGCGACGCGGGAAAAAATCGACAAACTGCCTTTCGTCGATATCGACCTTTCGAAATTTCGCGGCGAAAACATGCTTTCGATTTTCAATCTGCCGGTGTGGGAAAACCTTTCGGAAGCGTGCTTGGGCTGCGGCACTTGTACATACGTGTGTCCGACGTGTATGTGTTTTGACATCAGGAGTTTCGATACCGGATGCGGCATACGGCAGTTTCGCTGCTGGGACAGCTGTATGTTTTCGGACTTTACGAAGATGGCGGCGGAAAATCCGCGGCACACGCAAAAGGAGCGCTTCCGTCAGCGCTTTATGCACAAGCTCGTGTATTATCCGATGGATCACGGCGGCGTTTACAGCTGCGTCGGCTGCGGAAGATGCCTCGAAAGCTGCCCCATCCGCATGAACATCGTAAAAGTTATGAAAACGATAAACGACGACACCCGAATCGAAAAGCCGGAGGTACACGATGGAAAATGACATGTTGATTCCGTACATCGGCGTAATCACCGACATACGCGATGAAACGGGAGACGTAAAGACTTTCCGCGTGGTCGGACGCGACGGAAAAAAATTGTTTTACCACAAGCCCGGTCAGTGCGCGATACTCTCCGTTCCGGGCGTCGGGGATTCAATGATTTCGATAACGTCCTCTCCGACGGTCGAAGCATATCAGGAGTTCAGCATAAAAAAATGCGGATGCGTCACGTCGTGGCTGCATGCGGCCGAAGAAGGACAGGAGATAGGCGTGAGAGGTCCGCTCGGAAACGGCTTTCCCGTCGACACCGTTTTTAAAGGCAAAGACTTGCTCTTTGTCGCAGGCGGTATAGGTCTCGCTCCGCTTCGAAGCGTTATCAACTACGTCCGTTCTCACCGAAGCGATTACGGCAAAGTGACGATCGTTTACGGTTCGCGCTCGAAACAGGATCTTGTCGCGTACAAAGAGATCACCGAAGAGTGGATGAAAGCTCCGGACTTTACCGTATATTTGACGATCGATAAAGCTCAAGACGATTGGGACGGTCACGTCGGTTTTGTGCCGCCCTATGTCAAAGAGCTCAACCCCGACACGAGTATGACGGCGATCATGTGCGGTCCGCCCATCCTCATCCACTTGACGCTCGCCGGACTCAAAGAGCTCGGCTTTAAAGATACGCAGATATTTACGACGATGGAGATGCGTATGAAATGCGGCATCGGAAAATGCGGCAGGTGCAATATCGGCGACAAATACGTATGTAAAGACGGGCCGGTGTTTTCGTTCGACGAACTCGGAGCCCTTCCGCCCGAATATTGACGGACGATATGTCGATTGGTAAGCGAAACGGATTGAATCTAATAATTTAAAGAGGACTGTGCCATGTCGGAAAAATTGATAAACATTTACCTGTTCGGGAAACGATACGAAGTGCCCGAACATCTGACGATCATGAATGCGATGGAATACGCCGGTTACGAACTCGTGCGCGGCTGCGGGTGCAGAAACGGTTTTTGCGGCGCATGCGCAACGGTGTACCGCATCAAAGGACAAAACCACCTGTACACGTGCTTGGCGTGCCAGACAAAAGTCGTCGACAATATGTACATCGCGACGCTGCCGTTTTTTCCGCTCGTAAAGCAAGTGTACGACATCGATGCGGTCACGGCCGAACAGCGGATCATGATGGAGCTCTATCCCGAAATCTACGCATGTGTCGGCTGCAATGCCTGTACGCGCGCGTGCCCGCAGAACTTGCACGTCATGCAGTACATCGCCTATGCGCAGCGCGGCGAATTTCAAAACTGCGCGGACGAATCTTTCGACTGCGTTATGTGCGGCATCTGCTCGTCGCGCTGTCCGGCAGAAATCAGCCATCCGCAAGTGGCCGAACTCGCGCGCCGCTTAAACGGCAAATACATCCAGCCGGAAGCCAAGCATTTGACCGAACGCGTCGGAGAGATCAAAGACGGAAAATTCGAAAGTCTGATTCAAAATCTTATGGCAAAGCCGATCGATCAAATCAAAGAGCTGTACAACAGCCGCGACATCGAAGCGTGACGAAAAGGAGCGTGAACACATGTATACGGGCATTATGAAAGAGTCGGCGGAAAAGGTCGCCGCAAAGAGAAAGGAAAACGCCGCATTTGAACCGCACCGCATGAGTGCTGAAGAAAAAGAGGCGGTACTGCGGGAATATCATCCCGATCATATAACGGAGCAGTTTACCGAACTTAAAATCGGGCCGAATAAGGGTGAAAAAGCGCCGCTTGAGCTTGCGGAAATTTTACAAGGCATGCCGCGCATAGAACCTGAAAAAATCGATTTGACGAAAGCCGATTACGAAACCGACGTACTCATTATCGGAGGAGGTGGTGCGGGAACGGCGGCGGCGATAGAAGCGGACAACGCGGGCGCAAAAGTGCTCCTCGTCACAAAACTCCGCGTCGGAGATGCGAACACGATGATGGCCGAAGGCGGCATTCAAGCGGCCGACAAAGCGAACGATTCGCCCGAACGGCATTTTCTCGACGCTTTCGGCGGCGGTCACTTCGACGCAAAAAAGGAACTCGTCTACGAACTCGTCACCCGTGCGCCCGAAACGATTCAGTGGCTCAACACGCTCGGCGTCGAATTCGACAAAGAAAAAGACGGCACGATGATTACGACGCACGGAGGCGGTACGAGCAGAAAACGCATGCACGCGTGTAAAGATTATTCGGGCGCCGAAATCATGCGCACGCTCCGCGACGAAGTTTTAAATCGCGCCGAGCGGATTACCGTCGTCGATTTTACGAGCGCGGTGGAATTATTAAAAGATGAAAAAGGAAACTGTGCCGGTGCCGTGCTCATGAACATAGAAACGAAAGAGCTGCTCGTCGCAAAGGCAAAAGCCGTCATCATCGCGACAGGGGGAGCCGGACGTATGCACTATCAGGGCTTTCCGACGTCGAATCACTACGGCGCGACGGCGGACGGACTCGTGCTCGCGTATCGCGCGGGCGCAAAACTCCTCTATCAGTATTCGCTCCAATACCATCCGACCGGCGTCGCCTATCCGCAGCAAGTGTTCGGCGCGCTCGTTACGGAAAAAGTGCGCTCACTCGGCGCAAAAGTGTGCAATATCGACGGGGATGCTTTTATCCATCCGCTTGAAACGCGCGACGTGGAAGCGGCCGGCATCATCCGCGAAGTAAAAAAAGGCAAGGGCATTCCGACGGGTATGGGAGAAGGCGTATGGCTCGACACGCCGATGATCGAGTTGAAAAACGGAGAAGGCACGATCGAAAAGCGCATACCCGCGATGCTGCGCATGTTCGAAAAATACGACATCGATATCAGGCGCGATCCGATCCTCGTCTACCCCACCCTGCACTATCAAAACGGCGGCGTCGAAATCGACAGGGAGTGCAAAACGAATATCGGAAACCTCTTCGTCGCAGGTGAAGCATCCGGCGGCATTCACGGGACGAACCGTCTCATGGGAAACTCGCTTTTGGACGTTGTCGTCTTCGGACGCATCGCGGGAACGGCGGGCGCACGAGAGGCGCAAAAAAACGCGATGCCTCAAAAACTTTCGCTCGAACACGTAAAGGATTTCGAAAAAGAGAGGGTGGCGGCAGGCATAAAAACGCAATCGCGCTCACCCCGCCTTTTGCCGCATTATACGCATAGAGACGGCGAACTCTAAAAACGATATATTTGTACAGGGAGGAATGATAAAAACTATGGAACATCAGGTACTTGAATTTCTCGGAATCTTAAAGGGCGGCGTATTTTACCCCGCGAGCATTCTCGAATCGATTATGATTTTATGCTTCGGTCTTTCATGGCCGATGTCGATCGCCCGCTCGCTGAAATCGAAATCGACAAAGGGCAAAAGCCTTTTGTTTATGTGTTTTATCGCGTTCGGCTATATCTGCGGCATAAGCGCAAAGCTCCTCGAGCACAAATACAACCTCGCCTTTTGGTTTTATATTCCGAACATCATCATGGTGACGACGGATATATGCCTTTACTTTCGGAATAAACGCATCGAAAATTCGGTGAGTGAAGCGATTATCATCGAAGCGTAAGCGCTCATGCGCCCGTCCGCTTCGATAAGGTCGCGAAAGCGGGCGAGCCGGATTTTTTTCCGCTATTTCGTCGTCATATTCATCACGCCGTCCCAATCGTCGGGGATACCCTGTTTGAGGTAATCTTTACAGCGTTCGGCGAACACGAGAGACGCTCCGTCGGCAGGGTTCAGTTTATTCGCGTTCATAAACATCTTCCCCGCTTTTTTAAAATCGCGGGCGAGGTATTTGTCGAGCGCTTCGTGGAATTCATCGAGGGACGCAAGTTCGTTCTGCGGCATTTCGCTTCTAAAGCCGAGTATATTGTACAGCTGTACGGGCTTATTGATTCCGACGACGCGCACTCTGTCGAGCCTGCGGGAAACGAGTTCGCCTTTGTGTTCGCCCGAATCGGCTTCGTTCCACGTCGTCTCGGAAACGAGGATCCACGACTTGTAGATTTTATTAACGCCTTCAAGACGGCTCGCAAGGTTGACATCGTTACCCATAATCGTGTAATTCATCTTCATATTCGTGCCCATGTTTCCGACGACCATATTGCCCGTGTTGATGCCGATCCGCGTTTCGAGTTCGCGCGGAATATCCTTATGTGCGAGGTGCTGTTCGTTGTACAGTTTTTCCGCCTGCTTCATGCGCACAGCCGCGGCACAGGCGCGATATGCATGATCGGGCAAATCGATCGGTGCACCGAAAAACGAAACGATCGCGTCTCCGATGTATTTATCGATCGTGCCGTTATAGTTCAAAATCGTATCGCTGAGCAAGCCGAGGTATTCGTTTAAAATCGATACGAGCTGCGTCGGCGTGACGAGTTCGCTGAACGACGAAAATCCTTTGATGTCGGAAAAGAGAGCGGTCATGTGTTTGTCTTCTCCGCCGAGCGAAAGTTTTTCGGGATCTTCGACGATCGCATTGACGACGTCTTTCGAAAGATAGGTCGAAAACGCGCGGCGCAAAAATCGCTTTTCCCTGTCGCTGTGCACAAAGCGCAAAATAATCCCCGCGATATATACGAACAGCGTAAAAAGTCCGGGTATAACTGCAGGAATATAATAACCGGGTAGAACCATGAAAAGGATAAAGGCGCTCAGGATGAGGAAGACTGCGATGCCGATTACGGTATTTTGCATCGCATCGGATCTGCCGTACGTCATAAACATGACGAAAAGCATTAAAACAAAGGCTGCGATCATGCCGTAATACCACGGCAACGGCGTGATAAAATCTCGCTGCAAAATCGTGTTCATAACGTTCGCATGCGTGCCGACATTCGGATAGCTTCGCGTAAAGGGGTTCGTTCCGAGATCGGTCGTGCTCGATGCGGTGTTTCCGATGATGCAGTACGACGCCCGGTATACGTCTTTCATATCGTGTACGTACTGCAGATAGGTTTTATAATTGTCGGAAAGGAGGTCGAATTGCTCTTTCATGACGTCGATAAAACTCTCGGCTTGCTCTTGCTGCAGCCCCGCTTTTAAAAGTTCTTTCATACGATCATCGATCGTTTTCATATAGCCCGCATCGATAAACAAACCGATATCGTTGTAAAAGGCTTCCCTCGCGGCAAAATAGTTTTCGTATTCGCCTGCGCTTATCCCGTCGATGAGCTCTCCGTCCTCGTTGAAACCTGCGCACTTGGCAAGCAGCGCCTGCTTTTTTTCGTCGATCGCTTTATATTGTTTTAATAATTTTTCCGCAGCACCCGTATAGGCAAGCGCGCTTCCGTCGGGAGCAAGCAGTTCGTTGCCGCGTATATTGCCGAGCGTTGCGACGACGGCCTCTTCGATAAAATCGAGATCTTTTAAAAAGACGAGCGATTCGTTTCGAAACGATTTTCCCTGCTCACGGTGCAGCCAGTTGATAAGCATGCGCCCGCGGCTGTCGAGCGGTATCTTTACGGTCGTTCTTTCCGTCTCTCCCGGAAAAAGCGCGTTGAATACGATGAGCGAGTTCCGCGTACGCTCCATACGTTCGGCATCGAGCGTACGCAAGAGCGGGGCAAACGAAAGCTGAGCCGCGTATTTTCCGTCGTAATCGTAGAGCAGTTCGATTCTCCGCCGCGTGCCGTCGCTGTCGATGACGACGTTCGTAAACCCCGCGCCTGATGCGCGAGCGATAAGCGTGTGGAGCGCGGGAGCGAATCCCGTTTTTTGTCCGTTATACTGTTCGTCCGACGTATGCTGATTGTCGCGCAAAATAAAACCGCCGGTATCGGTGACGTTCGACAGCAAAATGCGTTTTTGCGCGTACGTCCTTTCTTCATCGGAAAGCGTGATCGCCACATCGCGCGTATTTACGGTAAGCCATGTATTGCCGAAAAATTGAATCGCCCGTGCAAAATAATCGTCGTTATCGCGGTATATTTTCGATGCGATATCGGCCTGCATATTTGAAAGCGCAGGCTCGATGTAATTTGCGATCATATCTTTCGTCACTGCCGGAAGCTCCGCGCGGGAAACGAAGCCGCGGCTCACCGATTCGGAAAGCTCGTTGATGACATCGGTGATGTCGCTCCTGCCTGCCGAAATCGCCGCATCCATATTTTCTTCGGCGTTCGGCGCCACTCCCCGCGGAGAAGGCGAAAGATATTCTACATCGAAAACGATGCTTTCCGCCCCGAGCTCGCGTATGCGCAAAAGACAATCGGCGATGATGTCGCGGCTCCACGGCCATTCGCCGAGCGCTTGAATCGAGTCGTCATCGATGTTGACGAATAAAATCCTCTCCGATTGTTTCGGCTCTTTTCGCAGTCCGAGCAAAAGGTCGTACATACGGTAATCGAGTTTTTGAAAAAAACCGAAAACACCGAGCAGCGAAAAAACGGCGGCAGTCGCAATGAGAACGATAAAACCGAGTGATGTAAAAAAAGACGAGCTTTTTTTTGTTTTCTTTTCCTGTGCCATACTGCCTTTCAGTATAGCACACATTTACGCATCTGTCAGAGGGTCTGTTTCAAAAGTCAGAACCGTATACGCTTTTTTTGCAGCCTTTTGTTCGGCTTCTTTTTTACTTTTACCGCTTTCGGGACCGTATGCGGCATCTCCGAGGTGCACCGCAACGGAAAACGTTCGATCGTGATCGGGGCCGGTGACACTCACCGTTTCGTAGCGAGGACATTCTTTTGTCTTTTTTTGATACAATTCCTGGAGCAGGGTTTTATAATCTTTCGAACCGCGGTCGTCGTGGACTTTTTCGATTTCAGGGACGAGAAACGAAAGCACGTATTTTTCGGCGGCCGCATACCCCGAATCGAGAAAGTACGCACCTATGATCGATTCCATACAGTCCGCGAGTATGGCGGGCTTTTGTCTGCCGCCGCTCAGCTCCTCCCCGTGTCCCAAAACGAGCATTTTGTCGATGCCGAATCGGAGCGCGATCGGTGCGAGCGTTTTTTCCGAAACGACGACGGCTTTGATCCGCGCCAAATCCCCTTCGGGATTATCCTCGAAAGTTTCGTACAGATATGCCGCAGCAGCAAGACCCAGCACCGAATCGCCCAAAAACTCGAGGCGTTCGTTGTTCAGGGGATGTTTATCGTCGCTTTCGTTTGAATACGAACGATGACGAAACGCGAGTTCGAGAAGTGCAAGGTCGCGGAAGCGTAAGCCGAGCGGCTTACAAAAGGCAACGAGTTGTTTTTTGCGTTCGGATGAAAAGTTTTTCCGTTTTATGTACATAAGCCTGCAAACCTACATCATAAAAAAAACACAAGCGTTCACGGCTTGTGTTTTATCATAGGACATCCGAACGGCTGCGTTATTTTTTTGCCTGTTCGGCTTTGATGAATTCGTACGCGTCGCGGACGGTTTCGAATTCATTCGCTTTGTCATCGGGAATGCTCACACCCAATTCTTCTTCGATCGCGTAGACAAGCTCGTAGGTATCGAGACTGTCCGCACCGAGATCCCCTCTGAAAGAAGAATCGAGGGTGATTTTGCTTTCATCGATTTCCAGCTTCTCGGCAATGAGTTTCTGGATTTTGCTGAATAATTCGTCCATGTTTACGCTCCCTGCATCAGCCGTTTGATTCCGGCGTAATTACCTGACGTCCGCGGTAAAATCCGCATTTCGGACAAACACGATGCGGCTGCACAAGGTTCCCGCAGTTGTTGCACGGAACAAGCTGCGGTGCCACAAGATGCATATTCACACCCTGCCGTCTTTTCGTCACGGCTTTTGAAGTTTTTGATCTGGGTACTGCCATTATACTTAAACCTCGCTTTTTTCTGAATAACTGCGGTCAATAGTACAACAGTTTCCAGCCTAATGTCAATCTATTATAACATTTTTCCGCTTTTAGTCAACGCTCCGTAACACGCTTATCGAGAACACGCTTTATGGAGCAACGGCTGAGGACACTCCGTTCGGCATCTGTGTATACGGCAGCGGACTCGCATCTCACTCGGGGAATTTCGCTTTCAGCGCCGCTTCGACGATCGGCGGCACCATCGACGAAATATCTCCGTGATACTGCGCCAACTCTTTTATCGAACTCGATTTGACGATGACGTAGCGCTGCTCCGTCGGTATGAACAGCGTTTCGATGTCGGGGTTCAGCATATGATTCATGAGCGACAGATCGAATTCGTATGCAAAATCGTTCGTGTTGCGGATGCCGCGCAGCAGCACATTTGCGCCCGTCTTTTTCGCATACTGCGCGACGAGCTCGCTGCACAGATGGAGCGTCACGTTCGCATACGGCTTGATGATTTCTTTCATCATGCGGTAGCGCTCCTCTTCCGTAAAGAGGTACTGTTTGTTCGAGTTTACCGCAATGACGACATCGACCGTATCGAAGAGCTTGCTCGCTCTTTTGATAATGCTTAAATGCCCGTTTGTCGGCGGATCGAACGAACCCGGAAATACTGCTGTTGTCATACGATCATATTAACGCGGGATCGGAAATTGTACAAGGCGAAGACACATTACCCTATAGCCGCTTTATTTGCAGATGAGTTATACTGCTCATGAGGTAAAATGATGAAAAAGACGATTATAATGCTGCTGCTGTCCGTAAGCGCGATCGGCGTCGGATTTGCCGATGACGGCGGTACAAAGTACCTTGAAAATTGGTCGTACGGCAACATTTACGTTACGGAGCCGAATAAAGAAATCGCATTGGAAAGCGAGTTTTTATATGTCAACCAAAAGCGGCATACGGTGCGCGCGCTTTTCGATTTTAAAAATCTTACGGCTCAAAAACGGAAGGTGCCGTGCGCGTTCCCCGTCGTCATTACAATTCCGTATGAGTTTGACGGCACACAAATCGTTACAAGCGATTTTAGAGCCTTTTACAATTTGACGGTTTTAAACCTTGCATTTGGCAGGCAAACGCAGCCGATACGAGACGAAGGGCGGGCGTTCAAAACAATTCCCGTCAATCCTTTGGAAGCCGATAAAAAATTGCGCGTTATTCCCTATGCCGAATATAAAAAGCAGCTTGATGAGTTCTACAGTGAAAACGTTTTTCATAAGGATAAAAATAAAACCGTTTACGAGGGTGTAAACATCCTCTTAAACGGCAAAAAAGTTCCGATTACGCACGTCGGCATCGAAACAAGCGTCGTTCAGGAAAGTCAAATGAAAGTCCCCGAAAAATGGGGCGGCCAGCCGGTTTATAACGGCGAAATCACGCTTAAACTGCACTTTTACCACGAACTGGAGTTCCCCGCTTCTTCATCCTCCGTCGTCGATATTACCTACGCAACGGATACCGACAAAGGTGCCAAACGCGGAGAGGTTTACAAAAGCGTTTACGACATTTCGACCGGCGGTACGTGGGCAGGGAGCATTAAGAACTTCGTCTTGCTGACCGATGACGAGGTTACGGTGCACAATTCCGTCGCACAATTTGAGCAAAAGAGTCTTTTCGGCTTCGGCAGTTATTCCGATGACCGCGGCACTATCCTTGCAGCGCGGAATTACAAGCCTACCGCACGCGAATATTTTGAATTCACCGGGTACACGTATGGCGATGAAATGGGATGGGCTTTTATGCAAAACCGCGAAAAGCAAGACTTTGTCCGAAATATCAGCGCTTCCTCTTTTCTCGACGGAAGCTTTAAAATCACCGATGAAAAATCTTCTTCGTACAAACCCGAATGCTCTTTTGACGGGGAGTTTTTGAACGGCTGGGTCGAGGGCGCAAAAGGCGACGGTATCGGAGAATGGATCGAGTTTACGCTGACATCGACAGTCTTCGGTCCGTTTATGACCAACGGTTTGACACGGAATTATACGTCCAAACAAGAGTCGTGGGTCGAAGATTCCGTAGTGCTTTCCGATATTCACGATCGGAAAGAGTTGACGTGGACAAAGAACAATCGGATAAAAACGATGACGCTTGAAAACGTCAAAACGCATGAAAAACGGAAATTAAACCTCGTCGACTTATATGCGGGCTTCCGGCTTGACGACCGGGAAAGCGAAACAAGATGGCTCTCTGCCAATGCGAACAAAAATCCCTGCATATTGCTTCCGGGCACCTACCGTCTCTCTATCGACAGCGTGTATAAGGGCACAAAATGGAGCGACACGGTTTTGGGCGAAGTATGGTTTTACGATTTGGGAAAGACGTTCGGCGCCATCGCTGCGGACGAACTGAAATCAGGCAAACCCTTTATCACCGCCAAAGTCGAAAAACTGTTGTTCCGCTTCAGCGATTATACTGAGGGAAATGTAAAAAACATGGAGGAAGAGTTCATCAACTTGGCGCGGTAAAGAAAACAGCGGGCACCGTCAATATTTTTTCCCATTTGACGAAACGGACAATCGATTGTATATTTAGGACATTATGAAAAAGATAAAAAGAATTGCGACCCTTGTCGGCTGTGTTTTTTCTCTGCTCTCAATTCTGGCGTGCGCGTCTACAGGCCCCGCTCGGAATTCGTCCTCATCGTCGGCCGGAAAAGCGCCGGCGGAAAAGAGGGGCGCCGGACAAAAAACGGATGCGAAGACGACCGGCGAAAACGAAGAATACCTTCGTTCGATCAATAATATCGATATCACGAAAAAAACATTTGAAGACGATAAAGCCGCGATCATGGCGACCATCGACGAACTTTCGTCCATCATGGCAGGCGGCCGCTATGAAGCGTGGCTCAAATTTATCGATGACGAATCGATCCGCTATTGGTCGAATCCTAAAAACCTTGAGCGCGCGTCGAAGATGCTTCCGGTCAAAGGGCTTCGTATGAACAGCCTGCGCGATTATTTTACGTACATCTTCGTTCCCTCGCGGAAGGGGCGCAAAGTCGATGAAATCAGATACGATTCGAAGACGGACGTCAAAGCCGTCCAAGTGAGTAAAGATACCGATATCATCTATTATTATTTTAATAAAGTCGGCGACAAGTGGCTCGTTCGTATTCCGCCGATCGATTGAGCAGCCCGATTCGAACATTGATTTTTTTTTTGCTTTTTTATAGAATGGGGCAAAGGTTAAAAACTTTTTCGGAAGCGGTCGCTTTATTCAGAAGTTTTACAGGAGATCGGGCAAATGAAATTTGATAAAACTACGTTTTGTGCAGCCGTACTGATTGCGGCATCTTCAGCGCTCTTTGCGCAGGAACAGCAAGTCCAGAAAAAAAACGATTCCGCGAAACGAAGCGAAACGTCGGTTGAAAACGAATATTTGAGCGACATCGACGGCACTGTCGTGCTGACCCTCGCCCGATCCGATTCGTACGACAACAAGCTCGTCGCCCTCGAATATCTCGAAGGTATCGTCAAAGGCGGCAACGTATCCGAAGATGTCGCGGCAGCCCTCGATCAGCTTGCAGGCGAAGGTCTTTTGACGCAGGCGAGAACGGGCGGTCGCCTCTCAAACAATTACCCCGATGTTCGGCGGCGAGCCTGCCTGCTCCTCGCAAAAGTCGGCGGCGAGCATTCGAAAAACACGCTCATCAATATCGCTATCGCGGATAACGAACCGATGGTACAGGCCGCCGCGATCCGCGCGCTCGGGGAGATGGGCTTAAACGAAAACGACGAAGCCGCCGATGCGATCGCGTTTGCAAATCACCGAAACCGCGTATTGAATCCTACAAGCAGCATGGCGATCGAAGCGCTCGACGCGTTTGAAAAGCTTGCAGGCAGTACGGAAAACAAACGCACGATGGTCGACGAGATTTCGCGAATCGCATCGGACTATCACTATACGAGTGCGGTGCGAAAGCGTGCCCTCGAAGTGCTCAAAGGCATTAAATCCGACGGATCGTCTTCGGGAAGCGGAAAATAAATCGACAATCAAACATATCGTTTCGCAGTGTTCCGTGAGGCGACTCGGAAATTTGCAGGCGATTTTTTGATTTTTTGATTGATGTGTGCGGTAAAACAGCGGCTGTCAAAACGGACTAAGCGATTTTGAGACGGCGCCTGCACGCAAGAGAGATTAGCTCATCTGGATAGAGCGTCAGCCTCCGGAGCTGAAGGCGGTGGGTTCGAATCCCATATCTCTCATTTTTTAAAGATAAAGGATGTAAAAAAAATTATGGAACCCGTTATTTTAGCATCGTCGTCGCCGCGCCGTCAGGACATATTGAAACTCTTGCACATTCCGTATCAAGTGATCATGCCGAACATCGACGAAACCGTATCCTCTTCTCTTCCGGCAGAAGACGTGCCGGAAATTTTTGCACGGGAAAAAGTCGCAGCCGTTGTGCGTTCGCTCGCTGCCGACAGGGAGATTCCGTGGGTGCTGGCCGCAGATACGGTCATCATCTTCAACAATAAAATCTACGGCAAGCCTTCCGATCAGGAAGAAGCGGCGGCCTTTCTTCGCGAATTGAGCGGAAAAACGCACACGGTCAAAACGGTTATCGCGCTCTACAGCGGCAAAACGAAGACGACGGTCGTCCGCGAAAGCGTTACGGAAGTGACGTTCAAAGAGATGAGCGAGCGCGAAATCGAATGGTACATCGAAACGGGAGAATGGCACGGGGCTGCAGGCGGCTACCGCATTCAAAGCCTCGCTTCGTGTTTTATTAAAAAGATAAAGGGCACGACAAGCGGCGTGGAGGGCTTGCCCATCTCCGAGCTTTATGATATTCTTGCGTCGCAGGGGTATTCGATTATCGAATAGCTTTGCCGTAAACCCTGTGCCGTAGGCTTAAGGGGCAAGCGATCTTCCGTACGTTTCATCTCTTTAATAAAAATTATTAAGAGACGGCGCATCGAGAAACAGAGTTCGGGGTATCATACGATACCGGTGAAGGAGTACGTCATGGCAGTTGTAACCATGAAAAACCTGCTTGAATCGGGAGTTCATTTCGGTCATCAGGTAAAGCGGTGGGATCCCCGCATGAAGAAATATATCTTCGCGGAGCGGAACGGGATTCACATTATCGATTTGCAAAAGACGATTGCAGCTATAAAAGAAAGCTACGAAGTCGTACGCAAAGCGACGACGGCGGGAAAATCGATCCTCTTCGTCGGAACGAAAAAACAGGCCCAGCAGGCGATCCAAAAAGAAGCCGAGCGCTGCGGTCAATTCTACGTCAACAACCGCTGGCTCGGCGGTATGCTCACAAACTTTTCAACGATCAAAAAATCGCTGCAGCGGCTTAAAAAAATCGAAAAAATGGAAGTCGACGGCACTTTCGACAATCTGACAAAAAAAGAAGTTTCCGCGCTGCAAAAAGAAAAAGCAAAGCTTGAAAAAAACCTCGCAGGCATCAAAGAGATGAAAGAGCTGCCGGGCGTCGTATTCATCATCGACACGCACAAAGAGCAGATCGCCGTCGCCGAAGCACGCCGCATGGGCATTCCCATCATCGCCGTCGTCGACACGAACTGCAATCCGGAAGGCATCAACTACCCCATTCCCGGCAACGACGACGCCATCCGCGCCATTTCGCTGTTTACGTCGATCATCGCAAATGCGGTCATCGAAGCGGACAACGAACAGGGCTTGAAGATTCTCGAAAATTTGAACGATGAAGACGAAAACGTGCAGACGGATGCCGCCGTCAAAGACAACGACGTCGAAATCGAAGACTATTCGAATTACCAGCCGACGGAGCCGAAAAAAGAAGAGGACGCCGACAGCGACCAAAAAGAAGCGGATCAGCTTATCGACGAAGATAAAATCTACCGCGACAAATAATTAATGTAAAGGAGCTGTCCGAAAACGAAAATCTTCGGACGACTCGACAATTTTGGAGTTAAATAATGAATATTAAAGCATCGGATATCAAAACGCTGCGTGAAACGACGGGCGCAGGCATGATGGACTGCAAGCGCGCGCTTGAAGACACGAACGGCGACATCGACAAAGCGGCAAAACTTTTAAAAGAAAAAGGACTCGCCGCCGTCGCCAAACGTGCGGATCGCGCGACTGCCGAAGGTCGCATCTACATTCAAAGGAAGGGAAACAAAATCGCCGTCGTCGAACTCGTGTGCGAAACGGACTTCGTTTCCAAAAACGAAGAATTCATAGCGCTCGGACAAAAGCTTGTCGATTTGACGCTTGAAAAGGGCTACACGAAAGTCGAAAGCGAGCATTCCGATATGCTCACCGTTTTTGCGACGAAGGTCCGCGAAAATATGTCCGTGCGACATGTATCGCTCATCGATGTGCCGGAAAACGCGGTTGCGGGAACTTACGTCCACAGCGATTTCAAAACGGGAGCCCTCTGCATAGTCAAGGGATCGACGGATCCGAAAGTGCAGGAATTCGCAAACGACTGCTGTCTGCACATGGCGGCTTTTACACCCGCCTATATCACGCAAAAAGACGTTCCCCAGTCCTATATGGACGAGCAGATGGAAATATTTACAAAGCAGCTCGACCAGGACGAAAAGATGGCGTCAAAGCCGCAAAACGTCAAAGACGGCATCTTAAAGGGCAAATTGAAAAAGCATCTCGAAGAAGTGTGCTTTGTCGACCAGATGTTCGTCAAAGACGACAAAGTAAGCGTCGCCGCAAAACTCGCGGAAGTATCGAAAGATGTCGGCGCCCCGCTCGAATTCGGAGAAGTGCATCTTTACATTCTCGGAAAATAGACGCACGGTGCAAAGCGTTCGCGAACCTCTCGCGTGCGCTTTGTCTTGCGTTTGTTGTAACGCAACTTTCTAAAACCGTATTTTCTACCGGAGGATGCAATGGCAGACAGTGAAGAGAAAATGCAAAAAGCGATACATTCGCTTACCGATACTTTCGCCGCAATCAGAACCGGAAGGGCGAGTGCGGCTCTTTTCGATAAAGTGCGCGTCGACTGCTACGGTCAAAAATCGCCGCTCAACCAAGTTGCGACGATCGCGATTCCCGAAGCGAGGACAGTCGTCATTCAGCCCTTCGACAAAGGGCTCATCGGCGATATCGAAAAAGGGATTCAAGCCGCCGACCTCGGTTTGAATCCGTCGAACGACGGCAAAGTGATCCGCATCGCGATTCCGCCGCTCACGGCCGACAGGCGCAAAGAGCTCGTCAAACAGGCGAAAGCCGACGCGGAAAATTACCGCACGCAGATACGCAATATCCGCCGCGACGGAAACGACGCGCTCAAAAAGCAGCAAAAATCGGGTGAACTTACCGAAGACGGTTTGAAAGCCGAAACGGACAAATTGCAAAAGCTCACCGACAAGTATATCGCGGAGATACAAAAGCTCTACGATGCGAAAGAAAAGGAAATACTCGAAGGTTGACTTCTCTCGATACGACTCGCCTGCCCCGCCACGTTGCTATCATCATGGACGGCAACGGCAGATGGGCGGAAAGACAGCATAAAAACCGCAGCGCAGGACATTATGCGGGCGCCGAGCAGGCGAAAAAGATCGTCGGAGCCGCTTCCGCTCTCGGCATCGAATACGTGACGCTCTATATTTTTTCAACGGAAAACTGGAAGCGCACCGCCGAAGAGACCGGCTATCTTATGAGTCTCATCAAAAATCACTTGAGGGCGGAGTTCGCATTTTATAAAAAAAATAAAATACGGCTTTTGCACTTGGGCGATATAGCGGGTCTTCCCGAAGATATCCGCAAAGAGATACGGAGCGCGACGGCGGAAACGGCGCACTTTACCGGAACGACGCTCGTCATGGCGATCAATTACGGAGGAAGGGACGAAATCGTGCGCGGTATCAAAAAGCTTGCCGCCTGTCAAACGCCGGCGGATGCGATCGACGAAGAAGTACTCGCTTCTTCGTTCGACATACCGGATCTGCCCGATGTCGATTTATTGATCAGAACGGGCGGTGAAAAACGGCTCAGCAATTTTCTTTTGTGGCACGCCTCTTATGCGGAGCTCGTGTTTACGGATACGCTGTGGCCGGACTACGGCGAAGACGAATTTTACGGTCATATCGAGCAGTTTCAAAAGAGGACGAGACGGTTCGGCGCGGTACCCGTCTGAAATGACGCTGCGTGACTTCGCTGTAAGCGAGCGCATTTTTTTATGGAGGACGGTACGATGCCAAAACTCGTACAACGGCTTTTGATTTTTTTTATCGGCATACCGCTCGTGATCGGTCTTGTCTTTCTTCCGTTTTTTCATCAATTGCCCTTTCACATCGCCGTGTGCGTATTTTCGTTTATCGGTGCTTTGGAACTCTACGATATGTTTTCAAAAAACAGCCCGCTGTTGCCGAAGCCCCTCGTCGCGTTTTTAAACCTTTTGATTCCCGTTGCGGTCTACGTCTGCGTATGCCTTTCTCTTCCTCTCGCGATCGTAACCGGAGTCTTCGTCGCAGGCGTATGTATACTCATGGCATACAATGCGCTTACGGCAACATCCTTCGAACATTCGAACACCGCCGTTTCTCTTTCCGTATCGATTTTATTGTATACGGGCTACCTCATCACTTTTATTTCGAGGATGACGGTCTACGAATACGGAAGTTTTTACATCGCCGCATTTTTGTGGATGACCTTTATCTGCGATTCGCTCGCATGGCTTTTCGGTATGCTGCTGGGAAAAAACAATCGAGGCGTCATCGCCGCAAGTCCGAATAAAAGCGTCGCGGGTTTTGCAGGCGGCTATGTCGGCTGCATCCTCGCTTCGCTCATCGCGCAGAAAGCCCTGCCGCATATATTTCCGGGTTCCCTTTGGAAATCGGTTTTGTTCGGCATCCTCGTCGCAAGCGCCGCTATCGTCGGCGACCTTGCCGAATCGGTATTTAAGCGGAGTGCAAACGTAAAAGATTCGGGCGGCATTATGCCCGGCCGCGGCGGCGTTTTGGATTCGATCGATTCGCTTTTGTTTGCCGCTCCCGTATTTTATCTTTCGCTCGGCATACTTTACGGCCTTCCGATATTCGCACGATGAAAAAAGTTTTCGTTTTGGGCTGTACCGGCTCCATCGGTACGAATACGCTCGACATCATTAAAAATATGCCCGCCCTCTTTTGCGCCTGCGCCCTCGCCTCTCATACGAGCCGCGAAAAAACCGAAAAGCTCGCTTCCTTTTTCGGCTGCGATTTTACGCTTACGGCAGACGATCCGCACGGCATCGAGCGGCTCATAAGGCAAACGCGCCCCGACATCGCGGTAAACGGAATAGCCGGAAGCGCGGGTCTCCTTCCGTCGAAGGCGGTGCTCGAAGCGGGAGTCGATCTGGCGCTTGCAAACAAAGAAACCGTCGTCATGGCGTGGCATCTCATACAAGCTCTCGCACAAAAGTCGGGCGCTCGCATCATCCCCGTCGATTCGGAGCATTCTGCGATTTTCAGCCTCATCGAAAAAATCGGCAAAGAAAATATTGCAGAAATTCTCATAACCGCAAGCGGAGGTCCTTTCCGTACATACGCAAAAGAAGATCTTGCGCGCGTTTCCGTAAAAGACGCTCTCGCCCACCCGACGTGGAAAATGGGCAAAAAAATTACGATCGATTCTGCGACGCTTGCAAACAAGGGACTCGAAGTGATCGAAGCGTGCCGCCTCTTCGACGTATCGCCCGAAATCGTAAAAGTCGTCGTCCATCCCGAAAGCATCGTGCATTCGCTCGTGCGCACAAAGGACGGCATGCTCTACGCCCAGCTTTCCGATCCCGATATGAAACACCCGATTCTTTCGGCGCTTACGTGGCCCGAAACGGCGAAAAATTATCTGGAACCTTTCGACCTCTTCGATAAAACGCTTTCGTTTTTCCGTCCGCGCACCGAAGACTTTCCGCTCCTTGCATACGCGTACGAAGCGGCAAAACGGGGGGCATCCTATACGATTGCATACAATGCCGCCGACGAAGTTGCAGCCCTCGCATTTCTCGACGGAAAACTTTCGTTTACCGACATCGCCCGCGTCGTTCGAAGCGTGCTTGACGAAGATTGGACAATGTTACCCGAAAGCTTCGAAGACGTTTTTAAAGCGGATGCAAAAGCGAGATCTCTTGCAAAAACTCTGATATGAAATGGATTTACGGCATCGTCTGCCTCGGTTTTTTGGTTTTTTTTCACGAACTCGGACACTTTCTCGCAGCGAAATTATTCGGCGTAAAAGTCGAATCTTTTTCGCTCGGCTTCGGTCCCACCCTGCTGCATAAAACGATCGGCGGTACCGACTACCGTTTATCGCTTTTGCCCCTCGGCGGATACTGCGGCATGAAAGGAGAGCGCGATTTTCAGGCAGCGCTCGACTCCTCTTCTCCGCGCATCGAAGCCACCCGCGATTCGCTCTACGGTATTGCCCCGCTCGGACGCGCTCTCATCGGATTCGCAGGTCCCTTTTTCAACGCGCTCTTTGCCTTTGCCGCCTTTTCCGTGATCGCGATGACAGGTTATACGTATTATTCGTATACGGCGAAGATCGCTCTTGCCGACGAAGCTTATCCCGAACTGCATTCGGCAGCGAGGGATGCGGGATTGAAAACGGGAGATACGATCCTGTCGATCGAAGGAAAACCCGTCGAAGATTTTTCCGATATAATTATGGAAGTCGCGTCGAACCCCGATAAGGATTTGCGTATCGCCGTATTGCGCGACGACGAGGAAATTTCCTACATCGTTCACAGCGATTTCGACAAATCGACCGGAAGCGGAAAGATCGGGGTCACGCCTTTTTCGAACGAACCGGTAATGCGCGAAGCGAAACGCTATCCGTTTTTTAAAGCGCTCGTTGAGGGAATAAAGCGGACGGGCGAAACTCTTTCGCTTACCGTAAAAAGCATAGCGCTTTTGTTCAAAGGAGCCGACGTGCAAAATGCGATTTCAGGCCCCGTCGGCGTTGCGGGTATGCTCGGAAACACCGTCGAAGACGGATTCGGCGCAGGCTTCAGGCAGGGCATTACGGCGATTTTGGAACTCATGGCCTTTATCAGCATTTCGCTTTTTATCATGAACCTGCTTCCGATACCGGTACTCGACGGCGCTTTGATTTTTTTCGCGTTCGTCGAATTCATTTTCCGCCGTCCGATCAATCCGAAAATACAATATTACGCGCAGTACGCGGGGATCGCGATCATCGCAGCCCTTTTCGTACTCGGCATAACAAGCGATATACGGCACTTCACTGCGGCGCTGCAATCGCACTAGGGTAACTGTTATGAAAAAATTATTAAAAGGTTCAATTTCGACTTTTCGAAAGCTCGGATTTTTTCAATCGTCTTGCGCATTTGCAGCTCCTTTCAAAGTGCGGCATACCGTATTTTTTGCAGCAGTCCTTTTAAGCGCGCTGCCCCTTGCATCGGAGTCTCACATTTCGACGCAAAAGCATGAAGGAGAAATCAGGGCTGTTTCGGTTTCCCGCGACGGAAGCGCATTTTTCACGGCGGGCGACGACGGATTTTTAATAAAATGGACGGGCGACGATCAGGGCGAACATTATCAAATTTCGGATATGAGCGTAAAACTCTGCGCCCTCTCCCCCGACGGCAAAACGATCGCCGCATACGAAACGGACGGAGGACTGGTGAACCGCGTGAGCCTGTGGGATTTCGATACGCAGCAGCGGAAATACGCACGGCGCTTTTCGGACGCGGTGACGTCTTTGTCGTTTTCGGCAAAGGGTACCTATGTCATCGTCGGAACGGCTTCCGTCGAAGGGGCGATCTTTTTACGCGCTTCGGATGGACGGGTCGCCGACGTCTTAAAAGATTCGACGGGAATCATTTCGTACGCTGTGACGAGCGCATCTGAAAAAACGCTGTGCACGTATTCGCCTGTCGGCTTTATCTCGTATTACAATATGATCGACGGAAAACTGAAGCGGCGTTTGAGCTGCGAAGCGAATCTTTCGGATATCACGTCCTTCGACGGCGATATGTTTTTTGCAGGCACCAAAAACGATAGTCTGTACGTCGTGTCGGCGCTTTCCGGAAAGACGTCCGCTTCCGTTTCCGCACGAGATCCCGTGCTCCTGACGAGAGCCGACGATAAAGACGTGTACTATATCGCAAGTACTGCATCCCGAACGTACTCTCTTTCGATGCTTGAAAATCGAGGAGACAAAACGTTTTCATCTCCCCGCATTTTGAAAAACTTCAAATCGCTTCCGAACGGAGAAGCGATCCGAGCGGGTGCAAAAGCGGGAGACGAAATTGTTCTTGCCTCTTCCGGCGGAAACGTGTATCGAACGACGCCTTCTCCTGATACGGCGCTTCTTGCGCTCGTTCCGTTCACCGAAGATATCTACGAAAAGATTTCCGATGCGGCGAGCGCTGAAGACGGTTTTTATTTTTTGACGCGCGACGCGCTCTATGCGTCATCCTACGATACCGGCACCGTCGATAAACGCACATCGAATGACGCGCACACGAATATGAGCATCTGCGAAGGGGGCGTCATCCTCTGGTCGCGCGGCACGAAGCGGGCGATCGAATTTTTCGACTTCACGGAAAATAAAACGGTTCCGCTTTTTACGCCCGAAAGCAGCGTTCAATCCGTCCGCGCATTCGGAAATGTGATTTTGGAAATGGAAAGCAACGCCGTCGTCCGCGCCTATTACAGCGACACGGGTGAAATCGAAGAGCTCTATGCGGGTACAGGACTGCAGGATGCGCTCATCTCGGACGGTACTCTCTACGTTGCAAAGTCGTCTGCGACAAATCCTCCGTCCGCTCTTCTCAGCGTCGATATGCGTACAAAGGAAATCGTACCACTGAACATCGCCTCAGACGTCGTCTACGCGCTTTCCGCTTCCGACGACGAATTGTACGGCATCGCCGTGCAGTCAAGTGAAAATGAAAAAACGACGAATCTTTTTTCGTATACACCTGCATCTTCAAAAACGACGATGCTTTTAAAACTGAACGACGAAGATACGCGCGCTTTTACGTACTTTTATGACGGAAATATTTTGACGGATATCGGAAGCGAAAAAGTGTATTCGTACGATCTTTCGCGAAAAAAAAGCAGATATTACGGACGCTCCGCATCGCTGCCGGTAAAAGCCGTACAAAACGGAGAGCGCATCGCGGTATTGAATCGCGACGGGAGCATTTCCTGGTACGATACGAGAAAGACCGAAGTGCTCGCAGATTGGTATTTGACAAAAGACGGAACTTGGTACGAGTTTTAAAAAAATCGGGACAGCTCGCATTCAAATCGATTTTATATTTTCCCGTTCGGCTTACTTGACAGTTGTTGTATTCCCCGTAGTATTGCAGTGCATGCGCTTGCCGCGGAAGCGCAATCGCATTACAAAACTTTTACAGGGGGATACGTATGTGTACTGAATGCTACGCCGACGAAGACAGAGTAACGCCGCTTTTGAATCCGGAAGAATGTTTAAAAAACCACACGCAATACATCTGCGGAACGTGCGGACGGTGTATCTGCATCGACCGCACAAAAAACGGTTTGCAGCGCTGGAACTTTCCGTTTAAATCTGCGGCGATCGCAAAATTGTATGTGCGGACGGCCGATTACACTATGAAAAAAAGCTGCGGCATATATGAAATCAAAAACGCTTCGGGAAGAATTTTTTATAAAATATTTTCGGATGAAGCGGAATTGCAAACCTATTTGCAAAACAACAAAGATAAAACGTGCAGCGGAAAGAAGCCTCTTTTTTCTCAGAGCCGCTACTGCGAATTTCCGAACACGCAAGTGCGGCGCTTGAGAGAAGATGAAGCGTTACGCTATATGAGCGAGCGAGAGACGAGGCGAAGCCGGCGCTGAAACCGTTGTCGCCGCTTGCGTTTTCGTGGTATCATAAAGCGATGATTACGGAAGAGATTAAACGGATAACGGAAAAAATCAAAGAAGCCCTCGATCCCGAACGCATCTATCTTTTCGGTTCTTATGCGCGCAACGAAGAAACCGAAAAGAGCGATTATGATTTTTATGTCGTTGTCGATGAGGAAAAAGGAAATCCTTTGCTTTTGTGTGATAAAGCTTATTCGGCGATTTTCGATATACAAGAAAAACCGTGCGATGTTATCGTAAATCATAAGTCGAAATTCGATATACGAAAATATCGTCCGACACTCGAAAAAACAGTTGCAAATGAAGGTGTATTGCTTTATGAAAAACGATCTTAAGCAAGACGTAGCTCAATGGCTTCACGTAGTCGATATGGACAGGAATACCGCCTATCACCTTTTTAAAACCATGCATCCCAAACCTCTGGAAATCATCTGCTTTCACTGTCAACAGGCTGCAGAAAAAGCGATAAAAACTCTGTTCATAGTATACGAAATTGAAATTATTAAAATACACGATTTGGGAATGCTTATTAAAACAATACAACCAAAAACAGCGTTTCCCGAAACAGTGAAACTTTCTGCTATCAGTTTAACAAAATTTGCCGCGACTTTTCGATACCCTGACTATCCTCATATCGATGAAGAGCTTACAAAAAAGGCGCTCGCCGATATGGATGTCGTAGTCGATTGGTGCAAAGGACAAATCGAAGCTTAAAATACGCACTGCTGCGGCATTTTCGAAAATTGATATTTTCTCAAAGCCGCTACCGCGAATTTCCGAACACGCAAGTGCGGCGCTTGAGAGAAGATGAAGCGTTACGCTATATGGACGAACGCAAAACGCGGCGAAGCCGGCGCTGAAACCGTTAGCGGCAGTTCGTTTGCGTTTTCACGTTCCCGCGCCGCGCGCAAGGGCTTCTTTATAGACGGCGATATATTGCTCGGCCGATTTTTTCCAGCTGAAATCTTTTTTCATGCCGCGCTTTCGCATTTCGGCGATGTGCTCTTTTTTGTTGTAATACGCGTAGATCGCCCAACCGCAAGTGTCGAACACGGCGGAAGGCGTCAAGTTGTCGAACATAAAGCCCGTACCCTCTCCCGTCTCTTCATCGTACTGTTCGACCGTATCTGCAAGCCCGCCCGTACGGCGCACGATCGGAAGCGTACCGTACAAAAGCGAATACATTTGATTCAATCCGCACGGCTCGTATTTCGACGGCATCAAAAAGAAATCGCTGCCCGCTTCGATAAGATGGCTCAAACTTTCATCGTAGCCGATATACGCGCGCATATTCGGAAGCTTCGACTGAAGCGCGAGTATTTCATTTTCGCACCACTTTTCCCCGCTTCCGAGGACTGCGACCTGCACGTCGATTTCACTGCACAGGCGGTACATACAGCCGTATGTCGGCGCAAAGAGTTCGGCGATACCTTTTTGATCGGCGAGGCGCGTTACGATACCGATGACGGGAACGGCATCGTCTTCGGGAAGCTTCATGCGTTTTTGCAGCTCGCGTTTACATGCCGCTTTTTTTTCAAGAGACGTTTCGTCGTAATTTACGGGAATGAGCGGATCGGTTTTCGGATCCCACACGTCCTCATCGATCCCGTTTAGGATACCGCGAACAACGTCGCCCCTTACACGCAAAAGCCCGTCCATACCGAAGCCGCCTTCTGCCATTTGAATTTCTTTTGCATAAGTCGGGGATACCGTCGTAATCATATCGGCGGAAGATATGCCGCCCTGCAAAAAATTGATACCACCGTTGTGTTCGAGTCCCGCGCCGTAATACAATCCCCAATGAATACCGAGTGAAGGAAACCAATCTTTAGCGTATTGTCCCTGGTAACCTAAATTGTGAATCGTCAAAACGCTCGCCGTCTTTGCAAACGGTTCGTGGCGGACAACGTGCTTTAATATGATCGGAGCGAGGGATGCCGACCAATCGTGCGCGTGCACGATATCGGGATACCATCCGAGCTTTCGGCACAACTGAAAAGCGCCGTGACACAAAAGCGAAAAGCGGTACGGATTGTCGTGAAAATCGGTTTCGGTCTTTGTGCCGTACACGCCGTCACGCCCGAATGCGCCTTCGTGGTCGAGAAAATAAACGCCGACCTTTGACGAAGGCAGCACGCTTTCATAAACGCCGACCCACGATTCCGAAGTTCCCGCAGCGACGGCGAGCGGACCGGGGATCGCCTGCAATTTTTTCCGGTCGATTTTATAATAGCGCGGCATGACGATTTTTACGTCGTGTCCGAGCTTTGCAAGGGATGCCGCCAAAGCGGACACCATATCGGCAAGTCCGCCCGTCTTTGCAAAGGGTACCGCTTCCGCCGTTACCATAAGGATTTTCATATCGCCTCCAAAAATCGCTATCGTAAAATCGTCCGCGCTTCCGCATGGCTTTTTAAGCGCGATTGTTCGCTGCGTACCGCCTCGCAGCTCTTAAACTCCGTCGTGTACCGCCTTGTAAAAAGCATCGCGCGAATCGATAATCGTCCGCTCGCTCACGCAGTACGCAATTCGAAACCAGCCCTCCCCTCCGAAACCGCTTCCCGGCGCGCACAGGATATTGTATTTTTTTAAATGATTCGTAAACGCAAGATCATCACCATTCCACGCATCGGGCACTTTCACAAAAAGGTAAAATGCCCCGTCGGGTTTCGCATACTCAAGTCCCGCGTAATCCATATTTTCTTTTAAAAGCGCGCACCGCTTTTCATACGGCGAATAATCGCACGGTGCGTTCCACGAAGAAGCGACAACTTTTTGAAAAAAAGCAGGAGCGTTGACGTAACCTAAAATACGTGTCGAAAAAATCGCTGCGGCGATAAAGGCATCCGCTTCCGTACATGCGGGATTCAGGGCAAGATATCCGATACGCTCTCCCGGCAAACTCAAATTTTTTGCAAAAGATGTAACGATGACGGCGTTTTCGTACAGCGGAAATACGGGCGGAACTTTTTTGCCGCCGTAGGTGATCGCGCGATACGGTTCGTCGCAGATGAGGTAAGGCATGCGTCCGCATTTTTTTCCGTGTTTGCGAAGTGCATTCGAAAGAGACGCGATGTCTTCCGCCGAATAGATGCGTCCCGTCGGATTGTTCGGAGAATTGATCAAAACGGCGGCGGTCTTTTCGGTGAGCGCCGCCGAGATCGCATTGCAGTCGAGGGAAAAATCGTCTTTCGTCTTTACGCGCACGATAGCTCCCGCATGATTTCTGATATAGTGATCGTATTCGGCAAAATAAGGAGCCGGCACGATCACTTCGTCGCCCGCATTTAAAAGCGATTTTAAAACGACGTTGAGCGCGCCCGCAGCTCCGCACGACATAACGACGTGAGTTGCCGGAACAGACACTCCCTGTTCGGCTTCCGTTTTTTTCGCCATCGCTTCGCGCACAAAAAGATAGCCGGCATTCGGCATATAGCCGTGTGCGCCGTGAGAGTTATCCGAAGCGATCCGCTCTATAGCCGACCACACGCTCTCCGGCGGATCCAAATCCGGATTTCCGAGACTGAAATCGTAGACGTTTTCGGCTCCGTATTTTTTTTTGAGCAGAGCTCCTTCTTCGAACATTTTGCGAATGACGCCCGCTTTCGGACTTTCAAGCAAATCCCGTATATATGCCGCTATCATGCGTCCAGTATAGCACACATATAAGATTTTGCGTAACTCCTTTTCCGAGTTTGTATTCAAAGGGAAAAAGTAACCGACTTTTGCGACAGTACCGTCTTTCCTCGATACCGTCTGTCCGTACCTTGTGCCGAATTTCCGTTTTCGATAGAATAACCCTCATGGCAAAAAGTTCTGCCGAAAAAAAAGAGCCTGCCCTGCGGCCGATCGATTCTTACGGCGCCTTTCTTCCGTATTTGATTATTCCCTTCCGGCTAAAAAGCGCAAAAGTGCTTTTCCGTTTTTTGCGTACCGTCGTGCGCGATTTTTTTTGGCTGCAGTTTTCGGTAAAGTGGCGCTTCAAAACAATTCCCGTTTTGGACGTATCACACCCGTTGGACGAACTGATTCCCTTTACGCCCGACAAAGTAAAAATCTATTTGAACTTTACAAACTTTTGGATCCGGCCGATGACTTTTTTATTTCGCAGACTCGGCGTAAAAAAGGCACTGCCGTACTGCATCGAATATCTTTCGCTTATCGAAACGGCGTATGCAAATGCCGCAAAAGTGTACCGCTTTTGCATGACGACGACAAAGCGTCCCGATTATAAAACGGACGCGGCATTCAAAATGATTCACGCTTTCGATCCGCATCTTCTCTGTGTTCCGAGCCTGCACGTTGCGATCGTTATTCTCGCGTCTGTATATTACGCGGACGTTTTTAAAAACGACGATTTTACCGAAGAGGAACGCGAAACGTATACGGCCGAACTGTGTGAAGGTGCGCGGCGCATTATCGAAAGCGTGTTGTATGTAAAGCAGCACAGCGTAAACTGCATTCCCGCGGCGATGTATATGATGCTATATGTGCTTAAAAATCGATTTACGATAAGCGCGGGCATCGATATTATCAACAGTCTGTTTGCGGACGACGAAACGCTTTCCGATTCCGATAAAAAGAAAATAAGCGCCCACATTCACTTTATGTTCGAACGCCTGCTTTTGGAAGGTGCAAACGAAAACGATTGGACAGTTCCGGTTAAGCGCTGGCTTAAAAGTTACGCGCGCTCGAAAAATATCGTTTTACCGCTCGACCGCCGATAGAGGCATAGAATTTTGTGCAGTTCGTTTTTCCGGTAACTGGCTTGCCGCAGAACTGTTTACTTTGTATAATGCAAAGCACTCGTATGAAAAAGACAGTATCGATTTCGTTTTTTGTGGTCGTACTCTGCGCGTTTTCCGCATTCGCGCTTCCGTTCAACGATAAGCTTTCGAAAGCCGAACTCGCCGACCTTGAAAGCGGTAAAGTCATCGTGCGCAATATCAGCCGTGCGTCGAATATGTGCCTTGAAGCGTCGGGCGAAAGCGCACAAAAAATCATACGCGACATACATGACCTCAATCCGTCGTATCTCGCAGAAGTGATCCAAGTCAAGCCCTACGCCGGCAACGAAGATTTGCCTGCACGGCTCGAAGATACTCTGATGAACATATCCGATTACGTCGGAATTCCGTATTATTCGGAACGACATGAACGCTACTATGATCTTTATTCGGAAGCGAAAATCAAAGACAATTTTATCGGAGATGACGGTCTCACCCGGAAAGTAAAAGCCGATTTGACGATGGAACCCTTCGGCATCATCGAAACGTCCATATCGATAAGCTCCGGCGCCGACTTCGTATACTACGTTTCGACAAACGATAATACGCTCGTATACGAAGAACGATTCAAATGTGCCAAACCGAAAAATATGAAATCCGCGATTCTGCTCTTCCGCGACGGCGACAATTGGATTTTATACGGCGCGGGCGGCGTCAAAGCGATGAAAATTATTTTTTTCGAAAAGCGCATCGAAACGTCGTTTATAAATCGCATAAAAACGTTTTGCAATTTTATTTTTGAAAAACTCTGAGCGAAAGGACGCGTCTCATGTTGTGGCTCATCGGCTCTACCGGAATGCTCGGACGGGAATTCTCGCATAGACTTTCAAAGGAAGGCATACCCTTCGTCGGTACGGGAAGCGACGTCAATATCGCCGATGCCGAAAAGCTCGACGCTTTTATCAACAAAACCGAAAGCGCATCGTATTACGCATCGCGCGATGTAAAAAAAGACAATAAAATCGATTGGATCATAAACTGCGCGGCTTATACGGCAGTCGATAAAGCCGAAGACGAAGCCGAAAAAGCATACCGCGCAAACTGTACCGGCGCCCTCAATATCGCGCGCACGGCGCGTTCTCACGGCGCAAAGCTCATTCACATTTCGACCGACTACGTATTCGACGGAAGCTCGGGAATTCCCTATACGGAAGACGCGCCGAAATCTCCGATAAACGTATACGGCAAAACGAAAGCTGAAAGCGAGGACCTCATCGCTCAGTCGATGACGCAGTATTACATCATCCGAACTTCGTGGCTCTACGGATTTACCGGTCGCAATTTCGTATATACGATGACGCGCGCGATGAACGAGCGGGAATCGGTCGGCGTCGTAAACGATCAAAAGGGAACGCCGACTTTTTGCGGAGATCTCGCAGCTGCCGCCGTAAAATTAATAAAAAAAGAAACAAGCGCTACGAGCCTCTTCGGGAAAAAAAGCGCAGCTCCCTACGGCATCTATCACTTTTCGAATTCGGGGGAGGCGACGTGGTTCGATTTCGCGTGCGCGATCTATGACTTCGGAAAAAAATACGGCAGGATCGGGCACGAGTGCGCCGTACGTCCGTGTTCGTCCGACGAATACAAAACGAAAGCGGCGCGACCGGCTTATTCCGTTCTCGACTGCACAAAGATCGAAACGGCGCTCGGTATCAAAATCCCTTCGTGGAGAGCGAGCCTTGAGCGCTTTATAAAAAGCGGCAGATTCGAAAGCTAGGGTTCAGGCAGGGTCGATCGTACCGGAAGTTTACAAAACAAACTTGTGGGCACCTCTAAAAACTGTAGTCCAGAGGTAACTTTAAAAAGGCGATATATGTGTACGCTTCGCTCGATACTTCGAACCGGCGTGCTTGTCGCAAGATACGCATACGAGCGCAGAGCGCGAAGTTCCCCGCGCAGAAGGCTTTATCCGCCGTACAAAACCCATAAAATCGATAGGTAATTAAGAAAAACTTGACTTTTGGAATTGACGATGTATACTTGTAGTATCATTCAAAAACGGAGAAGCCATGAACACACTTACAGTGCTGCTCGAAAACACGCAGGCGGAACTGAAATCGGTTTCAGTCGAACACGGCCTTTCTCTTTTGCTCCGCGTCGACGATAAAGCCTTTTTATTCGACACGGGCGCAACGGGCATCTTTACCGACAATGCCCGCCTCATGAACGTCCCGCTCGACGATATGGAGTGCGTCGTCATAAGTCACGCGCACTACGATCACGCGGGCGGCTTTGCGTCTTTTGCCGAAACATATCGCGTGCGCGAACTCGTAACCGGTCCCGATTTTTTTCTTCCGAAATACAATTTTCTCAACGGTGCGTTTACGTACCTCGGTGCGAGTTTCGATAAAGCGTTTCTCGCTTCCCACGGTATCGCGTACAGAGAATGCTGCGGCTGCCTGCAACTGACCGATTCGCTGTATGCGTTTTCGGGATTTGCGCGCACGCATGCGTTCGAAACGATTCCCGAACGCTTCGTAAAAGGACTCGCAGGCAATACCGTCCGCGATTTTTTCGACGACGAAGTCTGCCTCGTATACGACGGAGGTGAGTCTCTCACGATTATCGTCGGCTGCTCGCATCCGGGCATCCTCAACATGACGACGTCTGTCGCCGCGCACTTCGGTAAACCCGTATCCGCCGTTTACGGGGGATCGCATTTGGTCGAAGCCGACGACGAACGCATCCGAAAAACGATCGAAGCGCTGCAAAAGACAGGTGTACAAAAGACGGGATTCTGCCACTGCAGCGGAAACCGCGTCCACGAAATTATCGCAGAGACAAACACCGTAACCGACTGCCGTCTTGCGACCGGCAGCGTCGTCGTGCTCTAATCACGTGCGTTATCAAAATTATTAAACCGTATCGCATTTAATAATTTTGAAATTATTTAACAAGCAGGAGGCTTTAAATGTCAGGTGCGTACATGTTGGCGGTTATTATCGTTGCGGTAGTAGCCATGATTCTCGCGATCAGCAAATTGAAAATTCATCCGTTTATCGTGATGACGGTCATTGCGATCGCCGTCGGTTTGCTGTGCGGAATGAACACGGAAGATGTTATCAACAAAGTGAAAGCCGGTTTCGGCAACATCTTGGCGAGCATCGGTATCGTAATCCTCGCAGGTACGATCATCGGCACGATCCTCGAAAAGACGGGCGCGGCGCTCACGATGGCGAACACTATCCTAAAACTCGTCGGCAAAGAGCGGTCGGTTCTCACAATGGGATTGACCGGCTATGTAACGGGCATTCCCGTATTTTGCGATTCGGGCTTCGTCATCCTCTCGCCGATCAGCCGCGCACTTGCGGCGCAGTCGAACAAATCGCTTGCGGTTATGGCGACGGCGCTCAGCGCGGGTTTGTATGCGACACACTGTCTCGTCCCTCCAACGCCGGGTCCCATCGCAATGGCCGGTACGCTCAACGCGAACCTCGGCTTGGTTATCGGAATCGGTCTTTTGATTTCGCTGCCGGCGACGTTTATGGGAATCCTGTATGCAAACAAAGTCGCAGGTAAAATCGACATTCCTGCGAACCCCGAATATACGGTAGAAGAGCTGGTAGAAAAATACGGAAAACTGCCGGGACCGCTGCACTCCTTCGCTCCGATCCTCGTGCCGATTATCCTCATCGCGCTGAAGAGCATCGGCGATTTCCCGTCGCATCCCTTCGGCACCGGCGCCGTAAAAATGTTTTTTTCATTTATAGGAAATCCCGTCGTTGCGCTGCTGTTGGGTATCGGTCTTGCGACGACGCTCATTCCGAAATCCGAAAAAAAGAGCACGCTTTCGTGGGTCACCGACGGAGTAACGAATTCGGCGGGCATTCTCGCGATCACCGGCGCGGGCGGCGCATTCGGCGAAATATTAAAATCGCTTCCGCTTGCGGATGCGCTGAGCTCCTCTCTTTTGCAGATGCATGTCGGCGTTTTCCTGCCGTTTATCATCGCGGCGATTTTAAAATCCGCAATGGGCGCGTCCACGGTCGCGATGATTTTGACGTCGGCGATGGTCGCTCCTCTCATGCCGGCTCTCGGCTTTACGTCGGAAATCGGCAAAGTGCTCGTGATCATGGCGATCGGCGCAGGTTCGATGACGGTGAGCCACGCAAACGATTCGTACTTTTGGGTCGTTTCGCAGTTTTCCGACATGAATACGCAGCAGGCCTATAAATGCCAAACGGGTGTAACGCTCGTACAAGGCATTACGACGATCATCGTCGTATTTATCGTTTCCTTGTTTGTACATTAATAATTGTTACGATGAAGGGGCTGTCGAAAAAGTAACCGACTTTGAGACTGCCCCTTCCATGCAGATTTTATCGCAATGAATCGATGTTCGCTTTGCCCGGTAAAACGAAGGGCAGCACGTCTTCGGCAGAATCGATTTCGATGCGCACTAAAAACGGCTTTCGCTCCCGCTTCGGGGAAAACGCTTTTTCATACCACTTTTCATCTTTTGCCGCATCGATCGCCTCTATGCCGAAGCCTTCGGCAATTTTAACAAAATCGACGCGACGGGAAAATTCGCTCGCGGCGTAGCTTCCGTTAAACAGATATTTTTGCTGCTGATATACCATGCCGAGCGTGCCGTTGTCGAAAACAATCACCGTCACGGCAAGATTCTGTTCGGAAAGAGTCGCAAGTTCCTGAATATTCATGAGAATGGAACCGTCACCCGAAAGACACACGACGCGGCATTCAGGATGCGAAAGAGAAGCTCCGATCGCGGCGGGTAAACCGAATCCCATCGTACCGAGCGAACCCGACGTGAGAAATGTCCTCGGCTTTTCCACGGGATAATACTGAGCCGCCCACATCTGGTGCTGTCCGACATCGGTCGTAACGATGAGCTTATCGCGCCGCATTCCCGCTTTTTCGGCGAGGAGCGGAATCGACGCGATACACTCGCGGGGATTGTCGTAGGACGATTTTTTCGCCGCACCGCAGAGGGTCGAAAACGTTTCCGTTTTAAGCCGAATGATTTTTTCAAGCCACACGGCGCGCGCTTCCGCGTTTTGCCAATTCGACGCGAAAAGCTCCTGCTTTCGGGACGCAAGCTGTACAAGGATCGGAAAGACGGATCCGACATCGGCGACGACGGAAATATCGGCATCGACGATTTTATCGACTTCCGCCGCATCGATGTCGATGTGAACGATGCGCGCTTTCGGACAAAATTTCGACACGACGCCGGTCGCCCTGTCGTCGAAGCGGACGCCCGCGGCGATGACGAGATCGGCATCGTGCATAGCGACGTTTGCCGCATAGGAGCCGTGCATACCGACCATGCCGACAAACATTTCAAAAGAGGAAGGTACGCAGCCGATTCCCATAAGACTCGTCACTACCGGTAGACGATAACTTTTCAAAAATTTTTGCAGTTCTTTTGCAGCCGCTTCCGAATTGCAGCCGCCTCCGCAAAAAAGGACGGGTCGCCGAGCTTCGGCAAGCGCATCGGTTATACGATCCATGCTCGAAGCGTATTCGGAGGGCGGCGTGTGAAAGCGTATATCGTGTATGGTGACGGACGCGATATCCGGCCACGAATCGAATTCGCACGAAGAAGTCTGTACGTCGCGGGGAACATCGACGAGCACCGGACCCGGCCGGCCGTTCACAGCGATCGCAAACGCTTCGGGAATCGCGGTAAGCAGCTCTTCGGGAGATTTTACCATGATGCTGTGCTTAGCGATCGGAAAGGAAAGGCCGAAGGTGTCCGCCTCCTGAAACGCGTCGGTGCCGATAAGAGAAGTGTTCACCTGCCCCGTAATCGCAACGATGGGTACGGAATCGCTTCGAGCGTCGGCAACGGCGGTGAGCAGATTCATCGCACCCGGCCCGCTCGTCGCAAAGCACACGGCGACCTTTCCGGTACTGCGCGCCATGCCCTGCGCAATAAAGCCCGCAGCCTGTTCGTGCCGGACGAGTACGTGGCGGATCGAACTCTTTGCAAGCGCGTCGTACAACGGCAAAATCGAACCGCCGGGGATGCCTGAGACGACGGAGATACCTTCCATTTCAAGCAGCTTGACGATTATTTCGCTTCCCGTCTTTTTCATACGCGATCCCGCTACAACTCGAACTGATCGATCTGCGATCCGATTTTTTGTATGGCTTCTTTCATCCTCGCCGAGATATTTTCCAATGCGGAACCGGTTTCGTTTATACGACGTGCGCCCGTCGACATTTCGCCTATGCCGTCTTTCATGCCGGACGCACTGTTTTGCAATTTATTGATTTCGGTAAGAATCGATTTATTGCCCGCAGCCATTTCGCGCGATGCGTTCTGCACGCTCGCCGTATTATCGTTTACGACGCGCAGCGACGCATCTATCTGTTTCGAACCTTCATTCTGCTCCGCCATAGCCTGCTTGATGGACAGCACGAATTTATTGGTGACATTCAATTCGTCGGAAACCGATTTGAATACTTCGCTCAATTGGGCGGATGCGCCGACGACGCTTTGGATCGACTGATTGACATTGCCCAGCTCTTCTCCGATGCGCTTCGACTGAGTCGCGGACGATTTCGACAATTTACGGATTTCATCGGCAACGACGGCAAACCCTTTTCCCGCTTTTCCGGCATGGGCGGCTTCAATGGACGCGTTCATCGCAAGCAGGTTCGTTCTCGTTGCAATGTCCGCGATTATCGTATTCGCGTCCTGGAGCATATTGGATTGACTTTCGATCTGCTCGATGCGCGCGTTGACGTCGCTCTGTTTCACAAAACCGTCCTGCGCTTTGTCGCGCAGCATAGAAAAGGATGTGACCATCTTGTCGACGGATTGATTGACCGATGCGATACTGACGATCATCTCTTCGATCGCAGCCGACGCCTCGGTCATGCTGCTCGATTGATTTTGAATCATCCGTTCAAGTGAATCGATATTCGCAGCGATTTCGTTGACGGCGCCGACAGTCTGCGATACACTCGCCTCCTGGTCGTCCATCTGAGCGTGTATGCTTTCGATATTCGCAATGATCTCCGTGATGGCGCTCGACGTATCGCCGGCGCTGCCGCTCATATCTTCACCCGCCGTGACAAGGGTCGCTTTGCTCTCTTTTACATCTCTAACAATCGTATGCAGCTTTTCAATAAATTTATTAAATCCTGCAACGAGCATACCGATTTCGTCGTTCGACGGCGCGTCGATTTTGACGGCGAGATTTGCATTACCTTCCGACAGCGCAATAAACGCCTGCGATACTTTTTGAAGCGGCCGCATAACCAAACCGAACACGCGGTTTGCGATAACCGAAACAAGGATGACGAGCAATAGGACGATCGCCCCAAGTATCTCAAGCATTTTGATACCGATACTTTTTCCGAGTTCCGCACGCGCTGCCGAAAAATTGCTTGCGAGCGCCCACATACCTGCAGGCTTACCCGAAAAATCGAAAACCGGCCAATAGACGACGTAGTACCTGTCCTTTCCTATCGTATCCATTTCGGCATAACTTTCGCCTCGCGTGAGCACCGCTTCGGCACAATCGCTGCTGACCGAGGCGGCGAGCATTTCATTTTTTTCATCCGCGACAGTCGAAGCTACAGCTTTCGTTCCGTCGTAAAGCATGACATCGCAGCCGAAGGTTTTGCGCGTCTTTTCCAAAAAAGCGACCGACGATACGTTGAATCCCGAAACGAGGGCTCCGATAATCCGCCGCTCGCTGTCGTATACGGGGCATCCCGCTCTGATTGCAAAACGGACAAGCACCGCTTTTTCATACGAACACGTCGCGCGTCCTCTGACGGCTTCACTGACTGCTTTTTGATTGATGATATTATCGCCGAAGCGCTCCGAATGCCCCCTTGCGATGATATTGCCGCTCGTGTCGGTTAAGACGATAAAATCGACACTCATCTGTTTGTTGAGTTCGGAAAGGATTTTATACGCATCGGTGTGACTGCGGCTGAGAGCGGCTTGAACGACATCGGGACGACCTGCGATCGATGCTGCAGCTCCCTCCGCACGCGAAGCGAAGTCTTCAAGCGAAAGCTGAAATCCCGCCACGCTCGCTTTTGTCGACTGCTCGTGCTGAGCTGTCAGTATGCGGTAAAAGAAAACGGCAAGCGCAAGCCCGCAGACGATCACCGTAAAAAGCACCGTGATTCTGTTGACGCTGCTCAATTTCCGAACGAGAGACGACCGCTTAGTCTGCGTAGAAAGTTGTTCGGAAAAAGTCTTTTGTTCCATTACGTTTTCTCCTTTTTCACATATTCACGCATTGCGCCGCTTTTGTCAATCAAGAAAACAACAAAACCGAAGTATCGGGGACAATCTCTACGCAGCAGCAACTCCGATACGGAACGTCGGATTATTAAATCTCCCCACGAATAAAAAGCGCTGACGAGCAGCACTTTCCATCCCTTGACAATATACATAAAAAAATTATACCGTAATCCGAGAAAGCACATACGGGTACATCAGTTTTTAGGAGTATGAATATTTATGGAAGCAAAACTCATCGCAGAGGAAATACGATCGGGCAAAGCAATTCTCGGTATCGAACTCGGTTCAACGAGGATAAAATCGGTGCTTATCAATACGAAAAACGTCCCCGTCGCACAGGGCGCTTTCGATTGGGAAAACTCCTTTATCGACGGCATCTGGACCTATCCGCTCGATAAAGTGTACGAGGGTATTGCGGAAAGCTACGCTCGAATGAAAGAAGATGTCATGCAAAAGTACGGCGTAGAACTCACAAAGCTGCGAGCGCTCGGCATCAGCGCGATGATGCACGGCTACCTCGCCTTCGACAAGTCCGGCAATCTGCTCGTCCCGTTCCGTACTTGGCGCAATACGATCACGACGGAAGCGGCGGCAAAGCTTTCGGCGCTCTTCGATTACCCCGTTCCCGAACGATGGAGCATATCCCATCTGTATCAGGCTGTTTTAAACGACGAAAAGCATGTCGGAGACGTCGCGTTTATGACGACGCTCTCAGGCTACGTGCATTGGAAGCTGACAGGGAAAAAAGTGCTCGGTGTAGGAGATGCGTCGGGTATGTTCCCGATCGACATCGCAACAAAAAATTACAATAAAAAAATGCTCGCACAGTTTTCATCGCTCGTCGCGGAAAAAAACTACGGCTGGAATATCGAAAGCGTTTTGCCCGAAGTGCTCGTTGCGGGAGACGACGCGGGTTCTCTTACGAAAGAAGGCGCCGCTCTGCTCGACAAAGACGGTACGCTCGAAAGCGGCATTCCGCTCTGCCCGCCCGAAGGAGATGCGGGCACCGGCATGGTCGCAACGAATTCGGTCGCAAAGCGCACGGGCAACGTTTCGGCAGGCACATCCGTATTTGCGATGGTCGTGCTCGAAAAAGAGCTTTCAAAAACGTACAGCCGCAAAATCGATTTGGTGACGACGCCCGACGGTTCGCTTACGGCGATGGCACACGCGAACAACTGTACAGGCGAATACGACAGCTGGATCAAAATATTCGGCGAAGCGGCGGCGGCTCTCGGCGCTCGCTTCGACAAGGGTACGCTCTACGATGCGCTGCTCGGCCTCGCGTTGAAAGGGGACAAAGACTGCGGCGGTCTCATGCCGTACAACTATATTTCAGGCGAATCGATGACGGGCCTCGAATCCGGTCGACCGCTTTTTGTGCGAACGCAAAGTGCCGGCTTTAGCCTTGCCAATTTTATGCGCGCCCAACTCTTTACCGCACTCGGCGCGCTGCGTGCCGGCATGGACATTCTGTTCGACAAAGAGCACGTCGCCCTCGATACCCTCGTCTGCCACGGAGGATTTTTCAAAACGGCGGAAACCGGTCTTCGCGTTATGGCGGCGGCAATGCACACCAAAGTCGCCGCTCTTGAGACGGCGGGCGAAGGCGGCCCGTGGGGAATCGCCCTCCTCGCTTCATATATGGTACATAAAAACGGACGCAGCCTCGCGCAATTTTTAAACGAAGACGTATTTGCATCGAGCGAATCGAAAACCGTCGTACCCGATCCCGCCGACGTCGAAGGATTCAATACATTCTTTGCGCGCTATACGAAGGGATTGCCCGTCGTAAAAGCCGCGACGGAGTACATCGATTGGTAAGAACGGCAATTTTTTACGGGAGACAAATATGGCAGGTGCATATCAAAGTTTAAAAGAAGAAGCATACGAAGCGAATATGGAAATCCCCAAACACGATCTCGCCGTGTACACGTGGGGCAACGTTTCCGCATTCGATGCGGGAAAAAGCGTGTTTGCGATAAAGCCGTCGGGCGTCCCTTATTCCGAATTGACGAGCGACGCTATGGTCGTCGTCGATTTGGACGGAAAAATCGTCGAAGGGAAACTGCGCCCGTCTTCGGATACGCAGACGCACATCGTTTTGTATAAAGAATTCGCTGTAAAAGGCGGCTGCAAAGTCGGCGGAATCATCCACACGCATTCGCCGGCTGCAGTCGGTTGGGCACAGGCGATGCGCGCCGTTCCGCTTTTCGGTACGACGCACGCCGATCACATCCAAACGGAAATCCCGTGTACGCCCTATCTTTCAAAAGAAGCCGTCGAACGCGATTACGAAAAAGAGACGGGTACGCTCATCGTCGAACATTTTAAACAGCACGGCTACAATCCGGCCGAAACGAATATGGTACTCGTCGGCGGACACGGCCCCTTTGCGTGGGGAAGCGATGCGGCAAAAGCGGTGTACAACGGTGTCGTCCTCGAAGAAGTGTGCAAGATGGCGCTCAATACGATACTCGTCAATCCGGGCGCGATGCAGCTTCCCGACTACATCGTCAACAAGCACTATATGCGAAAGCACGGTCCCGGCGCATACTACGGACAGCAAAACAGATAGCGGCAATTTAAATTGTTCGACAGTCCGCCGAACAATCCGTCTATCGTTTCGATGCTTTCGCCCGCTCGGGCACGTACGTTTCGTCGCGGATACGCACGAGAGAAGAGCTTTCAAGCGCCGTCGAACTGTAGAGCACGCACGGATGTCCGTCGAATGCCCATGAACGAAGCGTGCCCGTTTCGGGATCGATGAGGAGCCACTCGCCCGCTTCCGCTTTTCGAAGCGCGCATCCGGGCGAAATGATTTCAAGCGTATCGGCCGTATCGATTTTATTAAAAGGCGTAAACTCATACATATGCCAGCCGTCTTTTTTTTCGGCTGCGGCGGGTATTTTTTCGGGATGATTTTTCAAATCGCGTTCGCGCGCAAAGCGCGCTTCGTTACACAGGAGTGCAAGCGATTTTTGAAAATCGCACACCGTTTTTTTCCCGCGCAAAAAGATCACACTTTGCTCCGCTTCGCTCACTTCGTTTCCGATTTCCGCCGCAAGCGCATAGGGACTGTCGGACGCGCCGCTTGTCGTCACGTCGGCGTCTTCGCGGCTGTAGTAAAATCCCGTCGTCGATTCCCGATGCGGTACATTGTCGAGCTCCGCGATAAAAGGAGCAGCCTCTTCGGAAGAAATTTTGCCGTCGAGTGCGTCGAGCGCTTTACGGTACGCCCTCGTTACGAGCGCAACGTAATACACGCTTTTCATCCGCCCTTCGATTTTTATCGCGTCGATACCCGCGTCTTTCATATCCGAAAGCTTATCGATCATATTGAGATCTTTACTCGAAAGGACTGCGGTAAAATTATCGCCTTCAAAAATCGGAAAATATTCACCTGCTCTTTTTTCTTCCGAAAGCCGCAATACACCCGATGAGGCGAGGCGCTTCGCAGCATCCGCATCGAAAAACCGATTTTCGTCCGCGCTCACGCTGAAATTCCAACGGCACGTATGAGAGCAAAAACCGCTCTGAGCGCTCCTGCCTGTAAGATAGGCGCTCATAAGACAGCGCCCGGAATAGGCGATGCACATGGCGCCGTGACAAAAGGCTTCGAGCTCCATATCGGGAACGGCGTCTTTAATTTCTCGGATCTCTTTAAGCGAAGCTTCCCGTCCGAGCACGATACGTTTAAATCCGATCCGCTTATAAAACAAAGCGGCGGAAGCGTTGATGCAGCTTGCCTGCGTGCTCAAGTGAAGCGCCGCGTCGGGGAACTCTTTTTGCAAAATCGGCACGATGCCCAAATCCTGCACGATAAACGCATCGATCGGATAGCGCTTAAAATAATCGATATTGTTTTGAAAAGAAGCGATATCGTCATTGTGAAAGGCGATGTTGAGCGCACAGTAAAGTTTTTTTCCGGGAAAGCGTTTTTTGAGTTCGCATACTTGCTCGTATTCGTCGTCGTAAAAATTGTCGGCTTTGACGCGCAGCGAAAAATGCTTGAGACCGATGTACGCGGCATCCGCTCCGTACGCGTATGCACAGTATAATTTTTTTACATTGCCTGCAGGCGAAAGAAGTTCCATCGCAAATCGCCGCGCGCGCTACGCGTCCGCCTGCAAAGAGTTTTCGAGACGCGGCTTATTGTGAAAGGATGTCCCCGCATCCGTATCGCCTTCTCCGGATATGACGCTGCCCGCCTTTCCGATCGCGAGGTGCGTTTCCCACAGGTGATCGTCGGCAAACTGAAAAAACGGCATCATCTTCGGCCACACATCGAGTTCGCACTGCCCGCCGTTCGATACGAGCAAATTCGAAAACCGTTCGGTATCGCCGAGTAAAAGCTCCTTTTCGCCGCACTGTATATACACAGGCGGAAAATCGGAAAGCTGTTCCTTTGCCGCATACAGAGGAGAGACGAGCGGATTCGTTAAATTGGAAACAAAGGTATATATCTCCCCGCAGCGCAAAAGCGTTTCTCCGTTTATCAATTCGTCCGAAGCTTTTTTACCCTTTGAAGCGGCAGCCTCTTCGGAAAAATCAAACCACGGAGAGAAAAAGACGAGACGGGAAACGCCCGTACGGTATTTTTCGCGGAGACTGAACAGGAGCGCGCAAGCGATGGAAGCGCCCGAGCCGTCGGCAGCGATGACGATCTCGGGATGAGCGGCAGCTTTTTCCGCAGAAGCGTCGAGCGAACAGGCCACCTGCAATTCCGTGTACACCGTACGGAACACCGCCTGCACGTCTTCGAGCGCAGCCGGATAAGGATGAGCGGGCGCGAGGCGAAATTCCGGCACGACGACGCGACTGAAAGATTTTGCCGCAAGGCGCGCGCAAAAACCTCGCCACGAAGCGCGGGAGCCTGCGATAAAGGAGCCGCCGTGAATATAGATGACGATGCGCCTCGAAGAATATATTTCCGGCGAAAGGACGTCACAGGAAACTCCTCCGTAATTGTAATCGGCGCAGTCGACGTGATTGGGCAAAACGGGACAGGCAAAACCTTCTTCCATCCTGCTTCGGAACGAGTCGACGTTTAATTTCGGAGCGTAGACGAGAAGCTTGAGCCGTTTGAGCGCCGCGCGTCTGTCCTGCTGTACTGCCATTGGAGCAGTATAGCAAATTTAAAGAACTTCCGCTATACTTATTCATTATGCCAATTAAGATTCAATCGGATTTGCCGGCACGCAGTATCCTCGAGCGCGAAAACGTATTCGTCATGACCGACACGCGGGCTAAAGCGCAGGATATCCGTCCGCTGAAAATCGCGATCGTCAATCTTATGCCGGTAAAAGAAATAACGGAAACGCAGCTTTTGCGCGTTTTGGCAAATACGCCGCTGCAGGTCGAAATATCGCTCGTGCGCATGGAAAATCACGTGTCGCGCCATACGAGCCGTCATTACCTCGAAAAATTTTACATCACAACGAGCGCGCTTTTAAAACACAAATTCGACGGCATGATCATAACCGGTGCACCCGTCGAACAGCTCCCTTTCGAACAGGTCGATTACTGGGACGAACTGTGCGCCATCATGGACTACGCGAGGACGAACGTATTTTCGACGCTGTACGTGTGCTGGGGCGCGTTCGCGGGATTGTATCACCTCTACGGTATCGATAAACATCCGCTCGATAAAAAAATGTTCGGCGTATTTATGAACACGCGCCTCACGAACGCCGATCCGCTTTTGCGCGGTTTCGACGACAGTTTTCCGATTCCGCAGTCGCGTCACACAACGATCCGAGCCGAAGACGTCGCTTCTTGCAAAGCCCTCGTCGCCCTCGCTTCTTCACAGGAAGCGGGAACGACGCTCATCAAATCGAAAGACAACCGCGAAATCTTTATGACCGGTCACCTCGAATACGATACCGACACGCTTGCCGATGAATATATCCGCGACAAAAAAAAGAATCTTCCCATCGCAATCCCCGAGCACTATTTTCCGAACGACGATCCGCAAAAAACGCCCTCTTCAACGTGGAGAAGTACGGCTCATTTATTTTATTCGAACTGGCTCAACTATTACGTCTATCAGGAAACACCGTTCAATTTCGTATAATTAACAATTTCGAGCACGAGGCGGGATTATGAAAAATTATTTATTTATTTTCGATATGGGCGGCGTACTCGTCGAAAACGACGAGCCGTGGCCCGAAGCGATGGAAGCGATCGGGCTACCCGGCGCTCCGAGAGAAAACTCTCCGTATATGCACATATACCGCGCGGCCTCACGAGGCGACATCACATCCATGGAATTTTCGCTTCTCGTCGCCGAACGCGCACACCTTCCCCGTCCGACGGAAAATTACTGGAAAAAATTTTTCCGTCCGACGCTCAAAACGGAAACGGCGAAACTCATCAAAGCGATAAAAAAATCGGGCGCGCGCATCGTATGCGGAACGAACACATTCGACGTGTATTACGATTATCTTTCGGAAGCGGGCTTTTATGCCGATTTCGATAAAGTGTACGCATCCTGTTTTATGCACACGCGAAAGCCCGACGCATCCTTTTGGCAGTATATCCGCAACGAAGAAAAAACATACGATTTTTCCGATATGCTCTTTTTCGACGACTCCGAAGCAAATGTGCGCGCCGCGGAAAGACTCGGCATACACGCTCACCGCTTTACGGGCGCCGATAAAGCGAAAGCATTTATTCGATCGGTTTTGGGAAATGACTGCAAAATCGATTTTAATAAATTTTAAAATGGTTGCAGTCGGCTTTAATACCCTTTGTTACGACGCAAGCGTCGGGGTATTAAACCCTCCGCACGAACAAAAGAGATAAATGGTGCTCGGTGTACAGGTTGTAAACGATGCGCGCGGTAAAACATAAAAAAAACAGTTTTCATAATGCGATGCTCCGCATCGTCGCCGTATCTTCTCTTTTGCCGCTTTTTTCGGCGGCGGTCGCGTTTTGTATTTTCGCATACATTTATTTCAATGCAGGCATCCTCGCGGAAAATAAAAACGACAACGAAGCGGCATCCCGCGAACTGAGAGCGATTTTTCAAACCTATGCGCAGGAATTGAACTCCCCTGCTTTCGACTTTGAAGCGAAACTGCCGCGAGATAAAAACGGCAATACCTTTTTGACGCTCGAAATTCAATTTATGAACCGGCAGGGACATTCGGCCGATTTTTACCTCTTCGACGACGCTTCGCGCCTGATCCTTTCTTCGACTTCCATGCCGCTCTCCTTTATGCCGCCCGATGTCGGACGGAACTGGGGTTTATACAAGCGGATGACGGATCGGCCGGGCACCGTTCAGTGTGCATTTTTCCGCGGCAATCTCCTCATCGGGAAAAAGCTCGCCGAAAGCTCTGCGGTGTTTGTTATCCCCGCATTCTATTTTGCAAACCACACACTCGAGCACGTTTCAAATATCGTCGTCGCAAACCGTTACGGAGAAATCGCACTTGCATCGACGGCGATGTTTACCGGTAATTTTAACCGCTTGAATCCTCAGACCGCAAAAGCATCGTCTTTTTTTTCTTTTAAGAACAACCGCTATTTTAAAACGGAGCGCCGCATACGTCTTGCAGATGAAGCGCTTATCGTCTACGCCTTTTCCGCCGTAAAACGGAGTTTCGCGATGCTCGTCTTAGGCGGTTCGATATTGCTGTGCATCATCGCGCTTTCAGGCGTCATCACCTATGCGGCCGTCGCGCGCTCGGTCACAAAGCGGACGGAATCGATCGACAAAATAACGGCGTGTTTCGACGAAGTGCAAAAAGGCAATTTAACAAAGCGGATGACGCTCGAAGAAAACGACGAATTCGGCGTCATCGCGGATTCGTACAATACGATGATTCAAAGCATCGACGAGCTGCTGCGGAAGAATAAGGAGATAAACGAAGAGACGACGAGGGCGCAGATCAAACAACTTGAAAGCCAATTCAATCCGCATTTTCTGTCGAACACGCTGCAGGTTATCAAATACATGGTAGCCCTCGAACCGGACGCCGTCCCTGCGATCATCGACCATCTTTCAAAACTGCTCCGCTACAGCATAAACGCTTCGGAAGCTCGGTGTACGCTTGCCGAAGATTTGGAATACACGAAAAACTACATCGCGATCCAGCGCTTCCGTTTTACCGATACGCTCGACTGCATACTCGATATTGCTCAAGAGGCGCAAAACTGCATCGTGCCGAAACTCCTCGTGCAGCCGCTCATCGAAAACGCGATTCAATACGGTTTTGCCGTCGAAAAAAGAAAATTATTAATTATTATACGCGCTCATATCGAAGGTGAAAACCTCGTTATCACCGTCACAGACGACGGCTGCGGCATGGATGAAAAAAAAGTTTCCGAACTGCACGAGATGCTTTCCGAGCGGGCGAGGACGACGAATCACTTCGGCCTGTACAATATCGCAAAGCGCATACGCTTGCTCTACGGAGAAAAATCGGATATGATTATTAAAAGCGGCTTGCATCGCGGAACTTCAATAACGATATCTTTTCCCGCTGTGTTTTAACTATGTATAAAGTGCTTATCGCAGAAGATGAAGAATTGATCCGCCGAGGACTGGTCTACACGATAGATTGGCTTTCACTCGGCTGCACCGTCATAGAAGAAGCGGCGGACGGTCTTGAAGGTTTGCAAAAGATCAAAGACACGCACCCCGACATCGTCATCGCGGATATCCGTATGCCGGGTTTGAGCGGTCTCGAAATGATTGAAAAAGCAAAAGGATCGGAAGAACGCTTTTACGCGATCATCCTGTCGAGCTACAGCGAATTCGATTATGCGAGACAAGCGATCCTCCTCGACGTCGGCGAATACTTGGTTAAACCGATCGTCGACGACGAACTCGAAGAAGCGATCGAAAGAGCAAAAGATAAAATCGCGCACGCGGGAATGCAGGGCGGCGATGCGGCAAAAATCGACAGCGAAGGGGTGCCAAAGGGTGATGCGGAACAGAGCAATCCCTCGCTTCGGTTTTTCAACGGCAGCGTACAAAGCGGCAATTTTTACGTTGCGGAAACGATCAAACACATTAAAGACGACTACCGAACAAAGATTACTATAGAAGATATAGCGGCCTCTCTCGGCGTTTCCGTAAGCTATTTGAGCAGGAAAATCAAGCAGGAAACGAATATGACCTTTGTCGATCTGCTCAACGGCTTGCGTATCGCAAAGGCAGCCGAATTGCTGAATACGGGAAAATACCGCATGTACGAAATCGCCGAAATGACGGGTTTTACGAATTACAAATATTTTTGCACGGTTTTTAAACGCTACACGGGTTACGCACCGTCAAAGCTCGTCCGATAAAAGTCTCGGCGCAGAGGATTCGCACGGCAAACGAAGACGCAGGCACAAGCGTGCGAAGTTCATTTTTCCGAACCTTTTTACCGAATTTTAGGATTGTGTTATTAATAAAGGGGAATTAAAATTAATAAATAAGAGGTATTAACTATGAAACGAAGCATTATTTTAACGGCGGCTCTTGCGGCCGCCGTGCTCGCAGGCTGCTCGAAAAAATCGGGAAGCGGCGCGGAAAGTGCAGCTTCGAGCTGGAAGCCGGAAAAAGACGTAACGGTTATCGTCGCATACAAAGCCGGAAGCGGTACGGATACGGGAGCGCGTATTCTGTGCTCGGTCGCCGAAAAATACGTCGGCAAAACGCTCATCGTCACGAACAAAGAGGGCGCCGACGGAAAAATCGGATATACGACGCTCGCAACTTCAAAGCCCGACGGCTATACGATCGGCTTTATCAATCTGCCGACCTTCAGTTCGCTTTCCATCCAGCCGAACAGCCCCTTTACGAAAGATTCGATCGTTCCGATCTGCAATCACCTGTTCGAACCCTCGGTCGTCGTCGTACGCAAAAACGCGCCGTGGAACACGATCGAAGAATTGATCGAATACTGCAAAGCGCACAAAAACGAAGTAAAATGTTCGACGAACGGCGTCAAAGCGTCGAACCACATCGGCGCGCAGCTTTTGGCAAAAGCGGCCGGTTTTGAAATCAGCTGCATCCCCTACGGCGGAACCGCCGACCAGCTTCTCGCGCTTCGACAGGGTGAAGTCGACATGTCCGTTCCGAAATCGGCCGACGTTGCGCCGCTCATCGGAGATAACGGAGAGCTCAAAGTGCTCGCGACCTACACGGAAAACCGTCTCGCGGAAATGCCGGACGTTCCGACGCTGAAAGAAAAAGGCTACAACCTCGTCTACGGTTCGGCACGCGCGCTTGTCGCCCCGAAAGGTACTCCGCAGGCTGCAATCGATTTCTACGTCGATGCGTTCGAAAAGACGATAAACGATCCCGACAATATCGAAAAGAGCAAAAACGCGGGTCTCGCTCTCGACTTTATGTCGCCGGATGCGCTCGGTCAGTTTATGGACGCGCAGGAGGACTTCGTCAAAAACACGCTTCCCACACTGTTCAACTGACGAAGCGACCATCAAGCGCCGATCGATCCGCAGATGCGTCGATCGGCGTTTTCGAAAAGCTGCGGCCGGCTGTTTTATGCCGACGCGGCTTTACTCTCTCCTTCTTCGGAGGTTATATGAAAAAAAGCGACATCATTTTAGTTGCGGCGGTCTATGCGATTACCGCTTTTTTCTTTGTTATGGTGCTGCAGTATCCGAGCGACGTGCGCATCTATCCGATCTTTATCATGACAGTGCTCGTCGTATTGACGACGATGCATTTGGTCGGCTGTCTTGTAAAATTCGCCCGGGAGAAAAAAATCGAAAACGATATGCCCCTTCTCTTCGAGCATTTTAAAGCGAAGCAATTTTTTACCGTTTTTGCAATGCTGTCCGCATACGTCGTTTTAATAAGCATACTCGGTTTTTACATTTCAAGTCTTTTGTTTATTGCGGGAACGCTTATATTTTTTAAGATCAAACCGCTGTACATCGTCATAACGACCGCCGTGTTTCTCGTTTTGATTTACGGCGGATTTTCAACGTTCCTGCATGTTCCGCTTCCGCGCGGTCTGCTGCTCTAAAAGGCGGGAGGTACTTTATGGATTTTTCATTAATCGGCGCGGGATTTATCAACGCCGTCATGCCGCTCAATTTGCTTGCAATGTTGTTAAGCACGACGATCGGCATCATCATCGGAGCGCTTCCCGGTCTTTCGGCCGCTATGGGTGTCGCGCTCATCATTCCGATCACATTCGGCATGCCGCCTTCGACCGGTCTCATCGTGCTTGCGGGCATTTACTGCGGTGCGATTTTCGGCGGATCGATTTCAGCCATATTGATTCACACGCCGGGCACCCCCGCTTCCGCAGCGACCGCGATCGACGGCTACCAGCTGACGCTCCAAGGCAAGGCGGGCAAAGCGCTCGGAACTGCGGTTATCTCGTCGTTTTTCGGCGGGCTTTTAAGCTGTATTTCGCTGTACTTTTTTTCGCCGCCGCTTGCAAAACTCGCGATGGCATTCGGAAGCCCCGAATATTTTTGGCTTTCGATTTTCGGTTTGACGATTATCGCCGGCGTCAGCTCCGACTCCATGATAAAGGGGCTTATCTCGGGCGCGTTCGGTCTTTTGCTTTCGACGATCGGCATGGATACGATGAACGGCGTGTTCCGCTTTACCTTCGGACAGGCCGCTCTTTATGAAGGACTCCCCTTTACCGCAACGCTCATCGGTCTCTTTTCGATGTCGCAAGTCCTCGTACTCGCCGATCACAAAATCCGCAAAGCCGGAGAATTGGTCGACTTCGACGACCGCGTCCTCCTCAACAGAAAAGAGATGAAGCAGATCGCCCCGACCATCATCCGTTCATGGATTATCGGCAACGTCATCGGCATTCTTCCGGGAGCGGGGGCATCGATCGCATCGTTCCTCGGCTACAACGAAGCGCGGCGCGCATCGAAGCATAAAGAAGAATTCGGGCACGGAAGCATCGAAGGAGTTGCGGGCTCCGAAGCGGCGAACAACGCGGTTACCGGAGGCTCTCTCATTCCGACGCTCACGCTCGGCATTCCCGGCGAAAGCGTTACGGCGGTTCTCATGGGCGGTCTTTTGATCCACAATATGCAGCCCGGTCCGGATCTCTTCAACAAATACGCCGCCGTCACCTATACCTTTTTTGCGGGATTCGTATTCGTGCAGTTTTTTATGCTCGCACTCGGACTGTGGGGCAGCAAGTGGTTTGCAAAGATTTCACGCGTATCCGACGCGATCTTGATCCCGATCATATTCGCGCTGAGCGTCGTCGGCTCTTATGCGATCCGCAACAGCATGGCCGACGTCGTCATCATGTTCGTATTCGGCGTCATCGGCTATTTCGTAAAGCTCTTCGGATTGAACTCCGCAGCCATCGTCTTAGCTCTCATCCTCGGCCCGATCGGAGAACGGGGACTCCGCCGCTCGCTCTTGCTTTCGAAGGGAAATCCTGCTATCCTGTTTTCAACACCGGTGTGCTGGGTATTGATAGCTTTGTGCGTATTCAGTATATTCTCTCCGATGCTCATGCAAAAGCTGGAAAATAAATACAAGGAGCGCGATCCGAACGCGGATATGCCGAAAGACTGACGATGAGGAATGCTGTTTTTGATTTGCCGGAAATACTGACTTCGCTGAATACCGTTTCGGTATGTGCACGCCTCGCGCTCGCCGTAGCGTTCGGAGGCATACTGGGACTCGAACGGGGCAGAAAGCATCGGCCTGCGGGCTTCCGCACGTATATGATCGTCTGCCTCTCTTCGGCTCTCGTCATGATCACCGACTTATACCTCGTCGAATTCTACGGCACGGGAGATCCCGCAAGGCTCGGCGCGCAGGTTATCAGCGGTATCGGATTTCTCGGAGCCGGCAGCATTATGATAAGCAATATGCGCGTCAAAGGCATTACGACCGCCGCCGGTCTTTGGGGATCGGCGGGATTGGGTCTTGCGATCGGCGCGGGATTTTACATCGGCGCGCTCATTACCGGACTCTTTTTGCTCATCATTCTGACGATTATGAGCAGGATCGACGCACGGATGAACGCGACGAGCCGTTCGATGATCGTCTTCGCCGAATTCAAATCGATGGAAGCGCTTACCTTGTTCGTAAAAGAGGCGCGCAAAAAGAACTGTACGCTGTCCGACATCGAAATGAAAAAATCGCTGCTCGACAGCGATTACGTCGGCGTCAATATCGCCATTTCGCTTCCGAAGCGGCGAAATCACGCCGAAGTCATCCAGGAGTTCGGAACGCTCAAAGGCGTAAAATACATCGAAGAATTATAACGCGTCGGTAAACGCACCCCGTTTCAAACCAAGACGATCCGTGCTATACTGATGCCATGCGTACTCTTTATCGCGCCTTTTTGTTTTTCGTTGCGTTTTTCGTTTTTACGGGCTGTTTTAAAAAGGCTAAAGGCGGAGACGATTCTAACACTCTTGTCGTCGCAAGCCCTCACCCGCTCGTGCTCATCGTTCCCGTCATAGAAAATTTCGAAAACGAAACCGGGATCGACGTCGAACTCGTGCAGGGCGGCACAAAAGAAATACTTAAAACTCTTCAAATGCACCCCGACTCATCTCCGTACGATGTGCTGTGGGGCGGTTCGTACGCGTCCGTGCTTCCCGCCTCTTCCCTCTTCGATTCCTATACGAGTGAGAACGAACCGTACATCAAGGGCGAATACAAAAACGTCGAAGGCATGCTGAACCGATTTTCCGACGTACCGAGCGTTTTAATGATAAACAAAAAGCGGCTCGGCGATGTCGCACTCTCAGGCTACGGCGATCTCCTCAATCCGAAATTAAAAGGCGCGATCGCGTTCGGAAACCCGGAAACCTCATCGTCCGCATGGGAACATTTGATAAATATGCTTTACGCCGCAGGCAAAGGAAATCCCGACGACGGCTGGGACTACGTGAAGAGGCTGTGCGGAAATCTCGACGGCATTCTTTTAAACTCTTCAAGCGCGGTATACAACGGAGTTGCGGACGGACGCTTCGCAGTCGGTTTGACATTCGAAGAAGGAGGCGCCAATTTTGCCGAAAAAGACGACAACATAGCCCTCGTCTACATGAACGAAGGTGTCGTCTTCACTCCCGACGGCGTCTATATGCCTAAAAAAATCCGGCACAAAGACAACGCCGTCAGATTTATCGATTACGTGACGGGTAAAAACGTACAAAGCTATATCGCAAAGCAAATGAACCGCCGCTCCGTGCGAAACGACGTCGAAACAAAAAGTCTGCTTCCCGCAAAGAGCGGCATCAACAGCATCTCCGTCGATTACGCATATACGACATCGCATCAAAGCGAATGGGTCGAACGCTTTTTCGATATCTTCGAAAACGCGAGGCAAAGCGATGAATAACAATGTGCACTTCAAAGAAGAAATACGCCGCTCGTTTATAGTGCATTCGCTCATCCCGTCGGTCGCCTTCGCAAGCATCGTCATCATCACTTCCGCATTGCTGTGGAACGTCAATCTCTACCGCACGCTTGCGCGCGAAAACAAAAAGCTCTCCTCCGTTTTGGGCACAGCCGTGGCCTCATACGACGCTTTTATCGAAGAGCAAAGCCGCTCGCCCGAAAGAATAATCTTTGACGATGCGACTTCCGTTTCCGGAGCATATACCGCGCTGAAAGAATTTATCCATGCGCAAAAGATCGCTGCGGATTTTACGCTGCTTTCCCCGTCGTACGCCGTCGTACTCAAGGGAAGCGCGGATGACGATTTTATCGTTCCCGAATGGCAAAATCAATTTACATGGGGAGCACTCGGCCGAATGCGCGAAAGACCGAATCGAACGGTGATGGAACTCTCGTCCGAGTATAACGCGGGCGGCAAAAGCGAAATCGTCATCGGACGCGCGCTCGACACAAAAGACAGGATCGGCGGTTACATCGTCTTTACGATAGATGAAAAAGACATACGCGCATATTTCAATCCGCTTCTTCCCTTTGCGATCACCGACAGAAAGGGTACGCTTCTTACGGCTTCTTTTCCGTATGCGGCGAACGTATTCGGAAAACTCGCGGACAACTATCGAAGCGATAAGCGATATTATTTTACGGAAAACGAAGCGGTGTTCCGCACGTCGACGGCAGACGGCGCCTTCGACGTCTATACCTTTCAAAATACGCAGCAGATGAGGAGCGCTTTTTTAATAATCGCATTGACGACGCTTTCGGTTCTCGCGCTTGTCATCGGCGGTCTTTTCGTCAGCGCCGCTAAAATCGCTGAGAAAGAATCGAGTGCGCTTACGCAGATTGCACAGTCGTGCGGAAAAGTCGAACGCGGCAATCTCGCAGAGCGCCTTTCGGCTTCCGGCACTGTCGAATTTCAAAAAATCGCAAACGCGTACAACGACATGCTCGACACCGTCCAGCGCCTCATCGACGAAAACCAAAAGGAAACGCACGAACGCTATGTCGCAGAAATCAAACAGCTGGAAATGCAGTTCAATCCGCACTTTTTATACAACACGCTTGAAAACATTAAATTTCTGATAAAACTTGATCCCGATAAAGCGCAAAAAACGATCCTGCGCCTTTCGGAGCTCTTGCGCTACAGCATCGACAACGATGCGCCGACCGCTCGAATCGGCGAAGATATGGGCCGTATCGAACATTATTTATACATCTTAAAACTTCGCTTCGGCAAAAAATTCGCATACGAAATCGACGTGCCGGACGACATACAAAACTGTGTCGTGCCGAAGCTCATCATCCAGCCGCTCATCGACAATGCCGTCAAACACGGCTTCGGCGATAAAGAGCGCATGAAAGTTTCCATCGGTGCGCACGCGGTCGGGAAAAAACTGCATATCGTCGTGAGCGATGACGGAGCCGGCATGGACGAAACGGAACTGAAAGCGATGCGAAAACTCATTCGTTCACAGAACAATAAAACGAATCACATCGGCTTATACAACGTCGAGCGGCGCATCGAACTTTTGTACGGAAGCACATACGGCATAACGATCGACAGCGTTGCAGGCAAGGGAACGACCGTGCGCATAAGCCTGCCGGTCATTCGGAGTAAACTATGATACGAATACTGATCGCCGAAGATGAAGAGATCATCCGCTCGGGGCTTTTATATACGATCGACTGGCTTTCCATGAACGCTGTCGTCGTCGCCTCTGCGGCAACGGGTGCCGAAGGACTCGAAAAGATCAAAAGCCTGCAACCGGACATCGTGATCGCCGATATAAAGATGCCCGGCATGAGCGGACTCGATATGATAGAGGCGGCGCAAAAAGCAAAAATCGATTTTATCCCGATCGTGCTTACCAGCTATTCCGATTTCAATTATGCCAAAAGTGCCATCGCCCTCCGCGTCTTCGATTATCTTTTGAAACCCGTCGACGAAGCGAAGATCAAAGAAGTCGTTTCGCGCGCACAAGAGCAGCTTACAAAAAACCGCATCGTGCAAAAAGCCGAACGCGCAGAAAGCGCCGGCGCCGCTCCCTCTCCTTTCCTTCCACCGATGGTTTCCGACAATCCGTATATCGCAGCCTGCCTCCGTGCGATCGAGCAAAACTACTCAGGCCATCCGAACATCGAGTCGCTCGCCGAAACGCTCAAAGTGAGCGCAAGTTATTTAAGCAGATTATTTAAAAAACAGACATCCATGACCTTCCTCGATTTTTTGAACACGTACCGAATTCAAAAAGCCGTAAGCCTCCTTGCCGATCAAAAATACCGCGTCTATGAAGTCGCATCGATGACGGGCTTTTCGTCGTACAAGCGATTTTATGAAGTGTTCAAATCCTATGCGGGTTTTCCGCCGACGGAACTCGCAAAACCGGACGGAAAACGGAAAGCTGAACGATAGTACGCGAGAGTGCAGCCGAAGCTGTTTTCAGAAAAGAGAGCTTCGGACGCAGTTGTCCGATCGGCTGCAGTCCGTACTTCGCCGGCATCGTCCGTATGGCCGCACTTTGTCCGCATCGTTCACATCTTGTATCACACGGTTCATTATCATCCCCGCCCCTGCGCACGTCAGTTCATTTTTCGGGATATTTTTATATAAAATCGGCATTGCGGATATGGAATTCCGGTCTTACAATTTTCTTAAAGATATTCAATATCCGGAGGATTTTCATTATGAAAAAGATTTGTGCAGTGATCGGCTCGCTTTTGCTCGCCGGCAGCATGCTCTTTGCCGCCAGCAACAAAAACGCAGGTTCCCTCGTCGTCTACGGCTCTTGCGAAGAAGAATACGTCAGCGCCGTATGTGCAAAATTCGAAAAGCTCACCGGCATCAAAACGAGCTACCAGCGCCTTTCTACGGGCGAAGTGCTCACGAAAATTGCCGAAGAAAACGGTAAGCCGTCGGCGGACGTATGGTTCGGCGGTACGACCGATCCGTACAATGAAGCTGCTGCAAAAGGGCTTTTGCTCCCGTACGATGCGAAAAATGCAAAACACATCATCGCTCCCCAGTTTAAAGATGCGAACAACAACTGGTTCGGAATCTACCGCGGCATTCTCGGCTTTTTCTGGAATACGGAAGAGATCAAGCGACTCGGCATTCAGCCGCCGAAAGATTGGGACGATTTGACAAAAGCGCAATACAAGGGCTTGATTTCGTTTGCAAACCCGAATACGGCGGGAACGGGAAAACTCATCGTCAACACGATGGTACAGATGAAAGGCCACGACAAAGCGATGGAGTACTTTAAAGCCCTCGATAAAAACATCGTTCAGTATACGAAATCCGGTTCCGGCCCGTCAAAGCTCGTTCCGACCGGCGAAATCGTCATCGGTATCGGCTTTTTGCACGACGTCGTCTATCAGATCGTCGACAACGGATACGACAATTTGGGCATGACCGCACCTGCATCCGGCACGAGCTACGAAATCGGAGCGACGGCTATTTTCAAAGGCGCGAAAAACGTCGAAAACGCGCAGAAATTCATCGAATTCGCGCTTTCGCCCGACTGCGTAAACCTCGCTCAACAAAACGGTTCGTATCAGTTCCTCGTCATCGACAACGCGAAGCCCGTCAAAGCTGCAGTCAAAGCGGGTCTCGATAAAATCAAAACGATCAACTACGATTTCGAAGACGCGAAATATCACACGTCGCAGTACGTGCAGGATTTCTTTAAAGTCATCGCAAGCGACGACCGCGTCAAAACAAAATAAACAACATACCCCCGACGCAAGCGTCGGGTACAGTGCTCAACGTTTCGCACTGTATGTTCTTATAAGGTGGTTGCAGTCGGCTTTAATACCCTTTGTTACGACGCAAGCGTCGAGGTATTAAACCCTCTGCACGAATAATTATTAATTTATCTGCTGCGGTGCGATCCGTGCCGCAGCAAATCATCTTTTTTTGTGGATTTTTATTATGACAAAACCATACAGTGCCGGAACGCAAAGCAAAACGCTCGACAGAAAAAAACTGTTTGCCGATCCGATTCTCATAACCGCAATATTTGCAATATTTTTATTTTTAGTTTTATTTATCGTCTATCCCCTGTCGATTCTGCTCGTCGACAGCGTGTACGAAGAAAATCAAATCACGCTTTCCGTATTCGTCCGCATCTTCGGGATGTCGGGTTTCAGAAAGGCGATTTCAAATACGCTGCATCTCGGCTTTATCTCAGGCATCCTCGCCACTCTTATCGGATTTTTGTTCGCGTACGTCGACATGTACGTCAACGTCGGAAACAAATTCGTAAAGGGCTTGTTTAAAATCGTTTCCGTACTGCCGGTCGTCTCTCCGCCCTTTGTCCTCTCGCTTTCGGCGATTATGCTTTTCGGCCGCACGGGTATCATCACGCGAAGCCTCTTCAATTTAAGTACGACAAAATTATACGGCCTTCCGGGTATCTGCCTGGTACAGACGCTTACTTTTTTTCCCGTCTGCTACCTCATGCTCAAAGGCTTGCTTAAAAACATAGATCCGTCTCTCGAAGAAGCCGCGCGAAATATCGGCGCTTCACGGTGGAAAGTGTTTACGTCGGTAACGCTTCCGCTTTTGCTCCCCGGTCTCGGCAACGCTTTTCTCGTAACCTTTATCGAATCGGTTGCGGACTTCGCAAACCCGATGATCATCGGCGGAAACTTCGATACGCTCGCAACTTCGATTTACCTGCAGCTCACCGGCGCATACGATAAAAGCGGAGCCACGGCAATGGCAGTCGTACTGCTCTTTATTTCGATGGGTTTATTCATCGTCGAAAAATATTGGCTCGAGCGGAAATCGGTTGCCACCCTTACGGGCAAAGCCTCTCGGGAGCGTATGCGTATAAAAGACAAAAGCGTGCGCGTTCCGCTTGTCACAATCAGCATCGTCATTTCGCTGTTCGTCATCGTGCTCTACGTTCTCGTCGTATTCGGCTCGCTCTTTAAAATCTGGGGACGGAACTACAGCCTGTCGCTCAAATGGTATCAATACGTGTTTAAAAATAACGGATACAAAGTATTCCTCGATTCGATTTGGCTTTCGCTCATCGCATCTCCCATCACCGCATTCATATCGATGATAATCGCCTACCTCGTCGTAAAGCGGAAATTCGTAGGCAAGGGTTTCATGGAATTCATCGCGATGCTCGCGATGGCGGTTCCGGGAACGGTTCTCGGCGTCGGCTTTATACGAGGATTCAACAGCGGCCTCTTTCATTCGGGCTTTATGCAGGGGCTTTACGGCACCGGAGCGATCCTCGTCATCGTGTTTATCGTGCGCTCGCTTCCGATCGGAACTCGAAGCGGCATCGCGGCTCTCAGACAGATCGACAAATCGATCGAAGAGTCCGCCTACGATTTGGGTGCGGACAGTCTCGTCGTATTTACGACGGTAACGCTTCCGCTCATTAAGGATTCGTTTTTCAGCGGACTCGTCACGACTTTCGTTCGTTCCATCACCGCGATTTCCGCCATCATTCTGCTCGTCACTCCGCAGTTCGTGCTCATCACCGTGCGCATCAACGAACATGCGGAAAAAGGCAACTACGGAATCGCATGCGCATACGCGACGATATTGATCATCATCACGTACACGGCGATCACACTGATGAATCTGTTTACCGGAAGATTCGGCACGAGCCGCAAACAAAAATAACAAGGGGAATTACCATGACAAAAGAACAAAAAGGCGTACGCCTCGATCACATAACGAAGATCTACAAAGATTATAAAACGGATAAAGATTTCGCCGCTGTGGACGACATTTCGCTCGACATCAAACCGGGCAGCTTCGTCACCCTGCTCGGCCCTTCCGGCTGCGGAAAAACGACGACGCTGCGCATGGTTGCAGGCTTTGAAAGCCCCGACAAAGGCGAAATCTACATCGGCGATCAGGCGATCAACGAACTCACGCCGAATAAGCGCGATACGGCTATGGTGTTCCAAAGCTACGCGCTTTTGCCGCACTACAACGTCTTCGACAATATCGC
>NZ_JACSET010000001.1:304909-440508 GCF_014334325.1 Treponema sp. Marseille-Q4130 | reverse complement strand
TTGTATAAATCAATCTGACTAAAGAAAAAACAGAAGCTGTTCCTTTTTCATCAGCATTTTCAATTGGTTTATAAATTTTAAAAAAAACACTGCTAGATATACCGCAATCAAGTGCTATTAAAATACCAAAAATGCTATTAAAAATATAATAAATTCCTAAATATTCCGCACTAAAATGTTGTAAAAGAATCTTACGAACAAAAAATGCAACAAACATTTTAAGCAAAACATTTAATATCCCGAAGCTTGAACTAATAATAGCATTCTTAGTTCTCATTTTTAATCTTTACCCTCGATAACGAGAACATTGGGAAAATGATTATTTGCTTCATCCTGCAATTTTTTATATCGTTCATAAATCCTTTGCTTCAAATTTGTTGAACTAACACCAGAACTGGATGGGAAATATACCACTGTATTACCAATAGGATTATTGGGATTTAAAAGAATTAAAAGTTGTGTATCCGAAGTAAGTTCTTTTATTATATTTTCTATAGGCATCTGTAAATCTTCCGTATAATGCACCGGAACGAATTTTCTTCCGTACATTTTTGGATATACCTCAAACATCGCATAAGTCGGTGAAACGCCAACTATTCTGCCATTAGATGAAGAATACGCTTCAATAATATGCCTAATTCCTTCAGAAGAGCCATTTGTAAGGCAAATATGTTCAATATCCGTTCCTATGTAATCTGCAAGTAATTGTGTAAAATCCAATGTTTCTGGATACTGTGCTACGAATTCTGGAGTAGCATTTTGTAAAACTTCACTAATAAATCCCTTTGGAAGCCCTTCAGGGTTTTCGTTTAAGTCCAAACGCAAATAACCTTCGCGTTTATTTTGGTCAAATATGCGGTCTAGATTTTCAATGTTTTTATCTAATAATACATAGCGTACACTCCCATAGATACTTATTCTTTCTTAACATCTGTCGAAGATAAAGTAAATACTTTTTAAAGTCTGTAATTCGTGCTATAGTTTAGTTCGCACATAAAACAATATCACAAAGGAATTACAGACATATACAAGTATACCACAAAGCTCGGGCAATTGCTATCTTTGAATTGGGAGACCTCGATTAAAAAAAATCGCAAGAGATACGCAGAGCGATAAATACTGCAAGGGATTTTCATCGTGGCAGCTGTTTCACTCACCAGACATTTTACAATATCTACACTTCCCCCTCTTCCGGCAAAAACCGTCGACATAAACGATATCTCCATATACCGGCGTAGTTTTGTCCGTACATTTACCGAGACGTATAGACATTGCGCTTATTTATGGGACAAGCTCCCTTCGTAAACAGTTTGCAATTGAATTGCGAGTATCATAGCACGGTTTATGCTTATCGTCAATTTATCGGAATTTGAAAAAAACTACTCCACCTCTTCATATTTTAAATCAAATGTCAGGCTGTTATTTGCGAGTGAAGAACGGACTGTAATTCGTTTTTGCTTTTTATTGACTTTGACAATATTGCCTTCATATCCTACAAAGGGTCCTGCTATTGCTTTTATTTTTTGATTGGGAAGGAACTGTACTTTTGAAACTCCTAAGACTTCGCCGTTATGTATCAGGAATTTCAATTCTTCTAATGCCGCTCCTGCTATTTTGGTCGGATTTTGATTATCCCGCAAAATTCTGCAAAAACCTTTTATCGCACGGAGTTCGCTAAAAAAATCTGCCGTCAATTTTTCAATTTGAAAAAACAGATATCCCGAAAAAAGAGTTCCCAAAAACCAACCGCGTTTTTCGGTATACATTTTTCTTTGAAAATAATAAAAATGTACAGAAGGATATTTCTCTTTTAATATCGCAGTTGCTTTTTCCTTGAATTCTTTTTCTTCTCCTGTAAAAATCATTATACAGTAATATTCCATAATGGATTTCCAATACAGCGCAATATTTTTATCAAAAATAATACTTCAATCTTATACATCATTTGCCAAATAAACTTTTTAAATCTTTAGTATCCCATCACACAACGGATACAGCTTTGATGCACATGTGCATTCAATTATATATTCATCTTCCTGTACTTTAAGTATAACACTAATTTTTTCCAAATATCAAGTATTCGCAATTAAGCGTATTTATCGAACATGCGGTATAAAAAGTGAAAACGAATTCAATTCACCGAAGCCGCATTTTGTGATATAGTTTTCCTATGCACGTATTTTGGAAAAACGTCCGCAGCATAATCGATTATCGCAGGATCACTTTAAAGATGCTTGCGTCTCTTGCGGACGTACCGTATTCGACGATTACAAACGGAAAAAACACAGAACGGCAGCCGTCAGTCGAAACGGCATCTAAAATCGCTTCGGCATTGAATAAGTCGATCGAGTCTCTTATGTGCGATACGGCACGGCATGAAAGCGAATGTAGCGTTTTAAAATTAAAAAAATCATTCCGCAAAAATGATATCGCCCTCTACCGCAAATACGAAAGCATCATCGATTCTCTCGAAAAGCTTCCCATTCGCACACGTGAACCGATTATTAATTTAATTTTAACCGTCAGCGGAAAAAATTCCGAATCGGAAAACGAATCGAAAAAAGTATCAACAAAAAAGCATACCGAATATAACGTTGAGAAAAACGATGATCAAAGCGGGGGGACAATCTCAAAAGTCGGTTACGTTTTCGACAGACCGTCAAAAAATTGAAGTTTTAAGGAAAAATTCCCCTCGCGCTCAAATACCGATGAAAAAGCAACGGCTCGAAAATAGAGCCCCCCGCGCTCAGCACACACTATATGCAAGAGCAGGGGTCGTCGCACATCTTATTGTCTCGTTGCACATACTCACGCCCCCTGCAGCACCTCATTCGCCCCTCACCTCATTCAAGCGCGAGTTCGCCTGCTGTGCATTCTCGCACAGCGGAAAACTCACTCAACCGAAAGCTCGTCTGCTGCGGCGTAGTCCGCCGCACGCTTCCGTCACTCAAACGAAAGTCCGTCCGCCCCCGGTTTCGCCGTTACTTTGATCGCAGCCCCATCCGAAAATTTTCCCTCAAGCAGCTCTTTTGCAAGCGGATTTTCCACGTAGGTTTGAATCGCTCGCTTTACCGGCCGCGCACCGAACGCGGGATCGTAGCCCTTGTCGGCGAGAAAGGCGACGGCTTTGTCGTCGAACGTGATTTTAATTCGTCTGTCGTCGAGCCTGTGCGATACGCGTTCGAGCTGGTTTTTGACGATGCCCGAAATACAGCTTTGATCGAGGCGGCCGAACATGACGATTTCGTCGATGCGGTTTAAAAATTCGGGGCGGAACGTCGATTTAAGCATCTCGCTCACTTTTATTCGTGCATCGTGCATTTTCTCCGGCGTGTCGGCGTCGAGGATCACATCGCTTCCGAGATTGCTCGTCATGATGATAATCGTATTTTTAAAATCGACGAGGCGTCCCTGTCCGTCGGTCAAACGTCCGTCGTCGAGCACTTGGAGCAGCACGTTGAATACGTCGGGATGCGCTTTTTCGATTTCGTCGAAAAGCACGACGCTGTACGGACGGCGGCGCACCGCTTCGGTAAGCTGTCCGCCTTCATCGTAGCCGACATATCCCGGAGGAGCGCCGATCAGACGCGAAACGGAAAACTTTTCCATATATTCGCTCATATCGATTCGCGTAAGCGATTTTTCATCGTTGAACAAAAAGTCCGCAAGCGTTTTTGCAAGTTCGGTTTTACCGACACCGGTCGGACCGATAAACAAAAAGCTTCCGAGCGGACGATTCGGATCGCTCAAGCCGGAGCGGTTTCTGCGGATCGCGTCCGAGACGACTTGCACCACATCGTTTTGTCCGATAACGCGCTTGTGCAGCACGGATTCGAGCTGCAAATATTTTTGCTTTTCGCTCGACAGCATCTTCGTGACGGGAATCCCCGTCCATTCGCTGACGACGCGCGCGATATCTTCTTCAGTTACTTCCTGCCGCAAAAGAGATTCGCGGCCGCCGTCGTTTTTGCTTCCGGCTGCCACCGCGGCGGAAAGCTTTTTTTGCAGATCGGGGATAATGCTGTACTTCAATTCGGCGGCTTTCGCAAGGTCTCCTTCGCGCGTATATTTTTCTTCATTGAAGCGCGCCTGTTCGAGTTTTTCTTTGATATCGCGGCTCTTGTTGATATCGGCTTTTTCATTTTGCCACTGCAGCTTCATCGCATCGCGCTTCGCCGAAAGATCGGCGAGTTCTTTTTCGAGTTTTGCGAGCCGCTCTTTCGACGCTTCGTCGTCTTCTTTTGCGAGCGACTGCTTTTCGATGGACAGCTGCATGATCTTCCGTTCGATTTGATCGAGCTCGGTCGGCTGGCTTTCGATTTCCATTTTGAGCCGGCTCATCGCTTCGTCGACGAGGTCAATCGCTTTATCGGGCATAAATCGATTCGTGATATAGCGGTTGCTGAGGACTGCCGCCGCGACAAGCGCTTCGTCGTCGATCCGCACGCCGTGGTGAATTTCGTATTTTTCGCGCAGGCCGCGAAGGATCGCGATCGTATCTTCGACCGACGGTTCCGAGCAATAAACCGGCTGAAAGCGCCGTTCAAGCGCCGCATCTTTTTCGATGTATTTCCGATATTCGTCGAGCGTCGTCGCTCCGATCGCCCGAAGCTCTCCGCGAGCGAGCACCGGTTTTAATAAATTCGAAGCGTCCATAGAACCTTCGGACGCGCCTGCACCGACGATCGTGTGCAGCTCATCGATAAAGAGCACGATCTGTCCTTGACTTTTTTGCACTTCCGTGATGACGGCTTTGAGCCGCTCTTCGAATTCTCCGCGGAATTTCGCGCCTGCAACGAGGGAACCCAAGTCGAGGGCGAGGAGGCGCTTGTTTTTCAAGCTTTCGGGAACGTCACCCGATGCGATACGACGTGCAAGTCCTTCGACGATGGCGGTTTTTCCGACGCCCGGCTCTCCGATAAGCACGGGATTGTTTTTCGTGCGGCGGCAGAGTACCTGCATGACGCGCCTTATCTCTTCGTCACGCCCGATGACCGGATCGATTTTATCCTGACGCGCAAGGGAAGTCAAATCGCGACAATATTTTTCGAGCGAGCGCATCGAAGATTCGGGATCGTTGCCGGTCACCTGCTGATTGCCCCGTACCGCTTTCAGAGCTTCCAAAACCGCTTTACGGTCGATGCCGTACCTTCGTAGCATATCGCCCGTGCGCCCGTCCGATTCGCTCATCGCAAGGAAGATATGCTCGGTCGAAAGGTATTCGTCGTGCATATCCGCCATCGCTTTTTCGGCTTTTGCAAGCGTTTTTTGCGCTTCGGATGAAAGCGACATCTGCACGTTGCCTCTCACCGTCGGATAAGAAGCGAGCAATGCGTCGTTTTCTCGAAGCAGCGTTTCGACAGGTACGCCGATACGCTCGACAAGGGGCGGGACGATACCGTCTTTTTGCTTTAAAAGCGCGTCGAGTATATGTTCGAGTCCTATTTCACTGTGATCGTTTTGCTGAGCAAGAGCGCTCGCCTGCTGCAGCGCGTCCTGCGTTTTAAGTGTAAAGTGTTCGTAATCCATGCTTTAAACATACTCACGAATTGCGAATAAAGCAAGAATTTATCTATGACAACGATATAGGAAATTGTATTCCCTAAAAAATAGAGTGCACATAAAAAATCGGCGACACTCCCGGCAGCAACAGTCCTGCCGTTTGTGCGGGGAACTTCGCGCTTCGCGTTCGTTGCAAGTGCCGCGGCAAACCGTAATCGGAATCGGACTGCAGCTTGACTGCGGTGTAAGCATTGAACTTCGTGTTAGTTATTATACAGCGAGTTTAAGTTCGGTAATGACTTTCGACATATTTACGTAATCTTCATCATCATGCAAAAGAGCAATGTTATTCTCAATCGCAGTTTCTGCAATAAGCAAATCTATTGTACTGCGGATTGTAATGCCTTTTCTTCGGCATCTAAAATTCAATTGAGCGGCATTTTCAAATGATTGTACGCCAAGTTTAAGCGAATACAAGGGGATATATTTCAAATAAGATTTTAAGGTTAAAAATTCTTTTTCATCTTTTGAACCTTGCAAAATTTCCTGATAAATAAACTCATTAATACAGAAAGGCTCTTCTCTTTGTATCAAATTATCGAGAAATTTTATTCCTTTAGTTTCTCTTCCTTTGAAATAATTTATAAAAACCGAAGTGTCCACAAGAATCATTATACACTCCGCATGGCTTTGTAGTCATAATCATCTGAAAATTGAATTTTACCTTTTAAGTCCGCCAAAGATTTCTTTTTTGTTTTTGCCGGATAATCAAACGATTCCATATATGAAATGACCATTTGAGCCTTTTCATCATCAAGAAGCGTAAAATAATCCATCGCTTTTTCTTTCAATGCAGTCGAGACCATAAAGACCTCCATTTTCAATAAATCATGTTTATTATAGCATGATTTACTGAAAAAACCAGCGGTTTTATTGCAATGCTGACATACTTATCAGCCCCATCAGTTTTGTAATAGAAGACGGCAAGGCTCAGATTTCCCCTTCTTCCGCCTGACCGAATTCGCAGAGCGCGAAAGCGGCGTGCGCGTCTTCGATTATTTCAAGGCTTTTGCCGATGCGGCGGTACAATTTGATTTCTCCCGTTCCGCTTCCGCCCGCAAGCAGTTTGAGCACTTTTCGGTTTCCTTCGGGAAGTTCGATATTGCGCACAAAGAGTTTCGATGTGTGACACACGATATCGATGTCGATGACCCATTTTTTCATATCGGCGCTTACCGACCAGTGCAGCCGCTCACCCTCTTCGTCGGCGGGCATTTCGGTACAATCCCATAAAATTTTTTCCGACGCACCTCTTTTTTTCGCTTCAAGCGCGATGTCCGTATCTTCGAGTTCGAGCGCAAGGGAGAGGTTGTTTTCAAATATTCCCTGCACCGTAAAACTCGAATTGAACAGCGCCTTTCCGCTGATGCGGCTCGTCAAATGGGATGACGAAATATGAAAATAAGGAGCCGGAAACATACGGAGAAAATGAGTGTCGATATAGCCGTATGATTTTTTCGGAAGCACGCTGAACTCGCGCCCGTCGAGCGTAATGCTTCCCGAAAACGCCGTTCGCGCTCCTGCGGGAATCCATCGATCCGAACTTTTTTTATAGCCTGCGGAAAACTGCTTTTGGATTTCGAAGCGCAGATTCCACGAAATCTCGCCTTCATCGCAAAAGTATTCTGGATGCGCGGTATGCTCTTTTAACGTACACGAAAGTGCGCCTGAAATTTTTCCGTCGTCGAACGAACAGTTTCCGACGGTAACAGGAGAAAGTCTGAACCCGCCGGCAGTATCGTTGAGCGCATAGTAGCTGCAAATCTGTTTCGGTTTTACGCCGAAAGTTCCCGCACGCACGGCGACGTACGACGGCGTTAATATAGATTCGGAGCGCAAATTGAATGCAGCTTCCGTTCCCGCAAGCGCATACTGCAGATCGTCTTCGGAGATTGCCGTACGCGGTTTAAAGCCGAGCACGCTTTCATTCGGTGAAAGACCCGGGTTGAGCATTTCCCATTCGACGAAGAACAACTGCTCCGCGCCGGAGAGCGCATCGATACCGGTAAAGACATAGCGTGCCCACACGACACCGTTTTTTTTCAGCGCGGAGTGCGGCTTCCATCTGCTGCAATTAACAATTTTTTTCGGAGCTGTCATCACAAATCTCCGGGCCTCATATCATCCGAGAATTTTTTCGATGCTCTTGGTAATCGCTTTTTTATCGCGCGGAAAATTGGCGTCGAGAAATTCAAAGCATTCGACGGCGGCGCGCTGCGCGTGTTCGTACCATATCGTATACAGTTCCGACTTTATATCTTCACCCGGGTACGGCGCGCCCTGCACGTCGGAGACGAGACTGCGCAGCATCCGTATACATTCTTTTGTTTTTTTGTCCATCATAGACGACACCTCGTTTTTGAGTATTATAGCGACAAATCGATAATAAAGCCAGTGCCTTTTACCGATTTATCGCAGATTACCGCAGTATTCCCGCCTGCGATCGCGCGGGCGTTTTCGGCTGCCGCATGCAAAGAAGCGGCATCGACCGAAAGGATCGCCGCTATATATTCGCTCCATTCTTCATGAGTCATCGCATAAAGCTTTCGCAAAAACCCGCGCGCACCGCGCGATTGAGGCGACTGAGGCTTCGTCACGTCTCCGTAAGTTCCCGTCACCGCGCGGGAAACATCGGTATCGCTGAAACGCATGGCGCACACGTCATCGAGGCAGCTTTTAAACGTTTTTATCGACTCAAGAGGAGAGGGATCGCGGTAGGTGGTCATCGAAAAGATTTCAGTTGAAATATCAAAGAGCGCCGATGCACCGTATGCGCCGCCTGTCGTCCGTATGCGCTCCCAAAGGATATTGCCGCGCATCCAGTGACAGAGCACCGTAAGAGCCGCTTTTTCCCGCATCGTCAGCCCGCCGAGATATACCGACTGCGCCGCATAGCCTACTTGCGATGAAAGCTTACACGTTTCAAAGCGTTCGTCTTCCCCCTCGCCGGCCATTTTTACAAGCGCATAATATTCGCCGTTTTCCGGGCGGACAAGCGGCGAGAGCTCGTGCAAGCCTGTCTTCCGTGCGAATTCGGGAATGCGCGGAAGCACGGTTTTAAGCGACGCTTCGTCGGCCGTGATGTGAATAAGACCTCCTGCATTTCGAATCGATTTTGCCATATCGGAAAAACGATTTCCGACCGAACCGGGATTTTCTTTGCAGATCTTTTCGATCGTCAAAACCTGCGCGACGCCTCCCCACGCTTCTTCGACGGCGGAAGACCTTCCGAGATTCCGCGACGCTCTGAGTTTTGCGTAGCGCGAACCTGAGGGAATGACGGACGAACGGATATCGTTTTTCATTTCGTCCAAAATCGTTTTGACCCGCTTTTCATCCGAAAATTCCGTAAACGCGATCGCTTCTCCGAAAAGCGCGAGCGCTTCATCCGTTTTTTCGACGGGCAGCTTGATGCTGAACGAAAGCCAATCGCGGCCGATATAGTGTTTGTCGCGAACCGAAGAGGCCGCCTTTTGCGCATACGCGCTTTTATACGAGTCGCCTGTCAGCGTGCGCACTCCCATATCGCCCGAACACAGGGATGCGGCGGCGGCGCACTCGTCCCATTTTTTTCCGTTCCAGCCGGTATTCGTCGCACAGGCGGCAAAGGCCGGAATATACGGATATGCGCCTATGGGAAGCGCATCGGCAGGATAGCACACATCGATATAGACGATACCGCCCGTCGCTTCACGGTTTACAAAAAGCGCTACTTCGCTTCCGTCCGCGCCCGCGCACGACGACACGTCCGTTACAATCGGCTCGACTTTCTTTTTCAAATCCGACGGAAGAATATACGGAATGCACGCAGTCTCCTTTTCCGTCTCTTTCCGCTTTTGATAGGCGTGCAGCGCTTCGGTGTTCCGCCGCACTTCACCCGCGTCCGCGCCTTTTGCAAGAGACGCGATAAGCTCCCTCTCTTTTTTCGCACGTTGTTTTAAAAACGAAGCTTCAGGCGTTACGACGATGAAAGAGCGGGCGGTGTTGTCTAAAAAAACGCGCCGTATGAGAGAAGCGATATGGTTTTTATCTGCGGCGATTTTTCGCTTGACCCTATCGAAAGCTGAGCGGTAGTCGAGCGTCGATGCGGGAGATGCGCCGTAGTTCCAGCCGTTCAGTGCACGATCGGCGAGTTCGAGAGAAAAGGGATCGCCCCGCACGCGCACGACTTCGCGGTTTGCAAAATCGACGGCAAGGACTGCCGCATCGATATCGTTTTTCGGAATGCCGTTTTCACACAAATCGACAAGCGTAGAAATTATTAATTTTTTTACCGCATCGGCATCTTTTTTATCGACGCCGCTCAAACCGAAATAGAGCATTTGACAAAACGCTTCGGCGCCTCCGCCTGCGGCGAGCCGTTCGCCCAAACGCGAATCGGTCAAAGCCTTTGCGACCGGAGAGCTGTCGTTTCCTGCGAGAAGCTGCAGCAAAAAAATCACTTCCATCGTATCGTCGATATTCGATGAAAGACCGTATCGCCAGTTGAGCGTTACGTTCGATTTTTTCGCATCCGACGCGGGGCCGGCCGCATAGACGACCGCTTCTTCGCTCATCGCTTTCGGCTCTTCAAGTTTTCGGAAGTTTTCGCCGAAGGCGGGAAAACTTTTCGGCACATCGGGAACCGGATAGATTTTTTCGAGGCGATCGAAAAAGCTTTGCTGCATAAAATCGAGCTGCGTTTCCGTCTTTATATTTCCGTATAAAAACAAAAGACAATTCGCCGGACTGTAATACGAGCGATGAAAATCTTTAAATCGCTCATAGGTAAATGACGGGATGACGAGAGGGTCGCCGCCGGAATCGTTTGCATAGCAGGTACCGGAAAACAGGCTCTTGAATTGTTCGTCGAAAGCGACGGAATTGAACGACGAATAATTTCCTTTCATTTCGTTGTACACGACGCCCTGAATCGAATAGCCGCCCTTTCCGTCTTCTTCAAGGCGGTGCCCTTCCTGATAAAAAGTTTCTTTTTTTAACAAGGGAAAAAATACCGCGTCGGCATATACGTCCATCAAATGAAAATAATCTTTTTCGTTTGCCGAACTCGCAGGATACACGGTCTTATCGGGATAGGTCATCGCATTTAAAAACGTGTACACGCTCTGATTCATCAAATTGACAAAAGGTTCTTTGACCGGAAATTTTTCCGAACCGCAAAAAACCGAGTGTTCGAGTATGTGCGGCGCTCCCGTCGAATCGGCAACGGGAGTACGAAACGCAAATGCAAAGAGATTTTCTTCATCGTTATTTAATAAATGAAAAATTTCGAGCCCCGTCTTTTTATGGCGGAGATACAATCCCTTCGATTCGCAGTCGGGGATATCGGAAATCGATATGAGGTCGAAGCCTTTATAAAATTGTTTCAACTGTTACTCCACGTATTCGCCGTCGTTCCGGCCGTCGATTTTAAATTTACCTTGTTCATACGCGCTCCGCATCGCACCCAAAAATTTTCCGGTTACGTCGTCGCAGTCGCGCTTGGACATGGGCTTTGCAAGCTGCTCTTCTTCGAGAACGGTATCTCCTCTGCCCTTTGAAACGTTGTATAAAATTTTTTTTCGAAACGGCTCGGGTTTTCCCGCGATGAGATAGGCGACCTCTTTTTCGCTCATCGATCTCAAAAGTTCCTGGATAAAACGGTCGTCCGATTTTTCGACGTCTTCGAGCGTAAAGAGCCGCTTCCGTATGTCGTTTGCCAAATCGGCATCTTCTCCGGAAATCGTTTCGATAATTTCGTCTTCCGATGCGAGCGGCATGCGCCTGAGGATTTCGGCAAGCGCGCTCCGCCCGTCGATCGATTCCGCTTTTTCCGCAGCAATCGAAAGCGATTTTTCGTATATCGCTTTGTCGGTGCGGGCCAGCACATCGGGAGAAACCGGCTGCATTTTCGCAAGACGTGAAATCACATCGCGCTTTACCTCTGCATCCATTTTCCCGATAACGGCGGCAGCTTTTTCAGGCTTTATGCGAGAGAGCACGAGCGCCTGTACCGCAGGCGATTCGTCTTTTAATAAAAAATACACGCGCTCGCCGTCCGCCGTATTAAGGTATTCGAAGGGTTTTCCGTCCGCAGACGAAACCGCCTTTTGCAGCATCGCTTCGGCCTTTTCGGCACCGTACGCTTTTTCGAGCATTTCCCGCGCGATATCCGCGCCTCCGCTCTGCCGCGCCTGTTTTAACAAGCCTTCGAATTCGGAAAGTATTTCGGACGCCTCTTTCGGATCGACGCTCCTGATCGACGCAATTTCCGGAATGATTTTTTCAGTCTGCTCTTCGGTCAAGTGCCGCATGACTTTTGCAGCTTCATCGACGCCGATTATTAAAAGAAATTTTGCAACGCGGCGGTAGACGCTGTCGCCGGATGAGCTTTCCGGTATTTTTAATAAGCCGCCTTTTTTCAACGTGTCCGCCGCACGGGAAAGTCCTTCGTTTCCGCCTAAGTTTCCGTTACGCGCATTCTGCAAAGCCGCCTGTTTCGACAAGGTTTTGCTTTCGGAAAAAATATTTTCAATTTTTCGATTGACGCCTTCAAAGGGCTTGTTCGATCCGCTGCCGGTCGGCGATTGTGAAAGCCGTGCCCGTGCGCTGCCTTCTTCGTTCGGCACCTGCCCCCCCGCAGCTTTCATCGCACTCTCATCCGAGGGACGCTCTCCCTTTCGCGCGCCGTTTTTATATGCGTTCGCCCGAATATCGTTCAGATTCATAGCGTCTATAATATAGTGAAATAAAATATCGGGCAAGGCTGTCGCTTAACGGAATCGGGGATTCCGCAAAAATAAAGGCGGAAGTACCCCGGATATGTTTTCGTTTATAAAAACATATCCGGTTGGGGTCGGTGCTTACAATGCAGCTGTCTTAAATTTTTACTTTATATCTTTTATCTTTTCCGCTAAAAACAAGTAATTTTCATACGCTTCTTTTATATGCGGCATATCAAGTTTTAAAGCATTAACGGGGAAGTCGGTCAGGGATTGCGAACGCAAAGTTTCTCGACGAAGCGTATTCACAAACGTTCTGAAACTCTTATTTGTCATACGATTATATTCGATCGATTCAAGTTTACTTTGGCGATAAAATTCCTGTAAAACAGTATTTTTTACGGCTTCTTTATCATCGGCAAAGATTTCATCGTATCGTAAATCGACTATTTGACCTTTTTCATATATGACTTCAAGTCTTGTGCTTATACCGCAATCATAGGGTTGAGTGATTCCCACATATCTTTTATCGGTAGATTTTTCTTTAACTTCTTTCGCCATCTCTTTGAGCAAGGGGACAAAACCGTTTCTCGCACTGTTGGATGAACCGAATAAGGTTTTGTATTCGAAGTCCAATTTTTGATTCTTTAAAACCTGCCATTCCAAATAACTCATTCCGTTTATAAGCGTAACCAGAGTATAGTCGGTTCTCGGACTTTTCGCCTGAAAAAAGCCGTAACCGGAACGGCGCTTTGTTTCTCCCGCCCATTCGGAAGCATAGTATGTAGCCGGCGGTCTTTCATTCAGCTCTATGTGTACGATCTCGTTATTATTAACCACAACCTCCGCATACGCTTCATAGCCGCCGTCAAACACTTTTTTGCCGGAATAATAATCGCCTGTGATGATTCCCTTGGGAGGTTGAACCGACCAATACATAGCATTAATTTTTTCCTGACCCGTTTTGGTCTTTTTCTTCGCTATTTCCATAGCTTCCAAAACTTTAGGATCGGTTTCCACTTCTTTGGACACTCCCTTTTTGCCGTCATACTTCAATGTCTGGGAGTGATTTATCATGTCCGCAACGGTTCTGGACGCTCCGCTCGATGCATCGTAATCATACACTCTGCCGTTGATAACGATTTCGTTTGAGTTCGGATCGATATATTTATAATAATTCGGCGTGTAATTTATTTTTTCCCGTTTTTTATTTTTAAATACATAATCATCCAGATTAATAAGCGTTTTCCATTTATCAATCTGACTCACGGTAGGAGCCGACACGGCATCAACTTTCTTTGATGCTCCCGCTTTGGCATCCGTCTTGGAAGGAGTTTTGGCATTAGCTTGTAATGCAAATAGTCCCGACAACAAAAGAATCTTTAAAAGATTATTTCCTTTTTTCATAATGTATCATCCCCTATCAGTAATGAAGTTGTGGGATTCTAACAAATTTTATTAACTTTGTATAGGATACAGGTGCAGATTTGAAAAAACCAACTGTTCCGAAACGGCTTCGACGATAACCGAAGATACCCGCATACGGAGCTATGTTGAATTAGGCAAGCGAAAGAAAAAGGCTGCAGCTGAAAGACCTTGCCGGTGAAAAAATTCTCATATACAACAAAATCGGCTTTTGGTATTCGGTATGCAAGCGGAAAATTTTGGTGCATATGCCCCGCGGAAAAAGAAGCCGAATACGCACCTCTATTTGACGCGATGGAAAAACAATAAAAAATATGATAGAATAAAAATGAATCAAAAAGCGAGAGCGGAAGCATGACTAAAAACTTGTCGCGTATATTCTTATTGCCGGAAAGTTGCTCGCTCTTTTATGCGGGATCGGCGCAGGATTATTACGATAAAGCGGCAATAAAAAATTCAAACGCGGAACAACAAGTACGGGAGAAATTATGAAACGATTCGACGTTACGGCGCTCGGTGAAATACTTATCGACTTTACGCCCGCAGGCAAATCGAAAAACGGCAGAACGCTGTTCGAAGAAAATCCGGGAGGCGCTCCGGCAAATGCCGCAGCCGCTGCCGCAAAGCTCGGCGCGCGAGCCGCTTTTATCGGAAAGATCGGAAACGACGCATTCGGGCGCGATGCGAAAGCGGCGCTCGAAAACTGCGGTGTCTGTACGGGAGCGATGAAGACGGATCCCGATCGGCACACGACGCTCGCTTTCGTGTCGCTTTCTTCTTCCGGCGAGCGATCGTTTTCGTTTGCGCGCTCGGACGGCGCCGACATCAATCTGTCTGCCGATGACATCGATGAAAAATTAATAAACGACAGCACGTTTTTACATATCGGTTCGCTTTCGTGTACTGACGAACCTTCTCTTTCGGCGACGCACAAAGCGATCGACTGCGCAAAAAACGGCGGCACATTCATCTCATATGATCCGAACTGGAGGGAGCCGCTGTGGAGAGGCAAAAAAGAGGGCGTCGAAACGATGCGCTCGCTTTTTAAATATGCCGATTTTGTTAAAATCGCCGACAACGAACTTGCGCTCATGTACGGAGAAAACACGCCGATCGCCGCACAGGAGATCCTCGACGAAGGTGCAAAGCTCGTCTGTGTAACGCTCGGCAAAGACGGCGTCTTCTATAAGACGCAAGCGTACGAAGGCATCGTATCGATCCCGCAATACAATATCGAAGTGCGCGATACGACGGGCGCAGGAGATTCTTTTACCGGCGCCCTTCTCTATCGGCTGACTCGGCGCAAAAATCCGTTTTCGTTTACTGAAGACGAACTCAAATGCGATCTGCACTTTGCAAATGCCGCCGCAACGCTCTGCGTGTCGCGATACGGTGCGATCCCCGCATTGGCTTCTCTTTCCGAAACGGAAAAGCTCCTCGCTTCTTTCCCTGACATCAGCGGCAAGCAGCCGTGATCCACGCGAAGAGCTCTGCGAGATCGTAATCGCCCGAATGCGTTTTATCCCACGGATACGTAAAGTCTACGGAAAATCCGGCGGCTTCAAGCTTTGACGCGAGGATAAACGGGACGGCAAGCGCCGTGTCGCTGTCTTTTGTGCCGTGCCTGATACGCCAATGCTTTGCCGAAACGGCAGTGTCCGAATCGATATAATTCAGAGGGTTCATCATTTTAATAACGGAAGTTTCCGCCGTCTCAATACCTGCTTTTCCGTGTTCCGTGCCGTACTTCGTAAAGTGACGGAACTCGAGCGTCTTATTGCCGAAGAGATTGTTTTCTCCGGAACTCCCGTCGAGCGCATCGAAGGCCGGAGGCAGTTTTTGCCGCCCGCGGTACGCAATATACGCGTCGAAATCGACGGCGGTAACTTTGCCGTTTTCGATCGTCAAAAAATCGTACTGTGACATATCGGTACCCGAAGCGAGCGCTTTGTTTGCAGAATCGATGACCAGGAGCGCGATCGCGTCTTTAAATGTACCGTTTCCGTCGGCATCAAGCGAAAGCGGTATTCCGTTCGATACAAGTTTTAAATTATTAATATATAACGGAAAGAGCCGTTTCAAATCGGATGAAACGCTTTGCTCGTCTTCGGTGAGCGTTCCTGTAACATAGGTGCGCTGCACTTTATAGTCGAGCATCGTAATATCCATTTTACGGTAATTGTTGCAGCCGTTGAACTCCCACTCGTATGCAGCATCCGCATGTTCAAGATCGGTGATCGGACAATATGCGGAAACGGCAAAGATGTCGTCCCGTTCGCGGGCAGCGCCGAGCGCGCGCAGATACGGCTCGTAATCACTGCTGTTGCCGCTTGCGCCGAGCAAAGCCGAAAGCGCACCTCCGGCACTCGTACCGTTCGAAACGATTTTTTCGGCATCGCCCGGCATAATACGGTCGTTATACCGGAGATAGCGCACCGCAGCTTTTAAATCGACGATGCATGAAGGAGCTCTTCCCACATCCGACGTGCGCCCGCGCGCACCGGGAGAAGCGACGACAAATCCGTGCAACAGCGCATACGCCGAAGCGTTTACGTTTTTACCGTCACCGTCTGCGAGCGTTATCGGTTTTCCCGGCATATAGCCGCCGACCGCATTCGGGAAAAAAATCGGAGCCGTCCGTTCATTATAGCCTGAGACCTGCCCTCCCGAAAAATACGCCGAAGGAATATAGATATTCATGATTTGATAATCCGTATCGACGGGATTTTTTACGTACACGATATTTTCGTACGCTCGGTATCGTACCGATTTTTCTCGCGCCGAAAACGTACGCTCCTCATATGTATTCGGATCGAAGACGATACCGTACTGAGCTTTACCGCTGGATACACAGGCGCAAAACAACAGGACGATTGAAAAAATCAATATTAATAATTTTTGCATATAAACCTCGCACAGCATTATAGTACCGATATTGCAATCGGATTGGAAGCAGTTTAGCGGAACGCCCAAAAGCGCATTTTATTATGCCGTGCAATGTGCTATAATTTTTTTATGCAAAAAAAATCTTTTACGTCCCCGATTCGGCAAACGCATTTTATCGGCGTACTCGTTCCCGAAAACCTCGTCGTTCCGCTTGAAGCGTGCCGCGCTTGGATGAGAGCGCGCTTCGGTTGCAAAAGCGGACAAGGCACTCCCCTGCATATAACGCTTGTACCGCCGTTTTACCTCGATGAAAAATTTTCCGAACGCACCTTGTTCGAAGCGCTCGCCGAAGCGGCATCCGCGTGGGGCGCAAAAAGACAAACGCTTTGCTGCGCGGTAAACGGTTTCGGCGCTTTTTCTTCGCAGACGATCTTTGCGCACGTCGAACCGTCAAGCGAATGGACGGCTCTCCGCACTCTCGTCTACGATTCCCTTTTAGCAAAATGTCCGGGAACGGCAAAGCGAGATGCGCGAACTTTTGTACCGCACATCACCCTTGCGAACCGCGACATACCGCCCGGCGCGATCGAAGATGCGCTTTCGTATTTCGATTCGCTCGATCTGCACGAAAGTTTCGACGTACGATCGATAACGCTCTTTGCCATGAGAGGCGGAACATGGACGGAACGCGAAACGTTTGAGTGGTAAAAATTGACAAGAAACGGATATATTGAATTGTGCCGCGCATAAGGCTTACCGAAACGGCAAACGTGTTGAGATGCACAAATCTTAGCCAAACACACGAGTTGAAAACCGTTTTCGCCCGTGCTAAAATGGGGCTATGCAGGAATTCAACGACGACACCATCTATATCCTCGATTCGTACGGGCTCATCTACCGTTGTTATTTTGCGTTTATTTCGCGGCCGCTGACAAACAGCCGCGGGGAAAACATTTCCGCACTTTTCGGTTTTTTCAGAAATCTGCACGCGGTGTTTACGCACTATAAACCGCGTTACATCGCCGCGGCTTTCGATTCGCGCACGCCGACGTTCCGCCACGAAATGTACGATGAATACAAAGCCACACGCGCAAAAACGCCCGACGACCTGCACGCCCAGATCCCGTGGATCGAAGACATTCTCGCATCTCTCGGCATTCCGATCCTGCAGTGCGACGGCTACGAAGCCGACGATATCATCGCGACGGTTGCGGCAAAGGCGGCGGCAAGCGGGCGTACATGCCGTATCCTTTCGGGCGACAAAGATTTGATGCAGCTCGTAAACGGCACGACGCAGATTTTAAAACCCGATACCGCCCTCATTTGGAAAGCGATCGATTCGAACGGCGTTAAAGCCGAATGGGGCGTCCTTCCCGAACGGATGCTCGATCTGCTTTCGCTCATCGGAGACGCATCGGACAACGTGCCGGGCGTAAAAGGCGTCGGGCCGAAAACCGCGTGCAAATACATCGACGCGTACGGAAACCTCGACAACATTTTCGCACATGCGGATGAAATAAAGGGAGCCGCAGGTGAAAAGCTGCGGGCGGGAAAAGACGACGCATATTTTTCACAAAAATTAATAAAATTGTGTTATGACGTGCCGTGCGTAAAAAACCTCGAAGATGCGATTCCTCCCGTTTCATTTGATTTCAATGCCGCCGCGGAAAAGCTTTCATTTTACGAAGCGCCTACCGTCGCAAAATCCTATGCCGCTCTCGCAGCGGAAAACGGAAGCTCAGGCGGCGAAACGGGCGGCGCGCGAAAAGACTCTGCAGCGAACGACTCATCTCGCCCGCCGCGACAAAGCGCCGCCCACACTGCGCGGCAGAATGCGAAAGGTGCCGGAGACGAAGAAGCGGAAAGCGCATCGTCCGAACGAGGATCCGATACGGAAGACACTCCGATTCTCAAGCCACTTACAAAAAACAAAGGCGAATACCGCGCCGTAACCGACATCGAAGAACTCAAAAAAATCGTCGACGGCATTATCGCATCGAAAGAAAAATGTGCCGCTTTCGACTGTGAAACGGACAGTCTCGACACGATGAGCGCTTCTCTCGTCGGCTTTTCGCTGTGCACGATACCCGGCAAAGCAGTCTACGTTCCGCTTGTACTCACCGATGCGCTTTTTTCAGGCCCGCTCATTTCAAAGCAGGATGCGCTTGCGCAGATCGCACGGCTTTTTACCGACAAAGACATCACCGTCGTCATGCACAACGGCAAATTCGATTACGAAGTGCTTCGCACGAACGGCATCGCGCTGGGAGGCGGAGAGTATCCCTCCCCTTCGTGCAAAATCGCCGACACGATGGTCGCTGCGTGGCTGCTCGATCCGGATAAAACGGGAGGCGCTTCATACGCGCTCGAATATCTTGCGGAAAAAAATCTCTCGCTTTCGGGAATCGAATACGACGATATCGTACCCAAAGGAGGAAGCTTTGCCGATGTACCGCTCGATAAAGCCGCCGACTACGGTGCCGAAGATGCCGATTTTACGCTGCAGCTTTGGCATCTTTTCCGCGAACGGCTTGAAAAAAATAAATTATTAAATTTATTTACCGATGTCGAAATGAAGCTGCTTCCTATCCTCGCGGAAATGGAACTGCACGGCATCCACGTAAACACAAAAGCGCTCGACAAATACGACGCCGAACTCACCGGTGAAATCGAAACGGTGCAAAAAGAAATATACGAAATCGTCGGACACGAATTCAATATCGCTTCTCCGAAACAGCTGCAGGAAATTTTATTCGAAGAACTGAAATTGCCGCACGGCAAAAAGACGAAAACCGGTTATTCGACGGACACGACGGTGCTCGAAGAACTTTCGGCTTATCATCCGGTGCCGCAAAAAATTCTCACATACCGCGAAAAGACAAAGCTGCAGTCGACCTACGTCGAAGCGCTGCCGAAACTCTGCGATAAAAACAAACGCTTGCACACGAACTATATGCAGACGGGAACGGCGACCGGGCGGCTTTCATCGCGCGATCCGAACTTGCAAAACATTCCGGTGCGGAACGAAGACGGCAGGAGAATCCGCTCAGCCTTTACCGCTTTGCCGAATACGCATCTCATTTCGGCAGACTATTCGCAGATCGAACTCGTCGTCCTCGCACACCTGTCGGGCGACAAAAACATGTGCAAAGCGTTCAGCGAGGGCGTCGATATCCACCGCGCAACGGCATCACTTTTATTTTCGACGCCTCCGGAAAAAGTTACGGCGGACGAAAGGAGAGTCGCAAAGACGATCAATTTCGGCATCATCTACGGCATGAGCGCGTTCCGACTCGCGCGCAATTTGGGTATTTCACGAACGCAGGCCGCTTCGTTTATCGAACATTATTTTACGCAGTATTCGTCGATCAGACGTTTTATCGATTCGACGATTTCGTTTGCCGAAACGCACGGATACGTCGAAACGATTTTCGGACGCCGCAGAAAAATTATTAATATTAATTCCAGAAACCGCGTGGAAAAAGCGGCTGCCGAGCGCGTCGCGGTAAATACGCCTGTACAAGGGAGCGCGGCGGACATCGTAAAACAGGCGATGCTCGACGTGGATGCAGCTCTTCGAAAAGAAAAAAACGGCGCCCGTCTTTTGCTCCAAGTGCACGACGAACTCATCTTCGAATGCCCGTCGGAAAAATCCGTCCTCGATGCGACGCTCGCTCTCATACGCGAAAAAATGGAAGGCGCGGTAAAACTTTCGGTTCCGCTCCGCGTTTCGATCGAAGCGGGCAAAAACTGGGGAGCCTTTCATTGATCATCTGCGTCACGGGCCCTATGGCTGCGGGAAAAAACGCGGTCGCAAAACTGCTTGAAAAGCGCGGCTGGCTCTGCATTGACGCGGACGCCCTCGTCCACGCGGCGATAGAGAGTGAAGCCGATAAAATCATCCGAACCTTTTCGCAGGATGCGAAAAAATGCGGTATCGATATCGTGAGGCAGGACGGAAGCATCGACAGGCGCTCGCTCGGAAAGCTCGTTTTTTCCGATGCGTCGCTGCTTGCAAAACAGGAAGCGATCGTCTATCCCGCAATCGAAAAATGCGCGATGCAAAAAATCGATTCGCATGAGGCAAAAAACATCGCGCTCAACGCAGCCGTACTCTACAAAACGCCGACTCTCATGCGCATGTGCGGCGCGATCCTCTACGTCGAAGCGCCCTTTTTGGTACGCCTTTTACGTGCAAAAAAACGCGATGGAGAAACGATACACGCGATCTGCAAACGATTTCGTGCCCAGCGCGGCTTGTATCGAAGTTACGAACAAACCGGCATACCCATCGTCAAGCTGCGCAATGCTTTATCCCTTTCCGTCCTCGAACGAAATACGGAAAAAGCGCTTCAGCGTATCGAAAGTTTAAACGAGACGCTGAAATAGCGCGTCTCGTTTAATATCGAGTTTTCATTCGAAAACTCGCGGATATACGTGTGCGCTTCCGCGCACTAATTCAACAGTCTCCAAAATTGATATTTTGTTCGACTGTTGAATTTTAAGGAAAGTTTAAACGAAACGCTGAAATAGCGCCGTTCAATTTAACTTCGAGTTTTCTTTTGAAAACTCGCGGATATACGTGTGCGCTCACGCGCACTGATGCGGCAGTTTCGGAAGTTGACACTTCCTGCAATGCCGCATTTATAGGAAGGTTTAAATTGAACGTCTGAAATAGCGCGTCTCGTTTAACCGTTCGGTTATTGAGATAACGCGGGTTAGAAAGCCGCTACAGTATATATCGTTTACAAAGTGATACATTACGCGCTTTTTTATGAAAGAATAATAGGGATTTCGTTCAATGTACGGCACGGTGTCGTATCGTCTCCGTTAAAAATTGGAAAACCGTTTACAAAATTGATTTCCGTGTTAACGTGGTGAATTTCCTTGCACATTTTCGTATTATGCCGTATACTGAAGCTATGAGAGAATATAGGCTGTATCTTTTCTCCGCTTTCCGAGTATGCACGGGCATTCGTACATCTTGCAGCAGGGTGCTTGACATAGTCGCGCGGGCTTGGCAAAATTCTCCGCATCTCCGCATCTCCGCATCTCCGCATCTCCGCATCTCCGCATCTCCGCTAGAGGCGTTTCCCGCTCATCCGCCGCATACCCGTCCGTATATGACGGACACACACTATACACATCGCACAAAAACGCACGAAGGGCGCATTGCTTTCCGCGCGTTTTTTTATATCCGCACCGTCATACGTTTAAAGGCACGCCTTGCACAACACGCGATAACGTGGAGCGGTAAATTTTAGCACGAAAATTTGTGTTCGATTCGATGTATTTTCGAAGCATCGTTCGAAACAAATTTCGGATGTCTTGGATTGGGACAGATCAATTCAATCGGAAACGGAACATTGCGTATTGCTGACGACGTTTACCGATCAGAGATTACCATTTGGAGGACTGCAATGGAACAATCTAACACTAAAAATGCTTTGCGCGGAGCCGCGTCGCCCGCCATAGCCGCACTGCTTGCCGCAGCGCTGATCTTTGTAAGCTGTTCGAACGGCAGCGGCTCAGGCGGCGGCTCAGGACTTGACGATAAAACCTACAAAGCAGGCAGCGTAAAATTTGTAATGAAAGGCATAGAGGCCGTAACGGACGGAACTGTCGGCCACACGGGTGATGCAGGCACTAACAAACCGCATAAAGTAAGCCTTTCTTCTTATTATATCGGAGAAACCGAAGTAACGCAAAATTTGTGGCAGGCTGTGATGGAGAATATGCCGAGTCATTTTGGCGACGAGCCTGACGGATCGGAAGTGCAGTCACAGCGGCCGGTAGAAAACGTAGACTGGTTCGACTGCATTGCGTTTTGCAATGAGCTTACCCAAAAGGTAAACGGCGGTGACGATGCAAAATGCGTATATTACATCGATAAAGATTATACAACCGTATACACAATAGTCGATGCATACTCAGAGGCCGTGCCTTTTATGGATATGAGTAAAAAAGGCTTTCGCCTGCCTACCGACGCCGAATGGGAATGGGCGGCGAAGGGCGGCACTGACAACCGATGGGCAGGAACGGATAGCGAAGCTGAGCTCTCAAATTATGCATGGTATAGCGCCAACAGCACTGGTAAAACGCACCAGATAAAAATGAAATTACCGAACGGTTTCGGTCTCTGCGACATGACCGGGAACGTATCGGAGTGGTGCTGGGATTGGTACCACGCCCTTTCAGCCGCCGATTTGCCGCTCGATTATGCCGGCCCTGAAAGCGGCACTAATCGTGTCGTTCACGGCGGTTCTTATAAGTACAATGAGTATAGCGCCACCAGAGCGTATCGGAGTCCTTTTCTTCCTGATAAAACCGAGGACACGAGAGGCTTACGCGTAGTGTGCAGACCATAATGCAATAGGGGCTGTCGAAAAAGCAAGCGTCTTTTGAGACAGCCCGTTTCCATCGGTTTTGCACATCAACTGAATAGTGAGTTTTGAAAGCAAATAGAAGTGCACAAAGACACTTTCCGGCTGCATAACAAAACGGCCGGAAGCGTGCGCGATACGGCGCAACAGCGGGAAACTCGCGTGCGACTTTGTGCGTTCAGCTTACAGAAGCGGCGTTTAAAAAGCATAACCGTTCCTTAGCTACTACTTTCATCATTGCCATTCGTTCTATGAAACAAATCGCTTAATTATATTTTCCGCGTGCCGATATTTACAGTAGAGAAGTATACGGCATCTCGAAAAATTCGCCTTGAGCGATTTTTTCGAGATTTCGACGAGTTGTAACTCGCTGTACTATCGCGAGTTACAACATCGCATTTTCAAAGTTACCTCTAGAAACTGCAGTTTTTAGAGGTTCCCGATACTCACAGGGGAAAACCATGGAACAAAAAGGTACTTTATGGATTATCGCTGCAGTCGGCATATTTTTACTCGCCGTCCTCCTACCGGCAGTCATTCTTTTTAAACCCGATGTGCGGAAAGTACAGACGACGGCACCGATCGTAAAGCCCTCGTCGGGCGGATGGATCGCAGCAGGGACATCTTCTCCTGCCGGCAGCGCTTCCGAAAACGGAACAGCTAAAGGTGATGTACCTGCAGATAAAATCGATTCCGAAAATTCGGCAAAATCGGAAGCCGGGGAAACACAAAGTACGGAACGAAACGCGATGCAGGTGGGAGATATGACCGTCTTCGCGCAAAATGCGACCGTATACGGTCTTGAAACTTCCCGGAATACACAGAGCGCTCCTGACGGCTCCACGCTGATCGATTTAAATGCGCTTCGATCGGGCGATACTCCTCCGTCCGCTTCCGTTACGCCGAAAAACGAAACGAGCGCCAAATCGATGGAGACGGCGCGGCAAACGGCTCGCGCATCGCAGCAGGCGGGACAAGAGCAATATTCGGCGGAGGAATCTCGAAGCGCGACAGTAAAAGCTCCGGCGAAAAAACCGTCTTTCGAATCGAAAACGGCTTCTCCGAAAACGACGACCCCGAAAGCGGGCACGCAGAAAAATACTGCGGCAAAACCGAAAGCGACTGCGGGAAAAACGCAGTATTGGATACAGGCGGCTTCGTTTGCAAGTAAAAACAGCGCCGATACTGCACGGAGCATTCTCGATGAAAACAAAATTTCTGCCGACGTCTTTACGTATAAAGACGGCAAAGGAAAAGTGTTTTACCGTGTGCGCATCGGCCCTTATGTGACGAAGAGCGAAGCCGAATACTGGCGGACGCGGGTCGCACAGATAAACGATTTCAAATCGGGAGAAAGCTATATCACACAGACTTCTTCAGCGACGGATTGAAAACGGTCTTAATTTAAAAATGTCCGTAATATTACTGAAAAGAAATGCCGCATTTTTCTTTTCACGTATTGTTTTTTTCGAGATTTCAGTATACTTTATTCATTAAAATATTTCAAAGTTACCTCTAAAAACTGGAGTTTTTTAGAGGTTCCCTATTGTATTTACAAATATTATGTAAATACGTTATAAGATATCATCGGCGGACAGTACGCTAAGAACGTGTATTTGGGAGAGACGAGAATAGTAACGAAGCTTTGCCTCAGAAACGATCCTCGTGCGGATGCGGAAGAATTACAGCAATATTTCTACCATTCCGATCATTTAGGCTCTGCAAGTCTCATTTCCGACTATAAAGGTGATGAATATCAACGCATAGAATACACGCCGTACGGGGAAACGTGGATTGAACGGACAGACAACAAAGGTCTTGCATATCTTCCATACAAGTTTACTGCAAAAGAGCTCGATTCTGAAACCGGTCTCTACTACTACGGGGCACGGTATCTCGACAGTAAATATTCTACATGGATTTCTACCGATCCGGCGCTCGGAGATTACATCCCACAGGCTCCCATAAGCGACGAGGCACGCAAACATAACCAAAATTTGCCCGGTATGGGCGGAATCTTCAATCACATCAATTGCAATTTGTATGCCTACGGTGCCAATAACCCGGTACGCTATATAGACCCGGATGGAAATTTTTCCATATGCGATTATTATATTCCAGATCTTCTCTTGTTAACTAAACCATCAACCAAAGTATTAGGTATACCTTTGGGAGGTGGGTTATCTAGTACACAGAAAGAAATTAAAAAAATACATGACTTAATATTTTTAGGAGCCGGTCAAATTCCTAATGTAGGTTCTTTTGCTTCTAGCTTGACAACAAAATCTTTCCTTGACGGAGTAAAATTAATTTCTGGGATTATCAGTCAAACTGCAGGTACTGTTTTATCAATGGTTGATTTGCTAACGATTATTTCGACTGATCCTGATATTCAAGCCCATAATTATACATCTAATGAACAGGAACTATTAGCTATGTGTGCAATTGAACAAAGCTTTACGAAGGATTTTAGTCAGGCTTTAAAAAAGGAAGGTTTCTATAATGAGCAAAGGATGACGGGAACATTTATTGAAAACTTAGAAATTATAGTTTCCAATTATTTTACGGATAAAGAAATTTTATTGAAAATTGCCAATGAAGTAAAGAATTCTAATCCGTTATATGAAAGAGTTCAAATACAATTAGGAGAATGAACGTATGAAAAACCTTTTTTTTGTATTATTTATTTTATGGAACAGTTTGGTTGTATCCGAAGCGGAAGAATTTAATTATTATTGGCGTAATAATATCACCGGGGAATATATCCTTGATACGCTTGCTTTGCAAAAGTATTTAAATCCGCAGTTTAGATATAAAAGTAACGAAAATAAGCAAAACATGACAGTAACGGGTTTTTATTATAATTCGGATAATGTGAAATTTATCGATGAAATACAAAACGGGCGCATTATAAAATCGACCTACTTTAATAAAGCCGATAACACCGAGTTATATGTAAAACATTTTTATTATGATGATCTCATGCGTCCGGTGCATATAACCATAGAACTTAAAGGCGATGGTTCCGAAGTAAAAAATCAGTATACATATTTTGTTTCTCTATTTTTTACTTACAATAGTAAAAACAATATTGCATATAAAGGTGTACGGTGCCAAAAAAGTAAAACCTATGAAGAGTATATTTTATCCTCCGGAAATTTTGATGTACACTACAATCCCGTTACTATCAGGAGTACAATAATGAGGATACAAGGAATGAATTCCGCTTTTTTTGAAACAACGGAAAATTTTATGCAAAAAGGAGATGAAGTGATTTATGAATGCTACAGTAACGATCTTTTGAGCGCAAAGCAACGTACCGATAAGAATTACATGCTTACGCAAATCTATGATTCGGGTGGCAATATAATTGAAAAGACGGAAAAAAAATTAAACGACACTCTTGAAACGTACAGTATTTTTTCCGCAGGAACAATATTTGATAATCAAATTTCCGAGATTTTATTCTCTGCGAATGCATTGAAGATCGCACAAATCATTGAAAATAATGTTCCGAACGGAATTATTACGGTACAATCATTGGATGAAAACTTTCGGATAAAAGCCGGAAAGATTTTTTCCGGTGAATTGGTATTACCCGTTGATATATTTTCACATGTTCCGCTATACTTGAATCAAATAAAATATCGATTTTAAATATGATTGCTGTAGCAGTTTATAAACTTTTTAACTAATCACGTAAGTTTAATAGCGGTAGAAACCAGAAATTTATTAATAAAGTTGGTTATGAGTCTGTTTTTGATACAAAAACTAATTTTATTGGCGAAGGTTTAGATGAGGGGATTTATAATTATGGGGCAAGTGGTTTAGGAAAATTAATTGTATGAGGCCGGTTATCCTCATGAATGATACGATATGCAGCCTTTATATTGGTGAGTAAGAATCGGTATGAAAAGAAAAATAACCGAACCCCATATCCGGTGTTTTCCGCGTTGCGAAGAACACTAGGTTTTAGTCCTACAAATAGGGATATGTGTGACTGCTGCAGAAAATGCTCGAATTTCAGGCGTTTTCCGGAGTAAAAAGCGGATTTCGGAGCGGAAATGAGCTGTTGCGTTACGAAAAATTATTATTTGCCGCAAAAAAAATGGATTTTGCTGTTAAATACGGCGGAAATTCGGCGTAAAACGCACCTTCGGCAACCATATTGCAATTTGTATGCCTATGGGGCCAATAACCCGGTACGCTATATAGACCCGGATGGAAAGTTTAATAAAAACCAATTTATATTTGCAGCTTTACAAACTCTTGGTGGTACAGTAGAAGTGATTTTAGGGCTTGTCGGGGAAGGACCATCCGTAGGAGCGTCTACCTATGCGGTTATAGACGGTACGTGGAATGTTATCGAAGGTATTGCGGGTATGCTTGCTGCAGCAAAAGATACCAAATATGAAGGAGTTATTTCAGTAATTACAATGAAATTTTCCGGGAAATTGGGTGCAAACCAACAGCAACAGAAATTAGCAGGAAGTATTGCTACACTTGTAGATATGGTAATAGATGCAACTGTGACAAAAGGTATATCGTTGATCGCTGATGGAGCTCAAGCAGTATCTAATTCAGCGAAAATAATAAAAGGGGTTGCAGAGATTACTTCTTCCGCTTCGGAAGGAAAGATAATTTTAGATGTTGCAAGAGAGACAGAAGCAACATTGACTGAAATTCGAGAGAGAGAGAATGGGGATAAAGAATGAATAAGATTGAAATACTACAGTATTTTGGTACAGCGCTGTCATTTGTTGTGTGTGGAATTCTCGGTTTGACGAAAGTGATACGTGATATTAATGGATCTCAAAATATTTCTCCGCAACAAAAGATTAAAAAATGTCTGATTATAAGAATATGTGCAGTTTTATTATTTATATCTGCGGTAGGGATTATTACCTTATATTTTACAAATTATCATAATACATATAAAGATTTGAATTGGCGACGAACAGAAAGCAGTAATTATATTTCAGCGATTAATAATGATCAAAATTGTACTGTTATCTCAATATCAGAGAAAATGTTCCAAAATGCTGATAGCATCTTTGAACAAGAAAAAAAACGATATGCGAATAAAGGATTTGATGTTTACTATAATAAATTTTCAAGAAGAAATGAACGACAACTAAAAAAAATAATGCAAAGCTTTACTCAAAAAGTACCTATTAATTATGATGTGAAAGATTTTTTCTCTGTTATTATCACAAATACACAGCCTAAGTATGCCGGTATAGAGTTGTATATTTTTGCATATACGGCTACAGCTGATATTAAGGTGTCAATTATTCCTGCAGAAAATAAATATGTATGGTGCCGTATACAAAAATCGCAGTGATTTTATCCTTTGCAGGAGAACTAATATGAAAGTAATATATGCACCTAAAACATATTTTAAATTAGCAAAAATGGACTATCTTGTTCCTTATTATCAGCAACCTCAAGAAGTACTACAAGATGATTTAGCTTTAGGCGGTATATACGAATGGGTTTCAACAGAAAAAGATTTTTGTGTTTTAACTCCTGGAAATTTTCGAATTCCAAAATCTGACTTAATTCCATTTGAGGAAGAGAAATATAGCTTTTGTGAAAATGATTTAGTTTATTTTAAACCGAGTTGTTCAGAAAAAGAAAAAGAATATTTATTATTAACTAATAAAATAAAACCGGGAAAAAAATACTTAATTAATAGAATAATTAATCATTTTTTTGTAATTCTTGAGGATGAAAACGGGGGTGAAACGAATCCAATCAAATTCACTGATATAAGTAAAGAGTCTTTTTAATATGAAATTTTAATTATAAATAGAATAGAGACACTACATCCAGCGTTTTCAGCCCCGCCTGAAGGCGCCGGATGTTAGTCCTACAAATAGGGATATGTATGAGTGCTTCGGAAAATGCTCGAATTTCAGGCGTTTTCCGGAGTAAAAAGCGGATTTCGGAGCGAAAATGAGCTGTTGCGTTACGAAAAATTATTATTCTCCGCAGAAAAAATGGATTTTGCTGTTACATACAGCGGAAATTCGGCGAAAAACGCAGGTTCGGCAACCATATTGCAATTTGTATGCCTACGGTGCCAATAACCCGGTACGCTATATAGACCCCGATGGAAAATCACCGTTTGATGCCGAATTAAAGCAAGGGCACTTTAAAGAGAGAAGTTGGTTTTCAAAAAATATCGATGAGCCTGTAGAAAAGTTCCTAGCGCGAAATTTCTTTGGTTTTGGTCCAGCGGATTATGTAAAACTAATGGACGGAACTATTGTTCCGATGTCAGAAAGCGGAGAGCGTTTTGCAACTTCGGAACGTAATTTTGACTGCATGTTCTTTTGCGCTTCAGCCTTTTTCTCTGTATTCAAATTAGCAAAAGCCTGTAATGTAATTTCAAGTGCAAGTGAAGTTACTTCTACAACAAAGGCTTTAACTCCCTATAAAGAGTGGCCTAATGATGGTGGTTTCTTAGGTGGCTATTCAAAGACCGAAACAGCAAAGCCAGGGCAGGTTTTTTCCCGAATCGGAGAATTAAATGGCAGTTATACAGCTCCAAAAGGAACATCTTTAAGCCAAAGAGGACTCCCATCCTCATATGCAAATCAGACAGAAACACTATGGAAGGTTGAAAAAGCATTTAATTATAAGGGTGGAATTGCCACTCCTTGGAAAGATGCAACAGGTGGCGGAATTCAATACAAATTGCCTGATACAATAGAAAACTTATGGAAAAATGGTTATATATCACCAGTGGAGTAAATAATATGAAAATTGACGATGTAAAACGTATTATTGCTGAAAACAAAATAAAAATGGATTTTATTAGGATAAATGATAACTACTTAATACCTGGAATTTATTATTTATATTATGATGACTCATCTCTTAATTGGGCTGCCTTTCATTATGATAGAGAATATAATGCAGATCGCTTTTTTATAACAGAAGATGCCGCATGTCGTAGATTTCTTGAACTCATCTTTTCTTCACCGGAGAATTTTGAGGATTATTCATTAAAGAACTATTGGGCAATAAAAGAGCGAGGAGAAAAATTGATTAAGAAGTATTTAGAAAACAGCATCAGTTAACCCCCACATCCGGTGTTTTCCGCGTTGCGAAAGGCGCCGGATGTTAGTCCTACAAATAGGGATATGTATGACGGCGGCAGAAAATGCCCGAATTTCGGGCGTTTTCCGGAGTAAAAAGCGGATTTCGGAGCGGAAATGAGCTGTTGCGTTACGAAAAATTATTATTCTCCGCAAAAAAAATGGATTTTGCTGTTGAATACAGCGGAAATTCGACGTAAAACGCAAGTTCGGCAACCATATTGCAATTTGTATGCCTACGGGGCAAATAACCCGGTACGCTATATAGACCCGGATGGAAGGTATCTTATAAACAATATAAAGGTCTTTAATAATTATGGAAGACCAGAGACTGCTGAAAGTTATGCTTTAAGTAATTTTGATGAAATAAGAAAAACTGCAGGCAAGTCTTCCAGATTGGGTTGGTGGCAGGTTGATGGTATTTATAAATTATTACCCTTATATTCTTCAACTCCTGGGTTCCAAAATGATGTTGCATTTGCTGATAAACAAACAATGTCTACATTAAAATCTATAGCAGGGTCTCAAAAAAATAAAGATAACTTTATAAAAGAAATTGTTTTTTCCAAAGTAACAACTGAAAAAAAAGAAAATGGAGTAGTCGCTGTAAATCTTACAGTTAGTCGAATAACCACAGATTATAAAAATAATATTGTGGATATAACAGATCCAATTACAGTAACCTTAGCATTTACTACAGACGAAGAGTTGGAACGGTTCAAAACTCGAGAGGCAGGATTAAAAATAATGGCTAAGGATGCATTACAAAAAGCAAATATCGAATTAGATTTTGGAGTTGAAAAATGAAAAAAAGTATATTTTTAATCTTCGGTTTTATTTTTGCCTTTTGTTTAGGTTTGCTTACCAATATATTTTTAATTCAAATTAATAAAAGTAAGGAACCGTTTACTCTAAAGTGGTTTTATAATGATGAGGGTAATATTGACGGGTATACTCTTGGAGATAGAAACGGACTAATGATTATGGGAAGTTATAACCCGGACGGCTTGGAAACATTAAATATTTATGATGAAAAAAAGGAGTATCATCAATTTACAGTTTTTGGTAAATCGTATAATGGTTCCGTTGATAGTTCCGAACCTCCGAAAGCTAATGAAATAATTGAAATTGATTCATTTCTTACAAGGACGGAAACCATAAACAATGCTGAAATAAAGTACTACATAGATAATTCAAAAAATCCGAAAATCATCATGGCCGATAAATAAAGCAAGCATAGTATTATCGAGGTACAGAAAATTGAATAAATGCTTATCATTTTTTTTATTAATTATTGTACTATGTTGTCCTATTTTTGCAGATATAAATATCTCGAATTTCGAAAAATATTTTCGTACTGTCAGCAACGATGAAAAACGAAGGATTTCTAGTACAAAAGTTTGTCTCCAAAAAACTGATTACGTATATCCTAAACCGATTTATTACAAAGGAACTCAAATACCGAATGTTTTTATTGATGAATCCGTTGTAAAAGATTCTGAAATGCGCTATAAGGTTTCGTGCTATCTTATGAACAAATTGGATTTAGGAATTCATTTTGAATTTGCCGATTATGAATTCTTTGTTATTAAAAATAAAAAAGTCATTGGTGAATGTGTTTATTATTTATGTCATAGAGAGTATGGACGAATTTATAAACAACTTAATGACGGCTATGACAGATTATTAAAGGATACACTGATTCAGGATGAATTAGACTTAATAAAAGAAAGATTAAAGTCTCAACATAGCTTGTTTTTGTACTGTGAGCCGATTGGCTCTTAATAGACTTGCTGCAAGTTGTATAAATTGCGGGTTAGTTTTATACCCCCACATCCGGTGTTTTCCATTCCAGCGAAAGCGCCGGATGTTAGTCCTACAAATAGGGATATGTGGGAGTGCTGCAGAAAATGCTCGAATTTCAGGCATTTTCCGGAGTAAAAAGCGGATTTCGGAGCGGAAATGAGCTGTTGCGTTACGAAAAATTATTATTTGCCGCAAAAAAATCGGATTTTGCTGTTAAATACAGCGGAAATTCGGCGTAAAACCCAGGTTCGGCAACCATATTGCAATTTGTACCACTACGCGGGGAATAATCCGGTACGCTATATAGACCCGGATGGGGAGAAAAATAAAGTAGCAATAGTTGGAAATGCCGATAAGTGGGGAGAGAGGAAATCCTTTTATGAAGCAGCAGTAAATACTGGCTATACCGTTGTATCAACTAATTGGATTATTTGTTTAAAGGGCATAGGGAATTATGGCGCGACTACTTCTGGTCTAAATGCAATAAAAGCACTTCGAAATAACGCTTCAAAAGATAATCCAATAACAGATTTATATTTTTCTACACATGGCGTGCCTTACGCTATTGGTTTTGGTAATACCGGTAATAATCTTTATGAGAATAATGTTTCTGATTTTATTTCAGGTTTTAAACCAGGAAAAGAAGCAGCTTTTATCACTGATTTGAAAAAATTAGTTGATGAAGGATTAATGGCAGAAGATGTTACGATCGTATTGGGTGGATGTAATAGTGGTGCCGATCCTAATAATCATAAAAATTCAACTAATGTAAATACAAAAGCATGGGCAAATTCTAAAGACCCTATAAATATAGCGCAAGCAATTTCAAAAGCATTACCAAAAGCAACTGTTATAGCTAATAGAACAGGTGTAGACTCCGGTGTCGGTCTTGACAATGTAGTAATTTACAAAAATGGAGTTGAACAATGAAAAAAAATAATATTATATATTATATATGTATATTTATGCTACTGAGTTGTTCCGGCCCTCAACAGAGAAAAATAAATCGCGAAGAATTGAAAAAGATTGACCAGAAAAACCCTATATTGTTACATAAAATCAATGCGGTTCAAGGAGAGTTTTTGATTTCTTATGTAAACCCGTTTGTATATCAGGTAATTCCGGTTCACGAAACCGATTATCTTTATAAAATATATTATAATCGGTTTGTAAAATATAACAAAGTTCAAAAACTTAAAAAAGGAACTGCTTATAAAGATGTAATTCGGAAATTAGGAATCCCGATAATTATAAAAGATAAAGAGGAAAAGGAAATAGTATATTTTCAAAGAGGGTTTTCGTTTACAAAAGGATTTTATCTTTATTCGTATATAATAATATTGGGTTTTAAAAATGATTTATTGGAGTTTTGCAAAGAGGAATACTTTTTTAGGCCATAAAAAAATGAAATCCGAAAAGACCGGTATGATAATGCTGCTCGTATGGGAACTATAGTAAGTGATGAACTGGCTATTAAGCTTACAGAAATTTATCTGATTGATTTATACGGTGAGCGTATAAAAAAAAGATTCCCATTGGAAGCAACCTTAAAGGATGAAATATGGTATGTAAGCGGAACTTTGCCGGCTGGATACGAAGGCGGAATTCCGATTATAAAAATTTCGAAAAAAACAGGAGCCGTATTGGGATTTATTAATTCAAAGTAGGACAGATAGAATTAGTAAAAACTCATATTTTTTTTACCCCTACATCCGGTGTTTTCCGTGTCGCGTAGGATACCGGATGTTGGTCCTACAAATAGGGATATGTGTGACTGCTGCAGAAAATGCTCGAATTTCAGGCATTTTCCGAAGTAAAAAGCGGATTTCGGAGCGGAAATGAGCTGTTGCGTTACGAAAAATTATTATTCTCCGCAAAAAAAACGGATTTTGCTGTTAAATACGGCAGAAATTCGCCGTAAAACGCAGATTCGGCAACCATATTGCAATTTGTATGCCTATGGGGCCAATAACCCGGTACACTATATAGACCCGGATGGGAATAGGCTGCTTACTATTTTTGCATATTGGAATATGTCCAATTATTCTAATCAAAAAGAACATCTCCTTGGTAATTCATCTGGTATACTGATTAACAAGGCCGGATGTTATATTGCTGCTTTTGCAAATCTTGTAACATCCGCATTTTTTAAATATGAGGCTAACATTGTAAGAAAGGATGTCTATTTAACTTTATTGGGTATAAACAGCGATAAAGCGCTTTTTGGTATGACTGAAGATACTAAAGATGAATTACGCGGACATGAGGCTATGGATGCGATTTTTGGTAATGGCAACTGGGATTATTGGACAAAAAGCGTACAAGGAGAAGCTGGTTTATTAGGAAGGATAAAAGAATATAATGAATCTGGCTCAGATTATATGCTTGTCGGTATTTTTAATTTGAGCGAAGCGGATGAAAATGTTCCAATACATATGGTTGGTATAAATGGTTTACCGGGGCAAGACGGTATTTTTAATGTAAATGATATCGTTCCTTCAAGTAGTGGAGATAGGAAAAGGTTAAGCAGTGCTAATCAAAGAAATGCATACTCATTAAAAAATCTTATAGAGATACGAGTAGTTGAGATAAAAAATCGATATAGCTCTCTTCAGGAATGAAGATTAAGTTTTTAAATTAATTTTTAATCCTAATTAGTTATTTGAAAGGGGCGTACTATTATGCATAGTAAAATAAAATTATTTTTTATATACGGTATAATTTTTTGTTTAACAATAGATACAATAAGTACGGAAGGAAGAAATAGTTACAATGTTAGTTATGATGCAAAATGGCACATGCTGCACATATATAAAAAAAGCGAGACAGTTGATTGGATATTACAACGGAGCATAAAAGAAAGTGATATTAAAGAATTCGGTGGCGGCTGGCTGATAACCGATAAAAACATGTATTATCTAAACACTGATAATCACCTTATAAAATATTCGTTTGAAAAGGATACGCTTGAATATACCGGTCTGAATCTTGAACGAATTCTTTGTGTGTCGGCAGATGACAGATATATATGTGCTGGAGAATATCGAGATGAACTTACTTCTATGACACAATGGGGTGAATTAGCTACGGAAATCCCCTGTATCTATGATCTTGTACAGCGACAGAAAATACATATAAAAAATTTTTCCGATAGTTTTCTGCAAGATGAGATCGGTATTAGTCTTTCTGCAGATTATGATAAACATAAAGGTTGTTTTTATATAAAATATAATTGGGACACTCCGATTCCTAAATTTGTCGGAGAAATATCTGTAAAAGATATTGCTTTTAAAATGCTTATCAGTAATTATAAACGAGATGTATCATTATCTGAATTACCTATAAATACGGTTTTGACAGCTATTGATAAGCTTCGGATTTTCGAGACGGAAGATATATCTGATAAAATTATTACAGTACTGGCAAAGAACACGAAGGTTATGCTTATAAAAGTGGGACGAGAAGAAACGATAGGCGGGATTATAGATAATTGGGTACGAGTAAGAGTGTATAACGGCGGAAAAACTGCAGGCGGCAAGGATACGATAGACATTATCGGTTGGTGTTTTGGGGGGTATTTAAGATAAAGGAAATTTAATAATAAACCAGATCAAAGGCAAATAAATGCAATTGCAAATGAAGTGTTGTCATATACCGATAAAGGAGTCGTAGTTGATGAAACATAATAAAATAATTTTATTATGTTTGTTTTTGATTTCAATTGCTGAAACAGTTATCCTTTTAGTTATTCGTTTTCCAAAGAATATAAGAGTGAATCAGGTTATGAATAATTCTTATGAAATCAATTTTAATAAAAGCAAAGATACAGCTTTATTTGTAACAATAAGCGATAAAGGATTTGACTCGATATCTTTTAGTGATAATAGCAGAAATCAAGGATTTATAACTTTTACAAATGATTTAAATGGCTATTTCACGATTTATAATGCGAGTTTAGATTATGCAATTGATAACCGTTCATCACAAACAGATGAATTCAATTTTCAACGATTCGAACGCTTTGGGGAAAAGACATATTGCTATGATATAAAATATGATGAAGATTTAACTATGAAAAAACTTTCGATACCAAGCATTGAAAGTTCTGAATAATTAAACGAAATTAAGTAATACCCCCACATCTGGTGTTTTCCGCGTCGCGAAGAACACTAGGTGTTAGTCCTACAAATAGGGATATGTGGGAGTGCTTCGGAAAATGCTCGAATTTCAGGCGTTTTCCGGAGTAAAAAGCGGATTTCGGAGCGGAAATGAGCTGTTGCGTTACGAAAAATTATTATTCTCCGCAAAAAAAACGGATTTTGCTGTTGAATACAGCGGAAATTCGACGTAAAACGCAAGTTCGGCAACCATATTGCAATTTGTATGCCTACGCAGCAAATAACCCGGTACGCTATATAGACCCGGATGGAAATTTTATTGGGGTGATAATAGGAGCTGCTGTTGGTACAGTGGTTTCAGGTGGTTGTGAAGTATTTAATCAGATTGTTATACAAGGTAAATCACTTGATAATATCGATATGAGGAAGGTAGCTATAGTAGCGGCAGGGGGAGCTGTTATCGGTGCAGTAGCTGGTACTGGAATTGGGCTAGTAGGTCAAATTGCAATTAATGCAGGGATAAGTACTGTTCAGAACGTAGGTAATCAGGCACTTGATATAAGTGAGGGTAACCAAGAAAAATTTGATGTTGCTTCTTTAGTTGTTGACACAGCTATGAGTGCGGTTTCAGGCTGGGCTGGAGGAGCTGGTAGCGGTTCAAATAAGGTAATTGATAACGCTGTTAAACAATTAACAAATAAAGTTTCAAAGGAAATAAAGCATAATGGATTAAGCAATATTGGGAAAAGTCTAACTAGCAAAACAACAACTAATACTGTTAAGTATTTTCAGAAAAATACAGGTAAAGCAATAAAAGGTATACTTAATAAAGTACCAGATTCTGCCATTTTAACAACTGCGCAAAATGGATTAAAAAAAACTTGCAGAGGATATTACAAATAGGGATTAATTAAAAATATGAGAAAAATAAGCGCTGATGGTTTTTATGATTTTACATTGATGTTTTGTTTGGGGTTGTATATACTTGGTATTTTTATGTTTAGGAGGTTGGTTTCAAGATTTTTTAATTTTGTCTTTGTAAAATACAGTCTTAATAATGTCTTATTTATTATAAGTTTAATATTTGTTATTATTAATTTATGTGTTTTCTTTAATAGAAAAAAAAGAAACAAAAAAAATAAATAAGCAAAGAACAGAAAATGATATATGGGGTAGTGATTTTATAATTTTATTTAAAATTTATTATTTTGTTTCAATATTAGTAATAATGTTTTCGATTCTAAATATAGTATTCTCAAGGGTAGAATTAAATTCAAGCTTTGTGAGAAAATATAATTTGTTAAACAGAGTCGTCAAGGAATACAGTATAGAATCATTTAATTCTGTTGCTGTAATTCCAAGTTATTATACAAGCAGGCAAGGTAATAGTTTTCGTATTGTTTTAAAACTTTATGGTGAAGAAAATTTTACTTTTATGGATTTTCGTGATCGATATCAAATGTTAAAGTTGCTACAAGATTTGAAAAAAACAAAACCATTTGTTATTGATAAAAAAGAGTTAAATAAATATTACTCAAAGAATGTTATTTATTGGGATAATGAAGAACGAAAGCTTTTCGAAGAAATTTTTAGTCATTAACATGTGCAAATAAATGCCACGGATACTTCAATTTCAAAAACAGGGCAGGAAACTAGAGATTTGAAATCAGTTGATGTTTCTACTTTTAATCGTTTAATTCTTATAAAAGTAAAATCGTTGGCCGAGCTGTAAATTTAAAAGTAAACGAAGGGAATAATGAAATAATAGAACTGTTTGAACATAATCAAATACCAAGAGTTCAAACAGTATAAAAGCGGCATCCCCCACATCCGGTGTTTTCCGCGTTATGAAAGACATCGGATGTTAGTCCTACAAATAGGGATATGTATGACTGCTGCAGAAATTAGGGCTGTCCAAAAACTGAAGTTTTTGGACAGCTTCCTCGATGTACTATGCGACATTTAAAATAATAACTATAATGCGATTGAAACGCTTGATAATGTTGTTGATAAAGGCTTATGTATTTCTGTTGGGAAAAACGGATTATATTATTCATAATGATTATGAGAAAGACAACCCTTTTTTATCTTAAAATATTTAATTATGTCGGTTTTTTTCTTTTGGTAGGTGGAGGAATATTATCTGTATATGAATAAAGTCTTTTTTAGAATTCTGATCACTTCTATATTTCTGTATTTGTATATTTTTCTTTTTCTTTATTTTTCAATAAAAGTTGAAAGCTTTCGGCTTTTTTTCTTGAAATTTATTTCAAGAATTAAAAACCGAGAAATAGGAGAAGCATTTTTTATTATAATATTTCTTCTGATTCCTACTTCATTGATTATTTATATCTCAAGGAAGACAAAGAAATATTAATCTAATTCCATAAATAAGGGCTTTGAATTATGAAAGATGATATTGTAAAAACAATCAATGAATTTATATTAGGAAAGCAAGATGCTCTTTTGGTAATACAGTACATAGATAACATCTGTATAATTAATTCACGCCCTAAAAAAATTTCGATAACAATTCAAGACGACGATTATTGGAAAGAGCCTTATTTTTACGGCGATTATAAAATTCTTGAAGAGAATGGAACTTTAGCTTGGAATATACAATTTAATTCAAAAGTAATCCATAAAAAGAATCTAAAAGATTTACTAAAAATATTAAACAATATTTTTACCGAGAAAAAAATCGTAGAGCCGGAAGCATTAAAGCCTATGCCGTATAGCAGAAAAACAATTATTTGCTCTTGAAAATGATTTAAAATACGTTTTGGAAATAAGTGTATGTAATTTTCAAAATTACATTAATAAATCAAATCATAATTATTATGTCGTAAAAATAGATATGAAATAGATATGAATATATGTTTGAATTCTATTTGAGTAAAATATAGAAAACGTATAGGTATCTCACATCTGTATGATATGTATTCTGCTGTATCAGCTGTAGGTGATGCGGCAACCGAAAAGCAGAGGGAAAAATGTTTACTGCAAGATATGATGTTATAATGATTTTGGTAAGTATAGTTATACTGCTTTACTCTGTATTTTATATTTCTCGAACAGGGAAGAAAAGTTCTAAAATATGGAGTAAACGACTGAATATAATTTCTGTTGCTATGCTTATCGGATTTACAATTGATTTTATAATGAACTTTTTCAAGCTGTGGTAGAATTATTTATAACTCGATTGTAAAAATAGCTACACTTTTTTATTTTGTATAGCTGTTTTTTACACCCCGCATCCAGCGTTTTCCACTCTAGCGAAAACCACGGATGTTAGTCCCACAAATAGGGATATTATGAGAGCTTTAGGCAAAGCGCGCCCTCACAGTAATTTTGTCGAATTTTCTCCTAAAAAAAACTCCGAAACCGAACATTTAGGGCGATTATTAGGGTATGAATTATCGCTGCATATTGATCGCCGCGGTTTTTGTGGCATTTTCGTCGGTACATCGATTATCCGCCGCCGAAAAATCGGGAGCCGAACAAGCGTCTCGCCTAAGCTCAGAGCCGAAGGCGAAACGAAAATCGGAAGCGCTTTTTAAGAGGCTCAATCTAAGCGCATCATCGTCCTTGTACTTCGATGACGCGGACTTTGCCCTGTCATCGGCGGACACGACCTGCGGCATACGCGCCCGATTTCGCGATGCAGACCTGTGGTTTTACGAAGCCGTGTCCGATATCGCGCTGTCGAATTTCGGCGAAGCCTCCGTTCGCCTGCCGCAATACGGGGCGGCGCTGTTTTTCGACCGTGTGTCGGGTGTTCCGCTGACGCTGAAAGCGGGTACCCTATCCTTAAGCGGAAGTTTTTCGCGTCTCGCTGCTCCTGCCCCGTCCTTTTCCGCATCCCCCTTTGTAAAATCGTTTCCGACAAAAACAGGGATCGCATCTTCTCTTCCGTCGTCGTCTACGGGCAACAAACCGCCCGCTTTTGCAGCCGACTGCCGGCTTCCGGATGCGGCTCCGCGCTTTGCCGGATCGGGCGCTTCTTTTTTTTACCGCGAAAACGGAACGCTTGCCGCATCGGCGGACATCAGGATTGCTTTGCCGCGCATGATGAGCGCTGCCGTTTCGATTACAGGGGCAAGTTTTTTTCTCAAAAACGATGCGTCGTCGTGGTTTTCCGAAATCGCATTTTTCAAACCGGCGCGGTATTCCGCATTCGCACTCCAAGCGCTCTTTTCGGCGCCCAACTTTACATCGCTTTTTACAACAGGCTTATACGATCAGCCGTCGGGGAAACTGCGCTGCACATACAGAAGCGAAAACGTGTTTACAGCAGGAGGATTTACGCTGCTCGCTTCGGCATTCGCCTCCGACGGACGCGGTATCATCACGCCGAACGGCACGGTACTGCATACGCTCAGTCAATTCCGCATCTCCTCGCAATATACTCACCGCTTCCCTTCACCGCGCCTGCCGTCTCTCACGGTCGGAGCGGCGGGAACCATGAGGCAAACATATACGGCATTCAACGACGCCGAGCAGACGAGCGCTAAATGCGGCGCGGGCGTTCAGTATTCGGATAAATATATCTCATCGCGCCTCGCCTTTGAAGCCGGAGGAATTGAATTTTCAAACGCACAGAAAGTCGATGCCGATGCGGTACGCTATGCGATTTCAGGAGATTTTTTCCGGCGCAGAGGAACGCTCCGCTACGGTGCTCAGACCTCGTACAGCTTTTCAAAAAAGGCGGCGGAAGAATCGTGCAAATTTTTGCTTACGCACTCGAAAAAAAATATTACAAGCTCAGGCAGTGCGGGTTTTTCCTTCAAACAAAAAAACGGCGAATACGGCGGGGGGACAGCATCGATCGGATTTTCGGTTTCTCATACGACAAAATTTATTAAATATGCGTTTCGCTTATCGGCAGTCGGAAAGAATTAATAATTTTTCGACATGATAATTTTTACAGTCAAATGCCGAGCGTTGAAAATATTAACTCGAAATGAACCGGATAATTTTTGCGGTACGAAAGATTTTATAAAAATTTCCGGTATGCGAAAAGGCACTGTGAAAACACAGGGGCGGGACACACGCACATTCCACGCACATTCCACGCACATTCCACGCACATTCCACGCACATTCCACGCACATTCCACGCACATTCCACGCACATTCCACGTAATTTCCACACACATTCCACGTAATTTCCAAGTGATTTACAAAACTCGGCATTCGAGCTATTATCAATGCAATCTCTCGATATACAGGTACACACATGGCACACGACGAACGATTACAGACGATAAGACACAGCTGTTCCCACGTTATGGCGGAAGCGATCAAACATCTCTATCCGGGCGTGAAAATCGCAATAGGTCCCGCGATCGATACGGGCTTTTACTACGACTTCGATTTTCCGAAAGATGTCAAATTTTCGGAAAGCGATTTTCCGGCAGTCGAAAAAGAGATGCGGAAGATTCTTTCGGGCAATCACGAGTTCGTGCGCAAAGAGATTTCAAAAGACGAAGCGCTTTCGCTTTTCAAAGACGAGCCCTATAAAATCGATTTGATACAAAACCTTCCTGCGGACGAAACGATCTCCACTTACGAGCAGGACGATTTTCGCGATCTCTGCCGCGGGCCGCACGTTTCGAGCACGAAAGAGATAAACGCGCAGGCTTTTAAGCTGATGAAAATCGCGGGCGCATATTGGCACGGAGACGCAAGTCAGCCGATGCTCACGCGCGTATATGCGGCATGCTTTGCAAAGCCGGACGATTTGAAAAATTACCTCAAAATGCTCGAAGAAGCCGACAAACGCGATCATCGAAAACTCGGCGTAAAGATGGATCTTTTTCACATCGACGACGAAGATCCCGGCCAGATTTTTTGGCATCCGAACGGCTGGACGATGTACATAACGCTGCAGGAGTACATGCGCAAAAAGCTCGAAGCCGACGGCTACATGGAAGTCAATACGCCTGCGATCATGCCGCGCTCGCTGTGGGAACGGAGCGGACACTGGGGACATTATCAAAAAAATATGTTTATCACCGAAAGCGAAAAACGCATGTTCGCAATCAAACCGATGAACTGCCCCGGCGCGATCGAAATATTTAAAACACGGACAAGAAGCTATAAAGATCTTCCGATGCGTCTTGCGGAATTCGGTCACTGCGTTCGCAACGAGCCGAGCGGAACGCTCCACGGCATCATGCGCGTGAGAGGCTTCGTGCAGGACGATGCGCACATTTTGTGCACCGAAGAGCAGATCGAAAGCGAAGTCGCAAAGTTCTGCAAACTTCTCGTCGACGTATACGGCGATTTCGGTTTTAATAAAAATCTCATCGTGAAACTCAGCACAATGCCCGACGATCATGTCGGAGACGAAGCGACGTGGCATCACGCCGAAAACGCGCTCGGAAACGCATGCAAAGACGCGGGAATAAATTACGATGTACAGCCGAAAGAAGGCGCATTTTACGGACCGAAGCTCGAATTTACCCTCGTCGATGCGCTCGGCCGCGAATGGCAGTGCGGCACGATCCAGCTCGATTATCAGCTGCCCTCAAGCGAACGGCTCAACGCGGAATACATCGGAAAGGACAATCAAAAACATCATCCGGTTATGCTGCACCGCGCCGTGCTCGGCTCGCTCGAACGCTTTATCGGCATCCTCATAGAAAATTATGCCGGCGCTTTTCCCGCGTGGCTCCACTTCGAACAGGCGGCCGTTGTTCCCGTCGGACCCGACTTTTACGATTACGCGGAACAAGTGCGGAACGCGCTCGCCGAAGAAGGTATACGCGCAAACGCATACACCGACGAAAGCAATATGAAAAATAAAATCAAATCGATAAGCTCGGAACACAAAACGCCGTACATCCTCATCGTCGGACAAAAAGAAAAAGACGAAGGTGCGGTAACGGTCCGCTTCCGCGCCGACAGCGGTCTCGAACAAAAAACGTTTGCGTTGAAAGATTTCGTCGCCTACGTAAAGGAAAAAACGAGAGTGCACTACAACGGCATTTGATCGATTGGTCGAACGGCGAGCGAAACGGATGGAAAATTTCGCGTTAAAAAAAACTCGAAATTTAACCCGATTTCTAAAACCGGCAGTTCCGGAGCATCGTTTTAAGCGATGTGCCGGATCACGGTGTGCTATCGTATCTTTGTAAGGCTCGCGTTGAATTCCGCTCCCGACACTTTTCCTTCGGGATAAAAATTGATTCCGTCGCGGAGCGTCATAAGTTCGTTTTCAACGCTGCCGAGTACCGCATCGAAATCGGGAGAATCGACGGGCACATCGGGGATCGGACTTGCAAGCATTCTGCCGCGGTAACGTTCGGAATATCTTACAGGATTTTGATTTTTCCTCGCAGCCGTCCGTAAATTCCACAAAAAGCGCGCGCACAGGATACGGCTCGCTTCCATCGCCGAGCGGAGCTGACTCTCATCGGAACTTCCGGAAACGCTTTTCAACAAACCCGCGCCCCGCACGACGGCAAACAATCTCTCGCCTCCGTACTTTTTTCCTCCGGTATAGATATCCAAAAGCTGCGTCGACGCTTGCGTGATTTCGATCATCTGTAAAAGCGAAAGCGATTCAAGCGGCAAAAATTTCGAAAGCTCCTTGTCATCGGAAACGGCATCTTTAAGACGCCACGCTTTTTCGCGGAGCGGCAAGTACGCGCTTTTATAAAAAGGAGCGAGAAGCAAAAAAGCCGTATCGAAGAGGCCTGCCGCTTCATCGTACTTTCCCGCCTTGTATGCACCGAGGGCGGATTCGAGCACGAGGACTCCGTCTCCGCTCCGAAGCGAAAGCGCTTCTTTTAAATTAACAATTCCCAAACGATGACCGAGCACGATCGCTTCGCTGTCGTCGGCATAGCGCCGGGCTGCCTGTTCATAACATTTTTTCGCTTCGCTCGAATTTCCGCCGATAAAATACGCGCGTCCTAAAAGCGCATAGAGACGGGAAGCCGTGCGTTTTTCAAGTTCGGGAACTGCAAGCCGCTTTTGTATCTCCGAGATGATATATGTCCTTTCGGCTGCGGAATTCGCGGCATCGTCGCCGCCTGAAAAAGCGGCATCGAGCGGCGCAAGGCGTGACTGCATCGAAAGCGAAAAAGAGCCGTCAGAAGTTTCATCCGAAGAGACGAATACGTCTTTTTGAAACGTCATACAGGAAACGAACACAAACGAAAACGCCGCAAAAATAACAATTAATAATTTTTTCATCGTATATCCCATGCATATAAGTTTTTATCGAACGAAAGGACAATACATTCGTCTTTTTTATCGCCGTTGACATCCGCTATGACGGGTACTCCCCTACCCGCGACGGGAAATCCGGGTACGAGTTCGAGCGACTGCATAAAACCGTAGAGCACGTTTTCGTCGGCGCACGCGTACACGGCATCTCCCGAAGAAGAACGCACGGAAGCGATGCGTCCTTGCCGCGCAGACGATGCTCCGGGAATCTTTACCGTCGTAAAGGTACCGTCAAGTGCAAAGCGATACACTTCCGCATCCTCCGAAAGTGCGAAGAAAAAAGAGCCGCACGCGACGGCGTTTGTATAAAACACGCCGTTCGTCTCTATCGGAAATCCGTCTTCGAGTTTACCGTCTTTGAAAAGGTAAAACTTGCCCGATTGCGTTATAAACGCCGTATAGAGAACACCGCCCGTCTCAAGCAGCGCGGGCGAATCGAAGCCTATGCCGTCTATTTCCATCGGTTCTGAAAAATTAATAATTTTTTGATTTTTCATAAGATAGACGGAACCCTCGAACGACTTTTCGTATACCGCAGCCGTATCGCCCGAAAGAGAAGGCGCGGAAAGAATTTCGCCGTCATCAGGAAATTGCACTTCGTCGTAGGTACCGTCGTCTTTTACGACGAGGATGACCGATCCCCGCGACGGAATCAAAAGCGTTTTGCCGAATGCCGCAGGACGCGCGGACGGAACGGCGCCGGTGAGGATCGGAAAGTTTCCGACGTTTTCAAGAGCTCGGTTCAGCAAATGTACCGCACCGTTCGCACCGACGGCCCAGAGGACTCCTCCTTCCCTGCACTTTTCCGCAGCCGAAACGATCGACATACTTTCCGTAAAACCGAGCTCCGTCCGCTTCATGGAGGAAAGTTCGAGAGAGCGTATCTTTTTTCCGCTTTCAAGCCAAAACACCGCACCGGGATTTTTACCCGCTTCGGCGTGCAGCAAAAAGTCGGTCGTACCTTCGAGCGCGATCGGAAAACCCGGAACGAGGCGCATATCGGACGAAGAAGAAGCGACTGCATGCAGCTGACAGGTGAGCACCGAATTCTTTAAACGGAAATCGCAGCGGCCGACCGTGTACAATTTGAGCACATCGGCAAGCAGCGTACCGTTTCGGATAAAAAACGGAACACTGCGTTTCAGATCGTAATACACGCTCACCGTCGCTTCCGCCGACTGATTGCCCGACACCGTTTTCCAATTTTCGTTCCGTGCGAGCATTTTGCGCTCTTTCAAATCGTTGTACACGGTCGAAAGGTTTTGCGGCGACTCGGAAAAATAAATATAATCCCCCTGCACGAAATAATACGGACGCGGCAGATCGATGCCGAAGGACGAAAGCAGTTCGCGAAGCAGCGGCGGCATATCGATACGGGGAAGGCGCACGCCACCGATTATCAAATTCGTATTGTTTTCGATCGCAAACGATGAAAATATGGAATCGAATATTTTTTCTCTTTGACGTGCATCGCGTATCTGCAGCGCAAAAACGGGATCGCTGTTGCCTTCGATACCGAGCACGGCGCACTCGCTTCCCGTCCATGAAAAAACGATATCGTCGAGGGAAACCGAAAAAAGCCGCTTGCACCACGCGTTCGCCTTCTGCCATGTGCGTTCGATGTCGCTCGTCTTTTGCAAAAGCGGAAAGAGCGCATCTTTCAATTCGCTGAACTGCCCCGCGTTGAGCAGCGTATAGTACTGCACGCTCTCTCCGAGCTGGGAAAGGAGCGCGGGCATTTTCGAATTTTTTATTAAAAGAGGCGCAAGCGGAGATGCGCTTGCATCCGAAATCGCAAACGGAAATTCCGCTTTGACCGTGATATCCGCATCGGAGATACCGAAAGAAACGACACTGAGAGCCGTTTCATCGAGCAGCGACGAGACGGCTTCGGCGACATCGTTTCCTGCGGTAAACTGTTCGACAAGCCGCTTTCCGTTTGCCACGATGCGTATCGGCTCGCCACCTTTCTGAAGCAAAACCGCCTTTTCTTCTTTTCGGTACGCGTGAGCGTTATCGTCTAAAATCGCGCGGGAAAGCAAAGCAAGCGAATCCGATGCAATGAGGAGATTACGCTTTTGGGCGATATAATACGCCGCATTTTTTCCGGCAGCGTATTTGAAATACGGAAAATCGGAATCCTTTACGTATTCAAAATTATTAATATCCAAATGCGGTGCGACAAGAGGTGCGAGGCGCGTCAACGCGGAAAGAAAGCTCATATCGATAAGTGCGATATACGACGAAGTTCCCTTTGCCGCATAAAACGCCGCATATACGCTTCGGGAAGCGGCAAAGCGCACGTATTTATTGTCTCGCAGAGCCGATGAACGGAACTCCATAAACGGAGCGCGATAATTCGAAAGCAGCGGATCGGCAAGCAGCACATCTGCAGCTTTCAAATCGACTATAGGAGAAGCGGCATCCCACAGAGAATCGGTGTGCACGAACACAGAATAATCGGACGGAATCACGTCGAGCGGCGACATTCTGTCGAGAACGGAAAAGCCGATCCATCCGAAGAGGGAGACGATGATGACGCACAGAAAAATCAAAATCCCTTTGAAAAGCCGCACAATGAACGGCAATTTTTTCTTTTCCTTCATAGCGAACAGTATAGCAGATATGTAATTTTTTTTCAGTATCTGCTATAGTATTTTTATATGAACGACGAACGAAAACAATTTTTTATCGAACTCGAAGAAAAGACGGGCGATGCCGTCGAAGAAGTGGAATTCGTGTGCATCAATGCGGATAAAAAAACATATGCCGCGCTCTCGCTCACCACTTCGCGTACAGAGCTGTGGGGACTTCTCGTATTCGGCGTACGAGGACTGTATTTTTACGTTTCCCCTTCCGAAAATTTTATGTCGCTGATGTTTCGGCAAATGACGCACGGGAAAAAACCTACCGAGCAGCTCATCGACCTCGGCCGGATCGAAGCGCTCGAAACGGAACTGCCTCCGAAAAAATGGTATTCCGTACTTTTTACCGATGTAAAACACCGCATCGACGCGTCGTTCGTCTTTGAAAAAAAACGACATTATTTTTCGATGACGACGCTCTCTCCGGCATCAGGCGTACAAGAGCGGATTCAAAAAAAGCTGCACGGAAAATCGGCGGTATCGACATAAACAAGCTCGCCGCAAAGCATCGGGAATTGAACGCTCCGCAAGAATAAATGAAAAAGATCGGAAGTGCGCATAAAAAAACCGGCCGACGTGCATCACACGCCGACCGTTTTTCGATTAATAATTATTAAAAATAATCCGAGCGACGAGGCGAAACTCTTACTTGCTGATTACGCGGATCATTTCGCAAAGCTTGTTCGAGTAGCCCCATTCGTTGTCGTACCCACGGTCGAAGCAAGTGCGTACGACCGTGCAAAATACTTACTTGCTGATCACGCGGATCATTTCGCAAAGCTTGTTCGAGTAGCCCCATTCGTTGTCGTACCAAGCGATCAATTTTACGAAATCATTTTCAAGCGCGAGACCCGCGTTCGCATCGAAGATAGACGTATGGCTGTCGCCCGTGAAGTCGGTCGAAACAACCTGATCTTCGGTATACGCGACGATACCTTTGAGCGCGCCGTTCGCGGCTTTTTTCATCGTTTCGCAGATATTTTTGTACGCTTCGTCTTTGTCTTTGCCCGCAGCCTTTTCAAGCTGGCAGGTAAGATCGACGACCGATACGTCGGGAGACGGAATGCGCATCGAAATACCGGTGAGCTTACCGTTGAGCGCGGGGATAACTTTGCCGACCGCTTTCGCAGCACCCGTCGTCGACGGAATGATGTTGTTGTATACGGCGCGTCCGCCTCTCCAGTCCTTTCCGCCCTTTGACGGACCGTCGACCGTAAGCTGCGTACCCGTCGATGCGTGCACCGTCGTCATAAGACCGCGTTTAATACCGTACTCATCGTGGATCGCTTTTGCAAGAGGAGCGAGGCAGTTCGTCGTGCAGGACGCGTTCGAAATGATCGTCTGTCCCGCATAGGTCGTGTCGTTGACGCCGTAAACGAACATCGGCGTGTCGTCCTTTGAAGGAGCCGACATGACGACTTTTTTCGCGCCGCCTTTGATGTGCGCTTCGCACGCTTCCTTTGTCAGGAAAAAGCCCGTCGATTCGACGACGACATCGGTACCGCATTCGCCCCATTTGATATTCGCCGGATCTTTTTCCGCAAAGACGCGGATTTTGTTGCCGTTTACGATAAGGTGCTGATCGTCGAATTCGACTTTGCCTTCAAAGCGACCGTGAACCGAATCGTATTTGAGCAGATATGCCAGATAATCGATCAGCATTTTCGAAGGATCGGCTTTATTGAAAGCGAGCAAATCGTTGATGCCGACAATCTGAATGTCGTTAAAGTTTGAAACCGCAGCGCGGAATACCATGCGTCCGATGCGACCGAAACCGTTGATACCGACTTTAATCATACTAATAACCCCTTGTTAATAAAATCATTTTACGGGGATAATTTTACGCTTTATAAAAGCCAGTGTCAAGTTGATTAAAACGCCGCTGCGAGAGTATCCGAAAGCGGTTTTACTGCGGGTTGAAAGTCGCGGTCGTGCGCACGCGCACGAGATGTATAAAATCACCTTGAAACGTGCGCGAGAATTCTGCGAGCGTCGCTTCGGCATTGTTTCGGAATACGACACACTGAAATTTTCCGGCGTCGTCGAAATACGGAAAGAAAATCGCGCATTGATTGAACGTGTGCACTTCGGGAATTCTTTTGCGGTCGGTTTCGCGAATCGCCGCAAGGTAGCATTCGCCGGGATATTCGGACGCAAAGACGTACAAAAGAGAAGCGAGAGAAGATGCGGGATAGCCTGAATCTTTAACGTACCCGACGGTATTTTTTACGCCGTCCGCCGTCATCTCTGCGGCAAACGGATCTTCGGTCATATCGACACCCGATTCGGGATATCGGTAGGTTTTGCCGGTCGCGACGGAAAACACGGCGGATGCCAGATTGCGCGTCCAGTCGAGCGCAAAGGATATATTGTATTTTTCCGAAAGGACGCCTTGAAAACCTACGGGATCGTAGTTGACGGTGTGTTCGAGGAGAGGCAGCCGCTTGAGTCCTCCTTTCGTCATCGGATAGACGATGCCGTCGGCGATCCATTTGACGAATCCGGCGGAAGAAAGCGACATTTTGCCCGCATCTTCGGCGTGCATGCGGCGGGGCGCACCGGTTAAAATCGACACGGGATTTCCGTTTTCGTCGTACATCGCGTCGTCGGCATAGACGAGGTTCGCAAGGCGCGAACGGATGATCCGTATCATCGAAAGGGTCGTATCGTATGCGCCTTCCCGCCGGACGCTATAGCGCCACGGAAGCGTATTTTTCGTGAGAGCTGCGACATCGGAAAACGACATCGCATAAAAGCGCTCGAAAGGAAGACCGGTCGGAACTTGACGCGCGCAATAACTTCCGAATACGACAAAGTCTCCGTATGCGCTTTTTCCGAGCGGAGAAAATTGGACGTATACGCCGCTGTCGGGGGCAAAATAATAGCGCACGCAAATAGGATTTCCCGAACGCTTATTCCGGACGAGGATCCAGCTCCCCGGCGACGAAGCGGAATAGACGTCCTGTACCGCCGTCGTTTTGCCGCTTTCGGAATATACGTCGACCGGCATTTCCGTGCGGGGAGCGACTACGACGGAAAAAGTCGTATCGGTTTCTTCGAGGCGAATTTGAAAGAGGTTTCCGTCTTTTGCCGTGCGCACTTCGGTACGGTTTTCTCTGACGAACGAAAGAGGGGCTTCAAACCACGTTTCGCGCAGCTCTTTGCGTATGTCGGACGAATCGGGGACGAGGCCCCCGGCGAAAAGCATATTCGCCGCTCCGCACACGAAAAAAAGTAAAATTATTAATTTTCCGGCAGCGCTGCGCATCGGCTTCCTCCCCTACAGTCTCAAGTGTTCACCGGCGCGAGCACCGGAGGACGGTTTCCCGCCGCAACGGGTTCGAAATCGGTAAAGCTTACGGCCCCCTCGGCAAAACGTATTTCCGGTTTTACGAGGGAGCCGTCGCTCATCACGATCATGCCCTCTTCGTTTTCGTCGGGATGCTTTCCGATCGGCGCATTCGACAACAAAAGCTTTAAGCGGTTGAGCTGATTGACTTCGCTCGAACCCGGATCGTAATCGATCGCGCTGATATTTGCGCCGGGAAAGCGACGGCGGAGCTCTTTTATCATGCCCTTTCCGGTAACGTGATTCGGAAGACACGCAAAGGGCTGCACGCATGCGATACTCGGCACTCCCGTTTTGATGAGTTCGACCATCTCCGCCGTGAGAAACCAGCCTTCACCCGTGATGTTTCCGAGCTGCACGATATCGTCGACGCTTTTCATCTGCTCGTATATCGTTTCGGGTGCGTCGAAGCGGCGGCTTTTGCGGAGGTACTTTTCGATCGGCTTTCTGAACGATTCCATAAACCACACGAGAAGGCGCGCAATCGTTTCGGTCTTTTTCGGGAACGCGAGTTTTTCGTGGCGGAAAATGCCGGTCGAAAACGTATACAGGAAAAAGTTCACCATGTCGGGCATAACCGCTTCCGCGCCTTCGCGCTCGATCGTATCGACGATCTGATTGTTCGCCGTCGGATGGAATTTGACGAGGATCTCTCCGACTATACCGATGCGCGGTTTTTTGATCGGCAAAAGCGGCAGCGCATCGAAATCGTCGATGATGTTTTTGACAAGTTTGTGAAAACCGCGGATCGAAAGAGAGCGCAGCTGAATTTCCGCCCTGCCGTTCCATTTTTCGTAAAGCGCGTTCGCCGACCCCTGCACTTTTTCGTAGGGGCGCGTGCGGTACAAAACGCGCATGAGCACGTCTCCTATCATCGAACTCATGATGAGCCGTTCGAGGAGTGCGAGCGTCACTTTAAATCCCGGATTTTGTTCGAGACCGTTCGCGTTCAGCGACAGCACGGGGATATGTCCCCAGCCCGCGTCGTTCAGAGCGCGCCTGATAAAGCCGATGTAGTTCGTCGCGCGGCAGCCGCCTCCCGTCTGCGAAATGATGAGGGACGTATGATTCAAATCGTACTTGCCCGATTCGAGGGCGGCGATCATTTGCCCCGTGACGAGGATCGACGGATAACACGCGTCGTTGTTGACGAATCTCAAACCGATATCGACGGCGCGCGGATCGACCGCATCGAGTACGACGAATTTATAACCGGAATATTCGAAGGCTTTTTGAAAGAGACGGAAGTGGATCGGCGACATCTGCGGCGCGATGATCGTATGCGTATACTTCATCTCTTTCGTAAACACCTGCTTTTGATACGAGGCGCTCTTTACGACGGGCTTTTGATGACGTCTCTCGCGCTCTTTTACCGCGGCGATGAGAGAGCGTATGCGTATGCGCACCGCGCCCAAGTTCGAGCCTTCATCGATTTTAATAAGCGTATACATGCGTCCCTTTGCGCGCATGATTTCGTCGACCTGATCGGCCGTAACCGCGTCCAGTCCGCAGCCGAAACTCGTCAACTGCACGAGTTCGATGTTCGGCATGCCGGCGACAAAGGACGCCGCGCGGTATAATCGATTGTGATACGTCCACTGATCGATGATGCGCAGCGGCCGCTCGATGCTGCCCAAATGTGCGACGCTGTCTTCGGTAAATACCGCAAGTCCCAAATCGTTTATGAGTTCGGGAATACCGTGGTTGATTTCGGGATCGAGATGATACGGACGACCTGCAAGCACGATGCCGTTTGCGCCGCGCCTGATCATCTCTTCGATCGCTTCGATACCCTTCTCTTCCGTATCGCGCCGAAACTTTTCCTCTTCTTTCCACGCTTCGTCGACCGCGCGCGAAATGCGCTCTTTCGTCAATTCCGGAAAGTGCGGGATAAGCTCTTCGGCCAAGCGCACGGCCAGACGGTCTTTATCGTAAATCGGCAAAAACGGATCCATGTACAAAATGGAAGCGTCCTGCCTCAGCGAATCGATATTATTCCGCAGCACTTCGGGATAGCTTGTAACGATGGGACAATTATAGTGATTGCCCGCAGTCGAATCTTCCTGCAGTTCGTAGGGCGCGCAGGGATAGAAAATAAATTTTATACCCTGCTGCAAAAGGCTTTCGACGTGTCCGTGAGAAATCTTTCCCGGATAGCACACCGACTCCGACGGAATCGTTTCAAGCCCTTTTTCGTAAACCGTGCGCGACGACCGGGAAGAAAGGCGCACGCGAAAACCGAGCGAAGTGAAAAACGTAAACCACAGCGGATAATTTTCGTACATATTGAGTACGCGCGGGATGCCGACTTCTCCCATCGGCGCATCTTCGGCACGGAGCGGAACGTAATTGTTAAAAAGCCGCGCGTATTTCCATGCGAACATATTCGGAAGCTTCCCTTCTTTTCCCGCTTCGATATTCGTCGCTTTTTTATTGCTCGCATCGAGGACATTGCCGTCGAGTTCCGCTCCCCGCTCGCAGCGGTTGCCCGTTACGAACTTCCGCTCGAAGCCGCCGGTGCTGAACGTGTTGATCGTCAAAAGACAGTTGTTCTGGCATTTGCCGCAGCGGCGGAGATCGAGCTTGACGCTGAACGACTCGAGATCCGAAAGCGTGGCGATGCCCGAACGGACTTCATGCCGAGGAGCGCCCGGTCCTTCTTCGGGCTTCGGAGCCGAAAGATCGAGCCACTGATCGTAGGCGATGAGCGCCGAACCGTAGGCTCCCATGAGGCCTGCAACGTCGGGACGGAATACGTGCACGCCCGAAATATTTTCGAACGCGCGCAGCACGGCATCGTTGTTGAACGTACCGCCCTGTACGACGACTTTCGTGCCGATGTCGCTCGCTTTGCGCAATTTAATAACTTTGAAAAGCGCGTTTTTAATAACCGAATACGAAAGACCCGCGGAGATGTCGGCGACGGATGCGCCTTCTTTTTGCGCCTGCTTGACGCGGCTGTTCATAAATACGGTACACCGGCTTCCCAAGTCGACGGGCTTTTCGGCGAGCAGCGCCCTTTTGCTGAACTCGCGCACATCCATACCCATCGTGCGCGCAAAGTTGTCGAGAAAGCTGCCGCAGCCGGAAGAGCAGGCTTCGTTCAATTGAATGGAAACGATGGCGCCGTCTTTCATACGAAGGCATTTCATATCCTGCCCGCCGATATCGAGTAAAAATTCGACGCCCGGCACGAAAAAGTCCGCCGCGCGGAAATGCGTTATCGTTTCTACTTCGCCCGCATCGACGTTGAGCGCCGCTTGAAAGAGCGCTTCTCCGTAGCCGGTCGAAACCGCGCGCGCGATGTACACGTCTTTCGGAAGCCGCGCATACAAGCCTTTTAAAACTTTGACGGCAAGGTCTACGGGATTGCCCGCATTCGCCGCATAAAAATCCCACAGGATTCTTCCTTCCTGATCGATGAGCACGGCTTTCGTCGTCGTGGAACCCGCATCGAGGCCGAGAAAGACGGGGCCTTTGACGGAATCCAAATCGCCGCGCTTCGCTTTTTCTTCTGCATGCCGATTGACAAATTCGTCGAGATCGCTTTGGCTTTTAAACAGCGGCTCCAAGCGCTGCACTTCGCTGAGTTCCGCGCCGACGAGATTCGAAAGGCTGCTTCTGAAATCGGCGACCGTCGGAAAAGCAAAATCCGGCATGCCGGAGTAGCGGCGGTCGGCCGAATACGCGCAGCCCTGCGCGACGAAAAGCTGGGAATTTTCCGGGACGATGATTTCGTCGTCTTTTAATTTCAGCGTAACGATAAAGCGTTCACGCAGCTGATCCATAAAGTGGAGCGGTCCGCCTAAAAACGCGACGTGACCGCGTATGGGCTTTCCGCAGGCAAGACCGGAAATCGTTTGGTTGACGACGGCTTGAAAAATGGATGCGGCGATATCTTCGCGGCGGGCGCCTTCGTTGATGAGCGGCTGCACGTCGGTTTTCGCAAAAACGCCGCAACGCGCGGCAATCGGGTAAATCGTGTGCGCGTCTTTTGCAAGCGTATTGAGACCGTCGGCGTCCGTTTCAAGGAGAGCGGCCATCTGATCGATAAAGGCTCCGGTACCGCCCGCACACGTACCGTTCATGCGCTGCTCCACGCCGCCTTTAAAATACGTAATCTTCGCATCTTCGCCGCCGAGTTCGATGACGACATCGGTGAGCGGAATGATCGTTTTGACGGCAGTCGTCGCCGCGATGACTTCCTGAATAAACGGAACGGAAAGCCACTGCGACACGGACAATCCTCCCGAACCGGTCACTTTGACGGTAACCGCCCGTTCCGCTCCTCCCGCGATATTTTTTTCGAGGAAGTCGAGAGCTTTGTTTACGACGGATATGATCGTACTGCGGATATCGGCACGGTGGCGCTCGTAGTCGCTGTATATGAGCGTATCGTCGTCGTCGAGTACGGCGATTTTTACGGTCGTCGAGCCGACATCGATGCCGATACGGATCGGAAGCAATTCATTATGTAAAGCACTCTGTATTACTGCCATAAATTCCTTGTTAATTCTCTCCCGTTTTAACTCTCTCTATTATAATAGTAGTAAAGCATAAAATAGGCAAGTTGAACGATTTTACAAATTGACGGCAGGTGCGATCCTATGCGCACATACGGTACCGTAAAAGATCCGCGCGATCCGCCGGACACAGGGCGCAAGCGAATCGCACGGTATTCGATTTATTCGCCTAAAAACAATTTTAAATCGTCGTCGACGGTACCGATCGTTGCAAGACCGAAATTCTTTACAAGCACGTTCAAAACATTGGGCGACAAAAACGCGGGGAGCGTCGGCCCGACGTGAATGTTTTTTACGCCAAGGTACAAAAGCGCAAGGAGCACGATGACGGCCTTTTGCTCGTACCACGCAATATTGAACGCGAGCGGCAGTTTATTGATATCATCGAGACCGAAAATCTCTTTGAGCTTGAGCGCGATGAGCGCAAGCGAATACGAATCGTTGCACTGCCCCGCATCCAAAACGCGCGGAATGCCGCCGATATCGCCGAGATTCAATTTATTGTATTTATACTTTGCGCAGCCCGCCGTCAAAATGACGACGTCTTTCGGAAGCCGCTTTGCGAATTCGGTGTAGTATTCGCGCGACTTCATCCTTCCGTCGCAGCCGCCCATCACGATGAATTTTCTGATCGCTCCGGATTTTACCGCATCGACGATTTTATCGGCAAGCGCAAAAACCTGCTCGTGCGCGAATCCTCCGACGATCGTTCCGCTTTCGATCTCTTCAGGCGCCTCGCAGCTTTTCGCCTGTTCGATGATCGCCGAAAAATCTTTTTTTTCGCCGTATGCGCCCGGAATGTGACGGCAGCCGGGAACGCCCGTCGCGCCCGTCGTCCACAAGCGGTCTTTGTAACTGTCGGGAGGAATCACGACACAGTTCGTCGTCATCAAAACGGGGCCGTGAAATTTTTCGAATTCTTCTTTTTGTTTCCACCACGCGTTTCCGTAGTTTCCGACAAAGTGCGGATATTTTTTAAATGCGGGATAGTAATTCGCCGGAAGCATTTCGGAATGCGTGTACACGTCGACGCCCGTCCCCTGTGTCTGTTCCAAAAGCATTTCCATATCTTTCATATCGTGTCCCGAAATCAAAATGCCGGGATTTTTCCGCACACCGATATTGACCGTCGTCGCTTCGGGATTTCCGTAGGCGCCCGTATTCGCTTTATCCAAAAGCGCCATACCCTGAACGCCGTATTTTCCCGTTTCAAGCGTAAGGGCGACCAGATCGTCGACCGAAAGACCCGCATCGAGCGTTTTCGAAAGCGCCTTTTGAATAAAGGCATCGACTTCTTCATCATCCTGCAAGAGCGCGTTCGCATGCTTTGAATACGCAGCCAATCCTTTCAAACCGTATATGATAAGTTCGCGCAGAGAGCGAACGTCTTCATCGCTCGTCGCAAGAACGCCGACCGTCGAAGCTTTCGCATCGAAACTCGAAACATCGCCTTTCCACGTCGCAGCTTCCGGAAGCCCCTCCCCGCCCGATACTGAAGGCAAAAGGCTCTCGGTCGCAGCGAGCGTCTCTTCGATCCGCTTAATAATCGACTCTCTGTCGAAGTTCGCATTCGTAATCGTCGTAAATAAATTGAGCGTTACGAGATGATTGACGTCTTTACTTACAGGAAGTCCCGCTTGACGCATCTTCGTCGTTACGCATGAAAGCCCCTTCGTCACATAGATAAGCAAATCCTGCATCGCCGCCACATCGGGCTTTTTACCGCAGACACCCGAAACGGTGCAGCCTTTGCCGCCCGCAGTTTCCTGACATTGGAAACAAAACATCTTAGCATCCATACAAGACACTCCTTGTTCTTCTGTATAATTTCGCGCCATACGCTTTCAAACGCTTGCGTTTACACTTCGAGTATACTAAAATGACGCATGTGATGATGTGGTAAAAACCACGTCGACTTCATATCGATTTTATCGGGCAGGGCGGCGCAAGGAGGCGCAAGTGGATACGGCGATGCTTCGTTCGCTGAAAATCTTCAACGGCATGGATGAAAAAGAAATAAAACGCGCGGCGGCATCGCTCGGCGTGTGCGAACGCGTATATAAAAAAGGCGAAATCATCTTCCATGCGGGAAACACGACCGATACGATGGGCATGGTGCTTTCGGGCAGCGTCATCATCGAAAACAACGATCTGTGGGGCAATCGCACGATACTCGGCTATATCGGCAAAGGACAGTTTTTCGGCGAAACTTACGCGCTTTTGGAAAACACCGTTCTCCTCGTCGATGCATGCGCGAACGAAGACAGCCGCATCGTATTTTTTAAAATCGGAGCGGTCAAAAACTTACCGGCACAGGGAGAGCCGTGGCTCGTAAAACTTTTATCGAATCTCCTTGCGATCTCCGTCCGCAAAAATATCGCGCTGTCGGAGCGGAGCTTTCACACCGCGCGCAAAACGAGCCGCGCAAAACTCCTGTCGTATCTGAATTTCATTTCGCTGAAAAAGAAAAGCACCGAATTCGACATTCCCTTCGACCGACAGCAGCTCGCCGACTACCTCAACCTCGAACGGACGGCTCTTTCGAAAGAACTCGGAAAAATGCAAAATGACGGTCTCATCACCTTTCGAAAAAATCACTTCGTGCTGAACAAAACGAAGTCACAGGGAAAATAGAGGCGATTCAAAAACACGGATTCCGTTTTCACGCAAAAAAACGCCGATCGGTCCGCAAAGGAATCGATCGGCGCCTTACGGACGATCATGCAGGCGGAACAGACTCATCCTGATGTGCGTACGGTTTCCAGCCAGCCCAGCATAGTGTCCAGCACGAGGCGGCTGTTTCCGCATTGACAGTGGTTCGACGCCGCTTCTTTGTCGGTAAACAGTCTGAACGTTACCGATTTTGCACCGGTGAGCGCATCGATTTCTTCTCGGTATAAATGCCAATCGATAAAGTGATCTTTTGCGCCTTGCAAAATCAACACGTCCTGATCGATTTTATCCGCAATATCGAGCATTTGAAAATCGTTCATTTTTTGCATCCATTCGTACGGGCTTTTTGCGCCGTATGCGTGCATGCCGTGATTGAGCGCCCATTGGAAAGCGGGATCTTTTTTTACTTGCCCGTACAACACGGCGTTTATAATGCCTTTTAAGCGAAGACGCAGCAGCGTTTTGAAAAAGTTCTGCGCCGCATCGGGTAAATCAGAGAGGGCTACGTGTAAAAAATTCGGAAACACCGACCATGCGATAACCTGCTTAATGCGTTTTTCAAATGCGGCGGCTCTGGGCGCAAGCATCCCTCCCAAGGAAGCGCCGACGATAACAAGGTCGTCCAAATCGAAATGATCGATGATCGCCGTAACCGGTTTTTCCCATTCGTGCGTAAAAGTTGCTCCCTGCACACGCAAAACGCCGCCCTGTCCCGGCCCTTCAAAAAGATACACATCGTAACCGTTTTCGGCAAAATACAGCATAGGAAAAAACAGCTCTTCAAAATAACTGTCGTTTCCGCCGTGCAAAAGTATCGTCCCTTTCGGAGTTTTATGCGAAGCGCTCATGCCGGCTTTTGTGTACATAACCGGAAGACGGATCGAACCGAACGGAACGTCGAAGCGTTCAACCGTGCCCGATGAAAAATAATCGGCATAGTACGTGTAAAATAGATCGGCGGCTTTTTTATAATACGCAAGCTTGTCACCGTCGCCGTCCGCCATAAAAAACTCGCTCATGCGGTAATAAGCGATCGCGTTTTCAGTCCTGCTTTCTTTGAGCGCATTGTCTCCCAAGCGGATGAGCGTATGTTTCCAGTGGTCGTGCGTGCGAATGCCGCGCGACACGGCGGCCGTTTCGTCCAAGTCGCCTCCGTCCCAGTTGATAAGCCTATTAAGCTGAAAATTATAATTTGCATTGTCGTTTAAATTATATAAACCGACTTTAAATTGAATCATAATTCCTCCAAATAAATATTTTTATAGAAACCTGCCCTAAAGTTTCAAGCGAGTGACAACGTACGATTTATTACACAATAACGGATCGAATCGGAAAATACTTCCATCAGGACGCTGTTTTTCAACCCCCGATTTTTTTTCGTCGAAGTGAAGTAATTTAGAGCGCGCAAAGAATTTCGGCAAGATTTTTTTAAGCGATGTTGCCGGTATCAGCTTCCGCTTTTGAGAAAGTCCGTAAACGATATGCCGCAGTATTTTTTACAGGCGGTTGCAAAATGCGAAGAACTTGAAAAGCCTGCAAGGATTGCGGCGTCCGTTATGCTCGTGCCTTTTTCGATAACGCAGCGGCAGGTTTTTTCGAGTTTTTTTAAGAGAAGATAGTTTTTAAAATCGATGCCGACTTCTTCTTTAAACAAATGTAAAAATCGGCTTTTGCTCAAACACAGCGTCCGAGGGATCGTATCGTATGCGTCGCTTTCGATACTTTCGCATTGTTCTATAAGACGGATCGCTTCGGCAATACGGCAGTCCATATTCCGCTCTCCCTCGCTCTTGCACATATCGCCGAATACGGATGTACCGTTCGCCTTCCGCTTTTTTTGCTTTGCATGCCCGGCGAGAGTGCCGACAAGATATTCATCTACGGCTTCCAAGGACTCCCCGTCCTCAAGCATACGTACAAGATGCTTTTCGATTTTGATCGGAAGCGCACCGAAGTTTTTTCCTTTAAGCAGTTCATCGTCGATTATCCGTGAAAGCTCGGACGTCGTATCGATCAAAAACACCGCCATAGGCGCATCCTTGTTTCGCCGAACACAGTGCATGACGTTCGATTGAATGACGACCGAACACAGACTTTCACTCTCCTTTTCCGCCGTACAGGTAAAAGGTCGTGCCGAAATGAGAACGTGCTTTGCAAAATGTTTGTGCGCTTGCGGATCGTCGTATCGCGCCCGAAAGACAATGCGATCGTCTTTATATATCATACCGTTCGCGGCGCCGCTTCCTCATTCGGCGCCGTCTTTTCGTTTGGGATTTTTCGGAAACCAGCCCCGCTTGACACGCTTTTCCTGTTCCTTCAATTCCACGATGCTCCATAAGCAAGCCGTACCAATAAGAGCCGAAACGTATGCGGCGATACCGTCGGAAAAGAGCGCCACCGCCAAAAACGCGAGACCCGCGATGAGGAAAATCGGCCACACTTTAGAGGAAAAATAATATTCGCATTTTATAACGATCGGATGAAACAGCCCGATAACGGCAAGAGACGCAACACCGATAATAATCGCTTCGATGTTCATGTTGCGCCCCGCACGCAGCAACGGACGCAATCGTCCCCCTGCCGTTTTATGTTCGCCGCCGTTTCCGGAAAATTTTCCATGTTCCTTTGTACTTCCAAAATCAAAACTTCTCCGCCCACTCGGAAAGAGATGCGGGATCCTGTTCGCCGTTCAGCACTTTGCTCCCAATGATCTTCGCTTTCGGTGCGCTTTTCTGCAAATTCGAAATCGCTTTATCGAAACCGAAACCGCTTCCGCCGGCCGTCGCGAACAGCACGATCTTTTTGCCGCTGAAATTATAGCTCTCGACAAAGGTATTGATAATCGACGGCGCAATCGACCACCAAACGGGAAAACCGATAAAGATCACATCGTAATCGGAAATATGCGCATCTCCACCCGCGATCTCGGGCCGAAACGACGGATCGGACATTTCTCTGCTCGTTCGCGATCGTTTATCCATCCAATCCAAATCCGCTCTCGTATACGGCTTTACAGGCTTGATCTCATACAGATCCGCGCCCGAAGCCTCTGCGAGCATGTGCGCCGCATAAGAAGTTTTACCCGTTACGCTGAAAAACGCAACCAATTTTTTCGCCATATCCGTTCATCCTCTTAACAATTATTAAATTTCATATCAAATTTATTAAATATCTTCAGGGCGGCTTTTTGCGCCTGCGTCGCAAAAACCGGGCTTTTCGGGATTCCGCCCTTAGGCTTCATTCCGCCGCTCGCATCGCTCGCGTCGGAACGGCTTCGCCGTCCCTTCAATCCCTGCCGCACCGCAAGCGCAAATCACAGCGTTGCCATACCACGCGGCGTAAAATTTCGACAGAGATCGGATGAGGTCCGTCAATCGAGCGAAACGCCGATTTCGCGGTAATAGTGCTTCGCGCCTTCATGCAGCGGCAAGCCTGCAATATCCTTTACCGCATCCTGCGCCTTCAATCCTTTTAAATTGCGCTGCGCGTTTCCGAGTTCGTCGACGTTTTCCCAAAAGGTTTTCGTGAGCATATATACCGTTTCATCGTCGAGCGTCGAATTGCAAAACATCAGCATTTTAATAGCCGTCGTTCCGACGTCAGCGTTTTGTCCGGGATAGGTTCCCGCGGGAATCGTATAGCGCGCATACCACGGATAGGATGAACGAAGCTTTTCGAGGATATCGTCTCCGATCGAAACGAGCGTACACCCGGACGAACAGGCTTGCGAAACGGCGGCTGCGGGAATGCCGCTCATAATCCATGCGCCGTCGAGCGTACCGTTTTGGAGCATGTCGGCAGCATCTCCGAACGCGATGTATTCGGTTTGAATGTCGGACGGATAATTCAAGCCCGCTGCGGTAAAGTGATTTTTGCACTCACCTTCAACGCTCGATCCCGCAGCGGCGACGGCAAAGCGTTTACCTTTGATGCCCGAAAGAGATGCGATGCCGGACTTTTTTGTAACGACGACCTGGTTCGGATTAAAATACAACCCCGCTATGATACGGAGATTTTTATTCGCAGCGCCTTCAAAGCTGTCGGTACCCTTATAGCTTTGAAAGCAGTTCGAGCTCACCGCGATCGACACTTGCGACTCTCCGTCGGCGATTTGATTGAGGTTGTCGATGCCGCCGTTCGACGCTTGACTCGACGCACTCACAAAATCGATTTTCGTGTCCCACACATTCGTGATCGCGGCTCCTACCGCATAGAGCGCGCCCGAAGCGGATGCCGTCGGAAATTTAATCGTCACTTTTTCGTGTCCGCCCGGCGCAGCTTTTTTTCCGCTGCAGCCTGCAAGTACGGCAGCCGCAAAAACCGCGGCAAAACCGATCTTCATAGATACGTTTTTCATATTTCTCCCATAAAAACTTTTGCAGAAAGTTTCAACTTTCGAAAAAGTTTTTAGCCGTGCGCAAACGCGCACACGTTCAATAGTCGAGTTTGCAAATACAGTGTATCGTGCTCATGCGATTTTTATCGGAACGATACGTATACACGGCTACTGCAAACATCCAAGCAAACTCGAGATAAGAACGCTGCGATTTCGAGCAATGCACAGAAATCGCGAGTGTCTCTCATATATAGAAAAACGCTTCAGCGTTTTTCGTCTCCGGACTTTAGCGACGGCGATATTTCAGACGACGCTTTTTATCGTACCCCTATAAAACTTATGCAAACCTCTAAAAACCGACAGAGCTTTTAGAAGCAGTCTTTATTAAAACTTCCGTTTTCAAAAAATCAACCGTGCGTTTTCCCAGAACAAAAATAAGCATCGCACCGGCATTAATAATTATTAACGGATATTTTATCGCGTAACCGTATTCTTGAGCCCCCGCTTATGAACGCTCTTCCGAATCGGAAATCTTTTTCGCCGGCACTCGGTTTTTTACGTATTGATAAATGCTCACCGCAGCGAGGAGCGCAAAGCCGATCGCATCGGAAGCGACGCCCGCATAGAGCAAAAGAGGCGCAATCGCGATAAGAGCTGCGCGTTCGAAAAGGGATGCGCGTCGCAAAAGCCATCCTTCAAGACCCGCGACAAGCGTGACCGTGCCGACCGATGCCGTAAACATCGACCAGAGGCTCATCGCAAGAGGAGCGCTTCCGCTTCCGATAAGCAGCACCGGATTTGCCAAAAAGAAAAACGGGATCAAAAATCCGACGAGTCCTATCCGCACGGCAAGCAGTCCCGTTTTAAGCTGATCCGAACCTGCGATGCCGGCTGCGACATAGCAGCTGATCGCGACCGGCGGCGTAATATTCGAAAGACATGCGTAGATGAGGCAAAACAAGTGCGCCGCTATCGGGAGCACGCCTGTCTTTATTAAAACGGGAACGGCGACAGCCTGCACGATGACGTAGGCCGCCACGCCCGGAACACCCATCCCCAATATCGTCGACATAACCATGACGAGGAGTCCCGTTAAATAGATGCTCTTGTTCGGCACTACGTTTAAAATCACGTAGCCCATGTTTAGGCCGAGGCTCGTGAGGGTCACAGTCCCGATAATGACGCCGATGATAACACAGGATACGCCGACACCGACGGCACCTTTCGCGCCTTCGACGCAGGCGACGATTATTTTATCGCCTGTCATACGCGTATCTTTACGGAGCCAGCTCGCGCCGACGGCGGCGAAAATCGCTGCAACTGCCGAAAGAAGCGGCGTAAATCCTTTCGCCATCATCGCGATAAGCAACACTAGCGGGAGCACGAGATGCCCCTGCTCTTTCAGCACTTTTACGGCATCGGGGATATTCTCTTTGGAAAGGCCGGGAAGACCCATGCGCTTCGCTTCAAAATGAACGGCAAGCAGAATCCCCAAGTAATACAAAAACGCGGGTACGATCGCTGCGAGCATGACTGTCGTATAGCTTATGTTTAAAAATTCCGCCATGACAAAGCCGACGGCGCCCATGATCGGAGGACAGAATTGACCGCCGGTACTCGCCGTCGCTTCGACCGCAGCGGCGAATTCTTTTTTGTAGCCCGTCCGCTTCATAAGCGGGATCGTGATCGTACCGGTCGTTGCGACGTTTGCGACGGCCGATCCGTTTATCATGCCCATGAGGGCGGAAGCTAAGACTGCGACTTTTGCAGGCCCTCCCGGCGTACGCCCGACGAGCGTCAAAGAAAAATCGTTGATGAATTTTGAAAAGCCGCTGTGCTTTAAAAAAGAGCCGAAGACGACGAATAAAAAAATATACGTCGCAGACACACCGACTCCGATGCCCAAGATTCCCTGAGTGCCCCAAAACTGCGTAACGAGTACGCGCTTTATTGTAAAGCCGTTGTGTCCGAGCTGTCCAGGAATAAATGCTCCGAAAAAATTATATGCAAGGAAGAGCGCCGCAAGAAAGGCGAGATTGCCCGATGTGCGGCGGGCGGCTTCAAAAACAACTGCGAGCGCAAGAGCGGCAACGGCGATTTGAAAAGGCGTAACGCGGCCGCCGCCCCGAGCGACCGCCGTATAGTGAAGTATAAAATAGCCGAAGGCAAAAACCGCGACCGCGATGAAAAACAGATCGACGACGGGCGGAAAGCGGCGCTTTCTGTTTTCTTTTTTCGTAGCGGGATACAATAAAAACGCGAACAAAAGCAAAAAGATACTGTGAAATGCGCGCAGGTTTACGGCGCTCATCACGCCGACGGTATTGAAATAGAGCTGAAAGACGACCCAAACGCAGAGCAAAACCGAAATGACCTTTTCCGTCGGACCGGTATACACTCTGGTACGGGAATCGGTGTCCGTGTCTTCAAGCAATTTTTGCGCAAGGGCAGCTTCGGTCGGTTTCGGCATAGGGGCTTCCTAAAAGTTTATAGGGAACCTCTAAAAACTGCAGCTTTTAGAGGTAACTTTAAAAATGTGATGTCGATTGTATAAACATATATAGGAAAAGTCAATATTTTGAAAAAACTATATCGGGGACACGTGATATTTTCGTATGTGTCGGGAGAAGCGCAAACTATATCACAAAGCGCAGATGCTTTCTGCAAGAGCGCGCGAACTTAAGCGAACGCGTTAGGCGCCGGAGCAACGCGAAGCGGCCGCCGAAGCGAAGTATACGAGCGAGGCGGCTGGAGCGAAAGCGGAATTGCAGAGGTGCCGGCGGGCGAAGCCCGAAACGCCCCGTTTCGAGATTTGAAAAGTTAATAATTATTAATTACGGCCCATACGCGATTCGAACGCGTTACCTATTGCTTAGGAGGCAATCGCTCTATCCAGGTGAGCTAATGGACCAAACAACACTTTTTTTATGCGCGGGCGCGGCAAGCCGGACGCATTATGTTCCGAAATCGTAATAGACGCCGCGCTGCGTGAATCCCGCAAAGCCGTCTTTTTTCGCGTCGTATTGATCGACGTTGTCACCGTAGTGGCACAACGACATTTTCTTTTTCATATCCGCCGGAAGCGTTTTTAAGTCTTCGTAATACGCGTGCACTCCTCCGCGGAAAAATTGGCAATCGTGGAAGATGTATTCGATATCGTAGTTGCCGCACATCCAGTCGAGGAGCTCTCTGTCGAACTGTGTGTCGCCCGGGAAGAGGATGCGATCGTCGATGAGGACGCCGACCGAATAAAACGATGTGCGCCACGAACCTGTTTTGTCGGGGATGTGATGAGTGCGGTAGAGTTTGATGTTGATGGATCCGACATTCGCTTCGTAAAGAGGACGCGGGCGTCGCGCGATTTGACGCGGCCGTATCTGATCGAAATAATCTTCAAAGGTCATAAAAGCGCCGTCGGTGTATTCACCGTATGCGCAGCCGCCCTTGAGCGATTGGTTCCATAAAATTTTTTTATAGTGGTCGGTAATGACCATCTTCGGCCGGATCTTTGTCGTGTAACGCCCGACGAGCGCCACTTCTTCAAGTCCGCCGATGTGATCCGCGTGTGAATGCGTGATGAGCAAATTTCTGACGGACGCGATGGACGAATGATAGGTGTACATCGCGTAGGGGCAGACGGCTCCGCAGTCAACGAGCAGGTGATCTTTGCCCTTTATGATAAGCACGTTGTTTTGAAAATACTTTTTTGCAAAGGCGCTTCCCGTTCCGATAAAAAAGAAACGGAGGCTGCCGTCGCTCGTAAATTCGATTGTCTGCTCAAGCTTTTTGATTTTCACGATAGACCTCATATTCTTTATATTATACACGGTAAATGAAATAAAAACAATTTGTCCGCCGAAAAAAATTATTTGTGCGGATACAGCACTTTCTCGAGTTCGTACACGTCGGAAACACCGTCGACGAGGATACCTCCCATGCCCATTTCAAGCGGCAGGGCGATATCGATATCGTAACGGTCGCCGACGCTGAGGCATTCTTCGATTTTCGCGCCTGTCCTGCGCGCGGCTTCTTCGAAAGGTTCCCGCGCGGGTTTCGATTTTCCGAACGTATCGAGTCCGATGACAGTTTCGATGCAGCCTTCGACGCCGAGCGTGGAAAGCGTTTTACGTCCGACACCTGAGGGATTGTTCGTGACGCAGACGAGCGCGCAGGACTTTTTAAGCGTCTGCAAAACCGCGAAAAGCTTTTCGTCGCGCGATAAAAAATCTGCCGGTTCGATGAGCTCGTTCCTCCACGCGACGCTCGTTTCGATCGGGATGCCGAGAGCTGCGAATGTATTGCTTTCACTGATTTTTTGCCCGCCGTGCGTTTTCGACCATTCTCTTCGATAATTGTCGAACATCGTTCGGGCTTCTCTTTCGGATATGCCGCGCACTTTTGCGAAACGGCGGAGCTGAACTTCGCTTTGATGAGATACGTACGCACCGTTCGTGTACAGCGTCGAATCGATATCGAAGACGATCGTCTTGAGCTTTTCGGGCAGGCGGCAGATTTTCATGGAGCGCTCCGCGGTTTATAGGTTTTAATAATTTTTACGAGGGAAGAAGCGGCTTCTTCGAGCGATCCGTACACGCCCAATCCCGTAAAGGCCGCCGCCGCATCTCCTATAAGCTCCGCGTCGGGACAGACTGTGAGCGCAAGCGGAATGCCCGCATAATCGCATTTCATCTGCATCCATTGTTCGTTTTTCGTTTGGCCGCCGGTTACGACGACGGGAAGGATGACGCGGATATTGTTTTTTTCGGCTGCCGCAAGCAGGGCGGAAAACGACCGGTGCAGATTTTCTGCGATGAGCGCGAGGATTTCAAAGCCGTCGCTTTCGGGATGTTCGAGGCAGTAGGCGATGAGCTCTTCGTATGAAAATTCTCTTTCCATGATCGCTTCGACGATCGTCTTATAGTTGACGAACATGCGCCCGCTTTCGGTCTGCAGTATGGACGCGTTCCAAAGTCCGCTCATGACGGAAGGCAGGGAGCGCACGCGTTCTGCGTGCAGCGGAAAGGGTGTGCAGATATTGACGCCTTCGCTGGAACCTGCGCGGTCGTATATCTTTCCGACGGCAAGGGAATTCGTTCCGATCATCGCGGCGATAAAATCCGGCCCCCCGCAAAAAACGCGTATCGGTTTTTTTAAGCCGAGAGAAGCCGTCGCCTCATCGTGCGTCGCTCCCGCATCGCTTGCGATCGGAACATAGGGCGGGAGTTTGCTTTCAGGCAGGGATGCAGCCGCGAGCTGTTCACGCGTCCAATATGCGCTCTCGTAGCGCGCTTCCGGTAAAATCGTCAAATTCGATCCGGTGAGTTTATGGATGAGGTATTCCGGCCCGGAATAGATATACCGGGAAGCGTTCCATTCGGCGGGAAAGAGTTCGCGGAACGCCGTGATGCGCGGTATAAAAAGCGAATGCACGGCGCTCGTTCCCGCAATCGGCGCGGGCTTAATATCGGCGTTCCACAAGAGCGTCGTTCCGTCTTCGGAAACGATTGTCGGCCCGTTTCCCGAAATGCCGATGGCCGCTATATCGTCTTCTCCCGCTTCTTCGATAAGTTTTTTCGCCGCGCTGCACAGAGCGGGAAACCATTTTTGCGCGATATGCCGTTCATCCGGCTTTTCAAACGATTCTTTTGCGAACGCTTTGACATTGCCCTCGGCGTCTATCAGCGCGGCTTTCAGCGATGTCGTTCCGATGTCTGCCGAGAGGACGGTCTTTTTCGTCATGCTTTCGGCTGCAGCGGCTGCGTCTGCTTTTCCATCTTTTCAATGAGCTTGCGGTTTTCGAGTAGACTGCTCAACGACTGGTTGTAGTGAACGCGCATGATGACGTTTGCAAAGAGGCCGCTTACGCTCGTGTTGATGTACCATTCCCGTTTGCACAGCGCTTCGTGATAGACGGCGTTCGTTCCGATGATGCGGTAAAAAAGCCCCTGCCGGTACGCTTCGTCGAAGAGGTCGATCGCGTTGCCGGTAAAAAAGGGCAGGCTGATCGCAGCGATCACTTTCGTTGCGCCCTGTTCTTTCAAAAAAGCCATCGCTTTTAAAAGCGTGCCGCCGGTGCCGAGCATATCGTCGGCGAGGAAGGCGGCTTTGCCGTGCACGTCGCCGAGCAGCTTAATCGATTTGATGTTCGTGTTTTTTGCATTTTGCGTGACAACCGAATAATCGCGCTCTTTGTAGATCATCGCAAGCGGTAGCTTTAATCCGACCGCGTAGAATTTGTTTCTGTCGATCGCGCCGGTGTCAGGGGAGACGACGACTAAATCCTCCGTTTCACCGGTCAAGTCGACGATCTTGCTCAGCTCGCGGATGATTTGATAACTTGCGTGCAGGTTTTCAAGAATGATCGAGCTGAACGCGTTGACGATTTCCCGCGAATGGATATCGAGCGTAATGATCCGCGTTACGCCGAGCCATTCGTAAATGTGACCGAGCATACTCGCAGTCAGTCCTTCGCGTCCCTTTTTTTTGTGCTGCCGGCTGTAGGGGTAAGCCGGTACGACGAGCGTAATGGCCGCAGCTCCCGCCTGCCTGACCGCGTCGATCGTTACGAGCATGGACATGACGTGGTCGTTGACGGAAAGGACGGCTTTATTCGTGCCGTCGTTCAGCGAAAGCTCTTCGTGATTTTCTATATCTTGGAAGATATAGACGTCTTTTCCGCGTATCGATTCGAGCAGTTCGGTTTTGAATTCGCCGTTTGCAAAAAACGTAAAGCGCGCGGGAATTTTAAAAGACGGTGCGCGGTATTTCGTCACATCGCCTTTGATGTAGAGTTCGGGAGCATCGATATCGTTTTCGAAATTGATTTTTTTGACAAGATCGTCTTTATTCAGTTCGTAGCGTTTTGAAATGACATCGTTTTTAAGCGTAAAACGATGCTTGTACATATGCTTCAGATGCGTGATCACTTCGTCGGCGAAACGTTCTCCGCCCGGACATGCAACGACGGCCAGGTTCATCGGTTCGGAATACGGCATGATTCAAGACCCCTCTTTCGCGATTTCACGCGTGGTTTTCATAGTATCATTTTTTTTGCGATGTGACAATCGGACGATTGACTCGATTGACTCGGACGATTGCTTCCCGTGCGCATCGGCGCTATACTGCCCCTATGCGGATGATTTTAACCGGCACCGGTACGAGTCACGGCGTACCTGCGATTTCCTGTCATTGCAGCGTGTGTACTTCGCTCGATCCGAAAGATAAGCGCTTTCGGTGCAGCGCGTACATATCGCATCGAAACGCCGACGGGCGCGAAACGCACATCGTCATCGATACGGGGCCTGAGTTTCGCATGCAGGCGCTCGCACATCATATCGATTCTCTCGACGCCGTGCTTTTGACGCACGCCCATGCCGACCACATTGCATGTCTCGACGACCTGCGCATCTACAGCCACACGAAATCCGAAGGTGCGCTTCGCGGCACGCATCGAGCGGAAACGGACGAATCGCCGGGCGCGGGGCTTCCCGTATATGCGGATGAGAATACGATTTCGGGCATACAAAAGAGATTCGACTATATCTTTAAGCCGACGCAGATCGGCGGGGGAAAGCCGAAACTGCATTTGATAAACGCATCGCGCTTTTCGGGAAAGAAGCCGCTTTATATCGGAGAAGTGCGCGCGATTCCGATTCCGATGTTCCACGGCGAGATTGAAACGACGGGCTGGCTTTTGAGCGTCCGAGACGGAGCTTCATTCCGTTCGATTGCCTATCTCACCGACTGCAGCCGCATACCCGAAAGCTCGATTGAAACGCTCGTCGCATACGGCGGAATCATAGAACACGCGGTCATAGACGGACTTCGCGAAAAACCTCACGCGACGCATTTTTCGTATTTTCAAGCGATGGAAAGCGCAGCTCTTATAAGACCGCACCATACATGGCTTACGCACATGAGCCACGATATGAGCCATGCCGATATAACGGGGTACTGCATACGGCGGACGGAGGATATCCCCGCTTTGACGAAAATCGTGAAAGCCGGCGGTTCGGTGCTTCCTGCATACGACGGTCTCGTCCTCGATGTGTAGCGGTGTTCGGAAAAAGCGGTCGCAGGGCGGGCATCGGGAAACTTCCGTGTGTCCCTTTTGGTAAATACGTTTCCGTCGGTCGCTGCTGTTTTTTAAATAAAAAACCGCCTGAGCGGCGGTTTGTAAGACTGCAATAAAAAGGCTACGGCAAACGCTATTGGGAGCCTCTAAAAACTGCGATTTTTAGAGGTAACTTTGAAATGCCCTATTGCGCTTCTGCCGCTTTTTTATCCTGTTCGGCAAGAGCCATGCGTACGTCTTTGGGAATGCGCACTTTTTTGTCGACATAGTCCGAGCGGATGCAGTTTGCACACATATTGATAGTGCGCGTCGTTCCGTCGACGATCGCCTTTACTTTGTGGAGATTCGGCCGCCACGTGCGTTTCGTATGATTATATGAATTGCTTACTTTGTGACCGTACATGAGCGATTTTCCGCAAACATCACAAGTTCTGGACATATTTATACCTACCTTTACCGAATTGTACGATATTTTATCATTATATCGAAAAGGGGGCAATTCTGTCAACAGGCAAACAGCAGCTTGAGCGCGTTTTTGTCGAGGTCTTTGCCGATGACGGTAAGCTTGGATTCTTTCATCGCATCGCAGGTTTCAATGCTGTAGCGTTTGTCAACGACATCGAATTTCGCCCACTGTCCGTTTATCGGGACAAAGCCTTTGACTCGGTAGACGCGGCCGAAGCGCTCGGCGATGAGTGCCGAAAGATAGCTTATCAATTCTTCTATAGATTGAATCGCGATGCCGGTAAAGCTCGCCGTTTCCAAATCGGGGGCGGCCGAAAGCGGAAGCGGAAACAACGCAGTTTTGCCGGTAAACGTATTTTTTGCCGCGTCGAAAAAATCGCCCCACCATGCCGCATCGAGGGAATCGTAGGGTTGCGCCGTTATATCCGCATCGGGGTTGAGACCCTTGAGCGTACGGACGGCTTTTTCGATTTCCGCTTCGGTTTTGTTTTCGATTTTTGAGACGACGATATGAGAAGCGTTTTCGATTTGATCGGCGTAAAATTTTTCAAAGGTGGTAAGATACGAATCGATACAGTCGATATCGACTACGGTAACGGGTTTTAAAAGCCGTATGCGCTCGTATTCGATTTTGCGCAGATTTGCGATGACGGAACTTAACAAGCCGACACCGGTCGGTTCGACGACCAAATATTCGGGATCGACGGTGTTTGCGATCGTCAGCACGGACATGGCAAAGTCCGATTTTTTCGAACAGCAGATGCAGCCTTCGGTGAGTTCCCATACTTTTAAGCGGTTTTGTTCGAGCAGATTTCCGTCTATGCCGGCATCTCCGTATTCGTTTTCCATGACGGCAAAGCGTTTATCGGTTTTTTCGGCAAGCTTTCGGATAAAAGTCGTTTTGCCTGCGCCCAAAAACCCCGAAACGATCAATATGTTCATATTATTTTTAAAATTATTTAAAAAGGAAGGGGCCGGCGTGAAATCGATCGCCGCCCCCTTCTCATATAGTTTCAGATCAGATGATGACTACCGGTTTGATAAGATCGGCCGGTTTGTCTTTCATCAACATCAGCGCTTTTTCAACGTTTTCAAAGCCGTTGAATTTATGCGTGATCAGCTTGGAAAGATCGAGCTTGCCGCATGCGACGAGACTTCCGAGTTTTTCCATTCTGAGTCTGCCGCCGGGCATGAGACCGCCGTTGATCTGTTTGTGTCCCATACCGACGCCCCATTCGGCGCGCGGAATCTTGATATAGGTACCTTCGCCGAGATAGTTTACGTTTCCGATTTTTCCGCCGGCTTTTAAGGATTTGACGGCTTCGTCGAATGTGTCGACCGTACCGCCTGCGATGATGACTTTATCGACACCTTTGCCGTGCGTTAAATCCAGTATCTGCTTGTCGATCGGACCGTTTTTATAGTTGATGATATCGGTCGCGCCGTAAAATTTTGCCGCTTCGATACAGGCAGGGCGGCTTCCGACAGCGTAAAGTTTGGAAGCGCCGCGGAGGTTCGCACCTGCTACCGACATGAGACCGACCGGTCCTATTCCGATAACGAGAACCGAATCTCCGTACTGAACGTCCGCGAGTTCGGCTCCGTGGAAGCCCGTCGGAACCATATCCGAAAGCATCGGAGCGTACTGCACTTCAACTCCGTCCGGCAAGTGAGCGAGGTTTCCGTCCGCATCGTTTACATGAAAGAATTCGCCGAATACGCCGTCTTTAAAGTTCGAAAATTTCCAACCGGCGAGCATACCGCCCGAATGCATCGAATAGCCTGCCTGCGCTTCGAGGGAGTTCCAGTCCGGCGTGATCGCGGGAACCAAAACTTTGTCGCCCGGTTTGAAATCTTTGACCAATGCGCCGACTTCGACGACTTCGCCGCAGCCTTCGTGACCTAAAATCATATTGTGCCGGTCGCCGATCGCGCCTTCCCAGACAGTATGAACGTCGGACGTACACGGGCTGAGCGCAAGCGGTTTACAGATGGCATCCATCGGTCCGCATTTCGGGCGGTCTTTTTCGATCCAGCCCGTTTCGCCGATTTTGAGCATTGCAAATCCTTTCATAATTGAAGCCTCCTATTTTTTCCGGTATACCGAAGTACACGAAATATATTAACAGTATAAATGAGGATTACGGATTTTGCAACAAAAAAATACGCAGCGTCATGCCCGCACTTGTACGGTCTGCATCCTAGAGCGCAAACAGATCGTTTAAACCTTCCGACATCGTCGGATGCGTGTAGATAAAATCGCGAAGGGCGGTATACGGCAGATCATTGTCCATGGCGAGCTTTATCATATTGATGATTTCGTGGGATTCCGCGCAAAATAGCGCGACGCCTAAAATCGAGCCGGTTTTATTGTCGATGAGCGCTTTGAGCATGCCTTCGCTCTTTTTCAGTACCTTCGACTTGGGGATTGCCGCCGCATTCATTTTTACGACGCGGCAATCGAGCTTTTGCGCTTTCGCTTCTTTTTCCCCGAGTCCGGCTTTGGAATACGGCGGGTCGATAAAAACCGAATACGTAAATGCGCCCCTGTTTTTCGTCGTACGCTCTTTTGCTCCGTACATATCCGATAAAATGATCCGCGAGTCGTCGAGCGAAATATACGTAAACGAAAGGTTTCCGCACACGTCTCCCGCCGCCCATATATTCGGCACGGAAGTCCGCAAATGCTCGTCCGTTGCGATCCCTCCTCTTTGGGTAAGCTCAATACCCGCCTTTTCGACGTGCAGTGCATCGATATTCGGTCGCCGTCCGACCGCCAAAAGAATTGCGTCTCCCTCGAGGCTGCATTTTTTTCCGTCTTTTATATAAGTGAGGTTTGCGCTGTCGATGCTCTCCGTCTGTGCACCGGTGATGATTTTAACGCCTTTGCTTTCGAGTACGCCCCTGATGCTCTGTGCAACGTCTTCGTCTTCTCTCGGAAGGAATTCGGTCTCCCGTTGCACGATCGTTACCTTCGAACCGAAGTTCGCATACATCGAAGAAAATTCCAAACCGATATATCCGCCGCCGACAACAGTCAATCGCTCCGGCAGTTCGGTTAATGACATGATACTTTCCGACACGTATACATGAGGATTATTCTCTGTCCGTAAAGCGGGCGGGATAAACGGATACGAACCCGTGTCTATGACGATTTTTTTCGCTTCAAGTACCTGTGCTTTTCCGTCGGCGCCTCTTACTTCGACGGACGATGCATTTAAAAATGAAGCTGTACCGTCTATGACGTCCACACCCGCTTCGATGAGCTTATTGTAGTTGGCTGTCCGAAGCGCACTTGTCAGCGCATTCTTATTTTCGATCGCCGTTTTGTAATACTGCTTTTGCAGTGCGAAATTTTCTTTCGGCGCCACGGTCGATTCGGTTATCAGCCGTTTCGACGGAATACAGCCGACGTTGATGCACGTACCGCCGTACATAGCCGAATCCTTTTCGACGAGGGCGACACGCTCTCCTTTTTTCGATATTGTTGTGGCAAGCGTTTTTCCGGCTTTGCCGAAGCCGATGATAAGCGTATCGTATGTTTTCATACAGCTATTATATCGCTTTTACCGGAGAATAAACAGCGCATCACAAAAACCGACCATGACAACGGACACTAACGCACATCGTACTTATTCACGTAAAAATCAGACATAGAAACAAAAATCAATTTGTAAACGAGTCGAATTCTCATCCGTTTTCGGCAACTATTTTCGGCCGCTTGCTTGCATAATTTTGTACGGTAAATTAAAATAAAGACCCTATGAGTATTCAAAGGATAAGCGTTGCAGGTGTAGGCGTCGATATCTGCCGCGCGGAAGACATCGAATCCGAAGTGCTTGAGCTCCTTGCAAAGCCGGGAACGAAGCAGATCGTATTTTTGTCCGTGTGGGATCTGCTTCGCGCGCGAGGAAAGAGCGAATACGCCGAATGCGTGCGGAGTGCCGATCTCGTTTTACCCGTTTCGAAAAGCATTATCCGAGGCGCGAAATTTCTCAAAAAATCGATCCCCGTACGATACAATCCCTTCGACGCGGTGATCGAAGTACTGTCCGTGCTCGAACGCCATTATAAATCGATTTTTTTGCTCGGAGCGCGAAGGGCGACTCTGCAAAAGGCCGAATCGAACGTGCGGGATACCTTTCCGAATCTGCAGATCGTCGGACGCTATATCGGTCATTATTCAAAAAACGCGGAAGCGGCCGTCATCGAAGCGATTTACAAATCGTCTCCTTCGCTCGTGCTCGTAAGCGAGGGTATCAAAGAAAAGGACGTGTGGGTATACCGCAGACGGAACCGCTTCGCATCAAGCATCTTTATTTATTATAAAGACGTACTCGGCATCTTTGCCGAACGCATCAAGCGCGTCGGCGAAAAAACTTTTGCGCGCGGACACGAAATCTATGCGGAAATTTTTCACAATCCTTTAAAAATATTTTTGCTTTTTCCGTACTTATGGTATATACTGTTATTGCTGTGGTATCGCCTTTTTAAAAATACATAAAAAGTGCGCAGCGGTTTTTGACAAAACAAGAGGCGGGGCATCGTGTGTGCGGCGGAAACGAAAATGTTCATGCCGCTTAAAAACGGGGAAGCGAGATGGAGGTATTCCCGAATTTAAACACCGTTGTTTTAATATCCTCGGATATAAAAGTGATCGATTGGTGCCGTCACGCCTTGGAGTCCGTTTTTTCCATCAAAGTCATCGATTCTCTTCAATCGTATTCGTATGCTCTCACCGCATTTCAAAACCTCATACTCGTCGACACGGCGCTGTTCAACGGACAAACTGAAAAAATATTTTCGGATATTGCACGCCGCGGACATGTGTTGTTTCTTGTTAAATCCGACGATACGTTTCCGCTTTCCTATGTGGAACGCCATTATAAAACGTGTATTCCGTTTCCGTGCGATTTGGATCTGCTTCGCGACGTTGTTGAGCGGTACGCCCGCGCACCGAGCGATGTCGATCCGATATTTAAAAAACCGGGGCGGACGCCGTTCGGCGAAGTCGATATAAGCGGGTTCGAAAAATTTATCGGTTCTTCGAAAATCATCATCGATGTAAAGCGACACCTCGCCGAAGCCGCACAGCGGGAGATATCGGTTTTGCTTCTCGGTGAAAGCGGAACCGGAAAAACCTTCGCGGCAAAACTCCTGCACGATAATTCTCCCAGAAAGGGAAAGGCCTTCGTGTCGGTGGAGATGTCTTCGATCGCCGAAGGACTTGCCGAAAGCGAGCTGTTCGGTACGGTACCCGGCGCGTATACCGGAGCGGTAAAGCGTTCGGGACGCCTTGCGAAAGCCGACGGCGGCACGCTCTTTCTCGACGAGATCGGAGATATTCCTCTCTTTTTGCAGGCAAAGATGCTGCGTATATTGGAAACGGGAAACTATTGCAGCGTCGGTTCGGATATCGAACGCCATGTCGATGTTCGGCTCGTGTGTGCGACGAACGCCGATCTCCAGCAGATGATGCACAAGGGAAAATTTCGTATCGATTTATACTATCGGATTGCAGGCTGCACGATAACGCTTCCGCCGCTCCGTCGCCATCTTGAAGATATCGATGAAATCGCCGCATCTTTTTTTACAGGGCATGATATTGCGCTTTCCGAAACGGCGCGCAAAAAACTCATGAGCTACGATTGGCCGGGCAATGTACGTCAGCTCGTCAATTGTTTACAACGCGCCCTCCTGTTTGCAAAGAGCGAAACGATCTATCCTGACGATATCAATTTTTGAATGCAAGTAGTTTACAAAATACATTTTATGACACAATTCTTTTAATCAATCCTCGCCAATAAAAGAAGATGCACCCTGCAACAAATATTCTCGAAAAAAAATCCCGGCAGGCAAGTGTTTCGAGATGCCCTATATATGATTGCATAACAGGCACTATGAGAAGTTCGCAGACGGCAGGGTGAAAGATATCGAGGGCGAAATCCCGTTTGACCTGCCGGACGGGTGGGCGATTGTTCATTTGAAAGACATCGGGATATTTCGCGGAGGTCAAACACCTCAAACATCTGAGTTATGTAATTCCGGGGATATCCCATATTTCAAAGTTTCAGATATGAATACTTGTGGGAACGAATTCTTTATGACCTGTGCAATAAATTATTTAACAACTAATATTAAGTATCGATTATTTCCTAAAAATTCAATTATTTTTCCTAAAAATGGAGGGGCAGTTTTTACTAATAAAAAAAGAATTTTAATAAAAGAATCTTTAATAGACTTGAATTCCGGCGCTTTTATTCCATCGCAAGAAGTTGATAGTATTTTCATTTACTATCTTTTTTCAACAATTGATTTCAATAAATTTTATAAAGGTAGTGCAGTGCCTACAATAGATTTTAATTTAATAAATGAATTGCTCTGGGGATTGCCTCCGCTCGCCGAACAGAAACGCATCGTCGCAAAAATCGAAACAATTTTTGCACAAATCGATTTGTTAGAACAAAACAAAGCCGATCTGCAAAAAGCTGTCAAACAGGTAAAGTCAAAAATTCTTGACCTTGCTATCCACGGGAAGCTCGTTCGGCAAGACCCAGCCGATGAACCTGCCTCCGTATTGCTGGAAAAACTCCGCGTCGAAAAAGAAGCAAAGATTGCAGCCGGTGAGATAAAACGCGGCAAGAATGATTCGTATATTTATAAAAGCGGTACCGATAATTGTTATTATGAGAAGTTTGCTGATAAGACGACGGAACAGATTGAAGTGCCGTTTGATTTGCCGGAAAGTTGGTGCTGGCAAAAAATTTCTTCAATATGTGAAATAAATCCTAAGAATAAATTAGATGATCCTTTAGATGTTTCTTTTGTACCAATGACTTTAATTGATGCGGAATTTAATAACAGTTTTACCTATGAAGTGCGAAAATGGGAAGTGGTAAAATCCGGTTTTAGTCATTTTTCAGATGATGATATCGGTATTGCAAAGATTACACCTTGTTTTGAAAACAGGAAATCCGTCATTTTTAGGAACTTGAAGAACAAATACGGAGCCGGGTCAACAGAACTGCATATATTACGAACAAACAATCAATATATTTTTAATGAATATGTATTTTGGTTCATAAAGACTGATTCTTTTATAAAAGCAGGTATTAATAATTTCACCGGTGCTGTGGGACAACAAAGAATTGGAAAAAAAATTCTTGCAGAGACTCTTATTCCTATTCCGCCGTTAAATGAGCAGATCAAAATATGTAGAAGTATTAATAAACTAATGAAGGAATTAGACGAGATTATTTTGAATATTGTCTAAGGCACTAAATATTTCTTCAATTTTAGCAACAATTCTTTTTTGTTCAGATATCGGGGGAACAGGGATGAGTGCATCTCTTAGCATATTTTGTGTTAATTGATATATCTGCGTTGAATTTGATTTTCTTAAATAATCTTTGAAATAAAAACTTTGCAAATATCTAAGAATGTAGGGATTAAATTTACTTCTAAAAACAGCCATAAATGCACCAAACGCCATTTTTTCAGGTAAATTTTCAATTATTGTACATTTTCCGACTAAATTTTTACTACCGTTTCGTGTACAAATTAAAATATTACCGTTTGAAACATATTGATTTTCAAATATTTTTGTTTGTACTCTTGTCAAATCTGATAAACATAATTTTTCATCTTGTATGTTGTGCGATCGTAGAACAGGAATGCCTGTGTCAGTCAAATCTTTAGGATGATAAATTAGGCCTATATTAGTATCACCAAGTTCATTTAACCTGCACCATTGCCAGTTTTTCGGAAGCTCAAATGGAATATCATCATCTATACAAACATCAGTTTTTCCACAGAACTTCTCATAATAACAAGAAGCCACACTGCAAGTATACTTTCAGATAAGCGAGAGATCGCGAATCTTGTTTATTTGGAGGTCGTTATGGAAAACGGCGAAAGTTTTGAAGAGTATTTGAAGAAAAGCAATCTTGCACAGAATACCCTTACGTCCTACGTATGGACAGTTAAATACTACACGGAACATTATGATTCTTTAAGTAAGGAAAATCTGCTTGCATACAAAGGCTATCTGATTGAGTTCTTTAAACCGAAAACGGTAAATTTAAGAATTCAGGGAATTAACAAGTATTTACAGTTTACGCACAAAGATCAGCTGCGATTAAAGTTTGTAAAAGTTCAGCAAAAAAACTTTCTGGAAAATGTTATCAGTAATGCGGACTATCAATTTTTGAAATCGAGTCTTAAAAAAGACGGAAATCTTGAATGGTATTTTGTCGTGTGGTTCCTCGCCGCTACCGGAGCGCGTGTCAGTGAGCTTATTCAAATAAAAGTTGAGCATGTTAAATTAGGGTATTTTGATCTGTATTCAAAGGGTGGAAAACTCAGACGGCTCTATATTCCTAAAATTTTGAAGGAAGAAGCCTTACAATGGCTGGAAGCAATCGGGCGCGAGTCCGGCTATCTCTTTCTCAATCGCTTTGAAAAGCATATTACCACCCGCGGAATTGCTCAGCAGCTAAAGAATTATGCCAGAAAATACGGGATAAGTGAAAAAGTTGTTTATCCGCATTCATTCCGGCACCGCTATGCAAAGAATTTTCTTGAAAAGTTCAATGATATTTCCCTTCTTGCCGATTTGATGGGACATGAAAGTATTGAAACAACGCGCATTTACCTACGCCGTACTGCAAGCGAGCAGCGGGAGCTGGTTGATACCATTGTAACGTGGTAAAGAGAGCGAACGCAGATAAAATTTAAGAAAATACCTCTCAAAAAAAGATCGTCCTCAAGTAGGAGCTCTCTCCAACGCGAGGGCGATCGCTTTAGTTCAATCGGTCGGTCTTAACCGTTGCTGTGCAATGAGATTGACAATATTTGCTAAAATATGCGTGTCATAATTTTACGGTTTCCTTTACACAGCGCCAAAAAGTTTTGCAATTTCGTCATTATCCTCATCAAAATTTCTCGAATAAGAAAATTCTCCTTTTGCAATACCGAAGCAGCGTTTTATTTTTTTAGCCTGTAGATGAACCGTTTCAATTATTTTTGTGTTTTTTAGATTATCTGCAATCGTAGCGAGAAGTTGAATTTTCTGTTCATATGGCATTTCTGATACCAGAGTTTCTATTTGAGCTTACTGCTCATAGGACATAGGTAATCATCCATATGGTTTATTATAACATAAGTTCTTATTTTTATGCTGGATTATCGTTTATTCGTGAAGATGGTTTAATAGCTGACGTTTCACTCGGTTTTGCGCCGGAACAAAGAGGATTAAAGACCGACTGCTATTATACTGCCGATATGTTAAGACAAAGCTAATCTGCTAGTCTAGCTGTGATGAAATCAAGTTGAGCAAACAGCTCTTCAATCCTGGTAACGATCCTTTTCTGCTCGGCGAGCGGGGGAAGGAGAACTAAGATTTTTTCAAGATTGGCTCTAGAAATTCTTAAACGAGTTGTTCCCATGCAATTATTTTTTATTAATTCAAGATATTTTAAAGATTGTGTATAATAAATGAAATAATTTTTTAAAATTATTTCTTCCTTCAAACGAATAATTGTACAATCGACAGCAGTAATCAATCGTTCAGAAAGGTTTGGAACAATACAAGCTCTACCTACCGGCTCTGGAAGTCGAGAAATTAATATATCTCCTGGATATATCTCATTGCAATTAAGCTTTTTAAATGTTTCTTCAGAAATATAATGATAATTTTCCTTTTTATCTTTAAAATAGCCAAATCCTATATTTCCTGTTTGTAATAGCCGAATACCGAAACTGGATTGGTCTTTTGACTCTATCCAATCACCATCGGCAATATAGGTAGCAATCTCCCCCAAGCGACACCACGTCCAATCCTCCGGTATATCAAACGGAATTTTGCCAGAAACATCTGCCTCGCAGCCATCGGTATATTTTTGATAATAACAATTATCGGTACCGCTTTTATAAATATACGAATCATTCTTGCCGCGTTTTATCTCACCGGCTGCAATCTTTGCTTCTTTTTCGACGCGGAGTTTTTCCAGCAACACCGAGGCAGGTTCATCGGCTGGGTCTTGCGGAACAAGTTTCCCGTGCATGGCAAGGTCAAGAATTTTTGACTTTACCTGTTTGACAGCTTTTTGCAGATCGGCTTTGTTTTGTTCTAACAAATCGATTTGTGCAAAAATTGTTTCGATTTTTGCGACGATGCGTTTCTGTTCGGCGAGCGGAGGGAGAGGAATGAGACAGTTGGATATAATTTCTAATGTTAAATTCGGAATAGAAGTAACTTTTGTTTGCTTTAAAAGTAACTCTTTAATTGTTGAAACTTCAATTACAATCCTTAAAAATTGGAGATTAAGAACATCAAAATGTTTCAATCTAACAAATGCTACAGCTTGGTTTGTATTAAGTGGTAAATCTTGTTTTCTCACGATTGCAGTCTTTCCTAATGTTCCAGCTATTGAAATAACAAAATCATTTTCTTGTAAAACTGAACGTTTCAAATATCCAAGATGGTCTTCTTCCGTTATGTGAGAAATATTGTTTAAATCAATTGTTCCATGATTGCTGATATTTTCTATTCGAAGATAATTAACTCCACTGATTGTATATACGCTTTTTCCTCCTTTAGGAGTAGTCCCCTTTGAAATTAATTTGGATATCTCCCCCAATCTGCACCACGCCCACCCGTCCGGCAGGTCAAAAGGGATTTTGTCTTCGATATCTTTCACCCTGCCGTCAGCAAACTTCTCATAGTGCCTGTTATCATCACCGAAAAAAATATACGAATCATTTTTACCGCGTTTCAGTTCACCGGAAGCGATTTTTTTCTCTTTTTCTACACGGATTTTTTCAAGCAGTACGGTTGCGCTCTCATCGGCGGGGTCCTGCTTTACAAGCTTTCCATGAATGGCAATATCCAATATTTTTTGACGTAACGCATTTGTGTTCACTGTCGAATCTCCCAATCGCGACCTTTATCGGTTTTCCTTTATCATTCTTCAATACCTTCAATCAGCTTGGAAAGTTCGGCAACAGCTGCGGCAATATTTGCGCTTTTGGTTTGAATAGTTTGCATAAGTTCGGCAAGGGAACAGTCTACGGTATCGGAATCGTCTTTTATCCATTTTAAGTCGAGGCTAATCTTTTCGTCTTTTAAGATTTCTTCAACCGGGAACTTACGCCACCTACCGTTCGGATTTTCGGGCGACCAGGTTTCTTTGCGGTCTTCAAAATGTCCGGCACAGTAGCAGTTTACAAAATCTTCAAGGTCGGAACGTTTAAGCGGTTTTGTTGCAAGGGTGTGTTTAATACCTGTCCGGTAATCGTAATACCATGTCTCTTGTGTCGGGCTTCCTTTTTCAAAGAAAAGTACATTTGCTTTTACGCCGTTTGCGTAGAAAATACCGGTCGGCAAACGAAGAATCGTATGAAGATTAAAATCTTTTAGAAGTTTTTTGCGGAGAATTTCTCCGGCGCCGTCTGCAAAAAGCACATTATCGGGAAGAACGATTCCGGCTCTTCCGCCGTCTTTTAACATGACCATCATGTGCTGCAAAAAATTTAACTGGTTGTTGCTTGTCGTTACAATCAAATCGGAACGCATTGTCGAAATATCGACGCTTCCTGCAGGTCGAGCACCGAAAGGCGGATTTGCAAGAATTACATCTACAAGATGTTCGGGTTCGTGTTCCAAACTATCTTCACATTTAATCGGCGTGGTGCCAGCTCCAATGTCGTGAAGATAAAGATTCATAGAAGCCAATGTTACGACAAGAGGCGTAATGTCATTTCCCCTAAGAGCCTTCGTTTGTAAGAAATCCACTTTACTCTGTTCGTCGCTTTGTTTGCGCATATAGTCATAGGCAGCAAGCAAAAACCCTCCGGTCCCGCACGCAGGGTCGGCAACGGTCTCCGTAATCTTCGGCTGAACAACAGCAACGATAGCATTAATCAACGGGCGCGGCGTAAAGTACTGCCCTGCTCCGGATTTTTTATCCTGTCCGTTTTTTTCAAGAATACTTTCGTAAATTGCGCCTTTTAGGTCTCCGTCCATACTGAACCAGTTTTCTTCATCAATCATTCCGATCAGTTTTTTAAGAAGAGCCGGTTTTGTAATCTTATTTTGTGCTTCCGTAAAAATTGCGCCGATAAGTCCGTCTGTTGCTTGTAAAATTTCCAGAATCTTTTCATATTTTGCAAGTTGATCGGGTCCGTCCAGTTGAACGATATCTTTCCATTTGCTTCCGTCAGGAAGTGCGCTGCCTAAACCGTATGATTCTTTTTCAAAATCCATTTTGAGAAATAAGAGATATGTCAGCTGAATAATATAATCCGTAAATCCGATGCCGGCTGCCGCAAGAACATCCGCCATGTTCCAAACTTTTTTCGTAAGCGCCTGTTCCGGTTTTGCCTGCGTTGCTTCTTTTTTTGCCATTTTTATGCAGCCTTTCCGTAGAATACGTATTTGGAGATTGTTTGCATTTCCGAGTTTAGTTTATCCGCCCCGAAGATAAGAACGGCTTCTACGAATAAATCATGTTTTGCGTTGTTTAATTCAATGTTCGTGATACAGCCGTTTTGTACAATGTATTCTGCAATCTGCCGCACGATTTCAATTTGTTCCGGCGTAAATTTACGCCAAGCCTGTCCGCAATAAAGGTTGAAATAGCTGCCGAATCGTCTTTTAAGGGAGACAAGTTCATCATCAACCTTATATCCGTATCTTACCAGTTGAATAAGATTGGTAACAACGCCCAGTTCCGTTTCTCTGTTTAACGGTTTTACTTTTCCGCTCTCTCCGTCCAGCGTTTGATAGCACGTCCATAAGAATTCCGGTTTGAACTGGTTATTATACGCAATAAGTTTCTTTTCCAAATCTTTAAGCATCGTATACGTGATGGCGACTTTTTCCTGATTATAAAGAATCCTTAACGCTTCAATTTCATCTTTATTGTCATCAAGATAGGTTTCAAATGTAGTAATATATTCTTTTGCCTGTTCTTTTGAAAATCCTGCATACAGTAACGTGTCCTGTTTTTCAAAGGCAATTTTAATAAATCCGGCATTGATTTCCAAAAGTTTTTTGCGGGCTTTTACGTTATTTATGAGCGGGGAAATCAAAATTTTTCTTTCCGTGTTCGGCTCGTTAATATCTTTATAGGGAGGTAAACTGCAAGACTCGGGTGTGATTGATTCAAAAATATTTACAGCCAATTGTTTTACGGTAATAGCGCCGAGTAAGTCATTAAGTTCGATAATATCTTCCGATTCGGCTTTTTTATTTACGTTTGAAAGATAGTCTGCAAAAAGTTCCAAATTCTTATCGGATAATTCTCCGTGTGCAAGATGTTCAAGAAGGTCTTTTAGCGACAAGACTTTTTTTATATCGCCGTTTCCGCCCGGAGTCGGCATTGATTTTTCATGCTCCGTTACACCGACGGCATCAACAAGATAATAAAAGTCTTTTGAGACCGCATTTGCGGTTACGTTTCTTAGTTTATCGTCGGAAAGCGTTCTGCATCCGCGTCCTTTCATCTGAGTGTAGAGAACTTCGGAATGTATATCGCGCATAAAAACAAGAATTTCCAAAGGTCTGATATCGGTGCCTGTTGCAACAAGCGTAACGGTAATTGCAATCCGAAAATCTTTATCATTTCTAAAATCGTTAATCAGTTGATTTGAATTTCCTGATTTACACGTAATCAACTGAGCATAATGTTCGGGGATTTCTCCGTTAGGAAATTCGTTTTTGAAAACCTTTTTGATTGCTTCCAATATGTCTTCTGCATGGCTTTCTTTTTTTGCAAAGAAAAGCGTTTTTGGAATCATAGTCCAATCTTTTTTTCTGTTTGGGTACAGAGACTCATAGATGGAATCTTTATATGCTTGAACAACCGTTTCGATTTGTGCCGGAATCACAACACTTCTGTCTATGTCCGTTTTGGTGAATTGCCGGTCTTCATGTTGCTTTTGCGTTTTTCTTTTACCGTCCCAGTTGGAAACTTTTTTGATTTTTTCACCGTCTTTAATGGTACCGCCGCTTTCCGAGATTTCGGTTTTAATTCTATACACACGCGGAGGAACATTAACGCCGTCGGCAACGGATTTTTCCAAAGTGTAATTTACTACTCGGTTTTTATTAAAAAACGCTTCAGCTTCCGGTGTCGGAGTTGCCGTCAGTCCGATGATTTTTGTATTATTGAAATAGGTGAGAACCTGCCGCCAATCTCCGTAAATTGAACGATGGCATTCATCAATTATAATTACGTCAAAGAAATCCGGCGGTAAAAGTATGTTTCCGGTAAACTGAATCTGTTTTCCCGGTGCGTTTTCATCATTATCCGTTTCTTCGTCATCGTCGGCATCGTTTATTTCTTGCCCCGTGAGCACTGCAAAAAGCCGTTGAATCGTTGAAATGACGACACTTGCATTTCCTATTTTTTCAACGCTTTTAAGACGATGAACAATGTATTCATCGGAAAAAGGATTACCGCTTTCCGTAAGTTTATATGTTCCGAACTCGCCTTCGGCTTGCTTACCAAGATTGTTACGGTCTACAAGGAAAAGAACTCGCTTTGCGGATGTATAATTCAAAAGCCGATACGCTGCCGTACAGGCGGTAAATGTTTTTCCGGCACCCGTAGCTAAAACGATAAGAGCCTTTTTGAATCCCTGCTTAAATGAAAGTTCCAGCTTTGTGATTGCTTCAAATTGACATTCCCTTAAACCTTTTGCCCCTATAGCCGGAACGGAAGGAAGTTTTGCATATTCCGAATCAATGTCGTCGCCCGCCAAATTAACAATATCTTTCGGGGTGAGCATTTTTTTAAGAACTTTATAACTCGGTTTTTCATCGTGCATATCCTTAAAGAGCAAAATCTCGCCGTTTGAAAGAAAAATAAACGGAAGCGGAGTTTTCCATGCCCGTATCCAGTCGGGCAGAATATTTCCGTAATTCTGCGCTTGTTCTGCAACTTCAGGACCTAAATTATTCTCTTTTCTTTTTGCTTCAAGAACCCCTATAGCCTTTCCGTCAAGATAAAGAATGTAATCAGCTTCTTTATTGCCTTTTAAGATATTTTCACGGACGGCTTGCGCATTTATCGCTTCGGGAACAAACTCATCCCGATTGACTACCGTCCAACCGGCATCTTCAAGATATGTATCGATATAAACACGAGCTCTTTGCTCAGGCAATAGGTCGTCATATATGAAATTATGATTATTTTTGTATTCCGTCATACATATATCCTGATGTTCCGATAGCACAAAACTATCGGAGCAATTATAACACTGTTTTGATTATTTTGCAGCTATCGCATCACAGTAAATCCGAGCTAAAATTTGCCCTTGACTTAAAGTTCACTTTAAGTTGCATAGTAATTGTTATTGCGATGAACCGTCAGTTTAAAATTTTTCCGGCGATTTTAAACGTAAGGGACACTATGGCAAAAACATTGATTGCATATTTTTCTCATACGGGAGAAAACTATTTTGCAGGATAAATCCGCTCCATCGACAAGGGCAATACCGCCGTTGCGGCAGAGTTCGCGCAAAAGGCGACGGGCGGTGAACTGTTTGAAATCCGCACGGTAAAAGACTATCCTGCAAACTATAAAGCGTGCACGGATGTTGCGGCGAACGTGCAGCTTATTTCGAGCAATCACGATATGTACGAGCGCGCCGTTCTTTTGTGTAAAACGGTTTTGATAAAACGAGATACGTGGATCGGAGCCGGAGCAACTATCCTGCCCGGCGTCTGCGCGGGAAAGCACGCGGTCGTCGGCGCGGGGTCGGTGGTTACAAAGGACGTGCCTGACTATGCCGTTGTTGTCGGAAGTCCTGCGCGGATCGTCAAAACGCTCGACGCGGATAAGTTTAAGGAATAAGAGTAGGTCTGTACCGGCTCTACACTGACAGATAAGAAGAAATACACAAATTCCGGCAATGAAACTTTGAAGAAACGCACAAAATCAGCTAATATCCTACCTGTTATAATACAACCGATCCGAGAGTAAGCCTCGCGGACACAAAAGACTTTGACAGCTACAAACTCTATCTTTCCGACACAGGCTTGTTTATCACTTTGATGTTCATTGACAGACCTGCGATAGAAAACGAATTCTATAAGAAGCTGCTGTCGGATACACTGCCTGCCAATTTGGGATATCTTTATGAAAATGCGGTTGCTCAAATGATCACTGCGGCAGGTCGTGAACTGTATTATCACACATGGGAAAAGAGCGGAAGCACTCATTATTACGAAGTTGATTTTTTGATTTCAGACGGCAGTAAAATTTCAGCCTTTGAAGTAAAGTCATCCGGAACGGGAAAGCACGAATCGATCGTTGAATTTGCGAAAAAATTTTCAGCAAATATCGGCGCTCTGTATGTATTGTCTCAAAAAGATGCGGGCACAGAGAGAACGTTGCAAAAAAAACCGATATATTTGACGCCGTTTCTTGTTCGCTGAACGGAGAGTATCCGTAAAAACGTGATATACTGTCGGGTAAAGATTTTTTGTTAAAATAACATAGGAAAAAATACTTATGAATGAATTTAACGGTGTAGCCGATACCATGCTTATTCCGATGGGGGCGCGGATTTATGCGTCCAAGCGCTTTCCCGAATATTTCTATGATAAAACGGCTTTGTCGCTGGAAGAAAAAATCCCTGCGGAAGAACGATCATCCTGCATTTAGATCTTAACTGAACTGTCCGAGCGAGCAAGGGCTTTGATGCGATCGAAACGCTTATCGGCTTTGTTCGGCGAGGCGGTCTCTTAACAATTTTGCGCGCGCGTGATTCGGAACAAGGGTGAGCGCATAACCTACCGAGCGGAGCGCTTCCCTCGTTTTGCTCTGTGCGCTGTAGATGAGCGCCATGCGGTATTGGATTTCCGCCCGCTGCATCGCGTCCGCCGCACGGACGGAAGAGGCCGCATAGAGATCGAGCGCCTGTATGTTTGAGCCGAGACTTTCGTATATCATCGCGAGGTTCATGCACGACGGCGTGGAGACGAGGGACGAAATCGTTTTGCCGTCCGTGCCGCCGCCGCTCTCGTACACGCAGTATTCGTAGAGACGTATCGCCGTATCGGCAAGCCGGCTGTAAGCTGCAAACCACGCCGCATATTCGGCTTCGCGGATCGTCATATCGCGGACACTCGAAGCGCACGCTTCCCAAAAATCGCGCGATGCGTCGAAATCGTACTTTGCAGCGATGCTCTTTCGAAAGAGACGGAAAGCATCGTCGTAACGCCGGTAGGCTAAAAGGCGGTTCAGCGCAAATTCGAAAATGACATCGGGATAGACGTTCGTGCCGACACTGCTGCGCTCAAGTTCGTTCCATACATCGGATATTTTTTCATCCGGTGTCAGAGAAAAATCGGTTTCGTATTTTAAATGCAAGCGCGCGATATACAGTACGGGATTATTAATTCTCTCGAGGCTCCGATCGATGCGGTATTCGGCGTCGCTCACCGGAATCTTTGCGCGCCTGTCGTAAGCTTCCATCTTGAGCGTCGCAAGGCCGTTGTCCCTGAGCGTGAGTTCCTGCAAATCTTCCGACGGAGGCATACTCGTCCGTCGTGCAAAATCCGCATACGCGATGAGGGCCGGTGCATAATCGGGCCACGCGTTTACCGTATCGGTTAAAAGGCGACTCGCTTCGTCGTCGTTACCGTTCGCTTCGGCGTACAGCGCGCTGTCGACAAAGAGCGCGGGTAAAAGCGAACTCACATTTTCATCCGCGATGTTCATGCCGCCGGTATTCCGCTGCATTTCGGCGATCACGCTGCGCCTTGCCCGCTCGGCTTCTTCCGTCTCCGAAAGCGCGATATGCGAATCGGAGAGGACGGCAGCTATTTCAACGGGCGACACTCTGTGACGGGAACGGATCGAAGAGGTCGGATAGAGCGAACGCGCTTTTTCGGCATAGGCGGCCGCTTCTCCGAAGCGGCGCGAATCGAACATGACGAGGCTCCAAAAAAACGCATCTTCAGGCTCAAAGCAATCTGTAGGTTTTAGGGAATACGCCGTATCGTAATCGCCGTCTTTTAAACAGATAAGCGCCGCATCTCGCAGCCAATATGCATCGTTCGAACCGGCGTATGCGTCGCAAAAGATAGGAAAAAATCGCTTGTCGAAATACTCGGAAGCGCTTGCTTCTTTTTCGGATGCAAGTTCGCGCAAGTACGCTTCGGAATACACCGAGCCGAAACGCGTACCGCGAAGGCATTCGGAGACCTTTACCGCTTCCGCTCCCCTTTCGGAGCGCATCAAAAACTGTGCGTACACCGCAGACATTTCGGGATTTTTCGGATTGCGCTTCAATCCGCGCACAAGCGTCCGCTCGGCAAGAGCCGTCTCTCCCATTTCAAAATAACGGCGGTAAATGCCGATGCGCGACCACGAATCGTATACGTATTTTTCGGCTTTTTTCAATTCCGAAAGCGCGTCCCTGTCCTGTCCCTGTTCGCTGAGCGCGTCGATATCATCGAGCATGCCGGTAAACGACGAACGGGAAGCGCTCATCCTGCACGATGCGGCACATACGACTAGATAAAAATTAATAATTAATAAAAAAAAACAAAACGCGTTCGGAAGATGAGCGTAATTCCGACTGCGGCAAAAATCGCGTACGCCAAAACACACGAACTTTTTTTTCATGACGTCCCTCGCCCCGACCCCTACTCGGAGGATGCTTCGGCGGGAGGCGGCACGGAAACGGCTTTGCCGATTTTATCAAGCACCGCGTTGATAAAGCGAAACGAATCGTCCGCTCCGAATTCCTTTGCAATCTGTATGGCTTCGTCTATGACGACGGAAGCGGCGATGTCTTTTTGATATAAGAGCGAATACACGCTCATGCGCAAAATGGACAGCGATACTTTGTTTACGCGGTCGAAATCCCAATTCGCGGCGAGGTGTTTTTTTATGTTTTCGTCTATTTCGGAAAGATGTTCGACCGTGCCGGCGGCCAAAAGCCGCGCGAATACGTATTTGTCTTTGTTCGTATCTTCGGCGGGGACACCGCTTTCCGACACCCACGAAAAAGCGAGCAGGTCTTCAAGCGGGATGCCGCCCACTTCGTAAGAGTACAGCGTTTGAAATGCAAGCACCCTGCCCTTTCTGCGCGACACGCGATGTCCTTACCAGCTTAAAAGTTTATCCAGTTCGACGCCGGTTTTTTTGCGGTCGACGTTTTCGCTCACGTCAAGCGATTTGGAAATCTCGTTTGCGGCCTTTTGCAAATACGCCATCTGCTGCTGCTGACCGAGATACTGCATGATGTAATTGTAAACGGTAATCGTCGTTCCCGGGCGGACGATATCGCTCAAACCGAGCAGTTTCGCGTCGTATTTTTCTATGATGGAATAAAATTGATAATTCGTGTCGTTGTCCTGAACGTCGGAAATATATCCGGGAGTGCGGGAAAAGAGTTCGAGCAGCACGCGGTAAGATATACCGAGCTGCACGGCGCTCGTTTCGGTTTTATTGATAAGCATTTCGCCCGCTTGGAAACCGGATTTTTCAGCCTGAGAGCGGACGCCGATCTGCGTGCGTGCCGCATTCGGATCCTTTGCGCTTTTGAGCGTATTCCACATTTCCGTCGCTTTCGCTTTGGCATCGTCCGGAGAAGCACCTTTCGGCACGATGACAAGGAAGAGGCGTAGCATATCGCTCCACACGAAATTCGCTTTATTCATTTCGTAAAAGGAGCGTATATCTTCGTCCGTCGGTTTGACACTGCGCAGTTCGGCTTCGCGCTGCTGCTGGATATACTGCTGCGCCGTAATCTGCGCTTTAAGGTATTCTTTATATTCGGCGATGGACATACCCGCCTGCTGCTTCATAAACTCGTCGAGTGACATCTTTGTCTGCTGGCGAACGATCGTATTGAGTTCCTGTTCGGTGACCGTATCGTTTCTGCCGATCATCTGCGACATCGATTGGAGAAAGTTTTGATTTACCGTGCTGTCGGGAATGGAAATACCCGCTTTTTGCGCCGCCTGATTGATGAGCTTTTCGGAAATGAGAGCGTCGAGCGTTTGCTTGCGCTCGTCGACGGTCAAAACCCTGCCCGCCTGCTTTTCGTACACGCCGACGCGCGTTTTAAGCTGCTTGACGGTAATCGATTCGCTCTTGTTGAGCTTTATAACCGCAAGCACTTGCAAATCCGACTGCGCAAAAACGGACGCGGCCGAAATCATCAACATGCAACAAAAGAGGGTAAAACGGTTTACTTTCATTGTATCTAAGTCCTTTTCAATAATAACAAATTGCACTGCGATGTGTTACACGAGCGCATACCGGAACGAAGATGCGCCTGCCGCTAAGCTCCGAGCGGAAGCCCGCCCGAAATGACCGCACGGATGCGGCGCACGCCTGCGGAAGATGACTGCTCTTTCGTGATTTTAAACTGCCCGATCTGCGCCGTATGCTCGACGTGCGGGCCCGCGCACACTTCTTTGCTGAAGTCTCCGATGGAATACACCGTAACGCGCTCTCCGTATTTGTCGCCGAAAAGCGCGCGCGCTCCGGTGTCTTTGGCGTCGTCGAGGCTCATCTCTTCCACCGAAACGGGAAGGTCACGCGCGATCTGTTCGTTTACCAAATCTTCGACTTTTTGCACTTCTTCTTTCGTCAATGCGCGTGAAAAAGAAAAATCGAAGCGGAGGCGTTCGGGCGTAATATTCGAACCCTTTTGCGCGACTTCCGGCCCGAGCACCCGCTTGAGCGCTTCGTGCAGCAAGTGCGTCGCCGTATGATATTTCGTCGAAATCTCCGAATGATCGCCGAGTCCGCTTTTAAAAGCGCCGGCGCTCAGCGTGCGCGATTCTTCCTGATGCTTTTTTTCCGCTTCTCTGAACGAATCGATATCGACCGTCATACCGTGTTCGCGGCCGAGCTCTTCGGTCAGTTCGATCGGAAAACCGAACGTATCGTAGAGCCTGAAAGCGACGCGTCCGGGAATCGTTTTTTGCGGATTTTTTAATAAATTCGGCAAAAGCTTTTCGAACTCCGCTTCGCCTTTTTTCAGCGTTGCAAGAAATTTATCCTCTTCCGCGCCGAGCTGTTCGAAAATAAAATCTTTTTTGCCTTCGAATTCGGGGTAAGCTTTAATGTATTCGCCGATGACGACGTCCGCAGGCTTTGCGAGAAAAGCGCCTTCGATGCCGATCTTCCGCCCGTGGCGCACCGCACGGCGGATCACTCTGCGGAGGATATAACCCGCACCGACATTGCTCGGCGTCACGGCTTTTTGGTCGCCCAAAATAAAAGTCGCCGTACGCACGTGATCGGAAATGATGCGGATCGATATGTCGACGTCTTCGTTTTCGCCGTACTTTTTTCCCGAAAGCGATTCGATGCAGCGGATAATCGGAACGAAAACATCGATTTCGTAAACGGACTTCATGCCGCCGAGCATCGCGACCGTGCGCTCGGCTCCCATGCCCGTGTCGACGCATTTTCGCGAAAGGGGTTGGAACGTACCGTCTGCGGTTTTGTTGTACTGCATAAATACGTTGTTCCAGATTTCGACGTATTTTCCGCACGGACAGCCCGGCCGGCAATGAGAAGCGCATGCTTCTTTTCCCGTATCGTAAAAGATTTCCGTGTCGGGACCGCAGGGACCGGTCAAACCCGCAGGCCCCCACCAGTTGTCGCTCCTCGGCAGATAAAAAATCCGCTCGCGCGGAACGCCGCAGCTTTCCCAAATGGAAGCCGCTTCGTCGTCGCGAGGCACCCCTTCTTCACCCGCAAACACCGTCACGGAAATCTTTTCCGGCGGAATCGCAAGCCATTCTTTGCCCGTCAAAAATTCCCAGCTGAACGCGATCGATTCTTTTTTAAAATAATCGCCGAGCGACCAGTTGCCGAGCATTTCAAAAAACGTCAAGTGCGACGGGTCTCCGACCGAATCGATGTCTCCGGTGCGCACGCATTTTTGATAATCGGTGAGCCGCGTTCCTTCGGGGTGATTTTGCCCCGAAAGATAGGGAACAAGCGGCTGCATGCCGGCGGTCGTAAACAAAACGGTGGGATCGTTGTCGGGAATGAGCGACTGACCGCTTATTTCCGCATGTCCTTTGCTTTTAAAAAACGCGATATATTTGGATCGAAGTTCATCTACAGTCATAAATTTAATAATATAAGTTCACCGCTTCAATGTCAAGGTGATTGTTGACAGGTGATTGTTACAGGTGATGTTGCGCATAAGTTTCGCAGATGGTTACCTCTAAAAACAGTTTTTAGAGGCAACTTTGAAAATGCGATCAAACAATTATCGATGAAAAGTTCTATTGACATTACAATAAAAGTATCGTATATTATTTAATGTAATAACAAAAGAACATCACTACAGTGTTGGTTGACTCGTTTTCGCACTGTACGCGGAAACAGCAAGCGCGACGGACGGCGGACAGTCCGAAGGAGAAAAAGATGGAAACTATGAAACTCGGGAAACGCGACTGCAAAACGGTTCGGCTTTCAAAAGGGACGATGGATGTGTACGATTTCGGCGCGATAAAGCTGCATGCGTTTAAGACGAATGACCCGATGAGCGACGAATGCTTTTTGATCGAAAAAAACGGCAAGGTTTTTATGATCGAATCTCCGTGTTTTTTCGACAACATCGCCGAGCTGGCAAAGTATATTGGGGATATCGGCGCGGACTATGTCGGCACCGTCATCGCCTACCATGCCGCAGGCGGAAGCTTTATGCCGGAAAAGCCTGTCTACTCAACAAAAAATGCGGACGCGTACGGTCATACCGGCGGAGGAGCAGCATTGGTGAACAACTTTGCCGCGACATTCGGCAAAGCCTTCGACAAATCGCTGTATAAGACGACGAACTTTATCGAGGGCGATACGCTTAAAATCGCGGACGTCGAATTGAAAATCGTTCGTACGCAAGATGCCTTCGATATCGAACTGCCGGAAATCAATGCGGTGTATACGCATATGCTCGGTCACGACGTACACTCGATTGTCGCCGGCAGTGCTCACGCCGATGCGATTATCGCCCAGATTGAAGACTATATCAAGCGCGGTATCGGCTTTATTCTCACGTCGCACTACACGATCGAAGACCTTTCGGACGCAAAGCAAAAGATCGCATACCTTCGCGACCTTAAAAATATCGCGCTGAAAAATAGGGATGCGTCGGCGTTTAAAAAAGCGGTTCAGGAAAAATACGGATCGTACGGCGGACTCAACTACCTCGATATGACTGCAGGTATGTTTTACGCAAAATAAATTTGATCGACGGAGATAGGAGCTGTCAGAACACTCCGGTTTTCGGACAGCTTTCTTAATGCACGGTGTTACCGTTCGCCGCGGGCGCTTTTTGCCTGCGGCGTTTTTCGGTATACTGTGTGAAGTATGAAAAATCAAACGCTTACTATAGAAGCCGCCGCTTGTCTCAATCGTTTGGATTTGCAGTATGGGGCGCCGGAGACATTCAGCCTATGAAAATCAGTGTTCGCTTTACGGCGGCGATACACACGCTGCTGTGCATCCGGTATTTTCAAAACGAATGCCGCGTTACTTCGGATTTTATCGCGTCGAGTACGGGCGTGCATCCCGTTATTATACGAAAGATTTTATTACAGCTGCAAAAGGCGGGACTTGTCGAAACGGCTGCGGGCGTCGGCGGCTCGCGCCTTACAAAAGATGCGAATGAGATCACGCTGCTCGATGTATACCGAGCGATTAACGAAAGCGGAGAAGCGCAAAACGTATTCGCTTTTCATCCGCAGCCGAATAAAAAATGTCCGATAGGGAAAAACATTCACCGCATCCTCGATCCGGTATTGGAAAGCGCGCTCGGCGCGATGGAGGCGGAGCTCGGTAAAACAACGCTTTCGAGCTTATTCGTACAATTGCCGAAGTGATCCTTGTTTTCCACCGTGCGATTTACGGTTCCGTTCGCAGACCGTCACGTATTTCGGTATCGTTTGAGTACGCCGCTTTTTTTAAGCGAACGGCAAGCGATATAATCACTACCGCGCTTTTTCAAAAACGCGGCATACTTCGTATATGTACGCTTCGTGGTAATCTTTGTCGGGGTAGCAGTCCGCGTCGATGGTTTTATCGACAAAAAGTTTCGGGTCGAAAAACTGCGAATACAATTTTTTCCCGACGATGACAAGTTCGGCTTCCGCTACGGCGACGGTGCCGTTTATCGGATAGGGACTGATGCCCGCCTTTTTCCACTTATCCGTATCGTGTCCCGAAATCGTACCGCAGATTTTCAGCGCTTCCCGATATCGTTCCGGCAAAAAAGAGAGCGTTACCAAATCGTACGAATCGATAAAAGTTTTTGTAAAACGCTGCGGCCGGATAAAAATCTGCACGACGTTTTTTCGCCACAAGCCGCCGAACATACCCCAGCTCGCCGTCATCGTATTGCAGTCTTTTTCGGTTCCGGCGGAGATAAGCATCCATTGTTTTAAAATTTTCGAAAAGGGATTAAACGAAAGATCGTCTGTCGATATTTCGCGAAAGAGTGCCATGTCCATATTATAATTATTTTAAATCATCACATCTCCGGCGTCAATACGGCTCTCGTCAATACGGCAGTCGAGACAGCGCCATATACAGCAGCGTGCCGCCGAAAATACTCACCATCGCGTTCCGTTTCCATACGTGTAAAATCGCCGTCGCTCCGAGCGCAATGACGGGCGGAAGCCCCCACGGACGGGACGTAAACTCGATGTCTTTAAAGCAGTATACGACGAGGATCGCTATGATCATCGGCGGGATATATTTTTCGATAAAGGTGATGATGCGCGGCGGATCGCGGTACGAAAACAGTATAAACGGAAAGGCGCGCGTTGCAAATACGATGAGCGCGGATATGCCGGTCGCGATGAGCGCCGCGGCGAGAGTAAGCGGGGTCATAGGGGAGTCTCCGTTTCGGTTTTGAATTTTTTACCGCGCACTGCGACGAGGGCGGCGAGCGCAAAGGCGATTGCAGCGATGAGTATATGCCCCGACGGAAAAAGACCGCAGCGGGAAAGGACGACGGCGGCGAGTGCGGCAAGGGCTCCGATGACCGGAGGCGTAGCGTCGCGCGATTTTGCAAGCTGTTCGATGAGCAGCACCATAAAGAGGGCGGTGAGTGCAAAGTCCACGCCCGCGAGCGAAAACGGAATGAATTGCCCCGCGACGGCTCCGATGACGCCGCCCAAAATCCAATACAGGTGGTCGAGCAGGGCGATCGTGCCGTAAAACGCGCCCGCATTTGCGCCTTCCGGTACGGTACAGTTCGTAAGCAGCGAATAGGTTTCGTCGGTCAGCGCAAAGATCAGATACGGTTTCCATGCACCGACGTTTTTAAAACGCGTGATAAGCGAGAGACCGTACACGATGTGGCGGATATTGACGAGGAGTTCCGTGAACGCGATCGCACCGAGCGGTGCACCCGACGCAAACAAGCCGACGGCGACGTATTGTCCCGCACCCGCGTACATCGTTATGCTCATAACCGGCGCGATCCACACCGGATAGCCCGCGTTTACGATCATCAAACCGAAGGGGATCCCGATCGCCGTATAACCGAACAAAACCGGAATAGTGATTTTTGCCGCTTCGGCGAAATAGCTGCGTTCCATTATATCCTGCCGTTATTGTCTCCGATTTCGATATGCAGTTCGCAGTATATCGTTTTATAAAAACTAAGTCGAGCATTTATGCAATCCGTGCGGTGCTCGTGCGGCGCGGGATTTACAAAAGCCCGCATTCGGGCTATTATGATTTTGTAAAAGTTTTTATGGGAGTTCGTATGATATCGTTGATTGCAGGAATTATTTTTATCGCGTTTACCGTTTTTGCGCTGTTGCCGTCGTTTCCGCTCAACTGGAGCGCCGATGTGCTCGCATTTCTCAGAGGCTGCCTGCCCGTCCTTGCGGCTCTCGTCGGTCTTATCTGTCTGTTTATCGGTGTAGCCGATATTAAAGATAAAAAAGAAGCCGCGCGCGAAGAGCGGGAAGCCCGCGAACGCGAAGAAAAAAAATAAACGTTCTTCGTATTTTAATAAAAGAATTCTTGATTCAACATCCTCTTTTTAGATTTGAGTTATGACTCGACCGGTGGAAAGTAAGTGCATCCTGTCAATACGGTTCCGGAAGTATTCAAGGGAAAGTTTGCAATATCAACAGCTTTGCGTAAGTTACGAAATTTTTGGACGAAAGATATTGACTTCGAATATGTAATACTGTTAACCGGAGGGCGATTGCTTATTAATAAATCTCTGCTGTTGATTCTGTTTTGCTTTTTTATCGCGGCCATAGGTTTGCTGCTTGTGTTTATGCCGAGTAAAAGGCGCAAGACAAACAAAATACCTGCTTTTGTTTACTCTGTAATTTTCTGTATTATCGGTTTATATCTTCTTGTCAATCAAAAAAGCGGCACTGTTGCTTGGAAAAAGATAGACGACACGACATATTCCGCGAAGATGAATACTTTCCAAAGCGCGACGGTTTTTCTTTTGGAAGAAAATACTTATCGATTGTTTGTTTCATGCGAAGACGAATTTATAAAGCAATATATAAAAACCGAACGAAAATGTGAAAAGAAAAAAATTTCAGATAGAGAAGCCGCAATATGCGTCAACATAATTAACGATTTCGAACATACCGTTAATCCTGAAATACGAAAAGCGTATTATGTATTGTACGTGGATTACGGTAATAAAAGCGTTATCTATTTGCTCAATAAAATTTCGGAAAAGATCGAAGCGGAAAGGTTTTGCTTTAGGGTATTCTGATTCGTATCGGAGAACTTGGTTCTGAGAGTGCGATTTGAGATCGATCGATATTTTTATCGGTGCGAATTTTTATGCCAGGAAAAGATAATGAAAAAGAAATTCGTTCTGTTATTGATTTTAATAACTTTGTTATCTTTCGTTTGTGTTTTGATTTATCTTATTTTTATTTATCTGGGGACGGCAAATCCGAAACTGCATACGATACGGATCGAAAAAGAAAAAAAACTTACGGATATTTATAGATACAGATGTGAAAAAATCGTTTTTATTGGAGGCAAAAATAAAAAAGATAAAATCAATTTTTTTTGTGATTCTGTTAAAATAAAGAAAGGTATGAAATTTATGATGTCTTAATACTCTTTATAGATAAAGACAGGTATGCGGCAGCATATCCTCTTTATACGTATTTTGATGATTTGGAGAGAGAGCCTTTTTATGACGGTATTCGGTTTGAGATTCCATTTGAAAAAGAGCTTTCTGAAGATTATGTGTTTGTTAAAAGGCTGGCGAAAAATTCGTTTATCATTAAAATGAAAAAGGAAAAGAATAATTAACAGACAGAAGGATTTTGAACGATAATGTATCGACGATTAACAATTTTGATTTCAATCGTTATTATCATATTTTCCGCTTTTTGTTTTAGATTTACGAAAGGATTGGTATCAAATGCAAGCTCACAGGAAATCCTTATAAGTTTATAAAAGGTATTAAAAAAAAGTAATGTCGAATTTTTCGATTTATTATGCCATTATGACGGGGGATAAAAAGTGAAAGGGGGCTTTGCGGTTATTATAAATAAAAGTGCGGGCAGAACGGTTATTTTATTAATTTTTTCAAAACCGCATCTTTTTGCCGCCAGTTTTTATCGACCTTCACTTGCAGGTCGAGATCGACCGCGTAATCGAAGACGGTGCGGAATCTGTTGATCGATGCCGTACGGATCGCTTTTATCATCGCGCCGCCCTTGCCGATGACGATGCCTTTTTGACTTTCACGTTCGACGCAGATGCTCGCTCTCACCCACAGCCGTTTGCCGCCGTCTTTCATTTCCATATCCATGATATCGACATAGAGGCAGTGCGGTATTTCTTCTTCGAGGCGGTTGATCGCTTCTCCGCGTATGATTTCCGCAATGCGAAAGCCGACGTCCTGGTCGGTATAGTATTCCCTCGGATACAATTCGGGTGCGACGGGTGCGAGTTCGTACAGCGCTTTCAGTACGTCGTCGATGTTTTCGTCGTTTTTTGCCGATACGGCGATGACTCTCTTTTCGGGAATTTCGGGAAGTGCGTTTTTTATAAAGGCGATCGCATCGGCGGTTTTTGCGTTCGGCGCATCGCGCTTGTTGACTGCGACGACGGTGCGGTCGGCAAAGGGTTTGACGAGTTCGGCGACGAGCGCTTCTTCTTCTCCCGCAGCTCTCGTACTGTCGATGATGTAGAGCAGCGCGTCGGCGGTTTTCAGCTGTTCGGCTGCAATCGATTTCAATTTGAGATTGAGTTTTTTTTCGCTCGCGTGGTAGCCCGGCGTGTCTATGCATACGAGCTGGCCGAGAGACGTATTGATGATGCCGCGGATCGCATCGCGCGTTGTCTGCGGTATTTCCGATACGATCGACACGAGCTCTCCGCACGCCGTATTGAGAAAGGTCGATTTGCCGGCGGAAGGCCGTCCGATGATCGCGACGATGCCCGCTTTCCGTCCGCCGCTTTGTACCGTGTGTTCCGTGTTCATGTATGCATCACAGTATAGCGATATGACGTATGCGCGGCTACTCGGCGCTTGCACGCCGGCAATGTACGCAGCCGATGTACTTACGCGCAATGCACGCGCGGTGCCGATGCGCAATGCGCAATGTTGCTTTTTATTATTATCTTATGATAAAATATTGCCCATGGATGCTTCTCGTGTGCTTGCAGGCAGGCCCATGCAATGCGGCGCCGTCGTCGCGGACGGAGGCGTGAATTTTTCGCTGTTCAGCAGAAATGCGACGCGCGTCGTACTCTATCTTTTCGATTCGCCTGATGCAAAAACCTTTTGCGATATGATCGAACTCGATCCGAAAATAAATAAAACCGGCGACGTATGGCACGTCTTTGTTAAAAATTTGAAAGCGGGAGCGCTCTATCTGTATCGCCTTGACGGTCCGTATAATCCTCCTGCAGGCGATCGATTCAATTTTAATAAATACCTTTTCGATCCGTGTGCAAAAGCGTTTACGAAGGGTTCCGTGTTCCGCTCCTACCGCACGCAGCGCGAACACGGTCGGGCCGGCATCGAAAACGGACTCCTTTCCGATTTATCCGATTTTCCGAAATGCGTCGTTGTCGATGATGCCGATTTCGATTGGCAGGGAGACAAGCCGCTCGCGAGGGCGCTTTCCGAAACGATCATCTACGAAGCGCACGTCAAAGGATTTACGTACTCTCCGACATCCGGAGTGCAAAACCCCGGTACGTATCGCGGCTTTATCGAAAAGATTCCGTATCTCACGTACCTCGGCATTACGGCCGTCGAACTCATGCCGATATTCGAATTCGACGAAGCGGAAAACGAACGCGTAAACCCGCGCACGGGACAATTATTGACAAATTATTGGGGCTACAATACGGTCGGTTTTTTTGCGCCGAAAACGTCGTATGCCGCGGACACTTCTCCGGGAGGGGCGGTGCGGGAGTTCAAAGAGCTCGTGCGTGAATTGCACCGCGCGGGGATCGAAGTGATCCTCGACGTCGTATACAATCACACGGCTGAAGGCAATGAAAACGGTCCGACTTTTTCGTTTCGCGGAATCGAAAACGGTGTGTACTATATGTTGCCGCAGGATCAAAAACAATACTACGCTGATTATTCGGGCTGCGGCAATACGGTCAACGCGAACCATCCGACGGTGAGCGAATTCATCCTTGCGAGTTTAAGGCACTGGGTCGTCGATATGCACGTCGACGGATTCCGTTTCGACCTTGCGACGATATTGAGCCGTTCCGAACTCGGTCATCTCATCTCTTCGGGGCAGCTGCCCTATGCGATAGCACAAGATCCGCTGCTTGCCGAAACGAAGATCATCGCCGAACCGTGGGATGCCGGCGGCGGCTATCAGCTCGGCTCTTTCGGCGGCGGCAGGTGGTGCGAGTGGAACGGGAAATTCCGCGACGATATGCGGCGCTTTATTCGAGGGGATGACCGCTTGGCGACGGAAGCTGCGACAAGGATGACCGGCAGTTCGGATTTGTATAAAGCGAACGGACGTTCTCCGACGAATTCCATCAATTACATCACGTCGCACGACGGTTTTACGATGTACGATTTGGTGAGCTACAACATAAAACACAACGAAGAAAACGGAGAAGGAAACCGCGACGGCAGCGACGACAATTTCAGCTACAATAACGGTTTCGAAGGCGATTCGACAAATCCGAAAATCGTGTCGGTGCGCCGCCGGAAAATAAAAAATTTCCTTACCTGTCTGTTTCTCTCGCAGGGAACGCCGATGCTGCTTTCAGGCGACGAGATGATGAGAACGCAGCGGGGCAACAACAACGCGTATTGTCAGGACAACGAAACGTCGTGGATCGACTGGCACGGCTGCGATAAAAACCGTGACATATTGCTGTATACGAAAACGCTGATCGAACTGCGCAAAGCGTATTCGCTGTTTCGGCGCAATACCTTTTTTGCGGATTCCTCGGAGATCACCTGGTACGATGCGAACGGGAAAAATCCCGATTGGGCGAAGCTCAACCGCTTTCTCGCATTCAAAGTCGATGAATTAGCCGACGATATCGATGTCAACGAAATCTACTTTGCGATAAACACCGACATCTACGATTTGACGATCACGCTGCCTTCTCCCGCGGGCGGAAATGTGTGGTACCGCATCGCCGACACGTCGATCGACGGAGAGGACGCCGTTCGTATGCGAGGAGATGAAGAATTGTTAAACGAACAGCACCGCTATGTTTTGCCTTCCGACAGTCTTGTACTGTTGATAAGCAAACGGAACCTCTGAAAAATCGGTCGGGTTTTTAACGGTACCCGAACGCGGATAAATATTGTCAAGGAGACAGAGCGTATGCAATTCAGTGCAGAAGAGTTCAAACGTAATCTTGAAAAACGGCTTCACGACCGTTACGGAAAAAATATTTCACGGGCGACGAAACACGATCTGTTCGATGCGGTCGCCGCATCCGTGCTCGATCCGATTATTAAAAATTGGATGGCGACGAGGGAAGCGTATGAAGCGCATCCGGTGCGAAAGCTTTACTATTTTTCCGCAGAGTTTTTGATGGGACGCGCGTTCGGCAACAATCTCATCAACGCGGGGATCGAAAAGCAGGTAAAAGAAGTGCTCAAAGACATGAGCATCGATTACGATATGATCGAAGACAAAGAGCCGGACGCGGGTCTCGGAAACGGAGGTCTCGGACGGCTCGCCGCCTGTTTTCTCGACAGCCTCGCAACCCTCGATTATCCCGGTCACGGTTACGGCATCCGCTACGAATACGGTATGTTCGAACAGCGGATCGAAAACGGCTGGCAAGTCGAATACCCCGACCGCTGGCTCAAGCACCGCGATCCGTGGGAAGTAAAGCGAAGCGATTTGGCGGTAACCGTCCGCTTCGGCGGTACGATAGTGTACGATAGAACACCCGACGGCCGCATGCACTTTTCTTTGCAAAACGCGGAAGAAGTGACCGCCACTCCTTACGACACGCCGATCGTCGGCTACGACACGAACACGGTGAACACGCTGAGATTGTGGGAAGCGACTTCTCCGAACGGTTTCGACCTCCAGCTGTTCAACGACATGCAGTACAACCGTGCGGTCGAAAAACAAAACAGCGCCGAAAATATCAGCCGCGTGCTCTATCCGAACGACAGCGGTCCGAGCGGAAAAGCGCTCCGTCTCAAACAGCAATACTTTTTTTCGTCGGCGAGCCTGCAGGATTTGGTTCGCGCCTACGTTTCGCGCTTCGGAACCGATTTCGGCAAATTCGCCGAACTGCACGTCATCCAGTTGAACGATACTCATCCTGTCGTAGCGATTCCCGAACTGATGCGCATCCTCATGGACGAATATAACGTCGGTTGGGACGATGCGTGGAAAGTCGTGACGCACACGTTTGCGTATACGAATCACACGATCCTCGCCGAAGCGCTCGAAAAGTGGCCGATCGAAATTTTTCAAGGCCTGCTTCCGCGCGTGTATCAAATCGTCGAAGAAATCAACCGGCGGCTGCTCATTTCGCTTCGGGAAAAATATCCGAACGATTTCGAACGTCAGCAAAAACTGTCTATCATCAACAACGGACACGTTTTTATGGCGTGGCTTGCGATCCATTCGTGTTTCAGCGTAAACGGCGTTGCCGAACTCCACACGGAATTATTAAAAACGCGGGAACTGAAATCGTGGTACGAGCTCTATCCCGAAAAATTCAACAATAAAACGAACGGCATCACGCAGCGGCGCTGGCTTTTAAATGCGAATCCCTCTCTTGCGGAATTTATCACGGCGCGTATCGGAAGAGGCTGGGAAAAGGATTTGATGAAGCTCAAAGCCCTCGAGCGTTTTTCAAGCGATGAAGCTTCTCTTGCGGAGCTTACGGCGATCAAAAAATCGAACAAACAGCGCTTGGCCGAATATCTCAAGCATACGCAAAACGAATTCCTCGACCCCGACAGCATTTTCGACATACAGGTAAAACGCCTGCACGAATACAAGCGTCAGCTTTTAAATGTTCTGCACATCATGTATCTGTATAACCGCATCATCGACGATCCCGATTTCAACCCGCCGCCGCAGACTTTTATCTTCGGTGCGAAAGCCGCGTCGGGCTACCGCAGAGCGAAAACGATCATCAAACTGATCAACACTGTCGCCGACCGCGTCAACAACGACCGGCGCGTGCACGGAAAAATCCGCGTCGTGTTCGTCGAAAACTACCGCGTCAGCGTTGCGGAAAAAATCTTTCCGGCTGCCGACGTTTCCGAGCAGATATCGACTGCGGGCTTTGAAGCGTCGGGTACGAGCAATATGAAGTTTATGGTAAACGGTGCGCTCACGCTCGGTACGATGGACGGCGCGAATATCGAAATTATCAATGAAGCCGGAAAAGAAAACGCCTTCGTGTTCGGACTTTCCGCCGATGAAATTATTAAAATGGAAACCGAGCACAGCTATAATCCGCAGGAATACTTGGGACGGAACCCCGAGCTTTCCCGCGTCGTGCAGCAGCTCGTCGACGGTACCTACGATCCGACGCATCAGGAATTCAAAGAGCTCTACGATTCGCTCGTCTACGGCGTCGAAGGTCAGCGCCCCGACGTGTTTTACGTGCTCGCGGATTTCGATGCGTACTGCAGGGCTCACGAAAAAGTCGAAGCGGCTTATCAAAATACGAAAGAGTGGGCGCGGAAAGCGCTTATCAATATTGCGAACAGCGGTAAATTTTCTTCCGACCGCACGATCGAAGACTACGTGCGCGATATTTGGCACCTTAAAAAAGTGACGCCGCTTGCCGACGTATGAACGAAAAGCGCGTATCGTTTTTTGCGGGAGCAGGGCTGCTTCTTGTAGCGTGCATTTGGGGATTTGCGTTCGTCGTCGTAAAAGACAGCCTCGACTATATCGGAGCGATCTATATGCTCGCTTTCCGTTTTTCGATTGCGGCGGCGGCCCTCGCCCTTATCTTTGTGCGCTCTCTCAAATTGCTCAATGCTTCGTATTGGAAGCGCGGGGCGATACTCGGCGCCCTGTTGTTTTTTGCCTACGCGCTGCAGACGGTCGGCTGCGATTATACGACCGCCGGAAAAAACGCATTTCTCACGACGGTGTATGTAATGCTCGTGCCGCTTTTCGGCTGGCCGCTTTATAAAAAATTTCCGGGCGGACACGTATTCGCCGCCGCCGCGATTTCGCTTTTGGGCATCGGTTTGCTCGCGCTTTCAAAAAGCGAATCATCGCTCCTTTCGATCAATTTCGGCGACGCCCTTACGCTCGGCTGCGGCGTTTTTTACGCGCTGCACATTCTCTATACGGCCAAATGCAATATCCGTTACGATCCGATCGTGCTCACCGTTTTGCAGTTCTTTTTTGCCGCCGTCTTTTCGTGGATCGCAGCCTTTCTTTTTGACGGCGCCTTTCCTGTCGCGGCCGTAAAAAATACGCGCGTTATCGTTTCTATGCTCTATCTCGGTCTTTTCAGCACGATGATTTCCTTTGCGCTGCAGAACGTCGGCTTAAAATACGTGCGCTCGTCTTTTGCAGCTCTCCTCCTTTCGTTCGAGTCGGTGTTCGGCGTGCTGTTCAGTACCGTCCTTTTGCATGAGCGTTTGACTTCGCGCATGATCGCAGGCTGCACTCTCATCTTTTTTGCCGTCATCCTCGCCGAAACGAAATTCGATTTTCGACCGAAAGAAAGGCGATAAAACGAATTATATATGATTACGGACGGCACCTATGTGCGATCCCGCCCTCCGCGGCTCACTCGCGCTCGGCCTCCTCGCTCGCTTACGCTCGCTCCGGTGGCTGCCTGCGGCACCGCTCCGGCCGGGCGTAGGCGGCATTGCAGCATCTGAGTGTGTCGGCTCATTTGCCATTTACTCTATAAGTCGGGAGTCGAAAAACGCCTGTAGCGTTTTTCTTTTATCCGTGCGGAGGCTTTCATACTTCATCCGTTCGGATGCAATAAAAAGTATGAAAGCCGATTGCAATTCCTTATGAGGACACAAAGTGCGGCGTTTACGGTGCACTTTGTGATAGGAGACGCGCATAATTCCTGCGCGGGGAACTTCGTTTTATTCAATGTACGGCACGGATGCCGTATCGTATCTTGGCAAAACAACCGCGCATTTTTACAAAGTAAAAATGCGGTAGTGAGCGGTACACGGATGTACCGCGAACGACCACTGCTCGGATTTACTTTATAAGTCGAGAGTCGAAAAACGGCCAAGCCGTTTTTCTTTTATAGGAGACGCTCGCGATTTCTCCGCACTGCTCGAAATCGCTCGATGAAGTCGAAAGGCGAAAAACGGCCGAGCCGTTTTTCTTTTATCAACACGCGCGCAAATCCTCCGCATTGCTCGGATTTGCGCGCTCTTGCATACCCCATTCCCTTTGTATATAATGTGCCTACATTTGAGCCGTTTTGAGCGCGGCTCTTCCATCACACTATACCGAGGTTGCTTGAAGTGAAAGGGAGCCGGGTTACCATCGAGCATGTCTCGAAGAGATTCGATAACGATTTTATCGCTCTCGACGACATCTGCATTACAATCGAGCCGGGAGAATTCTTTTCTCTGCTCGGTCCTTCAGGCTGCGGCAAGACGACGCTGCTGCGCATCATAGCGGGTTTCGAATATCCCGACGAAGGTGCGGTGCTGTTCGATGAAACGAACGTCGCCCCGCTTCCGCCGGATAAGCGCCATTCGAATACGGTTTTTCAAACCTACGCGCTTTTTCCTCATCTTTCGGTGTACGAAAACGTCGCGTTTCCGCTGCGCTTGAGAAAAGTGCCGAAAGAAACGATCGACGAAAAAGTAAAGCATTACATCCACCTCGTACAACTCGATCAACACATCCATAAAAAACCGAATCAGCTGTCGGGCGGACAAAAGCAGCGGGTTGCGATTGCGCGTGCGCTGATAAACGAGCCGAAAGTGCTTTTGCTCGACGAACCGCTTTCCGCTCTCGACGCAAAGCTCCGCGCAAATCTCCTCATCGATCTCGACAATCTGCACGATAAAATCGGCATAACGTTCATCTACGTGACGCACGATCAAAGCGAAGCGCTTTCCGTGTCGGATCACATCGCCGTTATGAATGCGGGGCACGTGCTGCAAGTCGGAACGCCGTTCGAAATTTACGAAAGCCCTGCGACGCAATTCGTCGCGCAGTTTATCGGCGAAACGAATCTCTTCGAAGCGCAGGTCGTCGATTGCGTACCGCATCAAACGCCGGGAAAAGATCCCGACTATATGGTAACCTGTTCCGTCCCCGCGCTCGGTCATCAAGCGCCGCTTGCGAGCGACACCGAAGCGACGGCAAGCCTCGACCGCTATATGCAGGTAACCGACTACGGTCCGACGCAAAAGGGACAAAAGGTCGCTTTTACGATCCGCCCTGAAAAAATCCGCATCACAAAAGAGCCGCCTGAGACGCACGGCCGCACTGATATCAACGTGTTCAAAGGTATCGTCGAAGAACCGGTGTATTCCGGATTCCAATCGAAGTTTTACGTGCGGCTCGAAAACGGCGCGCTCGTCAAAGTTTTCAAACAGCACACGATCTATTTCGATGACGGACCGGCCATCCAATGGAAAGACGACGTCTATATTTCGTGGGCGGCGGAAGACGGTTATATCGTCGAGGACATACAAAAATGAAAACGACGGATACGAAGCCTCCCGCGGCAAAAGACGATACGATCAATCAGGGTACGGCATACGCGTGGCCGATGGGCGTTTGGCTTTTTATTTTTTTTATCGCGCCGCTGGTCATCATCTTCATCTACAGTTTTTTGAAAAAGGGATTGTACGGCGGCGTCGAAGGGCGGTTTTCGCTCAACGCATACCGTCAGATGTTCAACCCGAATTACGGCATACTCGTGCTGCGGACGCTCAAGATCACGATCGTTTCGACTGCCCTCACCGTGCTTGTTTCGCTCCCGTGCGGATACGCAATGGCGAGAAGCCGGCATCAAACGCTTTTGCTTTTTTTAATAATCATTCCGTTTTGGACGAATTCGCTCATCCGCGTTTTCGCGTGGATGTCGATCCTCAACAACGACGGCATCTTAAATCAAATTCTCATATCGCTCGGCATCATAAAAGATTACATACAATTTTTGTACAATCAAAATGCGGTCATCCTCGTTTCCGTGTACATGTATTTGCCGTTCGCCATATTGCCGATTTTCACCGCAGTCGACCGCTTCGATTTTTCACTGCTCGAAGCGGCGCGCGATTTGGGCGCGAATAAAATGCAGGCAATGATAAAAGTGCTCATTCCCGGAATCAGAAGCGGCATCGTCACGGCCGTCATCTTTACGTTCATCCCGATTTTCGGCGCCTATGCAGTGCCTCTTTTGGTCGGCGGCAAAGATTCGTATATGCTCGGAAACGTCATCGTCGATCAAGTGCAAAAAATGCGCAACTGGCCGCTGTCCGCCGCTTTTTCCATGATCATAACGCTTATCAGCATCGCGGGCATCTTTTGGATGAGTTTTTCGAACCGGCGCGACGCCAAACTCAAATCCTCGAATGTAAAAGATGAGGTCTATTCGACAAACGGAAATGCATCCGGCTTTACCGGAGGGATACTGAAATGACGAATATATTTTTCTTTTTATTTCCTGCGGTAAAAAAACGGCGGCAGTCCGAACCCGCGCGGCATGCAAAAAAATCGTGGAAGCATCGCGCCGCAATATTTTCCTTCTCAAATATAATGCTTGCGCTCACGCTCGTCTTTTTGTTTTTGCCCCTCGTTGTTATCATCGCCTATTCGTTCAACGGCAGCAAGGGCGCCGAGTTTACGAATTTTTCGCTTATGTGGTACAAAGCGCTCATCTTCGATTCCCGCCCTCTGTGGGAAGCGCTTTTAAACAGTCTCATCGTCGCCCTTACGTCGGCCGCCGTTTCGACGCTGCTCGCTTCTCTTGCGGCGATCGGCTGCAGCTGGTATAAGTTTCGCGGGCGGAAGCTCATCGAAAGCGTTACATACCTTCCGATGATCTTACCCGAAGTGATTGTCGGAGTTTCAACGCTCATATTTTTCAGCCGCGTGCACATACCGCTCGGACTTTTTACGATATTTGCGGCGCATACGACATTTTGTCTGCCCTTCGTCTATCTCATGGTAAAGGCACGGCTCGACGAATTCGATTTTTCGATCATCGAAGCGGCGCACGATTTGGGCGCGACGGAATTTCAGACGCTCGTCAAAGTCGTCGTGCCTTCTCTTTTGCCGGGCATCCTGTCGGGCTTTCTCATCGCGATCACGATGTCGCTCGAAGACTTCGTGATCACCTTTTTCGTGTCGGGACCGGGCTCGACGACGCTGCCGCTGTACGTCTATTCGATGATACGCTTCGGCGTCTCTCCCGTCATCAATTCGCTTTCGTGCGTGATGATTCTTGCAACCTGCCTTATCGCTTTCGCGCTTCGAAAGGGACTCAAAACGGTAGCGGCTTCTCATTAAATATTTTCTTTGCTGCAGCCGGCATTTCGTATCATAACGACAAACGGTACGGTGAATGATGCAAAGACGGCGCACCTTTCGCGGCGCTATTTTATTATTTTGAGGAAACTATGAAAAAAATCATCGACGGCATTTTGATTGCAGCGCTTGTATGCTGTGCTTTCGGTTTTGCATCCTGCTCGAAAGAAAGCGGCGGACGCAAACGATCGAACGTGCTCTATCTTTTTACATGGACCTACTACGTGCCCGAAGCCGCACTCCGCCGATTCGAAAGCGAATACGGCTGTCGGGTAAAAGTCGATACCTACGACTCGAACGAAGTGATGTATGCAAAGTTCATGGCCGGTGCGTCCGGCTACGACATCGCCTTCCCGTCACAGGACTACGCGTCTATCATGCTCAAACAGGGTATGCTGAAAGAGATCGATTTGAATCGATTTGAAAATAAAAAATACATCAACCCTCTCGTTCTCGAAAAAGCCGTATATGACCCGACGATGAAGTACTGCGTTCCGTACTATATGGGAGCGGCAGGCATCGCCGTAAACAAACTGTACTTTTCAAATTACGAGCGAAGCTGGAATATCTTTTCCGACGCGCGCATACGGGGTCATGCGTCCATGATGGACGATATGCGCGAAGTTATCGGAGATGCGCTCGCGTATCGGGGATATTCGGTCAATTCGACGGGCGATGCCGAACTCAAAAGCGCCGCGAATTTAATAATAAACGATTGGAAACCGAATCTTGTTAAATTCGATGCGGAAGGATTCGGCAAATCCTTTGCGGCAGGAGATTTTTGGGTGTGCCAAGGCTACGCCGAAGTCGTATACGGCGAAGTCCCTGAAGATAAACAAGCCGACACGATCGACTTTTTTATACCGAAAGAAGGCGGCCCCATGTATATCGATTCGATGGTCATCTTAAAAGGCGCAAAGCATTACGACCTTGCGATGCAATTTATCGATTTTATCCATCGGCCGGAAATCTACGCGCAATTCCTCGATTGGTTCCGTTTTCCTCCCTCGGTCAACACGGAAGCTGCGAAATATATGACGACGACGCCGATGTACACGACCGAAGAGATGGCGCACTGCGAACTGAAACTCGACATCGGCGAAAACCTCGAAAAGTATGACGAACTGTGGCAGAAAATTCGCTTTTCGGCGAAATGATCGTCATTTTGTCGAAAAGCGTACGGGACGAATTCCGTGTCCTCGCCGTTGATTCCCTCGTTTCGAATATGCTATAGTGGATCGATTTCTGATGACATGGATGATATATGAGTTTCGATTTTCCGCTCACGCACGATGAGCTTTTAAATTTAATAAAAAAATTTCCGACGCCCTTTTACCTTTACGATGAAAGGGCGATCCGCGAAAACATGCGCCGCTTTACAGAGGCGTTTTCCGCCTTTCCGAAGTTCCGCGAACACTTCGCCGTAAAAGCGATGCCGAATCCCTATATGCTTAAAATCCTCTCGGAAGAAGGATGCGGCGCCGACTGCTCGAGCTTACCCGAACTCATACTCGCCGAATTGGCGGGCATCGAGGGGGAGAGCGTCATATTTACGTCGAATGAAACGCCCGCTTCCGAATTTCAATATGCGTACGAGCACGGTAACCTCATCAACTTGGACGACATCACGCACATCGATTTTTTAAAAAAAGCGCTCGGCGGCAAATTGCCGCAGCTGCTCTGTTTCCGCTACAACCCCGGCCCGCTCAAGCAAGGCGGCAACGCGATCATCGGAAAGCCCGAAGAAGCGAAATACGGCCTCTCGCGCGAACAGCTTTTCGAAGCTTATGCGCGCTGCAAAGAAGAAGGCATCGAACGATTCGGACTCCATACGATGGTCGCTTCGAACGAACTCAATCCCGATTTTTTTATCGACACGGCGGACATCCTCTTCGATCTCTGTGTCGAAATAAAACAAAGACTCGGCATAAAAATCGAATTCGTCGATTTGGGCGGCGGGGTCGGCATTCCGTACAGGCGGGAACAAAAAGCGGTCGATCTTGAGTATGTCGCGCGCGGCATCAAAAAGCTTTACGACGAAAAAATTATTAAAAATGATCTCGATCCTATGGGCATCTATTGGGAATGCGGCAGACCCGTCACCGGCCCCTACGGTTGGCTTATCACAACGGCGATCCACGAAAAACACATCTACCGCGATTATATCGGAGTCGACGCGTGCATGGCGGACTTGATGCGGCCCGGCATGTACGGCGCTTATCACGAAGTGACCGTCAGCGGAAAAGAAAACGCGGCAAAAGACCGCGTATATGACGTCGTAGGATCTCTATGTGAAAACTGTGACAAATTCGCCGTACAGAGGAGTTTGCCGAAAATCGATATCGGCGATATTTTAATAATTCACGATGCCGGCGCACACGGCAGAGCCATGGGGTTCAATTACAACGGAAAGCTCAGAGCGGGCGAAGTGCTCATGAGGAACGACGGTTCGTTCAAAGAAATCAGACGGCGCGAAACGATCGCGGACTATTTTGCGACGCTCGATTTGGCAGGCGTAAAAGACTTTACATAGCAGAAGCTTTTATACGGCACGAACGAAAAACAATCAACAAGCCAAAACAGAGCGTCGGGGTATAACTTTCCGCGCGCGAATAATCGGCGACCATCCTACGCCTAGTGCAAGCGCTCATCTTCCGGCAAATATCGCTGAAATTCTTTATGCTCTGCGACAAAGGTTCGCGCCGCCGCGTCGTAATTTTCCCATGTTGATTCGAACAATTCTTCCACGCCCGGAATGCACGCGATATCGCTCACCATGAGGTAACGATAATCGATGCCCTTCGTATTGAAAAACTCCCGCACGTTTTGCACGGAATTGTACAGGACGTAAGCAACAAAGGTCGAGCACACGAATTTCTTTTGCGCTTTTTTATTTTCCGCATCGTTTATCGCTTCTATATCTTTTTTCGACGCGTAAAATTTTTCCAGCGATCTGTCGTTTTCCGCCGTAAACAATTTTCTCCGCAGGGCACGGTGAGCGATCTTGAAATTTTTATCGACATCGTAGCTCACGTTTTTATTTTCCATAAGAATGCGGATCGCCTTTTTTCGCTCTTCACCCGTCGCTTTGATCGCATACAGCATCTGCTTCGAAGATGCGGCCTCACACTGCTTTGTATAATTATTCGCTTTCGTATCGGTGCAGCGTTCTCTGTCGAGCTGCGGACGAGACATCTGCGTGAGTCCGAAAAAATCGTCGCGCAAATCGAAACCGATACCCACGTGACTTACCGGAAGCGGATTTACGTCCACCTTTGCGATGCCGTTTTTCAGTATGTTCGATACGTAAACCGGCGAGGAAAGCTCCGGATCATAAAAACGCAAAAAGATGTACGACTCGTCGGCGTCGCTCTCAGCCGTACCGATCCGGCTCGTAAAATTTTCATCGGTCAAAAAAAGCTTTTTTCCCGTCTTCGTCGAAGCGCAGGAAACCGAAAAAAAAGCGCACGCCGTGATGCTCAACAACAATATGGTTTTTATTGATTTTATTAATCTCATTTTTATCATCGTTCAATCATCCATAGACCGCAGCTTTTACGATCGGTTTGTACACTATAGTGAAAAGTGAGCGACGTAACAAGCGGCAGAATTTTTTATTTTTGATTTTGTACAAACGGCATTGTCCGCTAACGATAATAAGCGAGTTTCGCTTCGATGCGTGCAAATGCGATTTCAACGCCCCAATTCATCAAAAGGTAAAAAACGCCTGCGACGAAGAGCGGCATAAACGAAAAGAGGCGGCTTTGCGTTTCCTGCGCGACGCGCAAAAGTTCGGACACGCCGATCACTTGAACGAGTGCGGTATCTTTCACGAGCGTTATCGTTTCGTTGCCCATTGCGGGCATGATGCGCTTGACGACTTGCGGCAGGATGATATACAAAAAGGTTTGTCGCTTCGTATAGCCGAGCACTTTCGCCGCTTCGTATTGTCCTACGGGGATCGATTCGATACCGCCGCGGTAAATCTCGGCAAAGTAGGCAGCGTAGTTTACGATGAGTGCGACAAGCGCTGCGAGAAAACGCGGCCACGCGACGCGAAAATCGGTGCCGAAGTTCTTGTTGAACCAAAGACACAAAAGGCTCGGACCGAAGTACACGACGAGCAGCTGCAACATGAGAGGCGTTCCGCGTATGACGAGCAAAAACACTTTTGTTGCCCCCGAGAGTATACGGTTTTTCGCCATACGACCCGCGCAGAACGGAAGGGCGAGCGGAAGCGCAAAAAGCAGCGTTAAAAAAAAGACTTCGATCGACGTTGCACTCCCGCGCAGCATCGCCTGCAGCATCTTGGTCATCTAGTTACCGATCACCGAAATATCGCGTCCGAACCACTTTACCGAAACGGCGGTAACCGTTCCGTCTTTTTGCATATCTTCCAATACGCTCTGTACTTTGTCGCGCAGGGCAGTGTTTCCCTTACGGAACGCGATACCGTAGTTTTCATAGGACAGCGCTTCGTCGATGACGATAAAGGGCTTTCCCGTCGCGGAGATGCTGTAGTTTGCGACAACGCTGTCCATGACAACGCCGTCGACGCCGCGTATTTCAAGGTCGTTGAGCGCGGTAACGTTGTCTTTTAAGAGTACCTGTTCTTTGAGCGAGCGCGAAAACTCGACGTTTCCGTCAACGGCTTCCTGTGCGCTCGAACCGCTTTGCAGTGCGATTGTTTTTCCCGCCATGTCTTTCAGAGATGCGATACCGCTGTCGTTTCGCACGACGAGCACTTGCGCATTTTTCAAATACGGCTTCGTAAACGAAAGCGCTTGTTCACGTTCTTTCGTCATCGTAAAGCCGTTCCAAATGCAGTCGATTTTGCCGGTGTTCAGCTCCATCTCTTTCGCACCCCAATCGATGGGCTGCGCTTTAAACTCGACGCCGAGCCGTTTCGCCACTTCTTTTGCCAAATCGATATCGTAGCCGACGATTTCGCCGTCAGCATTGCGAAAACCGAGCGGAGGAAACGAATCGTCGAGTCCGAGTACGAACACGCCGCGCGAGATGAGATCGTCAAGCGATGTATCGCGGGCGGAAGACGCGTTTTGTTTTTTGCAGCCTGCGCTCCCCAATACGATAGAGAAAGCGAAAAGCGAAGCTAAAAATACCGTTACCGTTTTTTTCATTTTTATCTCCTGTAAAGCTTTTGCAGGTATGTACACCACGGCGATATTCCATGCACCGCTTTTATTACATTCTGCGAATAAATTAATAATATATATCAGGCGATGCATTTTCTTTTTCGCGCAGCATCCGCGCGTTTTACATAGTACATGCAACAGTTTTTATGCGCCGGAAAAAAGCGTTTTCCGATCCGCGTCAGATACGTCCGTTTACGAAATCCTTCAGCGCTTGTATCTGCTCCGCAACGCGCTCGGCAGCCGGCCCACCTTCGGTTTTTCGCGAATCGACGCAGGACTTCGAATCGATGAGCGGGTAGATATCGTCTTCGATGCGATCCGAACAGGCTTTAAAATCCTCGATCGGAAGTTCTTGGAGTCCGCACTTTTTTTCGATTGCAATGCGCGCCGCTTGAGCCGCAATGCCGTGTGCCGTACGGAACGGAATACCCTTGCGCACGAGGTATTCGGCGACATCGGTCGCATTGAGATAACCGTCTTCGCAGGAGCTTTCCATGCGCGGCACATTCCACGATGCGGAGGCGATCATATCAGTAAAAACCGACACGCAGGCGCTTACCGTGTCGAAGGCGTCGAAAAGGCTTTCTTTGTCTTCCTGCATATCGCGGTTATACGCAAGCGGCAGCGCTTTCATCATCGTCAAAAGAGCTACGAGATCGCCGTATACCCTGCCCGTCCGCCCGCGGATGAGTTCGGCAAAGTCGGGATTTTTTTTCTGCGGCATGATCGAACTGCCGGTCGACCACGTTTCGCTCAATTCGATAAACGAAAATTCCGACGTAGACCACAGCACGACCTCTTCGGCGGCTCGCGAAAGGTGCATCTGCAAAAGCGCAAAGCACGATGCGAATTCGATGCAGTAGTCGCGGTCGGAAACGGTGTCGAGCGAATTGGGCGTAACTCCGTCAAAGCCGAGCAGTTCCGCTTCGAGTTTTCTGTCGAGCGGAAGCGTCGTTCCGGCAAGGGCTCCGGCCCCTATCGGTGAGCGCGAAATACGTTTAAGCGCATCGGAAAGCCGTTCCCAATCGCGCGTAAAACTCCACGCCCACGCGCACAGATGATGAGCGAGCGTCACCGGCTGTGCGTGCTGCATATGCGTAAAGCCCGGCATAATCGATTGCGTGTGGCGTTCGGCGATACCGGCGAGCGTTTCGATGAGGTACGCAATCTTTTTTTGCAGTTCGGGAATCGTCCGCCTGAGATAGAGCCTTTCGTCGAGGGCGATTTGATCGTTTCGGCTCCTGCCCGTATGCACTTTTTTGCCCGCTTCTCCGATTCTGTCGGTGAGCGCAGATTCTATAAACGAGTGAATGTCTTCGGCGAAAGCATCGACCGAAAGCTTGCCCGACGCAATATCGGCATCGATCGAGTCGAGCGCGGCGATAATTTCATCGGCTTCTTTGCGCGAGATTATACCCGTACGCGCGAGCATTTCCGCGTGCGCTTTGCTTCCGAAAATATCATCGCGAGCCATGCGCCGGTCGGCGTGAATTGAAGTTTCAAACGCGACTGCCGCTGCGTCCGGTCCTTCGGAAAAACGACCGTGCCACAGAGCAGCATGATTATCCCCGGTCATCGTACCGTGCGTATCCATAGTTTCGCCAGTATACACTACATTGTTTATTTTTACAATGATTTGTATACTGTATAGGTACGAATGACAAATTCACAGGCAAAGCCGACTTTGTTCGTCGACTTTTACGGGAGTGCGTTATGGTAAAAAAATTATCCGTCATCGTTTCGGCGCTGCTTTCGGCAAGCGCTCTCTTTGCCGTACACATCGATACGGCGCTCCTCGATACGGCAAAGAGAGCGGAGTATATCGAAGATACGTCCCCCGTGCCGAAAAACGAATTCAATACCGCAAAGCAGATACGCGATATGGGGCGCAGGCTCGGCGGAAGCATTAAACGGCAGGATGCACAGCATAAAAACGGCGAACCCTATGCATCGGGCGCTCCCTCAAAAAAATACCGCGTGCGCCGCATTCCTTCGTCGGACTCGCTTCCCGGAGCCGACATCATCTACATTGCGCCGAACGCGAAAGTCGGAACGATCAAAGCGCTCGCGTTTATCGTGTCGGGCTACATCGAAGCGGCGTACGACTTTCCCGTAAGCGAAGCGGATGCGCTCGCGCAAAAAGTATGCTGGTGGAATACGAATCACTACGACGATCGCAATTATTTTACAAAGCACTTCAACGCTCGCATACTCGATTCCTTCTCCGATGAAACGGCGGTCATAGGCCTTGCCGATTCGTACAAAAACTGGGCGGGGCACGCGCGCATCGTCATCCCCTTTGCGCCTGAAAAAATGCGGGATATACGGGCGGCGGCAAAAGAGGGCGAAAAACAAAGCGCAAAAAGCGATGCGAAAGATAAAGTCGTGAAAAAAAACGGGACGCCTGATACCGAAAAAGAGGCGGTACAAAATAAAAAAGAAGTGCCGGAATTCAAAACCGTGCCGGCAAATTATAAGATTCTCTTCGGCGCTTTGTGCCTTGCGGCTCTTTTGCTCATCGTGCTGCTCGTGCGGGTCGTCATCGATATGGTAAAAAACTGACCGGCCTCACAAAAGAAGAAATCGAAAAGTTTTAACGCAGATACTCTCACTTCACACACAGGACATCGTAAAACCTGTACATAAAAAAGCCGCCCGACGCCATCGCTGACGTTCGGGCGGCTTTTACACATCATGCGCCGTATGATTTATTTGCGGCCGATGATCGTTTTATTTTGCAATTCGAGACTGCGCTTCGGATTCAAATAAATTCTGAACATAAACATGCAGAGGAAAACGACCGCAAAGACGATACCTACCGCATAGGAAATCGTAATGCCCGTCTGACCGAGCCGTACGAGGTTGAAACACTCGGGCGCATAGCAGAGATAGGTGATCGATACGGCGGACATAAAGGTCGCGGGAATCGCGGCGAGCCAGCAGCGGTTTCTGTTCGGATAATTCGTCGCAAGATAGGCCGCACCCGCCCACAATACGATCATTGCGAGCGTTTGGTTCGACCACGAAAAATACCGCCAGACGACGCCGTACTTGATCCACGAAATACCGTAGCCGATCAAAAGCAGCGGAGTTGCAATCGAAAGGCGAATCTTGAGATCTTTTTCGTTGAGCTTGAACCAATCGAAGATGACCATACGCGCGCTGCGGAATGCCGTATCGCCGGATGTGATCGGACAAGCGATAACGCCGATAAGCGCAATCGCCCCTCCGACTTTTCCGAGAAGACCCGTACAGATCGCATATACCGATTTCGGGTTTCCGCCGCCCATTTCAAGCATCGCTTTAAGACCGGTACCGGCACCGCCTTTGTTCCAGAAAAATGCGATTGCGGCAGATGCCCAAATCATCGCGATGATGCCTTCCGCGACCATCGCACCGTAAAATACTCTGCGACCCTCTTTTTCGTTCCGTAGCGTGCGCGAAACGATCGGCGACTGCGTTGCGTGAAAGCCTGATATGGCGCCGCAGGCGACCGTGATGAACATAAGCGGCCAAATCGGTTTTTGCGTTGCCGCAGGATAGAGGTTTTCAAGCGTAATTTCCATCATCGGGCGGACGCCGTTGTTTACCATCGTCGCAACCGAAACGCCGACCGCCATGAGGATGAGGAAGATGCCGAAAATCGGATAAAAGCGTGCGATGACTTTATCGACCGGAAGCAGCGTCGCAAGGAAATAGTAAACGAGGATGATCACCGTCCACACTTTTACGTTGAGCCACTCGGGCGTCAAAAGCGCGAGCAATCCCGCCGGCCCTACCATAAAGACGACGCCGACCATGACGAGCAAAACGACGCTGAATATGCGCATGACGCTCATCATAACGGGTCCCAAATATTTTCCCGTAATCTCCGAAATACTCGCACCGTCGTTCCGAACGGACAACATACCCGAAAGATAATCGTGCACCGCACCGGCAAAAATCGTACCGCCGACGATCCAGAGGTAGACGCTCGGTCCCCACAATGCACCCGAAATCGCACCGAAAATCGGTCCGAGACCGGCGATATTCAAAAGCTGAACGAGGAAAGCGCGCGGCGTTGAAATCGGAACGTAGTCGATACCGTCAGGATTTGCCATAGCGGGCGTCACCCGATTCGCATCAGGCTGGAACACTTTTTCGACGATCGTTCCGTACACGAAATACCCTGCTATAAGCAGACCGATACACAGAAAGAAAGAAACCATACATCCTCCCTAAAAATTTTTGGGGAAACTTGCAGCGGCGCTTCATGCAAGGCGCAAGTTCCTAAAAGTTTTTAGCCGTGTGCGTAGTCCGCTCGGAAGACCCTTACCCCGACGCTTCCGGCGGGCGCACACGTTAAATAATAAATAATTCATACGATTTTACGCACAGACCGTGATATGTCCTTTACGCAAAATCGAGATAAAGTCGACACTCGTCGCCGATCTTTATCGTCCATACGACCGCCATATAAACCATAAGTGTAATAAATACAGCTTATTATAAACATTATACACCCGTTTTTGCAATTTGTAAAATAAAATGTGAAAAATTATAAAAAGATAAGTAAATAAAACTCGGAAATCGTTTTAACAAAAAAAATTGAAATCGACACGGGAGATACGGACAAAACGGATCGGCCAACCCGCCCTTTGCGGCTCGCTCACGCTCGGCGTCCTCGCTCCGCTGCGGTCGCTGCCTTTAGCCCCGCGCCGGGCGGGCGTAGGCGGAAAGCGCTGCCTGCACGGTATGCGGAAGACCGCGGCGAATGGCAGGTCAGCAGCAGGGAGTACAGCCGAATATAGTTTCCGTTGCGGTTACCCTGTAAATTATTTTTTATTTTTTTTCATCCACTTTTCGATACCCGCAACGATGTCGGCATCGATATCGTGTTCGACGCGGCATGCGTTTTCTTCAGCCTGCTCTTTGGAAACGCCGGTGATCTTTACAAAAAAATCGGTAAGCAGGCGATGGCGGGAATACACGTTCGTCGCTTTTTCAAGACCCTTTTTCGTAAATTCGAGTTCCGTGCCTTCGCTGTCTTCGAGATAGCCGTCACGCTTCAATATGCCGACAGCCCTGCTCACGCTCGGTTTCGAAACGCCGAGCTTTTTCGCGATATCGACCGAATGAACCGTACCTTTTACATTTTTTACTCTGAGGATCGCTTCAAGGTAATCTTCGCCGGACTCGTACATAGAGGCCTCCGTTTCCGTCGCATTTTTAAAGTTACCTCTAAAAACTGCAGTCTTTAGAGGTTCCCTATACGATATATCCAGTATACCGCATGTATCGATTAATTACCACCTTTCAAATGCGGCTTAAAATGCGGCTCTTACAGGTCGATATCCATCATAATGCGGTCGACGGATTTTCCGGGCGGAATCATCGGAAGTACCATTTCGTCTTTGTCGATCGCAGCGTCGATTACAGCAGGCTTTCCGGAAGCGAGTGCCGCATCGAAAGCTTTTTTGAATTCCGCTTCATCGGTAACGCGGACGCCTGTCACTCCGTAGGCATCGGCGAGCTTTACGAAATCGGGGGCGAAATCGAGCGTCGTCGCGCTGTAGCGCTTTTCGTAAAAGAGCGTCTGCCATTGGCGGACGTTTCCGAGCGCGCCGTTATTGAAAATGATAATGATGATCGGAAGACCGTAATGGCTTATCGTCGCAAGTTCGTTGCAGTTCATGCGGAACGAACCGTCGCCGGCAAAATGTACGACGGTTTTATCGGGGTTCGCAAATTGCGCGCCGATCGCCGCTCCCGTGCCGAAGCCCATCGTCCCCAATCCACCCGACGTAAGAAAGGTACGCGGTTTTTCGAAATGATAAAAGAGCGCCGTCCACATTTGATGCTGCCCCACTTCGGTCGTGACAATCGTATCGGAAGGAACTCTACCGTTGACATATTCGAAAATCGCTTTCGGAGAAAGCTTACCGCTTTGCTTCCAACTCGGCGGAACTTCGGCTTTCCATTCGTCTATCTTCGCATTCCACTCGGATGCTTTCCTTTTTTCGACGAGGGGCAAAAGACGCGAAAGCGCATCTTTGATGCTGCCGACAAGGGAATCGTCGACTGCGATGTTTTTGTTCACTTCTGCGGGATCCACGTCGATCTGCACGATCTTCGCCTTTCCTGCAAATCTCTTGGGATCGCCTATGACGCGATCGCTGAAACGCGTGCCTATCGCAAGCAGGAGATCGCATTTATCGACAGCCGTATTCGACGCCTTCGTCCCGTGCATACCGATCATGCCGGTCGAAAGCGCGTGCGTGTTCGGAAAAGCGGACTTTCCCATAAGACTCATCGAAACGGGGATCTGCGCTTTTTCGGCGAGTGCTTTGAGCTCTTCGCACGCATCCGATATGAGGACTCCGCCTCCCGCGTAGATAAAGGGCCGCTCCGACGCATTGATGAGGGAGGCGAGTTTATTGATTTTTTCGTCGGGGATGTCACATACTTTCATAATGCGGTGCAGACTCGCTTTGCGCTTTGCGAACTGCGCGTCGAGCGGTGCCGGAACATAATCGCAGGAAGCTGCCGTGACGTCTTTCGGAATATCGATGAGTACGGGACCCGGGCGCCCCGTCTTTGCGATAAAAAACGCTTCGCGTATCGTGTCGGCAAGCTGTCCGACATCGCGCACGATAAAATTATGCTTCGTGATCGGCATCGTTACACCCGTGATATCGATTTCCTGAAAACTGTCTTTGCCGAGCAGGGGCGCTATGACGTTGCACGTGATCGCGACCATGGGAACGGAGTCCATATACGCCGTCGCGATACCCGTAACGAGGTTCGTCGCGCCCGGCCCGCTTGTCGCCATGACGACGCCGACTTTACCGCTCGAACGCGCATAACCGTCGGCTGCGTGAGAAGCGCCCTGTTCGTGAGCGGTGAGGATATGGCGGAGGCGTTTTTCGTTTTTATACAGTTCGTCGTAGATATTGAGGATCGCTCCTCCGGGGTAACCGAAAACGGTATCGACTCCCTGTTCGATAAGACATTCTACAACGATTTGCGCACCGGTATATTTCATGGATCATCCTCTTGCTAAATATTAATAATAAATAATTTATCATACAGCACGCGCGGTGCCGTCAAAAAAGCACGCAGGCGCACACAAAGGGTCACTGTAAAATCGCGCCTTTGTCGGCGGACGACACGAGTTTCGCATAGCGGACAAGGTATCCCTCCGTTGCTTTCGGAGACGGTGCCTTCCATGCAGCCTTTCGCTTTTGAAGTTCTTCGTCGCTCACTTCGAGCGTGATCGTGTACGCGTTTATGTCAAGCGTGATTTTGTCGCCTTCGTGTACGAGGGCTATGGGCCCGCCGACGGCCGCTTCGGGAGAGCAGTGTCCGAGAGAGGCGCCGCGCGTTGCGCCGCTGAAGCGCCCGTCCGTGATGAGGGCGACGTCTTTATCGAGATCCTGTCCCGCAAGAGCTGCGGTAACGGCGAGCATCTCTCGCATGCCCGGCCCGCCTTTCGGCCCTTCGTAACGGATGACAACGACATCGCCCGGTTTGATCTCACGCTTTTGCACCGCCGCCATCGCGTCCTTTTCGTCGTCGAATACGCGGGCAGGTCCCGTGTGCTTCATCAATTCTTTTGCACAGGCGCTCCGCTTTACGACCGTACCGTCAGGCGCGAGATTGCCGAACAAAACCGCAATGCCGCCGTTGGGCGAAAAAGGATTTTCGATCGGTCGAATAACCGAAGTATTTCTGTTTACGGCGTTTCTAATATTTTCGGCGATCGTCTTTCCGGTAACCGTGATCAAATCGGTTTTTATCAATTGTTTTTTTGCAAGCTCGGCGAGTACCGCTTCAACGCCGCCGGCGTCGTCGAGTTCGTTCATAAACGTGTGACCGGCCGGAGCGAGGTGACAGAGGTTCGGGGTTACTTCGCTGATATCGTTTATCATGTGCAGATCGATTGCGACGCCCGCTTCGTGCGCGATCGCCGGAACATGGAGCACCGTATTGCTCGAACAGCCGAGCGCCATATCCGCCGTAAGCGCGTTTCGAAACGAATCGGGTGTCATCATGGAACGCGCGGTGATCCCCTTGTCAAACATTTCCATAACCTGCATACCCGCCCGTTTTGCCAGGGCTATGCGCCGCCCGGTTACCGCGGGAATCGTCCCGTTTCCGGGAAGACCGAGACCGAGCACTTCGGTGAGACAGTTCATGCTGTTCGCCGTAAACATACCCGAGCACGCGCCGCAGCCGGGACAGGCGCGCTCTTCGAGCTCTTTGAGCTGCGCTTCGTCGATCTTTCCCGCAGCGACGGCACCGACGGCTTCAAACATATCGCTTAAACTCAAACCCTTTGCCGCGTAGGGGTTCGAAGAATTCGCAACGTGACCGGGCATCATAGGTCCGCCTGAAACGACGACGGTCGGGAGATTTAAGCGGGCGGCAGCCATGAGCATGCCGGGAACGATTTTATCGCAGTTCGGGATGAGCACGAGCGCGTCGAATTGGTGCGCTTTCGCGACGCATTCGATCGAATCGGCGATAAGCTCGCGTGTCACGAGGGAGTATTTCATCCCTTCGTGCCCCATCGCGATGCCGTCGCATACGCCGATCGCCGGAAATTCTATAGGCGTACCGCCTGCCATGCGGATGCCCGCTTTTGCAGCTTCGGCGATGCGATCGAGTTCGAAATGACCCGGAATGATTTCGTTTTTCGCGCAACACACGCCGACGAGCGGGCGGCCGAGTTCTTCGTCCGTATATCCCATCGCATAAAACAGTGAACGGTGCGGCGCACGTTCTATACCTTTCTTTGCATTATCGCTTTTCATCTGTGCCATTGTAAACCTCTGTCGGTCAAAATCAAGATACCCCGACGCATGAATAAAATATGGGTCTATCCTAATCCATCGAGGCGATGTTCGTCAAGCGATTTTTGAATAAATATTTCAGCTCTACAGTTATAATTAATTTACGATGGAACAAGTATTCGGGCTACATACAGCTTCGCCTATTGCAATTTTCACACGTGTAAAAAGCTTTTAACAAATAAAATCATTGACTGCCCGAACGAGATTTTTATACATGATATCGGAAATCGCAGATATTTTTTTAATAAAGCAAAATTTATTTACGGCGCCGATAAGATGAATAACCGCAACGCAATCTTTCGGCAATGCAGTGTCGACTTTTGAAAAAAATACATTCGGCTTATATTCTGCCGCGGCAAGATTCGCAGTAAGGGGAACAACTACGACAGTATTTAAATCGGATTCATTTTGCATAACAATTACAGGGCGTCTGTATGCCGCTAAACTGCCGACAGGGATACCGAAATCGACCCACCATATCTCACCACGCATCATTTTTCAATTCACTCCACATAGAATTCATAACGGATTCAGATACGTTTCGTTCCATTTCGGCATAATTATTTATACTATGCGATTCGGAAGTTTTCGTTTTCAGATTTTCAAGCATTTTTTCCATCAATACAATAGTTTGATCATAAGAGAGGGATAAAACCTGCTGTACAAAATCTGCAAATACGATTTCAGACAATATTATACCTCCTGCTCATATAGCGCCTCTGGAAATTCGATAAGTTTACAACGATGCCCGACGGCAAAACGGTGTTCGGAATTTATGCCGAATAATCGTCCTGCAGTATCAGTTTAATAAGCTTCGCTTCGGGATTTCCCGCGCGCTCGTTCGTGCATTCGATTTGATCCCGCTCAAGGCTGATCCCCGCAAGCGATGCAAAACGGCGCGCATCTTCGGAAAGCAGCGACATCTTCGATGCGCTGCACGCATACACCGTGTTGCGCTCGGCGATAAAGCCGGTAAACATGTGTGCGAACTCATCGTCGCCGAAGGGAAGTCCGTAATACATAAAAATCTTCGAATATTTGTGAATCGCCGCGATCCGACGCGAGCAGCTTTCAAGCGCTTTCGAAAAATGCCCGTTTCCGGAAGCGTCGAGCACGAGTCCTTCGGCAAACACGTAGAGGCTGTCGTTCCAATCGCTTTTGCCGCCCGCATTCGAAAGGCTTATGCATTCGTATTTTTTTGCCGCATCACCGATACGTTTCAAAAGCGAATCGCCCGATCGGGAATGCTCGTGCTCCTGCGCGCTCGCCGAAACCGTTATGTCGGCCGGCGTATTCTGCCGCAGGATATCGCTTTCCGCAACGAGCATATTGAGCTCGTCCTGAGAAATAGGCTTAAAACCGTCGTCGGCAGTCCGCACGTTTTCCGATTTGACTTCGGAAGCCTTTTTAAAAATTTCATCGACACTTGATTGATTGATACTCGGCATCGTTTTTGTCTCCATCACATCACTTGATTCTTTATTATTAAATTTACAAATCTCAATTTCATCCGGCATCGCTCCGCCGTTAAAATTAATAATTTCTTCTTCCTCTTTTCCGCTATCGTCGTTTTCTCCTGCCGATTCAGGAGTATGCTGCAATTCCGCTTCGTCCCTATCCGGCGCACCGGCTGCCACTTCGACCGTATCGAGCCGCCTATTTTCATCGGGCTCTTCCGATTCATCGACCGATATGCCCGCGGCGGCTTCAGCCGTTTCGGTTCGGCGATTTTCCGCAGTATCGGAATTATCGTTTTTTTTCGATAATATTGCAACCGGTTCTTTTGCGTCGGATTCGCCGATCGTTTCGGCGGAAAAAGCCGCATCGCTTGCAGCCGGATTCAGGACGGCATTTTCGACGGTCGTTTCGTCCGCTTGGTCTTCGGCAAGATCGGGAACGGAGTTTTCCGCCCATCCGTGATCGTCCGATTTTTCCGCGGCGGCGTTATCTGTTGTATCGTCGTCATTTTCAACGATGGAAGAGTCATCGGTTATATCGCGGATTGTTTCGACGGTGGAAGAAACCGCATAGGTTGCATCGCCGATTTTTTCGCCGCCGCTTGCTTCATCTTTACGTAAATCCGCTTGTCCGTCGCCGACATCAGAACCGCCGCTTTCCTTACCGACATTCCGATTATCGATTTCGTCGTTCGCTTCGTCTTTACGCGACTCCGCTTCGTTCGCCGCTTTTCGCGCATCCGCTTCGTACCGGTCGATTTCGGAAAGGTCTTCCTTTTCAAGCTTGCCGGAAGGCTCTTCATCTTCGTCCGTTTTAATCAATTTCGCTGCAGTCTTTTCAAAATCGCAGGGGCGGAGAACGACGACGTCGCCGTCTTTTTCGCGACGATACAGACAGCCGTCCTTTTCATCGACGTAAAAGACATCGTTATCTTCCGAGATTCGAATATGACGAAGCGACGAGCAGCCGGCAAACGCGCCCGCTTCGAGCGTTTTGAGCGAAGAAGGCAATACGAGTGCGGCAAGTTTCGTACAGTCCGCAGCTGCCCCGCTTTTGATCCGTTCCACCGAGTCGGGAATAACGAGCGATACGAGCGAGGTACAATACGAAAAGACGTCTTCCGAAAGCTCCGTCAGACCGGCGCGGAACGGGATCGATTTTAACGATGCACAGCCGGAAAACGCAGCCCTGCCGATCGAATCGACTTCGGGCGGCATAATAATTTTTTCAAGAGAAGCGCAGCCTTCAAAGAGCCGATCGGGAAGATAGCGCAGAGAAGACGAAAGCTTTATCCGTTTGAGTGCAGCGCAGCCGGAAAAAAGAGAGGAGGGTATGTCGGTAACGGAATCGGGGACATCGACGGATTCGATGCCTTCGTCTGAAACAAAGGAAATAACTGCAGTACGGTCATCCGAAAGCAACAGTCCGCTTCTGTGAAAACCAGTGCGCATATCGGCATCATAACCCGAATAGCGAATTTTGTAAATTATGCGCTCAAAGAGATGTGCAATCAAAGAGAAGACGGCAAAATCTTTGTACTTAGCGTCGGAATCGTTTCGTACGACAAGCACTGCAATCGTTCAGCGTTCATTGTTCCAATTGGCAAGCAGATATTTTTCCGCCTCCGCATTCCACAGTCCTTTATGAGCGTCTACGATATCGGCAAGCTGTCCGAAACGGGAGTCGCCCTCTCCGAGAGAGCGGAAATCCTCGATCGCGGTCAAGGGGAGATCGAGATGCGTATAGATCAGTTTTTTACCGCCCGGTATTTTCGGAAGCTCAAGCGTCGTCTGTACAGCGCTTGCAAGACCGCCTATATGCGTAACCATCACTGCAGGCTCGAGCTTTCCTTCTTCCGTCATACGCAGCGATTCTATCATATCGCTTACATTGCCGCCGGTCGTCCCGATAACGTGTGTTGCATTATAGTGGATGTCGTAAAAATTTATATCGGCAGAAAATTGTTTATCTGTCGGACCTGCGAAAAAATTCAAACAACCGTCACGCCCCAAAACGGCGGAGCTCAGTGTCAGAACCGAAGCAACCGGTGCAAAACAAAATACATCGTCGAAACCTTCCGGCGCATAGCGTTTAAGCCGGCCTACAGGATCCGGGCTGTCGTTTGTGTTTATTATTTCGACCTGCACGCCGAGTTTTTTCATTTCGGCTTCGGGGAAAATTTTCTTTGCGCGCGCTATGCGTTTTTCATCGATATCGGTAAGCACGATGAGCGACGGCCGTCTGTCGCAGTGGACGGCATACATCAATGCACCGAGCCCCATGGGGCCTGCCGCGGCGAGCAGCGCGAGCTTGCCGCCTTTTTTGATCCCCATTTCGTGAGCATATACTCCCATCTGCGTATGAAAACACGCGTGAAAAGCGCCTATACAGCACGACATCGGTTCCGCAAGAGACGCTTCGAAATATGCGTCCCCTTTATATTCGAGCAGACAATCAAGTTCCATGACTTCGTGCGGCAAAATGCAGTACGTCGCATCGCCCCCGCAAAATTCATAGGAATATCCCGGCGACCACATTTCACCCTTATAGTTGAGCGCCGGCTGGATCGTAAACTTCATACCGGGTTTAAAACGGGACGTATACTTTGCGCCGACTTCTATGATATCGCCCGCAAACTCATGCCCGACTATCGCCGGATGATCGGCCACATCGGCATGTACGCGCTTGTGCTTCGTTCCGAGTATGGCGCACTTATAGCTCGACATGCATATACTGTCGGAAACCACTTTTACGAGGATTTCATCGTCTTTAATGGGAGGAAGTTCAAACGTATCGAGACGTAAATCATTTGCTCCGTGTATACGAACCGCTTTTGCCAGCATTTCCAAACCTCTTTATGAATCAAAATAATTTTCGTTTCGATAATTATAAATGTAATTTCGCCGAATCGCAACGGCAGAGCATACTCGCTTGAAATGTATACACGGCCGGTCGCATCGCTTGCGCCGAGCGTAAAGCTGTCTTTTTCGCTTTCGGCGAAAAGATAGCACACGCCGGTATCGACTAACCGTTACTGATGAGACGCAGGATGTACAGCTGCACGTACATAAACAGCGACTCCTGTTCCGTGATCTTTTGCATATTCGGCGTTTTAATAAGAGATTCCGCAAGACTCCGCACGCGCTCGACCGTAAACGTCTGAGCCGAAATCGTATGGATAACTCTGCGCATATAGCCGCGGATCAGGGAATTGACGTCTTCGGTGAGCTGGCGATGGGCATCCGGCGATATCAGTTTATTCCACTGTTTGCAGTACGAATCGAGTTCGCGGTCTACCGTCGAGCCTTCGGGAACAAGATCGTTTTCAACCGTTTTTGCAGCCTGTATGATCGCTTCGCGCTTGGTTGCGGGGCGGATATTTTTGTTCGTCGAACGGGTATCTTTCACTTCTTCTTCGACGTTTTTCTTTTTCGAACCGCGCATAAAAAATCCGATGATTTGCGAAACGACCGGAATGGAATACCAAAACGGCAAAAGTATTTTCGCATTGGAAAGCACCGTCGCATTTCCGATCATAAGCAGCTCGGCGTAGGGTAAAAGCCGTCCGTTCGAAAAGAGACGGAAGTTTCCTCCGCTCACGCTGTTTTGCAGTTCGATATCGAGCAGAGTCAAAAAGTTGGCGTTGAGCAGTGCATACAAAACAGGGGATGTTTTTTCAACCTGCGTTTTAAGCACCGACTCGAAACGCTGCCTGTCATGCATTTCGGGAAGCTTTTCAAAATTTTCGAGTGCCTTATGCCATTTATTCGTGAGATTCTGCTTTATGACGCTGTGCGCTTCGTTGCACAATCGTATGATCAGCGGAAATACTTTCGACTTATATACAAAATATCTCGTACCCGAATCGATCTTAAAGACGAGCAGGCGCGGCAGCTCACCGTCCTTGCTTTCGGTTGTAAGCCGCTCAAGAAATTTTTTCAAATCGTCGTCGGTGTAGCGGTTGCCGAGCGGCATACCCTTCGGATCGGTCATCTTGACGATCGCGCTCATCGGATAAAAATACGGCGGCTTATCGAGCGCGGCTTCGAGCAATTGGAGCGCCTCGTCTTTTTGCTGCTGTTCCTGCACTTCGCTTTTGAGCATCAAAAGATGCAATTCCGCGATCGAAACCGCCTGCAGGAGATTCGCGTCTTCAAGCGTCGTATCTTTTACCTTTTCAAAATCCTGTCTGATAAAATAACAGAGCTGGCTCCACGAATAAAAGGAGTTCGCAGACGATTCCAACAGCTGCGATGCGCTGTCCTGCTTCGTAACAAACTGCTCAAAAAAAGTTTTTATGGAAATCTCTTTTCCGGGATTCGCGTTGCGGAGTTTTTTCAAAAAATAATCGTGATACTCTTCTTTTTTGAGCATCGTACGGATTTTGGAAAGCGCCGCATCGATGAGCATCTGTATCGGCACACATTCGGGGAACAGAATGGAAGGCACGTTTCGCGGCAGCTGCACGACATAGAGCTTCGGCGATTTTAAATCCTGCTTCGCAAAAAACGACGTAAGCAGATCGGACGCCGATCTTTTTTCCAGCGCGTCCGATGAAAGCTGTTTCGGTAAATCCGTCAGCGTCGGAAAAGGGACGGCAGGATTGAACGCAAGCTCTTTATAGCGCTGCGCAAACCTGACCGTATAGTACATGATGACGATGATGATCTGCTTGTCGCCGTCCCGCTCCAGCATAGCTACGAGGTGCTTTGCTTCAAGCTTTTGCAGCTCCGCGATAACCGTATCTTCCGTATTACCGAGGTAGCACACCAAGCCGGGTTCTTCTTCGATATAATGTTCCGCGTATTTTTTTATATAATCGCAAAAATCGCGAAGATTGACAAATGCGGAATTTTGTTTATTCGCGTACGAACGGAGAAGCGTACCGAAATTCGTTATCACCGGCATAATTTTCAGTATACCAGAGAAGTCCGTTTTCGGCAACACGATTTGTTGAAATCTCGCTGAAATTCTGCATCGATACTGAAAAGCGAAATGATCCGAAGGGGGAAGTCTCCCCCTCGCTCCAAAGTCCTCGCGCTTCGCGCTCCGGTCTTTTTTGCTGCCCCCACTGCGGGGACACCCCGCAACGCCCCGTATTGTGACTTTTCCATCGCGCGGATCTTATTACAAAATAGCTTTTTACGGCATCGACTACGGTAAAATAATCATAGGATAAAATTTCTGTGGCGTAATACGGAAACCTGTGCTATAGTTATATTAGCCTAGGCTATCTTTTTGGTTGCGCATACCGAACGCGTTTCTAAAAATTGCGGGAGATATAACGGAGGTGCTATGTCGCTGAGCGAAACGAAGGAAGGCTTTTCCGGAACGATAACCGATATCGCAGGAGACGCGCATTTTATCGGAAGGGTTACGTCGATGGGGCTTACGGTCGGCTGCCCCCTCACCGTCGTGAGGCACGAAAAAAAACAGCCCATACTCATCGAAGCGCGCGACACGCTCATCGCGATCAGCTGCGGCGATCTCGGTAAAATTTTCGTAGAAGCGGAGAACTGATCATGGCAAAGACAATCGCATTGCTCGGACAGCCGAATTCCGGAAAATCCACGCTGTATAACGGCCTTACGGGTTCGCACCAGCACGTCGGCAACTGGCCCGGAAAAACGGTAGAACAAAAAGAAGGCTATTTCACTATCGACGGAGAGCGCTGTACTGTCGCCGATCTTCCGGGAAGCTATTCCCTTTCGGCGGGCTCACAGGAAGAGGAGATCACACGAGACTACATCGCATCCGGTAAAGCCGACATCGTCTGCGTCCTCGCCGACGCCTCTCAGCTCAGGCGCAATCTCTACATGCTCGCAGACTTCGCACCGATGCGCGTGCCGGCCGTTTTAATTCTCAATATGATGGATGTCGCAAAACTGCAGGGAAAATCGATCGACACGGCACTCCTTTCAAAACGGCTCGGCATCACCGTCGTTCCCTTTGTCGCCGCCGACAGAAAAAAATATCCCGAACTGAAAGGTATCCTCCGAAACGAATTTAATAATCCGAAAAAAATCGATACGGAAAAACTCGACGCTCTGTGCAGCAGTGCAAAAAGCGAAATGGAACTTGCAAACGCCCGCTTTCAATGGATCGAAGCGCTGCTCGACGGCGTCGTCTCGGGCGAAAAAAAGCGCGCAGCGCTTTCAAAAGCCGACCGCATCTTTACGAGCCGCCGCTGGGGAAAGCCGTTTTCAGTCGCGCTCATGCTGCTCGCTTTCGTCGCGTCGATGATCATGGCCATACCGCTCATGGGGCTCGGTTCCCTTATTCCGAGTTTCGCTTCTCCACTTCTCCATCGCCTCATGCAGGCCGGACACGCGGCTCCTTTTTTGGAATCGCTCGCTGCCGATTTGATTCCGAACGTCGTGTACTTTGCCGCCGCGATGGCGGGTTTCGTCGTCGGCGTAACGTTTACGTTTACGGCGCTCGAAGAAACGGGATTTTTGGCGCGCATTTCCTACGCTTTCGACGGAACGATGACAAAGCTCGGTCTGCAGGGAAAAAGCATCTGCCCCATGCTCATGGGTTTGGGCTGCACGATCGGAGGAGCCGCAGGCGCGCGCGTCATCGACAATTGGGGTCAGCGCATACTGACGATTATGCTTACGTGGGCGGTACCCTGCGCCGCCATAGCGACCGTCATGCCGACGCTTGCGACGATTTTTTTCGGCGCGGACGGCATCCTCGTCATGCTCGGCATCTATGCGTATATGTTTTTTATGATATTCATCACGGCAAAGATTTTCGGCAACAAGCTTTCGCCCGCCGCAGAGCGTACCGGTATGCTCATGGAACTTCCGCCGTACCACCGGCCAAGATGGGCAAACGTGCTCTATACGTCGTTCGCAAAATCGTGGGATATCTTTAAGCGTGCGCTTCGCGTCATATTTTTGATTTCGGTGATTTTTTGGGCGCTTTCGTTTTCATCGACGGGACGCGCGGAAAACAGCATCATCTATCGATTCGGCACGTACATCGAGCCCGTCACGCGCGTTTTCGGATTGGGCTGGCAGACTTTTATCGCCTTTCTCGCTTCCGCCGTTTCAAAAGAAGCGGTACTCGGAGTATTGAATTCGCTCTATGTCGGAACGGGCGATGTTATGACGGCGACTTTTTTGTCGAAAACCGCCGGTGCGTCAAGCGGAAACCTCGCATCCGTTTTACCCGGAGCGATTTCAAAAGCGGAAGCGCTCGCCTTTATGTTCGCCGTTTCGTTCAACGTGCCCTGCCTCATGGCCGTTACGGCGACATATCGCGAAACGCATTCGCTCAAATGGACGGCATCGATCGCGTTTTACTATATCGCAAGCGCGCTCGTCCTGTCGTTCATCGTATATCACATCGCGGTTTTATTACTGTAGGGCATCTCGAAAATAATCTTTAGCGATTTTTTCGAGATGCTGACGATGCTTTCCGCGTCAGTCCTTGAACGAAACGCGTACTTTGATCGTGGCGGTATTTTTCGCTATGACTTCGCTCGCGGCGCCGGCGCCGGCGGAGCCTGCCGCACCCGTGCCGACACTTTCGGTTTCGACCGGCGTACTGACCGTAGCGGCTACTTGGGAAGCGGCTGCCGATGCGGACTGAGCGGGACTCGAACTCATACCGTCGGAAGTGAACGCGACGGCCTGCCCTTGCAGCACGACGACGGCTCCGGCGGGAGCTGCGGGTGCTATATCGGTTGCGGGCGTTGCGGCGTTCGATTCGCCTTCAGACGGAACTTCGCTTACAGCCGGTGCATCGTATAAACGAGCGCTGTAGGTGACGACGGCGCCGTCCGCACAGGAAATGGCACCGTCCCCTGCGAAATCGAATTCGGTACCGCGCACGGAAGCGACCGCAACGGGATTGCGCACGGTGTAATTTACGCGGCGGTTTTCAGTTTTTTGCACTGTAGATTTTACCGCACCCGTATTCAAATAGAGGGCGACCGTATCGCTTTTTTCGCCTTCGGCGAGCTTTTCGAGCGTAACGCGCGTCAAAGCGCCGATCTGCAGTACCGAACCCTGATAACGGAGCAGGGCTTTGGATTTAAATCCCGTCGAAATGATTTCTCCTTCAGAAACCGTATCGTTTGCGGAAAGCGGAACCCACTTACCGCCCCGCTCCACTTCCACTTTACCTTCCGCAGAGACGACGGTCGCCGAAGCCGCGCACAGCGGAAGCGCAATACAGAGCGCTGCAAATGCAACGCAAATCGATTTTTTGATCATCGTAACGCAATTCATAAACAACCTCCTGTTGTCAATATTTATCGTTATAACATGAAGACACTCATTTCGATTAAAAAACAAATGTTCCACCGAGCGAAAAACAGATTTTATCGTTCTCTTTGTCTTTGCCTATATATTGATATATGCTCGAGGAAAGCTGCAGATCGTGGAAAATATTCCACATTCCGTCGATCCGCCATTGAAAGCCGTTGTACGAAACACTTTCAGGACATGCGAACACGAGTGCGAGAGAAGATGCGACGTAGATATTCGACAAAAAGGTGTACGAACCCGAGAGCATCGCTTTGATCTTGCTGCCGTATTCGGTAGTGAAGCCCGCGGTTTCAGACGCAAGCACCGCAGTCTGCGACGAAAAACCCCGAAACGCATCAAATCCTCCGTTATTGCCGGAAGCGTATACGCCGGAAAATCCGACGGACGCTTCTTTGACCGGATAAAACGACAGCGACAATTTAATAAGATTGGAAATCGTACTCATGTTTTCCGTACCGAGCGTCGTCGATGCGGAATAAAACAGATTGCTCAAAATCGGGCCGGAAAACATCAATGTGCCGTACAGCCGATGATAGTCGTCGCCGGAAAAATCGATAAAGTTCCATTCTTCGATTGTCATATCCTGATTTAAAAACAAGGACGGAATGTTCACCGAAAAACCGAGCGGAATGTACGAAGGACCTAACACGTAGGCGGCGGATGCATCTTCGGTTTTGACCGTCGTATCGGAAAAGTGCCGGAGGATGACGACGTCGTGGCTGTTGAGCAGCCGCGTTATGCCGAGGTAGGTACTCGCCGAAACGCGCGGTATGGAATATTTCGCATAGACGCCGTCGTTCATCTGACTGAAAATGATGCCCGTTGCATCGCTCAGCGAAAAGCGGCCGGCGCCGAATTCGAACATACCGGTTTTACCGGCGTGAAAGGTTCCCGTCAATTTGAGCAGATTGATATCAATGATATTTTTAACGACGTCGCCGTCTTGATCGTAGCGGAACTCATACGAAGCGTCGGCGCCGAAGCGCAGCTGTTCGTTGATCGGCGTCGTAAGCCACGCATGGGCTCCAAGACTTTCATTCCAAAAAAGCGAACCGGCTTTTTTCCCTTGATATTTCGTCGTCGTGTTGAATTTACCGCCCCAGTCCAACGCTGACAGCGGCACAAGTATAAACGCGGCAAAGGCCGCACATAAAATCTTTTTCATTCCGCGCCTCCGTATTTCCGCAAACACGCGGTATAGATATTCAATACGTCGCTGCCCGACACCTTTTTCCACGGATCGGCGGTCGCAGGAAGGATGCCGTCCGTTTTAAACTGACGAAACGCATAGCGTGCGGAACATTTGGTCAAGCGGTACATGAGCCCGCCTTTGATATCCCACAGTTTCGCCATAAGCCGCGAGAGCTCCTCCAGCCTCACCGTTCCGTTGACATCGGCACCGCCGACAGCCTGCCCCCGCTCTATGAGTGCGCTCAGCGCATCGTCGTATGAAGCGTTTTCATCGACAAAGCCCTGATACACGGCCGAAAGATAGCACACTTGCCCGTACGTCGCTTTATCCGCGGCGAGGAGCTCGGTAACAAAATCCGCGCGCTGGGCATATGCCGTGACGCACAGCACGAAGACAACCGGCAAAATACACAATTTTTTCATTTGCATCTCCTCTCACTTTATTACAGCATCTCTACATGCACATTCTCTGCGTTCGCGCCGCCTGTGCCGCACCCCGCAATAAAAACCGTACGACCTTTGCGGCAGCACGCTCAATCGTACGACTCCTTCGTTCGGATAAAGCACGCTCAATCGCGAGCTTCCAGCACCCACGAATTTCCGTCCTTACGTTTCCACCGTGCGGTAAAGGAATGGTGTCCTGAATATACAACTTTTACTTCGTCGTCAAAAAAGTCAGGTATCTGCGTATTAGCGCCCGAATCGTCTCGCAAGATCGGATACGTTTGCATATCGGCTTTCGCGTGTTCTTCCGCTTCGGTAGGACTGGAATCTCGATACTCCACTATCACCTTTCCGACCTCATCGACAAGCGGTCTTACGATGACAATCTTTCCGTTTTGTCCCGGCAAAAACGAATAAGCATCAAGTTGAATTTTCGTTTCGCCTTCAAGCGTTACCGCTCCGCCGAGCCGCAGCTCTCCACCCTGATTCACTTGAACAGAAGCAAGGAAATGAGGATTCGGCTCGGTACCCTCGATACGCACATCGGTAAACGAAAGGTATCTGCCTTCGGAAACCGAAAAGTCTTTCGCTTTCAGTTCGCAGCGCTTTCCCGAAATCGAATCGAAATCGACGGAATGATCTACGCCGTTGCCGCTCGTAGAAATCGACGGCAAAGCGCTTATGCCGGAAACGTCGATATTTTCCATCAATATGATGACACCCGCTTTGCCCGGCGGTAAACCCTTTACAGCGCCCAAAGCACCCGTCATATTACCGCCGTGACTCCCGTAAAAGTGCGTCGGCTTATACGGCGTACTTTCTTGCGGTAAGCTCGCTCCGTTTTGCGTCGCAAAACAGACGGGCACAGTTCCATCCCTTTTGAGCGTAACGGAAATCTCGTTTTCTCCCGTATCGGGCGTATAAAAATTATCGGTAAAAGAGGGTTTCGCTCCATACTGATTTAGGACGGAATCGGGCGAAATCCCGTAAAAAACGGTATGCTCCGTTTTTGCGGAAGTCGTATACGTGACGAGAATGCATACGAAGCACTTCGTCTTCGCTGGTATGCGCTGAAAAAAGAGCGGCTGCGGCTGCGATAGATCGGCTCCCTTCCGCGATACGGCTTGAATGATCCCCCTATAATCCTGCACTTCGTGGAGACTCAGCGGATCGCTGCGCTTAGTGACAATATTGTTGATCTCGGCAGGATCGGCATCTTCACCGAACAAAAAGCCGTAGATCGACCAGGGTCCTTCCGCGCCTCCGGCTGCCGCCCTTGCAGGAGACGAAGCGCTTTGCGGCGCTAACGGGGGAACCGTAAAGGCGATGCCCTCCGTTTCTCTGCCGCCGAACACATCGCTGCAGGACAAAAAGACGAGACCGAAAAAAATCGCCGCAGCGGCAAAAATCGCTTTTTTCATAACGCTCACTCCTCCGTACATACCGTGCTCACCGCCCGCCGGTGAAACGATCGAAAACGGTATATCGTACGGTTCGATTCCTTATTTTATCAAAAAGGAAACCATCCGATAGCAGTATATCATAAATAATAAATAAAAACAACTTTTTCATACGGTTTTATCAAGAGCATGGAAATCAATTTTCAATGAGTAATTGTTAATGTGTAATGGGTAATTATTTGGAAAAGAGACACGATACGGCATGTGCCGTACATTGCGCGAAGTTCCCCGCGCAACCTTGCAACGAGCACGAAGTGCGAAGTTCCCCGCGCAGGAAACGATGTTTCCGTTTATTTTTACAAAAAACCGCGTAATTTATAGCTTTGCAGGCGATATATAGGTCGAAAGTCGAGTTTCGAAAGTATTTCTAAATAAAGTTATGCTTTCGGCGAGAACTTCGTTCGCTGCGCTCACTACCGAGTTTGCTCTGCAAACTCGCCGTGTATGCCGCGGTCGAGCTTTTAGGGTAGGCTTCCGCAAGCCTAACGCTCGAAACGGCACGCAGCCGGAACCTCGCCTCCGCAT
>NZ_JACSET010000001.1:93776-304703 GCF_014334325.1 Treponema sp. Marseille-Q4130 | reverse complement strand
CTGGAAGAACTTGTACCGGAAAATCATTTTGTAAGAATTGTTAGTAAAACAGTAGACGAGCTTGGGATAGAAGAAGTATTTGCAAAATATACGAAAGGAGGCGGAGCAAGCCGTTATAATCCTGTGATGCTTGTGAAGCTATTGATTTACTGCTACATGACAAGAACCTATTCTTCACGGCAGATTGCAAAGCAGTGCCGTGAAAATGTACAGGTAATGTGGCTGACAGGATTTCAGAAACCGGACTTCCGGACAATTAATAAATTCCGAAGTGAAAAATTAAAAGACTCAATCGAAGAAATCTTTATCGCGACGGTACAGCTCCTGAATAAAAAAGGCTATGTCAGTCTTGAGAACTATTTTGTAGACGGAACAAAAATCGAAAGTGCTGCAAATAAATACACCTTTGTCTGGAAAAAGGCTGTTGAGAAAAACGAGAAAAAGCTCGATGAGAAGCTCAAGGTATTTCTGAATGATGTAGAAGAAATCACTCGTAAAGAAGATCAAGTTTACGGGGATAAGGATTTTGCAGAAACAGGAAATGATGATGCTGTAACAAGCGAAGATATAAAGGAAGCAACCGAAAAAATCAAACAGAGACTTGCCGAAATAAATAACCTTGATGCTGAAGCATCAAAAGACGTAAAAAAAAACTGAAAAAGGCAAAACGACAGATAGAAACTGATTACCTTCCACGCAAAACAAAGTACGAAAAGGCAAAGGCGACCTTCAAGGGCAGAAACAGTTACTCAAAAACAGATGAACAGGCAACTTTCATGCGAATGAAAGAAGATCATATGCTCAACGGGCAGCTCAAGCCCGGCTACAACATCCAGGTCGGGACGGAGAACAATTTTGTCATAGGGTATGATGTTTTTCCAAATCCAACAGATACAAGAACCTTTATCCCTCATCTTGAAAATGTTCAGAATCGATTAAAATGTACATTTAAAACAGTTATTGCAGATGCCGGTTATGGGAGCGAGGAGAATTATGATTATCTTGAAGAAAAAGAAATTATGGGGGTTGTAAAATACCCAAGTTATGAAAAAGAAACAAAGAGGAGTTTCAAGAAGAAAATCTTTAATGCTGAAAACTGGAAGTATGACGCAGAACAGAAAGAGTATACCTGCCCGTGTGGAAATCCGGTCCCCTACAAAAAGACCGTAACGAAGAAAAATGAATCGGGCTATATGCAAACTTATGAAGTCTACCGGTGTGATAATTGCGAAGGATGTCCATTCCGAGCACTGTGTACAAAATCTGAATACGGCCGTATGGTTCAGAGAAACGAACACTGGCTTGAACAGAAAGCAAAAGTAAAGGAACTTCTTTCGACTGATGAATACAAACGACTTATGAAAAAACGTTCAACTGAATGTGAAACTGTGTTTGGACAGATAAAAGGCAATTTACACTTTAGGAGATTTTATCTTCGTGGGAATGAAAAAGTGGGAACTGAATGGGGATTATTGATGATTGGATATGACTTTAAGCAGCTTGCCCGAATGATGAACGTTTAAAACAAAAAAACGACGTTCAAAAAAATCGAAAATCGAACCTTTCACAAAAAAAGGCTGTCCTTACTGCTGTTGGCAATAACTTCTTGGACAGCCCCATATTCATATCGGATTCAATGTCGTGTTTTCTACACGATTTTTTCAAAACCTGATATCTTCCAACCGTTTCATATAAAAAAATACGGCGGCCGAACGAATCGGAACCGCCGTACATTTCTTCGTACATCTCTTTACGCCGCACGATATGCGGCCGCAAAGTCAATGTTTAAAAATTTATTTTATTAAACCGGCTTTTTTCATAGCCGTCGCGAGCGCTTCTTTGAAAGCGGTCGACGTCATCGTCGCGCCGGAAACCGTATCGAGGTTCGCGCTCTGTTTTTGGAGCGCCTGCTCGGTCAACTTCGCGATCGCTTCGGGGCCGATGCCGGGCGTTTCGGAGTGTTTGATCACTTTGATGTCCGTCATCTTGCCGCCCTTAACGGTGATCTGTACGCGAACCGTTCCGCCCATACCCTTGTCGGACGCGCCCGTAAAGGTGTTGTTCGCGGCTCCCGACATGCTCGTATAGTTGAAGATGGAACCGGATGCCGCAGTCGTTTTTTGACCGGCTGCGATCGCCTTCAATTCGGCTTCTTTTTCGGACTGCGTTTTCGTTGCGCGCGTGGAACCGCGGGGCGCAAAGAACGAAGCTTTGTCGGTCTTCGTCTTGTAGTTCGTTTCGGCTCCTGCAAATGCGGGATCGAGAGCCGTGCTCGCCGTCGCAAATCCGTCTTTATCGACGGAAGCGGCCGAGCGGCCGGCGATATAGCCCGCCGTGATAACGCGGCCGAGTCCGTGCACTCTCATACCGCCGGCGGATTCGCCCGCGCAAAAGAGATTCGGAATGAGTTTTCCGTGCAAATCGACAACCTGCATTTTGTCGTCAACGCGCAAACCGGCGAGCGTATCGTGGATGTTCGATACAGCCCACAGCGCGTAGAAAGGTCCGGTTTTGATTTGGTTTTGAAGCGTGGTTTTTCCCCAATCACCGTCTTTTCCGGCCGCGACAAACGAATTGTAGCGGTTAACCGTGTCGACGAGGGTTTTGGGATCCATCTTGATGTTTTCGTAGTATTTGTTGACGACTTTTTGTGCAAGCTCTTCAAGCGTATCGGCTTTGAACGCATAGCCGCCTTCGAAGTCGAGAACGCCCTGTTCCATAACCCAGTCGTTGCGTTTTGCGGCCGCGTCGTCGACGATAGCCCATACCGGGCCGCCGTAGCATTCGGCATTTCCGTCGCCGTCCGCGTCGATAAATACGCTCGATGCGGCGCTGTTAAAAAAGCGCTGATATTCGGGACCGGGGAATACTCCGCGGTAATCGTCTTCGTTGGCAAAGCGCTGGCCGAGCATATTGACGACGATCATGCTGTTGAGATCCATTTCAATACCGGTCGCTCTTGAAAGCGCCCAGAGTTTGCTGTCTTTCATAAAGCCGCGGCCGTAGCCGTACTGGCAGCCGATGCGGTTCGGAGCTTTCATCTGCGCGCCGCCTTCCGTCATTTGATAGGACGAAAGCGACATAAGAGCAGCCCCTATTTCCATTGCGGCGATTTCACCCGATGCATCCTGATCGGAGAAGGGCATACCGCCGAGTCCGTCGTATTCGGGGCCGAGGCGCGGGTCGAACATCGTGCGGAATTGCACGTTACCGGTCGAACCACCCGTTGCGATGATAACGGCTTTGTTCGCTTTGATATTCAGCGTTTTTTTCGTGTTGTCGATATTTCCTTCCGTCATAAGGCTCGTAAGCGGTGTGCTTTCGCCGGGCAAAATGTGCGGCGTATAGCTTGCCTGTACACCCAATACTTTTCCGGATTGAACGCCTTCGCGGTAGATTTTGTCCATGTGGTAGTTCAAAAGGAATTTCGCACCTTTGTCGCGCAGCGATTTTTCGAGCGGGCGGGTAACCGCAACGCCTGCAGCCGTCGTGCCGGTGTATTCGTTTTTCCATTCGCCGCTGTCGGAGTACGTCATGCGTCCGACGCTGTCCGGATCCGATCCGCCGTCGCGATAGTAGTTGCGAACCATCGGTTCGATTTCCAATACTTTAACGCCGTTCTTTAAGATAAAGTCGTATGCTTTTGCCATGCTGTTCGCAACGGAACGCACTTGGGAAAATTCGTTAAAGCGCGAATCGACCGCTTGACCTCTGGTATGATCGTAGTAGTACAGGTCGGCCGAATCTTCGATAGCCCATTCTTTTTGAGAAACCGTGCTGCCGCCCGAGTGAAGCTGGCCTTCGCTCACCGCCGCGTGTCCGCCGACATCCCAGTTCGTTTCCACGAACAAAACGGATGCGCCGTCTTCGATCGCTTTGAGTCCCGCGGGCAAACCCGCGCCGCCGGCTCCGATGATGACGACGTCCGCTTGGTAGTCCCATTTGACTTTCGTGCCGCTGCCGCAGCCCACAGCGAGCATCATAGCCGCACACACAGATAAAATCGCAATTTTCGACAAAACGCGATTGTCCGATACTTTCATATATGCCTCCTAAATAATACCTCTGCCAAAATCATACGCCGAAACGCATTTTTATGCGCAAATATTATATGTTTTCCGCATATTTTTGTCCAGAAGATTTTTGATAATTTGATAATTTTTGATTGATAGTCGATACTTACACGTCCGGCACGAAAAGCGAATCACGGCGTTAAAACACGCAGCTCGCCAAAGCACCTTTTCCGTAAAACGCACTGCCCTCCCCAGCTGCCTGCTTTTCAAAACACACTTCCCGCTACAAAGAGCTTTCCTTCGCAGCCGCACGTATCGTTTTTTGCGAAAAGCCGTGACGCATCAGATAGGCGATAATTTTATCTTCCCGCATGCGGCGTCGATTGCATTTTTCGAGCGCTTTTTTGCAGATCGCTTCTTCAGAATTTTCCGAAAAGAATTCGTCGAGCGCCGCATCGGCGACATCCCGCGCGACGCCGCGGAACGCGAGCTCCGAAGCGAGGCGCGACCTTCCTTCCAAATGATTGATTTTTCTTGCATTGAGCCACGCACGGGAAAAGCGCGTATCGGAAAGAGAGCCTTCGCGTTCGAGGTAATCGAGCACCTTTTCGATATGGCGCTTTTCGATACCTTTTGCCCCGAGTTTCCGCGTCAAATTAAAGCGCGACTGTTCCGCCCTCGCCAAATACGAAAGCGCTTTCGATTCCGCGGCGTAACAAAATCCCGCATCGATGATGTCTTCTTCATCTTCACCGGAAAAGACGCTGCCGCAACAAATCGCTTCGGGGGCAACGTGTGTCAAATACGCTTTGCGTATAAAAAAAGCAGGTCCCTCTTCAGTCGTGATTTTTATACAACCGGAGGACACCTGCTTCGTTTCCGAAACGACCACAGCTTAACGCTTGCTGAACTGGAATCTTCTGCGTGCGCCGCGCTGACCGTATTTTTTTCGTTCCGGCATACGGGAATCGCGTGTCAGGTAGCCGTTCGCTTTAAGCGCAGTGCGGGAATCCTGATCGATTTGAACGAGGGCGCGCGAAATGCCGTGAAGGCAAGCCGCAGCCTGTCCGTTCATACCGCCGCCCTGAACGGTGATGAGTATATCGTATTTGTTGTCGTTCGACGTGACGAGCAGCGGCCGACGGACGATCTGCACCTGTTCATCGGTGATAAAATAATCCTTAGGCTCTTTTCCGTTGATGACGATTTTGCCCGAGCCGTCACGCACGAAAACACGCGCGACCGCAGTCTTTCTTCTACCCGTACCGATTGCCAAATTTTTTACCATACTGAAACTCCTGATCAAACTTCAAGCGGCTGAGGATTCTGCGCTTTATGCGGATGCTCCGCGCCTGCATATACTTTTACATTTTCGAAGAGCACGCGACCGAGCCGGTTATGCGGAAGCATACCTTTGATGGCGCGTTCGAGAGGCTCGGCCGGATGGCGGGCAAGCAGTTTTTCAAACGTAAAATGTTTAAGGTTGCCGACAAAACCGGTATAATTGTAGTACATTTTCTTTTGCTCTTTTCCGCCGGAAACGGCAACTTTGTCGGCGTTGATGATGACGACGTAATCGCCCGTATTCTGATTCGGCGCATACGAAGCCTTGTGTTTGCCGCGCGCGAGTGAGGCGGCTTTTGCGGCGACGCGGCCGAGCGGCTTACCTGCAGCGTCGATCACGTACCATGCGCGTTTTATATCCTGCGCTTTTACAAAAATCGTATCCATAATAAAATCCTACAAAATAAAAGTATGCGTGTCCGATAACGATGCATCGCGCCGTCGAACACAAAACGTCGGTGAGCAGCCGCCGTTTTACAATACGGGGAAGCTTATTGTATCTTATTTTTTATAGCTTAGTCAATATGACGATAATTTTAAAAGCCACCTCTAAAAATCGGAGTTTTAAAAAGTTCCCAATCGTATTAACTTCACGACCGCTTATCCCTCGCTGCGAGCCAAAAACACGAGAGACACGATTATCAATATGACGGCATATACGCCCGCTCCGAGCGGAAGGCAGTACGCGCCTGCAATACCGATGAATACGTAATTGATAATTTTAAAGAGCCACTGGAGCACTCCGTACAAAACGTGGGCGAGTACGGAAAAAAACGGAAATGCGAATATCCACGATGTTTTAAACAGAATCGTTTCGCCGATCCGGTAGTTCCACGCGAACGCCGCAAACCAGATGAAGAGGATCAGCATAAACAGCGGATAGAGTATACGGTTCAAAAGCACTTGCCCGAACACTTCGTCGGAATAACCGAAGCGGCGACCGTTTCCGACAAAGCGGAAGAGCGAAATCATATTCATGTATTCGGCACCGCGGGAAACTTCGGTGAGCAGCAAAAAATCTTCGTATGACAGCGGCAGCACGATTTGATCGCTTCCGCCTTTTTTGTCGGACAAAGCATAGCGGTAGAGCGGCTCAACCGTCACTCCTTCCGTATCTCTGTCGACCGATCGGAGCAGGATGTACGGAACGAAGCGCGCAGCGTCAGGTATGCCGAGCGAGCGCTTCGTCTCCGTGTCGAAATCGGCGGAAGAGACTTGGCGCATTTTTGCATAGGGCACGTAGATGCTGCCGGTGTACGTTCCTTTTGCATCGAGGGAAAAAATCGAAAGGGAGCGCAGATATTGCACAACGCCGCCGGAGCCTTTTACCGGAGTAATGCCTTTGATGTAGACGATCGATGTCGAGCCGTCGTCTTTTTTTAGTGAAAAATGCACATCGCCCGCCGTTTCGAATTCCTTCGCATCGATAATCTCGTCGATAAAAAAATATTCGGCGTCGAGCCGCGCATGTGCGATCGCGAGGTAGCGCACGATATCGGGATCGTTCGCATTTTCGCGCGATGCAAGCGAAAGCGTCCGGAAGATATAATACGCTTTGAGATTGTCGCCTTCGACCAGCGCCGCATAGCCGGAAAGTTTTCGCGCATAGATTTTTTGCTCGTCGGTCGCGGCGGGTAAGTCCGAAGAGGAAAGCGCATTCCATGCATCCGCGGCTATGCGCTGCAGCTCTGTGTAATTCGTATCGCGCGGCGTCGTAATCGATACGGCGCTTTGCGCCCAGTAGTGCGCATCGAAGTATTTTTTTTCGGCATACGCTTTTTCGGCGAGCGCGCGAAGTTCCCGCACCGTATAGCCTTCTTCGCTCACGGGGGCATTCGCTGTCCGGCGGACCGGGACGCGTGCGGCATCGTGCGCTTCGCGCGAAGCGATTTCGGTATCGCGGGAAAGTGCGAGCGCGTCGGGGGAAGACGGATCGATTTTAAGAGCGAGCTCCGCGTAACGGTACGCAAGCGCTCCCCTACCCGCCTGTTCGACCTGCCGTCCGACACGGACGTATTCCTGCACGAGAAGCGGCATGCGCTCGAGCTGTTTTTGCTTGGCGGATAAAACGGGCGTTCCGATTTCCGACGCCGCAGTCAAAACGAGGGACAGAACAAGCGAAGTGACGACGACGCTTCTATAGCGGCGGAACATCGCTTGGGAAAACCGCCGTTCGCTGCCGGAGGGGTTTCGTCCGAACGAAACGGCGTAGCCGATGACAAAGCCCGTCACGGAGAGGGCGGGAAGAATGCGGCAAAAAAGTTCGAGCCCGCTGTAGAACCGGTAGATCGTTTCGGTTTTCGCAATGAGAAGCGGCAGGGTTCCTGTAAAAAATCGGAACGCCATACACACGCAAAAACAAAAGAGAAGATAGCCGATCAAAATCTGCAGCACACGTTTCATAAGCGCTTACCTCGCCCTCGCAAGGTGCTTTGCGCGGACGGCTGCAGCCAGGCACCCGACAGCTATGCACAGGATCGCGACGCTTACATTGATGCAGATGAGCAGCGGATCGCCCGATCGCGCAAAAAACGTAAGCGCATTTACGAGCGGAGCACCCGCTTCCCGCAAGTGTTTGAAATATTCCGAATAATACAAAAGATTGAACGACAGGACGCCGCCGTCCATTATCAGGAGATACAAAATACTGACGAGTCGCCAATCGCTGCAAAACGAAACCGCATACGTCGAACAGAGCGCAAGCGCAAACGACAAAAAACCGAGCCACGCAAAACGTCCGCTTTTCCACGCCAGCTCCGCATGCAGTTCGATCATATCCATGCCGCCTACGATCCACGCGGGAACGGAGGGCACCGTTTCACGGATGAGGATGTCGGCAAAGGGCGCGCTTTCGGCTTTCATAGCGCTTATATCGATAGGGGTAAAAAACACCGCGTTTTCATCGCCTGCGCTTGTAAGCACGACGGCCGCAGGTTCGGTAACCGATACATCGTGCGGCAGATAGGCGATACCTCCGGCATAGGGGCGAAAATATCCGGCAGTGAGTGAGTTCTTCGGCGAAGGCGGCAATGTCCGCTCGGCTTTCCATTTGAATTCGATAAAAAGCGGCAAAAGAACCATCCACGTCGCCGCACACAAAAGGATGTAGACAAGAACCGGCAAAAAACCGCCACCCGAATGGCGGATACGGTACAAACTTAAAAACAGCGGCGACAAAAGGATGAAAACCGGCACGACGATAAAAAAACCGCGGACAAGCGCATATGCGTTGAACAATTCGATCGGGCGGCCGGCGACAAGATGCGCCGTATTGAAATACACCATATAGGCAAGTTCGCCGACGACGATACAACACGCCGTAATCCCGATATATGCGGGAATGAGCAAAAACGATTTTTTTACCGATTCAGCCATACTGCTTCCGCCTGTTCCGCAAAGATCGCTCCCGACGCTAAAATCGAAGCTGCCGAAACGAGATACTTCGGCTCTTATCATTATCGGCAAAAATCGATCGTTTCGATATATTGCCGATTTTAAAGGTACGGCGGCCGACAGATAGAGATACTCCACTGAAGATGCACCGCCTCTCTTCCGTTCCGCTTATCCACACGGCCGTACACAAGGTTTCCACAATTTATCCACAAGAAAAACACCCGCAAAGGGCAGCCGCTCTATTTCTCTGTAATACCGACAAATAGCCGCCGGTACAAAGTCTTGTGTAATTTATTGTATTATAATGATTTAGAAAAATTATCGACAGGCACGGCGCGCTCTTTTATTTTAACTGCCGAATTCATCGCCGTTTGATGCGGTATTTCGCATTTTCGCCGCTTTTTTCCACAACTTATCCACAAATAAAAAAGCCGGCATCGGCTGCCGGACTCCTAAACTTATCCGAGTGTGATCGTTCCCTGTTCGTCGATAGCAAGGATGGATTTGCATTCCGAACAGCGAAAGCGCCCCGCACGCATCGCTCTGAGGCGTTTCGTACACACCGGACACGCGAAAACTTTCGGAAAAACGCTGCCGGTAACGGGTATGCCGTTTTTGAAAAACGCGACCGCATTTTCGAGGGTATCTTTGATATTGAAAAACTGAGAAAATCCGAGTAGCTGAAATACTTCCGATACTTTCGGCTGAATGTTGAGCAGAACAATATCGCCGCCTCTCGGTTTTACCATTTTCAAAAATGCGGTAAACGAACCGATACCCGTCGATGAAACATAATTCAGTGAAGAACAATTAAAAATCAAATTGACATATCCGGCATCGACGACTTTTTGAATTTTCTTTTGAAAAAAGTTTGAATTATACGTGTCGATGTATCCGTTCAAATAGATACACAAACCGCTTTTTACGGCATCAATCTTTTCAAGAGAAATTTTTAAACTGTCGTCTTTTTCATCATTAAAACCGGGAACTAAAGTATTGTTATTTATCATACTCCTTAATCATCTCCAAAATACTTCATCTAATTTTAACGCAAATTATACACCAAAATCACCATAATGTCAAATACATTTAATTTTACAATTGTCATTAATTTTATAATTTAAATGTACCGCAACTTCTTTATTGTTCGTAAACCGTATAATATTCGAGTTTTCCGCCCAAAGCGGCAACGCGGTTGCCGCGTCCGTCCGTATATCCGCACATGATGCGCCTTATGCGTTCGTAGGCGATGTCGGCGATCGTATCGAATTCGGCGCAGGCGGCTTTTTCCGCCGACTGAACGGCGATGCAGCGGAAAGAGGCGCCGTGTTTTTTGTTAAGGCGCAGCACCGCTTCAAGCGTCGTACCGCTCCCTGCAAAAAAATCGAGGACGACCGCATCGCGCGGCAGGCTCATCATTTCAAGCAGGTATTCGATGAGGTTTACGGGTTTCGGATTGACGAAAGCGTTTTTCACACCGAGGAGATCGTCGAGATAACGCTGCGCTTCCCGAGTCGACTCGGCACACGCGATGATATTTTTCGGAATGACGCGGCTCTGTTCCCCGTTGAAAATCTTTTTGCGCGGCACGCCGTTTCCGCCTCTTCCCCAGTAGATGCGGCCCTCGCGTATCAGACTTTCCATTTCGTCTTTGCCGCACAGCCACTGGCGCGCCCACGTTTTGCCCGAAGGAGACGTAATGGAAAAATAATTGACGTGCTTCGGATTCGATCGCGACTCGGTAAACGAAATGCTGCCCGAAAACCACGGGCCGCGAAGGTCGCCGTCCGCGTTGGAATGCGCCCAATCCGCCGTTTCCGAGGCTTCGAACGGCGGAAGAGAACGTTTGCATTTTGCAAAGCAGAGCGTATGCTGCGTTACCGTGCGCGACCACGAATCTTTTTTCCCTTTTCCGTGAACATACATAAAATCGTTTACGTAATTTTCTTCGCCGAAAACCGCATCGCCGAGCAGGCGCAAGCGCGCGTATTCTTCATCGCCTATCGAAATAAAAATGCAGCCGCGCTCGCACAAAAGTTCCCTCGCAAGTTCGAGACGGCGGAACATAAACGAAAGCCACGCGGAGTGGCGGGCGGGATCGTTTTTGGAAATGAGCGAGCCGTCGGGAAGGCGGCGTAAAAAGCGGCTGTCTTTGTAGGTACTATCGGAACCCGTGTTGTACGGCGGATCGATGTATATCGCGTCGATTGCATTGTGCCGAGATTTGCATAAACATTTCAAAACGGGATAGTTATCGCCTTCGATAAAGATGTGTGCGTTTTGCGACGACGAAGCTGCGCCTTTGTCGGCGTTTTCGAAAATCGCTTTTTCAGGCACGGGTACGAGCGAATAATACTCCGCATCAAAACCGTCCGCGCGTTCGGGAACGTCGATCCATACAAGACCGCAGCGCTGATCCGTAGACATAAAGAAAAAAGCCAACTACCGGACTTGAACCGATCACCGCCGCATTACGAATGCGATGCTCTACCGGATGAGCTAAGTTGGCAAATATGCGGGAACTATAGCATAATTACCGAATTATGGCAATATGCCGATTGACCGGTTATCAGTTTTACCATACACCGACTGTCGGCTGTTCGCCCTTGTGTACGCCGGTTTGCCGCTGTTTCGACATACGCCGCTATGCCGTCTATTCGAGCAGCGTTTCGCTGAATGCTTCCGGCGCGCCTTCCCATTTTTTTTTGCCGCTTTCCATTATGATAACAGTGTCCGCAACGGCTTTCGCTTCGGCTATATCGTGCGTGACGAAGATGCCGGTAAAACCTTCGCGCTTTTGACTTTCGCAGATATCGAAGGCGAGCTTTTTTCGAAGCGGCGCGTCGAGCGACGAAAGCGGCTCGTCAAAGAGGACGAGGGGCGGCTTTACGATGAGTGTCCGTGCGAGCGATACGCGCTGAGCTTCGCCGCCCGAAAGCGTATCGGGCATGCGTTTTCCGAAACCTCCGAGAGCGAATTCCGCAATATATTTTTCGGCTTCGGCTTCCGCCCGTCTTTTACCGACGCCTTTGGAACGCAGACCGTACGCGACGTTTTGAGCAACCGTCAAATGAGAAAAGAGTGCGGGACTTTGAAAGACCATGCCGACGCCCCGCTTTCCCGGAGCGATTTTTGTCAATATTTTTCCGTCGAGCGCTATAACGCATTCTTTTCCGTCATTTCGCCTGCTCGGTTGTTCGAGTCCTGCGATGAGACGGAGCACGGTAGACTTTCCGCTCCCGCTTTTTCCGACGATGACGGTCATCGTGCCTTTCGCCGCCGTAAATGAAAAGTCGACGGTAACCGAATCCCACACGCGAAAAAGATTATCCGCAATAAAATAATTATCCATACGCGGCTCCGGAATTATTAATTTTTTTACAACACGCAAAAACGAGGGCGCACAAAACGCAGAGGATCGTGCCGCAGATGCATGCGTCGGAAAATCGATATGCCGATGCGAGTCGATACGTATACAACGAAAGCGTATCGAAGCGCGGTACGGAGAGAACGAGCGGCAGCGCGGTGTCTCCCATACTCACGGCAAAGCAAAAACCGAATGCCGAAACGATACCGCGCTTTGCGGACGGAATCATAATGCGGAAGACCGTATCGGGTGCGACAGGCGAAAGCATGCGGCAGGCGTCGATCGTCGACTGCGGTAGGGCGCACAAAGATGCGTAGATTTGCCTGAACGCGAGCGGCCACGCGAGGGCGGCTTCCGCTAGAACGAGCGTCGTTACTGACGCGCGGCGTACGGCGATTGTCATACCGACTCCCATGACGACCGATGAAAGCGCCATCGGAAGCATGGGAAGAGTCCTGAGGATTTCCGATTTTCCGAGCGGGTCGCGGATGCGGATATATGAAGCGTAGGTGAACCCCGCCGTCACGCATAAAAGGGCGGTACAGGGAGCGGTCATGCACGTACCGCAAAGCGCCTTTTTGAATCCCTGCGAATTGATAATTTTAATAAAGGATGGAAGTCCGCCCTGTGCCGAAAAACCTCCGGCTGCAATCCCTGCAAGAGGCGCGAGAAAAAAAAGCGCGACGAGGAAAGCGAGGAAGGCGGCAAAAACGTATTCGATGATTTTCGCAGGTTTCTCTTCAAAAGGCGCGCGCCCTATCGGAGGAGCGATTGCTTCACCCGTATGCCGCACTTCTCCCGTTTCCGCCGTACTCTTGCACGCGCCGTAGACAAAGAGCACCGTCATCGCGCACAGGGTTTCGATGAGCGCGAGAGCTGCCGCCGTTTTAAAATCGAGGGAAGCGCGCGCCGCTCGGTATATTTCCACTTCAAGCGTCGAAGAGCCGGGACTGCCGAACAGGAGTACGATCATAAAACTGAAAAAACAGTAGAGAAATACGGGGACACAGGATGCCGCAATGGCGGGGGAAAGCTCGTGCAGCGTCACGGTAAAAAAGATGCGCCGCTCGTTCGCTCCGAGCAGCCGCGCTGCATCGCGCTTTACGGGCGAAAGCGTTTCCCAAGAAGATGAAACGACGGCGGTGACGAGCGGAAAATTGTAAAAGCCCTGTACGACGACGATGCCCGCCGTCGAATAAAGGAAGGTAAGCGGTGCGTTTTTCACATGAAAGATTTTTATTAAAATTGAATTGACCGCTCCGTTGATGCCGAATACGGCGACAAAGCCGAGCGCGATGATAAGCGAGGGAACGCACAGCGGAACGGCGGAAAGCGAAAGGATAAGGCGTTTTCCCGGAAAGCTTCTGTTTGCGGTAAAAAAAGCTGCGCCGATGCCGACCGCCGCAGCCGTCAGCGTGGAAAAAAACGCGATGGCGAGCGTGCGGAGCGCGACGCGGGCTATATATCCCCCTGCGATGCACGCGCTTTCGGTTTTCGTAAAGAGCGGCAAAAAAGAGGCGGTGAGGGGAATGGCGAAGGCTCCGATTATTAAAATAAAAAATGCCGAAGCGATCGCGCATGCCCCGTATTCGAAGATTCCCGTGCGGCGCTTCGTCATTTGCCGAGCGCTTCGACGATGTGCGGAACGGCTTCTTCGACGGCAAGCGCATCGTACGTAAGCGTTTTCGATTCCGCCGAGGCTGCAAGCTCATAGCATTCGGGAAGGACGACCGTTTTATTTGCGGGGTACATCCACTGCGTGAGCGGGATCGCGTTTTGCGCTTCGCTTCCGATAAGGTAGGCGATAAACGCTTTTGCACCTTTTTCGTTCGGAGCGCCTTTTGCAATGCCCGCGCCTTCGATCTGTTCGACGTGCCCTTCCGGAAAGACGAGCGCCCGGTAACGGCTCGTTTTATCGGCATAGACGTGATAGGCGGGGCTTGTCACGTAGCTTACGACGAGCGGCGCTTCCCCTTTTGTAAAGAGACCGTAACCGCTGCTCCAGCCGGATGCCATTGTCAAGACGGCGGGTTTGAGCTTTTGCCAATAGCTTTCGTAATCGCTTCCGAACACGGCGATCGTCCATGCGGCGAACCCGAGTCCCGGCGTACTCGTCCTCGGATCCATGAGGATGAGTTTTTTTGCGTATTCACTCTTCGTTAAATCTTCAAGACTTTTCGGCGCAGGCGTATTCGAGTGCGTGTCGTAGATGAGCGCGAATTTGCTCCAGTCGTAGGGCGTAAGGAGCCAATCGCCGCCCAAGCCGTCCGAAAGCTCGGTCGGGATGACGTCGTCGGCGCCTTCGGGTTTAAAAGATACAAGAACGTTTTCTTTTCGCGCTTTGTTTATTAAATTGTTGTCGATGCCGAGAAGCACGTCCGCCTGTACTTTGTTTTTTTCAAGCACGGCTTTCGAAAGGATCTGCGCGGCATCTCCGCAGTTTACGTATACGGCGGAAAATCCGGTCGCTTTTTCAAAGCCGCTTGCGATCGCACTTCCCGGCCCCCACTCGCTCATAAAAGAATCGTAAGTGTAGACGACGACTTCTTTTTTCTGTGCATCCTGCACCGCAGTTTTTTTACTGCACGCAGCCGATACGAAGAGATCGGTAATTAATAAAATTGAAAGGATAAAACGATGAGCGTTCATAGTCTTCCTCCGCCGGCATTATCCGGATCAGGTTGGAATACCGTACGGTATTCTGCGGGTATAATCTCAGGTCACGGCACTGCCGTTTCCACCCCGGTTATGGAATCAGTATAGTAAAATGATTTTTTCGCGTCAATACGTACGGCGCTCTGTGCTCGGCATAAAAAAACCGCCGCCGAAAATCGGCGGCGATTTATGTTAGGGCTTAGCCTGTCTAAGCCTCTGTTCCGCTTTCGCGGTTAGCGCGCATCCGCGACAACCGTATCGCCTGCGAGCTTGCCGAAGACGACCGTATCGACGACGGCATTTCCGCCCAAGCGGTTCGCGCCGTGAATACCGCCGGTGATTTCACCTGCCGCATACAGACCGGGAATAACTTTGCCGTTCGTGCCGATGACGTGTCCGCTCGTGTCGATCGTAACGCCGCCCATCGTGTGGTGAACGCAGGCTTGTCTCGGAGTGGCAACCCACGGACCCTTCGTCAGCTTCGTCGAATAGAGCGTTCTGCCGAATTCGTCGCGGCCGGAATCGACGCTCGCATTGAACGTGTCGATCGTCGCTTGGAGCGTCGCAGCGTTCATGCCGAGTTTTCCGGTAAGCTCTTCGAGCGTGTTGCCCGTGTAGATATAGCCGTTCGATTCGAGATAGTCGAACGTAAATCCGTCGGCACTTCTCCATGAAGGATCTTTGATATCTTTGTATTTGTCGCCGTCGCCGGATTCGAGCATATAGAACACTTTATCGGGCTGTGCAAAAACCGCGAGACAAATATTGTCGCGCCTGCCGCCTTCGTTCGTAAAGCGTTTGCCTTCTTTATTGATAAAGATGATCTGGTCGGTGCCGTTGACGTCTCTCGGCGGATACTTCGTCAGCTGTCCGTCTTTTAAGTTACCGAGATACAAAAGCTGGAGCTGTTCCATATCGGTGAGTGAAGCACCGGCAGCGACGGCCATTTCGATGCCGTCTCCCTGAGAGCACGAAAAGCGGTTCGTCGTCGCGACTTTGCTCAAATCCTGCCATTTGCCCGACGTATTGTATTTTTGCACCATCGCACCGTTTGCGGCAAAACCGCCGGTCGCGAGGATAACACCGTCCTTTGCCGAAAGGGTAAATTGATTGCCGTTTCTGTCGACGCACACGACGCCGGTAACTCTGTCGCCGTCTTTAACGAGCGATTTGCCCGTCGTCTCTACCATAACCGTGATATTGTTCATCTTGGCGATGTTCTCGACATAGGTCGAAATAAAGCCCGTTCCCATCTTCATAGTACTGGTGTGCGTGCGCTGCCACAGAGAACCCGCTCCCTGGCTGATGACGTCGGAAAAGCTCATGCCCAAATCGTCGATCCAGTTAAGTCCGTCGTATGCGTTGTAGCACAACACTTTGACGAGGTTCAAATTACCGACTTTATCGCCGCCGTTCCACGTCTGCAGCGCGAACCATTCTTTCGAATCGAAGAGGTCGGTTCTGCCGCTCGCTTTGTACGCGTTCCACTGTGAGCGCACCTGCGCTTGGAGCGCGGCGTGTTCGCCGCTTTTCGGAGCTTCGGCGAGAGCCGCTTCGATCGTGCGTTTTACCGCATCGCCCATCGTCGCTTTTTTCTGCAGCGCTTCATCGGGCGTATTGTAGATGGCGCCGCACACGAGCGTATCGCCTCCGACTTCGCCGTTCTTTTCTACGATGATAACCGATTTATTCTGCTGTCCTGCCGCGATAGCAGCCGCAAGTCCCGCACCGCCGCCGCCGACAACGACGACATCGGCGCTCGCATTCGCCGGAGCGGCTGCCGCTTCCGGTTTTGCATTCCAATCGGCGGGGTTCGCTTTCGCTTCTTTCAGACAGTTCGATACCGCCGCTTTGATTGCAGCCGACGTGATCGTCGCACCCGTCACGACATCGACGTTGACCGACTGATGCTTTACGATTTCGGCGGGGATCAATTCGGTAGGAGCCATTCCTCCGGCCGTCAAAACCGTGCCGTTCGCATCCATCAAGGGACTGCCGATTCCCGGCGTTTCCGAGTTTTTCGTGACTCGTACATCCGCGATCTTTTTGTTTGCAATCGTAACGGATACTTCGATCGCATCGTTCATACCCTGTATGGACGAAGTGTAGGTTCCGTTTTTGATCGATTTACCGCCGCAGGAAATCAAACCCGCAACGGCAAACGCGATCAGCGTAAATAAAAGTGCTTTCTTTTGCATTATTCATGCCTCCAAATATTATTAAACGATCGCTGTGTCATTCATAGCGATACCTTTCCATATTATTCCCTTATATTCGCTTTGTCAAGAAAGATTTTTACACTATCGATTCGTTCCTGCGGTATCATTGAGGACACGTGATAGTTTCGTAAAATTTTACACGCAACGCTTTTACTCGGCCAGAGCGGAGACGATGTCATCGATCGCATCGTCGACCGCTGTTCCCTTTTTCAACGCGGGACTCACAAAGGATGCTCGGCAGAGAATTTCATTGCCGGCGAGGAGCGCTTGCATTTTATCGAGACAAGTTTCCGCTTGTCCTCCGCCCGAACAGGCAAAGAGCGCGATGCGTTTTCCGTCAAGCTTTGCGCGCCGCAAAAAAGCATTGATTGCCGGAGCGGGACGGCTTGCCCAAACGGGAGTGCCGATGACGATGTTGCCGAAAGGCCCAAGATCGGGAAGAGAAGCTTTCAATTCGGGTCGTGCGCCGAAGAGAGCATCGCGTCCTCCGATAAAAAATTTTTTGAAGCCTTTACGCGGGTATGCTCTTTTCGTTTCGAGCCGTATGAGTTTTGCGCCCGTTTTTTCTGCAATGCGCCGCGCTATATAATCGGTATTTCCGTCGAGCGAATAATATACGATTGCTGTATCTTCCATAACGATAACAATACCGCGAATGCGCCCGACCGTCAAATGCCGTATCGAATGTGTATTCGGCAAAACACGAGCCGCCGTATGCGCAAATAGGTAACTGTGCTGAAAAATGCCGCGCACGACAAATATGCGAATTGGCTTTTTCCGCCGTTTCGGATATGATGAGTGTGATGCGAGTTCTTTCCGTCGATCACGTAAGCTACACTTATCCACAGCAAAATATGCCGGCCGTCAACGACGTCGATTTTTCGCTCGAACGCGGTTCGTACACGGCCATTGTCGGATTGAACGGAAGCGGAAAGAGTACGCTTGCGCGGATTTTGTGCGGGCTTCTCGATGCCGAGTGCGGCGAAGTTTCGTATGCGAGTGGCGTCCGCTCGGCTCTCGTGTTTCAATCGCCGAAAGATCAAATCATCTGCAGCGTCGTTTTCCGCGATACGGCTTTCGGTCCGCAAAATCTCGCCCTTTCGCCCGATGAAGTCGAACTCCGCACGATCGAATCGCTTACCGTCGTCGGTCTGCTGCACAAAGCCGCTTCGCCGTCCGTGACGCTGTCTCTCGGGCAAACGCAAAAAGAAGCGCTTGCCGGCATCATCGCGATCGATCCGGACGTGATCATACTCGATGAAGCGCTTTCCATGCTTGACCCCGATTCGAAAAACGATATCTTTGCGTTTCTTTCGTATTGGGTTCGAAAGGGGCGTACGGTCGTCCACATCACGCATGATACGGATGCGATCCGAAAAGCGCAGGATGTCATCGCGATGGAAAAGGGGAAGATCGTATATTCGGGAACGACGGATGATTTTTTTACCGATACCGAATTGTGCGAACGCATTACGGGAGACGGCCTCGTACGTTCCGTTTTAAAAAAAAATAATAAAAAACCGACGGATTTGTCCGCTGCTTCGAATTCGCTCAAAGCCGGAACTGAAACGTGTGCGGCGGCGGTACATACATCGCCTGCGAATGCGACCTCGATTCAAACTGCCGCGCAAGAGACCGGCACGAAAGCGTGCACGGCAGACGCGGCCGCAAAAGCCGAAGCCGCGCTCGCTTTTTGCAACGTCGGCTTTTCCTACGGTGAAAACGTCATTTTTAACAATATTAATTTTTCGCTTACAAAAGGGACGCTCACCGCACTCACCGGCGTTTCGGGCAGCGGCAAATCGACGCTGCTGGAAATGGCGGCGGGGCTGCTCGCTCCGTCTTACGGTGAAATCCGCTCTGATTCCCGTCCCGCTTTGTGCAGGCAAAACAGCGATGCAGCCCTTTTCGAACGCTTTGCCGCAGACGACGTCGCCTTCGGACCCGGAAACCGCGGTGTGCGGGGAAAAGCGCTCGTTTCGCTCGTAAAGCGCTCGATGGATGAAGCGGGTATCCCGTACGCAGAATACGCCGAACGGCAGACGGCCGAACTTTCGGGCGGCGAAAAACGGCGGCTTGCCGTTGCGGGGATCATCGCGCTCGACGCTCCGGTGCTGCTCTTCGACGAACCGACTGCGGGGCTCGACGGCCCTTCCCGCGCAAAGACGATGGCGCTCCTCCGCTCGCTGGCCGCTTCGGGACATACGGTGCTGTTCAGCACGCACCGCCCGGACGAAGCCGATTTTGCCGACGAAGAGATATCCGTTCGGGATGGCAATCTTTTTCTCGTTCGAAGTAACGCGGCTTCATCGAACGGCGGGAAAATTATTAAAAAGGGAAAATCCGATGCGGATGGTGCCGCAGGCTTCGATGCGCAGATGAAACGGCATACGCTTCCCGATACGGTGCAGATGCCGCTTGAAGGCGCGAAATTATTAAATTCGATCCGCGCGGCTTCGGCGAATACGGGGAATGTCAAAAAAAACGGCGGTATCGCAGCGAAACTTCCGCCGGCAGTTAAATTCATCGTTTTTATCGCGCTCTTTGCCGCCTCTCTTGCCGTTCGTCCCCTCTCGCTGTGCGCGTGTATGTTTTTGCTTTCGCTCATCTACGCGTTTTCGGCAAAGTACCCGAAACGGCGCCTTTTTTTATCGCTCGTAAAGACGGTTCCGCTCTTGCTGTTTTTTTGCATCTTTCAGATGATTTTTTATCCGCCGCTTGAAGGCGAACGGATCTTCCTCGCTTATCGATATTTTACCGTCACGCCGTCGAAGCTTTTGCTTTGCCTTACGACGCTCATCCGCACCGAAGGGGCTATCGCCTGTATACTTTCGTTTTCATACACGACGCCGGAATACGATATCGTCGACGGTCTTTCGGTTTTGTTAAAACCGCTTGCCGTATTTCATATTCCCGTGCGATACGTTATCATAATAACGGAAATCGTTTTTCGCTTTATGCCCCTGCTTTTGGACGAAGCGTCGGAAATTATTAAAACGCAGCTCATCCGCGGCGGACTCAGGGATGCGAAAGGATTTTTCGGCCGCGTGCGCTCGCTCATTCCGCTTTTTGTACCGCTCGTCATGCAGACGATACGGAGATCGGAAGCGCTTGCGGATGCGCTGACCGAAAGGTGTTTTTCATGAACTGCAATAATAATTTTAATTTGTGCCCCATGTGCGGCGGAAAAAATATCGGCTTTGTCGATAACAAAAAATGGTTTTGCTCCGACTGCGCTTTTACGCTGTATCACAATGTCGCCGCTGCCGTATGCGTTATCGTCGCCGACAGGGAAGGAAATGTGCTGCTTGAAAAAAGGGCAAAAGAACCGCGCAAGGGATTTCTCGCGCTGCCCGGCGGTTTTATCGATCCGGACGAAAGCGCCAACGAAGCGGCTCTTCGCGAATGCAGGGAAGAAGCCGCTTTGGAAATACGGCGCGTGCAATATCTGTGCTCGTTTCCGAACACATACGAATATAAACGCATTTTGTATAAAACCTGCGACGTATTTTACCGTGCATCCCTTCCGCGCGGCATCGAAACGATCGATGAGCTCATAAAAAATCTTCGTGCGCAAAAGAGCGAAGTCGAAAGCTTTACGTCGGTGCGGATTACGAACGATGCGGAGCTTGCCGCCGTTCCGCTCGCATTTGAAAATTCGCGCCGTGCGCTCGGCGTCTGGCTCAAGCGGAGGCGGCGGTAAAATGGACGCAACGATAACGAAAGCCGTGTACGCCGCGTCGGCGGTTTTGTACGTGCTGCTCGTTTTAACAATTTTTCTGCGAAAAAAACTGATTTTAAAACGCGCGGGAAAATGCATATTTTCGGCGCGGCCGCGCCCCGCCAAATTTTCGGCGGCGATCATCGCCTGCGCTCCCTTTATCATGCTTTTCAGCGTCTTCGTCGATCTGCGATTTTATTTTAAATGGATGCTGTGCGCAGTCGCATTGCTCGCAACGGAAATCGCCGTCCGAGAAGCTTCGACGTTGCGTTCGTCGGGCGTGTATGAAAAAGGCGTCGTAACGGAAGGAGAAGTGATTTTGTTTACGGCTATATGCGGCGCAAAAAAAGGTTCGGAGACGGGCGAAATACGGGGAGAGTGCATCGTGGAATTGGACGTCCGCGGAAAAGGGATGCGGCGCATAAGCTATGCCGATGAGGGCGAACGGGACGCCGTGTTGCAGGCGATATTCGACGTACGTCCGCAATTGCAACATTGATTATGTGTGCGGAAAATGATACGATAAAAAACCGTCGAGGATGCGATTGATATGAAGCTCAGAGATATATTATTAAAATTAAAAGAAAAAGCGTTTCAAATCGATTTTCACGATGCGCTTGAAAAACTCCAATCGAGCGGCAAACTGCTTTTATCGACCGTCATCGTCACCTTTGTCGTGATGGCGCTTGCATGCCTGGCCGTCTTTAGCGTAAACGTAAAAGGTCCCGAACAGGTACTCGTTCCCGATGTTACGGGCAAAAAACTGACCGCCGCGCTTATCGAAATGCAGGCGAAAAAATTGTACCCTGAAATCCAACTGCGCTATTCGGAAACGCCGGGCGACGAGGGAACGATCCTCGAACAGGATCCGTCGGGAGGAGCGATCAGAAAAGGATTCAGCCACATTTCGCTCGTCGTAAGCCGCGGCGTCGTCATCGACCACGTGGAAAATTATATCGGAGAAAATATCGACTCGGTGCGCATGAAACTGCAAACGCTCTTTGCCGGAACGGCGCGGCCGCTCATCGTCATCGCTCCCCCGCAATACAAAGCCGATACCGCCGAAGCGGGTACGATCCTCGAACAGGATCCGCCGGAAGGTACGAATATAACCGATCCCGTAACGGTGCATTTTGTCGTAAGCCGCGGACCGAATTTCGAAAATACGAGAGTTCCCGATTTGATCGGCAATTCCGTCAGCGACGTGCTCCAGCAGATGTCACGTACGCGCCTCGTTTTCGATTTTACGGCGCATACAGCGGAGCCGGGCGAAGGTGCGGGAACGGTCGTGCACGAGCAGACTTTTTCCGAAGAACTCGTCGCAAATTATACGCATGTCGCGGTCGAATTCGCATTTCCGCGTCAAGCCCAAGGCGGCAACATATACGGCATATTTGAAGACGTGCTGCCGGTTTATCCTTATCCCGTACAGATAAAGCTGACTGCGGAACCGGAAGACGGAGACGCCTATACGATTGTGACATTTTCTCATCCGGGAGGTGCCGTTACGATCCCCTACGCCGTTCCGAAAGGTACGGAGCTTGTGCTTTATGTCGTATCGTCCGCCGGAGAAAAAGAACATAAGCGTATCTCCGTCAGATAAATTAATAATTAATAATCATCGATGAGGATATACCGATGAGTCAACCGCTTGTCTGTTTGACGCTCACCGCTTCGACGCTCGAAGAGAACGCGGCTCTCGTGCGGAAGTATAACCGCTATATCGACGTCGCAGAACTCCGCGTCGATTTCCTTGCTCCCGACGAACAGCTTTCGGTGCGCCGCTTTCCGGCGATGGTCAACGTACCGTGCATATTGACGATCCGCCGTACGGCCGACGGCGGAAGATTTACGAGCAATGAAATGTCGCGTACGATGCTTTTCGGACGCGCCCTCGCGTTTGCCGACCAAAACCCGCAAAAGAATTTCGCGTACGTCGATTTTGAAGAGGACTTCCGAGTGCCGAGTCTGCAAGATGCCTCACTCGCTTTCGGCGTCCGCATCATCAGAAGCTGCCACGACATGGAAAAGCCGATAAAAAATCTCAAAGCGAAATGCGAAGCGATGCGCACGACCGGCTATGAAATTCCGAAGATCGCCTTTATGCCGAAAACGCTTGCCGACGTTTCCGATATGTTCCGCGAAGCGGAGTCGATGACCGATTACGAGCACATACTGTGCGCGATGGGCCCGCTCGGACAGGTTTCGCGTATTTTGGCATATAAACTTCATTCGTACCTTACCTACGTGTCGCCCGAAGAAACGGAAAACAATATTTCCGGCATCGGACATATCGATCCTGTATCGTTGAACGACGTATACCGTTTCCGCTCTTTAAGCGATCGAACAACGCTCTATGCGGTGACCGGCTGGCCGCTTGCAAAAACATCGAGTCCCGCGCTTCACAACGAAGGATATAAAATCAATAATATCGATGCCCTCCTTTTGCCGCTGCGCTCGCCGTCCGTTTCCGATGTGCTCGACTGTGCGGCATACTTGGGCGTGCGGGGGCTTGCGGTAACCGTTCCGCATAAAGAAGCCGTGATCCCCGAATTGATAAAGCTCGATTCGGAAGCGCAGGCGATCGGTGCGTGCAATACCGTCGTACACACCGACGAGGGGTGGGCGGGCTGCAATACCGACGCGTACGGATTTCAAACGGCGCTTTTGCGTTTTCTCGGCGTAAAAAAACTTCGCCGCCGCCGTGTTGCGATCATCGGTGCGGGAGGAGCTGCAAAAGCCGTCGCGTACGTCGTAAAATCCCTCGGCGCAAAAGCGTGTGTCTTCAACAGAACGCTTTCTCATGCGAAAGCGCTTGCCGAACGGTACGGCTTCGACTATGCGCCGCTCGGACCGGAAGCTGCGAAAAAAATCGAAAAGTACGCAGACATCATCGTTCAGACGACGTCGAAGGGTATGAACTCGAACGGGCAAGCGTCGAAAGACGGCGACCCACTGTATTTTTATCAATTCAACGGAACGGAAACGGTATTCGATTTGGTGTACGTGCCCGCCGTCACACCGATCATGGCACGCGCTTCGGAAGCGGGCTGCAAAACCTGTAACGGCGCGGAAATGCTCAAGTATCAGGGCTACAAGCAGTTTAAAATTTTTACGGGAATCGATTACGGTGCCGACTGCGAGAGGCTTTGTTAGCCGATGTTTCCGCCTCTTCCGACAAAACGCGCACATCTCTATCTGAAAAAGATTTTCGAGCGGCTTCAAGACGGTTCCCTCGTTTTAAAACAAGTGTCGCTTCCGAGTGAAGAGCGCGACGGGCACGGCGTTATGATCGGATGTCTCGTCTGTGCCGATACCGAAGGCAATAAAATAATTCTCAATGCGGTTTCGGGAAACAGTCTCGTCGTCGAAGGCGAATCGGAAGGGATATGGGTACCGCCGATCGTGAGCGCAAAACTTATTGCCCGCGCGCTTTTACCGAACGACAAACGCATCCACGAATTGACCGCGAAATTGAAAAGCGCTCCCGAAAACGCCCGGCGCCGCATCGCCGCCGAAAGGGAAATATTAACGACGGAGTCGCTTCGAAAAGTACATGAACTCTATCGATTTCACTGCATAGACGGAAACGTTCGGCATCTTAGCGATATCTGCAAAACGAAACTGCCGCCGACAGGTACCGGCGACTGCTGTGCGCCGAAGCTGCTCGACTACGCGTTTTCGCACTCGCTTTTTCCCGTGAGCATGGATGAAATGTATTGGGGTAAGCCGACGCAAAGCAAAGAGAGCGGCACATCCTATCCGCCGTGCGACGAACGCTGTGCGCTCGTTTTGCCTTCGATGCTCGGCCTTGAAATCGTCTACCGGGACGACGCGATCCTTGTCGTCAATAAACCGAGCGGACTCCTTTCCGTTCCGGGACGCGGGCCTGAAAAACAGGACTGCATCGTAAACCGTATGAAGCGCCTCTTTCCGAAAACGATTCCGTATCCGTCGGTACATCGGCTCGACATGGAAACGTCGGGGCTCATGGTGCTCGCCTTTACGCAGGACGCGCAGCGCTCGCTTTCGATGCAGTTCGAAAAAGGCGATGTGCATAAGCGTTATATCGCACTGCTTGATGGATCTCTCGAAAACGCGCCCGGCCGATACGCACCTCTTCCAAGTGTCGGCGAAGGGCGCATGGAATTGAAGTTTTCGCTCGACTGGCCGAATCGTCCGAAGCGCGTCTACGATGAAACAAACGGCAAGCTCGGCATCACCGAATGGAAAAAAATCGGCTACAACTGGTACCGCGGAACCGACGGAAAAAACAGAAAGGTGACGCGCATTTTGTTTATTCCGCACACGGGGCGCACGCACCAGCTGCGCGTCGCGTCAAGCGATATGCACGGCTTCGGTCTTCCGATCGTCGGCGATTCTCTGTACGGAACGTGCGGGGCGGGGGAGCGTCTCATGCTTCACGCTTCGTATCTGTCGTTTATCCATCCTGTAACGGGCGAGCGGATCGCCTTTGAATGCGAACCCGATTTTTAAGGGGATGACGGAACAAGTATTCGCCGGCCGCAATGTTTGTCATGAGTGTACCGTTGCGGTTTGAGCTCGGAATTCTAAGATAGGATTATTAATATGGAAATAATGCATATCGATGCATCAAAAGATTGGGGACAATTGACGGCTAAAGAGATTTTATACGCGAGACATTTTATAATACGAGTATTTGCGATTTATCTAAAGACAAAAGGTTTTTGCGTTAGGGAAACGAGAGTTTCGGAAAATGATTTTTTTCTTATTAATTATGAATGTTGGGGCGGGGCGATGAGCGTGCAAGGACACGAATTGAAACCACATGCAACAGATATCTTTTTTATGCGCTATCACGATTTTCCGAATATCGACGATGATTATTTATTGGTGACCGACGCACCTACACCTGCATGGACATTAGGCTTTTCCGAAAGGATAATTTATTCATTTGATAGATATCTATATGACATATTGATGGAGCGAGGAGAAGCGTATCAAAAATTACAGGAAGACAGCAGAGCCGCTGGTGTCCGATTCAGTGCACGTCCTCACGTTGTTGTAACAGGAAAGATGATAGCACAGACAGAAGAGTATAATAGGCAAAAAGGATTTTTACCGTGCTATTTATCGTTTGATCGTATATCGGCGAAAACGATAAAGGTTGACTTGAAACGGCTTTTGGAAAGCTACAGAGGTATTTAGGATGTGGGAAATTTCCTAATCAATAGGTAGCATAAAAGAAGCTTTTAAAGACGCTATAAGAGATATTGTATCAAGTAAGATTCTTGATGATTTTGTAAATGAGGTTTTAGCGGAGTTTCGAAAGATGAATAAAGTTTATTTGATGAATATATTCGGCATATTCGGGTTATTTTTATTCCAACTATTCCTAGTGGTGAATAAATAGCTCCCTAACAAAGAAAAAACGAAAGAAATTAGGTATAAAAAACAAAATGAAAACGATGTACAGGTTTTCATGCTTATGGATTTTTAAAGTCGGAAAAACTTTTGTTTTTTATAAATTATTAGTTATATACATATATTTGCTGTTCTTTATTAATTTATTTTTTTATATATTGTATATTTCAAAAGATGCGGAGCTATTTTATTCATTAAGCCAAATTGGATTAATAATTTCAGCTTGTTCGGTCTTTGTTATAATTATTTACAATTATGTACATATGAAATTTGAGGAGGTACGATAAAAAGCGCCGTCTGAAATATCGTCGTCGCTCTTGATATCGAGTTTGCTTGGATGTTTGCAGAAGACGTGTATACGGTGGCATTTCGATAAAAATCGCATAAATACGATACGCTTTATTTTGCAAACTCGATTATTGAACGTGTGCGCGTACGCGCACGGCTAAAAACTTTTTCGGAAATTGATTCGCAGCCTGCGTGAGCGGGCGCGTAAATCGGTCCTTTGTAGAACAGAGCCGTGAGGCTCTATATTTCCTGCAAAAGTTTTTATGGGAGGTGTATTGTGCCGATGCAAATAGTAAAATCCTATGATGCCAAACTTGACTCAAAGAAAAGAATCACATTAAGGAATGTATATTACGACTACTATCATGTAAAAGAATTCGGAGACGGCAGAATTCTTCTTGAACCGCGTGAACTTACAAAACCGTTTCAAGTTTCCGAAAATACCCTCAAAATGACGGATTCAAGCATGGAAAATTTTAACAAAAGACTTGTTTCCGAAGCGATCGATTTATCTGCCTATGAGGATAGTATCTGATGTTCAATATGCGAATGGGGATTCCTGAAATGAAAGAGTTTTGGGAAACTTTGGAAAAGAAAATTTGAGAGGTAAGCAAGGATGGTTGAAATATGACAATGGTAATATTTTAGTTCCTGTATCAGAAACAAAAGGGTATGTAAATTTCAAAGCTCCAGTTGTATACGAGTAAGAGAGGTGAAATTATGAAAAAGATTTTTATTATTACATTTATAATTACAATTGTGTTTCCGATATATTCACAAACAATCAAAAAATTAGCCCCATTGTCAAAATCGGAAACTTTAGATTATTCCTATAATCTTGATAAAGATATTTTGACTATTTATAAAATTAATGAATCAAAAAAGCAGATTTATTTTGAGAATACAGAGGCTTTATGGGGCGGTTATCAGATTTCAAAAGATAAAAAAACAATGATTTTTTGGAAGAATACTTTTGAAAGGAGTATGCCTTTATATTATTTAGATGGAAATACCGGAGATGTTAAATTTCTTGGAAAAGTACCTTTCGGTGCTCGCATGGATGCGACAGGGATTTATTTAATGAATGAGGGTATTTATAATTCCGGCATTTTTACGATTTTCAATTTAAATACGGGGAAAATCGTAAGTGAAATAACTTGGAATGTAAAAAATAAAGAAAAATGGACATCAACAGGAGCGGTATTCGATATTTTAAGAGCTGCTGAAAATGGAGAATATGATTTTATGATTCTTTTTTCGATAGAAAGGCTCTGTATTTCAAAGGCATTTGTAAAAATAACATCGTCGAAGGTTTTTACGGAATTTGATGACAGCAATTTGTCTGAAATACAATTAAGACAATCTGTAAATTACGGCAATGACTTTACCGGTTGGTATTAATAATTTTTCTAAAATCCTGTAATTTTCTTTTGAAAACTACAGGATCGGTGCTGTATGCATATATGACAGGGAACAAGTATCTCACTGCAGGATATCGTATACTGCACCGTTTTTTCGCTGTCCCTGCACGAAGGAACTCCCCCTGTCGAAAGTCCCTTGCTTTTACTCGACGTCGACCGTCGTGATGTGCGCTCCGACCGACTGAAGCCGTTCGACCAAGTGTTCGTAGCCGCGTTCGATCTGGTACACGTTTGAAATTCTGCTTTGCCCGTGTGCCGTCATCGCCGCGATCACCATTGCCATGCCGGCTCGCACGTCGGGAGAGACGAGGTGGTCGCCGTGGAGGATGCGCGGGCCCGACACGACGGCGCGGTGCGGATCGCAGAGCGTGATGCAGGCACCCATGTTTATCAGTTTGTCGACGAAAAACATGCGCGATTCGAACATCTTTTCGAAGATGAGCACCGTGCCTTCGACTTGCGTTGCGACGACCGTCATAATGCTCGTCAAATCGGGCGGAAAACCCGGCCACGGAGCGTCGTCGATTTTCGGCGTCGAGTTTCCGATATCGCCGTTTACTTTGAGTTCCTGCCGTTCGGGAACGGTGAGCGTCGTGCCGTCGATATTCCATGCGATGCCGAGTTTGCTGAAACCGAGCCTGAGCGGCCGCATATCCTGAGGATTGACGCCTTCGATCGTGAGCGAACCGCGGGTGGCCGCTGCAAGTCCGATAAACGAACCGATTTCCATGTAGTCCGGGCCTATCGTACATTCGCAGCCGTGCAGGGACTCGACTCCTTCGATGCGTAAAATATTGCTTCCGATGCCGCTGATTTTTGCGCCCATACTCACGAGCATGGCGCACAAGGTCTGTATGTGGGGTTCGCTCGCCGCATTTGAAATGATCGTTTCGCCTTTTGCAAGCACTGCCGCCATGACGGCGTTTTCCGTCGCGGTTACCGACATTTCGTCGAGAAAGATATCGGCGCCTTTGAGCGCGTCCGCATAAAACACGAATTTACCGTTTATGTCTACGCGTGCGCCGAGTTCGGTGAGCGCGAGAAAGTGCGTGTCGAGCCTTCTCCTGCCGATAACGTCTCCGCCCGGCGGCAGCATTTCAGCTCTTCCCGTTCGAGCGAGGAGGGGACCTGCAAATAAAATCGATGCGCGTATCTTTTTTGAAAGCTCCGGAGGGATCATCGTGTTTGCAAATCGATTGGCGGTGATTTTCCAGCTGTGATTTTTTACGCACTCGACGTCGGCACCGAAGGATCGGGCAATGTCGAGCATAACACGCGTGTCTTCTATGTCCGGAATATTGTGCAGCGTAACGCTTTCTTCCGTGAGCAAAGCCGCCGCAATGCACGGGAGCGCCGCGTTTTTATTGCCGCCTGCGGTGATGCTTCCCCGAATCGGATATCCGCCGTCGATTATGTATTCGTGCATTGCCGCCTCCCGTCTTTATAGTGCGCTTCACACACAGGCGCATCGGGGGTTAATTTGCCGTACCGATAATGCCCGCGAGGTTTATTAAAATATCGGCAGCTTTACACATTTGGTTAAGCGAAGCCCACTCCATACGCGAATGATAATTGTGTCCGCCGGTAAAAATGTTCGGCGTGGGGATGCCCATTTCGGTGAGCCGCGAACCGTCGGTGCCGCCTCTGATCGGCATAAAGACGGGTTCCACGCCGGCTTTTCGATACGCCGTTTCCAAATCGCGCACGACTTCGGGATGTTCGTCAAGCTTTCGCTTCATATTGAAATACTGCGTTTTATGCGTCACTTTTGCACTGCCGCCGAAAGAAAGTGCGGCAGCTTCAGCGAGCGCTTCGACGGTTTTTTGCCGCATTTTCATATTTTCCCCGTCAAAGTCGCGCAGCAAAAGATACACCGTCGATTTTTCGATCGTTCCCGTAAATTCGATCGGCGCATAAAAGCCTGCCATACCGTCCGAGGTTTCGGGACGCTCGGTAATGGGGAGCGAGGACACAAAATGCGATGCCATAGCGATCGCGTTTATCATGCCCGCTTTCCGTGCCGTTCCCGTGTGCGTCGATTTGCCTGTAAAGACGACCGTCGTTCCGACCGCATTGAAGCATTCCGTTTCAAGCTCGCCGATATGCCCGCCGTCGACAGTGTATGCGCGTTTCGATTGAATCGATTCGAGCGGCACCTTATCCATGCCGTGCCCCGTCTCTTCGTCGGGTGAAAAGATCACTTCGATTTTTCCGTGCTTGATCTCTTCGTGCGCTTTAAGGTACGAAATCGCCGTCATGATCGCCGCGATGCCCGCCTTATCGTCCGCACCGAGGAGCGTGTGCCCGTCCGTCGTGATAATCGTATCCCGCTCGCGTGCCGCCTCTGCGAGCGCTTCGTCCGAAGCCGCATCGAGAGGATTCGTTTCCGCAAGTTCGATGAGATCGCCGTCGTAGTTTTCATGCACGACGGGATTGACGTTTTTTCCGCTCACTTCGTCGACCGTGTCCATGTGTGCAAGGAGACAAAAAGGCGGGACGTTTTCAAAACCTTCGGAAGCGGGGAGAACGCCGTACGCGTAGCAAAAGTCCGTGACATGCACGTTTTCCAAACCCGCAGCTTTCATCTCTTCGGCAATCATATTTGCAAAATCCCTTTGCTGCGGAGTGGAAGGCATGATCCCTTCGTCGGCTTTATTCGAATCGCTTTCGGAATATGTTTTTACATAGCGCAAAAAACGTTCGAGCAATTCTTTTTCTTCTTGTGAATTTTTTTTGATGTAGTTCATACGACTATAATATGACTTTCGCGCGCCTTATGCAATCGATACATCGCTTGCGGCGCCTGTTGCCTGCAACTGATATGCACTTGCGCCTGTCGTCGCTTGCAGCCTCGCTTGCGATAGTCGCACTTACGGCGTTTGACAAACAAAATAAGCAGTGATACACTGAAAAACATATTTTACAAGGAGGATTTCAAATCATGAAAAAAACAATGTTCGCTGTCGCTTTTGCCGCCTTAACAGCATCGATATTTGCACTCGGAACAAACGATTCCGGATCCGGAAAGGCGCAGCATCTTACCATTTATTCCGCCGTATACGACGACGAAACCCAAGCTATCTGCAAAAAGTTTCAGGAAAAAACGGGCATCAAAACCGACTGCGTCGTGCTCGGAGGCGGAGAAATCCTCGCCCGCGTAAAAGCGGAACAGCACAATGCGACCGCGTCCGTCTGGTTCGGCGGCCCCTGCGATTCTTTTATCACGGCAAAAGAACAGGGTTTACTCGCGCAGTACACGTCGCCGAACGCCGCATCGATCGACGCGAAATACAAGGATCCCGATAATTACTGGACGGGTATTTACATCGGCTATGTCGGTTTTGTAAGCAATAACAACCGTCTGGCTGAACTCGGAATAAAAGCGCCGACGACATGGAAAGAATTGCTCAACCCGAAACTCAAAGGTGAAATCATGATGGCCTCCCCTGCCGCTTCTTCGACGGGCTACGTTATTTTAGCGTCCGTACTGCAGCTTATGGGAAACGACACCGGATTTGCCTATATGACAGACCTCAATAAAAACGTTTTACAGTACACGGAACGCGGATCGGGATGTATTGCTTCGGTCATCTCCGGAGAAATCGCAGTCGGCGTCTGCTTCGCCCACGATGCGATCAAAAACCAGCTTTCCGGCTATCAAAAGCTTTTAACCGTTACGGTTCCGGCAGAAGGTACGGGCTATGAAACGGGCGCCATCGCTATCATCAAAAACGGTCCCGATCAGGAAGCTGCCCGCGTTTTCTACGATTGGGCTTTGACCGCGGAATGCCAGGATATGTACCAGCAATACGGCGCTTTCCAATTCCTTACGGCAAAGGACGGTCACAATCCCGAAGCAACGAAATCGCTCGCAAAATCTAAGACGATCAACTACGACACGGCATGGGCAGGCGCAACCCGCTCCACCAATACCGCAAAGTGGGCACAGTTAACCGGCAACTGACAGTTTGTGTCTTCCAAGTATCGATTCACGTGAAGATGAATACCGTGGACGGCACGAAATCGATATCGGTTTAATACCCTTTGTTACGACGCAAAGTATCGGGGTATTAAACCCTCTGGGCGGATAAAAAATACGCTCGGACGAAAACTTCATACGCGGCGTTCGGTACTGTCCGAAAACTGCAAGCTTATCGGCTTGTTCTGTAAGAAAATTATTTTAGGCGGTTCGCTAACGCGAACGGTGAATCGGTTTTCGCACAGTTTCCTTGATTCACTATGCGCAGCCGAAACCCGCCATTCTGTGGCTGTATGAAAAATGAGGCGCAGAGTTGTCCTCTTTGTTACGGAGCTTTCATGAAAAAAAACGCCCCCGTTTCCGATAAAAAAAATTTATTGCATGAACCGATTGTCTTTTTCGGTATCGTCTTCGTCATCGTCGTCCTCTTCTTTTTTATTCTGCTTCCGCTTATTTCCATCATGCGGGGAAGTTTTTTGGATGACAATAACAGCATATCGTTTTCATCTTACGTACGGCTGTTTCACAATAAACAATTTTTGACGACGCTTTCCAACACCCTCAAGCTCGGTTTTATCGTCGGCTTTTTTTCTACCGTCGTCGGCTTTATGTTCGCATACGTAAAGCAATGGGTCAAAAGCCCGTTCAAAAAATTATTCAGCGTTATCGAAATCATGCCTATCATCACGCCGCCCTTTGTTCTCGCGCTGTCGGCAATCACGCTGCTCGGACGGCGCGGTCTCATCACTTATTCATTGCTGCACATTTCGAATTTCGATATCTACGGATTAAAAGGATTGGTCGTCGTACAGACGATGACGTTTTTTCCGATCGCCGCTCTTACGCTCGACGGTATGCTCGCAAACTTCGACGGCACGCTTGAAGAAGCCGCTCGTAACATGGGTGCGGGCCGCTTAAAAGTTTTCGTTTCGATCACGCTGCCGATGCTCGCATCGGGTCTCGCAAACGTATTTTTGCTCTCGTTTATCGAATCCGTCACCGACTTTTCGAATCCGATGATTTTGGGCGGCGGGTACAAAACGCTCGCTTCGCAAATCTATATTCAAGCGATAGCGAACTACGATATGCGGGCGGGAACCACGATCGCAGTCGTTTTATTTTCGGTAACCCTGCTCATCTTTTGCATTCAAAAAATTCTGCTCGACAAACGGAGCTATGTCACGCTTACCGGCAAAGCGAGCCGCGTCCGTGAAATGATCGAAGATAAAAGCATCGTCATCCCTGCAAATATCATCTGCCTGTTCATATCGTTTTGGGTGCTGCTGTTCTACGTGTTCCTCGTGTTCGGAGCGTTTTTTAAAACGTGGGGAGCGGATTTTACTTTGGTCACGGATAATTTCAAATACGTATTCCGCTACAGCATGAAGCCGGTAAAAGATACGCTGCTCATCGCCATCCTTGCATCTCCGATCTGCGGCGTCTTTTCGATGATCATCGCGTATCTCGTCGTTCGTAAAAATTTTATCGGGAGACGCTTTATGGAATACGTTTCCATGTTCGGTATGGCGGTTCCCGGTACGGTTTTCGGCCTCGGGTACATCCTCACGTTCAACACGAAACCTTTCGTCCTTACCAACACGCTGTGGATTCTCGTCATCGTCCTTGTGATGACGAGGCTTCCCGTCGGCGTGAGATCCGGCATGGCTTCCCTGCGGCAAATCGACGGAAGCATCGAAGAGGCTGCGACGAATCTCGGCGCCGGTACGGCAAAAGTATTTACATCCGTTACGCTGCCGCTCATCCGCCCGGCATTTTTTACCGGTCTCGTATTCAGCTTTATCAAAAGTATGACGGCAATAAGCGCGGTCATCTTCCTCGTCTCCGCAAATTATAATCTGCTTACGGTGCGCGTCATGCAGCACGTCGATAAAGGTCAGTTCGGCTACGCATCCGCACTGTCGGTAATTCTCATGGCAATCGTTTTCGTCGCAGTCGGAATCATGAACGCCGTATTGAGCCGGCTCGGTCAAAGCGTCGATAAAAATTATATGTAACGATTAAATAGAAAGAGGAAAAACGATGGGTTCAAAAAGCGTCACTTTACAAAATTTATCAAAAATATACACGGACAGGGGAACGGGCAGAAAAAAATTTGTCGCCGTCGACAATATCTCCCTTACGATACAGCCGGGCGAATTCGTCACTCTGCTCGGCCCGTCAGGCTGCGGCAAAACGACGACGCTCAGAATGATTGCGGGCTTCGATAAGCCGAGCGGCGGAGACATCTTCCTCGACGGCAAATCGATAAAAAATCTGCCGCCGAATAAACGCAATACCGCTATGGTGTTCCAAACCTACGCGCTCTTTCCGAACTACAACGTGTACGACAACATCGCATACGGCTTACGCATCAAGGGGCTTGCAAACGATGTCATCGCTCAAAAGGTCGGCTCTATTTTAAAGATGATCGGCTTGACCGGATTGGAAAACAGGCACACGAACGAGCTCTCCGGCGGGCAGCAGCAGCGTATCGCTCTCGCGCGCGCTCTTGTCATGGAACCCGACGTTCTGCTCTTCGACGAACCGCTTTCGAACCTTGACGCAAAGCTTCGTATTCAAATGCGCACCGAAATCAGAAAAATTCAGCGTACCGTCGGCATTACGGCAATCTATGTTACCCACGATCAAGCCGAAGCGATGAGCATGTCGGATAAAATCGTGATTCTCAATAACGGAAAAATCGAACAGGTGGGTAATCCGCGCGAAATCTATTATCATCCGAACAGCGAATTTACGGCAAATTTCATCGGAACGGCAAATATCCTCCGCGCAACGGTACAAAGCGTCTCCGAAGACGGAACCGTTTCCGTCGTTCTTTACGGGAAACGGCTCGATCGCATTCCGACGCATAAGCAATATTCGCCGGGAGATACCTGTACGCTCATCGTGCGGCCTGAAGCGTGTTCGGTATGCGAGAGCGGTACCTTTGAAGCGGAGGTCACCGTGTCGATGTTTATGGGAGAATATCAACTGTACGAGTTGAACATCGCAGGGCAAAATTTCATCGTACACGAAAACAATCCGAAAAATAAAAACATCAAAGATGCCGGCGAAAAAGCCTACCTCTCGATCGACACGACCGACATTCATGCGATTTGATTGAGGAAGATATTATGAATACGACAACATACATCGACGATTATATCGCACTGGAAAAAAAGACGCTCGAAGATTTGAGCGTCGGCGACATAGAGCGCGTACTCGATCTGTTTATGGAAGCGTATAATCGCGAAGGAATGATTTATGTATTCGGCAACGGCGGCAGTGCAAGTACCGCTTCGCACATGGCGAACGATTTTAATAAGGGCATTTCCGAATATGTCGAAAAAAAATTCCGCGTGATCTGTCTCAACGACAATATCGCGACGCTTATGGCGATCGCGAACGATATCAGCTACGACGAAGTATTCCGTTTCCAACTCAAAAACAAACTCAAGCCGAATGACCTCGTCATCGGTATCAGCGGCAGCGGCAACAGTAAAAATGTTTTATATGCGATCGAGTACGCAAAAGACCAGCATGTCAAAACGCTCGGTATCTGCGGCTACGACGGCGGAAAACTCAAACAAACGGCGGACGCGGTCTTTCACGTCGCCGTGCACAATATGCAGATCGTCGAAGACATGCACATGATACTCAATCATCTATTGATGAACGTCATAAACCGCATATTCGGCATCAAGGACAAGTAGTGATGTCTCCCTTTCTCCTTATCATAACCGGTCCGCCGGGATGCGGTAAAACGCATTTTGCAGCACGTGTCAAAAATTATTTTCCGGCACTCACGGTGCTCGCATACGACACGATCAAAGAGCGCTATTTCGATGAGTACGGTTTCGACAACATGGAAGAAAAGCAGCGCGTCAACGATATGTCGATCGCGGCGTTTTATACGCTTTTGGAAGACACGATGCGGACGAAAAAAAATATCCTCATCGAATATCCCTTCAATAAAATACACGAACAAAAGCTCTGCGATATGGTTTCATCGCTCGGATACAAAGCTGCGACGATCCGCCTTACGGGCGACTGGCGCGCGCTGTACGAACGCGCCGTGCACCGCGACGTACATGAACCGCGGAATCCGGGACACCTTTTGCGCGCGTATCACAAAGGCGTCCCCGTCAAACCGGAAGACGTCATTCCCGAACCGGATTTTGAAAGTTTCGTCGCAGCCTGCGAACGGAAAAATTACCGCATCGAAATCGGAGATGTGTTCACCGTCGACGTAACCGATTACGACGCCGTCGACTACGCTTCCCTTTTTGCCGAAATCGAAAAAACGGTAACGGCGGAATCATAATCGCCGGAGTGCGTAAGCCCGAAGTTTTGAGCGACTCGACGCACTATTTCAGCGGCTCGGCGTACGAACAACCGTTATTTTTTCCACGGCTGTATGCGGAGATAGGTTTCGTTCCTGTCTTGCCCGACGGATACGATGCCGACGGGCGTTTCGGTAAAGGTTTCGATAAATTCCACATAAGCCTTCGCGGTCGCCGGCATCTTTTCATAAGAGCCGCACCGGCGGAGGTCGCTTTTCCAACCGTCAAATTTTTTCAGCACCGGACGCGCCGCATTGAGTGCGGGAATGCTCGCCGGAAAATCCGTAACCGTTTTTCCGCCGATATCGTATGCGACACAGGCTTCAATCGATTCCATTTCGTCGTAGATGTCGAGGTGCGTCAAAACGAGCGAATCGATCGAATTGACGCGGCATGCATAGCGGAGCGCAACCAAATCGAGATAACCGCACCTGCGCGGCCGCCCCGTCGTAACTCCGAATTCGTTTCCGGTCGTGCGCACGTAATCGCAGAGTTCGCTTTCGGTGTCGTTGTTGAACTCGCTCGGCATGGGACCGTTTCCGACACGCGTTTCGTAAGCTTTAAAAACGCCGTACACTCTGTCGAGGGAGCGCGGTCCGATCCCCGATCCCAAAGCCGCGCCCGCCGAACAGGATGCACCGGAACTTACATACGGATACGTTCCGCTGTCCAAATCGAGCATGGCGCCTTGCGCACCTTCGAATAAAATATTTTCTTTGCGGTATTCCCACAGCTTTGCAGCGATATCGACGCGCATCGCCATGAGGCGGGATGCATACGTATCGATGAATTGCTTGTCTTCGGCATCGAGGTCGGCCATCTTTTCTTTCCAATCCAAATCGGCGAGCCTGATTCCGTCGCGTTCGGATTTTTGCGAATACGAAGTTCCGATGCCCCGCCCCGTCGTTCCGATCGGACGCTTGCGGGCGGCATCGCGTTCTTTGTCCATTCTGCGGTACGCGGGCAAAACGATGTGCGCGCGGTCTGAGATGAACACGCGGCCTTCCCACGAAACACCGTTGTCAGTGAGCATCTGCAGTTCCGTAAAGAGCGCTTCGGGGTCGATTACCATACCCGAGCCGAGAAATACCGATTTATCGGGATATAAAATACCGGACGGCACTTGGTGCAGCGCGTATTTTTTTCCGTCGACGACAATCGTATGACCGGCATTCGCGCCGCCTGCAAAACGCACGATGTATTTCGCATCCTGCGCAAGAAAATCGACTATCTTTCCCTTTCCTTCGTCGCCCCACTGTGCACCCATAACAACAATGTTCATCGCTTCCTCCACGTGTATCGCCGGCCGTATGTATCGCCGATTGCATCAGTATAGCGTAAGATTCCGATTCGTACAACTTCAATTACAACTTCAATATCGCGGAGACCTAATATTTTTGTACAACTTCAATTCCGGTCAACTGTAATTGTTGACGGTTCAAACGATATGGCATATACTGATTTTTCAAGGAGCGTTTCCATGGCATATTTTTTTGACGAACCCTCGCATACATTCGACGAATACCTTTTGATTCCCGGCTACACGTCCGAAACGTGCATTCCCTCAAACGTGTCGCTGCGCACGCCCGTCGTCAAATACAATAAAAAAGCCGGAGATGCCTGTCCGCTCACGATGAATATTCCGATGGTGTCCGCCGTCATGCAGTCGGTCTCAAACGACACGCTTGCGATCGCGCTCGCGCAGGAAGGCGGCATCAGCTTTATCTACGGTTCGCAGACGCCCTCCGATCAGGCGGCGATGATCGCGCGCGTCAAGTCGTACAAGGCGGGATTCGTACCGTCGGATTCAAACATTCGCCCGGATCAGACGCTCGAAGAACTCACCGCCATCATCGCAAAAACGGGACACTCGACGGTCGCCGTCACCGAAGACGGAAGCCCGAACGGAAAGCTCGCAGGCATCATCACCGAGAGAGATTTCCGCATCAACCGCTGTGAAAGCGGCGCGAAAGTGCGCGACTATATGACACCGTTTGAAAAATTAATAAAAGCGGAAGCGGGCATTTCGCTCGACGATGCGAACGATTTGATTTGGGATCACAAAATCAATCAGCTTCCGATCATCGATAAAAACGGCAATCTGCAGTCGCTCGTATTCCGAAAAGACATCGAAAACCGCGAAGAGCACCCGCTCGAAATTCACGACGCGCAAAAGCGCTACACGGTCGGCGCCGGTATCAATACGCGCGATTATATGGAACGCGTGCCCCTTCTTTTGGATGCGGGTGCCGACGTACTCTGCCTCGATTCTTCCGAAGGGTTTACCGAATGGCAGCGACGCGCGCTCAAAGACATCCACAAAAAATGGGGAGACGGCGTCAAAGTCGGAGCCGGCAACGTCGTCGACAAAGACGGTTTTAACTTTCTCGCCGAATCGGGCGCCGATTTTGTTAAGGTCGGGATCGGAGGCGGCTCCATCTGCATTACGCGGGAACAAAAAGGAATCGGAAGAGGACAAGCGACTGCGACGATCGAAGTGGCGAAAGCGCGCGACGAGTGGTACGAAAAAACCGGCGTTTATATTCCGATATGCTCGGACGGCGGCATCGTACACGACTATCATATAACGCTCGCGCTCGCGATGGGCGCGGACTTCGTCATGCTCGGCCGATACTTTGCGAGATTCGACGAAAGCCCGACGCATAAGCTTATCGTCAACGGCAATTACGTTAAAGAATATTGGGGTGAAGGCTCGAACAGAGCGCGCAACTGGCAGCGCTACGATTTGGGCGGCGCAAAAAAGATGGCGTTCGAAGAAGGCGTCGACAGTTACGTTCCGTACGCCGGAAGCCTCCACGACAACGTACAGACGACGACGAGCAAAGTGATCCACACGATGTGCAACTGCGGTGCGCTCACGATCCCCGAACTGCAACAAAAAGCGAAGATCACGCTCGTAAGCCAAGCGTCGATTCGCGAAGGTTCCGCGCACGATGTCATCGTCAAAAACGCAAGCATCCGCGCCGACTGAGCTGCAAACACATCGACCGAATAAACGAAAAGCGCCGCACTTCATGTTTGCGCGATATGTGTTTCACGCTTATGCGATGCGGCGTTCACAAGCTTTTATTCGGACGGGATTTTACATTCCCGACGCTCTGCATCGAGCTTATTGATTCGCCCGATGCTTTCAACAAAACCCGGATTCAATCGGAGAGTTTTGCCGTTTCCGCCATATAGCGGATGAGTATTCCCGTTTTATCTTCCATTGTTTTCGCGACGATAAAGACGATGCCGTCGCCGCTTTTATTGCACAGTATTTTTTCTATCTTGTACGACGTGACTCCTTTTCTGACGACATCGGGTGAGCCGATTTTTTGCCGGCTTACGACGCTGCCGTTTTCATCGAGCTTTTCCATTAAAATGTAAAACGACGATCTCGCGTTTTCGCCCGCGCCGCTCACCGTCGGGATGAGCCGTATGCGGTATGTCGACTTGCTTCCGAGTTTTCCGGCAAAGTCTTTAAAAACGATTTCATCCCTTCCGTCTTTGCTTTCATCTACGCAGAGGTAGAGTATCTGATCGGGAGAGGCGGGTGTGCAATTATATTTTTTCGTATCTAAATAGCTTTTTGCCGCGAGAGAATCGTACACTTCACGTCCCGATTTCCCCGCCGTAACGGAAGACGGTTGTATTTTATATGTGCCACCCTTAACAAAATCGTTCTTTGCGACATCGACCGTATAGATTTCCGCCCAGCCTCGAAACGATTTGTCGGTTTTGCCGTACTGCCCGAAGAGGTATACCGACCCGTCGGATGAAAATCCCGCATCGACAAAAACCGCAGCGTCGCCGGCAAGCGCAAAAGATAGACACAGTGCGAAAATCACTCCGCCTGCAATAATTTTTTTCATACGACATCCTCCCGTTTTTTATATTGTCGGAATTTCACGACAAGTCCTTTACTATTATTTCCGTTACGGGTATCATCGTTTCTATGACTATTAAAACGCGGAATTATTTTTTTCTCGCTCTCATTATTGTTTTTTCGCTATTTCTTTTAGGCGCTTCCGCGATGCTCGGATATTCGATCTACTCGGGTACGCTCACTCGCCCCGATGTTTTTCCGGCCGAACACATCGCCGGTTTTTATACGAAAGGCTATTCGTTTATCGCGACAATCGCCTCGCTCTTTATCTTCGCGCTGTATGCGCTGCTTGCCGTTATCTACCTCTACGTCGAATTTGAAAAAACGCAGTCGACGGAAGTGATTTTTTTCGCCCTGTTTCTCATCGGCTGTTTTGCGGAAACGGTGCGGCTGTGCGTACCGCTTTTCAATCTGTGGCACGAGCTTTCGGCTTTTTTGCTTTTTACAGGGAGAGTCGTTCTCTTTGCGAGGACACTCGCTCCGACGGCGCTGCTGTTCGGCGCGGTTTTCAGCGGAACGGAGGCGCGCCAGCACGTCGAGCGGAACCTCGTCATACTCGTTGTGCTTTCCGTTATGATCTCGATGCTGATGCCGCTCAACACCGCAGTCGTACTTCCGAACTTTTGCATAAAATGGGGCAACGGCCAAGCGTTCATCGTAATTCGCGCGCTCATCCTCGCCGCGGCGATTTTTTCGCTTTTCATGAACGCATGGTCGCTCGGGACGAAGGATGCATCCTTGTTCGGCTTTGCATCTCTTGCACTCGGATACGAATTCTCGTGCTATGCGACGTCATACGCGGCGGCAGCTGGGGGCGGCATATTGCTTTTCGCGGGAACTGCGGCATACCTTAAAAGTCTGCACCGAAAATACCTGTGGCAATAGAATCAGCGTATTAATAATGTTGATAGTCCGCCGATCGCAACAGGGATGACGAGGTTATCGAAATCGCCGAGAGGAACGAGTTCTATCGCCATGGCGGAAAGTGCCAGCACAAGCGATACGAATCCGTTTTTGCACACAAAAAACGACGAGCACAATACCGCGAAAAAGCACGTGAGGCTTCCTGCGACCGTTTTTCCGTGCGTAAACGGAATGACCGTGCGGCCGAAAAGTTTTCCGCCGAGGCTCGCAAGCCCGTCGCCGAACGCGAGCGCATAGATGCCGATGCGGGCGGCTTCCGGTTTCCATAAAAGCACGGTAACGATAATGCCGAGCACGAGCGTTACGGGGCCGAGCACGAATTTATTTTCATCGCGCTTTCGAGAGGCGACTTCGGTTATATGCGATACGACGGGAACGGAGACGCCGCATTTTCTGAGCGTTTCGGACGCGACGTAGAGCACAAGAACGACTGCAAGACAGCCGATAACAGGATAATACGCAAAGGTCAAAAGAGTGGGGATAAGCGCACTGCAAATGTGGATCGTTTTTCGGACGAGTTCTTTTTTTATGCTGTTTCTGTATTGTGCCTGCAGTATGCCGGCTCTGTTTTCGTCGGCGCTCATTGCGTCAATTCCTTTTCACCGGTGAGAATCTTCGGAATATCCGTATAAATCGCGGGTTCGTAATCCGGCATCGGACGGCTCATATAGCGCATATTCTGTTCGGCCAGATTGCCGCCGGGAAGGCGCACCATCGTCGCTTCGTTTCGCGTGAGTGCATCCCACGCCCGCATCGACACGGAAAGCTGTACCATCGCATCGGCATTCATTCGGCTGTTGCCCGTACGGCGGGCGAGACGGAAAAGCGTCACGCCGAGATTATTCGCCGCCTTCAAGTAGAGTTCCGTGAGCGCGTCTTCGGCGGCTTTCGTCTGCGTAAACGCGAGTCCTTTTTTTGCGAACTCGTCGTCGAGGTTGCGTACGAGCTGCGTGTAGTAGCCTTCAGCCGCATAGTCCGAATCGCGGAGTGAAAGCGTATTGCCCATCGCAAGCAGCAAATGATCGTCGTCCGGCTTTTCGGCTCCCGCTTTGATAAAAGAGCCGACCGCGCCGTCCAAATCGTTTTTGGAATACTGTATAAAACCGACGCGGTAATGCAGGGATGCCGTATCGTAGTGCGTGCGGATCGCCGAAAGATAATCGTTATATGCGCCCTCGTAATCGCCGCGGATAAAATAATCGATATCGCCTGAATCGGCATAGAGTTTTCCGATGGCTTCGTTTCCGGCAAAACCGCTGTTCGCCTTTTCCCTCTCGTACAGCGAAATCCCGTCGGTGTATTTTTCTTCGGCCGTCAAATATTCTTTGCCCAGAACGTACTGCTCGCCGAGCAGGCGGTACGAATCGATCTGTTTGTAGATGTCGCGGCGGCGGAGATTTTGAGACTTCTCTTCAAACAATTTGACCGTGTGTTCGAGCATTCTGAGGGCACGCTCCGAATCGTGCATCTGCACAAAGTAGCGCGAAAGATTGTAGAAGGCGACGGGGTTCGACCGATCGGCGTTCACCGCACGGTCGAGCATATCGCGCACGTCTTCGATCTTCGTGCGAAGGTATTCGTCCTTGGGCGGAAGCGGCCCGTACAATTTGTCGAGAAGATACCCGCTCATTTCCGTCCAATCGTCGGCATCGAGCGATTTCGCTTTCGGATAAAATCGGTCTTTGAGCTGCAGCACTTCGCGGAGATTGTCGGTGCGCACAAAATAGCGCATCATGCGCGCGAGGTATTGATCGGTCGGACCGTAGAGCTGCACGAGGGATGCATACTGCTTGCGCGCTTCTTCGAATTTCGAAGGGTCTTTTTCAGTCGCCCATTCGAGAAAGATATCGCCGAGCAGGAGGATACCGTCGGCATCGTTTATGTGATAGTCGAGCACGCTCCGCCGTGCGATCTCTTCGGCCTTTTCATAATTTGCCAAATCGTCGCATTCCATGCGCGCGTATTCGATACCCGCTTCCTTATCGTAATTAAAATAATAAAGGATATTGCGATACATCCGCTCCGCCCTAAGGTATTGCTTTCGTTCGCGGTATGCGCGCGCATATTTGAAAAGCCACTTTTTTTGCAGCTGCACGCCGGCGGCCTCATTGAACAGCGCTTCCGACTGAGGGTATTCGTCGGCTTTAATGAGCGCGTATCCCTGTTTGTACAGGCCGTTCGCTCTCAGCGGGCGCCAGATAAAATTACGCGTAAAAATTATTAATCCGAATACGGCTGCAGCGGAAAGAAGGGCGAGTACGATGCCCGGAACGATCCTGTTTTGCAGCTGATACTGAAAAGACGCTTTATATGCATTGTATTCGGCTACGGTACGCCGCTCAAAATCGCGCGGAACAGGAATGGCGATATCGAGCATCTTTTCGAGGGTCGAAGCAACTTGACGCGCGGGCGCTTTGTTGAGAATTTTTTCAACGATTTCAAACTGCGCGTCGTCGGTAAACTCGTTTGCGACGAGCAGATTTTCAACGGCAAGGCGCACGTTGAGCGGATAGAGCGCGAGGTTTGCAAGAAATTTTTTATACTGCGCATCGGTAAGCGTATTTTTCGGAGGCTTTTCGCCTTCGGTCGCTCCGCGGAAATCGGGAGTAGGAAGTTTGATGCGGCCGCTTTTATCGGTTTTGACTTCTGTTGTATCGGAAAAGCCGGGTATTTCAAAATCGCCGAGATCGCCGTGCATGCCGAGTTCGAAGTCGGTTTTATCCGCTTCGGATTTTTCCGGCTCTTTGACCGTAAAGTCGAGCCCTTCCATTTCGGATGTATCGAAATGTTCTATCGGAACCTTTTCTTCGTCGTCCGCATTTTCCGATGTCGTATCGCCGGATTTTTCATCGCTCCCGATCGCTCCCGTTTCACCGCGAGCCGTCGTCCCGCCGTCGTCCGTCTCTCCGTCACCCATATCGAGGTCGAAATCGAAAGTATCGGGATCGAAAGTTTCCTGCGGCAAGCGGGCGGCAAGCATATCCGAAGGCGTTTCTTCGCTTGGTTCCGCCGCATCGCCGCCGAGAGAAATCTCGTCAGAAGAGGAAAGTGCGCCCGACCTTTGCATCGTTCCTTCATTTTCCGCCCCTTCATCTCTGAGAGAAATTTCATCCGTCGTTTGCCGCAGCGGTTTTTCAGCGATTTCGTTTCCTTCACCGCTGAGAGAAATTTCATCGGGACCGAAAGCCGTATCGGGTGCCGCTTCGTAAAAGCCGGAAGATGTTTTTTTCTCTTCGGAAAGATCGGCCGCAGGCGAAAGCCCGTCATCATTGAACATGGAAGAAAAATCGAAATCGGGAAGTTCCAAACTGTCGGGAGTGCCATCAAGCGGAGAAAGCGGCTCTCCGTTTACAGTCGTCCCGGACGCACTGCTTTGCGTTCGGTCTGTACCCGCATCGGACGATGTTTCATCCGCACCGGACGCTCGGACGATTTTTTGTTCTTCAGGCGCTTTGCCGAAAGCCGATACGCGATCCGCATCTTTTTCGGGAAGTGCGGTTTTACCTGCGGACTGTACGGCACTTTCGATTTCACCCTCAGGCATATCGCCGGGGATTTCGATATTCATATCGATCGCCTGTCCGCCCGTATCGAAATCATCCGCCCAATCGGAAGCCGAAGACTCGACCGCCGGAGGAGGAGCTTCGTCCGTTTTTTGATCCGCGCTCCGTTGAGTTGGAGAAGGAGCTGCTAATGAGGAAGTGTCAAGATGTCCCGCATCTTCTGACGGCAGAACGTGTTCGGAAAGCGTTTGATGTCCGGACGGCGCCTCATGCTCGGAGCGCACTTGACGTTCGGACGGCGCTTCATCTACAAGGGGCGCAGGAACGGAAAAATCATTTTCCGGAGAAAGCGTAAACGCATCAAGCGATGGAAGATCGGGCACGGTATGAGCATGGTCGGTATGAGCGGGGATATCCGATACTGCCGACGAAAACGCGTCGTCGGAGGGAAGAGAAAATGCATCCGACAAAACGGCGCTCGTTCGGGACGGGCCGCCGTTTCGGTTCGACGCGGATGTACGGGGCGGCTCGCCGCCCTCGTCGGAGGGCACATCGGACGCGGCTTCTTCCGGCAGCACATCGCTCGCTTCCGCTTCCACTCCGCTCATATCGCCGAGCAGATCGTCGAGATTCATATCCGCAATCGACACTTCTTCCGGTTCAGCTTCTTCGATTTTTTGTTCCGCTTCATCGGCGAATTCGGAAAGGTCGGGCATTTCCGCCTCTCCTGCCGATGCGGAAGGGATAACGGGATTGAGCAAATCGGAAAGATCGGGAACGGCGGCTGAAGACGTTTCGCCGTTTTCTTTGGACGCCGCATCATTTTTTCCCGTTCCGGTAATATCGGAAAAATCTTCAGCGTCGGATGAAGCCTGCGACGGTACCGTCTGCTCCGGAACTTCAGGCATACCGAGAACAAAATCTTCGGAATCATCGACATCGCGTATCGTTTTCGAAAACGGAATCAGGATCGGCTTTTCGCCGCGGGATGCACGCTCGTGTACCTCATTGCCGAGTGCGAGAATATCTGAATTGAATTTCTTTAGCTGGCTTAACCCCGGCATAATCCACCCGATTTATTGTATCGTTAAAACGCCCGTCTTTACAAGTATTTGACCGTACCCTCAAGGCAAACGCACCGGAAAATATACTTTTATTAAAGTTAACAGCATTCAAAAAACGGCGGCAGTGCCGCTGCCTCGCGTTCCGCCTTTTATTTGGCTGTACACTTTCTTTGCAGGTATACATCTCCGGTGCGTTTACCCTGCGTATTCTCTATTAGGTCTAATTTCGAGTTTTCTAAAACTCGAAATTTTCCATCCGTTTCGTTCACCAACTGAATGGCGAGTTTCGAAAGTAAATAAAATGATGCGGAGGCGAGGTTCCGGCTGCGTGCCGTTTCGAGCGTTAGGCTTACGGAAGCGTACCCTAAAAGCTCGACCGCGGCATATACACGGCGAGTTTGCGTTGCAAACTCGGTAGTGAGCGCAGCGAACGAAGTTCTCGCCGAAAGCATATCTTTATTTAGAAATACTTTCGAAACTCGACTTTCGACCTATTATAATAACGGATGATTTTTGCGCGTACATTAGAAAAGTCTCGCGCGACGCGCCCATGTTCTTTTACCGACACGGTAAATCTTCGGCGCCGTTTTGCCGATAATCGTAGTATGAAACGCTTTCTTTTTTTGCTGTGCGCGCTTACGGCATCGCTTTGTCACATATTTGCGGCGGATTATAACGACGAAACCGTTCTCGAAATCCGCGGCGTCGGCGTGCCGTACGAAAAAGACGGTACGGTCGTTTTTACCGCCGACGCAAAATCGCGCTTTACCGGAATCGCATTCGATTTTGAAGGATACAAAACGATCCATCCTTTCCGCATACATACGATGCGCGACATGGACGGAAAAGCAAAAGGTTCGGTACTGTTTTATATTTTACATCGTCCCGAAGCGGCGCGAAGCCTTTCGTACCGCCTCGTTATCGACGGATTGTGGACAACCGATCCCGCAAACCCCGACAGCTACTATGACGAAAAAGCAGGCATCTCTCTTTCACGCTTTACTTTCGCTTCCGATCTGCCGCAAAAAACCGCGCCCATCGCGACAAACGCGTCGTCTGAAAAAATCGTCCGATTTATCTGCCGCGCAAATACGCATCAAAAGATATACCTTGCAGGCTCGTTTACGAACTGGGATCCGTGGATTTACGAAATGAAAGAAACGTCGCGCGGCTTGTACGAAATCGCACTGCCCTTGCCGTCCGGCACGCATTATTATAATTATTATTCGGGAATGGATGCGCTCACCGACTCGACGAATCCGAACAAAGCGTATACAAAAGACGGTCGCGTCGCATCGGTCATCACGGTGCCGTAGTCGATGGGGATACCGCTATCTGCCGAATTTCCTTGCAAGCGCTTCCATGTCGAGGGAGGCGCCGCCGAGCTGATTCATAAACTGCGCCTGCATACCGCGGTTTTTGCTGAGCTTTTTCATCGCGAGCTTCGTCTTTTCAAACTGCTTTATCAATTTGTTGACGTCAGCGACCGAAGTCCCCGATCCCTTTGCGATGCGCTTACGGCGCGCGGGTCCGATGATAAAATGGTTCGCCCGCTCTTTTTTCGTCATCGACAGGATAATCGCTTCCTGCTTTTTCATGCCGTCCGTATCGAAATCGCGCCCCTGCATCTGCTGTGCGATGCCCGGCATCATCTCCATAAGCTGCTGCATACTGCCCATCTTGCGCACTTGCCGAAACTGCGTGAGCATATCGTCGAGCGTAAACTCGTTGCGCGCCATCTTTTTTTGCAGCTTTTCCGCTTCTTCGCGGTCGACCGTTTCCTGCGCCTTTTCGACGAGCGAAACGATATCGCCCATGCCGAGGATGCGGCTTGCGATGCGATCGGGGTGAAAGACTTCGAGGTCTTCGGTTTTTTCGCCCGTACCGATAAACAGAATGGGTTTACCGGTCATCGTTTTAAGCGAAAGAGCCGCACCGCCTCTGGCATCGGAATCGAATTTTGTTAAAATAACGCCTGAAAGCGAAAGCCGCTCATCGAAAGTTTTTGCGATGTCTACCGCGTTTTGACCGGTCATCGCATCGGCGACGAGGATCGTTTCGTCGGGAGAAAGCGCTTTTTTAATATCGACGAGTTCGGCCATCATTGCGTCGTCTATCTGCAAGCGCCCCGCAGTATCGACGATAAGCGTATCAAGCGAATTTTTCCGCGCATAGTCGAGCGCATCTTTTGCAACGCGAACGGCGGATACGCCTTCTTCTTTAAATACCGGCACACCGATTTTTTCGCCGAGCTGCGAAAGCTGTTCGACGGCGGCAGGGCGGACCAAATCGCACGCGGCCAGCAGCGGCTTCCGTCCTTCTTTTGCCAAGCGGTATGCGAGTTTATGCGCCGCGGTTGTTTTACCCGACCCCTGTAAACCGAGCAGCAAAATCACAGACTGCGTGTCAGGCCCTTTTAAATGCAGATCGGTTTTCGCGTCTCCGAGCATAGAGGCGAGTTTGTCGTAAATGATTTTAACGAACTGTTCGCCGGGATCGACGGCGCGAAGAACTTTTTCGCCCTTCGCTTCTTCGATCGTCGAATTGACAAAGCGGCGCACGACGCGGAGATTGACGTCGGCTTCGAGGAGCGCCGTCTTAATGCGCTCGACCGTATCTTCAATATTTTTTTCGGTGATCGTCGATTTTCCGCTCACCGTTTGGATAATCGATGAAAAGGTATTTGTTAATTTTTCAAGCATAGGCAGATTATACCCGCCTCGCTTCTTTTTTGCAATGCGGCGCGCTCCGAACAAAGCACCTCACGGAACGAGTGCGATGGCACTGTGCTGCGGACGGAATGCCCGTACGTTCGCCCTCGCGCTTATTTTTCCTGCGTCAAAAGCTGTGCGATAAAATCGCGCGGATAAATCTCCTTGTTCAATATGCGATACAGTCCGTCGCAGATCGTCAGTTTGAGATTTTTCCGTTGCGCGATTTCGTGCACGTATTTACACGCGATCGCACCTTCGGAAAGATAGCCGAGCCTTGTCATATTTTCGATCAAATCGTCGAGATTCGAAAACTGCGACATGATATCTTTTTTTATCAAATCCTGTCCGAAGCGGCGGTTTCGTCCGTATTTACTTTTGCACGTTACGTCCAAATCGCCCACGCCCGCGATCGACGTAAAAGTTTCCGCGTGCGTCGCACCCATCGCAAATCCGAGCGTTTGAATTTCGTTTAAGCCTGCGGCCATCAAAAGGGATTCCGCATTGTCGCCGAATTCTTCCGACGTTTCGGCAAGCGCATCCATCGCACCGTATACGACGGCGATGACGTTTTTCGCGGCGGCGCAGATCTGCACGCCGACGACGTCGAACGACGAATAGGGCAAAATCCCCGGCACGCGCAAAAGCTCCCGCACTCTGATCGAATTGCGAGGGTTTTCGCACGCGGCGACGAGTCCCGTAATTTTCCCGACTGCAACTTCTTCCGCGTGGCTCGGACCCGACACGTAAACCGTGCATCCCTTGTAGATGCCCGGCAAAAGATTTTCTATCGTCGTAAGCACGAGCTTCGGCCCGTCGGCGGCCGGAACAAAGCCTTTCGTAAGAACGGCGATACAGGTACTGCCGTCGGCGATACCGGGAAGAGCAGTGATCATTTTTACCGTGTCGGCAATATACAGCGACGGAGAAGCGATTATTAAAAATTCTTTATCGGAAGCGACTTCGGCGATATCGTTTGAAACGGTGATGTTTTCCGACAGCCTGTAGCCCGGGAGATAGCGCTTATTTTCGTGATCATTATTGACCGAGTCGGCGACGTCCTGTTCGCGCGCCCACATCCGTATCCGATGATTACCGCGGGCGAGCGCTTGGGCCAAACCCGTACCCCATGCACCGCTTCCGAGTATGCCGACAGATTTCGATTCCATAGCGATCCCCTTTTTTAATAATTTATGCCGTACCGAATACCGTATGGCATTCTATATCCGACTCACCAACAGTATACATGCGCATACACTCTTTTGCAATCGACCTGACGGAACTGACGGAACGGATCATCGATTGTACATGAAAATCAAAATGAATTAAGGAAGATATTTTGACGATATTCCCGTTTCGGGAGCATTTGATTGAAATTTGATTTCCGATAGTCAAACGTGTGGTACTGATGTATACTGATATCATGCCCCACTCGAACGATGCCGATCTTTTTAAAAACGCACACGCGCTCCGCGAACCGCTGGCCGCACGGATGAGACCGCGAACGCTCGACGAATACATCGGGCAGGATCACATCGTCGGCAAGGGCAGGCTTTTGAGGCGCGCGATCGCAGCCGATCAGCTTTCGTCGGTTATCTTTTACGGACCGCCGGGAAGCGGAAAAACGACGCTCGCCCGCGTCATCGCAAATCATACGAAAAGTAATTTTATCACGCTGAATGCCGTACTCACGGGAGTCGCCGACATCAGAACGGCGATCAAACAGGCCGAAGACTTTTACAGTCTTTACAGCCGCCGCACGATTTTATTCGTCGACGAAGTGCACCGCTGGAACAAAGCGCAGCAGGACGCCCTTCTGCCGTGGGTCGAAAACGGTACGATCATTTTAATCGGAGCGACGACCGAAAATCCGTTTTTCGAAGTCAATAAAGCGCTCGTGAGCAGGAGCCGCGTGTTTCAACTGAAACCGCTGACAAACGGCGATTTGCGAAAAGCGGCAGAACAGGCGCTCGGCGACAAAGAGCGCGGCTACGGTCATTGGAAAGTCGAATTCGAAAAAGGCGCACTCGAACACTTGATCGAAACGGCGAACGGAGACGCGCGCAGTTTGCTGAACGCGCTCGAACTCGCAGTAGAAACGACACCAGAAAAATGGGATGCCGCAGCCTCGCCTCCCGTTCCTGCGTGGGGTTCGACGATCTACATAAGCCGCGAAGCCGCCGAAGAATCGATTCAAAAAAAAGTCGTACTCTACGACCGCGACGGCGATTATCACTACGATATCATCAGCGCGTTTATTAAAAGCCTGAGGGGGCGCGATCCAGATGCCGCAATGTATTGGCTCGCGCGCATGGTCGCCGCCGGAGAAGACGCTTCGTTTATCTTCCGGAGGATGCTCATATCGGCATGCGAAGACACGGGACTTGCAGATCCGAACGCAGTGAGCATCGTCGCAAGCTGTGCCGACGCATTCGACCGGGTCGGCATGCCCGAGGGGCGCTACTTTCTCGCACACGCGGCGCTCTATCTTTCGACCGCGCCGAAATCGAACAGCAGTATGGCGTTTTTTGATGCGCTTGCATCGGTGGAAAAAGAAGACGCGGAAGTGCCCAATCACTTGCGCGACGGAAACCGCGATGCCGAAGGTTTCGGTCACGGAGAAGGCTACCTCTACCCGCACGCATACCGCGATCACTGGGTCGCACAACAGTATTTACCCGACGCTCTCGTCGGCCGCGTTTTTTATACGCCGGGTACGCAGGGCTACGAAAAAACGATACGAGGCGACGTGCTTTCAAGGCGCGAAATTCAAATCGCTTCACTTCTCGAACGGGAAGCACCCTCGGCCGGCGGCGGCGAAAGTACGCAGTATAAAACGGCAGCCGGCACGAAGCTCGACTCAGTACATTTTATTAATAATAAAAAAGGCGAACACCTCACCTTCAGCCCCGCAGACGCGGCAAAAGAGACGGCGCTCGACAGAGCCGATAAATCGTGGAGGGCGCGTCTCGACTCGAACCGTGCGGAAGTGCTTCTCGCCGTGCGCGATACGATGACCGAACTTGCAGGCCTTCTCCGCCATCACCGCTCGCTCGTGTGGAACGCGGACGACGGTCTTTTGTTGTGGGACGTCGCGCGGAAAACGCCCGAAGGGATGACGTGCGGGCTGTGCCGTACCGAAAAAGGAAAAGAAATCCTTGAACAGTACGGAAGGACGCTCGGCGATTTGGATAAACCCGTCCTGCAAGTACTTCCCGAAGGAGCGGGCGGAGAAGGCATTACAAGCGAAATCTTTTCCGATATCGTCTTGCAGTTCGCATATCGGGGCGCCGAATTCGACCGCCTCTTTTTCCGAAATCCTTTTACCTCACCCGCATCGATCGAATCCCTAGCCGCTTCTCTTTCGCACACGGGACTAAAAAAAGAAGCGCCCTCCCCTACCTCCGAAAGCGAACAGTCGGGTGATGTGGTTTTCGCCGAAGGATGGCTCGCCGTCATCGCGCAGCGCATTCCCAAAAGCGCACAATACCTGAGCCGCATCGTCGAAACGCAGATACTCACGCCCGCAACGCTCGGCGCATACGAAGACACGCTTGCAAAAATGAAAGCGGCGGAAGACGAATTTTTCGGCGATACGGAAAACCCGCTTTTCAACTGGGATGCGTCGTCCGTCGTCCGCACATTCGAAAACGAAGGCTTTACCGTACGAAGCTTATCGCGCCGCTTCGTCGAAAAACGGCGGATCACGGAAGCTGAGCTTGCAAAGTGGTTCGATGCGAAATCGTCCGCATACGGTGCACGGATCGCAGATGCGCTTTCATCGAAAGAGCTTGAAAAAATCGTGCGCCTCCTCGAAAGTGCGCGAGAAAATACCGTTTTCGATTGGGAAAGCGAAACCACATTTTTTACGATAGAGGAAAATAAAGAACGGAAAATACAAGAATGACGCGGAAACAGATAAAAGAGTATTCAATAAAAGACATCGCAGCCCTTTCCGGAATTTCCATTGCAACGCTTTCTCGCTATTTCAACGGACAATCGATACGGAAATCGAACGAAGAGAAAATACGGGCGGTTCTTGAAAAAACAAACTATAAACCGAATATCGCCGCGCGCTTTATGAAAGGGCAGCGGACCGGGATAATCGGATTGATTTTACCGAAGCTGACGCATTATTTTTTTTCAGCCGTTGCCGAAGGGATCATGGAAGAAGCAAGCCGAAACGGTCTGGCCGTTTTGTGCGCATCTTGTCAAGGTTCGGAAAAAGAAGAAAATGAAATTATCGAGCAGTTTTCGCACTCCATTCTCGACGGATTGATTTACATCCCCGTAGCCAGAGCAAAAAACATACCGAGTATCGAGAGCTTTCGGAATCTCCCGCTCGTTATCGCTGCCAGACGAAATCTGTTCCCAAACATACCTCATGTATATCACAACGGAGAAAAAGGCGGCTACCTCGCAACACGCTTTTTGCTTCAAATGGGGAGAAAGCATATCGCATTCGTTGCAAGTTTTTGGAATCCGCCGTGCGAAACGGGAACCGAACTTCTGCAATTTCTCAACGATCCGTACAGCAGCACCTTTTCTTCGTGCGACAGACTCAGAGGATATATCAAAGCGCTCTCCGAATCGAATATCGAAGTCAATCCGAATTTAATAATCATATCGACTTATTCCGCCGAAAACGGAAAAGATGCCGCTACCGCCATTCTCGGACAGATGGGATCGTGTACCGGTATTATCCTCATGGATCCGATTATCGCAACGGGATGTACCGAGCAGTTACGATCGCAAGGCTTGAATATTCCTAATGACATATCGATCGTCATATTCGATGCAAAGGGTCGCAACGGCGCTTCGCATTTTTCAAAAGTAGAACTGCAATTAAAAAAAATGGGAGAAGAATCCGTAAAAGCATTAAAGAACGTCATAGATAATAAATCGGTACACGATATCGCACTCGATGTAACGCTCGTACCGGATAAAACAACGACCGTTTTGAAAAACAAGTAACCTATATCGCTTGTTTTCCGAACTGAACAATTATTTTACTGCGCGCGATTCCGTTTCTTTTTAACAAAAGAAAAAATTATTAATACAGTACATAAAAGAAGCCCGATCGCCATCGTACCGGCAGTCGGTATCAATAATAAGACGGCCGCAATAAAACAGAATACGCGGTATGCGGCGGATACGGGCGTTCCCAGCCAACCTTCAATACATACTGCCGTCATACATACGGCACAAAACGCGATGACAACAGCTCGAATCGTCGGGAGAACCGATGTACCGAGTATCAAAATACCCGGATGATAGATCAGTATAAACGGAATGATAAACCCCGCGAGGCCGAGCAAAAATGCTTGAAATCCAGTCTTTATCGCATCGGATTCGGCGATTCCCGAAGCGGCATATGCCGCTATCGCAACGGGAGGTGTGATAAACGAAATAATCGCAAAATAAAAAACAAATAGATTTGCCGCAATGGCGGATACGCCCGCTTGAATCAATGCCGGAGAAGCAACTGTTGCCGCGATGACGTATGCGGCCGTCGACGGCAATCCCATTCCGAGAACGATGCATGCGACCATAGTCATAAGCAGCATAAGAAAAAGATGTCCGTGAGAAACATCGAGCACTATCTGCGCAAAACGTACGCCGAGTCCCGTCATACTCACAATGCCGATAACGATACCGGCACAAGCACACGCGGCAGACACGGCAACACTCGAACGCGCGGCACGGATACACATATTTTTAAATTGTTCAAGAGGAAACGTATGTTCGAAAATCACGCTTTTTATAATTCCGATAATCGACACGGAAAGAATCGCAAAGATTGCGCTGTAATTTGCGGAAAACTTACATACCAACAAGCAAATTAATAAAACTGCCAGAGGAACGATATGATACCAGCCCTCTTTTAATATAGCTCCTACCGTACGGAACCGTACGTCGCTTTCCGCTTTGATCCCCATTCTCCCCGCTTCAAGATAAACGGCTATACCGAGACTGATATAATACAGCAAACCGGGAATCAGCGCGGAAATGACAATCGTTGAATACGCAATCCCGGTCATATCCGCCATAACAAAAGCGGCTGCGCCCATAACCGGCGGTAAAATCTGCCCGCCGGTAGATGCAACTGCTTCCACGGCGCCGGCATATTCTTTACGATACCCGACTTTTTTCATGAGCGGAATCGTAAACGTCCCCGTCGTAACCACATTGGCGACTGCACTGCCGTTGATGGATCCCATCAATGCACTGGACAAAACAGATGCTTCGGCAGGCCCGCCCCGCATCCGCCCCGTCAACGCATACGATATATCGATAAAGAATTTACCCGAACCGAACTGATCGAGCAGTTCACCGAAGATGATATATAAAACGACAAACGAAGCGGCAGCTCCCACAGGCGTTCCGAAGATTCCTTCATTCGTCCAGCACACATAGTTTATAATGTACGGTATATCGTATCCTCTATGCGCTATAATATTGGGAAGATAGGGACCGCTAAAGGCATAAAGCAAAAACACGGCGGCTATAATAGGCAACGCGATCCCTATCGTTTCTCGGGCGATTTCCAAAACGAACAACATCAACAGTACACCGAAAACGATATCGCTGAAAGTGATGCCGAAAATTCCTTTTTCCATAAGCGCATCCGTACGGCACTGCAGTACATAATAAATACCGCCCGTACATATAACGACCGCTGCAACGGCAAAAAGTATTCGTCTCAAATCGATTGCCGGATTTTCTTTAAGACGATAGACATACCACAAAAGCATCAATGTAAATACATGCACAACTCGCTGTTGCATTACGCTGACACTCACCGTCAATGTAATGAATATATGAAAAGCACAAATAAAAATCGAAAGTATCAAGATAGTCGCAAAAACGATATCGTTCTTTTGTTTATTTTTTTCCATATTCAGTGCCCCATTGCTTTTGCAAGAAAACTCGGCAAACCGTACGATAGCGCTGCAAGTTTACCGTTGCGCTTCAGGCGGCAGTAAAGAAGCGGGAATCGTTAAGCCTTTTTCTCGAAAATATTTTACCGCACCGGCGTGCAGCGGAACGGAAATTTCGTTTATCACCGTATCCCACACGACTTGCTTTTTTACGGAGTTCGTTGCACCGCTCCACTCGTCACGATTTTCCCAAACGGCTTTTGTAATGGCATATACATCGTCTTCCGTCAAAGTGCTTTTCGTCGAAGTCAGCATATTGACGCGGCTTATCGGGACAACGACCGGATATGATACATTTTCGTATGTTCCCGCCGGAATCGTATAGCGTGTCCAAAACGGAAAATGTTTATAAAAATCGGCATCATCTATCGAAATCATTTTCACCTTTGTCGATGTTGTCAGATCCGTCAAAGCGGCGGATTTCAGCGGATGCGTACAGATAAATGCGTCGATTTTACCGTCTTTCAAAGCGGACACGGCTTCCGATTCGGGAATAAACTGAGGTTTGATATCTTTGTAAGTGATTTTATAATAATCCAGAATCATGCGCGATGCCATCTCTCCTCCGGAACCTGCCGCACCGACACCGACGGATTTGCCTTTTAAATCTTGGACCTTATGTATCGGACTGCCGTCCTTTGTAAAAATCTGAACATAACTGTAGATGGTACTGAACATAGCACGGAGATCACCGGCTTTTCTCTTTGAAAAATCCCCGAGTCCGTTATATGCCAAATACGCTATTTCGCTTTGCGATATCCCCATCGCAAGCTTTCCGGAAGTCAAATTTCTGATATTCTCTACGGATGCGGCAGTCGCCTCACCCGTACATGCAATACCGGGAACGTGTTTGGTAATCGTCGCGGCCATTGCGACTCCCATAGGATACAAGGATCCCGCAGTTCCTGCAGTGCCGATGGAGATTCTCTTCACTTTAGACTGACCGTCGGCAAAAACACCCGTCATCGCTGCGCTGCAAATCAACAACGCACTTAATAATTTTTTCATATAACCTCCTATAAAAAATTTTGCAGAAAACATCAAGTATTCAAAATCACCTGCGTACTATATCAGCCCGTATCGAAGTCATCACTTCAAAAAAATTCGGAAAGGATACAGCAGAACACTCGGCAGTATCGATGACAGTTTCTCCTTCTGCAGCAAGACCGGCGACACTCATCGCCATGACGATGCGATGATCATTATGCCCGCTGATATGCGTACCGTGCAGCCGGGAACGATAAACGGTCAGCGTATCCTCCGTTTCTTCAAGCCGTGCGCCCATTTTTGTTAATTCTTCTTTTATCGATTTCGCCCTATCGGTTTCTTTTAAACGGCAGGCACCGATATTCCTCAGCACCGTTTTTCCCGAAGCCTGTGTTCCGAGTACGGCAAGCGCAGGAACCGCATCGGGAGTACCGGAGCAATCTATTTCTATACCCTGCAAATCGGCACATCCCTCAACGATGACACCACCTCTGCCTTCATCGATAACTTCGACACGAGCACCCATATCTTTTAAAATTTGTACATATGCGGTCTCTCCCGCAAAATCATTGATATCGAGACCCGTAAATTGTACTTTTGAACCCGGCGAAATCGCGGTCGCAACCAGCGGATAACCGGCAGAACCCCAATCTCCCGGCAACGTATATTCAAACGCATGAAACTTTTGGTTTCCCGGTACGTAGAATTCATCGTAATTGCGATTTTCAACGGTAACACCGGCAATTCGCAGCATACCGATTGTCATATCGACATAGGGATGCTCCAATAGATTTGTTTCATGAATCAGCGCGCCTTTTTCCGTCAAAGCGCACGCGCATAAAAAGGGTGTCATCCATTGCGAGTTGACACCCGGCATTGAAAATTCTCCGCCTTTGATAGGTCCCCGCACAACAATCGGCGCCGTACCGGAATCGCGCGTCGAAAAAGCGGTACCGCCCATCGAATTGATCGCATCGATCATCGGCTGTGCAGGTCTGTAGCAAATTTGATAGTCGCCGGTAAGAACGCTGTATCCGTCGATAAGACTCGCTACGGCCAACGCAAAATAAAATCCCGTTCCGGAATTTTGCGCGTCGAGCACGCATGCCGGTTGTTTCGGTTTTCCGTCCACGCCGTCGATAATCCATTTTGCATTATCGGACGTATCGATTTCAGCTCCGAGCGCACGCATCATATATACGATCGAATAACTGTCCAAATTATTTAAAGGATTGTATAAAATACTTCTGCCGCTTGCCAGAGAGCCGAAAACAATTCCGCGCGCCGTACCGGATTTATTTCCCGGAATTGCACTCCGCCCCGACAAAACGGAAGGTTTGACAACATATTCCATAACAGTATGCCTCCGACAAAAATGATAAACGTTTACACTTTATCAACAAGTATACCACATAATATAGCGCTGTCAAGAAAAAAAAATAAAATTATAAAAAAATTTTATCACTAAATATCAAATATTATCAATATAATACATAGTAACACGCCTTAGTTCCGAAAAAGTAAATGATAAACGTTTACATTATCCGGAAAATGGAGATATATTGTATATTTTTCATTTTCACCCCGTGTGCGCTTGCACAAAAAGCGTTCCGAGTACTACATTGTGCGCCATGTCCGAACTCGACATACATGCATTGGAAACGGAACTCAACCCCGAACAGCTGCGAGCCGTCATGACAATCGACGGACCGATTTTGATCATCGCCGGAGCAGGAAGCCGCAAAACGCGCGTCATCACGTACCGCATCGCGCACATCCTCGACAAGGGCATCCCTCAAAGCGTGATCCTTGCACTGACTTTTCCGAATAAAGCCGCGCGCGAACTGCAGTTTACGTCCGACGTGCTCGCCGTTTACAAAATCGCGAACCTCTTTTTAGACATCAAAAATTGGGAGAGATAAACGATATGTACCGCGCGCTCTACGAATCGTACGAGCGGGGATTGAAGCTGTACAACGCGGTCGACTTCGACGATCTCATCATGCTGCCGATCCCGCCTGTTCCATGAACACCCCGACACGCTTGCAAAAATGAAAGCGGCGGAAGACGAATTTTTCGGCGATACGGAAAACCCTCTTTTCAACTGGGATGCATCGTCCGTCGTCCGCACATTCGAAAACAAAGGCTTTATTGTAAGAAGCTTATCGCGCCGCTTTGTCGAAAAACGGCGGATCACGGAAGAAGAACTTGCAAAGTGGTTCGATGCGAAATCGTCCGCATACGGCGCACGGATCGCAGATGCGCTTTCATCGAAAGAGTTCGAAAAAATCGTGCGTCTCCTCGAAAGCGCACGCGAAAACACCGTCTTCGATTGGGAAAGCGAAACCGCATTTTTTACGATAGGGGAAACACCGTCGTAAAAACAAAAAGCGGCGTCCATGCACCGCTTTTATCACAAATAATTAATTGCTTTTGATTATTTTTTTTCGGCGGTTTTCTTTGCCGTCGTCTTTTTAGCAACGGTCTTCTTTGCCGGAGCTTTTTTTGCAGGTGTCTTTTTTACGGCAGTCTTTTTAGCGGTCGTTTTTTTCGCCGTCGTCTTGCTTGCGACGGTTTTTTTTGCTGCCGTCTTCTTTGCAACGGGTTTCTTTACCGTTGTTTTCTTTGCGACGGTTTTGCTCGCAGCCGATTTTTTTGCGGGGGCCTTTTTTACTGCAGCCTTCTTTGTTGCAGTTTTCGCCGCCGGCTTTTTCGCCGTCGTTTTTTTAGCAACGGTCTTTTTTACCGCTGCTTTTTTTTCAGCCGGTTTTTTTGCTGTGGTTGTCTCCATAGTCAGCTCCTTGTGCTTCTTGCCGGATACTCCGGCGGTTGTTATCTTTGAAGCTTCTCTCTTCCCGACGGGAGGTAAAGCTTTAGAACCTTTTCCGGGTGCGAATTGATTAATAAATAATTCGCTCTTAAACGATGCGTTTATTTTAGCATCATTGAGAAGAAAATACAATGCACGAACAAAGTCTTTCTTCCCTTCCGGTGCATACAATGTTGCCGCAGCGGTAAAGTATATCAAGCTGCTGTCCGACAACTCTTTGTTAAACCACTGTATGCCGTTGAAGAAATTATTTCCCGAGAGCAGCGCCGCGTCTTCGCTTTGCACGAAAAGCGCTGCAAGCCCGTAAGCTGCTTTCTTCAAATTATTTAATAATACTGTTTTTTCGGCAAGAGGTGCAAGAGCAAAGACACGCATCAGCTGATGCCTATCGGGCGCGTTCGCACATCCCGTTCGTTTTATATGTTCGGCAAATTTCCGTGCGAAATTAAATCTTTTCGCGCATCCGCATGCGGCGAGTTCTCCGACCGATGCAAGACAAATTAATAATAACGGAATCGATTTTTCGACAGATGCCGCAAATGCGATAAAATCTCCGCCTGATTTAGATTTTAATAATTTTTCATAATCGTCTGAGTGCAGGTCGCAAAGAGCGGCATCCGTAAGGGACGACACAACGGCGGAAAACATTTTATTAAATTGTCGAAATTGTTTTTCAGGCGGCGCGACTTTAAAACCCGCGTCTTCGGCAAACCGTCGTGCTACGGCGTAGAATGCAAGCGCAGTTTCTTCGACTTCATCCATGAGCGACTGCACTTTATCTGCAAGTGCTTTTTTATCCAAGTACGGCCTGTCCGCAGAATACAGCAGCGATTCCGTTTTCGCAATCAAAAAAATCGCGAAGGCTTCGAGTGGCATATACAATTCCCAGTATTCGATCTCTTCCCAAAGCGTATCCAAATCTTCTGCGCCTCGACCTGCGAGTGCTTCACACAAAGTGCGGTATTTATGCGTGTCGGTGTCCTTAACTTGACGGATACCCGTATAGACCTGCGATTCGAATCCGTTCAGCGAAATAAACAATCCGTTTTCACGAATATCGCCGTTTTCGCGTATATAATAGAGCCCCAACCGCTGTTCATAGAAAATACAGTACGTATCGCGTTCGCCGCTGAGATGCAGTCCATCGACTATAGTCCGCGTTACAAGCTGTCTGTCGTTTTCGCCGCTTCCCGTTTTAACGGCATAGGGCACGGAATCTTTGATCCACCCTGCGGATCTCCCGTACGTATTGTTGTAGACGACGATCGAACATTCTCCGTCCGCACAGTTCGAATAGGCGAATACGTTTTCATCGACGCTGCCTTCGTTCCACAGATCGTAAAATAAAAAATTTTCGACGTCCGCAAAAAGGCGGCGCTTTTTCATAAGCGGGAAAATATCGCGACGATGACGCGCGACGAACCCTTCGTCGGGAACTTCATTCCGATATGCGCGCGTATATTCCATGCCGTACTTTTCTTCGAAACCTTCGATCTGGCCGTGTCCGAACATCGGAAGACCGGGCATCGTAACCATGAGCGTACACACGCCGAAGTATTTGTCGCCCTTACCGAACTGCGCGACGGCGGTTTCTTCGTCGGGATTGTTGACGAAGTTTACAAAGCGTTTGAGCACTTGCGGATCGAAACGCAACGTATTCTTTATCGTATCGCGGTATTTTTGATTTTCCTCTTTTTTGAGCATGTTCATAAACGCGCTGTTGTAGACACGGTGCATACCGAGCGTACGGACGAAGTAACCTTCCATCATCCAAAATGCTTCGGCGAGCAAGAGCGTGTCGGGAACTTCGGCTGCGATCCTGTCGACGACTTCTCTCCAAAATTCGTTCGGGATCGCCTGATTGAATTCTTCCGTCGAAAGAGAAGTTTCACTCCGCGTCGCGATGTCCCCTCCGTGCCCCGGCTCAGGGTACCACAGCCGTCTGATGTGTTTTTTTGCGAGCACCATCGCCGCATCGAATCTGATGATCGGAAAATTTTTCGCGACGTTGACGATCTCCTGCATCACTTCTTCTCGCGCAACAGGATTCAAAAAATCGATCTGTGCCGTATCGTTCCACGGAAGACCCGTGCCGTCGTTTCCGTGGTAGATATAGCGCACATCTCCGGTATAGTTGTCGACTCGCTTAAAGATGACGGCGCAGTCCGTTTTCGTATAATAGTGATCTTCGAGATAGATGCCGACCCGCCCGTCGCGCGAAAGATTTTCGCCGTTGAACGTGTAGTGCGGAAAGGGGCAATCCCTTCGCTGAATGAAGAGGTCGGGTTTTTCGACGACCCACTTCGAATCCATACCCGTGTGATTCGGCACCATGTCGGATGCGAGACGGATGCCGCGCTGCCATAGCCGTGTACGCAGGTTTATGAGCGCATCCCAGCCGCCGATATCGTGCGCGATTTCATAATCATAGAGGCTGTATGCGCTCGCTGCCGCATCCGCATTTCCGTTGATCTGCTTGATGCGCTTACTCGCATAACTCCGCTCCCATAAGCCGATGAGCCAGAGCCCCGTAAAGCCTTCGTCCCGAAGTGTGTCGAGCTCTTCGTTGGGGATTTCGTCGAGACGGGTAATCGCGCGGGAATATTTTTTTGAAAGCTGATCGAGCCACACGAGCACCATCTTTGCAATGAGCACGACGCGCGGCATCCAGGCGCTGTCCGCGCTGAAACGCTCGTATTCTTTTGTGAGATTTTCGTAGCTGTACGGCACCGCTTCGATCTCACCCCCGCCCTGCCACGCCGCTTTTTCTTCTTCCTGCATCGTATCGATGCCGGCGAGCAGGCGCTTGATCATATCCCCGAGCATCGTCCCCCAGTGCAGGCGGATGTAATCGAGCTGACCTTTGAGGCTTTCGGGACTGTAGACAACGGGTTCTTTCAGCATGGAAATGAGGTCGTGAGCGAAGGGACCGAACGGCGGAAGCAGAGCGAAATGCGTTTTTATACTTTCCCATGACTTCCCATACAACGGGTTTTGAGCGAGTTTCGCATCGTCAAACAAAATCGCGAATTTTTTAAATGCGGGATTTTCGTTTGCAAGGTGCAGGAGTATAAGTTCTTCAAGCGTCTGTTCACGATTTGTCCGCTCGCGATTCGCACCTTCGTCGAATGCGGTCTCGGAAAGATACTCTTCGGCGCTCACCGTACCGTTACGAACGGCCGCCGGCGGAAACTCGGCGATAAACGACAAGAGGAGAGCGTCCGTCTGTGCGACTCCGAATTCGTCATCGAGTTTTGCAAGGAGGGCGCTGAACGACTCCCCTGCCGCATCTCTTCGATACAGCATACACACGTAATGGAAGATTTCATCGATAAGACCCATCGCGTTGAGTTCGCCTGCCGACACGCGCTTTTCGTGTTCGTTTCGTTTATCGAAGTAGGCGTTCAGTTTTTCGGCAAAGGTGCGCACTTGATACAGGTCGGAGAAAATTACGTTGCCGGAAGAAGCGAACAGCGTTTCGTTGAAACGGCAGAGGTCTCTGACTTTTTTACTTACATGAAATTCATTATACGAAATTTTCACCGCATCTCCGTGTTCGCTTTATCGACGTACACTCGTAAATTATAACACGATATGAGAAAAAAAGGTGATTTTTTTATGAATTCTTTTTTAATCAACAAGTCCGACACAGTCTCGCAGCGAAGCTTCAAGCGGCGTCGGAATATTGAACCCTCCGCACGAATAAAACAAGCTGCGCGCGGAAAAACGGAAGCCGTAAAGCGCTCCGATACGGCTCCCGTCCTTTCATCACGTCAAAATTTTATATTGATCGTCTTTGCCGTCGTCGGCGTATACCAATTCATCCTGAATTTTCATATCGATCTTTTGACCGGCTGAAAGCGAATCGAAGCTGTGCGGATCTGCGATGATGCGAAGCGAAACGCCGCCCAAGTCGACGCGGCAGTCGTTTTCATCTCCGAGATAGTACATATTTTGAATCGTGCCGGTGAGATCTCCTCCCGACGGAACGATCTTTACATTTTCCGGACGCAGCGTCAGCACGACGTTTCCCGAAAGATTTCCCGAATACGGCACGCTTTGATTCGTTCCTGCAATCGAAATGCGGCCGTCGGACGCCGTCCCCTTGAGGAAGTTCGCTTTTCCGACAAAGTTTGCGACGAATTGATTGACGGGATTGCGGTAGATTTCGAGCGGAGAACCGACTTGCTGTACGACGCCGTTGTTTATTAAAAACACGCGGTCGCTCATCGTCATCGCTTCGACTTGATCGTGCGTGACATAGACGACGGTGATGCCGAGCTTTTTTTGAATATCTTTGATTTCGAAGCGCATACTTTCCCGCAGCTTGGCGTCGAGGTTTGAAAGCGGTTCGTCGAGGAGGAGCAGTTTCGGCTCGGCGACGAGGGCTCTTCCGAGCGCTACGCGCTGCTGCTGACCGCCTGAAAGCTGGGACGGCATACGTTTTTCGTATTGACTCAAATGCACGATTTCGAGGATCGCACCGACGCGCTTTTTGATTTCGTCTTTTTTCAGCTTTTGAATTTTCAGCGGATAAGCGACGTTGTCGAACACGTTCATGTGCGGCCACACCGCGTAGGTTTGAAAGACCATGCCGATGCCGCGCTTTTCCGGCGGCACGAAAGTCGTATCGTCCGACACGATTTTTCCGGCGATCGAAATCGAACCGGTCGAAGGTTTTCTGAAGCCCGCTATCATACGCAAAAGCGTCGTTTTGCCGCAGCCGGAAGGGCCGAGCAGCGTTATGAACTCTCCGTCTTTTATCTCCGCGTTGAACGTATCGATGACCGTTTCATCGTCGTATACTTTCGTTACGTTTTTAATACTCACCGTTGACATAATTTCTCCTAAACTATCCTAACTTATAAATAAAAATTTCGCAGGGCTTGCGGCGACCTGCGCCCCGCGCGCTCGAAGCTAAATCGAAAATTTGCCCTTTGTCAATTTATTCAGCACCGTATTCATGATGATGACGATCGCGAGGATCGCCGTTGCAAGTGCGGATGCCGTCTGCTGACTGTGGAAAGTCTGATACGTAAACAATTCCACGCCGAGCGTTTTCGTACTGTTCGAATACAAAAGCGTCGACATCGTCAGCTCGTAAAAGCACGGCATAAAGATGAGAAACCAGCCGGCGACGACCGAAGGGCTTATAAGCGGCAGCACGATGTCTTTTAAGCGCTGCACCCAGCCCGCGCCCGCAATTTGAGCGGCGCTTTCGAGCGACGGGCTTATCTGCGTAAAAGCCGATACGACGGTACGCATACCCATCATCATGTATTTGATCATGTACGCAATAACCATGATGCCTATCGTATTGTAGATGTTGATGCGGAATTTGCCGGTCATCGTCATGATGAGCGCAAGGGCGATGACGACGCTCGGAGTGCCGCTTCCGACCGTTATTAAAAAGTCCGGAATTTCGCGTCCCTTCGCTTCGGTGCGTTTTAAAAGCCACGCCATAACGACGCTGACGAGCATACCGAAAGTTGCGGCAAGGAAAGCATAAGTGATGCTGTTTTTAAACGAATTTAAAATCGACTTGCGCGAAAAGATGATTTTCCAATAACGCCACGTGATATTGTTTTCGGCGAACACGTCTTTGCCCATGTTCATCGTAACCGACGTGGAAATGACCGTCCAAAACGGAATGACGACGACGAGGATCGCAAAGAGTACGACGAGGATCGTAACGGGTATTCTCCATCTTCCCAAATCGACGATGGACGGATGCGTCGATTTTCCCGATACGGTGATGTACTCTTTTTTTCCGACGATGAAATTCGACACGTACAAAATTATCAATGCGACCGCCATGAGAAAGACGGCAAGGCAGGTCGCATGCGTGAGTCCTTCATCGTTTCCGATCTGCACATAATCGATGATGCGCGTCGTCACCGTATATATCTGACCCGGCGCTCCGATGATCGACGGAATGCCGTAGCACGAAGCGGCTGCGACGAATACGAGCAAAGCTGCGGCGATGAGGCTCGGAAGCGCGAGCGGAATCGTAACGGTAAAAAGCGTTTTCATCGGAGAGGCTCCCGATATGCGGGACGCTTCTTCGAGCGACGGATCCATTTTTTCCATAGCGCGCGAAATCGTGATAAACGCATAAGGATAATAAAATGTCGTCAACACCCATACCATGCCGCCGACCGTGTAGATATTGAACGGATTCTGCGACAGATGAAAAATCTTTGCGAGGGCGACGTTCATCGTGCCGACGGTCGGATTCAAAAGCCTGAGCCACGCCATCGCTCCGACATAGGGAGGCACCATATAGGTCATGACGAAGACGGTGCGGAATATTTTTTTACCGTAGAGATTCGTGCGGCCGACAAGCCACGCGAGCGGAAACGAAAGCAGTACGCCGAAGATCATCGTGAGCGTCGCTGCGACGAGCGTCGTCTTTAAGCAGGTCCAGTTGAGCGCGTATGAGTAGATGTTTTTAAATCCCTCGAGCGAAAAACGTCCGTTGATAAACATGGAGCGGACAAGCAGGTAGACAAGCGGCAGCACTTGGAAGATGATCAGGAATCCCACAATCAAAAAGATGATCACCCATTTGAAATCGAAATACAGTTTTTTTTGATTTTCCAATTTGTTTTCCTTTGGTTATTCTTTTACAAATAAAAGCGCGCACAAAGCATGCCGCTTCGTGCGCAGTTCGGAATCGATAATTATTTATTTTTTTTAATCGTGACGTGCTCTTCGAATGCCGTGCGGATCGAATCGCGCTCTTTGTAGCATTTTTCCCAATCGATCGGGATCGTCTTCGCGTACGCTTCTTTGTTCGGAATGGAATCGTAGGGAACGTAATCGACATCGCCCCTGACCGAATGCATCCAGCCGTCTACCATGCACTGCTGTCCGTCTTTACCGAGCAGCCAGTCGGTCACCGCTTCACACGCTTTGATGTTGTTGTTCGCACACCATTTTTCGTTGACCGTCATAACCGTCGACGGGATGCACAATACTCCGTCTTCGGGATAGATGACAGCAAGCTTCGAACCCTCTTCCTGCCGTTTTTTCAATACGGATTCTTCGAGTATCATGATCTCTTTGCATTCACCGGTTTCGAGCTTGGTGAGCGCGACGGAGCCGGATTCGATGGCGACGCGCTGTTTTCCGAGACCGACAAAATAATCTTCGCCGTATGCGTCGAGGAGACCGACGATCGAAGCCATAGCCGTGCCCGACGTGAGCGGGTTCGACATGGAACTGTAGCCGGTAAGGCGCGGATCGAGCGCGAAATCTTTGAGCGTCGTCGGAATGTCGCTTGTAGAATATTTTTCGGGATTGTAGGCGAGAACCATCGTACAGATGCGTACGGGATACCATGCGCCCTCTTTATCGTATTCGAACGAAAGAGAAGCCGCTTCCGATGACACGTAATTGTGCAGCATACCGTTTTCTTTTAATTCGAGCGAATAGGCGGGTTCGGCGACCATCATCATATCGCAGCCGAGTTTGCCGCTGTCTTTTTCCGCAGCGATTTTAGCTTGGATTTTTCCGGTACCGCCGTAAAAGAATTCCACTTCGAGGTGCGGAAATTGCGCTTTGAGCTTTTGGCTGACCGCATCTATAACGTCTTCGTACATCGACGTATAGATAACGACTTTACCGGTTACGTCGCTTGCAGCTGCCTTTTTATCGGCTTTTTTACATCCGACGAAAACCAGCGCAAACAATACGAGTACCCCTGCCAACTTTTTCATAAAATCCTCCATAACATAAAAAAACCGAATTGACGACATATCGATGATTGAATATCCTTTCGGTTCAGATTAATACTTTGATTATATCACGATATTTTCAAAACGCAAGAAAAAAATTTATTCGTGCGAAGGATTTAACACCCCTACGCTGTGCCGCGCAACACGGATTGCCGCCGGATCCGTTTCAAAAGTCACTCGGTTTTTCGGCATCCCGTCGAAACGCCCTCCCCCTGGGTATAAATTTCTTGACGCTTACTCCGCTCCGTTAGTATTTTTATAGTATATAAGGATACATTATGAAAACCGGAGTTTTCGGACAGCTTTGTATTCTTCAGATATTTTTACAGGTGACAGTACATGGGTGAATCGGAAAAAGAAAAAACGGAAAACGGCACGCATGCCGGAATGCCGCCGACAGGTGAAGAGAAAGCAAACGGCGGAAAAGATGCAGCGGACTGCAAATCGGCTGAAAAGCCGGATACCTCTGCGCTCGAAAAATCGGGCGAAGCATCGGGGGAGGAGTCTTCAGGAGATACGGTTTCGGAGCTTCAAAAGCAGATCGACGCGCTCAAAAAAGAAAATGCCGATTTGAAAGATCAAGTGCTGCGCCGTGCGGCCGATTTCGACAATTACCGCAAGCGTATGCTGAAAGAAAAACAGGACGTATTCGACTACGCGAACGAAAATCTTTTGCACGATCTGCTCGACAGCCTCGACAATTTCGACCGTGCGACGGACGCTGCGTCGAGCGCTAAAGACGTAAAATCGATCGCCGACGGCGTAAAAATGATAAACGCATCGCTCGTCAAAATGCTCGAAGACAAATACAATCTGTCGAGCTACGGGGCACCCGGCGATGCGTTCAACCCCGACGAACACGAAGCGATCGGCAGTGTAGAGGGTGCTGTTGCCGAACCGGTTTTAAAAGAAGTATATTTAAAGGGATATAAGTTAAAAGACAGGATTATCAGACACGCAAAAGTTATGGTGACAATGCCCGACGGTTCGGTTCAATCGGACGAAAAAGCCGGACAGAAATCCGATTCGAAATAATTGAGGAGATATTGAAATGGGAAAAATTATCGGTATTGATTTAGGAACAACGAATTCATGCGTCGCCGTTATGGAAAACGGCGAACCGGTCGTCATTCAGAATTCGGAGGGCGGGAGAACGACTCCGTCCATCGTCGGCTTTACGTCGAAGGGCGACCGCATCGTCGGGCTTCCGGCAAAAAACCAAATGGTGACGAACCCGAAAAATACGGTGTATTCCATCAAGCGCCTCATCGGGCACCGCTTTTCCGAATTGAAGGGAGAAGCGACGAAGCTGCCGTACAAGGTTATCGACCACGGTGAAGACGTGAGAGTCGAAATCGAACAGAACGGCGAAAAAAAGCAGTACAGCCCGCAGGAGATCAGCGCTTTCATTTTGCAAAAGATGAAAAAGACGGCGGAGGATTATCTCGGTCAGCCGGTGACGGAAGCGGTCATCACGGTGCCCGCGTATTTCAACGACGCGCAGCGCCAGGCGACAAAGGATGCCGGCAAAATCGCAGGTCTTGACGTCAAGCGCATTATCAACGAACCGACTGCAGCTTCTCTCGCCTTCGGTTTCAATAAAGATTCGAGTAAAGAAAAGACGATCGCCGTCTACGATTTGGGCGGCGGTACTTTCGATATTTCCATCCTCGAGCTCGGTAACGGCGTCTTCGAAGTCAAATCGACGAACGGCAATACGCAGCTCGGCGGCGACGACTGGGACAGGCGAATCATCAACTGGCTTGTCGACGAGTTTAAAAAAGACACTGGCGGCATCGATCTGTCGAACGACGCTATGGCGATGCAGCGCTTGCGCGAAGCGGCGGAAAACGCGAAGATCCAGCTTTCGTCGCAGACGACGGCCGACATCAATCTGCCCTTTATCACCGCAGATGCCTCCGGTCCGAAGCACTTGCAAAAAACGCTGACGCGGGCGCAGTTTGAAGCGATGACGGCGGACTTGCTCGACGCGACGAAAGAGCCGTGCAAAAAAGCGATGAGCGATGCGGGCATTACGCCGGATAAAATCGACGAAGTCCTGCTCGTCGGCGGTTCGAGTCGTATGCCGAAAGTGCAGGAAGTCGTCAAAGCGATTTTCGGAAAAGAAGGCAACCGCTCGGTAAACCCCGATGAAGCGGTCGCGGTAGGCGCGGCGATCCAGGGCGGCGTTTTGGGCGGAGACGTAAAAGACGTGCTCCTCCTCGACGTAACGCCTCTTTCGCTCGGCATCGAAACGATGGGCGGTGTCTTTACGAAGCTCATTCCGCGCAATACGACGATCCCGACGAAAAAGAGCCAAATCTTTTCGACGGCGGCCGACGGACAGACGGCGGTATCGATTCACGTACTGCAGGGAGAGCGCGAGATGGCGGCGCAAAACCGCACGCTCGGCAATTTCGACCTCGTCGGCATCCCTGCCGCTCCGCGCGGAGTACCGCAGATCGAAGTCACTTTCGACATCGATGCGAACGGTATCGTCCATGTCAGCGCAAAGGATTTGGGTACGGGCAAAGAGCAGCACATCCAGATCACGTCTTCGAGCGGTTTGAGCGAAGAAGAGATCAACCGCATGGTAAAAGATGCGGAAGCGAACGCCGCGGCCGATAAAGCCAAACGCGAAAGCGTCGATGCGCGAAACGATGCGGACAGCCTTATCTACGCGACGGAAAAGACGCTGAAAGATTTGGGCGACAAAGTAAACGCTGCGGATAAACAGGCGATCGACGATGCCGTTGCGGCGCTGAAAAAAGCGCTCGAAGGCGACAACGTCGAAGAGATCAAGTCGAAAACGGAAGCGCTCAAGCAGGCGTCCTACAAGATCGCCGAAGAAGTGTACAAACAGCAGGCGTCTCAACAGCAGGGCGCGGGGGGCCAAGCCCAAAGCGGCGGTGCAGGCCACGATCAGGGCGCCTCGCAGTCCGGCGGTTTCGATAAAGGCAAAGCCGACGACGCCGAATACGAAGTGCACGACGACAAATAAAGCGCATACAGGGCTTCAGCGATTTTGCGAAGTCCGGTATGTTGCAACGGATATGAGTGCCGCAGGCGTTGTATCCGGCGGCTCCCGTAAGGCGTGAAAACACCTCCGTACGATTGCGTCGGAGGTGTTTTTTATGCTATAGTTTTTTTTAATAGGGCATCTCTGAAAATTGCAGTTTTCAGAGACGGTTTTGCCCAATATTGATTTTTGGCAGAAGATATGGCGGAAAAACGTGATTATTACGAAGTGCTCGGAGTCGAAAAAAGCGCTTCGCTCGACGAAATTAAAAAGGCGTACCGTAAACTTGCGATAAAATATCATCCCGACAGAAACCCGGGCGATAAAGCGGCCGAAGAAAAATTCAAAGAAGCGACGGAAGCCTACGAAGTGCTTTCCGACGACAAAAAGCGTCCCCTCTACGATCAATACGGTTTTGCAGGCGTCGACGGCGCGGCAGGCGGGGCGCAATATTCTCACGCGTTTCACGATTTCAGCGATCTTTTCGGCGGCATGGGCGGCGGATTCGGCGACATATTCGAAAACATCTTCGGCGGCGGATTTTCATCTTCGCAGAGATCTTCCGACGGGCATGCTCAGGGTGCGACGCTCCGCTACGATTTGGAAATATCATTTAAAGCTGCGGTATTCGGTACGAAAGCCGAAATCCGCTTTACGCATAACGAAGTCTGCGAGACCTGTCACGGCACGGGCGGCGCTGTCGGCTCAAGCCGCAAAACTTGTCCCTCGTGTCAGGGAACGGGTCAGATCAGGCGAAGTTCGGGATTTTTTGCAATGCAGCAAACCTGCCCGACCTGCCGCGGAACGGGAACGATCATCGACAAGCCGTGTTCCGTATGTCACGGGTCGGGCGTGCAGGAAAAAAATAAAATGATGACGCTGACGATTCCAGCAGGCGTCGACAACGGCAAGCGAATCGATATCCCCCATCAGGGAGATGCGGGACAAAACGGCGGACCGGCGGGGGACTTGATCGTCGTCATCCACGTCGCCGAAGACCGCTTTTTCGAGCGTTCGGGGCAGGATCTCTACTGCGCCGTCCCGATCACGATGGCACAGGCATCCCTCGGTGCCGAGATAACGATACCGCTCCTCGACGATAAGCGCGTGAGCGTTAAAGTGCCTGCGGGGACGTCGAACGGAAAACTTTTACGTATCAAAGGCGAAGGCGTACCGTACACGGGCACTTCCCGCCGCGGAGACCTCTACGTTAAAATCGTCGTGCAAGTGCCTTCCCGCTTGAGCGCACAGCAAAAGGCGCTTCTCGAACAATACCTCGCACTCGAAAATCCGACGACGTCTCCGGCTCTCATTCCGCTCGAATCGCTGAGTCGATAGCAGTTCGATTTCGTAAAGTGTGCGGTTTTCGAAAAGGATGAGTTTACACCCGACACCTTGCGTTTGCAATCGATTGGTTTTATAATGGCGCTATGATAACGAAAATCCTCTCCGTCGGCGGATCGATCATCGCCCCGGATAAACCTGATGTCGAATTCTTGAACAGTTTTATCGCAATGGCGCGCGCGTGGCTCGGTAAAGAGCAGGGACGACGCCTCATATTCGTTTCGGGAGGCGGCGCGCCCGCCCGCATCTATCAAAGCGCCTACAGAGACGTGCTCGAAAAATCGGTCGGAAAAATGCAGGACGATGCGGCCGACCGGATCGGTATCATGGCGACTAAGCTCAATGCCGAGCTTTTAAAAGCCTGCTGCGGAGAGCTGTGCCTCGACGATGTCGTCTCCGATCCGACGGCGGATATATCGTTCACCGGAAAAATTCTCGTCGCGTCGGGATGGAAGCCGGGCTTTTCGACGGATAACGATGCCGTACTGCTCGCCGAAAAATTCGGCGCGGACACGGTCGTCAATCTTTCGAATATCGAAAAAGTGTACACCGACGATCCTCGCACCAATCCCGATGCAAAGCCCATCGATACAATCTCATGGAAAGACTTCCGAAAAATCGTCGGCGATACGTGGACGCCGGGGAAAAACGTGCCTTTCGATCCGATCGCAAGCAAAAAAGCCGCTTCTCTTTCTTTGACGGTGATTTGCGCATCCGGAAAAAATATCGAAAATATAAAAAATATCCTCGACGGCAAAAGCTTTATCGGAACGAAGATTGCAGACTGAAACGGCGATCGTACGGAACAGCCGTGCCCGTCACGCTTGAAAACGGATACGTTTGCGCAAGTGGACGTAATTCGCTAAAATACATATACTGAACAAACAGAGTGAAAGGTCATTCCGACAGATATACGAAAAAAGGAGCCTCGCCGAATTATGGAAAAGAACGCCGCGCCCATTAAGACTGGGATAAACGATGCAACCGGGAAAAAGCTGTTTTCGATCCGTAAAAAATTAATTATTATTTTCGGCGGTCTGATCGCCCTAGCCATATTGATCGAAAGCGTTCTTGCGATTCATACCGCGCGTAAAGCGGTCATCGAAAAAGTAGAAGCGCATCTCACCGACAAAGCTATTGACACGACTGAAATCGTCGACGGCAGAATAAATGCTCTCTTCCAATTTCTCGAAGGCATAGCGCGCATACCCGCACTGTACGATTCTTCTTATTCATACGCGGAACGAGTCGCATTGTTAAAAAAAGAAGCGGCGCAAAACGCTTCCATCGTCGAACTCGATATAAGCGATCCGCGGGGAACGTTTTATTATGACGGCGGTACAGTCCAAGTAGCGGACAGGGTATGGTTTCAAAACGCGCTTTCGGGAAAAGATTTTATTTCCGAACCGTATATCGAACGGGCAAATCATACGCTCGTCATTACGGTTGCCGTTCCGATCTACGATGAAGGCGAAAACATCTGCGGCGTTTTGTCCGCCGACATTTCCGGTCTCCAACTGCGGGATAATATCAAAGATATCGTCATCGGACAAACGGGAAACTGTTACATCATCGGGTCAACGGGAACATCCATCGCAGACCAGGATGCCGAACTTGTAACGCAAATGTCCAACGCTTCCGAAGAGGCAAAAACCGATCCCTCACTGGTTTCCATCGGAACATTTGAATCCAAAGCCAGAGCTTCGACAGAACCTGTCATAGGTTCGTATACATACGAAGGCGTTTCAAAAGTCGCGGCATCCGCAAAGCTTCATGCAGCCGACTGGACGGTCGTTATCAACGCTCCGTATGAAGAATTTATGGGAGAAGTGAATGCATTGAGCCGTTGGATGCTCATCATCGGCATACTCATTTTAATTACGGTATTCGGTATTATTTATTTTATCGCTACGCAAATGGTTAAACCCGTTCGGCTCGCAGCGAACGCCCTGAAAGATATCGCACAAGGCGAAGGCGATTTGACTGTGCGCTTGCCGATAAGCGGCAACGACGAAGTGACGGACGTATGCAAATACTTTAACGAAACGATCGAAAAGATCGGTTCGTCCATACGTACCGTCGATACGAACAGCGATACGATGACCGATATCGGAAACGACCTCGCATCGAATATGACCGAAACCGCGAGCGCCGTTCACGAAATCAGCGCGAATATCGACGGCGTAAAACAACAGACGCTGACGCAAAGCGCAAGCGTTACCGAAACGGCGGCAACGATCGAAGAGATCATCCGGACGATAAGACAGCTGAACAGCAGCATCGAAGCACAGGCGGCGAGCGTTACTCAGTCTTCCGCATCGGTGGAAGAGATGGTTGCGAACATCGCCGCGATCGGACAAACGCTCGACAGAACCGATGAAGCCATAAAAAATCTTGCATCCGCAACCAGCGAGGGCAAAGGCACGCTCGTCACATCAAACGATATAGCGCAAAAAATCACAGAAGAATCGGGTTCACTCATGGAAGCGTCGAGCGTCATTCAGCATATTGCAAGTCAAACGAACCTGCTCGCCATGAACGCCGCCATCGAAGCGGCCCATGCGGGCGAAGCTGGAAGGGGCTTTGCCGTCGTCGCCGATGAAATCCGCAAACTTGCCGAAGATTCGGCGACTCAGGGAAAAGCGATAACGTCGACGCTGAAAACGCTCTCCGGAGAGATCGAAACGCTTTCGACGTCTTCCAAAACCGTCGAAGAAAAATTCAATGCGATTTTCAACTTAGCCGAACAGGTTAAAGACATGAGCGCCCGCCTCACCGAAGCGATGAAAGAACAGGAAAACGGCAGTAAAGAAGTGCTCGCGGCAATTAAAAAGATCAACTCGGTAACCATGGAAGTACAGTCCGGTTCCGAAGAGATGCTCAAAGGCGGCGAAGGCGTCGCACAGGAAATGCGTAAACTCGACGATTTGACGCGCATCATTACCGACAGCATGAACGAGATGGCCACGGGCGCCGTGGAAATCAATAAAGCCGTACAGGAAGTAAGTACGCTCACACAAAAGAACAAACAGAGTATCGACAATTTGGCGCGTGAAGTCGGGAAGTTTAAGATATAGGAACGTCCGCAAGGTGCGCACTAATTCAACATTCTCCAAAATTGATATTTTGTTCGACTGTTGAATTTCAATGAACGTTTGCTTTCCCGAAATTAATCAACAACCCCGACGCTCGCGTCGGGGTATTAAACCCTCCGCACGAATAAAAAAAGGATTTACAATCCGAAACGAATCGCAAATCCTTGAGGTGGGCCATGTTTGACTTGAACAAACGACCAAAGGATTATGAGTCCTCTGCTCTAACCGACTGAGCTAATGGCCCGAATTGCCAACAATACTATCACAAAGACCTAGTTTTAATCAATATATCAACAGGCAGGAAAGTCAGGTTTTACCTAAAATTGGAGATGATCGGACTTGAACCGACTACCTCTTGCATGCCATGCAAGCGCTCTAGCCAGGTGAGCTACACCCCCGTATTCTTTTTATGTACTATAACAAAATTTCGACCGTACTGTCAAGAATGCTGCAAGAGATTAGAGGCTTCCGGACGACAGAGATAGGGTAAATCGATATACACAAAATAAAACGCAAGCGACCGCATTTATCATCTTACATACGTACAAAGGAACTGACGCCGTGCGGCAAAATACGCTATACTGAGGCTATGAACGACAATAATTTCGATAAAGCGATTGCAAAACTGCAGCGCATGATAGACGAAAGCCGCTCTATCGTATTTTTCGGAGGAGCAGGAGTTTCTACTGAAAGCGGCATTCCGGACTTCCGAAGCACGGACGGACTGTATCACCAAAAATGGAAATATCCTCCCGAACAAATGCTCAGCAGGAGTTTTTTCGACGCGAATCCCGCGGAGTTTTACCGCTTTTACCGCGAAAAGCTCATTATTAAAGGTGTACAGCCGAACGTCGCGCACAAAAAACTTGCGGAACTCGAAAAGGCGGGAAAGCTCACCGCCGTCGTCACGCAAAACATCGACGGACTGCATCAGGCGGCGGGAAGCAAAAACGTATTCGAACTGCACGGAAGCACGCTGCGCAATTACTGTATGAAATGCGGTTCTCCCTACGATATCGATTTTATCGCCGAAAGCGCGAACGCTCCCGACGGCATTCCGCACTGCACAAAGTGCGGCGGCATCGTAAAGCCCGATGTCGTGCTTTACGAAGAAGGTCTCGACGGAGCCTGCATCGAAGGCGCCATTCGCGCGATACGGGACGCGGACATGCTCATCATCGGCGGCACCTCTCTCGTCGTCTACCCCGCAGCAAGCCTCGTAAACTATTACCGCGGAAACAAACTCGTCGTCATCAATAAAGTCGCAACGGAAGGCGATGCGATCGCAACGCTCGTCATCCACGATTCGATCGGAAAAGTGCTCAGCGCCGTAAAAACCGCGTAAACGGAAATTATTAAATCGATTCGAACACGGCACGTACCCTACACTCTCGGCGAGCGCCCCGCCGAGAGTTTCATTTTAGAAATTGCGTTATTTCGATTTCATCGCTTTCGGCAAAAATACGATGCCGATAACGAGGACAAGCGCGAACGAAAGCCACGCGGCAATTATATTTTCCGAAAAACCGCCTGCGATAAAACCGATCGCCGAACAGAGCGCGATAAACACCGCGTAGGGCATCTGCGTCGCGACGTGTTCGAGGTGCGGACAGCCCGCTCCCGTGGACGAAAGGATCGTCGTATCGGAAATGGGGGATGCGTGATCGCCGAACACGGCGCCTCCGACGACGGCTGCGATGCAGATCATGCATGCGTTGACGAATGCCTCTTGCGGCAAGCCCTTCGCCTGCGCAAGTCCCGTCGCGATCGGCATGACAAGCGGAATCATAATGCCGAAGGTACCCCAGCTCGTGCCGGTCGCAAACGAAATGAGAGCCGAAAGTGCAAAGACGATGACGGGAATGAGTTCGAGCGGAAAACGGCGCGTAACGACGATTTCCGAAAGATAGACGCCGAGTCCGAGTCCTCCGTCGGAAGGCGAAGATTTAATAATCGTTCCGATTGTCCACGCCATCGACAAAATGATGAGAGCCGGTATCATCGATTTGATACCGTCGCGGAGCGCTTCACCCGCTCCGCTCAAGTTTAACAATTTTCTTGCGATATAATAAATATACGTTGCGAATATCGTAAAGATGATGGCATAAAAAAGCGCGACAGACGCGTCGGTATCTTTGAATGCGTCTCCGAGCGGAATCGAGCGTGCGGCATCGGTGAACGACATAATCGATTTGCCGTCGACTGCGCTCATCCACGTCGTCACCGGAAAAAAGATCAGCGCCGTCGCAATGAGGACGATGATCGGAAAGAGCATATCGGCAGGCTTTGCCGAATCGTTTACGGTGTTTTCGACTTCTCCCGCAACCGCTCCGTATTTTCTTTCATAAAAAAGTTTTCCTTCCGCCGCACGCGCTTCGGAAGATTTCATCGGACCGAAGTCGCGTTTTGTTAAAATGATAACGAGTACGAAAACGAGCGTGCCGAGCGCGTAGAGGTTGTACGGTATGGAACGTATAAAAAATTCGAACGGCGTCATTTGCAATGCATCAAAGCCTTCCGCACCCTTTACGATCGACATGACGGTGACCACCCAGCTTGAAATCGGAGCGATGATGCACACGGGAGCCGCCGTCGAATCGAGCACGTAGGCAAGTTTTGCGCGCGCGACTTTCGTCTTATCGCAGATCGGACGCATGATCGTACCGACGGTAAGCGAGTTGAAATAATCGTCGATGAAAATTATCAAACCGAATATGAACGACATGATAAGCGAGCCCTTGCTCGTTTTCAATTTCAGCGATGCCCATCTGCCGAAGGCGCCTGCGGCTCCGGTCTTCGACAGCATACCGACAAGGCCTCCGAGCAGCGCGCAAAAAAGAAAAATGCGGATATTCCATCCGTCGGCGAGAGAAGAAGCGAGCGCATCGGTGAGATGCATGAGCGCAAGGGCGGGATTGCCTCCTGCGACGATAAGCGTGCCCGATAAAATTCCGAGAAAGAGCGATACGATCACGTCTTTGGTGACGAACGCAAGCACGATTGTTAAAAGCGGGGGGATGATGCCCCACATACCGAAACTGGTCATTGTGATCCTCCAAATGGATATGACAGAATGGTCTATTTTAGCATATTCGCTCTTTCATGTCTTGCGGTACGGATTTCCGCCGACGCGCGTCCGGAACGCGGATGAGCCGCACACCATCGTACGGATTCCCGCTACGCGGCAAGTTTCATATCGCCGTCGCGGATCAAGCCCCTGGCGCGAAGCGCGGCATAAAAGCCGTATGCGAGTACGGCCGGGAAAATCACATCGACTGCAAGTATCTTTACGATGATAAGAAAAGCGCTCTCGGCTCCCTGCATCGCTTGAAACGTCATGATCGGTCCGACGAGTCCGCTCGTTCCCATACCCGCTCCCGCAGGAAGCGTACGCATCTTAAAAAGGCACGAAGCGACGGGGCCGGTGATCGCCGAAGCGAGTGTCGGCGGAATCCATATGAAGGGGTTTTTGCAGATGTTCGGGATCTGCAGCATAGACGTTCCGAGTCCCTGCGCGAAAAAACCGTTAAAGCCGTTATCGCGAAAACTGATGACGGCAAAGCCGATCATCTGCGCGCAGCAGCCCGCAGTCGCAGCTCCTCCCGCGATCCCCGTCATGCCGAGTATGATCGCGATAGCCGCGGAACTTATGGGCAGCGTTAAAATCATCCCCATGACGACGGAAAGCACGATGCCCATCCAAAAGGGTTCGAGTTCGGTCGCCTTTTGTATGGCGCTTCCGAGAGCGGCCGATGCGGATGCAAGGGAAGGCCCCAAAAGCAATGCGGCGGCGGCACCTGCGATGACGGTTACGGCGGGCACGACGACGATATCGATTTTAGTCTTTCCCGCGACGAGCCTCCCGCATTCGGCACCGACTAAAGCCGCGGCAAAAGCCGAAAGCGGATCTCCCGGTCCCGCCAAAAGCACGCCCCCGTTTTGCGCAATAAAAGCCGCCTGCCCCGCGCTTACATAGGCGAGGCATTTTACGGAATACGCGCCGATCGTACCGGTAAGAATACTTCCGTACAAAGCAAGCTTCGGCGCACCGAGCGAATGCGCAACTCCGCACGCGATTCCGGCTCCGGTGAGTACGGTGAGCACTTGACCGGTGAGCATAAAAAATCTTCCCGCATACGCAAGAAATGCATAGACGCTTGCGCTCGCACCGACTGCGTCTCCCGAGCCGACTGCCGACGGAAAGAATCCGCCGATCTGCTTTATAATCAATCCGATGATGAGCGTGGAAAAAAGGCCGAGCGACATTCCGCCGAACGCATCGACTACATACCGTTTGAAGTACTTGTTCATAAAACACCTCGAGGAAAAATAATAATGTAGGTAGTTGATATACTTTGTCGATGCTGATACGCGGCGCGCCGTGGGCGCCGGTAATGCCGCCGCAAGGGATTCGGCTGTAGGCTATCACAAACGTAACATCTGCGCTGAAAAGTATAACGCTTCTCCGCATGAACGGCAAGCGTCCGTCATTTCGGACAGGGGCGGCAAGGCGGCGCTTCGATCGAATTTATACGAGAGCAACGAAGGAAACGCTGCGACGCTCTTTCACTGCAATATCATGCGGTCGCTCGTAAGCTCCGTCTTTTTTATGGAGCGGAAGCGCTGTACGATATCGTCCATCGTCAAATTCTTTTTTTCGTCTCCGGCTATGTCGAAGATGATTTCACCTTTATCCATCATGATAAGACGATTGCCGTAGTCGAGCGCGTGCTGCATATTGTGCGTCACCATCATCACGGTAAGATTGTAGGATTCCGCAAAGCGCTTTGTCAGCTTCATAACGAGCTCCGCGTTCGAAGGATCGAGGGCTGCAGTATGTTCGTCGAGCAAAAGAAGAGCCGGACGCGACATAACCGCCATGAGCAGCGTCAACGCTTGCCGCTGTCCGCCTGAAAACTGTTCGACATTGTCGGAGAGGCGCTCTTCAAGTCCCATGTTCAGCTGTTTGAGTTCGCTTCGGAAATATGAGCGCGTGCGGGCATTCAAGCCGATCTTCAAACCCTTCCAGCCTTTTTTGCTGCATATCATCATATTGTCTTCGAGCGACATTTTCCCCGCAGTGCCGAGCAGAGGATTTTGAAAGATGCGCCCTATGTACAGTGCCCGTTTGTACTCTTCGTCTTTCGTGATGTCGCGCACCGAGCCGTCCGTCGAAAGCGAAATCGTTCCGGCAGTCGGAGAGAGCGTACCGGCGATGACATTGTACAGCGTCGACTTTCCCGCTCCGTTCGATCCGATCACCGTGATAAAGTCGCTCTTATTAATCGTCAAGTCGATATTTTTCAGCGCCGTGTTTTCGTCTGCGGTGCCGGGATTGAACGTTATCGCAATATTTTTCAATTCAATCATGCTTCGCCTCCCGCTTTCGCCGGCCGTAAAAGATGCGATTTAAAATTCGCCTTGCCTTTCAAATTGGATATGACGAGGCACAGGATGATAAGCAAGCCCGTGACGAGTTTCAGATCGTTGCTCGTCAAGCCGATCCGGTAACCGTAGCTTCTGCCTGCGAACATGAGCGCGCGGTATAAAATCGATCCGAGCAAAACGCGGAGCGTCTGCATGAAAATTTTATTCGAACGGATGATAAACTCTCCGAGCATGAGGGAGGCAAGCCCTCCGACAATGACGCCCGTACCGCTTCCCACGTCCGCAAAGCCGTTGTACATTGCGGCAAAGGCACCCGAAAGGGCTGCAAGTCCGTCGCCGAAAGACACGCCGATGCCGCGGAGTATTTTCGGATCGACGCCCTGAGAAACGACCATTTGTTCGTTCGCTCCGAGCGCACCCATCGTCAAGCCCATGTCGGTGTGAAAAAAGAGATCGAGGAGTCCTTTTAAGACGGCGACGAAAATTATTAAAAACAAAAGGATGCCCGCTTCAGGAGGAAGTGCGGGAAAGACGCGTTCCGTCCATGCGGCGCTCTTTGAAAAAATCGTTTCGATGCGCAAAAACGATATGTTCGCACGGTTTGACATGATGCGGAGATTGATCGAATAAAGCATCGTCATGACGAGGATGCCGGCGAGCAGATCGGGTATGCGAAAGCGCGTATAGATGAGCGTCGTGACGAGCCCTGCAAAAGCGCCGCCGAAAAATGCGAGCGAAAGCGCAAAGACGGGCGGTACGCCGTGCAGCAGACATGCGGCAAGGATGCAGCCGCCGAGCGGAAAGGCTCCGTCGACGGTCATATCGCAAAAATTGATAACTCGGAAAGACACGAAAACGCCGAGCACCATGATGCCGTATATCAAGCCTTCGATTAAAATACCGTAAATCATGCAGACTCCCCATAACCTTCTTGTAACTATTGATAGTAATATTTTTTTTCATTTATGTGAATAGGCGGCAAATCCGAAACGGCAAGCGCAGATGCGTATCCGTTTTAATACAATCGCCGCCGTTTGCCAAAAGTTTTTATAGGGGTTTTTATGAAAATCAAACACATCGTGTATTCTGCAGTGCTTGCGTCTCTCGTATTCGCAGGATGTCAAACCGCATCTCAAAAGGGAGCGGCTCCTTACAAAATGACGACGGTTTCCGAAAAAAACGCCGCCTTCGAAGCGAAAGTCGTCTATCCGCAGTTCGCGGGCTTCGACGATCTCAATTCTCTTATCAAATCGCGCACGCTCGGCGCGTACGATGACTTCAAATCGTCCGCACAAAAAACGAGAAAGGAAATCGAAAGCGCGAAGAGCGCTTCCGCCGAAAAAATTCCGCCGTTCGAATATAAAGCCGTATGCGATTCGATCATCGTAAGCGACAACTATATTTCGATGCTCTTTACGGCGTACCGCTATGAAGGAGGTGCACACGGAGAAACGCTGCTCGACTCGATCACCTACGACAAAGCGCTGAAAAAAGAAGTGTCGATCACGGAAGCGTCCGGCTTATCGATCAAAGATATCGCAACGCAATGTAAAGATTATTTTATGAAGCGCTTAAACTACGGAGGAAACGGAGCGGAAGCGCAAAAAGCGCGCACGGACTGGATAGCCGAAGGCACCATACCGGAAGCCGGCAATTACCAAACGTTCACGTACGACGGCAAAAAACTCACCGTTTATTTCAAGCCCTATACGGTCGCGCCTTATTCAGAAGGCGTACAAAAAGTCACGATTGCAGCCGTGAGATAAAAGAATACGGGCTCAATAGCGAATTTCAATACAGGGAACCTCTAAAAACTGCAGTTTTTAGAGGTAACTTTAAAAATGCGATGTTGTAACTTATAAAACCTCAGAATAAGAAAACAGTCGTCAAAAACTATAAGCATGAAATGCTTAAATCCATATTCGGTCATCTCTTGGATTTCCTCGAATTGCACGGCATTTCCGGATTCTGGCCGATATTCTTATTATGTGCCATCGTTTTTATATGGGTTTATAAGGACTGTAAAAAAACGCTCTTAAGAAAAATGCAATTAGGAATATTGCTGTATACCGTATTGAGTTGTCTGTTTATGGCGGTCGATCGGCAATTTTTTTCAGGAAAATTTTTTGAGGGGATTCATAAAATTGTGAGGGAACAACCGTATATAAGTTCCATTATTGTCGTCATAAGTGCTTCAGTATCCATAACCATTTTAAAATTTTTTGATAAAAAAATCGGAGGCAATGCGATAAACGATTGCCGCAAGAACGGAATGTATTATGTGGCAGATTCGAATAAACATAAAAAAGCCGTATCAAAATCGATCTGGTACAGTAACTGTTTATTTACCCTGTTTACCGCAGTAATGATTATCACGGCTTGTATAAGCATCGTTCTTTTATTATTTATTAAATTTATAATCCCGCGAATCAATATATCTGTCTAATCGGATATCGGATTGCAGATACATGTTATGAAATATATTTATTTAAGGAACGATTTACAGCGTTTCGACTTCTTCTCGAGTGAGACCGACGGCTTCTGTGATAATGCTTATGGAAACACCGAGCCGCTTGAGGTTCTTTGCATCTTGAAGCGCTTTTTGGTGCGACGCTTCTTCCCGCTGCACAGCTATATCGACATCGTAATCATATTCGGCTGATAACATATTTATTCCTCTCAAAAAACTTTTGCAGGAAGTTGTAACTTCCGAAAAAGTTTTTTCTGTGCGCAACAGCGCACACGTACTATAGTCGAGTTTGCAGCGCAAACTCGAGATAACAAGCGGAGGCGCAATTTCAGCCGATACTTGTTATCGTACCTCCTTCGACTTCCGTTGTAAATATTCGCATAAAATGTCGTTTTGAATGCACTCCGTAATCGCATTCTTAAAACCGTTTTCACTGTCGAGCTTTGTGTGCTTCCGTACGGCAGCTACGAATAGCGTATACTCTTTTAACGGTTTACACGTACGCAGGATGTCACTGCCTTTATTATAATTGAAGAGATCAAATCCCTTGTCGATTCTTTATCGCCGCGCACTGCGGCGGTTTTTATATGATGCGCTTTTCTTTCCATCTGCCGCTTCGGAAACGGCAGACGAAGCAGGATGAGCGCACGATCCAATCGAGTATCATCGCAAACCAGACGCCGAGGGCGCCGAAGGAAAGCGGCCAGCCGAATTGTGCCGTAAGGCCGAACATCCCCGTCCACTTGAGCACATAGCTCATACCGATGCGTACGACCCACATCGAAATCATCGAAACGATCATCGTAAACACGGCGTCTCCGGCGGCGCGGAGCGAGTTCGGAAACGTAAACGACACGGGCCAAATGAGCATGGCGCACACGCCGTGCAAAAGCGTCATATACCACGCAAGGCGCGTCGTTTCGGGTGAAAGCGCATACAGGCGCAAAAGAGTGGGCGCACACAAAAGGAAGGGCACATTCAGCACGGCCATCGAAGCGAATGCGAGCGCGAGCAGTTTTTTCGTATAGTATTCGGCTTGTTCCGCTTTTCCCGCACCGATGCACTGGCCTACGACCGTGAGCATGGCAAGACTCATCGCCGAACCGGGCAGCGTTTCAAACGAAGCGAGCGTATTCGCCGCGGCGTTTGCGGCGATCGCCGTCGTACCGTACGTCGCGATGAGCGAGAGTACGAGTATCTTTCCGATTTGAAACATGCTGTTTTCAAGTCCGTTCGGAACCCCGATCGAGAGGATGCGTTTGACGATTCCTCCGTCGAATTCGAAACGGAATATGCCGCGTATCGAAACGGCAGGATGTCCGTTGTATGTTCCGCCTCTGTACAAAAGCGCGAGCAAAACGACGGCTGCCGCAGTTCGCGACACGAGCGTCGGAAACGCCACTCCTTCGACTCCTCGGTGAAAGCCGTAGAGCAGTATCGCATTGCCGCCGATATTCAAAACATTGATCAAAAGCGAGATGAGCATCGACACGCGGGAATTACCCTGAGCGCGGAACAGCGCCGCGCACGCGTTGTACAAACCGATCGAAGGGAGCGCAAAAATCGTAATAAAAAAATACGTGCGGGAAGCGCTCATAACGCCGTCGTCGATGCTGCCGAATAAAAACGAAAGGAGTTGGCGGTTAAACGCGAGACAAAGCGCTAAAACGGCAAGAGAGACGGCGACGATCGTATAAAGAAGCTGCTTTGCGGTTTTCGACGCCATATCGTGAGCGCCGTGCCCGATGTATTGTGAGGCAACGACGGCGCCTCCCGTACCGAGGGCTGCAAAGAGCTGGACGAGCAATACGTTCAGGGAATCGACGAGAGAGACGCCCGACACCGCTTCTTCGCCGAGTGTCGACACCATAACGATATCGGCCATACCGAGAAATATCGAAAGGAGCTGTTCGACGATGAGCGGCAAAATGAGACGCCGCAAATCCTTCGGCGAAAACAACAAACCCGTCTCAGGCATAGGATTAATAATTTTTATAAAACCGATTTTAGAAACTGCTGCAGCCGTTCGCACTTCGGCCGGTTGAAAATATCGTCCGGCGTTCCCGATTCCGCAATGACTCCTCCGTCCATAAAGAGCACACGCGTAGCGACTTCCCGCGCAAATCCCATTTCGTGCGAAACGACGACCATCGTCATGCCCTCTTCGGCGAGCTCTTTCATGAGGTTGAGCACTTCGCCGACCATTTCGGGATCGAGCGCACTCGTCGGTTCGTCAAAGAGCATCACGTCGGGATTCATCGCGAGGGAGCGTACGATCGCGATGCGCTGTTTTTGTCCGCCGGACAATTTCGACGGATAAGTCGAAGCTTTATCGGCAAGACCGATTCTTGCGAGGAGTTTCATCGCATTCACTTCGGCCTCAGTCTTCGTCTGACGCTTGAGCGTGACGGGCGCGAGCGTGATGTTCTGCAAAACGGTCAAGTGCGGAAAAAGATTGAAGTGCTGAAAGACCATACCCATCTTTGCGCGAAGTTCGTCGACGTTCGTCTTTTCGGCGGTTATATCGACGCCGTTAAAAAAAATACTGCCGCCGTCGGGACGTTCGAGCAGATTGAGGCAGCGCAAAAAGGTACTCTTGCCCGCACCCGAAGGTCCGATGATGACAATCTTTTCGCCTTTAACGATCGCTTCGGAGATATCGTTGATAACTGCGTCTCCTCCGAATCTTTTTATTAAATTTTTAACTTCGATCACTGCGCGCCATCCTTTTCTCAAAAATCGAAAACAGTTTTGTCAAGCCGACCGTGAGACAGAGATAGACCGCCGCACACGACAAAAGCGGAAGCCATGCGTTGTACGTGGCGTTGCGGATATTGTCGCAGGCTTTTTGCAGATCGACTACCGCGATAAAACTTGCAACCGACGTTTCTTTGATGAGTGCGATAAACTCGCTCGTATACGTCGGAATGATGACGCGGAACGCCTGCGGCATAACGATTTTAACAAGCGTCTGCCGCCACGAAAGACCGAGCGAGCGGCCCGCTTCCGTCTGTCCCGCATCGACTCCCTGAATGCCTGCACGGAAAATTTCCGTACAGTAGGCGCCGGAGTTAATGCCGAAGGCAATGATCGCGACGAGCACCGCATTGCTTATGCCGATCGGCGAAAAGATCACAAAATAAAAAATCATCAGCTGCGTCGCCATCGGTATGCCGCGTATAACCGTCGTGTAGATCTGCGAAATCTTTTGCAGCACTTTATTTTTTGAAATCTTAAAAAGAGCGAACGTGCAACCGAGCACCGAACCGATGAGGACGGCACAGATCGCAATGAGCAGTGTCGTACCGAGCCCGTAAAATATGAGCTTCCAGCGCATATGCGAAATCATCGTGTCATAAAACATTTGAAACACAATCCGCTCCTCGTAAATCGCTTTGAGCCGAATGCGATATCCGGCTCAAAACGTTGCAGTCAATATTAGGGTCAATTTCGAGTTTTCTAAAACTCGCAGGACTGTCGAAAAAATAAGTAATTTTTAAGATAGTCCTTTTCCAACCATTTCGCGCAACAATTGAATGGCGAGTTTGGAAAACAAATAAACTTATGTTTACGGCGAGGTTCCGGCTGCGTGCCGTTTCGAGCGTTAGGCTTACGGAAGCCTAACTTAAAAAGCTCGACCGCGGCTAAGCGGGCGGGTTCTCGCCGTAAACACAGCGCTATTAGCTAATACTTTCCAAACTCGATATTCGATCTATCAATTATTTTCTGACGATGATAACCTGATTCGACGAATAGTACGGTTCGGAAAAGTCGACGTTTTTTCTGCGCTCGTCGGTCGCTGTCATGCCGGCCGCTACAAAATCGATAGCATCCGATTGAAGAGCCGCAATCAATCCGTCGAAAGCCATATCGATGACTTGCAGTTTTTTCCCGAGATCACGCGCGATCATCTGGCTCATCGTCACGTCGAAACCGACGGGATCCGTACCTTCGATGTATTCGAACGGGGGAAATGCCGCATTCGTTCCCATTTTAATAATTTGATTCCCGTTCGACACAATCGTCTCAGGGACGACGATCTCGCCGTCGGCAGGCATAAACGTCTTTACGAGCTTTTCATAGGTTCCGTCCGCTTTCATCGCGGCGATCGTTTTGTTAATCGAATCGAGCAAAGCGGTATTTCCTTTTTTTACGGCGATCGCGTATTCTTCGGTTGCAAAGCGGATGTCGAGCACTTTTAAACTGCGGTTGCGCTTTACGATTTCTTTTGCGGGCAGCTCATCGAGTACGATCGCATCGATCGCACCGTTTTTCAAATCGAGGGCCGCATCCATGCCCGTCTTAAAGGATTTCAGCGTCGCGCCCTTCACTTCTTCCTGAATGTAAATTTCACCGGTCGTTCCCGCCTGACAACCGAGTGTTTTTCCGTTCAAATCTTCCGCCGAAGCGATGTTCACCTGCGCTTTTTTCGAACACGAAATCAGACCGAATAAAGCTGCCGCAGCAAAAAGTGCAAACATAATTCTTTTCATACTGTTATGTCTCCTGTACAAAATGAAAAAAGGGACAAAAGACTGCGTATGCAGTTTTGTCCGTTTACGAAAGTATAAAATTCGGTACCCAAAATGTCAATTATTAGCCGACGGTCTGTCAGCGCTCGCGATGAAATAAACGCGTATGCCGTCCGCACCCGTTACACGTACGCCGCATTTCGATATAATGACGGCATGGCAAAAAAACGGATCGACCGCGATAAAATAATACAAGCCTTTCTCACGTGTGCGTTTGAAAAAAGCGCGGGCGCAGTCTCCCTTGCCGACATCGCTTCTCTCCTCGGCGTAAACAAAGCCTCTCTCTACAATCACTTTTCGAGCAGAGATGCGATCTGTGAAGCGGCGATCGATTTTTGTGCCGAGTATATGAGCGGCGTCCGCTTTATTCCCGAAAGCGCGGATTCACTCGCCCAGCTTTCGTTTTCCGATGCGCTTGCAAAAATCGTCAAACAGTATTTCCGTTCGTACGAAATCGAACCGCTCTTTCAAATGTACGCGTTTATCCATTCGAGCAAATTTTTTTCATCCGAAGCTTTTCGGGCAGCCGAACGCGAAACGCAAAAGATCGCGGACGATACGGCATCTTTTATCGCGCGATTCGCCGCGGAGGAAAAACTTGAGCTTTCGAAAAACGGATGCAGACTGAAAGAGTTGTTCGGCACAAGCGCAAAATCCGGAAAGCAGCCGGCAGGCGTTCCCGATGCAGAAAACGCAGGATATGCAAACGACGCGGATGACATAGGGAATGCAAATGAGGCGTACACGCTGCAGACGGCGGCATCCGATACGTTCAAAGAACGCACCCTCTTTTTTGCGCGTGAGCTGAGTGCGGAGTTGGGTGCGTATATCGTCGAAAAAAAAGAAATGCTGAGGCGAAATCCCGAAAGCGGCGCGGGGAGCCTCTTTGCTCTTCCCCCCGACGATTCGGCGCTTGCAAAAATCATCGCGAGAGCCGAAGCGTATTGGACACGCTGACGGCTATTCGAACGTTACGGCAGCCGCTTCGAGCGAACCTTCAAGCGCTTTCGATGCGCTTACGCTTCCGTCCTCTTCGATAAATATGCCGAGCACTTGCGCGTGAAGCCCCGGAATCTCGGCAAGAGGCGTACCGGCCGACGACTGTATCCTGTGCAGCAGCTCCATACCGCTTTCTTTGCCGAGCACGAAAACGCTCGTCGAAAGCGCGTCCGCCGCCATGCTCGATTCGCATACGATCGTCGAAGAAAGCAAACCGCTTGAGGCGGGGTATCCCGTTTTTGCATCGAGTATGTGATGATAGCGTACGCCGTTTTCCGTAAAAAAACGCTCGTAGACGCCGCTCGTCACGATCGTCGAATTTGCCACATTCAAAACGATAGCCGGCACACCTTCGGGATCGTTCGGATCTTTAATGCCGACACGCCACGGAGAGCCGTCCTTTTTTTTGCCGTACACGAAGATGTTGCCGCCCAAATCGACGATGGCGCGGCGTACTTTTCGCGCTTTTAAAATTTTCGTCAATTCGTCTGCAGCGTAGCCTTTGACGATGCCGCCCAAATCGAGCGCCATACCGCGCCGTTTGAGCATGACGGTATTATCGTCCGCTGCGGAAACATCGCGCCAGTTTATCAAGGGCAGCACCGCATCGATTTCGCTCTGCGCGGGCACACGCGCGTGATCGGTGTTGATGCCCCAAATCTTTACGAGCGGACCGACAGTCGGATCGAATGCGCCGTCGGTGAGTTCCGCGTAAGAAAGCGCCGCTTTGACGACGTAAGCCGTATCGGAAGAAACGGAAACGCTTCGTTCACCGGCAGCTTTATTTATCGCCGAGATTTCCGACGATTCGATAGTGACGCTGAATGTTTCATCGATTTCATGCAGCCGCGCAAAGAGTTCGTCATACAGCGATTTCGTGCCGTCGTCGTACGCGTTCACCGTGCATACTGTTCCCATAAGCGCTTCGGTACGCGGCCCCTCGGAACGCTCGCAGGAAGTAAAGCAAGTAGAAAAAATAATAATTAATAAGGCGAATATCGCTTTTTGAAAATATTGTCTGAACAAAGGCACTCCGAAACAGCGTTTTATTAAAGCGCGATTTTCTCCGATCTTATTAAAATCGAAAACGTTTTTCATACGTCTTTTGCATCTTCCTTTTCGGTCACCGCGATATGCAGTTCATCGAGCTGCATCCGCTCCACTTCGCTCGGACTTTCGTCCATCGGAGAAGCGGCCAAATTGTTTTTCGGAAAAGCGATCACTTCGTGGATGCTCTCTTCCCCTTCCATGAGCATGATGAGGCGGTCGAGACCCGGTGCGATGCCGCCGTGCGGAGGAGCGCCGAATTGAAATGCGCGCACGAGAAAACCGAACGCTTTTTGCGCGCGCTCTTCGCTGTAGCCGACGATTTTAAAAATACGTTTTTGCAGTTCGGGATCGTTGATACGCATGGAACCGGATGCAAGTTCGTAGCCGTTGAGCACCAAATCGTAGAGATCGCCTTTGACGACACCCGGATCGCTTTCGAGCGTGTCCCAATATTTTTTTTGCGGAAGCGTAAACATGTGATGTTCCGTTTCCCATTTGCCCTCGTCTTCGTTCCATGCAAAATACGGAAAGTCGATAATCCACACAAAGTGAAACCGATCGGAGGGATCATAGAGGCCGAGCTCTTTACCGAGCTGCTTGCGCACGGCACCGAGGGCGACACAGGCGGTCTGCCATCTTTCGTCGCTCACAAACAAAAGCAAATCGTTTTTTTCGGCGCCGAACTTTTCGCAAATATCTTTTTCTTTGCCCGCGTAGAATTTAGAGATGCCGCCTTCGAACGCGCCCTCACCGTCGACTTTCATCCACGCGAGCCCCTTCGCTTTATACGTCTTTGCGACCGCTTCGAGCGCTTCGATCATTTTCCGGCTGTACTTGTCGGCGACGTTTTTGACGACGAGCGCTTTTATCGCCGAGCGTTTGTGCCGTTCGATATCGCGCCCTGAGTTTGCAGCTCCCGCTTTGAACGCGTTGAAATCCGATAGTTCTGCCATAAAAGCCGCATCCTGCATTTTCAAACCGAAGCGGAGATCGGGTTTATCCGAACCGTACAAATCGAACGCATCCTCCCACGAAAGCCGGTCGAAGCGAGCGGGCAAATCGACGTTCATTGTCTTTTTAAAAACCCAGCCCATCATGCCTTCGGTTACGCCGAGCACTTCTTCGCGGTCGGTAAAGCTCATCTCCATATCGATCTGCGTAAACTCAGGCTGCCGGTCGCCGCGAGCATCTTCGTCGCGGTAACATCGGGCGATCTGAAAATATTTATCGAAACCCGAAACCATCAAAAGCTGTTTGTAGAGCTGCGGGCTTTGCGGCAGCGAATAAAATTTCCCCGCATGTACGCGCGAAGGCACGAGATAATCGCGCGCACCTTCCGGCGTCGATTTAATAAAAGTCGGCGTTTCTATTTCGAGAAAGCCCTGCTGCGTGAGGTATTCGCGGACGGCGAAAGTCACTTGAGAGCGCAATATGATATGATGCTGCATCGGAGCGCGGCGTAAATCGAGATAGCGGTATTTTAACCTCAAATCTTCATTCGGCAATACGATACTTCCGTCTTTTTGGTGCACTTCGTCGATCGCAAAGGGCAGCGGATCGGAAGCCGTAAAAATTTCGATATCGCACGCGACAACTTCGATTTCACCCGTCGGCATGTCGGCGTTGACGTCTTTATCGCCCCGCGCGGAAACGGTGCCGTGTACTGCAATGCAGTATTCGCTTTTGAGCGAAGCCGCTGTTTTTTTGACGCTTTGTGCCGCATCGGGTTCGACGAGCACTTGCGTTATGCCGTAGCGGTCGCGCAGGCTGATAAAAAAAATGCCGCCCAAATCACGCGTACGGTGTACCCAGCCGTTTAAGACGACGGTTTTGCCGACATCGCTTTTGCGCAGTTCTCCGCAGGTAACGCTTCGTTTTGAATTTTCCATAATGGGGTATTATCACATATAATATAAAAATAATCAAATCGACAACCACGAGTCGGCATGTGAGATAACCACTCCGCACGAATAGAGCCGTACTTTACTTCGTTTGTTTCGCTCACTACCGAGTTTACTTCGATTATTAAAATTGAATGCGGCAAGGATTGGAGGGGCGAAAGTTCCGAAGCGAGCATAAAGCGAGCGCAGGAATGAAGCCGAAAGGCGGAACCCCGAAAAGCCTGTTTTTTGCGATGCAATCGCAAAAAGCCGCCCTTATGAATCCTTGTATCAATCTTTGAATACGCGGTCGATCGCGTCGGCGAGCAATTCGAGTTTCAGCGGTTTCCGGAAAAATTTTTCGATGCCGAGATCGACGATGCGGTTTTCATCTTCTTTGCTTTCCAGCGCGGTTACGACGATGACGGCGGGTTTTCCGTATGAATTGTCGGCGTTGATTTTGCGGCAAAGCTCGAAGCCGTCGATACCGGGAAGATTGAGATCCAAAACGATACATCGAGGTTTTTTCGAAAAAAGCTGCACGCCCGCATCGAAGCCGTCAAAGGCTTGAATTATCTCAAGATCCGGAAAACGGTCGTGAAGAAAATCGGCGACGAGCGTATTAAAGGTTTTATCGTCGTCAATGACGAGCAGCGTCGAAGAATTGTATGACTCCCGATCCGTACACGCGCTGAGCAGTTTCATCGGGATGTGCATATTGCGCTCGCTCATAAAATCGGCAAGATCGTCGGGGTACACGCGGTACTGACCGCCGGGCGTTTTGAAGGCTTTGAGATAGCCGCTGTTTATCCAGTTGATCGCCGTTTGATTTACAACGCCGCAGATGTTGGCAACTTCAAGGGCGGAATATATCACCGGCTTTTCGATTTTTTTCGCCATAGACTCAGATCCGTATTTCGATATAGGGTACAGTATAGCGGATCGCGGGGGAAAGAGCAATCGTCGTAGGCACGTCGTCGGAGGCACGTCTGTCGGAGGCACTCGTCAAGGGCATCGTCATCGAATGCAGCCAGTCAAAAGGCTCGAAAAACTTATGCGTGCGTTCAGCGCCCCTGCGTTCGGTCTCTAGCGCACCGTCGCATCGACGGAGCCTGCGCTGCCGCCTTCTATTCTGAGGAACACTTGGTTCGGAAGGCACGCAGACCATTCTCCCGTTTCGCGTATCGGCATGGACTGCACGCAGGTTTTATTCGGACAAGGGGAATCGAGAAAACGCGCGGCACCGTCTGAGATTTCGATGCGGGATATGCCGATAGCGCCTTCGATATCGATAATTCTGTCTTTCGACATATCGTACGCAAAGATGCCGCGAGGCGTATGCACGACGAGCTCCCTGCGTTCAACGCCGCCGCTGTACGCAAACGAAAACGCATACACCGTGACGGCCGCAAAGACGGCGAACACGGCGATATCGATCAATTTGATTTTCCGAAAAAACTTACAAAAAATACTTGACATTACGCCGCCACTATAGTATATTTTAAGCAAGCTTGTAAATAAGCTGATAAACTCTCTCCGATGTCCAACTATGTTGGACGGTAGAGGCTCCGGGTGGCGTTGCTGTTCGGAGTCTCTATTTTTATGTCCGTCCGTCACTGCAATCCGTGCCGAAGCGACTGCGCATTTTTCAGCGCGCACTCCATACCGAAGCTCACAGCGTCTTTCAGCGCATCGCCCGAAAGCAGGCGATGCGTCATGCCGGCCGTGAGCGCGTCTCCGCAGCCTATCGTATTGACGACGGGTACGTCTTTATTCGGGAGAGCGAAAAACTCGCTTCCGTCATACACCCACGTATCGAATTTGCCGCGGCTTATGACGCTCTTCGCCCCGTAGGTATCGAATATGTTTTTCGTAACCGAACGAACGGTTTCAAAGAGCGCATCGGAATTTTCGTTTTCCAAAACGATGCGTCCGTTTTCCACTGTCGCCATCAATTCGGAAAGATTCGGCTTGATGACATCGGGACGAGCGGCAAGCGAATTCCGTAAGTCGTCTCCGCGCATATCGAGTACGACGAGTTTCCCCTTTTCTTTTGCCCGCTGCACCATGCGCGGATAGAGATCGGCTCCGTAACCTCGGGCGCGAGTGCCGGTAATGATGAGAGCGTCGGTGTCCGGAATGAGCGAATCGAATAAATCGAACGCGCGCGCTCCGGCGCCTTCTTCTACCGGCAGCGGCTCCTCCACGATTTCCGTGCTCGTCTTTTTTTCATTGTTGACGATATTGATGCACGTGCGGATGGGACTCTCCGTCGTAAAATACGCGAGCTTGATATGCTCCGCATCGCACAGGTCGATAAATTCCTGCACTCCGTTTCCGCCGAGATGCGTCAACGCAGTCGCACGCGTGCCGAGCTGAGTCAGCACGCGTGTGACATTTACGCCCTTTCCCGAAGGAAAGGTAAAATAATTGCCGCTGCGGTTCACTTCGTTTTCATAAAACGAATCGAGTATGACGGTCAATTCAAATGTCGGATTCAAACAGACGACAAGCACAGTTTTTTCGCTCATAGTATTATCCTCGAAATTATTAAAACACGGCATACCCAAGCGGCAATTCGGCTCAGCCCGCTTTATTCGCGCTGCCCATCACGTCGATCAATTCTTCGGCGATGGACGCGCACTTTGCGATAACCGGCTTTGCAACGGCGCGCGGATCTTCGCTCTGCGATTCCGCAAATCCTTTTTTTGCAACGTCGAAAACGCCGTGCACTTTGAATTCCGTACCGATATTGATTTTGCGCACGCCGCGTTTGATCGATTCGCGGAAGTCGTCATAGGGCACACCCGTCCCGCCGTGCAGCACGAGCGGAACGTTCGGAAGCAATTCGTGGATCTTTGCAATGCGCGGAAAATCGAGTTTGGGCGTCGCTTTGTAAAAACCGTGTACGGTTCCGACTGCGACGGCGAGGCAATCGACGTGCGTCGCGTTGACGAATTTGACCGCTTCTTCAGGCTGCGTAAAAAGCGCGGACATTTCATCAACCGAGATGTCGTCTTCTTTTCCGCCGACGTGACCGAGTTCCGCTTCAACCGTTACGCCGTACTTGGAAGCGTATTCGACGACGCGGGAAGTGATGTCGACGTTTTCCTGATAGCTTTTCGAAGACGCATCGATCATGACCGATGTAAAACCGTTGTCGATGCAGCGGCGGATCATGTCGTAATCTTGACAGTGATCGAGGTGCAGTACCATATTGATCCCGTAATCTTCGGAAACGCCTTCGCACATCTTCACCGTCGCTTTTTCGCCCATGATCTTCATGCCGTTTACCGTTGCCATCGCAATGACGGGGCTGTTTTTATTTTTCGCTCCTTGTGCGATGCCGATAAGATTCGAAAACGAAAAAAAGTTAAACGCGGGAACGGCGTAATTTCCTTTTTCCGCTTTCGTCATTTCATACTTCATCGTTACCAATGCCATATATACCTCCAAAAAATATGTTCAAAACAATCTTTGCAGCTTTCGCTGAAAAAATGCCGACTGCAGTTTTGCGTCGGATGACTTTCGCAGACGCCGAAAAATCGAAATACGGATCAGCTCTCTCCGATTTTAAAATTTCTCTCTTCGATCGCCTGCAATACGAGCTTCATATTCGTATCGATGTCGCCGGAATCGAGCAGGAGCACGCAGTTTTTATCCCATGCGGGCTTTTGCACCGCATACTCAGCATCGAATTTTTTCCGATCGCCGAGCACTTCGGAATCCCGCTTCGACGCGCGCCGTGCGAGCATAGTATAATGCATATCGGGCGGAGGCGCCATATAGCACAGCAAAAGCGAAAACGGCGTTCCCGATTTTGCAAAGAGCTTTTCGGGATAATCCGCATCGCGCAACTCTTCGGAAAGCGGCGCCGACAGAATGGCGCTTTGTCCGAGCCGGATATTTTCCAAAACAACATCCCACAGCGTGCGGTAGCTCGCGCTCCGCCACGATCGGTAAAATCGATTTCTGCCGTCTTCTCCGATGCCGTACTTCTGTTCTATCGCTTCGAGGAATGGCTGCACGAGCGTATCGTAATCGAAATACGGTAAGCCGAGCAAAGCGGCAAGCTTTTTTGCAAGCGTCGTCTTTCCGCTTCCCGCCTTTCCTGCGACGACGATGAGAAACCTTTCCATCGACTGCATCCTCCCGTGTGTGCCGCGCGCTCGGGCAGTCATTTTAAATAATCGATGACGTGATGCGCCGTCTGAATATCCGTTACGAGCGTATCGATAAGACCGGTACGCAAACCGCCGATGATGCTTTCCACTTTTGTAAAACCGCACGCGACCGCGACGACCCACGGAACGCGGGCGATATCGTCGACGGGGATGAGTATTTCGTTGCCTGCGATCGTATACAGATTGCCGTCGATATCGTAATAATTGTGAAGGATATCGCCGACGATATTTTTCGTGTTGATTTCCTTAAACACTTCGCTCGTAAACATCCCCTCGCGCTGCGAAGGAAAGCGGCTCGTCGCGCATCCCAATCCCGCAACAAGGACATGAAGCGACCGCCATGCGCCGTTTTCTTTCAACGCGATCCGCCGGTCGGGGAATTTCCTTTCGATAAGCAAACGATCTATGAAAGCGCCGTCGACTTTGCCTCCCCAATTTTGTGCAAGGTTACGGGTAAGGCGCACCGTATCGAAATACGGATTATCGCCGTCGGCTTCGAGCAGGCACGCTGGGTAATATACCCAATTCGATTTCCGCTCTCCCCGATTTTTTACAAGCGTCACATCGTGCATCGTCTTACCCCAGCCGATACCGATGCTCGACACGTTATTCGGAAGCGTTTCGAGCATATACGAAGCGGCTTTTTCCGCAACGCGCTCGAGCGCTTTATCCGAATTGTCGCTGCCCTGCACGAGCACGATATTTTTTATATGAAAAATCGTTTTAAAAAGCTCGTTCAGGTTGTCCGTTTCGTCTTTACTCACCGGAAGATTTACCGAAATCGTAACGATGCCTTTCCGCTGCGCCTCTTTCAGATAATTTCCGATCTGCACGTGCGACACCTTATACGCCGCGGCGATCTCCGCTTGTGTTTTTTTTCTGATATAATAATCGATCGCGATATCGAGCAGCTTTTCATCGTCCGTCATTCTTTGACGCTTCCGACAACTCTATTGATAAAAAAATCCTGCGCGAGATTAAACAAAATCAATGCGGGGACTGCAATGATGACGCTCGTCGCCATGAGTGCGCCCCAGTCCGTCATTTCGTCTCCGCGAAACGTCGTCAAGCCGACGGTAAGCGTAAATTTATTTCTGCTCGTGATAAACGACGACGCGATGAGAAACTCCTGCCACACTTGAATAAACGTATACACACTTGTTGCGACGATGCCCGGCGTAACGAGCGGAAAAAAAACGTGCGCCAATATTTGAAACGTATTGCAGCCGTCGAGACGAGCGGCTTCTTCGAGCGCGTCGGGAACATCTCTGTAATAGGTCGACTGCAGGATAATCGAAACGGGAAACTGCAGCGCGACATACGGGATGACGATCGACGGAAGCGTATTGTAAAGATGAAATCTGTTACACAAAAGAAAGAGCGGCACCAAGAGCACCACGACGGGGAACATCTGCGTTACGCCGAGAAATCGCTGTATCGTTTTTTTGCCTTTAAAATTGAGACGCGCGAGCGCAAATGCGGCGCAGCTTGCAAAAAACGTCGTAAAGACGACCGTCGCGATCGTCGCTTTTAGGCTGTTGATAAAATACATTCCCACATTGTATTGGGTGAAAGAGCGGAGGTAATTGCTCAAATCGAATGATCGAGGAATAAGACGAGGCGGCAATTCGTATACCGCAAGCGTTTCTTTAAAGGACGTAACGAAGATCCAATAAAACGGAAACAAAACGAGGATGAACAAAATCACGGCAAACAGATAGACGATCTCTATCGTAAAAAAAGAGCGCCGTTTCAAATCAGTCATAATTTTTACCTCCGATCAAAAAGCGCAAGAGCACGCCGATACCGATGACGATCAGCATAACGCAAAACATATATACGCTCATCGTAGCCGCGTTGCTGAGCGAAAAATACGTAAAGGCTTCGCGCTGAATGAGCAGGGACATCGTCGTCGTCATTTCCGCCGGCCCGCCGTTTGTCATAACTTTCATAATATCGTATGCGTTAAACGTCCAAATAAAGCACAAGAAAATACACGATATGAGTATATCGCGCACGAAAGGCAGCAGCACGTACCAAAACAATTTCATACCCTGCACTCCTTCGATCTGCGCCGCATCGAGCTGATCGTTCGGAACCGTACAGAGCTTCGCGTAAATCATCAGCGTAAAAAACGGAAACGCGCGCCAAATATTCGCCATGATAGCCGCAGTCATGGACAGCGGCCCGCTGCTGAAAAACGAAAAATGCTGTCCGACGACACCGGTCGCTTTCAAAATCCACGTGATGATTCCCGCATCTTCGTTCAGCATAAGCGAAAAGATATAGCCCGTTACGACGGACGGCAAAATCCACGGAATCAAAATAAACGATTTCAGTGCACCGCTTCCCTTAAAACCGCTGAACATGAGAAACGCGGAACCGACGCCGATCAAGACGGCGAACAGGAGATTGACGGCAGTCCAAATGCCCGTTCTTCCGAGCGCATTCCATAAACGCCTGTCGTACAGCATGGCAAAATAATTCTGCAGTCCGACAAAGGGTCGATCGATTTCACTCAAATTGTAATTAAAAAAACTGAGAATGATATTTCTCAGCATCGGGTAAAACAGAAAAATCGCTATCATGATCAGCGGCGGCCCGACGAGCACATAGGGCACGATTTTATGCAGCCGGTTATGTTTCATTTTTGTAATCCTTTGTAAAAGATATGCCGATCGACCCGAATGCGTCTCAACCGGCATCGATTTTGAAATTAAATGCAGGTTCCGTCAAAACGCGGCGGAACCCTATACAATTTTAATAAGTTCAATTTCGAGTTTTCTAAAACTCGAAATTTTCCAACTGTTTCGTTCACCAACTGAACAGCGAGTTTCGAGAGTGAATAAAATCATGCGGAGGCGAGGTTCCGGCTGCGTGCCGTTTCGAGCGTTAGGCTTGCGGAAGCCTACCCTAAAAGCTCGACCGCGGCATATACGGCGAGTTTGCAGAGCAAACTCGGTAGTGAGCGCAGCGAACGAAGTTCTCGCCGAAAGCATAACTTTATTTAGAAATACTTTCGAAACTCGACATTCGACCTAATTTATTTTATCGTATCGAGCACGGCCTGAACTTCCTGCTGACCGAGTCTGCACGCTTCTTCGGGAGTGATGAGCTTCATCATACATTCGCTGTATCGCCTGTTCCACGTTTCGAATACCTTCGGCAAAACGGACGTGAGCGGACACGGATATTCTGCTTTGGCGAGCTGTTCGCGGAATACGGTGTAATCCGGTTTATTAAACGGAGGATAGTCGAAAGCGCGCGAATCGGCGGGAAGACCGCGGGCGATTTTTCCCTGCACTTCAGGCTGGAGCGCATAGCGTAAAAATGCCCATGCGCCGTCAGGATTTTTCGCGCCGGAACCGATACCCCACATATAACCGCCCATAGCCGATGAACGGTATCCCTTCGGACCGACCGGCATCTGAACGAAATCGAGATCGGCTCTGTCGGCAAATTGCGGAATGACGCTCGCGATCTGAGAAGGCGTCCACCACATCATGACGACTTTGCCTTGAGCGAACATACTCCGCGCGACGGTGTTGTCGAGGTTTCCGTCTTGCGGCATGCACGCATACATCTGCTGCGCCCACTTCATATAATCGACTGCTTCGGGAGTGCCGAGCCGTGCGACGTATTTGCCGTTTTTATCCTGTTCGTAGACATGAATACCCCAGTTCAGCATAAAGCCGCCGAGGTCGTATACGCAAAACGTCGATCGGTTGAGTCCGCCCGCCATCGCATAATATCCTTTGCTGTAACCGGCCTTTGCGATTTTCAGCATATCGTCCGTATTTTTCGGAGGCTGCATTCCGAGCTCGCGGAGGATTTTTACGTTATATGCGAGAATACGGCAGTCCGGATCGAAGGGGATGCCGTACATTTTACCGCCGAACCTGCTCGCTTTGACCGCTCTTTCGGAAAAATACGAAAGATCCACCGATCCGTCTTTTAAATATTTATCGAGGGGAGCGACGACACCGCCTTTTACAAAAGAAGAAAGCGAAGAGTGATTGACCATGATGACGTCGTAATCGTTGCCGGTCGAATGTGACAAAAGCGTTTGCTTGTCGAGATCGTTGTAATCGATTTTGTCGATGACTAAATCGTATTGGGGATATTTCGCTTCAAAATCCGCTTCGATATTGTTCGGAGCGAGTTTTTGATCGTACGTCGACGACCACACCATGATGCGCACTTCGGTCTTTTTGCCCGATGCGGCAGAATCGCTCCCGCCTGTTGCAAACGCCGCAAAGGCTGCGACGGAAGCAAGGGCAATTGTCACTAACTTTTTCATAACGCCTCCAATAAAAACTTTTAATTATCGTTTGAAAATTTACATTTCAAATCGATAATACTTACTTTTGTAAGTATAAACCAGAAGAATTGTAACACGAAGTATGTCAGTTGTCAAATAAAAAAAGCAAATACGCCGATTTTACTCATTTTTCACGATGCGTATGATCGCACTGCCGAAACGATCGGCTTTTACCGAACCGATGCCGTATACATGGGAAAGTTCCGCGTCATTTGCCGGCTTTTTGGCCGCAATGTCGGCTATCGTCCGGTCTCCGAATATGACGTACGGCGGCACGTTTTCTTTTTCGGCGATTTTTTTGCGCCACGCTTTGAGTTCCCGCGCGATGCGGAGCGCATCTCCGTCGCTTTGATCGACGATTTTTGACGGAAGCGATTTTTTTGCAGCTTTGCGCGGAAAATCGAATGAAGCGGATCCGAAAGGCGATGCTGCGGATTTTACTACCGGAAGCCGATCATCTTCCGCTTCGAAAGCTCCGAGAGAAAGCGGCAGTTCGATTTTTTCACGCGAAGCCAAATCGCGCTTTGCTTTTTGAGAGAGAGAAAGCACTCGGTAGTCTTCGGATTTATGAAGATAGCCCGCATCGACAAGCGCATCTGTGAGCGCAAACCAATCGCTCTTCGGAAAGTCTTTTCCGATACCCCACGTCGAAATCGAATCGTGTCCGTTTTCCGCAATGCGCTTGGCACGAGAACCCGTAAGCACATCGATGACGTAGGACGCGCCGAATCGCTCCCGCGTACGCAAAATACAAGAAAGAAGCTTTTGAGAGGGAAGCGTCACATCGACCGACGGAAGCTCTCCGGCTGCGCAGACGCTGCAGCACGAAAACGCGTCCTGACTTACACCTTCTTCGCCGAAGTAGGAAAGCAAAAACCGTCGGAGACATGTCTTTGATGACGCATAAGAAATCATGCTTTGCAAAAGCCGTTCCGATTTTTTACGGTCGGCGCTTTCGTCGAAAAACCAGCGGACTTTCCGTACGTCTTCCGCGCCGTATAAGAGCAGCGCGTGAGCAGGAAGTCCGTCGCGCCCCGCCCTGCCGATCTCCTGATAATATTGTTCGACGGATTTCGGAACGGAATAATGGATGACAAAGCGTACATTCGGCTTATCGATCCCCATACCGAATGCGACGGTTGCAACCATGATGAGCGCTTTGTCGCGGATAAACGATTGCTGATGCGATGCGCGCTCGGCGTCGCTTAATCCCGCATGATAATTCAGTGCGGAAAATCCCATATCGCAAAGAGAATGCGTAAGATCGTCGACTTCGCGCCTCGAAAAACAATAGACGATACCGCTTTCATCCGGATGATTTTTAATAAAATGTACGACTTGACCGAGCGCGTTCCGCTTGGGCTGCACTTCGAGAAAAATATTTTCACGGTTAAAGCTCGCGACAAAAATCCGACATCGTTTCATGCCGAGATTTTTAATAATATCGGCTCGCACGGAAGACGTCGCGGTCGCCGTCAGCGCAAGGCACACGGCATCGGAAAAGAGATGCCGCACGGAAGCAAGTTCGAGATAATCGGGACGGAAATCGTGCCCCCACTCGCTGATACAGTGCGCTTCGTCGATCGTAACGCAGCTCACTTTGACGCCGTCGGAACAAAACAAATCCTTTAAGCGCTCCGTCGCAAGACCTTCGGGTGAAACGTAAACGAGCTTTATCTTTCCCGAACGGATATCGTCCGAAGCTTTTCAATAGTCGTCCCATTCGAGCGTGCTGTTTAAAAACACGGCGCTGACACCGTTTTCGGCAAGGGCGGACACTTGATCCTGCATGAGCGCGATGAGCGGAGAAACGACGATCGTCAGCCCGTCGAAGATGAGCGCGGGTATCTGGCAGCACAGCGATTTACCGCCGCCGGTCGGCATAACGGCGAGCGTATCCTTTCCGGCGAGCACCGATGCGATAATCTCTTTTTGAAAGGGCCGAAACGAATCGTAACCGAAAACGGCTTTCAGCACACGCTCCGGCTCCGCACCGACAAAGTCGGCCGCACCCGCGTTGTGTATCATAAAAATAATTATACCGTTTCACCGCGCACTTGCAAATATACCGCTATTGCGGTATATTGACATTTACCCTGCCGGCATGGTGGAATGGTAGACACGAGGGACTCAAAATCCCTTGGCCGCAAGGCCGTAAGAGTTCAAGTCTCTTTGCCGGCAAAGAAAATATTCCATATCGACATATAAATCAATTATTAATAAAAATGCCGCACATTCGGAGACAGAGACTTGAACTCGGAAGCTCGCGCTGAGCAGGTGCGAAGAAGAGCTCATGAATCCGAGCAGTGCATAGGATTTATGAGCGTATTGATAAAAGAAAAACGCTGCAGGCGTTTTTCGACTCACGACTTTTCGGCAGCAGGATGCCGCCGGAAGCGAGCGGAGGCGTTCCCGCAGGGAGGGGCTGTCTCAAAAGTCGGTTACTTTTTCGACAGCCCGTCGAGTTTAAAATTAAGTCTTTGTATTATAATGACTTAATTTTAAACATCGCATATAAAATCAAGGAAGCTGTCCAAAAACTGAAGTTTTTGGACAGCTTCGACCGGAGGGATTCAAGTCTCTTTGCCGGCAAACAAAAAGGCGGGCTTTGCGCCGCTCCGCTCGATTTATTTTCCGTCGTGAGCTTTTATCTTCGCTTCGATCGCCGCGATCAGTTCGTCCATCGGCATTTGGCTGCGCTCGCTCATAATCGAAACGGTCGCTTTGGGGATCATAATGCGGGCGAGCGGCGTTTGAAGCATTTTAAACGCCGGATTGATCGACGGAAGCTCGGCTTTCAGCCACGGGTAGGATGCAAGCATATCCGAAAGCTTCGTTTCGCCTTTGAGCGGCAAAACCTTTGCGTCTTTCGCACTTTCCGAATAATGCTCCGATGCAGCCGTTTCTGCTCCGGCGCTTTCTTTTTTCGGCAAACTTTCCGCGTCCGCTGTATTGCTTCCCGAAGCGGTGTCGTCCGCATAGACTTTTTCTTTTTTACCGCTGCTCCACGTCAAAAGCGTCTGCGAGCCTTCGAGACTTCTGATATGGGTGCAGTCCTGCATCATCTCCAAAATGCCGCGGAAGCGCCCGTCGGCATCGCGCACCGCGATATACGTAATATAGATAAAAAGACCGGGCTTATTTATCCAAAACTCCGCTTCGTTCTCTTCACCGCTTCTGAATTTTTTAATAATTTCTTCGACGATGTGGACGCTCGCTTTCGGATGACAATTTTTTACGTCGCGACCGATAACGTTTTTACTGCGCGGAAACACGCGGTGTTCGGTATCGGTATAAAAGCGGACGATTTCATTTTCGTCGACGTAGGAAATATCGACCGGCATGTGTTTATAGATCAAATTGATTTGATCGAGCGTCAAGCGTCCCGTCGTAACGTCGAGCTCTTCACCGGAAGAAGCTGCGTAACCGTGTTTTTGTAAAAGCTTTGCAAGGTCGCTTGCAAAATCGCCGCCTGCACCCGACACAGTTTTCGCATCCGCACAGCTGCCCTTCGAAAAAGCGGCCGCTCCGCTTTTTGCGGAACTTGAGTTTACATCGATCCACGCAAAACCGATTTCTCTGTCGCCGATTTTCATATCTTCGAATTCTTCCGGAGTGAGCATCGCAAGAGAGGTCGGATACAGAATCGTGTTTTCTTTGGAAATCAAATCGCGGACGTCGGCGACGATCGTCGGCTGCATCGCGAGGAAGGCGTCGTCTTTACCTTCATCCAAAAGCGTGCGCGCGTCTTTTATCTCGTCGCGGATAAAATCGTCGAGCGTCCACATTGTCGTCGTCGGACGGTCGAAGCCCTTGCGCTCAAGCATGGAATACAATTGATTTTGCTTGCGGGAAAAGTGGAGACGATACTGCGCAAGCTTATCGTAGATTTCGAGCCATTGATTTTTGATGAGCGGGTATTGAACCAAATCTTCGATTTCAAGCATGATTTTTAAAAGCGCATCGTTTTCGCGGTAGTAGCACATGATCGGATGGTCGGCCGGCAGATCGGGGCGGGATGTGTCCATGATATCTTCAAAAAGGACAAGCATACCTTGAATGTTTTCTTTGCGGCACTCCTCGTCTTCGAATTCTTTAAGCTCCTGTTCGGCAACGGCGATTTCCGCAGGCGTAAGTTTTTTTACTTTTTCTTTTAAAATCCGCTTGGCTTCTTCAAGGCTCATCCGCCCGCCGTTGTACGCTTCTTTTATTTCCAAAACCGTTTTCAGTTTTTCTTTATCGATATCTTTAAGATACTGCATCATATTTTCCATAAAATAACCTCGTGCGTGTTTTTAGCATTTTTACACCGCTTTGTCAATTTATTGCACTATGCTAACGAAATATCTGCCGGCACATATCGCGTACATTGCCGGATGTCGCGCAAAGAGCGTATCCTACCCGTCCGCATTTTCCGGCAAAAAACCCGTACATGCTTTTCGATATTGTACGGCTTCTTTTACGTGCGTTTCCTGTATAACGGGGCAGCCCGCCATATCGGCTATCGTACGCGCGACTTTTATACAGCTTGCTGCGGCACGCGGAGAAAACCCGCAGCGCATCGCCGCGTTGTCGAGAGCCTTTCGCCCTTCGGCGCTTATCGGACAGCATCTCGCAATTTCTTCCGGCAAAAGCTTTGCGTTTTTTTTGCCCTGCCTTTTCCGCTGCGTCTTTACCGCACGGGCGATTTCCATGCGCAATTCGGCAGTCGTCGTCCGCGCCGCGTCCTGCCCCGTTCCTTCATTGTCGACGAAAACGCGCATATCGATGCGGTCTAAAAGAGGTGCTGAAAACTTATTCCAATAAGTTTCGACGGTGCGGGCGCTGCACAGGCAGATTTTCGATTTCGATCCGAAGTTTCCGCAGGGACAGGGGTTTGCCGCCATGAGCAGCTGAAACGACGCGGGATAGATCGTCGAGCGTCCGGCGCGGGCGAGCGTGATGCGTCCGCTTTCGATCGGTACGCGGAGCATCTGCAAAACCGACGAACGGAACTCGGCGGCTTCATCGAGAAAGAGTACGCCGTTATGTGCAAGCGATATTTCTCCGGGCATACAACGTATGCCGCCGCCGCATATGCCTTCGATCGTCGCGGTTTGATGCGGCTGACGAAACGGAGCAACCCTGATAAGCGGTTCGTTTCCGCGCATGAGCCCTGCAATCGAATAGATGCGCGTGACGGGCTGCGCTTCTTCGACTGCGAGCAGCGGAATGAGCGCGTGAAATTTTTGCAGCGCCATCGTTTTGCCGCAGCCGGGAGCGCCGATCGCAATGAGGTTGTGCCCGCCGGCCGCCGCAATCTGCAAGCCCCGCACAAAAAAACTTTGTCCCGCGATATCGGCGAATTCAAAACCTTCGGTAACGGGCGGAAAAAGCACGCCCTCCGTTTCGACGCAGTTTTCCGGCACAAAGGCGTTTTGCAGTGAAGGGCCGCGCTCTGTAAAAACTTCATCCGAAGCGAGCGCGGAAAATGCATCTTCGAGAGCCGCCGCTCCGTACACTTTCATGCCGTTCACTTCGCGCGCTTCGTCTGCGTTCGAAAGCGGTACGATGCATTTAAAAATACCCGAAGCAGCGGCAGTGGAAGCGGCAGCGTGGACGGCACGCACGCCTCGCACATTTCCCGAAAGCTCAAGTTCGCCCATAACAAGGACGGAAGGCGAATCGGAAATACAATTTTTGCCGCTCCGCGCTTGGAGAACGGCGAGCGCGATCGCCAAATCGAAGCCCGCACCTTCTTTCCGCATATCGGCGGGCGATAAACTGACGAGCACGCGCTCCGGCGGAAAGTCGAAGCCGGAATTCTGTACGGCAGCTCTCATACGCTCGCGCGATTCTTTTACCGCGCCGTCCGCAAGCCCGACGATATCGACGGCGGGAATGCCGCGCCTGATATCCACTTCGACTGTAACGAGTGCGCCTTCGTACCCGAACGGAGAAAACGAAAAAATCTGCATACACATTATGCTCCATGCATATATGGAAACCTCTGAAAACTGTTTTTTAGAGGTACTTTGAAAATGCGATTTCCTTAAATCCTTAAATAAGATCGTCTGCAACAGTGCAGTTTCGGAGCATATGCACAAAGATTTTTTGAAAAAATGAGCTCATCGTTCGGCTTCGATGCGCTCGTTGCAAGTTGCGCGGGGAACGTCCTTCAATGCACGGCATGGATGCCGTGTCGTATCTTGGCAAAACGGCTGCGTATTTTTGCGTAGCAAAAATACGGTAGTGAGCGGTACACGGATGTACCGCGAACGACCACTGCTCGCAATCTTATAGGAAATCGGGAGTCGAAAAACGGCCGAGCCGTTTTTCTTTTATCCGCGCGGAGGCTTTCATACCTCATCCTCTCGGATGCAATGAAAAGTATGAAAGCCGACTGCAATTCCTTATGAGGACACAAAGCGCGGCATTTATGCGCGCTTTGTGATAGGAGACGCTCAGCGATTGCTGCGCACTGCTCGCAATCTTATAAGAAGTCGAGAGGCGAAAAACGGCCGAGCCGTTTTTCTTTTATTAAGACGCTTGAGGATTCCTCCGCATTGCTCGGAATCCTCAAGCTCTTGCTTTTTTTATACTTCTCATTGTACACTGGAGGTGTTATGAAGAAAATTACTGTTATTGCATTGACCTCGGCGGTGTGCGGTGCGCTTTTATTCGCTTCGTGCCGTACGGTAAAAGATATCCCTGAAGATTTAACTTCCACGCAGCTCATTCAGCTCGGACAAAACGCATACGGAAGCGCTCAATATAAAAACGCGGAAACCTATTACAGAACGGTGATCGCGCGGTACGGTATCGATTCGTCGGTCTATGTGGAAGCGCGATACGAACTCGGGCATCTCTACCTAAAACAAAAAAAATACGCGGCAGCGTACGCGTCATTTAAAGAGATACTCGATATGTACGCATCGACGACGCCGGGCGTGCTGCCTGGGGCATACAATAAATTGGCGGAAATCGGTATGCAGCGTATCCCGAAAAATAAATTGCCGGAAACAAAATCGAGCGAAGTGCAGACGGATGTCGGAACAAAAGGTGAAAGCGCGGACACGGCAAACGAGACCGTACAAAAAACGCAAGATACGGGCGGACAGGGATCGCAGACCGTCGATGCGCAAGGATCACAGGCGGCGGAATAAAAAATACCGGTCGCCATACATCAGGGCGGATCGGTATTTTCCACTCGAGATTTGAACGAAACATTGACGAACGACGTTTCGTTTGTTAAAATTCACAGTATTATTAATAAAGGACGATCGATACGGAAATGACTACTTCTCCCGTCGATATCAAACACATCTACGATACCGATAATATCGCACGCAGCAGGGATGACAAAGGCATCGTCATCCTCACGGAAAAACAAAAAAAGCTCATCGACGATCTGCTCGTATACATGAGAGAAGCGGATGCCGAGCGCGTATTGATAATCAAAGACCGGATGAAAGACCTCGAACACCTCGCACGCGCAATCGCACTGTTTCCGTCGCTCCTCGAACAGCACGATTTACCGGGCGGCATGCGTACGCCGAAAACGCTCGTGGAGATGCTCATCGACAATCAGGAAGCGGGAGATCGTACGCTGCTTTTGCCGTCGAAAGCGAGCCTCGGCAAAGGCTTTCTCGTTGCAAAAATGCACACATTTTCTTCGCTTTCAAAACAGAGCACGCGAATCAAAGCGCCCGCATCTCTTTCAGAAGAGCTCATGACCGAAGCGGTTACGATGATGTTTTCGCTGTTAGCCGAAGACGTGTATTTGAATTTGATCGGAGACAAAACGTTGTCGCGTGAAATCCGCCGTCAATGGGGCTATTCCCTGCTCATGCTGTGGGAATACCGAACGGATGACCGCATTCAAGTTATCGCACCCATCCTCAACGAAGTGTGGACGGCGCGCAGAAAACTCGCTCCCGCGTTCGGCACGATGATGGGCACGAGCGAACTCCTGCTCATTTCGATGCAGATGGACGGTCAGTGGCTCGGTTTTATTAAAAATAAATTAAGCGATTCCGGCGTCTCTCAAGCGATGGAAGAATTTCTGTTCGGCATTTCGTACGAGCAGATTTCGCAGCTGCGCACGATTTTGCGTACCAAGGGCATAGCGGCGATCGGGCGCGACGAAGTGGCCGATTACCTCGGCACGCATGTTAAAACGGATGCGGGGCTCGACTACCGCGATTTTTATTCGCTCTATACGATCCGCAGGGACGACGCCCGAGAACGCGCGCGGATGAAGCTGCCCGGTCCGCATAAAACGCTCGAAGATTACTTTATCCAATTTGTTACCGAGCAAAACGTATAACGAACAAAATGTACGAATCGAATGCCGCCATCCGCAGCTTCAGCAGACGGCGAATGAGGAACGACGAGAGGAAACGATGACACGAATCAATTCGGCCGGTAAAAAAGAGAGCAAACGAGTGCCTTATCATTTCGGCGAAAAGCTGCGTATGGTGCGCGAACACAAAGGCATGACGCTCAAAGTCGTCGCCGAAAAAGCGGGAGTGAGCGAGAGCCTCGTGTCGCAGATCGAGCGCAATAAAGTTTCTCCCGCGATCGATACGTTGCTCGCGCTCGCGGACGCGCTCGACATTAATCTCGAATTTTTATTCGAAGAATACCGGCGCAAGCGTCCGGTCAAAATCACGCGCAGCGACGAACGGCGAACGATTTCGGAAGATGACGTCATATACGAAGAACTTGCAGTATCGGACAGATCGGAAAACGAAAATCGATTCGAAGCGTATGTCATAAAAATGAAGCCGCATTCCCGCACGCACCGCGGTTCGTACGGCCATATCGGCTGGGAACTCGGCGTCGTCGTCAAAGGCGTCATCACGCTCAAGTACGAAGATGAAGTATACGAACTGAAAGCGGGAGACAGCGCTTCGTTTCCCGCAGGCTCATCGCACATGCTTGAAAATAAAATGAAAGAAAACGCGGAAGCGATTTGGATCGTCACGCCGCCGCAGCGCTTTACGGAATAGCAAAACAGAATTTAAAAAATATCGATATCGCTCTGTCAATACCGCTCTTGCAAAACAGGTACATTGTATGCTATAGTATAGATCTTACTCGGTATACCGGTCAGAAGGGGGCGAAACAGATGGCGACTATTGCAGTCGATGATTCCGAAAACCTTGAAAAAGCGATCAAACGTTTTAAGAGAATGGTAGAAAAAGAAGGCATCATCCGCGAATATAAAAAGCGTGAGTTTTATGAAAAGCCCTCTACGATTTTGAATCGCAAAAACAAAGCGCTTCAGCGCAAGCTGATGAAAAAGACGCACCCGCGTCACGAATCGAAATCGGCATATTGATACGAGGTGTTTGCCGTATTCTGTGCCGATTGCGTACGGTCATTTGCAGTGAGCAACAAATCGTACGACACGCGCCTGCCCCGGGGCGGGCGTTTTTGTTTAACTCCCGACAAGCGGTTTGCCTGTGATATTTTGTATCGATATTCACAATCGATATGCCGTGTCGTTGACGAACGCATATCAATTGGTTATCATTTAAAATATGGCGATCGCTACCAACCAGCAGATAACGAATTATTACGATTCTTACAGCGACAAAGAAGTGATTTTTTCGCGCGAAATCCTGCACACGCTCCGTGTCGCACCACGGCAAATATACATCAAATGCGGCGGCGGACAATGGCCGTGCATTATCAATTCCACTTCATTTAAAGCGGCGAAAATAATTATCGGCAGAGCGGGCGGTGCCTTTGCGGTGATCACGCAAAGAAACGCTCCGCCGGTCAGTCTGCGCTTTTGCTTTTTTATCGACAAGGGTACGGAAACGATGAGTTTTTTTATCGCGGGAAAAGTGACGGAGGTTGCGCAGTATATGGATTCGAAAGAGCTTGCCGTCGTAACGCTCACGTATACGCAGCGGCCGCCCGACGACTTTATAGTAAAAATCGGAACACTCATCGAAGCGAATATCAATTTTGTTCAGCGCAAAGAAGACCGCATCATCATGACAGGCGAAGCGCGGCACAGGCTCGGCATAGAAAAAGAAGATACGCTCATCTATGTGCAAAACGTGCCGCGCAAGTGCATTTTGCGCGACCTGTCGTTTTCCGGCGCGAAAGTCGTTTTGCTCGGAGTGCCGAAATTTCTAGCGGACAAAGAAATCATGTTGCGCATCAGCTTCGATGATCCGGTGGAAACGGTCGACATACGCGGAACGATCGTCGGCGCCGTCTTTGCGGAAGGTCGACAGGACATCGTCACTGCGAGCATCAAGTTCGATGAACATACCGTACCGTCCGTATATAAACTGCACATCAACGATTACCTTACGATGACGAAGAAGAATCTCCTCGATGTATCCATGCAGGCGCAGACCGCACAGGCGCAGACAGTCGAACAGGCGGCGGCAACGATGAAAGCGCGCCTCAATGCGGCGGCTTCACGCGGCACGTCAGTACAAAATATTCCCAATACGATAGCAGGAAAATAATATGAATCCCGCAAATCCTCTCGATACGATCTATTACATTAAACTTCCCGAAGATTTTTCGTTGTCCCGAAATGCGATGCGAGTTGATCCGGAAATTCCGCTGCCGGTACAAAAAAAAGCCGGAGACGCGCCCGGTACGTTCAATGTCGAAGAATTGACTCAGGAGCAGATCCTCGCAGGCATTCTCACCGTACTCGCTTACGACAAACACAACGAACACTTGGACTATTACCGCTCGCTGCTGCAAAAAGCGCGGCCGAACATCAAACGGGAGCTTTCCGAAGCGGCGATTTTAAAAGCGAAAAACGAAGACTTCGATATCGCAGAAGAAATGTTCGCGGCGCTTCGCGGTCTCGATCCCGACGATATGACGACCGTGCTCAACACCGCGCTTTTTTTCGACGAGCGGGCAAATTCGTACCGCCGTTCGGGATTGAACGAAGATGCCGATGCATACGATAACGACGCGCTCGGCTATTACAAAGCGGCGATAGATGCCGAACCTGCGATCCCCGATGCGTTTTTCAATGCCGGATTTTTTTACCTCAAACAATACGCGTACCGAGAAGCGAAAGACTGCTTTGAAACCTATATCGCGCTCACCTGCGACGTGCCGGATGCTTCTCTCGGCGAAAACGGCATATACAAAAAAGAGCGCGCACAGGAAATCGTCGATAATATCCGCAATCAAAGCATGGACGACGCCCATTTCAAAGCCGCTTACGATTTGATTTCATCGGGACAGGAAGAAAAGGGGCTCGAAGAGATCAAACAATTTATCAAAACGAATCAAAAAGTGTGGAACGCGTGGTTTTTACTCGGCTGGGGACTTCGCAGAATCGGACGCTACGAAGATGCGGAACAGGCGTTTTTGGAATCGCTTTCGTGTCCCGGAGGAGAGTCGAACTGCGATACGTACAACGAGCTTGCGATCTGCCGCATGGAACAAAACGATCTTGCCGGAGCAAAGCGCTATCTTTCGCGCGCGCTGTCGCTCGATCCCGAAAACACGAAAATCATATCGAATTTGGGATTCGTCGCGCTGAAAGAAAACGATGTCGAAAAAGCGAAACGGTATTTTGCGGCGGCGCTCGAAATTGCCCCCGACGATAAAATCGCCGCGTCGGAATTATTGAAATTGGAAAAAGCGGAAAACGGAAATACGTAAACAGGAGTTTTTATGCACACGGATTTTATCGGGCGTATCGTACGGAGATTTACGGTACTGGGTATCGCTGCGATCACAGCGGTATTTTTTTCATGCGGAAAACCGAAGATCGCGTTCAAAGCGGGCGATTATACCGCGACCGCCGCCGGCAGAAACGGGGATATCAAAATCCGCGTTTTATTTACCGATTCGCGCATCAAAGAAATCAACGTCCTTGAAAGCGCGGAAACGGCCGGCTTGGGAGATGTCGCGATTGAAAAAATTGCGAAAAAAGTTATCGATGAGCAAACGCTTGCCGTCGATGCCGTCGCGGGTGCGACGATTTCATCGAAGGCACTGCTCGCAGCACTTGCCGACTGTGTAACGCAAGCCGGCGCGAATCCCGACGCGCTGAAAAAAAGTGCGCGCAATGCGTCAGCTGCAAAATCCGAAACGTATTCCGCCGATATCGTGATCGTCGGAGCGGGAGCGGCAGGTCTCACTGCCGGAATCGCCGCGTCCGAAGCGGGTGCAAACGTCATCGTTTTGGAAAAAGGCGCAAGCGTCGCGGTGAGCAACGGAGCGGTCGCGGGCGGACCCATCGCTGTCGGTACTCGCATTCAAAAAACGGAAGGCGAAAATCTTACGCTTGAGAAGTTGTATACGCACATGAACGATTTCGCAAACAGCACGATCAATTCGTCGCTGCTGCATAAATGCCTTGCCGTATCGGGGGAAACGATCGATATGATGCAGGATCTCGGTTTGGATATTTACCTCCGCAGAGATGCGTACGGAATCGGTTTCCGCGCCCGGCACGGTATCAAACAGAAAGGTGCCGACAGAATGCGCTTTCTCCGGGAAAAAATCGAATCGAAGGGCGGAAACTTTTTATTTGAAACGGCAGGGAAAAAGCTCATCGTAAAAGACGGGCATGTGATCGGTATCGAAGCGGAAAAATCGGACGGCACGAAAGTCATCGTCAACGCGAAAGCCGTTCTTGTCGCGACCGGCGGATATTTGGGCAGCGAAGAATTTATTCGGAAAAAATTCGGTAACATAACGGTAAATCCACTGGGCAATACGCTTTCGACCGGTGACGGTATTGCGATGATATTGGATGCGGGCGGAGTTGAAGACCGCAACTGGGGTATCGTCGCCAATGAATTTTCCGCCACAAATAAAAAGGCGGGACAATGGACGATAAAATGCAATCAAAATTTACGTTTCGGTATTTACGGCGGTCTCATCGTCAATTCCGACGGCAACCGTTTTTTCAGCGAAGACGTCATGGCAAATAAACCTTTAAGCGGCGCGCAGTCGGCACTCAGGGAAGGAAAATATTACGCAGTAATGGACGACGCATATTACAAATCCGTATGCACGAAGGGAATTTTCGAAACGCTCGGAAAACCGCAAAGCTGGATTGCGGGCGAACGCAATCTGTCGGCGGAAGCGCCGGCATCGGCAGCCCATATCAAAATATTGACGGAAGCACCCTCTCAGCTTGCCGAAGCGATCGAACAGGGTTGGGCGTATAAAGCGGATACGATAGAAGAAGCGGCCTCTCATTTCGCTCTCACCTCTCTCGCAAAAACGGTAGCCCGCTACAATGCATTGTGCGCGACGGGCAAGGACGAAGATTTTTATAAAAATCCGGTATTCCTCACGCCCGTATCGAAGGGACCGTTTTACGTTTTCGAATATGAAACGAGCGCGTGGTGTACGCTTGGAGGTGTAAAAGTTGACGACAGTCTCCGTGCGCTCGACGCGAACAATAAGCCGATTCCCGGACTCTATGCCGCGGGTATCGACGCGGGAAGCGCGTTTACCGCACCGTATTACGATAATGAAGGTTCCGCATTCGGCATTTCGCTCAGCTCGGGAACGCTCGCGGGACGCACTATGGCGGCATACGTAAAAGAATTATAGGAGATGCAACTTAAACTGCGGATGTGCGCGCTTCGAAAAGCCGCACGCATCAGTGCAAGTGCGCGAGGCTGACAAAGCATCCGCGTACTTGCCGGCACTTGCATTTCGCGCGCGGTGTACCTACTCCGCGTGCCGCAGATGTTTACATTTCGCGTCCTGTGCTGCCGAACTACTGCGCACTCGTGTCGAAATCGAGGGCAAGCCTATCGCCGATTTTTATGTTGACGCGATTGAACCAGCCCTGCGGCACTTCGAGCGCATAGCGCACGCTCACCGTGCTCACGACGGGCGCGAGGCTGAACGGCGTCATGTCGTATATGTCGCGGATGCGTCCGCTCGAATCAATATACGCGATCGAAAGCGGATGCGGCGTATCTTTCATCCAAAACGAAAGCACTTCGTCTTTGTCGAACACGAAAAGCATTCCCGTGCCGTCGGGGATGTTCTTGCGATCCATAAGACCCCGTCTCTGCTGGGCAGGGGTACGCGCCATTTCCGCGCGGACGCTTACCGTGCTGCCGTCTGCTCTTTTAAGCGTGAGAGTTTGGACTTCCATCGGAGCATCGCTCGCGCAGGATACGAAAAAGAGCGCGGCGGCAAAAAGCACTGCGCAAGCGGCGGCTTTTTTCCCGAAGGTTATTTTTTCAACGATTTTAAAAATTATTAACTTCATCATCAATATTTCTCCTTAATATTTTTTTCATCGATAACTCTTCCCTTTCCTTCGTACCGTGCAAAGGGCTTTGCATATCGTCCGTCACAGCGAGTCCAAAAACAGTTCGCGCGTCATCTCGGCGGCGGAAAGCGGAACGAGGGATGCGGCGTTCAATTCGTCGAAGACTTTCGTGTCTACATATTTGATCGCAAGCGGCCGCTCGAGGCTCATCGTCACGGTATCCGATTTCCACTCCGATTTTTCGGGCGACAGAGAGGTCGGGTTTCCGTATTTTTTGCACAGAGCGCTGAAAATACTGTAGTGATCCATGCGTCCCCGATCGACATTGATGATCATAATATAGAGGCGGCCCTTGTAAAATTGAAAATAGCACCGGTCGAGAAACGACGAAACGCCTCTCGATTTTGCATCTGTTTCTATGAGCACGCGGTTTTCTCCGGGAAGCAGCGACACGTCCCGCTCTCCGTGATAGCCGAATTCGCCGTTTTTTTTCAAACGCTCTTTTACTTCGTCGAGCGTCATGCCGAGCCGGATACCGCCGTAGCCGAGGGGAAGTGCGTTTTGCGCGACAAGAACAAAAAGCGCGGTGAAAAAGAACAACGCAGCTGCGATCGTTTTTTTCATAAGAAACTCCGCATCACGCGCCCTGTTACGCGTTGTTGTTTTGCTTGCGGTAAAATGCCGCCTGTTTGACAAGTTCGCGGCAGTCGGGCACGAGGATTTTTCCGTTGACAAAGCGGACATGGGAATCGGACTGCAATCGGATAAGGCTTTCGGCTTGCTGCTCTTTCGGAAGTCCGCACATATTCGCCAAATCATAGGGCGTCAAATCCGTTTGATATTGGACGTTTTGCTGTGAAAGATTGAGCTTCGTTTTTTCGACTTGCAGCGCGAGGATGTCGATGAGCTTGTGCAGCGGATCGTGCAAGTTCGCGTTGTCTATCTGCCGGTACATCGACCACAAGCGGTCGGCGAGCATCGTCGTCAAGCGCGAGATGAGCTGGGGCTGGGTTGCAACCATCAAATCGAAGTTTTGCCGGTTTACCGCCATGAGTTTGCACGGTTCGTGTGCGATCGCGCTTGCCGAGCGCGGCTTGTTTTCGAGCAGCGCCATTTCACCGAACATATCGCCTTTTTTCAGCATTGCAAGGGTTACTTCGTTGCCGTCGACGACTTTCGAAATCTTCACTTGCCCTTCCTGGATAATAAACATGTCCGGGCCGTTTTGACTTTCGGAAAATATCATCGTGCTTTTCGGATAGACTCGCATAAGGTCGGGCGTCGACTCAAAATACACCGCATGTGTGCGCTCTTTGAGTACGATAAAACGCTCTTTTGCGCGCCCCGCATTGAGACCGCGCGGACAGGCTTTGAGATATTGATAATAGGCGTATACTGCAATATCCGAAAAACCCGCTTTATCGTAATAATCGGCGACATCGAATATGTGTTCGGGGGTGTCGGCGACAACGTTGTTGAGCGTCAGCTTTGTCAGCGTTTCGTTCATGGAGCGCATACCGTTTGCAAAAGTACGGATGATCTTCATGGCGACGGGCGTATTGCGCATGATGAGTTCGGGGTATTGATCGCGGCGGACGGAAATACCGGTGACGTCGGTGATGGCGATAACGGTTTCGATTTGGGAATGCCCCGACATACACGGGATAACGCCGACGAAGTCTCCCGGTCCGAGCAGTTTAATCGGGCCGCCGGGCGCATCGGTCGCTTTAAAACAGCGTACATTGCCGCTTTGAATGATAAAGAAGCGATCGCTTTCTGCCTTCCCTTCAACGACGAGGTAAGATCCTTTTCTAAAATTTACAAATGATAATTGCAGCAATTCGATTCGCCCTCTGTTTTATAAGTATAAATTCCACTGCCTTGTTTGTCAATCTTTAAAATCGGCATAAATTCAACTTATCTTTACCGTATTCCGCAAAATATTATTTCGCATTCGAGCGTAAACCCCGTCTTTTGCCGTACGGTTTCGACGATGCGATCTACGAGATCGTGCACGTCTTTCGCCGTTGCGCCTCCGGTGTTTACGATAAAGTTTCCGTGCCACGGAGCAATCTGCGCACCGCCGGAGCGCATCCCCTTCAATCCCGCTTCGTCGATGATTTTTCCCGACGGCTTTCCGAATGCACGGTTGTTTTTGAACACGCTTCCCGCGCTCGGAAATTTAAAATGCCCCTTTGCGCTTCGCTCGGCGACGCAGGTTTTGCAGCGCTCTGCGATTTCGTTTTTTTTGTCTTCGGAAAGCTTTTTTGTTTTAAAAACCGCGCGCGTGACGATCCGCTGCGTATTCTGAAAGGGCGATATTTTATAATCCCAATCCGCTGCGTTGAAGCGGTAGGTTTTTTCTTCGAGCGTAGAGCCGTCGATATAGCGGACTTCTGAGAGGACATCGCTTACGGATACGTCGAAGCATCTTGCGTTCATATATACCGCGCCGCCCATGCTTCCGGGAAGCCCCGCAAACGGTTCGAGCCCCGAGAGAACATGCTCCGTGCAAAACGAAACGACCGACGAAACGGAAGCGCCCGCTCCGCACGCGACACATTCGCCTGCGGTTTCGATATCGCAGAGTGCGCTCATAGAAACGACGGCGCCTTCAAAGCCTTTGTCCGATACGACGATATTGCTTCCGCCGCCGAGCACGAAATACGGCACGACATCGGCTTTTAAAACCGAAAGCGCAAAGCGGAGAGACGGAACATCGAAGGGTTCTATAAAAAGGGGTGCGGCACCTCCGATACGGAAAGTCGTGTGATTTGCCATCGTTTCGGAAAAGAGAATGCGGCCTTTAAAATCGTCCGTATTGAATTTTTCAGCCGTTTCGCGTATGCTTGTCATTACGCTACAGTATACTGAAAACGTCTATACTTTTCGATAGGGATTGCTTATGGGATTACGGGTATTCAATACGATGGGACGGGAAATGCAGGATTTCGTGCCGATTACGCCGGGCTTTGTCGGTTTTTACGGCTGCGGTCCGACGGTGTATAATTACGCGCACATCGGAAACCTGCGCGCATACGTATTTCTCGACATACTCGACCGCACGCTTTCCTACCTCGGCTACGATAAAAAGCATGTCATGAACATCACCGATATCGGGCACCTTACGGGCGATGACGATTCGGGTGAAGATAAAATCGTCAAGACTGCGAAAGAACGCCATCAATCGGTGCTCGAAGTCGCGCAGTTTTATACGGATGCGTTTTTTAAGGATTTGGATGCGCTCAATATCCGCCGTCCCGACGTCGTGTGCAAAGCGACCGATCACGTTTCCGATATGATCGAATTGATAAAGCGCATCGAAGCGAACGGTCATACCTATATGTCCGGCGGAAACCTCTATTACGACGTGTCCACGTATGCCGATTACGGAAAGCTCGCAAACCTCCGCCTCGACGATCAAAAAGCCGGAGCGAGGGTCGGCATCGATGAAAACAAACGCAATCCCTACGATTTTGTATTGTGGTTTACAAAATCGAAATTTGAAAATCAGGCGCTGTCGTGGGAAAGCCCCTGGGGAAAAGGCTACCCGGGCTGGCATATCGAGTGCTCGGCGATGAGCATGAAATACCTCGGCGATCATTTCGACATTCACACCGGCGGCATCGACCATATCCCGATCCACCACACGAATGAAATCGCGCAGTCGGAAGGCGCAACCGGTAAAAAATGGGTCAACTATTGGCTGCACAACGAATTCCTCGTCGTCAAAAACGATGCGTCCGGAGACGGAGACAAAATGTCGAAGTCCGCGGGGAATTTTCTGCGTCTTCAAACGCTCGCCGATAAGGGCTACGATGCGCTCGACTACCGCTATTTTTTGCTCGGCGCTCAGTACCGAAGCCAAGTGTTTTTCAGCTGGGACGCGATGGAAAGCGCGAAAAACGCGCGGAAAGCGCTCGTAAAACGCGCCGCGCAGATTATCGAAGCATCTCACGGAAAAGCCTCTTCTTCGCTCGGAAAAAAAGCGCAAGGTTATATCGATTCTTTTAAAGCCGCGCTCGAAAACGATCTTTCGACTCCTCAGGCGATGAGCGCGCTGCACCTTGCCGTAAAGGATTCCGAACTGAAAGCGGAAGAAGCGCTTTCGCTCATCAAAACGATGGACGGCGTACTCGCTCTCAAAATCGAAGCGGAAGCGGCAAAGCTCGAGTCCGCCGCGGTTATCGAAACGCACGAAGGAGACGCGGAAGCGGCCGAAATCGACGCCCTCGTTGCGGAGCGGACGGCGGCGAAAAAAGCGAAGGATTTCGCAAAAGCCGACAAAATCAGAGAGGATTTGGTTTCGCGAGGCATCGTCATCACCGATACGCCGGAGGGGCCGGTGTGGAAGCGGACGGCGAAGCAGCCGTAACTTTTTGGAGTTATCGTGTTTACTACGGTAGAGGAAAATCAATCGGGATCGTCTCATCCGCTCAACGCGGGCAATCCCGCAGATTTTAAAACGATATACGACGCGACGATGCAGCTTTTGTTCCGCATTTCGTACAGGGTTGTCGCCGACGAAGAAGCGGCGGAAGATTTGGCGCACGATTCGCTCATCAAAGCGAACGAAAAAGAACTCGTCTTTCCGTCGCTCAACGATGCGAAGTATTGGCTCATTCGCGTCGTAAAAAACGCATCGCTCAACTACGTCAAGCGGAAGGGACGCGAGCGGAAAGCGTATCAAAAAGCGCTGTACGAAGATCATCGGACGGCGCCGTCGGGCGAAATCGACGTGCTCAAAGCGGAAGCCGCAGAAAAAGCGCGTGAAGCGCTCGCACAGCTTCCGGAAAAGCTGCGCGAAGTTTTGATTTTGCGCGAATACGGAGATTTGAATTATAAAGAAATCGGAAAGACGCTCGGCATTACGGAAGGAAACGTAAAAGTCCGCGTGTTTCGCGCGCGCGAACAGCTGTCGAAATTATTAGGAGAAGACGATGTCTATCTGCCCCGGTAACGATATCCATTCGGTGTATCTCGATAACGAACTTCCCGAAACATACGTCGGAACATACGAAGCGCATATCAAATCGTGCCCGAAATGTGCGGCAAAGCTTGCAGCCTTTCGTGCCGCAAGCGCAGCATTCCGCTCGGAAGCGGACGGCATGACATTGGATAAAGCGTCTCTCGACAAAAGCTGGGAACGCCTCCAAGTGCGCCTCAGCTACAGCAAAACGACCAAGCGTGTGTACCGCTTTTCCGAACACAATTTCCGATACGCCTTTTCCGCAGCGGCGGCCGCGGCAATTTTCGCGCTCATCATACCCGTACGCGTACTCCGCTCTCCTTCCGCAGCGCAAACCGCCGCGATCAATCCGATTTCACGAAGCACAAGCGTCGAACTTGCAAAAAACAACGTCGTCATCAACGGCAATATCGAACAGCCGCACGCATTCGTGCCGTCTCGGGCGGATGAAACATACGGCACAAATGCGGAATACCGCACGGCTTTCGATGCGTCTTTCGGCGCATTCGACGGTGCCCGTTTCGATGCATCCCGTTCGGGAGAACGTCAGCTCGAAGACGTTGACCTCTTCCGCCCCGACTTTACGAACGGCAGTTCCCTCGCGATCAAAATAGGCATACCTGAAATCGGCTTCGTTTCGCAGAACGCCGACATGGATTTTGCAAACGCACAGCTTGTGAGTTCGCTCAAGTGATTTCGTCCGGACAATTCAGCTATTCATTCAGAAAGTCGCCGCTGTTTCGGACGATGTGCGCCGCGGCGCTTGTCGCTTTCGTATCCTGTATCGTTTTTATAATCACGATGCAAATGCGGCGAAAACCCGTCATCGAAAAACTCGAACCTCCCATCGGCGCTCCGGGCGATCTCGTCGTCATTAGGGGAAAACATTTCGGCAGCATCAGAAATGAAGGCTATGTCGAATTCGCAGGCAGCAAACTCACCGCAAGCTCATACATCTCATGGACGGACACGGAGATCAAAGTCATCCTGCCCGCAACTATCAGCGACGGCCTCGTCTTTGTCGGAACGAAAACGAGTCGATCCGAACCGTCTTTTTTTACGAACGAGCGGGAGATACCCGTAGCCGTCCGTCCGAAAGCGCAAGTCTCCGTTCCTATTATCGCATCGATTTCAAACCCCGCTCCGACAGTAGGCGACCTCGTCGTCATATTCGGAAAAAATTTCGGCAATACGCACGATACGGCCGACGTATATTTTACGACGGAACGGGAAACCCCGCCGAACCGCAGTGCCCTTTCATACGAAACCGGAGCGGTCGGCACATTGTACATCCCTGCAAGCAAAAGCGATTTCGATTACGAATTTTGGAGCGATACCGAAATCCGCGTGCGCGTTCCCGACGGAGCAGCTTCCGGATCGCTGTATGTCGAAACGCCCGCCGGTCGTTCCGCTTCGCAAAAAATCGTTATCGATCCTCGCGCCGGTTCGAAAGCGTACGGCATGCAGCGCACCTATATCGCCCAGCTTGCAGCCGATATAAACAATATCGAAACAAAACAGCCGGCGACGATCAGGTTTTATTTTCCGCGTCCGGTACTCACCGCAGCCCAACCTTTTGCCGAACTCAGCGAATGCGATCCCGAACCCGCAATCGCCGATTATCAAAATACGATAGTCCATCAGCTGCAGGCGACTAAAGGTCCGTCGCCCGCAAAACGACGCTTTTCACAAAATTTTGTTATTTCGGTATACGAAGTCAAAAGCACCGTCCAGCCGAAATACATACGGCCCTATGACGATATGAATAAAGCGCTCTACGCATCGGCGACGAGGGCGGATAAATTTATTCCGTCGGACGACAGAGCCGTTACGAACCTTGCCGCAGCAATCGTCGGAAAAGAGACGAATCCCTATGTCAAAGCGAAACTCATCTATACGTATATGCTCGACAATTACAAACTGCGCGATGCCGCCTCAAAACCCGAATCGCCCCTCAATCTTATAAAAAGCAAGCGGGGCGACGCTTATTGTTTTGCGCTTCTCTACACTGCGCTGTTACGGGCGGCGGGCATTCCCGCGCTTACGGACTGCGGCGTACTCGTCGATCGGGATCTCCATACGCGCAATCACTGGTGGTGCGAATTCTATCTGCACGGCGTCGGATGGATTCCCGCCGATCCCTCCCTCGGTGCGGGATTGTCGTATGAAGGCTGGGGTGAAACGGGAGACGCACGAAATTATTATTTCGGCAATCTCGATTCGCAGCACATCACGTTCAGCCGCGGTATCAACGATTTGAAGCCCGGTGCGGGCAACACGAAAATCGTACAGCATCCGCGCGGCTATGCGCTCCAATCCGTCTGGGAAGAATCGTCGCAGGGCACCGTTCAATACAGTTCGTTTTGGGCGGATCCCGCCATCCTCGGCGTGTATTAAAAAAGCATAACGAAGGGTATGTTGTTCTCATAAGGCGTTTGCTGTCGGGCTTTAACAACCTCAGTTACGTCGCGGCATATGAAAAAAGATTTTTACTTTATTCAAAAAAATTATTTTTCTTCCACCGCACAAGGCATCTGTCTAACAACCGGTTGTACCGCACACGGACTTGACCCCTTTATCGGCTACAAAGCTTTTTCGAGTCTTATTTTTTGTTATTAAGCCCCTCTATATATTGCTGAGGAGTCTGGACAATCAATTTCGGATTCTTATAATCGCAAACATTTCTTGTGATGATAAATTCTATCTTACCGTCCAATGCCGTAAAATATTGCAGTGCATCTTCAAAATCCGAAAGCTCCGAATTTAAAGCCAAATCGACTTCCTTTGCATTCACGGAAATCACATCTACAATAATCCTGAGTTTCCTTAAACTTTCTTTTGCTTTTTCAATCCCTAAATGCTTACGAAGCAAGTAATAAATATTTGCAAAAGCTAAAGAAGTTGTAACAAGCTTTGCCTTTTTCTCATCACCCAAAGAAAGAATTTGAGCGGAATATTCATAAAATCGCTCACGCTTTTCAAGCACATCTAAAATGACATCGGAATCGACAAAAAGCACTTTACTCATACTTTGATTCCAAGTAGTTTATATAATCGCTTTTGTCGGTTTTCTCAACAGGAATTATTCCGCTTAATTCTTGAACCAGCGGCGATATTTTTCTGTTCTTCGATTGAGAAGAAAGCAAATTTCTGAAAAATGATTCAGCGATCTGTGATATGCTGGAATTATTTTCGGAAGCATATCCCTTCATTGAAGAAATAACGGAACTGTCCATGCTTAAAGTTAATTTTGCGTCCATACGAACCTCATTACGTATAGAATAACAAAATCCATACGTAATGTCAAATAAATTTGAATAAAGCATTAAAAATCCGAGAAAAAATATTTTCTTCGGGTTTTTCGTCCATTGTTTTTTTACTCATAATTGAAATACCGAGTATTTCTTGGGAATTTGAAATTATATAAGGGGCGGAAAGTATTTGAAAAGCCTTTAAATATGTATCTTTCCCTTTTCGAGAAGAAAGGGATTCCAGTTTATTTTTAATATAGTCTTTTACAACTATACATGCCTCATCGTAATCATCGATCAAAATGTATAACTTTATTTTAAAAACAGTTGTTATAAAAGTTGCAGTACCTCCGTAAATTTTATTCGCGCGGAGGGTTTAATACCCCGACGCTTGCGTCGCAACGAAGGGTATTAAAGCCGACTGCAACCACCTTATGAGAACAACATACCCCGACGCTCGCGTCGGGGTTGTTGATTCATATTTTCACCTTCAACATAAGTTGGAATTTTCATTGAAGCTAAAATACTTCGAATAAGCATACAATCTAATTGAGAACTGAGATTTAGAAAATGCTGATACTTTTCTCCTTTTCTGACATTTTCGAAAAACAATTCTTCAAACTTACTGTAATCGATATTTTTTTCATTTACATTTGTTTCATCAATCTTGTCATCCATTTTTTAGTTCCCATGCGGTTCGGTAAGCCGTCACATTCGCTTAATCTGCAACAGGGCTCAGTCCCGTTTGTCAGCGTTGAAGCGGGTGTTAGGCGAAATTTTTTATGTATTTTTATTCTCTTTCCACGTTATATAATCTTTTTTGACCTTCATATCTTTTAACTTAGTCCATGCTTCCAAAGCGTCTTCTCTTGTTGCATTTTTTTCATTCGCCAGATAATCGCTTATAAAATTATTAAATTTACAGGATGGAATTTGCGGAAGCCTTCCTTCAGTTTGGTTTAACCGAATATATTCACAAATAACATCATCATAAGTTATTTTTTCACCATGAGAAAGTTTATTTTCAATCCAGCGATTAAGCCAATATTTTGCACCCGATTTCGGTTTTAATCCCGGAACTCGTTTATCCATTTCACTCTGTATGAATTCCCACGTCTCTTTTTTGTTGCTGAAATTTTCAACATACGTATGATTATTCAATATATCTCTATTCCGATTTTTAATCGGAAAACGATTCTTTTGATTTACCGTTCCGGTTTCCAAAAATTGAATAATCAACGCCTCAAGTTGATCTTTTCGTATTTTTGAATCAAAAGGAATTTCAAGAAATTTTGCTAATGCTTTGAGTTCACCCATGTACCAATATGTATTCTCAAATTCGTTTATTGTCATAGAATCTTTTACTTATGTACCGTAATTATTATGTAACCGTATGCATTAATGGTGATAATAATATTATTTATAATAATTTTATACCCTCATATTACTATACCACAGTATCGTCCGAAAAGACAACATTTTATATTGTCCCATTTTCGTTCATTGCGCTTTGCGCTTTTTTCTGCTAAGATTTCACCCGCGATGATTTCTTATTGGCAGCAAAAAAACGGACAATTCGTCCGCGTCCCCGGAAAACGCTTGAATACCGAAAACCGCACGTGGGTCGACGCCCGCAACGTTTCGAGCATCGACGCTTCACTTCTCGAAACGAGCTGCGGCATAGATTACGACCACATCGTCGATATCCTCGACCCCGACGAACTTTCGCGCATCGAAGAGGGAGACTCGTACGTGCTCGTCATCATACGAATGCCGGTGTACGATGCGGCTGCGGAAGTGTCGTTTTATACGATTCCCCTCGGTATCGTGATCGAAGGAAATACGATTATTACGATCTGCTCTTCAAGCTGCGACATACTCGGCGATATCGCTTCGGGTGCCATAAAGGGAATCTCGCTCGACGATTTTCCGGCTTTTATCATCAAACTGATGAGCCGCGCCGACACGACGTTTTTGCGCTATCTAAAAGAAATAAATCGTCAGACGACCGCCATGCAACGCGAACTGCAGGGACCGATCGAAAACAAAGAAATCGTCAAGCTTCTCAATTTGCAAAAGTCGCTCGAATATTTTACGACGTCTCTTACAAGCAATCAGCTTTTGCTTCAAAAACTTCGCAGAACGAAATTATTAAATCTCGACGAAGACGATTACGATTGGCTCGACGATGTCGACATCGATAACAAGCAGGCGATCGGTATGGCCGAAACCTACAACAATATCCTCGCGGGACTCATGGACACTTTTACGTCGGTCATTTCGAACAATTTGAACGTCAGCATGAAACGCCTCACCGTCATCAATCTCGTGCTCATGGTGCCGACGTTTATCACGAGCTTTTTCGGCATGAACGTACCGCTGCCGTTTTCAAGCAACGGGTGGGTCGGCATGTTCGTCATTTCAGGCGGCTGCATCCTTACAACGATCATCACCGCGCTCATGCTCCGCGATCGCACGTCGATAAAAAAATAATCGGTACCGCATCCGCGCTCGGCCTGCAGGTTCATTCGGCAAATCGAATTACGTTGAAACCTTTTGTAATTTTTTATATTTTAATAACGAGAAGATATGATAAAAAAACACCGTCCGAAATATCGTCGTCGCTGAGGTCGGATGCAAAAATCGCTTGAGCGTTTTCTTTTGGAGAACTTATGAAAAAATATGCTATCGTACTGATTTCAGTAATTTTTTGTACGGCATTTCCGCTCTGCGCGAAGGGCGGAAGCGATACATTCGGCGGCCTCGATATGACGCGGCCGACCGACGGAAACGCCGTCCATACTTTCATCATCGGCGAAAACAGTCAAACCTATACGGCCGAACGTACCGTTTTGCCGTTTAAAATCAATAAATTCGAAACGACATACGCGCTTTGGTACGCCGTGCGTATAGACGCGGAAGGGCGCGGCTATGTTTTTGCAAACCCCGGACAGGGCGGCTCGGAAGGCAGACGCGGCGGCGAGCCGACGGACGAAGATAAATATTTTCCGGTTACGGCGATAAATTGGTACGATGCGATCGTGTGGTGCAATGCGCTCAGCGAAATCGAAAATAAAACGCCGTGCTATTCGTATAAAGGAAAAGTGCTGCGCGATTCGACCGATACCGCTTCGTGCGACCTGTCCGAATGCAACTGGAACGCCGACGGCTATAGGCTGCCGACGGAAGCCGAATGGGAGTACGCCGCCCGCATAACGAAAAGCGGCATGCAGCGAGGCGATAAGGCAAGCGGCGAAACGGGGGATGAAGGAAGAGATGACGCGTCGTTTGTCGCATGGGACTGCAGCAATGCGGATGCTCCTCGGATCGTCGGAACGGCAGGCACGGTATTTACACCGGAAGCGCCGCCTGCTCCCGGATCGGGAAATGCAAACGGAAGCGGCATATACGATATGAGCGGCAACGTGCTCGAGTTTTGCTGGGATTGGTTTGCCGATTACACGGAGCAAAAAAAGGAAGTGCGGTATACAGGCCCCGCATACGGTTCAAAACGCGTAAGCCGCGGCGGAAGCGTTTCGGAATACACGCCCTTTATCAACGCGGGCGATCGCTACGCATTCGATCCGAACGAATCCTATACTTACATGGGCTTTCGAATCGCATCGAGCGAGTAACACAGATGATCGGAAAAATTCGAGTTTTTTCGTGCGGGATCTTGTCTCACATACCGCACCGGAGTATGTTGATTAAACCTGAAATCGAATTAATAATTGTTAATTTTTCGTTCCCACAGGATCGCCGCTATCGATCCGTCTTTCGAAGTTCCGCGTCTGCGACGCTCCACTCGCCGTCGTTTTCGGCGATTTCCATAACGGCATAATTTCCGTCGAGGAGTGCACCGGGGTTGATCACCGTCGTCGCTCCGATTTTATCGATCGCCGCCCCTTCGTGAATATGTCCGGTGATAACGGCGAGCGGTTTTATCCGTTCTATAAATTCGCGGAATTTTTGCGAGCCCGCGTGCAAAGCCGGATTTACCGCATCGCACTTTGTATCTTTCGGCGGATTGTGGGAAATGAGTATGAGATTTTTCCACGTGCCGCCGCTCTTTGCCGAAGCGCGTTCGACGACGTCGAAATCCGACAGGAGTTCGTCTTCCGTTCGTTCGTTCGGCGTCGTACCGGTAAACTTGCTGCCGCCGCCGCTTCCCGCGATGCAAATGCCGTCGTGGTAGACGAGCGCGCCTTCGACGCTGATATCTTTTTTTTCGATTTCGTGTAAAAAATCCGGTTCGTCGCAGTTTCCGATAACGGAAAAGATGACGTCGTGCTTTTTGCACAAAGCTTCGAGCGCGGGCAGACCCGTTTCCGCGTGCTTGAAGGCGGCGAAGTCTCCGCCGAACAAAACCGCATCGACCGCTTTAAACTCTCCCTCGAGTTTTTCGAGCGCCGAAATATTTCCGTGTAAATCGGATATGACTAAAAACTTCATAGGCTTCTCCCGTTTTCTCAGAACAGTATACACCTGTTTTAATAAAAAAGACAGCGGGGCGAAAATCACATGCGATGCGCACATGGCTCTTCAACGGAGTCCGAAGTGCCGGCTCTAGTCCGCGCTTCGAATCTTTACCGTACAAGAATCGCTTCTGCCTTTGCCGTCGGCGACGGTGAGTTCGTAAATGCCGGGAGACGGTCTCCATTCGTATTTTTCGCCCGGCGCGCTTTTACAGATAAACGACGCGCCCGAAAACCAAAACAATTCTTTCGTATCGGCATCGGCGGACGCGCTCAAAACGATGGTACTGCGCGCGGGATCGGACGAGCGGAACACGTATTCGGTATGTTTGAGAGGCGAGCGTATTTCCGGCGGATAGCCGCTTTTGTATAAACCGCTTTTGCTTTGCTCGGGCGGATAATCGGGAGGAAGAAGCCGCGGCAGTCCCGCTTCGGCAAAAAGCGCCTGTAAATCGCTCGGCCAAAATTCGCGCACGACTTCTTTGCAATACGGCTTTCCGGTTTCATCGGTGCGGTAGCCGCTTCTCGTGTCGATCGTTATCTTTCGATGAATGCGGCACTTCGCTATCGGCGACACTCCGGGGATAAACCACGCTTCTTCGGTATTCGGGCAGTCGTCGGTCGGAACGGCACCCGACACGGAACACACGCGTATCTTCGTCACTCCCTCATGCGGAAACTTCAAGGATACGCCGACTCTGCCCGACGCGATCATACTGTCGGCGATGGCAAAAAAAAGAGGAGCTGCGGCACTGCGTCCGAGAAAGGCATTGTTTCCGACGCCGTCGAAATTTCCTATCCACACGCACATCACGTACTTGCCGAAAAAGCCCGCCGTCCACGAATCGCGGAAGCCGACGGACGTTCCCGTTTTGTAGGCGACAGGAACGGCTTTCGCTTCGGCAGATCTTGCTTCGACGGGCGGAGGATTCTGCTCGAGCATTTTGCACACGATAAATGCAGCTTCGGGCGAAAACAGTCGATGCTCTTTAAAATTATTAATTGTTAATGCGTCGTCGATTGCCGCACGGCTTTCGCTCATAACCGTTTTAAGCGGCCGCTCCGTGCCTCCGTTTACGAGAGAAGCGTACAGCGTCGTAAGTTCGAAGGGCGTTACGTCCGCGCTTCCGAGCACGATCGAAAGTCCGTAGCTGTCCTTCGCTTTGAGAGCGGAGATGCCCGCGTCCGCTAAAAAATCGTAGAGGTCGGGATTTTTCAATTTCCGTGCGAGCGTTATTGCGGGGATATTGCGGCTTTCCGTAAGCGCCTGCCACGCTTTTATCGGGCCTTTAAATGTGTTGCCGTAGTTGTCGGGCGTATATTCGCTGAAGCTCGACGGCGTGTCTTTGAGCATCGTACCGTAATGGATGATCCCCTGATCGAGGGCGAGCGCGTATATAAAAGGTTTCAGCGCGGAGCCGGGCGAACGCTTTGCAATGTTTCCGTCTACCTGCCCCTGAATGGCATCGTCGTAAAAACGCGCCGAACCGACTGCCGCAAGCACTTCCATCGTTTCGGAATCTGCGAGAAGGACTGCAGCGTTCGTAATGCCCAAATGCCGCTTCCTGTTGATAAAAAAACGGATGCGCGATTCAACGAGTTCCTGCAAATTCGAATCGATTGTCGTCTTAATAATTTTTTGCGGATGTGCGCGATGCGGTCTTTGCAATTCGAGCATGCGGGTATAGTGCGGCGCTTCGTCGGGAAAAGCGCAGACGAGCTGAGGATGAGATGCGACGAAAGAGCGCTCGCCGCTTGCCGCCGGACGTTCCTTTATCCATTCGTCGAAAAGCGAGAGTCTCGCGTCGATGAGTTCGTCCGGGACACGAGATGCGGAGGGACATCGCTTTGCGGGATTTTGCGGAAGTACGCAGAGCATGAGGCGCTGCGGCAGATCCGTTTTTTCGATGCTTTTTCCGAAAAAATAATAAGAAGCCGCTTCGAAGCCTTCGATATTCTTTCCGCAGGGTGCGAGGTTGACGTACGCGTCGAGTATGTCCTGTTTCGAATACAAAACTTCGAGGCGGAGCGCTAAAAAAATCTGCGCGAGTTTTCCGGGAATGCTTCGCGTGTACAGACGGTATTTCAATTTTGCTGTCTGCATCGTAATCGTCGACGCGCCTATAACGCGCGATCGCTTTACGTAGGTTTCCCAGCCCGCGCGTATGAGGGATGCGGGATTGATGCCGTGATGCAGGTAAAAGCGCCGGTCTTCCCGAAGCAAAAGCGCTTCGAGAAATTCTTTCGGAAATTCCGTAACGGGTTTATAAATGCGAAAGCGTTCGTCCGGCGTCAGGTATACGCGAAGGAGTTTTCCGTTTCGATCGGCATAGGCGCCTGAAAAAGAGATGCCGTCGAGGATGCCGTTCGCTTTGCTGCGGACGACATCGACAACGCAAAAAAGCAGCAGCGCTCCCGCAACGCCGAGAGCTGCCGCATGACGCTTTTTCATTTATCGGAGATCGTTATGCTTTTTTGCGGACGGAGCGCGCGCTGCGTGCCGTCGTACATCGCTTCGGCAAAGAGCGGCGGCACCGTGTACTTCCCTGAGTTGACGGCTCGCACTTTGTACGTGAACGTTTTAAGTTCCTGCGTCACAGTTCCGAAGAGCACGATGCGGTCTTCGCGTATGTCCACGTAATCGGGTTTCCAGCCGGTATCGCTTTCGCGTACGGACGCGATATCCGCTTCCAAACCGCAGGGCAGCATATCGACGACGGCGACGTTGCGTATCGATCTGTTTTTCGTCGAACGGACGTTCACTTTTACCGTCACTTCATCGCCGAGTTTTACCGCATCGATTTTTTTGCCGTTCGCATCGACAAATTCGCGGTACACTTCGATGCCGTCTTTCGTTTCGCCTGAGGGGATATCGTGTAAAAATCCGCCCTGCGTTACTTGATAAAAGAGATTCGTCTTTTCCTCGTTCGTCAAGCGAAGTTTTTGCGCATCGGATGCGAACTCGGCGGTAAAGACTTTTTCGCCCTGCGGCGTAAGCGTCTTCGTCGTTTTGCCCGATTCTTCGACAACGGTAAATTTTCCCGTTTCAGATGCGGGCATTGCCGCGAGATAGCTTTTTATCGCGATGAGCGTCATCGCGGCCGAAAGGGATGCGTAACGGCGGTGAACGATTTCGTCTTCGATCGATTCGAGCAGATGTGCGGAAAGGGCGGAAAGTTTTTCGGGATAATATTCCGAAATGAGGTAGAGGTACGCCGATTTGAAATACAAGTCATCTTCGAAAAAGCCGATGGTATCGGCCGTTTTGACCCCGCGTTTTACGCGCGAGACGAGCTTTTCGCCTTCCGACGCCATGCCGAGCATTTTATACGATGCGGCGAGGAAAACGCCCGCAACGGAAGCTTTATCGTCGCGATCCATATCTTTGCGCAGAGAATTGATATAATCCGTCGTCACCGTTTCGTTCCGCGTGAGCACGTAAACGCAGAACGCGCGGCCGTATACGCCGCCGTCCGTGTCGGCAGCCCTCTTTTTCAAAACGCCGAGCAGATTGTTAAAAAATACGTCGGGGACGTAATAACCGTTTTCGCGCGCGTCTGTTAAAAACATTGCACAGTATGCGTCGAGCGCAGCCCAGCTTTCCGAACGGTGCGTCCAAAATCCGATCGAACCGTCCGACTTTTGTCTCGACTGAAGAGCTGCGACGACATTGTCGATCGCTTCCTGCGCATCGGCCTTCGTTTTGCCCGACTCTTTGAGCAAGTTGGGGAAGAGGTAGGGATAGCCCATACTCACTTGCTGCTCCGAACAGCCGTAGGGATATTTTTCGAGATAAAACTGCAAACCCTTTGCCAGCCCGCTCGGCAGATACGAAAGCGCGATTTCCCTCGTCGCGTATTCGTTGTACATTTTTTTATCGACGTCGACGCTCGCTTTGTCTTTTGTAACGCGCCCGCTCGTAAGCCGCACTTGATACGGCATGGACGGGCGGACGCTCATCGAGGAAGTGATGCGCGACGAATGCGAAGCGCCCTTTGCAGTAAATGCGATATCCGCAGCTCCGAGTACGTCATTCGTTTTTATGCCGAACGTCGCCGTCGCATCCCGCCCTTCGGGGATCTTGAGCGTTACCGACTGCGCGGATGTGATCGAAAAGTGAGCGGTCGGAACGGCGCTGAGCACGACGGATGCATCGCTGCCCGAACCCTTATCGTTGTTCGTTACCGTCACCGATATGTCGAAAGTATCTCCGGGGGACGCGAAAGTCGGAGCATTCGGCACGATGACGTAAGTGTCTTTTATCTCCGACGACGCCTGTGCGACGCCTATCGCCTCGGACGACACGGCGACGGCCATAACGCGGAGGCTTCCGTTGAAGTAATCGGGAATGCGGTAGGTAAGGTTTCTCTTTTGGGGCCCCGTGTCGACGATGCCCGACCAATAAGCGGCCGGCTCGTTTTGTTTTCGCTTAAACGGATTCAAATTGTGCGCGAGCAGATCGTAGTCTTCACCGCCGCCTGCTGCAGCGAGCGTACGGAGGATATTGTATTCGGGCAAAACCAAATCGAGCACTTGAGACGTCGAAACTTCGAGCGCGCGCTTTTTAAAAAAGTATGCAAGCGGATCGGGCGTTTTATAGCGCGCAACTTGCAAAATGCCTTCGTCGATCGCCATGACGACGATTTTCCCCGGCCTCTTACTCGAATACGAAATCGTGTAATCGGTTCCGGGCTTGGCTTCACGCGCTACATCGAGCGTGATTTCGTTTGTACGCCGCTCGAGGCTGACCGAAAACGGAACGGCCGCATAGCAGAAGGGACTCATGTAGATTTCTTCGGAGTCGTAGGAGCGCGCGTACATGATCGTGATATAGCCGTTTCCTTCAAGTCCCTGCGGAATCGCAATCGCCTGCAGAGAGGACGCGCCGTCGGAACGGAACCATTTGTACGTATACACTTTATCGCGTTCGACGGCGATGAGACCGCTTCCCGCATACGGCGCTTTGATAAAAAGCTGCGCCGTGTCTCCCGGACGGAAATCGCTTTTTTCCATCTTTACTTCGAGTTCCGCGGTACGCGACAGGCTTCGCTGCAAATTCTTTTCACCGATAACGGAATACGGCGTTTTATTAAATTCGAGACCTTCTCCGTTTTTCAGCGTCAGCGTAAAATCGCCTTCATCCGAAACGGGAAGCCGATATTTCAATCCCGCTTCGGGGATCGTAACCGTTTTCGTAAATACCGGATATTCTTTTTTTACCGATTGATATCTATACGCGCCGTTCGGCTGTTTGACGAGCACGGACACGTAGCGGTTTTCCGTGACGGCAAGTTCGACTCCCGACACCGCTCTCTGTTTGAGATCGGGGCCGACTGCGATGAGCGTCAGTTCGCGCGCCGAATCCTTTTTGATGTATGAAAGATCGCCGTCGGCTTTTACACCGATGAGATATTCGAGCGGGGAAACGTACACCGACGACTGCGAAGAGACCGCACGGCCGCTGCCTTTTTCATAACCGTCGGCCGTAAAGGTCATGCGGTACGACGCTTTGGCAAATTTTTCGACGTCGAGCGCAAACTCAGCCCGTCCCTCATCGTCGGTCGTCTTTTCGTCGAGCGTTTCCGTATACGAATCTTTTCCGGTATACGGATCGGAAAATACGTAGCCGCGGTACTGCGGAAAACGCATATATCCCGGAGCGAGCGAAATCTCCGCCGAAACTTTATTGCCCGCCGCGACCGTGCCGAAGAGGTTTCTCAGCTTTACGACACCCGTAAGCTTTGCCGGCCGGATCCAGCCTAAAGCCGGAAGCGGGTCGAAAGCCGTCGAAATCGAAAGCGTATCCGGCAAAAATTCTTCGACTTTGACCGTTTCGTTTCCGAGAAAAACGCGTTCGATTTTTCCGTCGGAACGCTGTTTTCTGAAATATGCGGAAACGTTGTATTCGCCGGTCGGAGAGTAGGACTGCGTGGCGAATTTGATTTCTTCAAAGCCCGCGTCGTTGAGCGCGAATTCTTTATCGACTATCTCCGTGCCGTTCGGATCCGTAACGACGTAGGCGAGAGGTGTTCCTGCAAGGCTCTTCGCCCAATCCCCCGCTTTGACGATGAGACCGAGCTTTGCGGTATCTCCCGGCCGGTAGATGCCGCGGTCGGAAAAAATATAGGTGTGAATCGCATCGGGGTCGAGCGCGCCGTATTCGCCGCCCGTATTGAAATCCGAATAATCGAGCGAGCGTCCGTAATCGGCATACGGCATAAACGCGAAGTCGCCTCCGTTTATCGCAGTATAGGCGACGGGACGATGTTCCTTGTCGTTCATCGAAAGAGCGGGAAGCGTTACGTGACCGTCGGATGCCGTAATGCCCGAAGCGAGCGTGTCGCCGTTGAGCGCGACGACTCGTATTTCAGAGCCCGCAAGTGGCCGTCCCGTCGCAATCGACTGCACGAATACGTCGCAGGTTTTATCTGCATTTTTTTTAACGATGATCCCCTGATCGGTTACGAGGATGAGCCGCTCGTCTCCGTGCCCGTTTTTTTCGCTCGACACGCGGAACAAAAAGAGACCGTATTTGAGATGCTGCGACGGGATCGAATTCAAATAGCTTGAAAAATCGAAGTTCGTGTACGACGGTTTTTTCGCGCTTGTCGCAGCGACCGTAGCGTCGGAACGATAGACCGCACTCACATTGTTTTGATTGAAGATATAGTCGTAGTTGAACGAAAAATTTTTCATATCGCCGTTCGACATCGACGCGATGTGATTGATTTCGTCGCTCTGCATGCGCCACACCGTGTAGTATACTTTGTCGACGCCGCGCGTAAGCACTGGAATCTTTTTGCTGCCGCGCATCGAAATGATCGTACCGTCCGATAAAATCGTCGTCTCTTTCGGATAGGAGCGCACCTTTACGACTTCTCCGTGAGGGTCGGTCAGATAATAATCGCCGTAAAATTTTGCGCCGTCTTTTACCGTGACGTACAGATACGTGCCCGGCTTCGCATCGATTACAAACGAATGCATCGTATCGTATTCGAGTTCCGACGGCAGCGCCGTAAACGAAAGCGCTTTACTGTTTTTAATAACGGTGTCGGTAACTTCTTCTTCGCTGTACCACTCGTAATCTTTTTCGCCGCGTCTGCCCGGTTCTGCAGGTTTATCCTGCGGCAGCTCGTATACCGAAAGCGCGCTTTGCAAATTATCGGCGCTTATCTTCGCCGTCGTTTCGATCGCGATCACCTGCTCGTATTCCTGCGCGTCGTTTTTGACAAGGGTAAAATCTATCGATTCGATTTTAGCATAGCTTGAAGAACCGGGAACGGTAACCGAAGCCGTCATCTTTTTCAAAGGCGATCCGCCCGAAGCCGATTTGATTCCCGCCGCAATCGCGATGTTCATCGTTACGTCTTTTGCAGGCACGCCGAGCGGTTCGGATGCAAAAAACGCCGTGCGCTTATCGTCGCTCAAACCTGCCGTGACCGTATAGCTGCGCTTTTCGAAAGTACCGCTTTTCGGATTTTTCATATCGGGAGAAAGCGAGACGAGCTTTTCTATGCCGTCGGAGTTTATCGGAAAATTCGCACGAAGCGAAAAAGAGATATATTTTTTTGCGGGATCGGCGGCGTCGATGCAGAATTCCTCATCTTCGATTTCCGCATAAAAATCGTCGGTTGAAAATTTTGCCGTATACGAACGGATTTTAACGTGGTCTGCAAAATCTTTTTTTGAAAATGAAATCTGATACTGCGTACCGAGCGGCCACGGTTCGGAAGGCGTAAAGACGAGTTCGTCGGAACCGATCCATCGCCATTCGCCGGCCATATCGGGTTTCATCGCTATGCCGCCGGCAATGATTTTATCGGCATCGTCGATTTTCGCCGCGGAACCGTTGAATGAAATGACGAGCGGATCTTTCGCATTTTCGAGCAAATCCGGCTCTTCGACCGAATAACCTATTTCCATTTTGACCGGCATCTTCGACTCGATAAACACCCACGCGAACAAAGCCGCAACGGCGAGCACGATGAGACCGACAAGGGACGCAAGCGAAATGAGCGCGATTTTCCGCGCCTTTTTAAATCCGGCTTTATTGCGGAAAAAAAAACGACCGATCGCCTTCATCCATTCAGGCGCTTCATATTTTCCGAAAATTTTTGACCACGCGATTTTACCCATACAGCTGTCTCCAAATAAAAATGCGATATGCCGCCGCAGATTTCAAAAAATTATACCGTTTTAATCTTTACTAAACAATCGCAGATCACTATGATAAACGGGACGAAATCGATCGAATACATATATACGGCCATGCGGAAGAACGCTGGAAGAGACGCCTGCATCGGCGCCGCTTTCAGCTCATATACAAACCAGGAGGTAATATGAAGTACGCAACGTTCAGTATCCCCAACAGGATCGTCCACGGTGCAGGTGCATTGGAGTTCCTTTCCACGCTGGAAGGGAAAAAAGCGGTCATAGTCACCGGCGGAAGTTCGATGAAAAAATTCGGATTCATCGACGAAGCCAAAGGCTATTTGGAAAAAGCGGGAATGCAGGTGCAAGTCATAGACGGCGTCGAACCCGATCCGTCCGTTAAAACCTGTAAAGACGGCGGGGCGAAGATGGCCGAATTCAAACCCGACTGGATCATCGCATTGGGCGGCGGCTCTTCGATGGACGCAGCCAAAATCATGTGGGTGTATTACGAATATCCCGGCTATAATTTCGACGATTTGGTCGCATTCAAATTTCCGAAGCTGCGGACAAAAGCGAAACTGATCGGCATTCCGTCCACGTCCGGTACGGCCTCCGAAATCACGGCGTTTTCCGTTATCACCGACAGAGAAAAAAATATCAAATATCCTTTGGTCAGTCCCGATATCATCCCCGACATCGCCATCGTCGACGATAGAATTCCGGCAAAGATGCCGCCGCTCGTTACGGCGCAAACCGGTATGGACGTCATGACGCATGCGATCGAAGCGTATGTTTCGACCGCCCATGACGATTACACCGATCCCTATGCGCTCGAAGCGATCCGGCTCGTATTCGAATATCTCGAACGGGCAGTCGCAAACGGCGGCGATATGGAAGCGCGCGGAAAGATGCATACGGCATCTACCGTTGCGGGTATCGCGTTCAGCAACTGTTCGCTCGGCATCGTGCATTCTATGGCGCATAAAATCGGCGGAGAATTTCATTTGACACACGGAGAGGCGAACGCCATCATGCTTCCGTACATCATCGACTACAACAGAAAGGAAACCGACCGCTACAGCAAATTGGAAGGCGCTTTGGGTATAGATGATATCGCAAAAGCGGTGACGGCTTTAAATAGAAAGGTCGGCATTACGCGCACGATTCAAGAAGGCAAAAACACCGTCATCCCCGAAGATGCATTCCTCAAAGTATTGGATCTGATGAGCGAGCGGGCATTCAACGATGCGTGTACGCTTACCAATCCGAGAAAAACATCGCCTGCCGATATTAAAAAGATTTACCTCGCTGCATACTACGGCAAAGACATCGACTTCTAAAAGCAGCCGCGCGCTTTGTGCAGCAGCGTGATTCTAACCGCAACGGAAGTATAAGGCTTTCGCTGCGGTTTTTTTTCGCATGGGATTGTCCCCGACTTTTGAAACAGCTCCGTCTCTCCGTTTTGACAGACAATCGACGAATGATGCAGCGCGATAAACCTGCACGCGCGAATGAACAACGCGCGAACGAACGATTGATTTATCCGAGCCTTTGGGCTATAGTTTAAAATCTATGGAAAAATTAAAACTGCTTCTTCCGAAAGGAAGGATCTACGAAAACGTCGTCGGCCTCTTAAGCGGCGCGGGCATCAAAGTCGATTTGCCCGAGCGTGCATACCGCCCCATCGTCAATCAAAGCGATTTGGAAGCGAAAGTGATGAAACCGCAGAACATCGGCAAACTGCTCGAACTGGGTTCTCACGATGCGGGCTTTACCGGCCGCGACTGGATCGAAGAGACGAAAGCCGATGTCGAAGAAATCATGGACTTGGGCTTCGACAAAGTGCGCATCGTCGCGGCAGTGCCGAACGTGCTCGACGATCACACGCTTCAAACGAAGCGCGTCGTCGTCGCAACCGAATACGAACAGATCGCGCGCAAGTGGCTCGAAAGCAAAAAAATCGACAGTATCATCGTGCGGACATACGGCGCAACCGAAGTGTTCCCGCCGGACGATGCCGACATGATCATCGACAATACTGCGACGGGGCGCACGCTGCAGGAAAACGGACTCCGCATCGTCGACACGATTTTGAAAAGCTCGACGTGTTTTTTCGCATCGAAGACGGCGCTCGCAGACCCGCAAAAAAAGCAAAAGATCGACGAACTGAAAATGCTCTTCGAAGCGGTGCTCAATGCGCGGAACAAAGTGATGCTCGAAATGAATTGTCCGAAAGACATCTTCGATACGCTCATCAAAGAGATTCCAGCGATGAAAAGTCCGACCGTTTCTCCGCTGTACGGGGATGACGGCTACGCGGTCAAAATTGCGGTCGATAAATCCGAAGTGCCGCTCCTTTTACCGAAACTGAAAAAACTCGGTGCGGTCGATATCCTCGAATACGAGCTTCGGAAAGTGCTGGCATAAATTAATAATTAACAAATCACGGAGCGTGCTATGGCAGGACGAATCGCATCGATAGAACGGAACACGGGCGAAACGCGGATAGCGCTCACCCTCAACCTCGACGGGAGCGGAAAATACACGGTAGAAAATCCGATAGGATTTTTCGATCATATGCTGCGCTCTTTTTGCAAACACGGCCTCTTCGATTTGAGCGGCACGCTTTCAGGCGATTTGAACGTCGATCAGCATCACCTCATCGAAGATACGGGCATCGTGCTCGGAAGCTGCTTTGCAAAAGCGCTCGGCGACTGCGCCGGTATCTCGCGTTCGGGATTTTTTATCTATCCGATGGACGAAACGCTTTCGCGTGCCGCAGTCGATTTCGGAGGACGTTCCTACCTCGTCTTCGACGGAAAAATTTCGGGCATACCCCTCGTGTCGCTCGGCGATGACGGAAAAGAAGCGAGCTTTCAAACGGACTGCGTTGAAGATTTTTGGCAGGGCTTTGTCGGAGGCGCAAAATGCAATCTGCATTTGGACACGATTCGCGGCAGAAGCGATCACCACAAAATCGAAGCGATGTTTAAAGCAGCCGCCCGCGCGATACGGAGCGCCGTCGAACTCGACGTTCGAAGGTGCGGGGAAATCCCTTCGACCAAGGGCATCATCGTCTGAGGCGCAGTATGGAAAACGGAATACACACGATAGCGGTCTGGGGAGATTCGATATTAAAAGGGGCGGTCACCGGTTACAGCGAAAGCCGCTTTGACATCCTTGAAGAAGAAAACAGTCTCGTCCTCGCTCAAAAAAAGCTCGGCTTTACGCTCATCAATAAAAGCGTATTCGGCAACATCATCAATAAAGCGCTTCGCACGCTCAAGCGCGACATGGAAAAAGGTTTAAGCTGCGACCTCGGTATCGTCGAAAGCGGCGGCAACGACTGCGATTACGATTGGACGCCGATAAGCAAAAACCCCGATGCTCCGCACAAACCTCGAAATCCGCTGCCTGACTTTTTGCGTATGCTCGACGAAGCGGTCGAAACGCTCCGCGCGTACAAGATCACCCCGCTTTTGATGACGATGCCGCCGCTCGTTCTCGACCGCTGGTATAAAACGATCACCTCGGGTCAAAACAAAAAAAACATCGACGCCTTTCTCTCCGGCGATGTGTTCGAATTGTACCGTGCTCACGAACTCTATTCGCTTTCGATCGAAAAATACGCCCTCAGTCACGGTGTCCAGTACATCGATATGCGTATGGTCATGCTCGAAGCGAAAGATTATCGTTCGCTCATGTGCGAAGACGGGATTCATCCGAACGCTTCGGGCTACGCATACATGGCGGACGTGTGGATCCGGGAACTGCCGCGCCTGCACAAAGAATTTTAAACGGCAGACCGATGTGCGGTGCAAAGATGCGGTATCGTTCATCGATATGTTAACGTGTTCTTCGTTGACAGCTTCGCAACGCAGTGCTAAGATATGATCGATGCCGGTTGACGCTTTTCCGATACAACCGGTGCTTTCCAAATGTTATCGGAGGTCACATGAAAAAATCACTCGCCGGTATTTTTGCCGCCCTGTGCTGTATTTTTATTACGGCGGGCTGCGCGACGACAAAGCTCGCCGAAACCGGGAACGACACTGCCGGAGAATTGTATCAATCCACGTCTCCCGTAAAAAAACGGGAAATTATCAAAATGCTGAGCGAAACCTATACGCCGGAAAATTCCGTCCTCGTCTACGGCAGTTACAATACGTACCACGTCGGCGTCCTCACCAACGCACCGCCGTCGACAATATCGTATCTGCAGGTAGACAGAAGGAAACCCGCTCAGCACCTCGAATATATCGGCGGGAAATATTTTTTCTTTAAGCCCGTCGTGCCGGGCGGACAATACAAAGCGTATTATTTCCGGGCATATCAAAAGTACAACACCGTTACTGTCGGCGACGACGGAATTCAATCCGATCCCTCCGTCCACGATTTTACCGCGCCGCAAAAGCCGGGTTTATACTTTATCGGCGATTTTGAAAACGTTATATCGCAGAGCGAAATCAAAGTATATCTGCGCACGTATAAAGAGGATCCCGGTTTACTGCCCGAAAAATACGCGATGGATTTAATCGATTGTGAAAAAAATGCCGTCAATTACGCTCTCAAGTTTTATGCGGATACGGCATGGGAGCCCCTGCTGCGGGCGCGTTTGGAGGAGTTGAATCATGCACGGTAAAAAAATATTGTTGTATTGCATTGCGTGTTGGTTTTGCATTGCGCTGTATGCCGGAAGTCCGAAGAGTGAGGATTGGCAGGCGGCGAAAAAGGGTGAAGTCGCGTTTATCTGCCGCGTCGTATTTGCCGAACCTCTGGATACAGAATTCTATGCGACGGGTTTCGATTCGCAGAGAAAAAAAGACGTTCCGATAAAATATAATTTTATTATCTATCCCGGAACGGATCCTACGAAGTCAAAAGCCGTCGAAACATTATTTTCCGTCTATGACAAAACGTTTACATTCGGCGACTTTTCCGAACTCATACTCGATAAAAGCCTTTTTAAAAAAGGGTATACTTTGCATTCGTTCAGCGTGCTTTTATTCGAAAACGAAAAAGCGCGCCTCTCGCTGCCGGCACGATTTAAAATCCGGTTTCCCGATGAAGCGCAATACGTATACCTCGGTACGTTCGTGTACACGCTTGAAGGATTTTATCTGCGGCCGGCAAAACCGGTTCTGCTCGACGAATTCGAAGCGGCGAATAAAGCGCTTAACGAAAAACTCGGAAAAAACGTACAGCTCTATCGTGCGGCATTGACAAGCGCTGAAGAGTGACTGCAAAGCCGTACGGGGAAACCGTACGGCGGAACATTGCACAATTATTTTCCCGTCGCTATAATATAAAGCATGGCGATCACCAATTTTAACAAAAAACGCTTTTTCGGCGTTTTGGTCCTGTACTTTTTAGCGACAGCAGCTTTTACGGCGCCGCTGCGAAATTACGTTTGTATCGTGCGCAGCAATCTGCCTGAAAAAACGGTTTCCTTTTTGGAAGAATACCGCGACAAACTTTCAAACCGCGGATACGCTTCGTATGCAAAAGACATCGACGCATACCTCAAAGGGTCCTTCGGTTCGGGCTTCGTGTTCTATGCGTCGAACGGCAAGCCCTATGTCGTCACGAACCGGCACGTCGTCAAAGAAGCGGAAACGGTCGACGTCGAATTTGAAAACGAAGACGGTTCCAATTCCAATTACAAAGAACTCAAAATCATCGCCGCAGACGAAGATATCGATATCGCGCTCGTCGCCCTGCCCGACACGTATGCGCGGAAAGGTTTTACGCTGAGCGGCAGCACAGTGCGCGATGGAGAGGAAGTGTGGTCGGCGGGCTTTCCCGGATTGGGAGGAGAGCCGATGTGGCAGCTCGGCAAGGGCACGGTAACGAATGCGAGAGCGAAAATCAAAGAACTCCTCTCGCCCGATATTTCCACGCTCATTCAGCATTCGGCGCAAGTCGATGCGGGAAATTCGGGCGGCCCGCTTTTGACGGCGGATGCAAATACCGAAGCGGGATACACCGTCGTCGGAATCAACACGTGGAAAGCGACATACCGCGAATCGACGAATTTTTCGATCCCCGCGGCAGTCGTCAAATCCTTTGTTGAAAAAAGCATTGCCGGCGGAAAAAAGCAAAACATCGACGACCGCGTAAAACAATTTATCGCATCGACGGCGAACAAAGACGAAATGTTTTTTTCGCTCGGAAAATACATTTCGAACGAAATGGTCGCGAAAAGCGCCGGCGACGAATTTATAAAAGCGCTCGCTACGGCGCCGTCAAGCATCCGTACCGTCATCGTTAAAATATTTGCATACGATCCGATCGAAGGCTTGCGCTATGCACTCGCATACAAAGTGTGGAACGAATTTCAAGGTACGGACGGTGCACTCGTAACGGAAGCAAGCGCTGCGGAAGAATCGGCAAACGGCATGAAGGTTTCCTTTACGCCCGAAGGCAAAGAAGCGATTCCTTCGCTGTGGACGGAAGAGCAGGGAAACTGGAGGCTTTCGGAATTCGGGAATGCAAAAAATACGAAAACCGCAAAAAAGAGCACCAAAAAAAGAAATTCGTCCGGCAGCGTAAAGGGCTTTGAAATCGACGATCCCTACGTTATCAATATTTCGGGCGGCGTGATCATTCCGTTGGAAAAGAAATCGGCGGGTTTCAATCTGTCGGCTCTGTTTATGAATAAATTCTTCGGCGGCGGTCCCTTCATACAAAGCGAAAAAATCGACAATGTTGCCATCCTCGATAAGTACGGTGAGGAAAAATATCGGGAAACAAAATCGATGACGACCGTCGGCGGTGCGATCCGTTTTCAAGTGCCTCTTGCGTTTAATAAATTCATCGTAGCGCCCTTTGCGGAAGCGCGCCTCGGTCTTACAAACATAACGACACTCGCGGGCGATAATCGTTCCGACCGTCTCTACTTCGGTATCGGCGGCGGCGCATACGTTGCGTATTACGTAACCGACGGCTTCGCTCCGATGGTCGGCGTACAGTATATGCATTCGAATTATTCCGTAGTGTTCAAAGACCTCGGAGTACGGTCGAACGGCGTTCTCATATTCGCAGGCGTAAAATTGTTTGAAAGATAACAGAACATATAAATTAAAGAAATAAAATCCGTTATCACCGATAAAATCCTGCTCTCAATCGGGCGGGATTTTTTTTGCCCGTTCGCATATTGCCGATCTCCTGTTCCGGTGCGCGGAGGCGGTACACATATTGTTTATATCGTGTGTAGCATCGATAGTGCGCCATCCGTATATTGTTAAATCCCCGGTACGACGATATACTTATGTAATGCGTGCATACATATTTCTTTTTTTATCGATATTGTTTATAAGCTGCACAAAAGCGAAAGTCGATCCTGCGCGTCAGGAGACGAAAATGAGATCGACGAGCGAAGCGGAAACGACCGAAGAAATTCTACCGCTCCCCCGCTATAACAATACAAGCGCCGTATCATTCGAACGGCTCGATGCCGCCGACGGTACCTTTCATACCGACGCTCACGCAGCGTATGTAAACGACGCACTTACGTTCGTGCCTTTTCCCGATCAGGGGATGAAATATGCACGCACGGCTGTAGTCGGAAGCCGCGTATGCATGCTCTATCCCGAATCGGATTTCGATATCGATATATCGAACGGAGAAGCTTCGATCAAAAACGAAAACGATATGCACGGCACTCCTATTCCCTTTGCTTCTATCGTCAGGATATTCGGAGAAAAAATCATCAATGCCGATACGACGCAGCCGGATTACACGCGCCGCACATTTCCGTTTCAAGACAATTACAATTGGTTTTATCCCGTCGAGTGGCAGGGCAAAACGGGCTATGTATTCGGCGCCGACCTCTTCGGTCTCGACGATCCGCCCGAAAAAAACAGGATTTCCGCAGAGCTTTATCGAACGCATTCCGACTACGATGCGTTTTATCCCGTCGTTGGGTATACACCCCTCGGCGAGGATATCGCAGCGGCGCTCGAAGCGAACAGAATCGCCTTTCAAAAAACACCGCTTCGGAAATATTACCGCCCGGATGATATGATTTCATTTTACCGCGAAATCGGCAGGAAGGATTCGTTTATCCCGTATTTTATATCGACGGATTTGATTGCGCATTCGCAGCATCTCATATTCGACAGAATGCTGCAATACACGGAAGAGTTCACATTTATGCCGAAGCTGTTTTCGCTCACTCAAAACTGTATCGCTTCTCTTCAAGCGAATGCGGACGCCGATGCCGAAACGAAAAACAAAGCGATCATGTATTTTCAAGTCGCCGAAGCGCTTCTCCGTACGGCGCCCGAAAGAATCGAAAAAAACATAGGCTACGAAAAAACCGTAACATACGAAGAGCGCGATGAAAATAAAATTCTTTCCGAGTACCCGAAAGAAGTCGTCGAAGATTACAAGCGCATAAAAAAAGCGGAAACGGAAGCTGGCTTCGGTTCGGCGCTGCCGCTTTCCGTATTTCCGAGCGTACGGGAAGACTTTTCGCAGTATAAAGCGCGCGGACACTACACGAAAAACGGAGCGCTCGAAGCGTATTTTCGCGCGCAGATGTGGTACGGGCGCATTCACTTTTTGATTGCCCGTGAAAAGGTCGATTCGGGCGAGACTCTCGAAGCGGAAAAAGCCGCGCTTTTTATAATCGATACGGTGCGGAAAAATGCGGCGCTCTATGATCAATGGGCTTCGCTTTTCAATCCGATCACCGACCTCATCGGTCTTTCGGACGATTTGAGTTTTTACGACGTGCTTCCGCTGTGGAAAGAGGCGCGCACATCCGATTTCGCATCGTGGTCGTCCGACAGAAAAAATATTATTAATTTTATGAAGCTGTGCCGGGAAAAGCTTCGTCCCCCTGCGATCGGTTCCGAAAGCGCGTTTTACGGCAGATCAAACGATGGGGCAGAGCCGCCTGCGGGCTGGAGACTTTTCGGTCAGCGATTTACGCTCGACTCGGCAATTCATTACAGAGTTTCTTCTCCCCGCCTTCTGAAAATCGTCGGCGATACGATCTACGGCCGCACTATGGTAAGCGGTCTTGATATCATAAAAGCGTTCGGTTCCCGATCGGCGGATCTGCTTTTGGAAAACGAATATAAAGAGCATGAAGCGATCGGGTTCCGCGAAACGCTTGATGCGATCGAACGCGAAATCGATTCGTATGGCGACGACTATTGGAATAAAACCTATTATACGCAAGTGCTGCGTCAAATCAAAACGCTTGCACAATTTGAAAGCGGTGCGGGATTTTATTTTACCGAAACACCGCTGTGGAATTTAAAATCGCTTATAACGGCTCACGGTGCGTGGGCGGAACTTCGGCACGATACGATTTTATATACCAAACAGTGCTATGCGGAAAAAGGCGGCGGCGGCGATTTCGAACCGACGTTCAGGACCGAGCCGATCCCGCGCCCGACGCATTACATAGAACCGAATATCCCCTTTTGGATCGCATCGCTCAATTCGGTACAAAAGCTGCGCTCGGTGTACACGACTTACGATCTGCTCGACGCCGATGCGGAAATCGTGCTCAACGGTCTTTTGAAAATGTATCAAAAGATACTCGCGATATGCAAAAAAGAAGCGGTCGACAAGCTGATAAGCGACGAAGAAAATCGATGGATACCCGTAATCGCCGCCGAACTCGAAAAATACGTTTTGGTTCACAACGGTTTCGACGCTGCGTACACGAACAACGAAGACGCTTTTAAAATGGCATGCATCGCCGATGTATTTACGGATGCGGAGTCGGGAACGGTTCTCGAAACGGGCATCGCCTCTCCTTTGCGCATCTATGTCGCGCTCAACGACGGACAGGGCGGCAAGCGTATCGCAGTCGGCTATTGTTTCAGCTACGCGGAATTCGCCGTACCGATCAACAAACGTATGACCGATGAAGAATGGAAAAAAATCGTATATCGAAAAGACGGAAATATCGAAGCGTATTATCCGTTTTGGGAAAGAGGATGGATCATACCCGACGACGGCGTTTTCTCATATTATTAAGCCCACTCTTTGCCGCCGCATTATTAACAATATGTATGTGCGCTTTCCGCCTAACAAGCAAACAGGCGGATACGGTGCATTTCATACCGACATGGGCGGCAGAGCAGGATAGCGAACCGTATTCGATCGAACTTCCCTTCGAAGCGCTTCCGCCCTCCGATTCGTTTCCGTGGGCGGCGACTGTAAGCCACCACTTGCTCGCGCACGGGCAAATCGACGCTCTCTTTCGCGAGATCGCCGCAAGGCGGAAGGTGCGGACGTTTTTTATCGTAAGCCCCTCGCATTGGGGTCTTTCGACAAAGCAGTGGTCGCTTGACGACGTTTCATGGAACGCAGGAGGCGGGCGCACGACGATGACCGAACGAAAGACGGAAGCTGCCCTCGCAAAGGCGCTCGGCGTTTCATACGATGCGCAAGTGTTTCCGCTCGAACACGGCATCACGACGCTCATCCCCTATATCGCGCGCTATTTTCCGAACGCCCGCGTCGCAGCCGTCGCCGTTGGCGGAGAACCGCCCGTAAACCAAAGCGATGCCGAAAAATTGACAAGTGCACTCGCGCCTTACTTTACACGCCGAAACAGAAAACACAATTTTTTATTGATCTCGACCGACTTTTCTCATTTAAGCGATATAAAAGAGACCGCTCGCAAGGATGCATCTTCGCGCATCTTTTTCGATGCACCGTCGAAGAAGACGTGGATATACGCGGTGTGCGACAATCGACCCGGCATCTATGCGCTCGCACATCTCATCGACGAAGATACGAAATGCGCCCGTTTGTTTCACACGACATCGTACGAACTTTCGGGAAAAGGGGAAGACGATATTACAAGTTATTATTTTTCGCTGTTTTATTAAAAGGGTAAATGGCGAGCTTGGAAAGTATCAGCTGATAAAGCTGCGCTTACAGCGATACTTCGCCCGCTTATAAGCCCGCAAGCGCAGCGAAAACCGCCCCTACTCCAGCGCGCGAAGGCGTTCGAGCAGTGTCGGGTGCGAATAGGTAAACGCGCTGTAGATTTTCGCCGTCCGTACTTCGCCGTTATTTTCCCGATTCAATGCGATGAGCGCGGACGAAAGCGGTTTTCCGGAGCCGCATAATTTCTTTGCGTATGCGTCGGCTTCGTATTCGTCTTTTCGCGAAAAGAAATTGGAAACAAGCCGAACAAAGATGCCGTAGCCGCCGAAAACTTCCGACAACAAAAAGAGCGCGATGAATTTCATGTACGGAAGCGCCGCATCATACGAAAAGCCGAATCCGCTGTAGAGCGCTTCGCATGAAGTGAGCCGGGCGGCGGCAAAGAGGACGATGTACACGAGCGGGATCGTCACGGCAAAACGCTTTACGATGTGATGTTTTTTATAGTGGCCGAGTTCGTGCGCGAGGACGGCGCCGACTTCATCGACCGAAAGCTGTTCGACGAGCGTATCGTAAAGCACGACGCGCTTGGTTTTTCCGAAGCCCGTGAAATACGCATTCGAATGTTTGCTGCGTTTCGACGCATCCATGATAAAAACTCCGCTCGATTTGAATCCCGTGCGCTCCATAAAATCTGAAATGCGCGACTTGAGCGCACCCTCTCCGAGAGGAGTAAATTTATTAAAAAGTGGGGCGATGAGGCGCGGATAAATAAACGACATGAGAAGCGAAAACGCAACGTAAACACTTGCGAGCACGAAGGGCCATGCACTCACGTGTTCGAAGATCGCCGTCATCGCCGAAAGTAAAAGCACCGACACGATGAGGGCTAAGGCGATCGATTTGAGCTTATCCGCGATCCAAAGCCGAAGCGTCATCGAAGAAAAACCGAAACGCTTTTCGATGACGAACTCTTCATACCATTCGAACGGGAGCGATAAGACGGCGGACGGGATTGATACCGTAATCGCGAAGATGAGCGTCAGCGCATACGGATTATCGGATACGGACTTAAGAGCACGGAAAACGCAGGGATAAAAGCCCGAAAGCAGCAAAGCCGCGCCGAGCGCCGTCGATGCACCGTATTCGAAAACCCAAAGACGATAGCGCGCATCTTTATACGCACAGGTTTTTTCCGCATCACGCGACGTGATATACGGCGCGAGTTCCGGAGGTATGTCGCGTCCGTATTTTTTTCGAAACACGTATTGGAGTCTCTCAATAAAATTATTTAATAAAAACGAAAGAAAAGTTCCGACACAATAGAGGATGACAAAAAGGTTTGAAAATTGCATGGCACGAGTATAGCACGCAGCGTTTGCACGGAGCAAGCGCGTGAAATGAAGTCCGCGCTCGGCGTTTGCACAAGATGCGTCCCGTGCGCGGCATTCGCTTGGCACGTACGACGTTTGCGCGACATTTGCCCTGCACGATCGCGTTCACCCGACAGCGACGATGCGTGAGCATCCGTTACAGTACCCGCCTGCCTCCGACAAAGAGCTCTTTTACTTTGCCGACGAGTTCCCGTCCGTCGAACGGAGTCGCTTTCCCCTTACTGAAAAAAGTGTTCGCGTCCACCGTCCACTTTTCTTCTGGATCGACGAACACGATGTCGGCATCGAAACCGGGAGCAAGCACGCCTTTGTTGAGACCGAGAATGCGCGCGGGATTTGCCGACATGAGAGCCGACAATCTCTTCGCTCCGAGCTGACCGCCTGCAACGAGAACGGTATTGCACACCGCAAAGGCCGTTTCAAGCCCCGTAAAGCCGGGACTGCCCGCCGCTTTGTCTTCGAGCGTATGCGGCGCATGATCGGTTGCGATGACATCGACCGTACCGTCGCGGAGCCCTTCAAGGAGTACGACTCTGTCGTCTTCGCTCCTGAGCGGCGGATTTACGAGCGCGCGTATAAAGGGTTCGTCGGTACCGCAGAGAGCCAAGTGATGCGGAGTTACTTCGCAGGTAACGCGGAAACGTTTTTCTTCCCTCGCTTCGGGTACATAGCGCGTACCGTCAAGGACGGCTTCGTAGGCGGCGTCCGCTTCATCGGCAAGGTAGTCTTCTTCATCGTCCGAAAGCGATTCTTTTGCGCTGCGCACCGCATCGAGGGCGGCGGCCGTACTCACGTGTGCGATGTGTACGCGGCATCCCGCTTCGCGCGCGATCATGATATTGCGGATCGTCGCGCTGTTTTCCGCAAGCGCGAGCAGATCGTTCGCTTTTGTCAAAAGGCTCGCGATTTTGTCGAGCACTTCGTCGGGAACGTCATCGTCGTCGTCCGCTCCCCACGCGACAAGGTGATAAGCTTCCATCAGTTTGAGCGCTTCACGTCGATCTGTCTTTGCCGCGGCCGCAAGCGATGCGTCTTCACTGTGACAGCTTACGATGATGCCGCGCCGGGCAGCTCTCGTCATCGCGTCGAGCATGACGGAAGCGGATGCGACATCGTTTCCGTCTTCGGTGATAAGCGGCACGCGGGATGCGTCGAGGTCTTCGATGTGTCGGGTATCCGAGCCTCCGAAATCCTTCGTGATGCTCACCGACTGTATCACACCGGCAAGTCCGAGAGAAGCGGCTTCCCGATCGATTTCGAGCGCACTCATCTGCGATGAAACGACGGGCTTTGTGTTCGGCATCGCGACGACGGTACCGAAGCCTCCGGCACAAGCCGCGCGCAATCCGCTTGTCAAATCTTCTTTTTGGGTCTGCCCGGGATAGCGCAAGTGCACATGCATATCGATAAAAGCGGGCATGAGCGTGAGCCCCTGCGCGTCGACATATTCGACGAAGGGATGCTCATAGCCGTCTTCTGCAAGCACCGAAAGTGCGAGAGCTTCCGTCGTTTTTTTATTCGTAAAATAGCCGGTATAGACCGCGCGGATTTTATCGTCCACGACAAGCAGGGCACCGGGCGTGTCGATCGCTTCGTCGAGGAGGCGCGCATTGTAAAAAAGAAGAGCGCGAGTCACGACTTCGCCTCCACGGGATTTCCGCCTTCACCCGCCGTATACAGCGCATCGCAGAATTCGCAGCGGTACAATCTCTTCGTGCGGTCGACAAGCAAAAAGGTCGACGGAACGAAGTTTTCGCTCGCCGTGATACAGCGCGGATTTTTACAGCGGAATACGTTTTGCACGCGCGGCGGCAAGGCCATATTGATTTTCCGAACGACTTTTTCGTCTTTAATAATATTGACGCAGATGTCGGGATCGATAAAACCGAGTACCGAAAAATCGATGTCGATGATATTATCGATTTTGATCATATCTTTTTTGCCGCTCTTTTGCGACGGCACGTTCATGATGAGCGCCGACGTAAAAGAAGAAGCGTCGAGACCGAGCCGGCGGAAAATACGCCAGCCCGTACCCGCTCTGATGTGATCTATTACCAAACCGTTTTTAATTGCCGTTACGTTCATCAACGCCTCCGCTTGTATCGGGAACCAAAAAAACTGCAATGTAAGGCCGCTTAAAAAACCGACCGAATTTTTAAAACCGTCCTACAGACAGCCCGTCAATTTTGCAATGAGCGCCATGCGCGCATACATGCCGTACTTCACCTGCCTAAAATACGCAGAGCGCGGATCGTCGTCGACTTCCGGCGCTATTTCGTTTACGCGCGGCAGCGGATGAAGCACGATCATATCCGGTCTCGCAAGCTTCATCTTCGCTTTGTCCAGGATGTAGCTGTCCTTTAAGCGGATGTAATCCTGCTCGTTGAAAAAGCGTTCTTTTTGCACGCGCGTCATATAGAGGATATCGATTTTATCGATAACGTCTTCGAGACGGTACGCGCTTTCATATTCGGCGCCCGAGGCATCGAGCACGCTTTCCTGAATGTATTCGGGAATCGCCAGTTCGCTCGGACTGATAAAGACGAATTTATTATTTTTATAGCGGCACATAGCCTGCACGAGACTGTGTACGGTGCGCCCGAATTTCAAATCCCCGCAAAAACCTACGGTAAGATTTTCAAAACCGCCGCGAAGCTCTCGTATCGTCACCAAATCGGTGAGCGTCTGCGTCGGGTGGAAGTGGCCTCCGTCGCCCGCATTTATGATCGGACACGACGAAAAACGGGATGCGAGGAGCGCCGCACCTTCTTTCGGACTGCGCATCGCGATGACGTCTACATAGGATGAAACGACCCGAATCGTATCGGAAAGAGATTCCCCTTTTGCCGCGGAGCTTGACTGCGCATCCGAAAAACCCTCGACCGCGCCTCCGAGACGGAGCATCGCCGCTTCAAAGGAAAGACGCGTGCGCGTGCTCGGTTCAAAAAAAAGCGCCGCGAGGATTTTCCCGCGGCACACATCTTGAAACGCTGCGGGATCGACGATCATCTGTTCGGAAAGAGAGCAGATTTCATCGATCTCTTCGACGGAAAGATCATCCGGCTCAATAAGGTGGCGTCCTTCCAACATACGAACCTCCCGCGGCTTAGGCTCCGCCCCGACTCTTGCGCTCGGCACAAAAGACGGAGCAAAATTATTAATTAATAATTTTTATCGGCATCAAGCGCCGTTCAATCGATCGTATCCATGCGAGCGACGTCCTTATCGTAATCGACGCCCGCGATATCGAACCCGTTTGCAGCGAGAAAGTCGTGCTTGTAACCTTCGAGGTCGCAGAGCTCGCGAAGATTTTCCTGCGTTACCGACTTCATATTTTCGAGACATTTTTTCTGCACGTCGTCCGCAAGTTCGAGATCGTCGATTCTGATGCGGTGCTCGCTGTCGGTCGGAACCGTACCGTCGACCGTATAAAGCCGTTCGGCAAAGAGACGCTCCATCTGTTCGATGCATCCTTCGTGTGTTCCCTTTTCTTTCATCACTTTAAATAAAATCGACAGGTACAGCGATATGATCGGGATGACGGCGCTCGAACGCGTGACGAGTCCCTTGTTGACGGAAATGTACGCGCCTCCACCGACCGACGATTTCAGATCTTTGTCCAAGTCAAGCGCCGCTTTTTCCAAATCGAGCTTTGCAGTACCGATCGTGCCGTCGCGGTAAATCGCATGGCTGAGTTCCGGTCCGATATACGAATACGCGATCGTACGGCAGCCTTGCGCAAGGACTCCCGCATCGGACAACTGTTTGATCCAGCGTCTCCAGTCGTCTCCGCCCATCACTTTGATCGTACTTGCGATCTCTTTTTCCGTCGCCGGCTCCGCGCTCGACTCTTTCAGCGTTTCGGTCATAATGTCGATACACTTTCCGCTGTAGGGTTTTCCGCGCGGCTTGATTACCGATTTGTAGAGCACTTTCGTATCGGGATCGGTACGCACGGGACTTGCAAGACTGTAAATTATTAAATCGAATTTAGCTCCGAGCTTTTTCACTTCGTCGATGACGAGCGCTCTCGTTTCGTCGGCAAAGGCGTCTGCATTCAGCGTGACGGATGCAAGTCCTTCTTTTTTCGCCGCGCGGTCGAAAGCCGCATTATTGTACCAGCCGGGTGTGCCGCCCTTCGTTTCAGTTCCCGCTTTTTCGAACGAAACGCCGATCGTGTCGGCTCCGTATTCGAATGCGGCCACGATGCGGCTTGCGAGTCCGTATCCCGTCGAACAGCCGAGCACGAGCACGGTTTTCGGTCCCGCCCCGCCTTCTTTTGCACCCTTGATGCCGCGCTTTTCTTTTTGCGTCTTGATATACGCAATTTCGTTTTCCGTTTCTTTTGCACAGCCAACAGGATGCGCGTTGATACAGATGCTGCTTCGAACCATCGGTTTAATAATCATAACTACCTCTCATAAAAACTTTTGCAGGAAGTATCAACTTCCGCCTCTCTTTATTCGTACCGCTTAACGATGACGCACCCGTTATGTCCGCCGAAACCGAGCGATACGCTCGCCGCCGCGTCGATGCTCATTTTTCTGCCTTTGTTCGGAACGTAATCCAAATCGCAGCCGTGCTCGACATCGGGGTCGTCGAGGTTCATCGTCGGAGGTGCAAAACCGTCTCCGATCGCTTTGATGCAAAAGAGCGCTTCGATAATACCTGCCGCTCCGATCATGTGACCGGTCATACTCTTCGTCGAAGATACCGCCAATGTATACGCGTGATCGCCGAAAGCGCGCTTTATCATTTTCGTTTCCGTTTCGTCGTTCGCCTGAGTGGACGTGCCGTGCGCGTTGTAATACTGAACCGAAGAAGGCTGCATACCCGCGTCGGCAAAAGCGCGCTCGATGCAAAGCGCCCCCCCCGAACCGTCGGGAGTAGGCGCGGTTATATGATAAGCGTCGCTCGACGATCCGTAACCTGCGATTTCCGCGTAGATGCGTGCACCGCGCTTTTTCGCGTGTTCGAGTTCTTCGAGCACGAGGGCGGCGCTTCCTTCGGCCATGACAAAGCCGTCTCTCGCTTTGTCGAAGGGGCGGCTCGCTTTTTCCGGACAATCGTTGAACGAAGATGCGAGCGCCTGCAACACTTGAAAGCAGCCGATGCTAAATCCCGTAATGCACGCTTCCGTGCCGCTTCCGATGCATACATCCACCCTGCCGCTTCGAATCAAATCGGAGGCAAGACCGATCGCATCGGTACCTGAAGCGCATGCCGTCGAAATCGTCCATACAGGACCGTGCACGCCGAGAAGCATACTGACGTTTGCGGCAGCTTCGTTTTGCAGCATCATCGGAGCGGTGAGCGGAGGCAGACGGCTCACGCCGAAGCGGGGATCGCAATATTTTTTAAAACCGTCTTCGATCGCATCGTAGCCGCCGATACCGACGCCGTTTACGATACCCGATGCATCCGCCCCGAAAGACGATTCGTCGTAGCCCGCATCGCGAACGGCCTGCAGAGAAGCGGCCGTAAGAAAGCGCGTAAATCGCGCCATTTTTCGCACGACTTTGTGATCCAAACCGTACGCGTCGAGTGAAAAATCTTTTACTTCGGCCGCGATCTTTACGGGATAATCGGAAGCATCGAAAAGAGTAATTTTTCCGATGCCGCTTTTGCCGGCTTTAATGCCCGCCCATGTCGATGCGACATCGTTTCCGAGCGGAGTGACGGCACCCAAACCCGTAATGACAACACGCCGCCGTGATTGAATATCCATTGATTCAGTGTACAAGGTATGACGTTTTTATTCAATGGGAACCTCTAAAAATTGCAGTTTTTAGAGGTAACTTTACTGCGTTTGCAAGTTGCCGCTACTGTCTACTTTCCAGTTCTGCACATTGCCGCCGCCTGAGTCTTGCGGCGTTACCGTAAACTTGCCGTATTCCGAGCCTACTGCGCTGCCCGTAAGCACTTGCGTAGTCGTCTGATAATTTGCATCCGGTACCGTAATACGCGCCGCCGTGCCGCCTGCAGGGGTGAGCGAACTGTTAACGGTGATCTTTGCACTATCGGAGCCGCTTGCGTCCAAATACACGTCGTTGTTTGTATCTGCTTTTGCACCGCCTGACATATTAAATGCACCCGAAGACAAGGGGCTGATATACACGCCCTTTCCATAGCGTGTTGCAGTGTTGCCGGTAATCGTACCGCCGGCAAAGTCAACTTGTGCATTATTGGTACAGACAATACCGCCGCCATCGCCGTTCGGCGCTTTGTTATTTTCTATCCGTGCCGAACCCTCTACGGTCAGTTTATGAGATGCATATATTCCGCCGCCTGCAGGGCTATTCGATACATTCGCTGTATTGCGTTTTATTATGCTTGAGCCTTTGATGATGATTTCTCCTTCATTGCCGTTCATCTTCATGCCGTATATGCCGCCGCCTGAGCCGTCTGCCGTATTGCCTACGATGCTGCTTTCACCTTCCATAGTGAAGGTACCGTGCATGACGGCAACGCCGCCGCCGAAGCCGTCGTTTCCGGTTCCGGTCGCTTTGTTTGCGTACGCTTCCTCACCGCCGATAGTACCGCCTTTCATGATAAAGGATGCCTTACTCATAACGGCAACGCCGCCGCCTGCCCCGGCTTCGTTTTTGCGGATCATGCCGCCTTTCATCGTAAACGTTGCGTTATCGTCGGTATAACCGGTGTCGTCGGCACTTCCGTGCCCGCCCACGCACACGCCGCCGCCGACTTTTCCGAAGTACGGCACAGTTCCTTCGACAGCTTTGTTTTCGGTTATATAACCTTTTTCCATTGTGAACGAAGCGCCATCTACCACGCATACGCCGCCGCCTATCGTCGTAATATTTGTGCCACCGGATTTTTTAACTTCATTGCCGTAGATCCTGGTTTCGCTGCTGTCTTTCATAACAAACGTGCTGCCGCTGCCCGCAACGCACACGCCGCCGCCCATCGCTTTTGAACCTGCAACGGATGAGGCAATCGCCTGATTTTCATATATGCTTCCGTTATTCATATTGAACGTTGCGCCGTTTGCAACGCACACGCCGCCGCCCATCACTTCAAGATGCGTTGACGGTGATCGTGCTATATTACCGTGTATTTGGCAACTATCCATTGTTAACACTGCGCCGGAACCGGTTACATACACGCCGCCGCCTTTTATTGCCGTGTTGCCGCCATAAATGACGGCGCCTGTCATCTCGACGGTACCCTCTATGTATAGTGCCCCGCCGAAGCCTTGATCGCCCGATCCTGTTGCCTTGCCGCCTTTGAGTCCCACTCTTTCAAGGGTGAGCTTTGCGCCGCTTTCCACCTTAAAGATGCGATGTGCGTCCGAGCCGAGAGCGCTTGCGTTTGCGTCGAGTATGCCTCCTAATGTGTTCTTTATCGTTAGGTTTTTGTCGATGACGATTTCACCGAAGTTACCGGGATCCTTTGTCGCTGTGATTGTGAACTTTATGACGATGGTGTCGCCCGGCTGAGCGGCGGCGACAGTATCTTTAAGCGCCTTCCATGCAAGCGGCTTTGTGCCCCCCCCCTCTACAAGACGCACTATCTTGCCGTCCTTATCTGTTTCCCAATGATATGTATTACCGCTGTCTTCTTGCGGCGTTATGGTGAACCTGGTGTAGTTTTGATCCGACACTGTGCCCTCTGTTATCGCTCCGTCAAGCACTTGCGTATCTGAAGTGTAATTTTGCGGCGTAATGCGTGCGGCTTTTCCGCCGCCTTGCGGGTAAAGAGCGCCTGAAAGGGTTATCTTTTTTCCCGTAGCCAAATACACGTCGTTTTCGCGCGGTTTATCCGTATTTTCGCCGGTAGACGGAGTAACGGTTGCACGTTCGCTCATCGCAAAGGTGCCGCCGCCTACATACACGCCGCCGCCTAAGGCCGACTGGTCGGATGCGCTATTGCCCTTTATCAGTACATCACCCGATAAGGTCAGGCTTCCTTCCGAATATATGCCGCCGCCCAAATGGTCTGCCGTATTGTTCACTATTTTGCTTGTGCCTTTTATTTGGGCAATGCCTGCTGCATAGATACCGCCACCTTTCATTGCCGTATTACCCTGAACCGTGCAGCCGGTAGAGCCGGCATCGTCAAGCTTCAATGTGCAGAGCTCTCCGATATAAAGGCCGCCGCCTTCTTGATCCGAGCCGAAGATCGCCTTGTTTGCGTCGTTCGTACCTGTGCCGCCGATAGTGCAGCCTTTAAGCGTTACGGCAGCTCTCGTACTGCCGTCCTTTTCCGCATACACGGCGCCGCCTTTGTCTGCCTTGTTGCCCGTAAGGGTGCAGAGCGTCATTTCGACGGTTCCGCCTTTTACGTACACGGCACCTCCGTTGTCCGTATTTCCGCTTTCGGATCCCTGACCGTTTTTGAGCGTCAGGTTTTCAAGCGTGAGCGTTTTGCCGCTTGCGACTTTAAAGATGCGGTGCGCGTCCGAGCCGAGATTGTTTGCGTTTGCGTCGAGTATGTCTGATGTCGCTCCGGTTTTGCCCTTTATCGTCAAGCTTTTGTTGATGACGATTTCGCCCCTGTTGGCATTGGAACCCGTGCCTTCGTTTTTCGCCTGTACGGCCCCTGTTATGGTGATAACGTCGCCGTCTTGTGCGTCGGCAACGGCATCGAGCAGCTTTTTCCATGCAAGCGGCTTTGTGCCGTCTATGATTACCGGCACTTTTATCAAATATCCGTCACTCTTTATTTCCCACTCCTCGGTGCCGTTCGGCGTTACGGTGAACTTGGTATAGTTTTGATTCGGCGCCGTGCCCGCTGTTATAGCTCCGTCGAGCACTTTCACGGACACTGCGTAGGATTCAGGCGTAATGCACGCAACGGGAGCCGCCCCCGTCAGCGCGCCTTCAATGTGTATCTTCGCGCCGTTCTTTAAATAGACGGTTTGATTTTGAGAATTCGGGTTAACGGTTGCGCTTCCGCTCATCTTAAGTGTTGCAGTATCTGCATACACACCGCCGCCGTCTTCGCTCGCCTTATTGTAGGAAACTTTCCCGCCGGTCATCGTACAAACTACGCCGCTTCCGGTAAGATAGATGCCGCCGCCTTTTTTCGCTTTGTTGCCTTTTGTTTTATCGGGGGCAGTACCGTCATAGAATTGCTGTCCGCCGATAGTTGACCCCTCAAGCGTCAGAGAACCGCCGTCAATATACACTCCGCCGCCATCATCTTGCGCTTCGTTTTCACTTGCTCGGCAGTAAAGTATCGTAGCGGTACCGCTGTTCGTTATATAAATACCGCCGCCTTTCTTTGCCTTATTCTGCTCGACAATACAATTGTTTTCCATATGAAGCGAACCGCTTTTTATGAGAAATGCGCCGCCGTTGTTTGTCACTTCGTTGCCTTTTATGACACTTGCGCCTTTTATTGTAAGGGTTCCACCATCGTTATAAATTGCCCCACCGTCTGTCGCTTTGCACTCTTGGATAGTAGTCAGAATATCCAGATTGACCGTTGTTCCTGTACCTGCATAAATACCGCCGCCTTTTTGGTCTTTGCCGTTTTTCAGCGTCAGTTTTTCAAGGGTGAGCGTTTTGCCGTTTTCCACTTTGAAGATGCGGTGCGCATTCGTGCCGAGCGTACTTGCGTTTGCATCGAGTATGTCTGTGCCTGCTCCGGTTTTGCCCTTTATCTTCAGGTTTTTGTTGATGACGATTTCGCCGAAGTTACCGGCTTCGTTTGTCGCCTGTATGAGACCGTCTATGACGATGGTACTGCCTTCGGGGAATTCCCTCACGGCATCCAACAGCTTTTTCCATGCAAGGCTATCCGAGCCGTTTATGGTGCTTGAGATTTTCTGCAGCTTTCCGTCGCTCTTTATTTTCCATATAGAGTCCGAATCTGTCGGCTGCGTTACGGTGAACTTGGTGTAGGCAGGCGGTGTGCCCCCTCCTAAATTACCGCCGCCAAGCACTTGTACGGTTTCGGAGTAAGTTTCGGGCGTAATGCGGGCAACAATAGGATTGGTTGGAGTGGTGCCCAGCAAAGGACCGTCCAGAATGATTTGGGTGCCGTTTGCAAGATACACATCGTTTTTGCCTCTCGTGTTTACATCGCTTCCCGTTGACGGAGTAATGACGGTTTTATCTGTCAGCCCAAGAGCGCCTCCGGCTTCGACACAAACCGCCCCGCCTTTACCGTCGGCAGCATAGCCTCCTTCAAGCTTTATGTCCTGAAGCTCAAGCCGCGAGCCGGTATCGCTTATTTTAAAGATGCGCCTGTTGCCGCCTGCGTTGACGGTGCGGACGGTACCGCTTGACGAACTCGACAGAATCAGTTTTTTGCCGCCGATTACGGCTGTTTCGGTATCGGCGGTCAGGTCGGTACCGATGTTAATGTCTATAAAGAAAGTGCTATAATCATGCTGACCGGGTCCCGTACCCTGTTCGGGTGCATTTTGTACGGTATTTTTAAGTTCGCCGTAAGCGGTAACGGCATTTATCAGCTTAATATGCACGGTAGTGTGAGGGCCTTCCACCCCGCCCCTTACTGCCCATACTTCGAGTTCGTTTGGGCCTGCGGCTATAGCTATTTCTCCGCCAGTTGTCATTTCGCTTCCGCTGTTCAGTTTATACTTTACCGTTGCACCTGCGTTCACGGTAATCGAAAGCTTTGCCGTACCGCCTTTGTTGTAAATACCAAGCGCAGTTGCGGTACTGTGATAGTACCCTGCATCGCTTATGATGTCTTCGCTAACATAGCCTTTAGCCGCTGCGGAAATACTGTGCAAATCATTGGCACCGGCAAAATCCTGTTTTATTTTAAGAACGGGAACTTCCTGCCGTAACAGTTTTACAAAGAATGTTTGTTCATCGCTGTCGTCATAGCCGGTTAATTGCGCCTTCAGTATAATTTTGTAGAACGCTTCGGTTTCGCCCGTGTCGAGCGCCGGTAAGTGTATCGAAACGGGCGTTATGCCGCTTACGGTAAATGCCTGATTCCAGTCGGCACCGTTGTACTTTTCGACTGTTCCCGTTATGAGGGCACCGCCGAGCGCTTTTGCGCTAATCGTTTTTCCGCTTATGCCCGGAAAGTTTTTCGGATTAGTTTCCGCTGTTCCCGTTATCGGGCTTAAGCCGTCAAGCAATTCCGCAACGGCAAGTTTGGTTTTTTGAGTGCTTGTCTGTATGACCGCTGAACTTAAACCCTGCGCGTCTTTTACGCTGACGGCGTATTCTTTTGCCGCGCCCCCTACTTTGACATCGGTTTTTAAACGGAGAATCCAACTGCCGCTTGGGAGCTCAGGATCGGACGGGTCAAGCTTTTGTACGTCGCCTGCCTCTAAAAGGTTTTCGCCCCTCTCAAAATCCCTTTTGGCTGAGTTAAAGCTCAACGGAATCTCAGACGGAACACCGCCTGCCGTAACGTTCAGCGCCGTAATGTCTTTGTGTACGCTGCTGTCGGTTATCGGGGAGTCCATGTCTTTTACGCGGAATAAAAGCACATAGTAATAGTTGCCGTCCGGATCCGCCGTTCGCGTTTTTGCGATTCCCGCAGCTTCCAAAACCGGAGCGGTATTCACCCTTATGTTTATGCTGAAACCTTTGCCGAATACTCTGCCGTCGGTTGAGATGAAGCTGATGTCAGCTCCGATATTGCCGTTGCCCCATTCGTGCCGCTTCAAAAAAGCGCTTTTGTACGTGAGCGTCAGCACATCGTCTGCCGTTTGCTGCAGTGTGTAGTCGGTGCCGTACATAGGCTGCGGCGAAAGATGCGAGAACCGTATAACCTTTTCATCCGAAGACGATGCGGGCATAACGAGCCTAAATTTTTTGGGATTAAGCAGTTTGATCGTAACCGGCACGTCGACCGAGGACGGTATGCACAGAGTCCCGTCCTCACTCTTTTGGTATGACACATCGACGACGGAATCCGTCGCAGCAACTCCGGACGTCCAATATGAAAAATTCTCTTCTATGTCCGCAAAAAGCTCTTTACAAGAGGTCACGCAAAAAAGCAGCGTGATGCCGGTCGCACACAGGGCGGCGCGTATAAGGTTTTTTCCGAATCGCTTCATACCGGACTCCCTCATTAAAAAGTCCTTAGAACATCCAGCCGACGGAAAACTGCGGTTGAAACATATACTTCGGCAAACCGTCACGAAACACGAAAAAGTGATCGACGTTAAACTCAAGATACATCTTTTTATACACGAAAACCTGCAGCGCCGTTCCCGCGTCCGCATCCAACCCCCAGTACCAATACGCGGGGCTCTCTACGCCGCTGAACGAAAATTTGCTCTGCATTAAAAATGCTGCCCCCACTCCGGCGTGTATGTCGAGATTCAAGCGGTGCTTGATGATCGGATATACGTATGCCGCGTTAAGGTGGGTCAGCATGAGAGCGCCGTCGAGCGTATAATCGTCCAGCTGTTTCCGCAGCATTGCCGCACTGTAATTCAGGTTAAACCCGAAGTGACCGTAGGTTCTTTTAAACGGCAACACGGTAAGGCGAAAGACGCCGCCCAAAGGAGCGACGGTGCGGTCATAATACGTTTTGAATACGCTCTCTCCCGTAAAGCCCGTAAACGCGTAGCCGAGCGAAACGTAAGTATCCACCGGCTTTTGGAAGCGGAACGTTACGTCTTCGCTTTTGGCGGTAAGACCGCTTTTATCGCGTGCAACAAAGACGTAAGTACCCGGCTGGAATCTGTTCGTATTCAATTCGAATCGCGCACGTTTGCCGTCCTTCGACACTTCGGAAGGCTCAAGCTTTATCGTTCCTCCGCCCGCCTTTTCAAAAACGAAAACGGTATCGTCGAAAAAATTGCCGCCCGTAACGGTAAATTTTCCGTCGAAAAATTCGTCGAGATAGATGAGGCGCGGCGTCACGGATTCGACATCCGGCTGATAGGCGATCAATATGTCGAAGTTCCGATACGCGCTCGACGCTTCCTTTTGTTCAAGCAGGTTGATGACGGTTACTTTATAGCGGTAGTTTCCCGGAGGCAGCGACACATCGATAAAATTATCCTGCACGATTTTTTTATCGATCTCGTGCCAGGCGCCCGACGCATCCCTTTCCTCGAGCAGGAATTCAAAGCCGAATATGTCGTTGATCGCTTCCCATGAAAGACGCTGATAGAGCACCGCGCCGTCCTCGCCTTCTTGGATAAAATAGTGCTTGTCCGGATCGGGGCGACCACCTCTGTTTTGCGCGGCAAGGGGCAAAAGCGAAAGCAGGCACAAAAGCACCGCAGTACTTCGTTTATTTGCCATAGAGTACCCCCGGTGCATCCGTTTCCACCGATGCCGCTTTCGGCAAATCGATGACGAAGCGGCGGCTCGAAACGATGCCGCTTTGGAACAGCATGCCGTCTTTCAGCCGCCGTTCAGGCTCAACTTCCGCATAAAAAATTCCGCGCGACAATCTCTCAAGATCGCCGAATTCGAACGCACAGTCGCCGTCCGCACGAGAGGATGTCTCGGCGCTCAGCTCGCGCTCGAAAATCTTTTGCTTTTTTTCGTTGTAGAGCCGAATCACGTAATGCGTCGCTTCTCCGTTCTTTTTCCAGCGGAACACGATGCTCCGGTTCGCTTTGAAAAAGCTTACACCGAACGTTTCGCCGTCTGAAGGAAATACCAATGCAACTCTTTCAAGCGGCGGTATGGGCAAAACGGTAAAGCTGCTGTCTTTCATGGACGATATGTCAAATCCGTCTGCGGTAGATGCGATGACCCTCCACCGATAGTTTCCCGCAGTGAGGGATGGAAGCTTTACGGAAAAAGAAGGATCGGAAACGGAAAGCACGCTCCCCCGCTGTCCCGCCTTTTCGAGCACGAGTCGGCTCTTTACAGGCTTTTCGACGGAAGACCACTGCAGTCGGACGGGGTTCAGCGCCGCATCCACACCGCCGATCCTCGCATTGTTCGCGGGCGACACGAGTTCTACCGGACGCAAATGCTTGAGCATAAAGGCTTTATCGGCCGCGTAACTGTAGCGCCTGCTCGACGTCAGCGTCGAAGACGCAAAGCCCTGTACGCTCATTATGTAATCGCCGTCCTGTATCGACTGCAGCGCTATCTCTACGCCCGTATCGGTGATGTACAGATTTTCATACAGCGGCTCCGAATCCAAACCGGGCTTGGTGATCTTCACTTGATAATAATCGGCGCCCGGAACGGCAGTCCACGCAAAAGTATTCTTTTTTTGCGGGTGAATGACGACGACCTCCCCGATGCCGACGAGTTTGGGCGAAGGAAGCGCAGGCGCTACGGTCAATCGTTTCGGCGGCGTTTCAAGCGCTTCGAATTCGCTTTTAACCGACACGCGCCAAAAATAATCGCCCTGCGGCAAAACCGTGCCGTCGATGCCGGAACCCAGCGCTTTTACGTCGAGTACGGGATTTGAAAAATCGGGGGACGCGGACACTTGAAAGCGCTGCTCCCCTTCCAAATTCGTCTTCCACGTAAAGCGCGTGTCGAGGCACAGCGTATCGGCCAACACGTAATTGTCAGGAGGAAAGAGCGAGCGCAAAACGACTTCGCTGTCGCGGCTTCGAAATGCCGAAGGTGCGCTCGCCGTCAAGTGCTCGCCGTTTTTATCGAGCCCTTCCACCGTCCAATAATAGATCCCGTTCGGAAGCGCCTTCGCCGCGTTTTTCAATTCATAATAATTGATATCGCTTGTCCGCTCGACGACCGTATCGCTCATCGATTCGCTTTTTGCGACGACGAGCCGATATTTTGACGCTTCGTTTACGCGCTTCCACGAAAAGGCGACACTTTTTCCTTCGGCCGTATCGGCGATCGCACCCGGTGCGATCAGTTTGATAGGAGGCAACTCTTTTTGCTTTTCGATCGAAAATGCGGACACAACAGAAGGCTTCGGACGGATGCTTTCATCGATGATATAATTCGGCGTCACCCGCCAATACCACACCCCTTCGCGCAGATTCGGCAGCGTTACCGTCTCCCCGCTCACTTGTTTGACCACTGCGGGGTTTCGCATATCGGGATTGTCGGCGGTTTCGAGCATGTACGACGAAGAGACGTCGTTGCCCTTCCACAAAAAGCGCACCGTAGGCATCGTCTCTTTGTACACGAAGCGGCGATCGGGCACAGGCTCTAGCGGAACGGGAGGAGGAGCGTCCACAACGGTAAACTTTCCCGAATCCGCAGATTCGTCGCGCGCTCCCCGCTCGGCCGCATAGATCCGCCAATACACTGTTCCCGCTTCTTCATCGAGCGTCACTTCCTGCAATCCCTTGACCGAAAGCCTGCTCGCTTTTGCAAAATCGCGGCTCCGCGACGTTTCCAAAACGAGTTCGGTATCGTCGGAAAAAGAACTGCTCCACGCAAACGATACCGGAAGCAGGCGTTTATATTGATTGATAAGCCTTGCTCCGGACGCGGGGCGTATCATGGACACTGCGGCATTGTTTCCCGTCTGTACGACAGCTCCCTCGGAAAGTACGGTCGGTTCTGCGGCGATCGCGGCAACGTTCCGCCCCGCACGTACATCGGTACTTCCGCCCTCCAGCGTCGTCATAGCGGCCGCTCCCTTTTCGACGGTCAAACGAAGCGCTCCGCCCGGAGCGGCATTTTCTCCCTGAGCGGTACTTTTGCGCGCAGTGTCTCCTGCAATCCCTGCCGCAGCTGCGCTTGCATCCGGCGAAGATAAAACGCTTCCCGCCTCTTTTTCCGCGCTTTCGAATTTCTGCACGTGCAGCACGGAATCCTTTTCGACAGCGACGGAGACATTGTCCGCTTTGACCGCAACTTTCGAACCGACGGTCTGTACGGAAACGTTGCCTTCAGCGATCTGCACGTCCGTTTCGTCTTTTTGCGTCGGTTTGAAAATCTGGATCATCGTGTTCGCGCCGACGTTTATGACGTTTTGATCTGGAAAATAAATCGTCGCTTCGGAGGCGGGCGCGGTTCGAATGATGTCGCCGTTATACACGGGAGAATACTGCACCGGCCTGTCCCACACCGAGCGGTCGAGGAATTTGCGCTGCACGCTTTTGTATTTGTACGAAATGGACGCAACCGGCACTTTGTCGGTACGCTCGATCGTCTTATTTAAATTATTAAAAAATAAAAACGCGGTATAGCCGATAACGGACAAGGAAAAGAGCACAACGAAGATGTCCTGCAATACGGCCGATACGGACTCACGACTGTATTTTGTATTTCTTTTCGTCTTCATTGAGATTTACCTTTGCAAAATCGGGAGTCGGAATTCCGAGCACCTGCCTGATCTGCGCAAGAGACTTCGGACCTTTCGCGCCTGCGCCGGGGATGCCGTCTTCGGCGGGCATATTGACGACGGCGAACATGCGAAGCGGCTTTTCTTTGCCTTTGACGGTAACCGACGGCATCTCTTCGACGAGCACGCTGTCGCGTACAAGCGCGTACGTGTATTCGGTGATGAGGATGTCCGTTCCCATCGGTTTATTGAGCGCTTCCGTGCGGGAAGCGAGGTTGACTGCGTCTCCGATGACCGTGTATTCCATGCGCTGCGTCGAACCGATTTGACCTGCAACGACGGGACCGGAATTGATACCGCAGCCGATACGGATGACCGGCTTTTTGTCGCCGCCCCGTCCACGGTTAAAGATTATGAGCGCAGCCCTCATGCGAAGCGCCGCACGGATACAGTTGAGCGCGTCTTCTTTCGGACTTCCGGTGGATGTCGGAGCGCCCCACACGCACATGATCGCGTCTCCGATAAATTTATCGACGACGCCGTGCGTCATGTTGACGCATTCGACCATCGATGTCATATATTCGTTCAAGAATTCGACGACTTCCGCCGGCGTAAGTTTTTCGGAGATGGCGGTAAACGAACGGATGTCGGAAAAGAAAATCGTGGTTTCTTTCGTTTCCCCTCCGAGTGCAAGCTCACCGCGCATGGCAAGTTCGGCGATTTCTTTATTGATAAAGCATCCGAACGAATCTTTGAGCCGCTCGCGTTCCGCAAGCCCCTTGCCCATCTTTACGAAGCTCGACGTCAAAAGCCCGAGTTCGTCCCGCGTCTTCGGTTTCAAATCGAGTTCGAACTCTCCCTGCTCGATCCTCTCTGCGGCGCGTGCGAGCGTTTTTACCGGACGGCTGATCGACTTGGAAAAAAACCAAATGAACATGACCGAGAGAAACAGAACGATGATGCTCAAATAGATGTTGCGCTTTGTCGTTTCCGCGACCGGCTGCAAAAGCACGGCGGCATCAGCGGTCGTCAAAACGGCAAGCTCTCCGAAAGAAAGACGGCGGTACGATCCGAAATATTTTTTGCCTTCGTTGTCTGTAACGAGAAGCTGGCGGTTCGTATCGCCGTTTTCGAGCATCTGCATAAAAAGCGGAAAGTTACCGACATTCGCGCCGTTCTTTACCAAATTGAAATCGGGATGGATCAGGATATCGCCCTCTCCGTTTACCAAATACGTCGTCTGCAGTGTGCCCGCGCCGAAGCTGTCGGAAAGTTTTTCTGCGGAAAAGAAAACAGCCAAACCCTGCTGCAAACCTTTTTCCGTGTACGGCCAGCACAGCACGAGCATGGGGATATCGAATACGGGAGATGCGTTTATAACGCAGGTGATGCCGCGCTCAGCCTGCACCATCGCATCGCGAGACTGCTCCAAAAACGTATCGACAAGCGAAGGATCCAATTCGTTCGATAGAAAAAACGGCGTGCTTAAAAGCTTTCGCTCCAGACCGCCTGCGCGTCTCGAATCGGTGACCAAAACGGCGGCAACCGACGGATTGCGCTCGAAATAAAAATCCGACGCTTCCTTCGCAAAGGAACTTGTGCTCGCCGTTCGGTTTAAAATATCCAACAGCAAAAACGCATTCGCGCGCAGCGACGACAGATCCTTTTCCGCCAAACTCGCAGCTTGTGCGTTTACGGTACGGTTATTTTCTTCCGCACTGATCCTGACATCCTGCCCGCCGAACCATGTAACCAGGAGGGTAATGACACCGAGCGATAAAATCGTCAGCACCGAAATGATGACGACGAGCTTCGCTCCGATTGAAAATTTGACGTATTGTCGACTATCGTCTTTCTCCGCTTCTTTCATAATAAGAATGATACAGTAAATTTCCGGAAAGCGCAATTATTAAATACGAATTTGTTAAATTATTAAATTTTACGTGACGGCACGCTTGAAGATGCAGGGCGCGCGTACATCAAGAAAAACTGTCCGAAAACTGAAGTTTTTGAACAGCCCCTTGCAGATACGCCGAGAGGACAGACTCGATGCACACGGACGAGTTTACAAAATCTCACGGCCGCGCGCACGCGGCGTTCGATCAGCGGTTGACCGTAAAGGTATTTATTTCGTCGGAAAGCTTTTGTACGTTGTCGCGATTCGCCGTCGTTGCGGAATCGACACTCTGCACGGAGTGGATGATCGACTGCGCCCCGCTCGACATTTCGCTCATTGCGCCGTTGATCTCTTCCGTCAAATTGGCAAGGGCGGTCATCTCCGCTGCAATCTGCTTGCCGCCGTTCGTCAGCTCTGCCGACCCCTTTGCGACAAGCTCGATCGTCGATTTGATTTCGGTCATCGCTTCAAGCACTTGAGAGCTGCCGGCCGACTGTTCCTGCATCGCGGACATAACAGTGCGGTTTTGTTCCGTAACGTCGTCGGCAAGCGAGAAAATCGTATCGAATTGATTTTTTACCTGCGTCGTACCGTTCGACACTTGCTGAATCGATTCCTGCAGTTCCTGCAACTGTTCGCTGATCGTTTTACCTTGTTCGTTCGACTGTTCGGCGAGCTTTCGGATTTCGTCCGAAACGACGGAAAAGCCTTTGCCCGCTTCCCCCGCATGTGCCGCTTCGATCGCGGCGTTCATCGCGAGCAGGTTCGTCTGATCGGCGATGCTCTGGATGATATTGCTCGCTTCAAGCAAACCTTCGGATCGCTCGAGGATATCGCGCGCACGATCGACCGCCTGCTCTATTGCAGCCCGCCCGTTATTCGATGCATCACTGAGTTTTTGCGCGGCGGATCCGCTCGCTTTCAGCGTATTCGTCACCGAGCGGATATTTGCAACCATCTGTTCGACCGCAGTCGAAGACGAATCGATGCTCACCTTTTCCCGGTCAATATTTTTGTCGAGATCGTTGATGTATTCGACCATACTTTTGACGGTTGCCTGCGCTTCTTCGACCCCCGCCGCCTGATTGACGATCCTGCTCTTGACCGATTCGATATTTGCGACGATCTGCATAATACTCGAAGACGTTTCGCTCACGCCGTCGGCAAGATTTCCCGCCGAATCGGTGGAAACGGCGACCGTGCTCATAATGGCGCGGAGCAGGCGGCGCATGACGTTGTAAAATTGATTTAAGTCCGCCGTCAGCACGCCGAAATCGTCGCGGCTCGTTACGACAAGACTCTTTTGCGTATAATCGTTTTTGGAAAGATACGATGAAAATTTCGTTATGATCCTGATACGCTTATTCATGCTGTTTACAAAAAGGAAGGAATCCAAAATAGCGATGACGCTCGTTATGATGAGGACGGGCAAAACGCGAGTCAGAAAAAGCGGCATCGTATCCAAATCGGCGTTTCCTTTCGAAAACATCGGCGACAGCACCAAAAATATAACACCTAAAAAACTGAAGCCCGTGATAAACGAATTCCTCGCCATAACCGAAAGCGTTATATATTCCCGCTTTATGGGGAGATTGTGGATGTGCTCTTCCAATATTTCGGAAAACGGAATATACATAAGCAGACCGAACAAAAACGTCGTACCTTCCGCAACCAAAAACCACACGAGCGGTTCGTATTCGATACCGTGTATGCGGCAGCTGATCGTCGAAAATACAAACATAGCCGGTCCGTTCAGGTTTATCGCCAAGATACTGATCGTTTCAAAATTCTTCAATTTGCGGTTCGTCGTCACCACCGACGCTTGGGAGCCGTCGTATTTGCAGATCGCATTTTGATAATAGGTATAAAGACAAAAAGGAATGATAACATTGAAGATGACGACGCCTACAAAGCACATCGGAGCGAGCGCCATTTTCATCATATCCGCCGCGGAAAATGCACGGATAAAAATGAGAAAGGGACCGAAAGTCAAAAGCGGCAAAAAAAACGCCGCTAAAAAAAGCGCTCTCATGATCGGCGTGAATTTTTCGATCAGCCTGATGGAATTCGTATTGCTCATGCAAGACCTCTCAAATCATACGGTTTCATTGGTATATCATTGATACCATTAATGTAATGTAATAGATTATAATATGTAATCGTATTATTTTCAATCTATATTTAACAATTCGGTTGCTTGCTGCACAGTCTGCCTTTTGCGAAATTATACGCCAAACGCCAACCGTCGCCTTGCAAAATTGCGGTTGAAGGTTTATACTGATTTCATCGTGGCCTCGTTATATATCGTAGGAACACCGATCGGCAATCTCGGCGATATTACGTTCCGCGCACTGGAAACATTTAAAACGGCGGATGTCATCGCGTGCGAAGATACGCGGCACACGCTTGAGCTGCTCACGCATTTCGGTATACGCAAGCCGCTCGTATCGTGCAGGGCGCAAAACGAAGAAAAGTCGGCCGAAAAAATCGTCGATCTGCTGAAAAGCGGCAAAAACGTCGCCTACGCGAGCGATGCGGGCACGCCCGGCATCAGCGATCCGGGCGCCCTTTTGGCGGGTATCGTGCGCGATGCGGGTTTTGCCGTCGTACCCGTTCCCGGCCCTTCGGCGCTCACCGCTCTCGTAAGCGTTGCGGGAGCGGGCGGGAAAACCCTCGTTTTCGAAGGGTTTTTATCGCCTTCTCCGGGAAAACGCCGCCGGCGCCTGAAAGAGCTCCTCGCTTCGGGGGACGCCGTTATTTTATACGAATCGCCGTTCAGGCTCCTCAAGTTGCTCGGCGATTTAGCCGATATTGATAGTGAGCGCCGTATCGTGATCGGGCGGGAACTGACAAAACTGCACGAAGAGATCATCGATGGAACGGCGGCAGAGCTGCGCGACGAGTTCGCGTCCCGAGAGTCGATAAAAGGCGAATGTGCGGTTTTCGTTTCGGGTGTAAAAAAAATTAAACTTTCTGATAAATCTGCCGATAATTAATCGGCAGAGGGGCAGGACGGAATGATGATAGACAAAATCGGGGGAGTAAATCCTCTTAACAATGTGCAGAACGCTCACCGGATAAACGAACAGGGAGCACCCAAAGTCGGCAACGATTCGATCAGCGTTTCCGACGAAGCCAAGCGCATGGCGGCTTTGTATTATATGGACAAAGTTTCGGCCGAAACGCCGGATGTTCGCGCCGATCGCGTCGCTGCGGTAAAAGAAAAGATTAAAGATCCGTCTTATCTGAATAATGCCGTAATCGATTCCGCTGCGGATCGCATTATGACGAGCTTCGGACTCTGATCATCCGACGCGTATTGCGATAAAATAATAATCGATGTAAAAAAGGCGGAAATATCGTTCCGTCTTTTTTTGTTTGTACCGGCCGCTCTCACGGAGCGTGCGGTCATATACGTGTGCGTTCTCGCGCGCAGCTGAAAACTTTTCGGAAATTATTATTTTCCGCAAAAGTTTTTACGGGAGTATTATGGCTGATTTTATTTTCCGTATTTCACCGAATATCGTATTGGGGCCGTATACGCTGAGCCGCATAGGACAGTTTGTGCGCGAATACGGTTCGCGTTTTCTCATCGTCATGGATCCGATTTTAAAAGAAGTGAATCTCGCGGACAAACTGCTTGAGCCGCTTTCCGAACGCAAAATCGATTACTTCGTTTTCAATGAATTCGGCGAAAATGCGGACACGAAAACCGTCGAACGAGTACTCGCTCTCGCGCGCGACGGACACATCCACGGCATCATCGCCACAGGCGGTTCTAAAGTGCTCAATGCCGGCTGCGCGGTCGCTTCGCTCTACAACGAAAACCACGACCTCTACGATTATGTCGACGGTGCCGTGCCGACGACGGGCGCGCTGCCCCTCGTGTGCGTGCCGACGACGATCCGTGAACCCTTTATCTACGCATCCGTCACTCCGATCGTCGATTCGCGTTCACGTCAAATAAAACTGCTCAAAACGCAGAACGGGTTGTGCAAGCTTGCGGTCATCGATCCGAATTTAACGCTGACGCTTACCGACAATCAAAATACGGCGATGGCGCTTGAAACGCTGTGCCTCGCCCTCGAAGCCTACCTTTCACAAAAAGCGACGTTTTTCAGCGATATGCTCGTCGAAAAATCGGTCGAACTCATGGGCTACGCGATGGGCGGCTCTCCGACGCTCGAAATCACGACGCCGGAAGAAATACTAAAATCTCAGGCGGGCTGCATGGCATCTCTCGCCGCCGCTTCAAGCGCACCGGGTCTCGGCACGCTCCTTTCCCTGTGCATCAATTCCCGTTTTACCGTTTCGCGTTCGCTCATCGCATCGATTTTGCTTCCGAGCATCATCGAGGACGCCGGCAAATTCAAAATAGAGCGCGTCGAAAAGCTCGCGCACATTTCCCGCATCGTTCCTTCCGACATGCACGGAGAAGAAGCGGCCGTCCGTTTTGCAGAGTACATCCGCGAACTGCTCGCCAAAGCGAATCTTCCGTCGCGCCTGAAAGAATTGTCCATTTCGATCGAACAGCTTGCGCTCGCCGCCGAAGACGCGGGTCAGCTTGAATTCGTAAACACGCTGCCGCGCAGCATGACATCGGACGATTTGTTCGACTTTATCAAACTCGCGTACTGAACGCATCATGCATCTACAGCATCGCTATGATCGAACCGGGAAAACTGTTTCAGCTTGAAGGCGGACAGCGCAGGCGGAAGCTCGCGCTTACGTTCGGAGCACTCGAACGCGACATCGCAGGCATCGCGGAAAAAGGTTCGTCCTACGATTTTCCGTCCATGACAAGAGCGGCATACACGAAGCGTCTTGCGGAAATCGTGCTGCACGATCCCGCCCTCCCCTCTCCTGCGGCGGCGGAACTCCGCTCTCTCATCGATGCCGAAGTCTTCGACGAGAGGCGCGTATGCAACTGCGCGCGCAATCATCTCCTTGCGATCATCGGAACTTTTCCTGCCGAATGGGATTTGGTCATAGCACCGCACGCTTTCCCGTTCGATAAAAACGGCACCGTGAGGCGGCGCGATTTTTACCCCGGCATGTGCGTGTATGCGGAAGACATACGCTCGCCCTTCAATCTCGGATCGATTTTCAGAAGCGCGGAAGCTTTCGGTGTCGATAAAGTATACCTGTCGCCGTTTTGCGCCGATCCCCGTCAAACGCGAGCGCTGCGAAGCGGCATGGGCTGTATCGAAGCGCTCGGCTGGGAACGAAGATCGCTCGACGACTTGCCGCACGGACTGCCGATCTTCGCCCTCGAAACGGGCGGCACGCCGATTTCCGAATTCTCCTTTCCGCCGCAAGGCATCTGCCTCATCGGCTCGGAAGAACTCGGCCTCAGTCCCCAAGCACTTGATCACGCCGAATACGGGCGCGTATCGATCCCGATGAAAGGACTCAAAGCGTCGCTCAATGTCGGCGTCGCCTTCGGCGTCCTCCTCGCCTCATGGACGCAATCCGTCAAAAAAGGCTGAACGGACGGAGCATCGCCGTAAACACGGCGCTATCAGTCGATATTTTCGAAACCCGACTTTCGATCTATTAATTAATTTGTCCGGTCGCGCTTAAATGCGATGTACAATCTGTCGGCGATGGATTTCAGCTGCGCTTCCGACGTGATTTTGAAAAGCGAGAGCACTGCGGGATCCATTTGATAAAAATCGATATCGCCTTTTTGATAGTGCACGGTCGCATCCGCAAGGTATACGAGAGACACGAGCTTTCTGATATTCTCGGGCGCTTCTTCCGGTTCGTGGTGATAGCGGATGACGTTCGAAATCGTTTCCGGGAAATTCCATTTTTCCGCAACGCGCGCGCCGATCTCCCCGTGATTGACACCCGATATCAATTTTTCGAACGTTTCTTTTGAAATACCTTTGTTGCTGCAGACCGTCATAACGCGCTCGAGCAAATCGGGATGCGCCGTTTCAAAGATAATCTTTCCCATATCGTGGAGAAGTCCGCAGATGTACGCATCATCGATGACGGCGCGTTCGTTCGCACAGAAATTGCGCGCCATATTGTACGAATAGAATGCGACTTGGTATGCGTGCGCCCACAACTCTTTTTTGCTGCCCGGAACCCTTTCAAACGTTTTAATTGAGCCGATACTGTACAAAAGGTTTCTGATACCGCGTATGCCGACGAGCTTTACCGCGTCCGCGATATTCGAACAGGGATTTGCAAGAGCGAAAGCTGCAGAATTGACGAGCTTTAATAATTCTCCCGTAAGCGTCGCATCGTTGCTTATCTGCATCGCTATGTCCGACATCTTCGAGTCGGGATCGTTTAAAAGTCTGTTGAGCCGCACGATATTGTCGGGGAATTGCGGCAAATCGTTGATCGTTTTAATAAATTCCAGCGCGACGATCGACAATTCCTTTTTCGTCTTTTCGCTCACCGGCAATATGATGCGCGTGATCGTTTCGCCGTTTTCCGAAACCGTTTGAAAATTCTCTTCCGTCAACCCGATCTTTTCGAGCATCAAAATCATGATGATGAGCCCGAGTCCCGCACCTTCGGAGTCGTCGAGTATCTGTGAAAGCGCTTCCTCCATAGAAGCGTACTGCTGAGCGCGCGCAAGTTTATCGTGAATGCGTTTGTATTCGAAAACGGTGAGCGGACAATTGTTGTGTACTTCGATTTTGATTTTATTCGCACGAACTTGCAGAAAAAGCTTTACATAAAGGCGTGCTTCTTTTTGCAGCTGCAGATAATGTTCGATATTGCCGAGCGTATCCGCTTTAAACGTCGTCATACCGGCTTTATAATCGCCTGCATCCATGATATTGAGTTTTTTTTCCGCGAAATACACGCGCTTTGTGTTCGCCTTTTTCGCATTCGTCATAAGCTCGCTTAGGCAATAACTCAAATACTGAATCATCTGCTGCTGATCCAACTCGGTCAAAAATGCACTGAGTATATCGCCCATATAGGTTTCCATCTCGCGCGGCAGCGTGTATGTCGTAATGGAAAGCGGTATACCCGAATGTATCGCCATCTTGATTTTTTCAAGATCGACTGCCATTTTTTGTGATGCCATGATATCTCCGAATTACCGACAGAAAATCGGTTTAAAATGAATTAATAAATTATAGCACATATTTTAAAAAAGTAAAATACATACGCGCATACATGTATGGACAAACGCACGGAAAACGCTATTCCCTAAAAAGGAAGGAGTAACGCAAAATCGCCTCCACAGCGACAGCCCCGCCGTACATTGCGTTTCCGCGGCTGCAATCCGTGCGCTCAAAGGGTTAGGAAATGCTTTTCAAAAATCTGACTGTACCTGGTAAGAATCGGCGATACGGTCGAAATACGATCTGCCCGCAGCGTACGCGCTTTCGAACACGCTGAGCGTAAAAAACGCGTACGAACCGTCATTTCTCTTTGTCAATCTTCTGACGATTCGCGTCGCCCGTTTTTTTTCGGTATCGTAAAAGACTGCACCGAGCGTATAAGTTCCCGCAACGCCCTTCACCGACGCGTAACGCCAATCCGCATAAGACGTACCGTTTCCTTCGAGCAGGCGCCGGATCATGAGAGCTTCCGCACGATGCGAAGTTTCCGCGGGCTTCGGAAGAGAGGCCATGGAAATGACCGCATCGTTTCCGAGCATCCACATATTGTCCATCTTTTGCACCCAATCTTCGTCGGCGTCAAGTTTTTGTCCGTCAAACGAAAGCGTCGTTTTTTTTGCCGCGGTTTTTTTTCGCTGTGTGGGCTTTTTTTTGTCCGCGTAGGATTCGGGAAAACCCGTAAAATTCGAAAAGGCTCCGTCGCTCGAAGACGCAAGCTTTCCGACGCTTACGACGTCGAAGAGCATCGACATATCGCTTTCCTTTGCGATGCGCGCGACGTTGAAGAGCGGAATGAGGTAATCGTATTCGACGACGACTTTGCCGCCGAACTGCATGATGTCGTCGGGCACGATCCGCTCGTTTTCACGGACGATGCTGCCGGCTTTGGTACGGTGCGCATTCAGCGTGTACATCATGTCTTCAAGATAATTGACGATTTCTCCGTCGCGCGGAGAGCCGGACGCGACCTGCTTTTCGCCGGTGATTTCCATGTGATCGGATGCGGGATCGAGCGTTATAAAAATCGTTACGGAAAGCGGCGCGTCTTTATCCGTTTTCGGCGCATAATAGCGCGCGGCGTACGTCGCTTCATCGTAGCACAGAAAGCCGACGTAAGACTTCCGCGTAAAGGTCTTATCTTCGTAATACACGTATTCGCCCGATGCATCTTCGACGTACGGCGTAAATCCCGGAAGCGCACTCGCCGCCCTCATGCACAAAAAAAACGCCGCACAGGCGATCGCCTTATAATAATTATTGATTTTTTTTATCGGTTGCATAACGGTCATTCCCTCCCTTTTGCGCACCGCGAATTTACATCGCGCCGTTTTCTACCCGTTTTATACCGCTTCGAATTGCACGTCGCGCCGTTCCGCCCTTGTACACATTGCGGATTTTACATCACGCTTACGCATTGAGAGCCGCGAGCGCATCCCGCACGATCTTTTCCGCATGCTTTGCCGCGTCGCCGACCGGAACAAGGGACGCTTCGCTTGCGGAGCGCTCTTTTATCTCCACGTTCGGAAGATTTTTTTCACCGACGACGATTCGCACCGGAATGCCGATCAAATCCATATCGGCGAATTTGACGCCCGGCCGCTCGTTTCTGTCGTCGAGCAGCACTTCGATGCCCGCCTTCGTAAGCGCATCGTAAATGTCGTCGGACACTTCTTTCATGCGCCCTTCGTATTTTATCGGCACGATCGCGACCTGGTAAGGCGCGGTACTCATCGTCCAAACGATACCCTTATCGTCGTGGTGCTCTTCGATGATCGACGCAAGCGTACGATCGACGCCGATGCCGTAGCAGCCCATGAGCGGCATACACGCTTTACCGTTTACGTCGAGATACGAAACGTTCATCGACTTCGTGTATTTTGTACCGAGTTTGAAGATGTGACCGAGCTCGTTGCCTTTTTTCGTATAGAGCGCTTTGCCGCAGACGGCGCACGCATCGCCTTCTTTTACGGTGCGAACGTCGACCGTCATAAAAGGTGTAAAGTCACGCAGCGGTTCGACGTGCATATTGTCGACGTCTTTTTCGCCGCCGCCTGTTACCGTATCGTGGACGCGAACGTCGTACGAGCCGTCGTCCTTTTTTACCATAACGCTTTCGTCCGCAACGAGCGGCACTTTCGTCAATCCGACAGGTCCGACAAATCCGTGCGGCGCACCGGAATACTTTATAACGTCTTCTTCTTCCGCGAGTTCCGCACCGCTCGCTTTAAGGGCAGCAGCGAGTTTCGTTTCGTTCACATCGAGGTCGCCGCGGATTGCAACTGCAAAAAAACTTTCCGGATAATATTCGTTTCCGCCCTCATCCTTTTCACGCTTAAATGCGGCACCTCCGCGCGCATCCGTCAAATCGAGGGAGGAATTATACGCTTTGTAGATGAGCACTTTGATAAACTGCGAAGCGCTCATTTTAAAGAACGTTTCCATCTTGGCAATGGTTTCGACGCCGGGGCACGAAACTTTTTCGATCGGTTTTTCGGCCGCAACCTGCACCTTACCTGCGGTGTCGAGGGCGGTATCGGCTTTGCACGAAGCTTTTTCGACGTTTGCCGCATAACCGCATGAAGGACAGAGCACGAGCGTATTGTCGCCGACGGAGCTTTCGACCATGAACTCTTCCGAGACGTCTCCGCCTATAGCGCCGGCGTCGGCTCGTACGCGAATCACGTTGATACCCATACGCTTAAAAATACGGCGGTATGCGCGCGAACATGTTTCGTAGCTTTCATCGAGCGAACGTTCGTCCGCATCGAACGAATACGCATCCATCATGATGAATTCGCGGCCGCGCATGACGCCGTAGCGCGGTCTGATTTCGTCGCGGTACTTCGTATTGATTTGATAGATAAAAATCGGCAGCTGTTTGTACGACGTAAGACCGTCGCGCACGAGAGCCGTAAACGCTTCTTCCGCAGTAGGACTCACGATCATATCCTGTCCGCCCCGCGTTTTTGCGCGCAGCATTTCCGGCCCCATCGTCTGCCAGCGCCCGCTTTCTTTCCACAAATCGCCAGGTTGAATGACCGGCGGTTTTATTTCAAGCATGCCGGCGGCATCGAGTTCTTCGCGGATGATCGCTTCCGCTTTTCGAAGCGCACGCAAACCGAGGGGCATATACGCGTATAATCCGTTTGCCAATTTTCTGATAAGACCCGCGCGCATCATAAGCTTGTGGCTTTCGATGACGGCATCGGCGGGAGAATCGCGCAGCGTTGAAATAATCGTTTGAGAAGCTTTCATAGCGTTCTATTGTAACGTAAAGAGCGATGCGATTGCAAGCAAAACACAAGCAAAAACGCAAGCTCTTGTAAAAGACAATGTCTGCAGCCGTTAAAACGCGATCGTCCCGAAAATCCGATCGCCGTCGCGCGACTGCTATTTTCCCGTCATTACAAAAACGCCCTTCCATTCCTTGCTCGGCGGCGATAACCGATAGCGGGCAATCCTTTTCAAAAATACTTTTGACGGCGCATCGTTGTATTTTTCCGCGTTTTCGGAAAAGTATTTTTCTGCAGAATCCCATTCCATTTTTCGGTAATACGACAAACCGGTTTCAAATTTCCGTTTTAAATCGAGAATTTTATCGGTCACAGCTTCTTTCGCCTGCAGCACTTCATAGATACGCACGGGTTTCGTTTTTCCTTTTACCGTTATGTAGTCGAGTTCGCGGCACACGAAATCTTTTCCGAGCTTTTCATACACCGCCCTTGAAATAATCGATTTCGAGCCGTATTCCTTATTCGCGCTTTCAAGGCGCGCCGCAAGGTTTACGGTATCGCCGATCGACGTAAAATCTTTGCGCGTTTCCGAACCGACGGAACCGAATACGACGGAACCCGAATTGATCCCGATACCGACGGCGATAGCATCCGCCCCCTTTTCGAGCGCGAGCTGTTTTTCGCGGTACATCGCTTTGCGAATTTCCATTGCGGCTTTGCACGCGTTGATTTCCTTTTTCGCTCCGGAAAAAAACGCCATTATTTCATCGCCGACATATTTATCGACATCGCCTCCGTTATCGAAAATAATTTTCGTTTCGATATCGAGGTAATGATTTAAAAGCCGTATAACTTCTTTCGGCTGTACCTTTTCACAAAGGCTCGTAAAACCGCGGATATCCGTAAACAAAAAACACAACTCGCGCGTCGTGCTCAAACGGCCCGCTTTTTTTTCCGCGTTCTGCACCGTGTGAAACGACACATAGGGAAGCATACCGCGCACAAGCGATACGATATTGTTTATTTCGACGGAGAGATTTTTTATTTCGTCGTTGGTATTGACGGTTTCTTCAAAAATCAATTTACCCGATTCGATCTTTGCATTTCCGGCAAGCATATCGCTGAGACTGTTCGCCGTTCGTCTGATATTGCCGCAAAGGAAGAGAACGGGATTTACTATAAAGTCAGCGAGGAACAGCGTGATGATTATGGAAGCATAGAAAAAAATCACCGAGATCGAAAGGATAAAAACTTTTGCCTGAAAATACGGTCGGTTTAAAATTTCTTTCAAATACGTAACGACCGAAAATCCCACGAGCTTTTGGCCGTCTTTTCTCGAAAATGTTACGGGATATACATAGATGCACGTGTCTTTTCCCTCTTTGTAAATGGGCTTGCTTCTCGTGTTTATGTCTTGGAAGTGGACTATGTACTGAATGGCTTCCGACGGTAAAATCCTTTTTTCTTCCTGATGGATTTTATGGATCTCCCCTGCAGCCGTCGTATACGAAAAAACGTCGAATTCCGGCAACTCGGTAGCATAATCGATCGCTTCGAGAAAAACATTCGATTTGGCGCTCGTCGTAATGATATCCGCTCTTTGACAGGGAAAAGGCGAAGACGCATTGGTTTTGTTGATGCCTTCGAGAAAAGCGCTTATCTTCGTATGGAGTCCGTCGGAAAAATCGTAAATCGCGGCAACCTGCTCCGCAAGATTTTTACCCGTATTGTCGGCGGTCTGCGAAACAAGCGCTTTATAATTTTTCAAATCGGTGTAGATAAACGTCGAAAGAATGATAAGGATCGTCAAAAGAATAACGACGGTTATCTTGATTTTTATGTGCGTTTTGATTTTAACAGTCCGCACGCTATGTACCCATTCGCTCAAAGCGGTTTTTACGGCGGTAAAATTTTCATCTGCATCGGCTTCGGTCTTTTTCCGTTTTTTCAATTTTTCCGCCGCCTTTTTCCGAATGACGGCTTCTTTTTTTTCTTCTTCTTTTAATAATTTTTTATATTCGACATAAGATTCGTTTTGCGCTTTTATGGAAACGATCCCGACGGCGATGAGACACGCATGGAAGATCAAAGCCGAAAAAAACGCCGCATACGCGAGGGGACTCAGCGAAGAAAACCAGCGGGCGGTATTCGCAAATAAAATGATTCCGCAAACGGACGCCGCCAAGTAAAACGTCAGCGAAACAAGCAAACACAGATATATGATGAGCTCGGTTATTTCTTTTCGGAAAAATGACAGCGCGATGACTATAAACGTTATCGGCAAAAGAAAAAACGAAAGGCAGCAAATATAAAAAAAATTAAAACCTTTCGTTACCGCACCCGAAAACAATACGGTAAACGGAAACAGCAGGCGGGAAGTTTGTTCCGGATTGAACAAATCCATGCCGGTCATACTGAAAGGGAACAGCATAAGTTCGAGCAACACGACGAGGTACAACGCCCTCAACGTTACGGGAGAAGCTGCAATTTTTCTCCCGTTCATTTTGATTTTTTCAAATACGTTTTTCATCATAGTTATTTATGGTTATATAATATGCTTCATTGTATAAAATATCAACATAAAGAATAAAGTCAGCTGCTTTTTCCGACCCAAAGTAATTGTAGTACGTCATTACAAATACGTCAATCAATATCTTTTTCCGAAATGACCGACACGCGAGAATACCTGCAAGGAATTGTATGCACCGACCGACAATCGACGTCTTCGAAATTCGACATAAAAAATTATAAAGCACTTTACAAAATAAAGTAAATAAGTTATACTGTTCCGGAAATCGAAACCGAGTATAAAAGACTGCAGCTTTTTATCCGGCTTCGACGGCAAGATTTTCAGACACACAAGGAAGTATTTTATGAAAAAGATTTTATGCGGTATATGCCTTCTATGTGCGGCATGCGCGTGCACGTTTGCAAAAGAAGGAAGGGAAAAATCGGAAACCGGCATGGGATTCGATTTCGCACTGGCCGGTCTCAAAAGCGATTTCGCTCTATCGACCGCCGTCACGTCTCCGTGGTTTTTCGACAACTCGTTCGCGTTCCGACTAAATGCGGAATACTATTTCCCCGACAGCGAGTACACATACGGATACCCTGTCGTCGATTTTTCGATAATGGGCGGACATCTGATGCAAACGGCAAATATCCGCTTGTACGGCGGCGGCGGGCCCATGGCACGTTTTCCCCTCGACGAAGAGTATACGGTTGCCATAACGGGGCAAGGATTTTTCGGCTTTGAATTCTTTATGACCCAAAAGCCGGTCAACTTCAGCTTTTTTACCGAAATCGGAGGCGGCGGATTCGGCTTTCACGCAAAAGCCGGTATGCGCTACACGCTCCCGATGTGCCGATAAAACACACAATCGAATATAAAAGCGCCGATGTGCACTCGACTTTAATCGGCGTTTTCTATATTCTGAGGATGTTGCAAAAAGGTACTGCAGTATGAACGACGAAGAGATAGAAGAACAGCTGTCTTTAATCGGTGCATTGGCGGAAGACGCCGAAGCGGGTTTCGAATCGATGCTCGTGCCGTTTTCGGTATACGGCATTGCCATTCCCGTCGGAACGGGTGCAACGTACGGTTGTCTGTTTTTCGGTTCGGCAAAATACGTGTGGCTCATTTGGCTCTTCGTCATCGGATTTTGCCAGCTTTTTTTACCGCTGTATTTCCGCCGGCAACGGCAGGAAAAAATACAAAGGGCAAGTGACCGCATCTTTGCCGCTCTATGGGGCAGTATCGGTTTTGTCATCGTATTGAATTTTGTACTGTCGTTTTTCGGTAAGCTCGATTTTTCCGCCGTTTTTTTCATCATCGGCATATTGATAGCGGTCGGATGTGTTACGAGCGGAACGCTGATACAAAGGCGCGCAAGGATTATCATGTACGCGGAAGGCGTCCTCTGGCTCTTGTCCGCACTGCCCTGCCTCTTTGTAGGGCCACACACAGCTCCGCTCATCATAAGCGCGGCAACTTTCGTTTTGCTTGCAATCCCCGCCCTCGCCGCTCTCATCATCATGCGAAAAAAGAAGTCGTCCGATGACCGCTGCTGATCGGCAAGTCGATTTTTTCGATCACCGCCTGCTCGACGAGCAGCTGTCTTCCCGCCTGCGCCTTGCGGTTATGTCCGTTCTCCTCGGCTGCCAAAAAATCGAATTTACCGTGCTGCGCGATACGGTACATGCGACCGACGGCAATCTGACCGTTCACTGCAAAAAATTGGAAAACGCCGGTTATCTGACGGTCGAAAAACGGTTCGTAAATCGAAAGCCCGTGACACTGTACAGCGCAACCCCGCTCGGACGAAGAGCGGTAAAAAAATATGCCCAGCAGCTCGCATCGCTCTTGGAAAAGTGAAGTGCAGATATACACAGAAAGGAAAATGCGCCGTATCCGGGTCAAATGCACGCTCAACACGTTCGTAAAAATAGTTTGACTTCACACAAAAGCTGTGGTATCTTTATAGAAACAATAACATCGGTATATTTCCGATTCGCTGCATATACTTTCGAAAACATACGTTCTTCGAAAGTTTTTATTTATGGGAGAAATGATAAAAAGCGCCGTCTGAAATATCGCCGTCGCTGGAGTCTAAAGCCGAAAAACGCCAAAGCGTTTTTCTTTTATGGGAGACACTCGCGATTTCTGTGCATTGCTCGAAATCGCAGCGTTCTTATCTCGAGTTTGCGCGGATGTTTGCGGAAGATATATACACATATCATTTTCATGAAAATCAAATGAATACGATACAGTGTGTTTTCGCAAACTCGATTATTGAACGTATGCGCCGCTGGAAACGTCGGAGCAAAGCTCCTCGTTGCGAGGCGCGCGCATGACTAAAAACTTTTTCGGAAGTTGCACCTTGCTTGAAGCTTCGCTGCAAGTACCTGCAAAAGTTTTTATAGGAGAAATGCCATGCAATTTTTTGATACTCACGCCCACATCGGGCTGATCTATGATGACCCTATTGAGCAGCTCCGCGTCATTCAGCAGGCAAAACAGGCCGGCGTTGCCCGAATTATATCCATCAATAACAGTCTTCTCGATTTTAAGCGCGTGTACAATACGCTGAAAGCGGTAAACGGCATCTACCATGCGGTCGGAGTTGCTCCGTCCGAAGTGACGAATCCGGGCAAAGACTACGCAAATACGATCGAAGAAAATCTCAAATTGCCGAATGTCGTCGCCGTCGGCGAAACGGGGCTCGATTACTACAAGCAGTTCGGCGACAAGAGGTCGCAAATCGAATTGTTTATCACGCAGCTCGAAATCGCACAAAAGCACAACCTGCCGGTCATCATCCATAACCGCGACGCGGGCAAAGACATATTCGACGTGCTTGCCGAACGCATTCCGCAGGCAGGGGCGATCTTTCACTGCTATTCGGAAGACGCCGATTACGCAAAGCGTTGCCTCGATGCGGGCATGAACGTGTGGTTTTCGTTCGCGGGAAATTTAACATACCGCAATGCGCGAAATCTGCACGAAACGGCGCTCAACGTACCCGTCGACAGAATTCTCATCGAAACGGAAAGTCCTTTTATGATCCCGGCGGAATTCCGCGAAAAAAAGCGCACGATGCCGGCATATATCACGTCGACGGCGCATTTCCTTTCCGACCTGCTTGAAACGGATATCGAACAGCTTGCCGATCAACTTTGGAAAAACAGCTGCAAAGCGTTTAACCTTCCCGAATAATGCCGTATCATCCCGTTGCGATCGGTTCTCTGACGCTCGGCGGAAACATATTCCTCGCACCTGTCGCGGGATACAGCGACCGTTCGTTCCGTTCGATCTGCGTCGACTGCGGCGCTTCGTTCACGTATACCGAAATGGTATCCGCCGAAGCGCTCGTCCGCGATAACGATAAAACCGAACGCCTTTTGCGAAAGGCGGAAAACGAAACGGCGTATGCTGTACAAATCTTCGGCGGCAATCCGGACGTCATCGCAAAGGCGGCCGCACTCGTCGCCGAAAAAACCGATTGCGCATGCATCGACATAAACTGCGGCTGCCCCGTTCCGAAAATCGTAAAGACCGGAGCCGGAGCCGTACTCACGAAAAATCCCGAAAAATTATACGCCGTCGTACAAGCGGCCGTCCGTGCACTCGAACATGCAAAAAGGCGCATCCCCGTCACCGTAAAGATCCGCTCAGGCTGGGACGATAAAACGATCACGTGGAAAGAAGCGGCGGACGCGGCTCTTTCGGCAGGCGTCGCCGCGATTACGATGCACCCGCGGACGAGGGCGCAGGGCTACGAAGGCAAAGCCGATTGGAATGCGCTCAACGAACTCGTTTCATTCGTGTCCGGCCGCGTTCCCGTCTTCGGTTCGGGAGACCTCTTTTCGCCGGAAGACGCACGGGCGATGCTCGAAACGACCGGCTGCGATGCGGTCATGTTTGCGCGCGGTGCGATGGGAAATCCGTTTATCTTTACAAAGACAAAGGCGTTCCTCACGACCGGAAGCTATGAAGACGTCGGCATCGAAGCGCGCATCGATGCGGGCTTCCGCGAACTTAAACTCCTCATCGAAGATGCAGGAGAAGCGTGTGCATGCAAAGAAATGCGAAAGCGTTTTTGCGCGTATACGAAAGGTATCCCCGGCGGCGCGGAACTCAGAGCGAAACTCGTTCACGCGTCGAGCGAAGCCGACTACCGCGCGATAGTTTCGGGACTGCGAGGATAAGGCGACCGGGAGTACAGCCGATTTTTTACGGACGGATTAAAGCCGTAAGCAAAACGAAACAAAACCGTCGGCAAACCCCACGGAAATCAATTTTTGCCTAAAAAATCTGAATGTCGAGCTTTTTGAAAAGCAAATAATTATTACAGTTTTTTGATTTCCGCTTCCGAGAGACCGGTCATATGGTGGATCTCAGTAAGCGGATACTTGCGTTCGGCCATCAGCTTTGCCGTTTCCCGCTTTGCCTGATAAGCTCCCGCGGCAATACCGTCGCGGCGGCCTTTGCGTATTCCCCGCTCAAAACCGATCTTTTCACCTGCCATGCGTAAGTCATCTTCCCGTATATTTAACGACATATACCAGCTCCTGAACTTTTCGTTCCGTTTCGCTTTTTCGACAAGCTCATCGATGTGCTGTGTAAAACCGCTCGTCGCCCGCCTCTCGCAAAGATACTCCAACAAAGCGCTCAATTCAGGTTCATCTTCTTTACCGTAGGCACCCACATTATAAAATACTTTATACGATTTGTCATCAAGAAAAATACTGCCGTCCTCACTGCACACGCTGCGGAATGTATAAACAGGTAAGTCCACTCCGAAGGGATCCTGCGTACAGATAAAAATGACGTAGCTCTCTTTCAGTTCGGCGTAGCTTTGTCCGCGTAAGAGGTTATCGACATCCATAAGGCTTTGGTAATAACGTGTGCGTTTGGGAAGAGAGGGCGGAATCGACGTTTGTATTTCTATGTCGAAGATGCGTTCGGGATCTGAGACATAGACGTCGAGACGTATACCCTTGCTTTCGTAAAAGGGTGCTATCTTTTTTTGCAGCGAGGGATATTCGATTTTACCGACTTTGATCTGCAAAAGACGCTCGATGACGCCTTTGCAGATCATTCTATTTTTCATGACCGTGCCGAACATAAAGTCATCGGTAAAGGAAAGTTCTTCGACGGGTTTATGGGTATATTCCATAGCTGCACCTTCGGTTATTGAGATAGTGCGGCAAGGAAGCCGCTGACCTATATGGTTCAATTTCGAGTTTTCTAAAACTCGAAATTTTCCAACTGTTTCGTTCACCAACTGAACGGCGAGTTTCGAAAGTGAATAAAATGATGCGGAGGCGAGGTTCCGGCTGCGTGCCGTTTCGAGCGTTAGGCTTGCGGAAGCCTACCCTAAAAGCTCGACCGCGGCTAAGCGGACGGGTTCTCGCCGAAAGCATAGCTTTATTTAGAAATACTTTCGAAACTCGACTTTCGACCTATATATCGTTTACAAAGTGATAAATTACGCGCTTTTTTGTAAAAATAAATGGATGTACCGCAAAAGCCGACTGCGATTCCTTATGAGGACACAAAGCGCGGCGTTTACGGTGCGCTTTGTGATAGACGCACATAAATCCTGCGCGGGAATTTTCATTTCATGCAATACGCGGCACGGAGGCCGTGTCGTATCTTGGCAAAACGGCTGCGTATTTTTACGAAGTAAAAATACGGTAGTGAGCGGTTCACGGATGCACCGCGAACGACCACTGCTCGCAATCTTATAGGAAGTCGTGAGTCGAAAAACGGCCAAGCCGTTTTTCTTTTATCGGAGACGCTCGGCGATTGCTCCGCACTGCTCGCAATTGCCGAGCTCTTGCAAAAACGGTAAAATGAATTACAATAGTATACATGAGTTTGTTCCGCGCGATCGTCGTTTTTTTCGAATCGATATTCAACAAAGCTTCTCCCGAAGTGCAGCAGCGGCTGCAGAAAAAAAAGCTCGAAAGCGAAATCCTTTCCGCACAACCCGCTCTGTACCGGAACGGGCGCATTTTGCCGAACTTTGCGGAAGCCGTACGCATCCTGTACGTGAACACGCACCCGCTCAACGAATTGTTTGCCGGAACGATCGGCGGTTCCGACATCCCGAAGCAGCGGCGCTTTGAAGCTCAGCTCGTGCTGACGGGATTTACGCCGGAAGATCAGGAAGCGATAAAATCACTTTCGTACGCCAACCGAAAAAAAGCGGCGGCTGCAGCGGGCAACGAGCAGGATCGGGAATTCGAACGCCAGCGGCACACGCTTGAGAAAATAATAAAAGCGCTCAACGGCGATTCATTTAAAAACATCGACAGAGAATTGATCTCGCTGCATCAGCTTGTCGATTTGTGCCGCTTCAATTTCGCCGCAATCATCCATCCCTTCGATGCGAATTTTACAACGGTTGATCTGTCGTACAAGCCGGTCTATCAGGATGTGCCGCTCGAACGGCTCGGAAACGCGGTCGAAGATCTTTATTTTCAAATCGAAGGATTGCAGATTACGAATGCCGTCGTTCAGGCCGTCATTGCGCTCGCACAGTTGAAAAATAACGGCGCGCTTTCCGCATCTCGAACGGAAGCGTATAAGGAAAACGTAAAAAAAATTGCATACATCGTAACACACGTACTCACGCCTCAGCACTTACAAGCGCTGATCCGCATACACAAAGAAAATGCGGAATACAAACCCGCCGCAGTCGAATACCGAGAATCGGCGCGAAAGAATTTTGCAGAGCGATTTCAACAGCAGTATCTCGCAGATGAACAGCGGATCAAAACGGAACTCAAAGACGAACTGCTTTCGAGCGAACTTTCAAAACTCTTCGGCGATTCTCCCCTTGCGACGCTTATCGGCTACGATACGAGCACGAATGCAAAGCTCCAAGCGAATACGTCGTTCGCCTTTGCATGGATTACACCGATGCAGATACTCAAAACCTTTTTGCAGCAATATCTTACCGAACCGATACAAGCGCTTTTGAACAATATCATCATCGAAGGTTTTTTTAATAATCAAACATACAAATCCGAATTTTCAAGCAATGTGTATGCATCCTGCGAATGCGAAGGCAGGATCAAAGCGTTCGAAAATCTTTTTTCGCGCGGCAAAATGTTCGACACTGCCGTTCTCGAAGGTTATATCGTGGACAGCCACAAAGACAGCGATTTTTATACGAAGCTTGAAACGATGGTCTCCACCGCCAATACAAATGCGCAAAAACTGCTGCAGGAAGAAATATATCATCTGCAAAATGTATACATCCAAATAAACGAATTGCTCGCCGATGCGAAAAAAGCGAACAGCGAAATCATTTCGAATCTTAAAGTATTGATAATGTCGTCGCGCAACAGAGACAACGTCGACCTGCTCGAACGTCAGCTTCCGAACTGGGCGATTTTCTTTGAGATTATGAAAAATTATACGATAATAAATGTAAAGGCAAACGAGACCGGAAGGCAAATTAAGATCGACAGATGAAAAAAATATTAATAATAATGCACGACATGATCCCCTCCTATAAGCATGCGCTTGTATTCGCGGAGCGTTTCGTATTGACGGTTTTTTTTCTCTTCGCCGCGTGCATATGTCCGCATGCAAAAGCGGGAGCCGTGTTTTCGCAAACGCCCGACGTTATCGAACATATCCGCATACCGCTGTGGGCGGAGCTCGACGCATATCCGGGACTCGCCGAAGCGCAGGATACTTCCGCAGGCATATTCGATTATTCAAGTGCGCGGCTGAAAACGCTCGCACCGTTTATCATCGGAGGGATGGTACACGGCTGGAATTTCAGCTATACGCCGTCCGACAAATTGCGCAGCGTCGAAGAGTACATCGATTTTTCTCCGATACGGGAATTGGGTGAAGCGGAGCAAAACATCACGTACGCAAAGCCGTGGATTGAAAACGGCAAAGTATACTGCTGGGCGGAATTTACGCGGACTGCCTCGATGATCGGAAATTATTATCTTTGGGCGTCGATCACAAACGATACGGTACACGGTATAGGCTACGGAAAAATTTCCGACGGCTTCGACGGCATAAGGGACGCCGTGCGCGACGCGATCAAAGACGCAGTGCGCGCCTACTTTCGGACAAAAATCAAAAATAAACCGAAAGAGATACGCGGCAGAGTTCTTCTCAGACGGGAACCGCTCATCGGCATCGATGCCGGGCGCTATAAAGTCCAGCTTGATTTTTTTCTTGAAACTGATAAAATACTACCGTATACTCAATTTTGACAATCGAAACACGAAGGGCACTATGGAGGTACCGCGTTATGAAAAAAATTTTGCTCGCATGCTGCATGCTCTTTGCAGGAGCGATGATGTTTGCGCAGAAATCGGGGTCGTTTACGCCCGAAACATCCGCCGACAACAGAGGCTACGACGAAAAGACGACGCGCATCATCATACCGGAAAATCAGCACACGACCGACGACACGGCCGAAGTTCGCATCGAATATACGCCGCGCTATGACGAAGTGCGCATCTACTACACGTGCATGTACGTCACCTACGACAAAGCGCAGGCGATGAACACCGTACTCGCGTGCCTCGAAGATTTTATGAAAGCTAATCAATATTATCACTATAAATATCTCACGCGCGACAAAGAAAAATATTTTAAAAACGAACGCGGCTACAGCTGCGCACAGTATATGTCGTACGTAAAATTCACTCGGTAAATCAGGCACGAAATGGACGTTTCAAATATTATTAAAAATCTGCATCCCCTCGAAACGAAAGTGCTTTTGCGCTATTCGCAAAAAGACGATTTAACGTCCGAAAAACTGCAAAAAGATTTGGACTATAAAGAAGGTCACGCGAACCAGGCGTTTTCGTGGCTTTCCGGCAAAGAGCTTGTCAAAGAAGCCGGCAGAACGCCGCACACGTATTACGAAATCACCGAGCTCGGCCGTTCCATCGTAAAAGTCGGCAGCACGATCGAAGAGCGCTTTATAAATTTTATAAAAGAACACGGCGCCCAAGTACTTCCGAAGATCGCCGCGGCGCTGAACATCGAAAGCAAAGATATCGGAAGCGCATTCGGTCAGCTTGCAAAAGACGGCGTTTTGAAAATGAACGACGAAAAGCAGGTCGTCATAACCGATAAGCCCCTTCCGAAACGCATTTCGATCGTCAAAGAATTATTAAAAAAAGCCGCAGCTGCCGAAAACGGACAGCTCGACAGAGAATCTCTTTCCGCCGAAGAAAAGGATGTCATCGCGAGCCTCGCAAAAAAGCGAGGCGCTGCGGACAGCCCGTTCAAAATCATCGAACGCGAAACGGTTACGTATAAACTCACCGACGCATACGAAAAAGTCGTCGAAGCGCTCAAAAAAGCCGGCATCACCGGAAACGAAATCGGAGAAGTGACGCCGCAGCTGCTCTCTTCGGGCGACTGGAAACGCGGAACTTTCCGCGCGTACAACATCGCGATTCCGCCCGCGCGCATCATCCCCGGCAGAACGAATCCCTACGTGCAGTTTCTCGAATCGGTAAAAGACAAACTTTCGTCGCTCGGTTTTCAGGAGTTCGACGGCCCGCTCGTCGAAACCGAATTCTGGAACGGAGACGCGCTCTTTATGCCGCAGTTTCACGCGGCGCGCGACATCCACGACGTGTACCGCATCAAAAATCCGACGCACGCAAAATCGATCGAAGAGCCCTACCTGTCGAACGTCAAGCGTATCCACGAAAACGGAGGAGATTCGGGAAGCCGCGGATGGAACTACCGCTTCGACACGGAGTTTACGCGGCGCCTCATTTTGCGAAGTCAGGGTACCGTCCTCTCCGCGCACCGGCTCCACAAAGCCGAAGTGCCCGGAAAATATTTCGGCATCGTGCGCTGCTTCCGCTACGATAAAGTCGACGCGACACACTTGAGCGATTTTTATCAAACCGAAGGCATCGTACTCGGAAACGACGTCAACTTAAAAACGCTGCTGGGCTTTTTAAAAATGTTCGCGACGGAAATCGCAGGTGCAACCGACGTCAAATACGTGCCCGGTTATTTTCCGTTTACCGAACCGTCGATCGAAGTGCACATAAAACATCCGGTGCTCGGCTGGTTCGAACTCGGCGGCTCGGGCATATTCCGCCCCGAAGTGACGAAAGCGATGGGTGTCGACGTACCCGTTTTGGCATGGGGCATCGGTATAGACCGTATGGCGCTTATGGCGCTCGGACTCAACGATTTGCGCGAACTTTTCAGCGACGACATCGAACAGGTGCGCCTCCGAAAAGCGAAGTTTTAACAATTAATAAATCATCGTTCGAGTTCTATAATTATTAATATAAAAAAGGGGGAAGTCTCCCCCTCGTTCCAAAGTCCTCGCGCTCAGGCGCTCCGGTCTTTTCCACTACCCCCTCTGCGCTTACACCCCCTCAAGGCTACGAACCGTATCGAATACTCTAACGTCGCATCTGTAAACCGCAGATTCAAACGAGCCGCTGAAAACTGCGATCGACCGCACGGCAAATCGCAGCGGTTATAAAATCACACAGCTGCGACATCGTCGCACGCGACGATATCGGCACCCGTATTGAGGATGTCTTCACAGAGTACGTCTCCCGCACGGACGGGAGCCGGAACGCACAGGCGCTTTATCACTTCCATACATTCGAGCTGCATATCGCGCGGCACTTCCGCTTTCGACTTTGCAGGCACGAGCCGCGAAGCGCCGCCTGCAACCTGCACCGTACAGGTGAGCGTCCGCTCGGGATTCGTAAGTTCTTTATACGCATACGCTTCGCCTCTCTTGCACGCGTTGCCCGTAACCGAATATGAAGGCGCCTCCCCTGCTCCCGACAGTTTCGTCACTTCAAGCTGACAGCCCATCGGACAGATGATACATGTCATCGTCTTTTTTTCGTTTATCTCCATAAGAAACCTCGTATTCCGAATTTGCAAAATTTTAAAATCGCGTCTGCACAATGCCGCGGGCGCCGATCAGTCTATCGTATCTTCCGGCGTTTCGATCGAAACGGTGAGCGGCGCTTCAACCTTTGCAAGCGAAGAAGCCGGCACGTCCGCGATCTGCATTTCGCCCGGCCGCACGATCCGCGCTTTTTTCGAATAGAGCCGCTCGTTGCCGCTGTAGACGGCGACGGTAACTCCGCGGTACACGTCGGTGCTGCGGAACATGATCTGCACTTTTGGCTCGTCTTTTTTATCCGCATACTTCTTCGACGCACTTTCTTTAAAAGCGTCGTCCCGATCGATATGCTGCGGCACGGTGTAACGCACGCGGTTTCCCGGCCGTATCGGAAGCGCATGTAAAGCGGCGTTCGCTGCATTTTGTCTCGCGCTTTCCGCATGAAGCGCGTATTCGGCCGCGCATTTTCCGGCGAGCACGCTTTCGGTCGTCACGAAATCGACCAAGTCGTGAACGTGTACGGTATTGCCGCACGCAAAGATGCCGGGTACGCTCGTTTCCATAAGCTGATTGACCGACGGCCCCTTCGTCACCGGATCCATGTGAACGCCCGCGCCCGTACTCACTTCGTTTTCGGGAATGAGTCCGACCGAAAGGAGAAGCGTATCGCACGCGACGTATTCTTCCGAACCTTTTACCGGACGGCGGTTCGCGTCGACTGCAGCGATCGTAACGCCCGTCACGCGCTCTCTCCCGTGGATTTCGATAACCGTCGTACTCAATTTCAGCGGTATGTTGAAGTTTTCGAGACACTGAGTCATATTGCGGCTCAAGCCCGCCGAATACGGCATCACTTCGCATACGACTTTTACGTCGCACCCTTCGAGCGTGAGCCGCCTCGCCATGATAAGCCCGATGTCGCCGCTTCCCAAAATAACGATTTTTTTACCGGGCAAGTATCCGTCGATATTGACGAAACGCTGCGCGCTTCCGGCCGTAAAGATGCCTGCCGGACGCGTCCCCGGAATGACGAGAGCGCCCCGCGTCCGCTCTCTGCAGCCCATCGCGAGTATAACCGTCTTCGTGTGCAAAAACATGAGTCCGTCTTTTGCGTTCATCGCTGTGACGACGTGCTCTCCGCTCGTTTTATCGAACGATTTTCCGGTCAATCCCGCACCTTCAAAATCTTCAGCCCTGTCTATCGAAATGACCATCGTATCCGTTTTGTATTCGATGCCCCGTTCGCGAACCTGCGCGACAAAGCGGCCTGCGTATTCGGGACCCGTCAGCTCCTCTCCGAAATAGTGAAGACCGAATCCGTTGTGAATGCACTGCAAAAGAATTCCGCCGAGCTTCGAATCGCGTTCCAAAATCAATAATTTTTCAGCACCGTTATCGTGTGCCGAAACGGCTGCGGCAAGACCTGCCGGCCCGCCGCCGACAATGATCGCATCGTATATCGTATTGCTCATCGTTTCGCCCCCTGCATCGATTCATCGTCGGAAAAGTCGCGCGTTTTGCCTGCAAGCATGAACGACGAGCCGCCTTTTTTCGTCACCGACGTCATCGGAATATGCGCTTCGCGCGAAAGGATTTCCGTAACGCGCGGCGAGCAAAAACCGCTTTGGCACCTGCCCATGCCCGCCCGCGTCCTCCGCTTGATGCCGTCCACATCGAGTGCGCCGAGCGGAGAACGGATCGCCTGTACGATTTCCGCTTCCGTTACCGTTTCGCAGCGGCAGATGATCTGCCCGTACAGAGGATCTTCTTTAATAAGTTTTAAACGCGTCGCAATATTCGCCGTGTGAAAGGCGGTGATCCCCTTGCGCTCTTCGATAAAATCGTCCCGCTTTTTTACATCGAGACCCGCGCTTTTAAGCAGTTCCGCGACGTATTCGGCGGTTGCCGGAGCGGCGGAAAGACCGGGCGAACAGATACCGCTTGCGTTGATAAAACCTTTTACGTTCGCATCTTCTTCGATGATAAAATCTTCGATGCTTTCGCCCGCATTTCCGTTTTCATCCGTTTCACAGGCAATCGCGCGGATACCGGCAAAGGAATTGATAATATTGCCGCGGGGGATATCGGGGATCGTAAGCGACGCTTTTGCAAGCACGTCCGCCTGCGATGCGGCGGTCGTCCCCGTATAGCCGTCCATGTCGCCGCTTTGGTCGTCGGCGCTCGGCCCGATCAAAATATTGCCGTCGACTGTCTGCGTTACGAGCACGCCTTTTCCGAGCGCGGTCGGCGTTTGAAAGAGCGTATGATTGACGAGGGATTTACAGTTGTTGTCGAGAAGACAGTATTCGCCGCGCCGCTGCTTGATGACGAATTTTCGAGCGCCCGCCATCGCGCTCACTTTATCTGCAAAGATGCCCGCGGCGTTTACGACGTACTTCGCGCGGATCTCTCCGTGCCCCGTACGTAGCACGAAGACGCCGTCCGTTTTTTCGATCGCGTGAACCGCTGTATTTCTGAAAAATTCCGCGCCGTTTATGACCGCGCTTTCGGCAAACGCCCACGTCGCTTTGTACGGACACATGATCCCCGCAGTCGGAGAGTACAGCGCCGCAAGCGAATTGTCGCCGAGATTCGGTTCCATATCGTGCAGTTCTTCGCTTTCGACGATGCGCAGATCTTTAACGCCGTTTTTCCTGCCGCGCTCGAGCAGCGTATTTAGAAGCGCCCTACCCTGTTCGTCGAAGGCGATGACGAGCGATCCGTTGTTTTCGTAATCGAAATTCAATTTTTTTGCAAGTTCCGGATACAGTTCGCTTCCGCGCACGTTGAGGCGCGCCATAAGCGTACCCGGCACGGGATCGAATCCTCCGTGAACGATCGCGGAGTTCGCCTTCGAACTGCCGCACGCGACATCGTTTTCTTTTTCGATGAGCGCGATCTTTGCGGAAGTTTTTGCGAGCTCCCGCGCGATGCAGGCGCCGGTAATCCCCGCGCCGATTATCGCAACGTCATACGTAATCCTGCTATTCATGATGCCTCCAACAAACATAGTTACATATCGATTATCGGTCGCCTCTAAAAACCGAAGTTTTCAGGCAGCCGGGAAAATTATCAATGAGGTTAAAAATTGTTAATGTATGGCCCAGCCTTTTGCACGTTCGACCGCACGCTTCCACAACGCGTACAGCACATCACGTTTTTTACTCTCCATCTCAGGCGTAAAGATTTTATCCATTTTCCAAAATCCGAGCAACTCGTCTTTGTCATGCCAAAAGCCGACGGCAAGCCCCGCAAGAAAGGCGGCACCGGTCACCGTCGTTTCGACGTTTTTCGGCCGGTACACCGGCGTGTCGAGGATATCGGATTGGAACTGCATCATCGGATTGCTCACGCAGGCTCCTCCGTCCGCTTTCAGCGTCGGAATCGCGCAGCCGGCGTCTTCCTTCATGCACTCAAGTTCGTCCTTTACCTGAAACGCGATCGCTTCGAGCGCCGCGCGGCAGATATGCGCTTTATTCGCACCGCGCGTAAGCCCCGCGATCGTACCGCGCGCATAGGGATCCCAATACGGCGCACCGAGTCCCGTAAAAGCCGGCACAATGATGACATCGTTCGAATCGGGAACGGTTTCGGCAAGCGTATCGCATTCGTGTGCGGTTTTAATAAGACCGAGTTCGTCGCGCAGCCATTTGATGAGCGCCCCGCCGATAAACACGCTGCCTTCGAGCGCGTATGTCACGGAGCCGTTTATACCGAGCGCGATCGTGGTCAGCAGTTTGTGAGAAGATGCGACCGGTTTTGTCCCCGTGTGCATGAGCAAAAAACAGCCGGTACCGTAGGTCGATTTCGTTTCGCCCGCATTGAAACAGCCCTGTCCGAAAAGTGCCGCCTGCTGATCGCCAATGACGGACGCGATCGGAACTTCAAAACCGCATACGTTTTTGTCGGTCGTCGTATACACATACGATGAATCTTTTACGTCGGGAAGGATACAGCGCGGTATGCCGAGCAGCTCTAAGAGATCGTCGTCCCACTGCAGTGTGTGAATATTGAAAAGCATCGTGCGGGAAGCATTCGTATAATCCGTCACATGGCATTTTCCGCCGCTCAGCTTCCACACGAGCCACGTGTCGATCGTACCGGCGAGAAGCTCACCGTTTTGCGCACGTTCACGCACGCCTTCGACGTTATCCAAAATCCATTTGATTTTCGTACCGGAAAAATACGCATCGGGAATCAGCCCCGTCTTTTCGCGGATCACATCCCCCTGACCCGACAGCACCAATTCGTCGGCGAGTTCCGCCGTCCGCCTGCACTGCCACACGATCGCGCGGTACACGGGCTTTCCCGTCGCCTTATCCCACAGCACGACCGTTTCCCGCTGATTCGTTATACCGATCGCCGCGATTTCCGCCGCTTCGATGCGGACACTTCGCACGACTTCTTGGAGCACCGAAAGCTGACACAAAAACAGCTCTTCGGCGTCGTGCTCGACCCAGCCGGGCTTCGGATAGTATTGATTGAATTCCTGCTGCGCGCTTGCAACCTTATTCGCTTCGTGATCGAATACGACAGCCCGCGACGACGTCGTTCCCTGATCGAGCGCAACGATATACTTTTTTTCGGACACAGCGCACCTCCGCGATATAACAGTCATTATACCACGAAATCCGCCGCATAGCCAGAAAATAATACAAAAAAAGAGAATGTACATTAAAAGACCGGCTTCAGTTCCGCTGCTTCGCGTTCCGCAATTCTCCTCCGTTTTTCCTGTAAGGTTTCACCGCACCTTCTGCCCTTGCCGCACAAAGCGCACGATCATGCCGTACTTCGGCGCAAACATCATCGTCAAAACGAAAAACAGCGCTTCGGTTAAAATAATGCATGCGCCGGTCGCTCCGTTCAAAAAATAGCTTACATATGTTCCGACGAGCGCGCTCGATGCGGCCGACAGCGCGGAAATACAAAGCATACGGTCAAGTATGTCCGTTAAAAGATAGGCGATGCAGCCCGGTATAATCAGCATTGCAACCGTAAGCAAAATCCCCACCGCTTGCAGCGAAGCGACGATCGTCAGCGCCGTAAGCGCAAGAAAAAGATAATGTATAAACCTTATGTTGAGCCCGATCGCTCTCGCATGATTTTGATCAAACAAATACAAAAGAATATCCTTGCGCTTGGCGACGACCAGCACAAGCGTTATGAGCGAACAGACGAGGGCCTGTATCATATCGCGCTTTTCGATTCCCAAAAGGCTCCCGAACAGAATGTGCATAAAATGGATGTTCGAACTCACCTTCGTAACGAGGATCAACCCCAGCGCCATCATGCCGGTAAAAACCGCGCCCATAACCGAATCTTCGCGGATACGGCTCCGCTCTTTTATCCAACCGGTAGCGGCCGCGTTGAGCAAGCCCGCCGCAAAGGCGCCGACTCCCAGCGGAATATGAACGAGGTAAGCGACGACGATGCCCGGCAGTACGGCGTGCGAGATCGCGTCCCCCATGAGCGACCATCCCTTTAAAATAAGGTAGCACGAAACGACTGCGCACACGCAGCCGACCAAAGCCGCAATCACGAGCGCCTTTACCATAAAGCCGTACATAAACGGTTCGATAAGTTTTGTCCACAACATACCTTTCTCCCAACTGCCCTCATCTTAATATTTTTTATTAATTTTTTTCGGGCGGCTCGGTTTTCGCGCCTGCGAAAACCGCCGGGCTTTCCGCACTTCCGCTTTCGCTTCATTCGCCGGTTCACAGCTTTGCAATCCGGCGAACGCCTCCGGCGGTGCTCCAATCCCTGCCGCAAAAAGTACCTTCAGCCTTCGGTCGCCTTTTTCGCAAAAAAATCCTTTACAGCCTTTGCCGCGTTCAGCTTAGAGGCGACTATGCCGTGACGCGGCGCAAAAAAGAGGACGGCTAAAAAAAGCAAAAACTGCAGCGCAACGATGCAGCCTCCTGCCGATCCGTTCAAAAAATAACTGATATACGCGCCTGCTGCGGAGGTAACCAAGCCGATAATCGACGCAAGGCGCATCATCGAAGAAAAATTATCCGTAAGCAAATAGGCGGCTGCTCCCGGCGTTACAAGCATTGCGACGACCAAAATACTGCCGACCGTTTGCAGCGCAGCGATCGCCGTAACGGCGAGCAGCGTAAGCAGCAAGAGGTACAAGACATTCGTGTTGAGGCCTATCGCGCGCGCCTGCGCCGGATCGAACGAAAAAAGGCGCAAGTCCTTCCACTTGAGCAAAATAATCGCAAGGCTGCTTCCGGCAATAATCAGTGTTTGAACGATGTCGCGGTCGGCAATGCCGAGAATGTTTCCCATAACGATCGTCGAAAGCGTTATATTGCTCGGAAACAGCGAAATAAGCAAAACGCCCAGCGCAAAAAAAGTCGTATACACGATGCCGATAACGGCGTCTTCGCGGATCCGAGTGTGCTTTTGTATAAAGCCCATCGCTCCGGCGGCGAGCATACCGCTTATAAACGCGCCGACCGAAAACGGTATGCCGATTATGTACGCAACGGCAACTCCCGGAACCACCGCATGCGATAAGGCATCGCCGAGCAGCGACCAGCCTTTGAGTACGACAAAGCACGAAAGCAGCGCGCACACGCCTCCGATAAAGCCGCTGACGAGGATCGCCTTTACCATGTATTCATAGTGAAACGGAATCAATAAATTCGAAAGCATTCGTATTCCTCCGCAATTCCTTTATGCCGATTATTTCGGCAAAACGACTTCGGTATTTCTAATGCCGCGCCGATAGGGCTTGCCTTCCCGCTTCGTAACCAAAGCGCCTTCGTCGTCGGTAAAAATCTTGAACTCGTGTGCGCTTTCTTCGGGATTGTCGGTGTGATCGAGTTTAATGCTGCGCAGTGCGCCGCCGAACGCTTTTATAAGATTGTCGGCCGTAAAAGTCGTTTCCGTCGGACCTGAGGCAAGCACCGTTTTGTTGATAATCACGACGTGATCGCAGAATTCGGGAACAGAACCCAAATCGTGCGTCGACACGAAAATCAAGTGTCCGTCGTTTTTAAGCTCGCGCAAAAGATCGATTATCGCCGTTTCCGTTTTAACGTCGACTCCCGTAAAAGGCTCGTCGAGCAGGATGATTTTTCCCCGCTGCGCCAAAGCGCGCGCAAGAAAGACCCTTTTTTTTTGCCCGCCGGAAAGCTCACCGATTTGGCGGTCTTTAAACTCGAGCATTTGCACGCGCTCAAGACTGCGTTCGGCAATCTCTTTATCTTCCCTATTCGGTATGCGCAAAAAATTCATGTAGCCGTAGCGCCCCATCATAACGACGTCCCATACGCTTACCGGAAACGACCAGTCAACTTCTTCAGACTGCGGTACGTAGGCAAGCAGCCGGTGCTTTTGCGCCTGCCTCACCGGTTCGCCGCAGATTGTAACGGAACCGCTCATCGGTTTAATAAAACCCATTATCGTTTTAAAAAGCGTGGACTTGCCGCTGCCGTTTACGCCGACGAGCGCCGTAATCGTTCCTTTTTGCAAACGGAACGACGCATCGTAGAGCGCAACGTGGCCGTTATTGTACGCGACGCTTACGTTTTGTACCGCAAGTTCAACGGGAACCTCCGCATCGGTATTCATAGTGTGCCTCGCATTATTTTGACAAACTGTCTTGAAATCCCTTTACAATCGTATCCGCATTGTATTCGAGCATTTTCAAATACGTCGGCGCGTCCCCGTCTTCGTAGGTTAAAGAATCGACGTACAAAACGCCGCCGTAGCGCGCGCCGGTTTCTTTGCACACTTGCAGCTGCGGCTTATTGCTGATCGTACTTTCGGAAAACGCGACGGGAATGTGATTTTTCCGTATCGTGTCCACAACCTTTTGAATTTGCTGCGGTGTGCCTTCTTCATCGGCGTTTACCGGCCACAAGTACAATTCCTTCATATTGCAGTCGCGGATAAGGTATGAAAAGGCGCCTTCGCAGGTTACGAGCCAGCGCTGCTCTTCGGGGATTTCCGAAAGCTTGTCGGTCAAAAAACCGTCGATTTTTTTAATGCTTTCGCTGTAGGCTGCCGCATTTGCGTTAAACGTTTCGGCATTGGCAGGATCCAAAGCGACAAAGGCTTTTCGGATATTTTCGACATAGACGAGGGCGTTTTTCGGTGACATCCACGAGTGAGGATTGGGCATGCCGTTGTACGGGCCTTCGCCGATACCCAGCGGCTCTATGCCCTCGCTCAGCGTTGCGCTCGGCACGTTTTTAACGCTTCCCATAAATTTTTCGAACCAGCGCTCAAGGCCGAAACCGTTACGCAAAACCAAATCCGCAGACTGCGCCTTTACGACGTCGAGCGGCGTCGGTTCGTATTCGTGAATTTCCGCACCGGGCTTTGTAATCGATTCGACGAGAATCTTATCGCCCGCAATATTTTGCGCCATGTCCTGCAAGATCGTAAAGGTCGTTACGACGCGCTTCGGCCGCGCCGAATCCTGAGCGCTCGCCGCATCCGCGCTTTTTTTCGTGCATCCGGTAATACAGACGGCGCACAACACTGCCGCCGCGGCAATCGAAGCGGCGGTAAACCCTATGTTTTTTTTCATATCAACTCCTATAACAAGCGCTATTTCAAACGCCGTTTTTTATCATAACTCCCGGCAATATACATAGTACATACTACATAATGACGCCGGACTTCCCCTCTGTCGACACTCGTAGCAGCCGGGGTATTCCGATAATGTAGTATTTACTACATACTGCCCGCCATAAATGTAGTACATACTACTTCACTTTGTCAAGAGGTAAACCTTAAAAATTATAGAAAAAAATTGATATGGAATTTACCGCTCGGCTATAAAGTTTTTCATACACTCGAGCGTCTCGGCGCTGATGTGATGTTCCAAACCCTCGGAATCGATGACGGCGGTTTTTTCGCTCACACCGATTTTCAGTAAAAAATTTCGGACAATACCGTGTCGCTTGGTACATTTTCGTGCGAGCGCATAGCCGTCAGCTGTGAGAAGTATCGGTTTACGGGCTTCGTTTTCTATAAAACCGTTGGCTTTTAAACGCTGCAACACTTGGATGACGGATACGTGGCTAACGCCGAAATACCGTGCGAGATCCATAACGCGGCACTCGCCGGCCTCTTTTATTATTTTTGCGATAACTTCGGTATAGTCTTCGAGTGTTTCCGCCGCGTGATCGGCGCGGGTACGTAAAAAAGCAAGTGATGCTTCCGTTTTTTCTTCCGGCATTGTACGCTCCGTCTCCGGTATCGTTCGAATATTTTACGGCATACTGCATCGTAAAAAGGATTTTCCATTATACACTATAAACCGTTTTTTTTCAAAAGGCCGGTTGCAGACGCTCCAGATGCAGCCCTTGCTCTGCCGCTAAAATCCCGCCTTGCTCACAACGCATTATTTCAGTATATTATTATAAGCTATTTTCCAACCGTTTGGTGGTATTTTATCAGGAGCAATTGTGTATAAGTATGTGACGATGTCGCCTCGATGCGACGATGATGAAGACGATGAAAAGAAAAAAATGCCGGAAATGCCCGATCCGCTTACGGAAAAATTTTTAAAGACGCGGCAGATTATCCTGTCGGGCGAAATCAATAAAGATTTGGCTGATAAAGTCGTGCGGCAGCTGCTCGTACTTGAAGCGGCAGACGATGAAAAAACGATTTATATGTATATCGATTCGCCCGGAGGTGATGTCGATGCGGGTTTTGCGATCTTCGATATGATCCGCTTTATCAAAGCACCGGTCGTTCTCATCGGTATGGGGCTGGTCGCAAGCGCGGCCGCTCTCGTGCTGCTTGCCGTTCCGAAAGACAGACGCGTGGGACTTCCGAACAGCCACTATCTCATCCACCAGCCGATGAGCGGCATGAAAGGCGTCGCGACGGATATCGAAATCCACGCGAAAGAGCTTGCAAAAACGCATGCGAAACTCAACCGCATCATCGCCGAAGAAACGGGTACGAGCGAAGAACAGGTCGCAAAGGATACCGACCGCGATCACTGGCTGGACGCCGACGAAGCGAAGCAATACGGCCTTATCAGCCGCGTCGTTAAAACGCGGGCGGAAATTGTTAAAGGCGATTCGGACGCAAAATAAATCGATATGACGTTCCGTTTGACCGAAGAGCTTACGGACGCGATCGCATCCGCGCTCGAAAATCAGGAACGGCGTTTTGTCGTTGACGCTGAAAAAGAAGCGCTTTCGGATGCGGCTTCGGTCGAAGCGGATGAAGTCCGCTACTATGCATTGCCCGAATGGGATTCCGCGGCGGGTTTTACATTGCGCGAAGCGTTTGTCGCTTCCGTGTATGCACCGCTTGTCAGAAGCGAACTGATCGAAGTTTTGCATTCGGGAAGGGGGGTATTCAGAAATTTCAAGACTGTTTTAAAACAATTTCCTGAAGTCGAAAAACGGTGGCATCGATTCAAAAATAAAAAGCTCCGTGAATATATCGGCGGATGGTACAACGATTTGCGTGAAATATGGGGTTTGGAAAAGCTCGATCATATCGTTGAAGAATACGACGATTTGCTTCGAAACGACTTCACATTTCAGGCATACGATTCCGCAAGGGACGCGGATTGCATCCTTCATTCGGTATGCGTGCGCGGTTTTTGTTCCGCCTTGCCGGACGATACGGATTTCGATGAAATCGAAAACGCCGCAGACGAATTATGGCGGCATCTTTTTGCATTCGGGGAGTCCGTGCGGCAGACGGGTTTTATATGCCGCACGCCGGACGGCGATTTTGCCGGATGCATTACGGCGGCGGACCTTTCGTCCCGAACGGAAACGACTGCCGTCTTAACAAGTTTTTTCGTGCCCGAAAGCTATCGCGGCTTGGGCATCGGAAGCGAACTTTTTTCACTTTGCCTCGCCGACCTTCAAAAGCGGGGCAAGCGTTATGTAGTGACTGCAAACACGATTATACCCGACAGCCTCGTCGCTCTGTTCGAGCGCAACGGTTTTCAAAAAACAGGCTCGGGTTTTGCAGCGAAGATTCAGTAATTTTTATTTTGATTTGAAGAGGTAATGATATGGCATTCCAACGAGAGATTGAAATCGACAAAGAGCGCGTAGCGTCTTTTTTGAAAAACGCTCTGAACAAAGTGATGACCGAAGAAAATCCGGATCTGCTCAACGACTTGAAAAAAATATTCAAAAGGACGATTCCGTTTTCGAAACGCATGTACGTCGCCGCATATCTGACAAAAGAAATGCAGGGGAGATTTCACGGAAACCCGAACCCCCGTCGGAACGGTACGTCCCTCCACGGTGCGGGGGGACGTTCCGGAAGAAATTTCAAAGACGCCCCCTACGGCAGATCCTCGTATGACGAACGCAGAGGAAGCGCCGAATCCTTCGATGAACTCCGCGACGAAACGCATACGCCGCATCCGCGCGTGCAGATCGACGAAGCGCTTGCCGCAACGATATTCATCAGCATCGGGCGGAACAGGCGCGTGTATCCGCGTGACCTCGTAGGTCTGCTCGTAAGCGTTGCCGGTCTCGACAGAGACAGAATCGGCGATATCCGCGTACTCGCAAATTATTCTTTCGTGCAGCTGTTCAAAGACGACACGGAAAAAGCGATCGCCGCGCTCAACGGCTACGATTACCGCGGACGAAAACTTGCAGTGAGCTTTTCCCGCCAAAAAGACGATATGGACGAAGGCACAAGCGCCTATGCTTCCGATACGCACGATACGGCGCAAACGGCTGAAGATGAAAAAGCCTATGCCGCGGCTGAAAAGGCGGCTTACGACAAAGAGCCTTTTACGTCTCCTTCGTACAAGAGCGAAAACGAAGGTTCGGAAGGAAGCGGCGGCTACCTCGTCTGAGTTCGCCGCTTTCGTAAAAACCGTTTCCGTATGGAAAAATTAACGATTTTACGGACGGGACCGCTCGGTGTAAACACGTATATCGTACCGCTCGCAGGCGACGCGGTATACGTTGTCGACCCCGCCGCCTGCGCCCTTACCGGTGACGAAACGGAAATCACCGCATGGCTTAAAGAGCACAAAAAAGAGCCGCGCGCAATTATCTTAACGCACGGACACTTCGATCACATTTTGGGGCTTCGGGTTCTAAAACGCGCGTATCCCGCCTGCCCTATCGCTATTCACAAAGCCGACGCATCCTGTCTCGGCGGCTCCTCGCCTTCGTCGCAGATCGAATCGCTCCGTCTCATGGGACTTGAAGCCGTCGCCTCCGCCCTTCGCGATATGCCGCCTCCCGACATAACGTTTTCAGGCGGAGAGACGCTCGGAGATGTCATTCCGTGCGGAGACGACATACGCACTGCTCTTTCACAGTGGAAGATAATACACACGCCGGGTCATACGCAGGGTTCGGTTTGCCTTTACAGCGCCGCGCGCAACGAACTCATTTCGGGCGACACGATATTTTACCGAAGCTCGGGGCGCACCGATTTACCCGGAGGAGATGAGGGCGCAATGCTTGCAAGTCTCGCGTCGATTAAAAAAGCAATTCCCCCTGAAACCCTCGTATATCCCGGTCACGACTACTGCGGTTTTCCTCTTCGGGAAAATTATTAATAGGTCGAATATCGAATTTGAAAATGCGATGTTGTAATTCGCAATAATACAGCGAATTACAACTCGTCGAAATCTCGAAAAAAAATCGTTCAAAGCAAGTTTTTCGAGGTACCCATCAGCGCGGCGCCGCTCTTCCACGCCTGTCCGACTTTTTCTCCGATGCGGTAATAGCCGTTTTGAAATTGGTCGAACACGAAGGCGTTAATTTTTTCGGGATCGATTTTGCCTTTTGCGTCGAGGATTTTTTCATCCGCGATGACATTGACGATTTCTCCGACGACACGGAACCCGCACGCGCCGTGTTCGATCGCCGCGACTTTGCATTCGAGCGTGAGCGGAAATTCTTCGACAACGGGAGCGTCGACTTTTCTGCTTTTATACGCGTGAAGCCCCGTGCGTTCGAATTTATCGGGCATCGTATTGCTCGATGCAATGCCGAAAAAATCCGCCGCTTCGATATTGTCTATATCCGCCACGCTCAGCGTAAAGGCGCTGCGCTTTTTAATATTTTCGGACGTCTTGTGCGTTTCGTCGAGATTGAGCGCGATCATATTTTCCGCACAGATTCCGCCCCATGCCATATTCATAACGTCGACACTGTCGTCTTCGTTGTACGTCGCAATCATCAGCACCGGCATGGGAAACACATAGGGATGAACGCCTAAATCTTTTTTCATAACAACCTCTGTAATTTTTGCGAAAAATCGCAAGCTTTGATAAAACGACGGCAACCTCTCCGACTCCGCCGATTCCCCTATCTCACCGCATAAAAACCCTAGCACCGAAGCGAGGCTTTGTCAACGAAGGGGAAAAAGCGTAAATAAGGAAGCAAAGTGAAAGCATACAGCAACCGAACAACAAACGAATGCTTGACTAATACCGATCGTCGGTATACTATTTTCACGATGCTTGCTTATCCTCAATAAAATCACATGATCAAGGAGAACACTATGAAAAAAACGATCGCCATTCTGTGCGCGCTGCTCGCAGCGGGTGCGATCTTCGCAACAGGAGGCGCCGATTCTTCGGCATCCGGAAAAAAATCGCTCCGCGTCGGCATGGTAACCGATGCCGGAACCATCGACGACAAATCATTCAACCAAGGCACGTGGGAAGGCATCCTCCGCGCGAAAAAAGATATGGGCATCGAATGCAAATACCTGAAACCTGCAGGAACGACGGAAGCCGACTATCTCAAAGAAATCGGAAACCTCGCGGATGCGGGCTATCAGATGATCGTCTGCCCGGGCTTCAAATTCGAAACCGCCGTTTTCGCAGCGCAAGACAAATACCCGAAAGTCAAATTCGTCATCCTCGACGGAAAACCGCACAACGCCGATTATTCGGTATTCAAAACGGCGTCGAACGTCGCGGCCATTTCGTGGCTTGAACAGCAGTCGGCCTTTATCGCAGGCGTCGCGGCGGCGGTACAGGTCAAAGAAGGCAGCTTCGGCTTTATCGGCGGCATGGAAATCCCCGCCGTTCAAAAATTCAACTGGGGATGGCAGCAGGGCATCAAATACGCAAACGCGAACTTCGGCACGAAGATAACGATCAAATCCGAAAACGTCATCTATCAGGGAACTTTCAGCGACGTCGCAGCAGGTCAGCAGCTCGCAGCTTCCATGTTCGACAAAGGAGTCAAAGTCATCCACGCTGCCGCAGGCGGAGTCGGCGTCGGCGTTATCAACGAAGCGAAAACGAGGCGCTCTACCGGCAAAGACGTATGGGTCGTCGGTGTCGACGTCGATCAATACAACGAAGGCATGATGCCGAACAAAAAGAGCGCCGTACTCACATCAGCTATGAAATTCCTCGACCGCGCTTCGTACGACATGATCAAAGCCGAACTCGCGGGCCAATTCCCCGGCGGCAAAGAACTCGAGTTCACGGCGAGCAACAACGGCGTCGGCATCCCCTTGAAAAACCCGAACCTCTCGGCGGAAGCCCAAAAACGCGCAACCGAAGCATTCGAAGCTATCAAATCGGGAAAAGTTATCGTTGCGGATAATCCTGCAGGATTAATAAAATAAAAATCGGGACGAAACGGCCGGAAGAACCCGCCCTCCGCGGCTCGCTCACGCTCGGCCGCTTCCCTCGCTTGCGTTCGCTCCGGCGTCTGCCTTCGGCACCGCTCCGCGCGGGCGTAGGTTGACGGTGTAAAAGCATCGTCGAAAGCAGACCGTTCAAAAACAGGGGGCTGTCTCAAAAGTTGGTTACTTTTTCGACAGCCCGTCGAGTTTAAAATTAAGTCTTTATATTGCAAGGACTTAATTTTAAACATCGCATATAAAATCAAGGAAGCTGTTCAAAAACTGAAGTTTTTGGACAGCCCTTTTTCGTCGGCTTGGGATTTCTTTCACAATTTATTAATTATTAAATTCAATTTCGAGTCCCGCCAAGCTCCGCACCCAAACCGATTATTAATATCATCAGCGAACTTACGCTTTTTCAAGCAAATCGCACACGACCTTTTGCGCGATCAAAAGCCCCGCGGCGGCGGGCACGAACGAAATGCTTGCAGGCGGTTTTTCCCGGACGGCAGGCACCTCCGTCGAATACAGTACCGCGACTTTTTCTATGCCTCTCTTTTTCAATTCCCGCCGCACGACGCGCGCAAGCGGACACACGCTCGTCTCCGCTATGTCCCCAATGCGAAAACGCGACGCGTCGAATTTATTTCCGGTACCCATGGCGCTTATGACGCGCGTACCCGCATCTTCGGCTCTTTTAATTATTTCGATCTTTGCCGCAACGGTATCGACGGCATCGACGACGTAATCCCAGCGGGAAAAGTCAAAGACGCCGGTCGTGTCGGGAAGAAAAAAACAGCAATGCGCCGTTACTTCGCATTCGGGATTGATGTCGCGGATACGCGAAGCGGCGACATCGACTTTATACGCGCCGACCGTACTGCAAAGCGCGAATATCTGCCGGTTTATGTTTGAAAGGGAAACGGTATCGTTATCGACGATATCGAGAGAACCGATACCCGCACGGGCGAGCGCTTCGACGACAAAGCCTCCGACTCCTCCGATACCGAACACGGCGACGCGGCTTTTTTTCAGCGTTTCGATGCCGTCTTCCCCGACGAGCATCCTCGTGCGCGAAAAGCGATCCTCTTCGCATCGAGCGCATTCGGCATTTCCGATTTTCCCGACGTTAAGCGCAGCATCCGTGCCGACCGCCGCTTCTCCCGTAGCGCCTTTTGTGCTCCCTGTTCCGACGGCGGCATCCGCCGCGGACACCGCCTCCCCTACAGCACTTTTCGTATCGTGCGCCGTCAATCCATGCGCCCCGCGTTTACACTGCGGATATGACGAGCTGCATATCACCTTCGAAGATCGCCCGCCCGTACTCGTACGGAAGGATAAAGTGGCTCCCCTTCCGGATCGCTTTTCCGTCAACAGTCCCTGCGCCTTCGACGACGGAGACGAGCATAAACTTTTGATCCTGTGCGATCTCCGCCCTCCCGTGCACGTCGAGCGTCCACACGGAAAAATACGGACAGCTTACGAGTTCGTCGAGATTTTTATTGATCGTTTTATTCGGATCTTTTTGCACTTCGCGCTCTTCAAAGGGCGCCGTTATGACATCGATGCTCTCGGCGATGTGAAGGGCGCGGGGCTTTCCGTCGCTTCCCGGCCTATCGTAATCGTAGACTCGGTAGGTAACGTCGCTGCTTTGCTGAGTTTCGAGCAAAAGGGTGCCGCCCTTTATCGCGTGAACCGTTCCCGGCGCAATAAAGAAAAAATCGCCTTTACGCACCGGCACTTCGCGGATAAATTCGTTCCAGCGCTTTTGTTCGATCATCTCCCGCACTTCATCGCGGTTTTTCGCATTGTGCCCGATGACGATCTTCGCACCGGGTACGGCATCGAGGATGTACCAGCATTCGGTTTTGCCGAAAGAGCCGTTTTCGTGCAGCTTTGCGTACGCATCGTCGGGATGCACTTGGATGGACAAGTCGCGCTCCGCATCGATGATCTTCGTCAAAAGCGGAAAACGCTCCCCCGCATCTCCGCCGAAAAGCTCGCGATGATTTTTCCAAAGCTCGGAAAGATGCATACCGCCGAAAGCGCCGCCTGAAATCGTACAGTCACCGTTCGGGTGCGCGCTGATCGCCCACGCTTCTCCGACACGATCGCTCGGAAGCTCATAACCGTATTCTGAAAGGCGCTTTCCGCCCCACACCGTCTCTTTTAGAACGGGATTTAATAAAATAATTTCACGCATCGCGTCAGTTCTCCGCAGCAAGTTTCGTATATTTTGCGATCGCATCGTCGTCTTTCGCTTCCTTCGCATAGTAGAGCAGCTTACCGACAGCCGGCCGAATATTGTCTTTGTATTTTTCTTCGAGATAATTCATGATCGCGGTGTTCAAACTCTTCCGCGTCGATTCGATAATCGTCTTATAGATGACGTCGCGCATCGTCGCGTCCTTAAATGTAAAGAGCGTGCGCTTCGCGTTGTTGCAGAGTATAAAGCCGTGCGCTTCGAGTTCGGCAAGCGAATGTTCGACGACGCTGTGAGAAATCGTTTCGCCGACAAGGGCTTCCAGCACATCGAGTGAAAACGTCCTGCCGATAACGGAAGCGTTTTTGCAGATGACCTGCGCTTCGTAGGGCAGCGCGTTCAGCTGCACGAGGATCACATTTTCGATCGTATAGGGGATCTTTATATCGTTCACGGGACCGACAAGGTGATAATGCCCGTCTTCGGTTTTATCGATTTTTTTGCCGGATATGAGGCTTTCGACGATAACTTCGATGTACATCGGGTTGCCGCCGGCCGCCGCGACTATCTTCGCAATAAGCAATTTATCGGGTGTTTCGAAATCGAGCAATTTTGCCGCAAGCTGAGCAGCAGTCGCATCGCGCAAATGCGCAAGGCGCAGCACTTTCATATTATTTAAAGAATAGAGACGTTTGACCGTTTTCGATTCGCGAGAAACGGGTATGATGAGGATCGGCGCGGTCTTCGGCTTGCGGAACAAATACGAAAGCAAGTGCAGCGAAAGATTATCGCTCCACTGCAGATTTTCAAGCACGATGACGAGCGGATGATTTTCCGCGTAGTTTACAAGCAGCGTATACACGAGGGCAAAAAAGTGCTGCTGCTTTGACGCCGCATCGAGATGCGCCGTCACGGGATTTTCCGCAAAGCTGTAACCGAGCGTCGTCAAAAAATACGATACCCAATTTTTATCGGACGGAAGATCACGCGCAAATTTGTTCAGAACGTGCAGCAAAAGCATTTCGCCCTGCATCGAATCGGTTATGCCGACGACGCGCTTTATGATATCGCGCCACAAAAAAAACGGAGTGCCCGATTCATACGAATACGCCCTGCCGTACATGACGACGGTGTCGGCATATTTCGCCATAATGTCCGATGTACATTGTTCGACGAGATAGGATTTTCCGATACCGATATCGCCGATGATCGGAGCGAAACACAACTCTCCCCTTCTGCTCTTTTCATACAGCGATGCGAGCGCCGCAAGTTCTCCGCTCCGTCCGAGAAGCTCTGTCTTATGGTTTACTTTTCCCGTATCCTTTTTGATCATCAAAAGATGATACACGGTTTGCATTTCGGAAAAACCTTTGAGCATGATGCCGGGCATCGTTTCCGTTTCGCTTATCGTTTCGGTTTTCACCTTCGTCGCTTCATCGATAAAGACGGTAAAAGCGCCGTGGTTCGTCGCGTTCATCATGAGGCGCGCGGCAAAGTTGATCGCGTTGCCGACGATCGTAAAATCTTTACGCATGTTCGCGCCGAATTCTCCGGCGTAGACGACGCCGGTCGCAATGCCGACGTTGACGATGATCTTACCGCCCTCTTTTTGTTCTTCTTCGATCAGTTTATTGGCGAACAGCATCGCCATGCGTTCTTTGTATTCGATCGCAACGGGCATACCGAAAAAGACGGGAAACACGATGCCCTTGTCGCTTAAATCGGGCTTACCGCAATAGCCGCTGAAACGGCTTGCGATGTCCTGCAGATCTTTATAAATTTTATTAAGACTCGCATAACCTTCCGCGATCGACGCTTCGCTGACAGCCTGTTGAAAAACGCCGTCGAAACGAACCATGCAGCACGTTACATTACGGTATTCGCCGTCGAAGCCCTGTACGTTGTTTTTTATCCGGTTGAAGATGATCGGATTTATAAACGAATACAGACGGTTGTAAAAACGCGGATTTGTGAACCACGTTTCCACGTCGATGTATTCGGGGCGTTCGACCGAAGCGGCAAAATCTTCGGGGATATCGGTCAGGTGATAAAAACCTTCCTGTTCTGCAAAGTAGCGTTCGAGTCCTATTTTACATGCGAGATTCCACACAGGAATACTCACGACGATCTCCTGCGTCGTGCACGCTTCTTCCATTTTGATCGCTTGGATGACTGCCGCTCCGGTAAGCACCGGCGTCATCGAATATTCCGTATCGCCGAGAAATATCTGAAAGATTTCCCCCTGCCCCATGCCGATTTTAGGCTTCAGTGTAAAATTAACAAATTCTTCGGAAACCGTATTGTAGTTGTTGCTCAGATCGATGATGAGGATCATCGCCGCAAGCGCACGACGCAAATTGTTTTCATCGCTTTCGTCTTTCAATCTTTCGAAACAGATAAGGATAGAATCACCCGCAAATTGAAACACGGAACCGCCGAACCCGCGGACGGTTTCTATGACGACCGAATAGTAATCGGACAACGTATTCGTAAGGTCTGCGACGTCACGTCCGGTTTTCATATAGCCGTCGACGATTTTCGTAAAACCGATGATATCGAGGTACACCATGACGCCTTGAAACTTTTCTATCGTCCTTTCAAAAAAGCAACAGGCGGATTCACCCATCATTTTTACGACGCGATAGGGAACATAACGCGTCATAAAAAAGAGCTGTTCGGGCGTTATGTCGGTATCCGTGCGTAAAATGCAGTCGATGCAATTTTCTTTCATTAACAAAAAACCTCAAAAATAAAAGTGAACTTTCGGTATTTTTTGCGAGTATATATAAGTATAATAGAATTTAGCGCGTAACTTCAAGGGTTCGCACGCGTCCATTGCACTCCGTGTATTCATCCGGTGCGCCTTCGCCTAGTCGGTTTCAAGCATGATCGTAAAGGGGCCGTCGTTTACGAGCGAAACTTTCATATCGGCACCGAAAATGCCGTGACCGACAGAGCGGAAGCGGCTTTTGCAGCACGACAAAAAATACTCGTACATGCGCTCCGCATGATCGCCCTTCGCGGCGTTTTCAAAACCGGGACGATTGCCGCCCCTGCAGTCCGCATACAGCGTAAACTGCGATACGACCAAAAGTTCGCCCGCAACGTCTTCGATCGATAAATTCGTCTTTCCGTTTTCGTCTTCAAAGATACGCAGCTTACGGATTTTTTCCGCCAACTTTTCGGCAACCGCTTCCGTGTCTCCGTGCGTCACACCTAAAAAGACGAGAAAACCGCGTGAAATCGAAGCGCAGCATTCACCGTCAACCGATACCGATGCGGAACTTACGCGTTGAATCAGTGCTTTCATTGTGAGATCATTCCCTTTGCCGATTCTGCCGATTTACAATTTATCTATAAGCATGGAGCACTTGCCGGACGGGATCGGCAGCGTCTTTTTCTTTTGATCGAGGATATTGATCGTAAAGTAGTAGAGCTTTTCGCTTTCCATTTGGATTTCCCAGCCGCGGCTGCTTTTATTGCTCAATATCGTTATGAGGTTGCGCTTGAGCGACAGGTTTTCGATACCCATGATTTCGAGGTTCGGGATGATCCAGTCGACCGTTTTGCGCGGCAGGCTGATCGAAAGACCGATGACGTTTTCTATCATCAGCGCGATCGTCGAAAGACCGACGGTGATGAGATAATGCGGACGCGGAAAACTTACGTCTTTCGACATGGACGCTTTGCCTTCTTTTGTCGGCAGATACGCTTCGTACACATCGCCCTTTTCTTTGGGATCGTTCGGCATGAGTCCTTCGAGTATGTAGTAGAGATGACGTATGGAGCACTCGCGCGCGAGTTCGTAGTGACGGTATTTTTCGAGTCCTTTGACGACCATAAAATTGAATGCGGGAAACACGCTGCCGCAAAAACCTTCACCCGTTTTTTTAAAGGATTTACTGTCCGCCGAAAGCGTCGGAAACGGATGATCGGTACCGAAGGTTTCGGGATCGTTCAAATGTGAGATGAGCAGCTCCGCTTTATCGGCGTTCGGAATTTCGGCGAGCAGCGGCCAAAATCCCGCGATCGTTTTTTCGTTCAATCGGTTTCCGTCTTTGTCGAGGTCGTGGTAAAAATGCGTCGCGTCGTCCCACATGAGCGAATTGATGCGTGTTTTGATCGAAAAGTACATGCGGCGGTATTGAAAACTCAAATCTTTATCGTTGAGGATGTCGCCGAGAGCCGACATGTGAGACGCGTTGATCGCCATAGCCGCATTGAAATCGACGGGATAGACGCTTTTTTCGCGAGGAGCATTGAACATAGTCGTCGCGGTAAACGGAACGGCATACAAACCGTTTTCCTGTTTAAATGTTTCATCGAGCCACGTCATGTACTTTTGCAGCTTGGGCATGATCTCTTTTATACGCCGCTTGTTCGCGGATTTGTGATAGAGATTGAATTCCGCCCACGCAAAGAGCGGCATACCCGCGCCTTCGGGATTCGTTTTCGGCAGAAGGGGCTTTCCGGTCTTCGCGTCGTAGCGCCAGCGGATCGCACCGTTTTTTTCCTGCTTGTTGTAAAAGTAATCGATGTTCTGACTCGCATTGAAATTGCGGTTCGAATACACAAGAAAGAAAGAAGAAAAAATCGATTCGAATTGATCGATGACGCATTTTCCGCTTTCGGGATATAAAAAACAGCCGGAAGGCGATTCCTTTGACGTCTCAGGATCGATCCAAAAAGCTGCAAGCATCGACCACGTTTTATTATAGATGTCTACAAAATCCTGATCGTAAAAATGAATTTTCGGAAAATCGTGCTTATTCACTTGTGCTCCTGCAATTGCTGTACGAAAGTAGTCCTTATCAGTATACCACATTTTTATAAAAACGCAAAATATTTTTTAGAAAAATAGAGATTTTTTTACCGCACGGCATCGTTCCGCGATTTTACAAGGCGGAACCGCAAGAGGAAATCAAAACTGCACGCGATTCTTGTCGACCAAATGCGCAGTATGTCGAGCCTGTATGAGATCTTTCAGAATGAACACGGAAAATGCCGTTCGCCGCCGTCCTCCGAATATGCGATATCGCACGAAAAGGATGTGAAATCGACAAAAAGGTATGCATACTCGGCGCCGTTTTTTCTCAAGATGCGCAAACTGTGTTCATCCGACGGCAAAAGATGAAATTCGCCGTCGAACGCGGGATGCGTATTGCGGAATCTCATGAGCGCAAGAATTTTTTTCACAAGCGGAGAAGCTGAAACGGAATCGATTTCACTGAGCGGATAATAATGACGGTTTATATCGCGATGCACGCCGGTTTTATTGCAAAGCTCGAAATCGTTTTTGCCGCCCCACAGACCGACGTAATACACTTGCGGAATGCCGGGTGCGAAAAACTGCAACGCGCGCGCGATAAAATATTTTTTATCGTCATTGCCGCACGCCGAATAATACGTGCAGTTGATTTGATACGTATCGAAACGATCGAGATCCATGTGCACGCCGAATTTTTCATAGAGCTCATACGTTCCCGGATTCGTTTCGAAACATTTCCGCCGCGTCGCAAGGAGATCTTCGTCGCTCATCAAATAACGCGCATCGACGACTCCGATACCGTCGTGCGTATCGAGCGTCGTAAACTGTTTTCGCGGGCAGACGAGGAGCCAATTTTTCAAATACAGCGAGCTTCCGAAATACAACGCATTGAGCGTGAGCATGGGAAGCTGAAAGTCGTAAGTATAATAGCCGTGCGCTTCAACTTTTTTTTGCATAAAATACTGTTCGTGAATTTCCGGAAGAACGGCGACGCCTCGCGGAAAAAGGATCTCATTACATCCGTCGAGCAGCTGCCAAATCTCGGGTTCGACGAAAAAGCAATTCGTACCTTCGCGCTTTGACGCATAGGCTACGGCATCGAGCCTCACGATCGAAGCGCCGTGTTCGGAGAGAAAGGTGAGATTGTCTTTTAAAAAATTTTTCGCTTCTTCCGAATATTGATTTATATCGATTTGATGATCGCTGAACGTCGTCCACAGTTTTTCTTTCGAACCGTCGGCAAATTCGGCTTCGATATACGGAATCTTTTTC
>NZ_JACSET010000001.1:0-93768 GCF_014334325.1 Treponema sp. Marseille-Q4130 | reverse complement strand
TTGTCTTTTAAAAAATTTTTCGCTTCTTCCGAATATTGATTTATATCGATTTGATGATCGCTGAACGTCGTCCACAGTTTTTCTTTCGAACCGTCGGCAAATTCGGCTTCGATATACGGAATCTTTTTCCGCTTATACAGCTTGTCGAAATCTTCGGCAGTCGGTTCTCCGTTTGTCCAAAAATCTTTCCAGCGTATAAAAAAATCACGGTAGCGCGATGTCTCTTTTTTTGCTAAAAAATCTTTATACACGGCACTCGCCGACGAAAGATGATTTATCATGTAATCGTACATGAGATAATATTTTTTCCCGAGTAAAGCGATATCGTCCCATGTACCGAATTGCGGATCGACCTCTTTGTATGTCAAGGGTGCAAAACCGCGGTCGGCCGACGACGGAAAAAAGGGCAGAATGTGAAGACCGCCGACGGCTCCGTCCAAATAGCGGTCGAGCACATGAGCGAGATCTTTCAGGTTGTTTCCCATGCAGTCGGCATAGGTAATGAGCATGATTTTATTTGTAATTTTCTGCGGCATAAGAGCCCTCCGTATTCGAAATAATTATGTGAACCTCTAAAAATGTAAGCGGGTTTTCAGAGCGCCTTATGTCGTCTTTCGTTCAATGAGCGTTACGGGAAAAACCTGTTTGTCGGGAACGCGGCGTCCGTCCATCAAATCGATGAGCGTGGAAATCGCCGTGTCGGCAAGCAGTCTATAGTCTTGGCGGATCGTTGTCAACGGAGGGAATATCATGGAACTGATATTCGTATCGTCGTATCCGACAATCTTTATGTCGTTCGGTATCCGCCTGCCGCGCGAAAGAGCGGCTGAAATGCAGACGCTTGCGATGATATCGTTGCTTGCGAAAATCCCGTCGAAATCCTCGTTTTCCCGAAAAACGGTATCGACGATTGCCGAATAATCGTTTTCTTTTTGCAAAGCAAGGGGCGCTTCGTAGAGTTTGTACGCAGTACCGCTCTTTTCACACTCGCGTATAAACGCATAGGTTCTCTCATTCGATGAGCGGTGATATTTCAACTCCCCGCTTATGTGGATGATATACTTGCAGCCTTTGGCAATCAAATGCCGGGCAGCGAGCGTTCCTCCCTGCTTGTCATCCGACGAAACGGACGGAGCGCAGTCCGCATTGGCAATGACGACCGTCGGCACGAGCGACTGCCGTATAAAATCTTCCGTATCGTTTATATACGACGTTATAATGCCGTTCGACATCTTGCGTCCGAGCGAGCGGTATTCCTTTATATAATCTTCACATTCGAGAGGAGAAGATGTCACCATGATCGAATAGCCGTGAAATGAAGCCGCACGTTCCAGTTCGTGCGCGGTCTGCGCCCAAAACGGCATATTCAAATCCGGCAGCATAATACCGATACAGCTGTTCGTGCCGCACACAAGGGAGCGGGCAACCGCATTCGGCCGGTAATGGAGGCGCTTCATCGCATCGAGAACGTTTTTTTTCGTAGTTCCGCGCAGCTTCGTGCTGTCGTTTAAAACGCGGGAAACCGTCGCCGTAGACACGCCCGCTTCTTTTGCAACATCGATGATTGTCGACACAGCCTTCTCCGCTTATGATTTTACCGCCCCGGAAACGATACCGCCGACGATATACTTTTGCAGGAAAATATACAGAACGATGACGGGCAGCATCGAAAGCACGAGAGCCGCCATGATATTGCCGTAATCGTTTGAAAAAGTACCGTAAAACGTTCTGATCGCAAGCGGGAGCGTATACAGTTCTTTTTTACCGAGTACGAGAGAGGGCAAAAGATAATCGTTCCAAAAACCGAGCGTTTCCAGGATCGCGATCGTCGAAAGGATCGGTTTTAAAAGCGGAAAGACGATGAGGAAAAAAATCGTGTGGGGATTGCAGCCGTCGATCACGGCGGCTTCTTCCAATGCGATCGGAATATTCGATTTAATAAATCCGTGACACATAAAGATGCACATCGCCGTTCCGAAACCGAAGTTCATCAAAACGAGTACCGTGCGCGAATTGAGTATGTGGAACATGCCGCCGTAAATGGAAATGAGCGGTATCATGACGACTTGAAACGGCACCGCCATAGATGCCATCATAAGCGCAAACGTCACTTTCGAAGATTTCCAATTCGAATGCCGCACGAGAAAGTACGCCGCCATCGAAGAAAAGACGAGCAATATACACACGCTGAAAACGGTGATCGAAAGGCTGTTAAAAAACGAGCGGGCGAAATCCATCTTGACGACGGCTGCTTTATAATTGCCCCATTGCAGACCGCTTTCATCGATGAGGCGCAGCGGATATTTTACGATCTGCACTTTGCGTTTGAGAGAATTGATAAGAACTAAAAAAAACGGAAAGAAATACAAACACAAAAGAAATACGGCGGCCGCAGTCCTCAGCGCGATACCCTTCGACGAGGGTTTTACTTCTATACTGTTTTGCATACTACATCTCCAATTCCCGTTTTTTTCCGATATAAGTTTGCGTCAATGCGATGGCCGCCATACAGACAAACATAACGAGCGCTTCGGCTTGCCCTACGCCGTATCTCTGCTCTTCGAACGCTTTCGAATAGATATGCATTGCGGCGAGTTTCGTCGAATCATAAGGACCGCCGGCTGTCAGCGATAAGTTGACGTCGTACACTTTGAACGTCCGCGTTATTGATAAAAACAAACTGATGACGATAGACGGTACCATGAGCGGTATACGGATTTTCCGCGTAATAAGCCCTTCGCCCGCCCCGTCGATGCGCGCCGCTTCGATCAAATCGTGCGGAATACCGACGAAGCCCGCGATATAGATGAGCAGCATATACCCCGAATACTGCCATGTCGCAACGATGATAAGAGACGCCATAGCGGTACCCGGAGAAGAAAGCCACGACTTTTCGAAAAGCGCAACGGGGATGATTTTATATATATTGACAAAAACCCTGCTGAACACGAACTGCCATATATAGCCGAGAATGAGTCCTCCGATCAAATTCGGTGTAAAAAATCCCGCGCGCAAAAAACTTTCGGCCTTTACGCCGCCGGTCAGCAGATACGCAAGCAAAAACGCGATGACGTTGATGGCGATAACCGAAGCGGCCGAATACAGGATAGTCCGCCGCATCGATTGCCAGAACGAGAGGTCGGTAAAGACTTCGACATAATTCGAAAATCCCGTAAAACCGATCGAGCTTGCGATGCCGTCCCAATCGGTAAGGGTAAGATAAAATCCGTAGAGGAGCGGGACGATAAAAACAAGTATGAAAAAAAGCACCGACGGCCCGACAAACGACGCATACAGCAGCGCGTTCTTTTTCTTATCCGCAAATTTCATGCTTACCACCGCGTTTTTAAAGTTACCTCTAAAAACCGCAGTTTTTAGAGGTTCTCTTGTGTTTATTGTTTCGGCAAATGCTCGCGCCAATATGCGTCAAGCTTTTCGGCGATCTGCGCCCGCGTCATTTTTCCCGCGAGATAGGCCTGCATATTCGCCGCAAGTTTGCTTCTGTGATCGGAAGGCATATAGGTCGCCCCGTCCACAACAAGACCCGCGTCTATAAATTTTTTCAAACTCACATTAAAAGGATTATTCGGCGCAAGCGATATATTCGTAAACGCCGTTACGATACCGCACTTATTGATTAAACAATCCTGTCCGTCTTTTGTAAAGACGAGCCAATTCAAAAACATCTTCGCGGCTTTTTGCTGATCGGCGGACGCGTTGACTTTATCGACCGTCATAAACTTCGTAGCGGCGACGACGACTTTGCCCTGTGTCTTCGGCTCGTCGTCGAACGGGAATGCGCACACGCCGTATTCGCTGCCTTTGACCGCATAGGGCGCAAAATCAGGCCATGCCCACGTTCCGTTGAGCCAGAACGCCGCTTCACCTTCGGCGACATAGCTTGCGTTCAAATCGTAGTCGGCCGCAAGCGGATCGGCGCGATTGATATTATTTGCGATAAACAGGTCGAACGCATCGTATACTTTTTGGAAAACGGCATTTTTTCCGAATGAGGTTTTTCCGGAATTGACGTCTTTTAAAAATGCGACCGCCCCTGCAGCCGTTCCGTCCTGATAATCGTATATCCACTGGTAGCCTTTTTGTCCGATAGACCAGTCTTCTTTGTTCAGCACCACAGGATATTTCATACCGCCGGCTTTGAGTTCGTCCAAGAGCGCCGTAAATTTTTTCAGCGACGTATAATCGGCTGCATTGAATTTCCGCTTGATGATTTTTTCGATCGCAGTTTTATTGTACAAAAGGCACATGCCCTCGATCGTCAGCGGCATACCGTACACTTTACCGTTCATGACCGCACCGAGCGCACGGCCTCCGGTTGCGACCCATTTTTGATCGGAAAGATCGGAAAGCTTTTCGGCATAGAGATCGCGGACGTTCGCAATATCCATAATACCGATCGTCGGCGCATCACCCGCCGCGTATTTTTGCGCAAGCGTGTCGCCGGGAGACGACGTTTCGTAGAGCTGCACTTTGACATTGAACTCACGTCCGAATTTGGCGGCGCCCGCTTCCAGCGCTTCCGTGATTTCCGGCTTCGAATTCATGATGCTGATCGTCACTCGCTTTGCAAACGGCGTTCCGACGGCATCCTGTGCGGAGGAAGAATTTTTACCGGCCTGCATAAACGCAGGGGCAACACACATCAAAATCGACATACAAGCGATACCGAGTTTTTTCATCGCGATCTCCTAAAAGTTTTGCTTTACCGCATTTCATACGGACGAATCCGCTTTATCCTTATGGTAAGGGCAGTTTTTCGAAATGTCAACGTTTACATTTTACATAAACCGACTTTTTTCCGCAAATTTACACCAAACCACTATTCAAAATAATAGCAATTTGAATGACGAGATTTGAAACCAAATAAAATAATGCGGAGGTGAAAACTCAGTTCGGTACATAAACTATCGCGTTTGCTTCGCAAGCCCGCCGTATATGCGGCCTTTCAAAATGAGCACGCAACACGGCGTTCGCCGCCGGTTTTGTCATTCGGCGGATTCGGGAGACGCATTGCCCGTGGACATCGGGATATTGCCTTCGGGAAGCGCGCTTGAAGGAGAGCGCGGTTCGGGCGGAGGCGCTATGACATTGCCGGCCGCATCGGTTTCGGTGATCGTCCTGCGTTCGGCCGCTTCTCTCGCCGCGTCGGAATAGATAAAGCGTATCGTCTCTATCTGCGATTTGTGGCGCGACTTTAAAAGCAGCGTATTCGTGTCCGCGCGGTACACATAGCCCGACGAATTATACGTTTCGAAGCGCGGGTCAGTGCGGAATGCCATATCGTAAATGTAAATCGTTTTGAAGTGCTGTATGCCGTTTATGATAACGTAATGCGTATAGGACTGGGGAAAATCGATCGTCACCGTAACCGTACCGCTGCCGTCGTTTCGGTACGTCATATTCGCCGCACATGTCCACGCCCACACCGGATTCCCGTTGTCAAAACCGAGGAGCGCGAAGTGCGGATAGTACGGATTATCGTGTACGACGATCGGATACAAAGCGGCGAGCGTACGGAGATCGAACGAAGCGCTTTCGGCGAGGTACGAATTCAATATCACGTAGCCGCCCCGCTCGAGCGCAACGTTCCCCGATGCACGCCCGTAACGCACAAGCGCATCCCCTATTTCCGCAGCCTGAACGACCGATACGAAAACACCGTTTTCGGAAATCGTAATCCTTTCGTTTTCGACGGAACAGGACTCGGTAATTTTATCGATGCAGACTTGGGCGGCACCCTGCACTATTGCAGCCAAATCGCCGTTTTTGGCAAGGAGCGAATCGTAAGCCGCGAGGATCGATGCAGCCTGCGAAACGGTAAGCGAGTTCTCCTTGACGGCGGCCGCGGTCGCAAGCAGCGTTCTGACAGCAGAAGATCTCGGATGCATACACATATAGTCGACGATGTCGGAAACGGCAAACGCATCGATCGTGTTCTGCGCAACGATATCGCGGCAGCGTGCGATCTGCTGTTCGAGCGAACGGTTCATCGTCGCAAGGGAATCGAAATACGGAGATGAAAAATAGGTGCGCTGCACTCCGCGCCTGAATGAGGAAGGCACCGCGTTGATCGCTTCGTTGTAGCGACCGCGCTCGGACATCGCGGCGACAAACGAAACGGCTTCCTGCTCGGTGATATCCTGCTGGCCGGCAAAGGCCGTTATTAAATTCTGCTTAAAAGCGGCGACCGTAACCGAATACGCGCTCCGCTCGGCAGAGGCAAAACGTGCCGTATTTTCAAACGAGAATTTTTTCGTCGCATCGTAATACGAATATGACGCGACGGAAGCATGGGAAGTAAACGCAACCGCAGCATCCGATATTTCCGCAGCTTCGAATTCCCATCGGCTGTTTCTGATATCGAGCTGTACGTGGGTATCGGTTTCCGAAACGACGGCCGCTCCCGGAACGATTTCATAGTGCAGCCGCACGTCGTCGGCGTTTTCCGGAAGGAAAGCGTGTACGGTCAAACGCTCCGCGTCTCCGCTGCCGCTCACCGCAAACGAAAGCAAAACGCCGCCGTCGAACGCGAATTCGCAGGAACGCGGGGTCGGCTTTTTCCACGACAGGAGTGCAAGGTTCCGACGGTTCCGATCCCCGCGCACGGCAAGGCTCAGGGGATGCGTATCGTCGGCGGTAAACGTGATACCGTTAAAAGACGCGATCATCCGATTCCGTAAAACGGTCGTACCGTCCTCTCCACGCGTTTCGGCGAGCGATATGCGAAGATTTCCTATCTTCTCAGATATAATGGAATCGCTTCTAAATTGCAGGATAAAAATGCCGACAATTATAACGATATATGCAAAAAGGAGCCCCAGCGACTTTCTGATGATATTCCCGTACATTGCCGACAGTGTACTCAATGGTACAAGGAATTGCAACCGGTGTAATTTTGCGCCTTTTTATGTATTATAACTACAAGGAAACAATGAGGAACATACGATGAAAAAATCCCTCAGCCGCCCTATAAGCGGCGTATTCGCAGCCGTACTCGTCATATCGTTCATATCGTGCGCAAGTACGCCGAAAAGCGGGCAGAATGCAAACCGCGTGCAGGAAAGCACAGAGTCGCTTCCTTTCCCGCAAAGTGGGCCTGCCCTTCCCGCCGAAACTACGGAAAAGCGGTCCGATACGGCAGGAGGGCAAACGGGCGGTACGGAAAGTAAAGCGGAAAGAGTCGAAGCGAAGGAACCGTCCTCCCCGTCGGCTGCAGAAGAACCGCCCGCAGTGCAGAGCGAGGAACCGATCGACACGGTACAGAAAACGCCGCCCGTTCCGGCTGACGTCGTATTCGTCAGAGAACTGCAAGCGCATCTTTCGGCAAACGATACGGCCGGAGCGCTCGCGTCGTTTGAAAATCTGCCCGATGCGCTCAAAGGAAACACAGAGATCGAAATTCTCCGCGCATCGCTCCTCCTTTCGACAGGGCGTACCGAAGAAGCGAAAAGAGCCGGGGAAGCGCTGCTCGCACGGGACGCGGACAATATCGACGTGCTCGAACTCAATATGCGCACGGCGCTTGCTTCCGGCGACAACAAAAAAGCGGACGCGTTTATGAAACGCCTTCTCGCTTTCGATCCGAACAATGCTCAGGCGAACATCGCGCTCGCCGAGCAATACGCACTCAAACACCGATTCAAACTTGCAAACGCCGCATATAAAAAAGCGCTGCAAAGAGAGAACGGCAACATCGACGCTCTCTTCGGCTTCGGACAAACGGCGTTTTATATCGGCGACATAGACGAAGCGAAAAAATCGTTCGAAGCAATCCTCGCAAAGGATCCTTCTCACGCGCTCGCCCTCTCGTATTTGGGGAAAATCGAAGCGGACGACAGTAATTATTTGCGTGCATCGGAATATATAGAAAGGGCAATTGCAGCCGACGATTCGAATTACGACTTTTATCTCGACTTGGGAACCTACCTCCGCTACCGCGGCAAATTCGAAGAAGCGGAAGCGGCGTGGACGAAAGCGATAGCGCTCGATCCGTCGTACTTTCTCGCATACGTGTATCGCGCAGGACTCTACGACGAACAAAAAAAATACAAAGAAGCGCTCGCCGATTTTAATAAAGTTGCCGAAACGAATCCCGATTATTTTTACGCATATAAAGATATAGGACTCCTCGAATGGCACGAAGGGAACTGGGCAAACGCGCGGGCGGCGTTTCAAAAAGCGTATTCGTACAACAAAAACGATTTCTCCTACGTGCTCATGACGGCGGCAGCCTATCTTAAAGAAAAAAACATCGTCGACTGCAAAAAATTTCTAGCACAGGCGATGCGCTCCTTGGATCGCACGTCGCTCGCCTACGAAATGATGCGCCTCTATCACGACCAGGGGGGATTCAACGCGGAAAATTCGCTCCGTCTGAAAATCGATAAAATCGACAAACCGTCCGAGCGCGGTAAGATGTGGTACTACATGGGATTGTTCTACGAGCTCAAAGGTTCGGCAAAGCTCGCAAACGAATATTATTCGAAAATTATTAAAATGCAGGCGCCGATGTTCTTCGAATACCGGCTTGCCGAATGGAGCCTCGGAAAGTGAGCAATACGCAAAAAACGATTTTATTAAACGGACGGACGATTACGCTGCTCGGAACGGCGCACGTGTCTAACGAAAGCATCAAAGAAGTGACGGACGCGATCAGAGAACAAAAGCCCGACTGCGTCGCAATCGAGCTCGACGAAAAGAGGCGCAGTTCCATGACCGATCCCGAAAGCTACCGCAAGCTCGACATCATCGCAGTACTGAAGCGCAAAGAAGGATTTTTGCTTTTGGCGAATTTGGTACTCGCGTCTTTTCAAAAGCGGCTCGGTGAAAACGTCGGCGTAAAACCCGGAGATGAAATGCTCGCCGCGATGAACACCGCTTCCGAACTCGGCATTCCGTCGGTCATGGTCGACCGCCCGATAGCCGTAACGCTCCGCCGTGCATGGGCGAAAAATTCGCTGTGGGGAAAAAGCAAATTGATTTCCGCGCTCATCGCAAGCGCATTCGACAAAGAAAAGATATCGAGCGAACAGATCGAAGCTTTGAAAAAATCTAATGAAATGGATTCGATGATGACCGAACTTGCAGAGTATTTACCTGCGGTAAAGGAAGTGCTCATAAACGAGCGCGACCGCTATCTCGCCTCCCGCATTTGGGAAGCGGACGGCCACAAAGTGCTCGCAGTCCTCGGCGCGGGGCACCTTCCCGGCGTGGAAGCGCATCTTAAAAAAATTGCAGTCGGAGAGGAGACTACCGATACAAGCGACATCGATCAAGTGCCGCCGAAAAGGGGGATTGCAAAATACGCCCCATGGATAATCCCGCTCGCGATAATCGCCCTCGTCGCCTTCGGCTTTGCGCTCGGCGGAAAACACGTCGGAAGTGAAATGCTCGGGAGCTGGATACTGTGGAACGCTTCTCTTGCGGCGCTCGGCGCACTTGCAGCAGGCGGACACCCGATTACGATTGCGGCTGCAGCCGTAGGAGCTCCGATCACGTCTCTCACGCCGGTCATCGGCGTCGGACTCATCACCGGCGTCGTGCAGACGTATTTTTGCAAACCGAAAGTGTCCGATATGGAAAGCCTTCAAATCGATGCCGGAAGCATAAAAGGTTGGTACCGAAACCGCCTCCTCCGCGTGCTCCTCGTGTTTTTGCTTTCGACACTCGGAAGTTCGACCGGCACTTTTATCGCCGGAGCCGATATCGTAAAATCGTTCGGCGCGTTTTTTGCCGCGCACTGAGACAGGCGAAAATAGGCGTTGTGCACGCATTGCCGCCGCCGCAAAAATACAATACAATGTTTCGTATGCATTTCGACCTCATCGATACATTGTATTCCCTGCCCGGGATCGTCATCGGGCTTACGCTGCACGAATACTGCCACGCACTCGCCGCGTACAAGCTCGGAGACGGAACGGCAAAAGCGGACGGAAGACTCACCTTCGATCCGCTCAAGCATATCGACCCGATCGGTTTTCTGTTCATCGTCATCGCGGGTTTCGGCTGGGCAAAACCCGTTTCGTTCGACCCGCGAAACTTGGCGCATCCGAGACGGGACAGAGTCATCATCGCGCTTGCAGGTCCGCTGTCAAATCTCGTACTCGGCATCGTCTCTCTTTTTATCGTAAAATTGTTCAGGCTTGCAGGCGTGAGTTTTTCGTCGCTGCCGCTGTTCGCCGTGTATCGAACCGTTTTTTACGTGATCCTGTATACGGCGACGATCAATCTCGGATTGTTTATTTTCAATATTTTGCCCATCCCGCCGCTCGACGGAAGTCACGTGTTTTTTTCGGGAATGAACCTCAGCAAAGAAAAAGAAGCGCGCTTCATGCAATGGGGCACTTTCGCTTTGTTTGCCCTCATCGCAGCCGAGCGGGCGACAGGCATCGACTTTATTCCTATCGGCGCCTTTGTCAATAAAGTCGTGTCGTTGGTGTTGTGAGCCGTATATTGCAAACTATCCGACGGAACGCTTTTGCGCTGCAACGCGGATATTTTGCCCTGTAAAACACAGTAATAATACAAGTGTTTTATTCTTCATTTTATCCTGTACGTACATCGTGCGATACGTTTTCTTTTAGCTTGCCTATAAACGGGTACGACAGCGCGTTAGAAACCGTCCAAAAACTTCAGCTTTCGGACAGTTTCTTTGATCTACCGGTATTTTCGGCACCTACTCTAAATATCCGCCGAATAGCCAACCGACAGTATCGGGGCTGATATCCTTTCCCGTTACTTTTTTGGCTCCGTCTAAAAACTTTACTTTTACCCAATTGCTCTCTATGTTATCGATTGTTTGCTTTTTACCGACTTTTATTATTTGTACACGCGAGCCGTCAGCAGCTTTCAGCATCGGAGTTCCTTTTTCCATCGACGGATCGGCACGTAATACGGCCGGAATTTTTACAGCCATTATTTGATTTTTAGATTTTACCTGAACTTTTTTTATTTTTTCAGACCCGCCGATATTCTCTTTATCGGCGGTTGCTTTATCGATATCCGTATTCCCTGTAAGAATTAACGGTTCCGGCATTATGATTTTGTCATCGTAATCCGAAGTGCCGTCGGCGTGGCGGGGCCAAGTGACTTTTGAAAGATCGCAAGTATTATTTTTTATTAAGTTTTCATATTCTTTAAGGGTGGCTTCATTTATCCTGCAGAATGTATGGATAAACACGTCATCGATATAAAAATCAAGATAATCCCCGTCAATAATTATTTTTGCAGAATGAATATCATATTCATATTCTTTAAATGGGATTTTCGTTTTTATAAAATTGCTATAATATAAATCGGACTTTTGTACAATCCCAATTAAAGAAAAAATAATCTCATTATTTTTTACAGTAACATTTCTTACGGTCATATAATATGGGAAACAAAATATAGACAATGTTTCACCACTGTAATTCCAGGCTAAATAAAAATTACCGAGTCTTTTATGCTTCATCTCTTCATCAGTATTAACTTTGAATTCCAAAAAAGCGTTTGGGACTGCGGTATACCAATACAAATATGTTTTGAAATCTACCTCTGATAGCTCCGGAGCATGATAAACAGATGGATATAATTCAATTAATTTATCTCTATTTTGTGCTTTTAATACTTCAAAATCTTCATAAATGACAAAACTTTCTCCAGCTAATTTCTTTTCAACATTATCAGAGAATAGTTTGGAACTAATAAGGATTAATGAAAATATTATTATAATTCGATATTTATTCATTTTCATCCTTCCAATTATCTTTACCGGCGGTTGCTTTATCGGGGCTCGTGTTTTTTCGTAGGAATTAACGGTTCCGACATTATGATTTTGTCGCCGTAGTCCGAAGAGCCGTCGGCGTGGCGGGGCCAAGTGACGCGGGAGAGGTCGCATTTATTCGTTTGGATTAGATTATTGTATTGATTCAATGTTTCATTATCCACTTTACAAAAGGTATCATAATAGTCAGTTAAATTATTGAGATAAACTTCAAGATAATCTCCGTCAAACCGTAAAATTATTGTACATTCGTCTTCCTGTATCGGCCAACTTGAAAAAGGTGATTTATTTTCATTTTTTTTGCAGTTGAATGTTTTTACAACATTTATATAAAAACATCCGTTTTCATAGTTGATCTCATCCATGTAAAATGATAATAAATCTAATTCTTTCCCCCAAGTTACGCATAAATTGTCTTGGTCACGATATAAATCTTTTATAATGCAAAAAGTAGAAAAACAGTCCTGCTCATCCCATTGTATGGTTTTCTCTTCTAATTCATGATAAAATGTTAAAGTTTCAATATTAGTAAAATATTTCTTTATACTTTCTTTATTTTCAGCATGCAGTATTTTAAGGCATTTTTCCGGAATCCGGAAAGAATCATTCTTTTCAAGAATCCTATCATATAAAATTTTCTTAGGAGAAGCAAAAGTATTTAAACTTATACAAATCAAAACTATATAAAGTAATTTTTTTTTCATGGTATAACATGTCCTTCTTTACAAGTTCTGCCGGTTACAGAAATAATAGTATGTTCATCGATTATTACAATTTTTTTTGAAAATGCGATGTTATAACTCGCAATAATACAGCGAGTTATAACTCGTCAGCGTCTTGAAAAAAATCGTTAAAGGTGAGTTTTTCGAGATGCCAAATGTATTTGCCCTACCTTCCGAACAATCCTTTGAGTGCGCCCGCAGCTTTTTGCACTGCATCGCTTCCTGTTTGTCCTGCGAGCTGTTTGAGTATGTCCCGCTGAGCTTTTTCGAGCGCGGCGTTCATATCGCCGAAGTTCGCTTCCTGCAGCTTGATGCCGTTTTGAATATCCGCCAGCTTCGCGATTTCGGCGGAAACGCCGCCCGTCTTTTCAGCGAGCAGTTCGTTTACTTTTTCGCGCGCGGAAGCGGTGATCGACGTCAATTCGGATGCGAGCAGGCTTTGAAAAACCGCGGCGAATCGTTCGGCCGCGTCGGTGTCGAGCGAAAGCGTGACGCCCGATTCGACCGTGTAGCCTGCCGTAAAGCCGACTTTGAGCGCGGTAAAGCGTTCCGTCGCTTTGCGGTAGATTTCGTATACGGGAGCGGGTTCGAAAGACGGCGTCGTGATTTTCATGCCGCGCATATCGACCGATCCGCGCACGCTGAAGCTTCCGTCGTCATCGCCGAGTACGGTACACGAAAGGGCGGACGAGTGCGCGGCAAGCGAATACGCATCGTCGATTTTCAGCGAAAGCGGAAAACCCGATCCGCTGTACTTTGCGGACAAAAGCGGATTATCCGTTTTGCGTCTCCCGTCGATAACGGCGCTTATCGCGTTGTCGATTCCTTTAACGGCAAAGGCGGCGGAAAGCTCTGCGGGTTTTCCGCGCTTGTCGGGATCGCTTGAAACCTCTTTTGCCGCCAAGCTCCAGTTTGCACCGGAGCCGTACGCTTTTTCGATTAAAAACTTCGGAACGGTATCGTTTTTATAATAGATATCCGTACCTTTCATGCGTCGCGAAACTTTTTTCGCTTTTTTCTTTGCGGGCTGCGACGAAGCTTTGCTTTTTAATTCAAGTGCCGTATCGATTCCTTTTTGCACATAGGGATAATACGTGCCGAACAAATTGTACATAAAGGCCGTAAGCACTTTGTCGAACACACCGCCGATGCCGTCGTTTTTGAGCGCTTTGAATTTGGCAATCTCTTTGTCGATGAGCGCTTTGTCGGACGCGATCGCTTCTCCGATGTCCTTTGAAAGGCGCCGGGCCGTTTCGGTGTCGCTCTTAAAGTCCGAAGCAATTTTTTCCGTCTGGGCTTTTATGTTTTTTCCCTGCGAAACGGCGGCATTGATCGTATCGAGCGCTTCTTTTAATTTTACCGGATCTTTTACGCCTGCCCAATCGGTTTTGACGAGGGTATCGACACTGCTCGAAAATTCGCGTATCGATTTTTCCATCGATTCGGGCGTGTCCTTCCACTTTGCGACCGTCTCTTCGATCGCGGTCTTTGTGCTTTCCGCCATCGCCGGAGATTTCAAATTGTTTTCGACGTTTTTAATAATCGTTTGGGGATTGTATTCGGCAAAAGTATCGGAAAGCGTTTTTTGCACGTCGGCAAGGAGCGCCTTTTGCATGTCGGCAATGCGGCTTTCGTTTTGCTTTTCTTCGCGCTTTTGTTTTACCGGAATATAGCCGGACGTTTTCCGCTCGGTACCGATGAGCACGTCCGCGACGGTGATGTTTTCCGCGTCGAATTTACCGCGCAGCAGTTCAGTCAAATTGAAATCGAAGGTGATTTCTCCGACTTGAAAAATATTTTTCATCACATCGTTTTTATTCGCCTGCTGCAAATCTTTTATTGTAAGCTTTGCGCCGAATATTTGAAAATCGAGGTAACCGATATCGGTCTTCGCTTGAAAAGCGCTTTGCATGCCCGCAACGATCGCGCGCTTTACGACGATGTTTTTAAACAGGGAAACGACGATGCAGACTGCGGCGACGGCACCGATGAGGGCTGCAAGCGGGATAAGCTTGATGCCGAATTTCTGCTGCCGTATTTCTTTTGCAAGGGTTTTAAGACGGATAAAATCCGCTTTGGCGATTTCCGAATTTTTCGGGATGCGCACGCTGCCCGTTTTATCCGCATCGGCGGTAAAATAATTATTAATAAATTCTTTATCCGCCGCCACGTATATTTTTTTCAGTATTTTCTTTTCGAATTGTTTTTGTGTATAGGATTTTTTTAACAATCCGGGAAGTTTTTTTGCGGGGACGGTTTTTTGCGTCTTAGCGACTGTCGTTTTCATTTTATACAAGCTCCGATGCCTTTTCGGCGATTTTTGAAATGATCGGCAGCGCGCTTATCGCTTTTCCGATTTTACTGTTTTTGATTGCACCCGCGATGACCGTGCGCCACTGTTTAATCAGTACGATTGCGATAATAAAAAGCGGCACGTAGCAGACTATGCCGAAAAGCAGGGAACCGCACACGATCGTATTGTTGAATCTCGTAAAGCCGACGAACGGAACGTCGAGCAGGTATGAAAAAACGGGTTCGAGCGGCGCAAACGTAAGAACTGCATAGCCCATCCTATCGAAAAGCGGGTCGAGCAAAGGAGCTGCGAGCGCGCCGAGCGCCATCGCGATAAGGTAGGCGCCTTTGTTTATACGCACGAATAAAAACAGCACCACGAGCAGGTACCACAGCAGATTGTTTTTCGGCATAAAGCCGAGTATGAGCCCGAGACAAAGGGCGTTCGCGATTTCCGACGGCTTCGAATTCGAATTGAGCGCGCGGAACAGTTTGACGATGTATCCGATCATCGGATCCCTCCGAAATTAATAAATATACACCGATGTACTGCATCGATGTATGTCGTTATTTGATCACTTTTGCCGATTCGATTATTTTATTAATCATATCGATATTTTTCTCTATAAACGAAGAATATCCGTTGATTCTCAATACATCAAAATTTTCTCCGTCATCCGAAAAAAGACACAGTTTCATCGTATTCAATTCCCAATATTGATACGTAACGGCATCGTATGTTACACAAATCGCATTTCCGATTTTTTCCATTTTAAACGATTCCGGAATAATGCATGCATTCATTGATGTAAAAAGAATATCCCGCATGATATACGCATAGAAATCTTCCAAATTTTCTTTTTGCAGAGAAATCTTTTCCGTATAGATCACTGAATCGCGTTTTGTCGTATTCGGTAATACATAATATCCGGAATCCGAAAGATAATTTTGCGGAAGCTGTAATTCAAAATTATTATATGCGGTTTTTTTTGATTTTTTAGGCTGTATCTTTTTCATATCTTCCCTGACTTTAGGCTCAGGGATATCAGCCGAATTTAAAAAATCATGTATTTCATTAGGAGAAATAACCCCGAATTGAATGCATTCGGTAATGACGGTATCATGTTCGTCTTTTTCCCAAATCAAATTGGTGATCGGAATAAAAAAATCAACAAGCCCCGATCTTGTTACTTCTCCGGAAAATAAATCTTTTTTTACAGTTACGAAACTTCCCGGAAGATTTTTCCGCATATTCATATCCGTATAGAAAAACAAATTTATTATTTTCGGTTTTATAATATTTTCAAAATCTTCTTTTGTCCCTTCGTTTACTTCAATCAATTCTACAGCGGTATTAAAACCTTTTACGATTTTTACGGTCGCGGTATACGCCTGTTGTTTTTCCGTATCTCTATATCTTGTAATATAACCGTCTCCGATATTTACAATGTTTATAAAATTTCCGCCGCTCTCTTTATAGACGACGCAAGAACCCGCCGTATCTCCGAAATCGGAATAGGTCATCCGCGCATATAAACTGCACGAACAAATAAATCCGATCATCAATAAAAACTTTTTTTTCATGTTCGTCTCCTAGTCCAAACGGACGGGTTCTCGCTCGCAGCACAGCTTTATCGGCCGACTCTTTCCGAACCCGTCATACAGCTTATTAATTTAAAACGGCGGCGGCAAACTCCGCACCTTTTTTTTCAAGAGCCTGTAAATCCGCTTCGGTCGGAACTCCCTGCCATTCGTACTGTTCGAACTGTTCCCACTTGAGCGGCGCGGAGATTTCGTCATACTCTTTTTTTGCACCGCCCGACCAGCCCCAGCTTCCGATGCGAATCGCTTTTTTCCTGGTAATGTGTTTGCGGTTAAAGAGGTCGAGAATGTGCGCCATAGCCGGAAAGAGTTTGTATTCGTAGGTCGGAGCCGCTATGACGATGCCGCGGGAACGGAGAGCGGCTGCGAGCACGTGAGAATCGTCGGTTCCGGGAACCTGCAAAAAATCGACTTTGATCGAAGCGTCGGTCCCTTTGATGCCGTGCACAATGGCTTCCGCACCTTTTTTCGTGTTCCCGTACATGGACGAGCAGATGACGCAGATTTCTTTTTCGCCGGCTCCCGTCGTATTGTACGAAGCGAAGCGTTCGTAAGCGGCGATAATCCGTTCGGGATGCGCTCTCCAAATGATGCCGTGGCTCGGCGCAATCGTTTTGATTGCAAGGTTTTCGGCGCGGAATTTTTCGATCGCTTTTTTGACAAAGGGGCTGAAGCTTGCAACGATCGTTGCATAGTAGCGAAGACTTTCTTCTTCGAACGACGCGAGTTCGCTTTCGGAAAATTCGTCGTCGAACACGCGCTCGCCTGTCGTGCCGTAGCCGCCGAAAGCGTCGCAGCTGAAAAGCGTTCCCGAGTCCGCATCGAACGTGCACATCGTTTCAGGCCAGTGCACGTTCGGGATTTCATAAAACGCGAGCGCTTTGCCGCCGCCGAGATCGAGCGTATCGTCCGATTTTACTTCGCGGATTTTAAGAGAGGGACATTCGTCGGCTGCTTTGATAAAATTTTTTACGAGGGTCGCACCCTTTGCGGTCGCAACGATTTCGACGTTCGGATTCCGCTTTACGAACTCGGGCAAAAATCCCGTGTGATCCGGCTCAAGGTGATTGAGAATGAGATAGTCGATTTTTGCGCCGCCGTCGATTTCGCCGAGCTGCTTTTCGAGCAGATCGACGGCTTCGCTCCAGTCGGCGGTAAGATCGATGAGTGCATTTTTTTCTCCGCGCACAAAATACGAATTGAGCGTCACGCCGCTGGGGATAGACCAATAGCCTTCGAATAAGGGCTGGTGACGGATATCCGAATGGATGACGGAAATATATGGTGCAATTGAAATAGTTCTCATACCGCTATTTTAGCAGTCAAACGCTATGTAGGCAAGAAGAGGATTGTTTCACGAAAGCGTATACGGCAAGCCCCGCAAGCGGTATGAGTGCGAAGGTGCAAAACATAGTGCGGTAGCCCGCCACATCGACGAGCATACCTCCGAAAGATGCGCCCGCCGCGCTTGCAAGATTGTTGATGACGGCAAAAAGCGTCATGCTTACGACGAGGGGGCGGCCGTATTTTCCTTTTGCGCAAAACGAAATACAGGCCGGATAAAATAAGCCGAAGGTCACACTGTGGAAAAGCTGAGCGAAAACGACTCCTGCGATATTCGGGACAAAGGCATAGCCAAACATACGAACGGTGACCGCTGCCGTTCCGAAGAAGATAAGTTTAAGCGCACCGTACCGCCGAATAAATCGAGAGCTGAAAAGCATAAGAGGTATTTCCCCTATGACGCTTATCGCCCATATCAAGCCGACATTATCGCTGTGCAGCGCATCGCGCACATACAGCGATACGAATTGATTTGCCGGAACCATGCCGATGTACTGCATAAAAACGACAAACAGCACGAGATAATATTTTTTGCCGAAAGACGCCAAAATCGATTTGACCGAAGCGGAACGATTACCGTCGTCATACTCTTCGATACTCTGCGGACTTTGCCGCAATCGAACAAAAGGAACAGCTGCCGCACCGAGGAGCACAGCGGGAAAACTCATCCACGCGGTCATTGCAAGAGGTGTACAATTTTTCAAATCGATAAAGCGCTGCATGATACAGCTCATCGCGATAAAGCCGACGCTGCCGGCTCCGCGTACATAACCGTATTGTTCCCGTTTGAGCGCAAGTACCGTATTCACCATCGAATCGCAAACCGGAATTGAAGATCGGAGAAACGACGCATACACGGACATACACAAAGCCGTTGCCAAAAATCCGCTGCTGCGGAAAAGAAAAACGGGCGTCGCAGCAAGTCCCGCAGCTATGACACAGAGCGCAATGCCGAGCCGCTTCGCGTGTGTTAGGGAAGGAGCGATGAGCAGCGGCACGATGATTCCCGCCCCATTGAAAAATGCGAAGAGCAAACCAATCTCCGTCGCCGTGTAGCCGAGCGTATTTAAAAACAGCGGTAAATACACTGTCGGAGCGCAGTGGACGGCAAACAAAAGAAATTCGGGAATCGCCATGACCATATCGGAGAGTATATCGATAATACGATGTATATGCGAGCGGATATTTTTAATCAACAACCTCGACGCAGAGCGTCGAAGTATGTTGTTCTCATAAGGTGGTTGCAGTCGGCTTTAATACCCTTTGTTACGACACGGCATATGAGATAACCATCCGCACGAATAAACCGAACGGCGAATTTATTCCGCAAAGCCGCCGTGTATGACGCGGCTGTCGGATGCGGAGCAGTACCGCGCCTGCCCTCTTTCAGTCGGCGGACACTTTTTTCTTACCCCACGCCGCGACGAGTTTTGCCGGATCGTTTGAAAGAATTGCTTCGGTAAACGGGATCGCCGCTGCGCTAAACGTCTGCGCCATCGTTATGCGCTCGTCGCTTGTAAAAGGCGAGAGCACGTAGCCGGCCACGTCGGGATTATCCGGCCGCCCGATGCCGAAGCGGAATCTCCAAAAATCCGCCGTATTTAAAACGGCTTTTGTCGAACGCAGTCCGTTGTGTCCGCCGAGTCCGCCTCCTTTCTTTAAGCCGATCGTGCCAGCCGGAAGTTCAAGCTCATCGTGTACGACGAGTATGTGATCCGCCGTGAGTTTGTAAAAGTTTGCGAGTTCGCCGATACTTTCACCGGATGCGTTCATATAGGTTTCGGGCTTTAAAAAATATATCGCGTCGGAAGCGATTCGGGCGTTTGAAGTGCCGAGATGATATTCGTCCGCCCAAGAAGCGAGGCGGGATACATCGAGCGAACAAAAAGCGCCTTTGAATTTATGCTGCCACGAAAGACGGTGTGCAAAGGGCAATGAATCCGCAAAAAGCCACGCGGCGTTGTGGCGCGTATTTTCGTATGTGCGCCCGTAATTTCCGAGAAAAGCGACAAGCCGAATCATAGACGGAGTATAGCACAAAAACGGCGGAGTGGGAAATCGGCCGGGGAAGCGAATTATTATGCTTTACTTCGCGTACCGTCCCCGTTCCCTTTATAGCCGTATGCGGCTTCCGCTTTTACGCATCACCCTCGCTTTTTCCACAGCATGACGCGCATCGAATTCGCTACGGCGAGGAGAGCTACGCCCGTATCGCCGAAAACGGCAGTCCACATATTTGCGATACCGAACGCGCCGAGCGCCATGATGCCGATTTTTACGATGAGCGAAACGACGATGTTTTCGGTGACGATGCGTACGGTTTTCCGTGAAATCGAAATCGCGTCCGCTATCTTTGCCGGTTCGTCGGTCATGATAACGGCATCGGCCGATTCTATCGCGGCATCGCTTCCGAGTCCGCCCATCGCGATCCCCGTGTCGGCCCGCGCGAGCACCGGTGCATCGTTGATGCCGTCGCCGGCAAAGAGGAGCGTCGGACGCCGCGGTTTTTTGCCGAGCTCTGCAAGCTGCGCTTCCACTTTATCGACTTTATCTGCAGGAAGGAGTTCCGAAAAAACGGTATCGACTCCGATTTCGGACGCGACTTCTTCCGCCGTTTCTTTATTGTCGCCAGTGAGCATGACGATTTTTTTGACGCCGAGTTTTCGGAGCTTTTTGACGGCGAAGGCCGCGTCGTCTTTCGTTTGATCGGCTATAACGATGTGTCCCGCATACAGTCCGTCGACTGCGACGTGTACGACCGTTCCGAAATCGTTTAAGCTGCACGGAACGATGCCTTCTACCGCGTGCGATTCCATGAGTTTCATATTGCCGGCAAGTACGCGCTTTCCGTCGAGGACGACGCTGATGCCCTCTCCGCTTATCTCTTCCGCGTCGGCGATCTTTACGAGATTGCAGCACGCTCCCGAGTGTGCCGCTTTGATCGAATTCGATATCGGATGATTCGAATAGGTTTCCGCATGCGCCGCGATTGCGATGAGTTCGTCCGCCGATATGCGTTCTTCGTCCGTCGGGTGAACTCCCGTGACGGCGAATACGCCTTTTGTTAAAGTTCCCGTTTTATCGAATACCGCCGTTTGTGTCCGCGCAAGCGTTTCGACGCATTCGCTTCCTTTGATGAGGATGCCGTTTTTGCTTGCCGTTCCGATGCCGCTGAAAAATCCGAGCGGTACCGATATGACGAGCGCACAGGGGCAGGAGACGACGAGAAAGATGAGCGCGCGGTACACCCACGTGTGCGCATCACCCGTGATGAGGGACGGAATGAGCGCAAGCAAAACCGCCGCTATACACACGATAGGCGTATACGCTTTTGAAAAGCGCGTGATAAAGCGCTCCGATTTCGCTTTTTTTTCCTGCGCTTTTTCGACCAGCTCGATGATGCGAGCGGCGGCCGATTCTCCGGCGATCTTCGTCGTTTCGATTTCGATCACGCTGTCCGTATTGATCGCGCCCGCCATAACGTCGCTTCCGACGAATACGCGGCGCGGCACCGCTTCTCCGGTAAGGGCGGACGTATCGAGAAACGATTTTCCCTGTACGACCGTGCCGTCGATCGGAATGCGCTCTCCGGGCTTCACGAGTATGGTTTCGCCGACGTTCACATCGTCGGGCGATACTTCGATTATTTTATCGCCGCGTTTTACGAATGCTTTATCCGGCCGGATTTCCATGAGCGATTGAATCGAATCGCGCGATTTGTCGACCGCTTTGTCCTGTGCGTATTCCCCGATTTGATAGAGCAGCATGACGCCGACAGCTTCGGGATATTGTCCGACTGCGACGGCGCCGAGAGACGCAACGCTCATCAAGAATTTTTCATCGAAGAAATTTCCTTTAATAATATTTTTTACCGCGTCGATGACGACGCTCCTGCCGCACACGAGGTATGCTGCGAGTAAAAGTACGATTGAAACGAGTTCATCCGCCGACGCGAATTTACCGAGCGAAACAACGATCGCCCTGAAAGGATGCGCGTGTTCGACGATTAAACCGAGTGCAAACAGCACCGCCGCAATGACGATTTCACGGACGCTTAATTCGCTCTCTTCTTCATGTTCATGTCCGTGTGTATGTCCATGTTCGTGTTCGCTTTTGCAGCATGCATGACAGTGACATTCGTGACTCATAGCTCCTCCTAATAAAAACTTTTGCAGGAAATATCAATTTCCGAAAAAGTTTTTAGCCGTGCGCGAGAGCGCACACGTTCAATAACCCGAGTTTGTTGAAAACAAACTCGTACGAAAGAAGTGCGGCGCAATTTCAGCCGTGCTTCTTTCGCTCCTCCTAATAATAAATTTTATTCGCTTATATGTTCGATGCCTTGGCTTAAAATCGTCGTTACGTGGCCGTCGGCGAGGGAATAGATAAGCGATTTTCCGTTTCGCGTATATTTTACGAGACCGTTCGTTTTTAAAATACGCAGCTGATGACTTATCGCCGACTGCGTCATTTTAAGGACGTTTGCGATGTCGTTTACCGCCATATTCGATTCGAGCAGTACAAACAAAATCTTTATGCGCGTCGAGTCTCCGAAAATCTTAAACAGCTCCGCCAAATCGAACAGTTCGTCTTCGTCAGGCAGTTTGTTTAAAATATCTTGAAAGCACTTGTCGCTTTGTCCGCCTTCGATCTTTTTTTTCGCCACGCCGCTCCTCCATACGCGATTTGTTTTATAACAAATGAATGAACAACTGTTCATATATTAGCAGTAAAAATGCTGTTTGTCAAGTAAAAAATAAAAAGGCCGTCGCAAAAGTCAGTGACCTTTTTGACAGCCTCTCTTTCGATTTATTTTATCGATTGTCGATTTTACTGCTTTGTACTTATATCTGCTGCGGTTTTAAGGTATTTTCCCGCGGAGTAGCGGGAGAGCGAAAACTTGTACGGCGTTTCGCTGCACGTGCCGTAGTATTTCGCATCGTCGCCGTCTCCTTCTTTATACACGCTCACCGTAATCGCTTTGCCGCCGGCCGTTATGACGGTAACGGATTCGCTTACAGGCGGCAGGACAAAATCGTCGTCGAGCCACGAGTCCGCATTGAGCCTTGTAAGCGATGCCGCCCAATTCGCAGCTTTTTCCGCATCGACGCTTGCCGTGCCTCCGGAAGCAGTCCATGCAGCGGGATCGCCTGATTTTACAATCGACAGCACCGTGCTTCCCATGCTTTCGGAAACGGCGGTGAGGTCGCTCGTATCGACGGCGTACACCGATTTGCTGCGCAACGCGGCGACGTCTTTTTTGAACGTGTCGCGCAGCGTTCCCGATACGAGGTATATGTCTTTTTTGCCGTCGAGCGTAAGGTAGGACTGCGAACCCGTCGACGACGTTTTTCCTATCGTGAGCGTACGCACAAGTTCGTTCCCTTTGTATGCCTTTACGACGATCGCATTCGTCTTGTCGATTTCGTAGCGCTCATCGACCGCATCGCTTCCGGCTTGGGCAACGGTGTCGAGAACGCGTATGTTTTTTACCGCATTGACAAGCGCATCGACGGTATTCGTATCCGCCTTGTAGCGCCTCTCTCCGACCGTCCAACCGTCGTCAGATTTTGCAAGCTCGATTACGGCGCTCGCGTTTTCGATTGTAAGCTTATCGGGATCCGCACCGAGCGTTTTGTTTTTTACCGAACTTCGCAGAGAAGAGGCGAGCTGCGCGATATATATGCCGAGCAAAAGTACGCACGCCGTCAAAAGAATTATTTTTCGTTTGCTCATTTTGTATCACCTTCCTTCGATTTCGTATCGATGATGCGCGCATCGTTCGGATTGTATTTTGCGCGGATGCGTTCTCGGCGTTTGTTGCGCATGCGCCACACGATAAAGCCCGCAATGACGACCATGACGGCAAGTCCGAATTCGTTGAAATACTGCACGGCAAATGCGAGCGCGCTTCCTGAGTTATGCAGCGTATTGAGAGAAAGCCCCTTCGTGCGCATGGCGCAAAAATCGCCGTTGCCGTTCATATAGTCGATGACGTTGCGCGTGAAAAGAGCAATCGGTTCGGAGCTGTTTTCTTCGATGAGCTGCGGCCCCGTGATTTCGGACGTTCCCGCGACGAAGATTTTTCCGCTCTGCACGTTTTCAGCCAAGTGCGTTTTTGCCGTTAGCGCTCCGTCTGCGGATGAAGCGGGCTCGGAATCGAAAGCGCTTTTGAATTTGCCTTCGGCGAGCGCGGCAAGCGTTTCCGCTTTTTCGACGGACTTGTCGTAGGGCGGCGGCATCATCGGATTCAACTGTATATTGTCCGAAAGCAGCCACGATTTCGGAGAGGACTGCACGAGCTTTGTCACTTTCACGTCTGCGTTGCTTTCGGCGCCGCTCGTGTCGATTGCGGATGTTTGCAAAAAAAGGATCCTGCCGAGATTAGCCGTGATCGCGTTCTTTTTTGCAAGCTGTTCTGCAGGGATAAACGGCGCCCACCACAACGATACGTTTCCGTAATTTTGCTGACGCGGTTTATAACAGTTTTCGTCGAGCACGTAGTTCGTTTCCGGCTTGATGCCGTAAGCGTTTAATAATTTTTCAAGCTTTGTCGAAAGCGGCGCGAACGACGGCGCTTGATAATAGCCTGCCGACTGCGAATCGAAGGGGTCGACAAAAAAGAGAGCGTTGCCGCCGCGCATGATAAACTGATCGATTTTATACAACTCTTCGTCGGAGAATTCCGTTTTCGGTCCGTTGACGATGAGGGATGCGACATTTGCGGGAATCGCATCTTTTGAAAGATCGATTTCATCGAGTTCGTACATATCGCTTGTAAGGGATATGAGAGGAGAGACTCCGGCCTGCGAATAAAGCGGCGCCTCTCCGTGCCCCGTTACGTAGCCGATCTTCGTCGCCTTTAAGAGCAGGCTTTGAAGACTTTCGGAAAGCGATTGTTCGAGTTCTCCGAGTCCCGCGATGACGTAGCCTATGAGCGATCGCTGCATCGAAAGCGGGATGAGGCGGAACGCGTTTCCGTGTTCCAGCACGAGGCCGATCGCGCCCGAGCCCGTCGAACCGTTTTCCGTCGTCCAATTGATGAGCGGTATGCCGAAGCGCGACTGCAGCGTATTCAAATCGGATGAAGAAGGATTTATTTTTTCATAATCGATTCTGCCCATGCTTTGCTTGTTGACGCTTTCATACGCTTCGCGCACGGTCTTTTCGATATCGTCGAAGCCCCGTATGTCAAACTGTTTGAGCGCATCGGTTACGTAGAGCGTCAGTTTGATGCGCTCGTCTTTCGGAAGACCTGAAAGCACGTTCGCCGCCGAAATCATTTTGCTGATCTTCGTCGTAAGCTTGTATTCGAATCCCTCGGACGATGTTATACCGTCGAGCGTTTCGACCGAGTCGGCATAAGAGATGACGAGTCCCATATACGCCTGCTTGAAGCCTACTTCGTTGTTTGCGACCTGTTGTATCTGCACTTGCTGCAGTCCGTACTGCTGCGCGAGCATTTCGTTTTCCGCTTTGCTCATATCGACGATCGAATAGGAAAAGTTGCGGTTTGCCGCTCCCTTGTATTCGAGAAGGATATCGCGTATGTACTGCGCGGTTGTGCTGTACGGGGCGGGCAAGTTGCTGCTGAAAAACGCGCGGACCGACAGCGGTTCGTCGAGCGTTTTGACAAGCTGTCTGCTCGCCTCCGACAACGAATAGGATTTCGGGCGTGTCAAATCGAAACGCAAAAATGCCCTGCGCCCGACAAGGTTTGCGAGAATTAATAAAACGATGAGAAGCACAAAATCGCTCGAAGGGGAGCGAAACCAGTTGATGATTTTTTTCATTTTTACTTCCTTTCATTTTGCTGAACGATCACCGTGAGATAAAAGAAAAATACGGTGAGCGAAGCGAAGTACAAGAGGTCGCGCGTGTCGATGATGCCTCGTGCGATCGATGAAAAATGCGACGATGCGGAGATGTACGACAGTGCGGCGACGATTTCGGCCGGCAGGAAAATCAAAAACGAATCGATCAGCGTTAGCGAAATGCAGATGATAAAGGCTGCGAAAAACGCGATGATTTGATTTTTCGTAACCGCCGACGCGAATACTCCGATCGCCGAAAAGGCGGCGCACAAAAAGAAAGCGCCCAAAAAGCCTCCGACGACGGGTCCCATATCGGGAGAGCCGAATATAAAAAGCGGAATGACGTACAGCATTGTCGGAGCGACCATGACGGCAGCGCTTAAAAAGGCTGCAAGCCATTTACCTGCAGCGACGGAGCTTTCGGTGACGGGAAGCGTCATGAGCGTTTCGATCGAGCCGCTTCGCTTTTCTTCGGCGAACAGCCGCATCGTCAGCGCCGGAATAAAAAACGAAAGCAAAATCGGAAGGAGCGAAAAATAATTCCGCAGCTCCGCCCGATCTTGAAAAAAGAAAAAGACGAAAAAGGTGATACCCGCGATGATGAGAAAGAGTGCCGTGACGATGTATGCGACGGGACTCGTAAAATACGCGGCGAGTTCCCGCTTCATGATGACGGCGGCGGGAGAATGTTTTTTGTTAAGCGTGTCGCTCATTTTTGCGCCTCCGCTGTAGTGAGTTCGTGGAACACGTCTTCGAGACTGTTCCGCTGCATTGCAAGTTCGTATAACCAGCCGCCCTTCGCTGCGATCGCTTTGAAGAGAGCCGGCCGGACTTCAGCCGTTCCCGAAACCGAAACGAGGAGAGAAAACGCATCCGCATCTCCGTTTACGGTTTCTCCGCTTACCGCCGAAACGTTTTCGACTCCCGCAATCGATTTGAGTTCGGCTGCAATATCGTCTTTTGAACATCCGCCTGCGGTGAGTTTGAGAGCGGCTTTATGACCGTATCGTTCGCGCAGTTCATCGGTCGGACTGTCGGCGACGAGCTTACCGTTTGCGATGATGATGACGCGGCTGCACAGCGTTTCCACTTCGCCGAGGATGTGCGTCGAAACGATAACCGTACGCGTCTTTCCGATTTCGCGGATCAAGTTCCGCACTTCGCCGATTTGATTCGGGTCGAGCCCGCTCGTCGGTTCGTCCAAAATCAATATTTCCGGATCGTGCATGAGCGCGTGCGCGAGCCCGACACGCTGCCTGTAGCCGCGCGAAAGCTCGGAGATATTTTTATCCATCACTTCTTTGAGACCGCACTCTTCGCACAGACGGGGAATTTTTTCATCGGCATTTTCGCCCTGCATGTCCGCGATATAGCGCAGGTAATCTTCGACTATCATATCGCCGTAGAGAGGCGCGGCTTCGGGCATGTAACCGATCTTTCGTTTCGATGCGACGCTTGCATCTTCGATGTTCGTACCGTCGATCGAAATCGTGCCGCCGGACGGTTTTAAAAAACCGGTAATCATACGCATCGTCGTCGTTTTGCCCGCGCCGTTCGGACCGAGCAGACCGACGATTTGCCCCGTCGGGATCGAAAAGCTCACATCGTTTACCGCACGGAATGTCCCGTAATTTCGGGACAAGTGCGAAACTTCTATCATATATCCTCCATAAAAACTTTTGCAGGTACTTGCAGCGAAGCTTCAAGCAAAGTTTTAACTTTCGAAAAAAAATCAGTCGTGCGCGTATTTCGCAGAAAGCGCGTCGGCGTATTTTAAAAACAAATTGTACTATATCTATTAAAAAAAATTATGACAAGCGCAGGTTACGAAATCAATGGGTAATGGGTAATGGGTAATGTCAATAATATGGAACAATTTTAAAGGAACGTGTATAATAGTATGTATAGCGGTTTATAACAGCGGCAGAGGATAAAGCGGCTGTATCGAACGATATGATTTGAGAGAGGTTCCCGTGATAAATCAAAAAGAAATGCAAAATCGTGTCATGCGTACATGTGTGACCGTCCTTTTCTGCGCCGTTTCAGCTGCGGCGCTGCTCGCGATAACCGGCTGCAAAGAACTGTTTGCAGATATAGAGGAAGATTTTTCGTATTGGGCGTCGGAACCGACCATAACCGGCTTCAGAGCGGCATCTCCGGCACAGACGAGCCCTGCAGGCGTTCAATGCGTGCCGTCGGCAAGCGATGCGGTCATCACGCTCACCGTGCGCAATCCTAAAAACTTTTCGTTCATCATGCCGAATGATCCCGGAGCACCGGCGGATATCGTAATGTTCGGGGACGACAAGGTAAAAGGCTCGGGCGGAGCTAAGCCAATCTACGGCACCGATTATACGCTTGCGCCGACCTCGGACGGCAAAGCGCTCAGACTGACGTATATGGCTGCCTTTTTAAAGGCGAATGAACGCAGCAGCGCGAACATCGGAGCTTCGATCAAACTCTACAGTACCGACGGCAGAAAGTTCAATCAAATCTATTCGTTTAATTTGGAAGCGAATACGCCGCCGCCGGATCCCGCGCCCGTTTTCGCATCGGACGATAATCATATCGCGCTTTTTAAAACGCGTACACCCGATTCGCAGGGCAAACGCTATTACGTTCTGTGCTTTAAAGTTGCGGGCTTTACCGAATCGGGTGCGACGGATTTACACAGCGACCTTACACACGTATATGTGAGCAAAAACGGCGGTGATGAAACTCCATGTCCCGTGACGCTTACTACAGCCGATTTTGATATTACCCATTCGGGCGGTACTTTTATCGCGAAAACGGATGTCGATAAGTTATCAAACGCAGAAGCGGAGGCTTCTCCCGGTTCGGGCAGTCCTCTGCCGGGCAACGTTCCTTCCGGTCCGTGGGTGCTCTATTTTAAAACGGACGTTCCCGTAGGCGGCGCTACGGCAAAATACCGTATACGGCTCTTTGACGGAAAGCTCTATTCGGATTATGCGCAAAAGTCTACCAGTACGCGCGAGCTTTCCGTTCCTAAGGTATTCGCCCATACGGACATAGACAATGTAGCCGCTTTCGGTGTGTATACGGAAGCGACTAAAATTGTTACGCCGAGTACCATAGCTACCGTAGACGGCAATGACTTAAACGGCGGCGGTACCCCGATCGGCGGCGTAGCTCCGGACGGTTCGGACGAAACTCACGCGATCCCCGTGTACAGCGCATACGGAAGCGCCGTAAAGCTTACAATTAAAAAACCTGACGGGACAGATTATCCTGCAGGGGTTACCGTAACGGGAAGCGCGGAAAAACACTCGGGTGATTCCGCGTCGGGCACTGCATCATTTACGGCGGGACAAAGTGCCGTTGTTACGCTTCCTTCTCCGACGGACGGCGGAGGGGAAGTCGTGTATAAAGTAGTCTTTAAGGCAACGGGAGAAGGCTTTGACGACAGCGCCGAACGCACGCTGTACTACAAAGTGCGAAGGGAAATAAAGGCGGTTAACAATTTGCCGATGTGGTACATGCTCGGCGCCGCCATAGAGAAAATCCCCTTAGGCGGGGCAGGCACCGTCAAAATAAGCGGAACCGTAAAAGCACAAAATATAAGCTATCCTCCGCTTCCCGGCACTCCACCTGTACCTGTAGTAAACGATAGCACTATAGATGTCAGTGGAGAACGCGATTCGGGCGATTATCCGGGCAGAACGGTTACCCTCATAGGAGATAACAAAGCTTCTTCAATACTCGATGCGAATAATTTGTGCAGCGTATTTACTATAGAGTACAACGGAAAACTCATCCTTAAAAATGTAACGCTGCAAAATGCTAAAAATAATGTCGGCGGCTACGGCGGCGGTATCAATATAGGTGACAACGGCTCTTCTTTAGTGATGACCGATACTGATATTAAAGACTGTACTGTCACCGCAGGAGCTAGACTGGGCGGTGCGGTATATATCAGAGAAAGCGGAAGCCTTACTGTCGGATCAGGCTGTGTGATCTCCGGCAACACTGCTTCAGGCGGAAACGGAGATGGTATATATGTACAAAGCGGCGGCACATTCAATATAGCAGGCGATGCGAAGATAGACGAAAACAACGACGTGTACTTGAAAAAGAACGAAGATTTTCCGTCTGACTCGTCCAAAAATGCAAAGATAACCGTAACGGCGCCTCTTACAGGCACCGACACCGTCGCAAAGATAACGCCTCAAGATTATACTGTAGGCGTTACAGCCGTAAACGCCGCTTCCGGCGTAAGTCTCAGCGGGTACTCGGAAAGGTTTAAAATAACAGGCCAAACTATCATATCGCCGCCTTCGACGGTTCTGTGGAAACTCAGATATAACAGCAATAATACTCTTGTACTAAAAGCTAATGTTCCGATAACAGTCGACGGAACCGATCCTAACGCATGGAAGACTCTGAAAGAGGCGATTGAGGCGGCGATCGTGGAAGACGGCGACGAATTCATTATAAGAGGTACGATAAAAGCGACAAACGCTTCCGGAAACAGCGGTGAAATTACCGTAACAAAAAAGATTACCGTAAGAGGCGACGGCACAAATCCTGAACTCGACGCAAACAGCAACCATACGGGCGCTCCGCCTGCCGATGCGCCTGCAACGCCTCACCGAATCTTTACAGTAGAGGACGGCGGAGAACTTACGCTTGAAAACCTGACGCTTAAAGGCGGCAATGCAGGCTCCGACTACGGAGGGGCAATCCTTATTAAAACGGGATCAGCTGGGGATATACGCAATACGCGCATCTACGGCTGTAAAGCGCTAAACGGCGGCGCAATCTGTAACGAAGGCTCGCTCCGTTTGTCCCTTTGTCATATAGGCGCTAGCGGTAAGCCGAACGAAGCTACGTCAAGCGGTGGGGCAATATACAGCAATACGGCCGACTCTGCACTATGTACGATTTTGGGTACGGATATAAGTTATAACAAAGCTGCTCAGCTCGGTGGAGGTATATGTATTATGAAGGGAGAATGTACCATCGGTCCGGAGAACGCAATACCGACTTCTATCTGGTTAAATGGCAGTACTAGTATGGGCGGCGGCTTACATATCGGAACTCTTGGAGTTTGTAAGATAAGCGACATGACAAAAATTACAACTAACAGTTCTGTAAGCGGCGGCGGTATATGTAGTTTTGGTACATTGGAGATAAAAGGAAGCTCCGGCGTAAAAGTCGATATATTAGACAATAGCGGAACGTGGGGCGGCGGTATTTATCAGATGCTGGGTACGCTTACTACGGAGCATACGGAAATCAAAAGAAACACTGCGGTGACAGCCGGCGGCGGCATCTACGTTGCAGGCGGCAGCTGTACCCTTAAAGATGGAACGATTCTGGGGGGTGGGAGCGACGATAATTTTGTTACTGACGCCGGAAGTAACGGCGGCGGCGTATATGTGGCCGGAACCTTTGTTATGGCTGAAGATGCCATCGTTGTTCCTTCAACCCTCACCGATGCCGGCAAAAACGACGTCTATTTGATGCCGGATAAGTATATTACGCTTAAGAACTCTCTTACCGGTACGGCTCCGGTTGCGAGCATTACGCCGAGTCGGTATATCGCCGGAAGAGCGGTCGTGAAAGGCGACGGCTATGCGCTCACTGTCTCCGATACGAACCGATTTACCGTAACGCCGAAAAAAGACGGCAGCAAGACACTGTATTGGGAAGTTGATAAACAAGGCAAGCTGGTGCGTGTAGTAGACGGCACAAAGCCCAAAGCGTGGAAGGCGCTTAAAGATGCTGTCTCCGATGCTCAAGCAGGCGAAACCGTCACGATAAAGGGCGAAATCAAAGCGACAAAGGAAGGCGCAGCAGGCGACGATGCCAACTGGGACGAAATTGAAATTACCAAAGACCTCACGATAAAAAAAGCTGAAGACGCAAGTTCTGCCGTTATAAACGCAAATAAAATCGTCGGCGGTAAACAGGAGCACCGCATCTTCCACGTGAAGTCCGGTACGCTTACGCTTGAAAACCTTACGCTCCAAGGCGGCAGGCGCACCAGCGGACCCAGCGGCGGCGGTATGTATATCCAACCCGGTGCAGTCGCATCCCTTACCGATTGCCGTATTATAGACTGTGTGTCCTCTCTCGGAAACGGCGGAGCCGTGTATACGCAAGGTACGCTCCGTTTAACGCGCGGTTCGATCGGCGGAACGGGTTCTCAAGAAGGCAATCAGGCAAAATACGGCGGCGGCATCTATGTCGAACATAACGGCAGCTGCACCATTACCGAAACGAAGATACTCGAGAATTACGCCGACGGCGGTACTTCGTCATCGAGCGAAGGAAAGGGCGGCGGTATATATGTTGCACAGGGCGGCACATGCAGCCTCTACGATGTAGATACGATGAAGAATAATACGGTAAAAGACGGTTCGCCGAATAAGGGTAAGGGCGCGGGCATCTATGTCGAAAGCGGCGGCATATGCAATATAGCAGGCAGTACGAAGATCGACGAAGGGAACGAGTTCCAAACGCACGACGTCTATTTGGCAAAGCATGCAAGCGATCAATCTAAAAACGCAAAGCTGACTGTAACGGCGCCTCTTACGGGCACCCACACCGTTGCAAAGATAACGCCTGAAGATTATACGGCGGGCGTTACAGCCGTAAACGCCGCTCTCGGCGTAAGTCTCAGCGGGTATGCGGACAGGTTTAAAATAACCAAGCAAACTATCATATCGCCGCCTTCGACGGTTCCGTGGAAGCTCAGATATAACAGCAATAATACCCTTGTACTCAAATCCGCGACGACGGTCATACCAAGTACCGCTACGTGGAAAACGCTGAAAAATGCGATAGAAGCGTCTACGCTGGAAGACGGCGACGAATTTGTTATACAGAGTACTATAACGGCAATTGCCATGACAGATCATCACGGTGCGATCAGCGTAACAAAAAAGATCACCGTAAAAGGTGAGGGGGCAAGTTCCATACTCGATGCAAACAGCAGCGGCAGCAATCATCCTCTAACGCCTCATCGAATCTTTACCGTAGAAGACGGCGGAGAACTCACACTTGAAGATATTACGCTTACAGGCGGCAAGGCGGCAGGAACTACAGATGACAAAAAATGCGGCGGCGCCATATTTGTCAAAGCGGGATGCAAGGCGAAACTTACAAACTGCATTATTAAAAACTGTGTGGCAGATAAATTCGGCGGCGGCATTTGTTCAGAAGGCGAGCTGACCTTGGACGGCGGCACTATCGGCGGTTCTGCAGCCGACGGCAACAAAGCAATGCAAGGCGGCGGTATCTGCATACAGAAAAACGGACGTTTTACGCTTAAAACTGCGACTATAAGCGAAAACAAAGCCGACTACGGCGGAGCTGTCGTCGTTCGCCAAACAGGCTCGGTAAGTATGGAAAGCGGTTTTCTTACGACAAATACGGTAGACTATTTAGGCGGCGGCGTACATGTTGATAACAGTGCGTCGTTTACGATGACCGGCGGTAAAATAAAAACCAATAACGCAAACGGCGGAGGAGGCGGCGTATACGTGCATTCGGGAACTTTTACGCTTTCCGGCAGCGCCTCTATTGAAAGTAATACCGCCGCGGGTAAAAACGGTGGCGGCATCTACGTCGATTCAACCGGAAAGCTCGAAATAAAAGGCGGTTCGATAAAATCGAATAAGGCGACAAAAACCTCAGGCGGTACCGGTATGGGCGGCGGCGTGTATGTGTACGGAGACTATACTCATAAGGGAAAGCTTGATATGAGCGGCGGCAGCATAGAAGGAAACGGTGCAGGAGAAAACAGCGGCAGTTACGAAGGATCGGGCGGCGGTGTGTACATTAACGGCGGCACATTCACTACGACAGGCGGGGAAATTAAAACCAATAACGCCAAAAACGGCGGCGGCGTGTATGCAGAAGGTGGTGCCGGAATTACCTTGACAAACACGAAAATAAACAGCTGTGTTGCGGCATTAAACGGCGGCGCAATCTTTGTAAGCGGCTCAACCGTCAACATAACAAACTGCACCCTTACAGGCAACACGGCGACAGACTCTTCCGGCGCCGGAGGTGCAATCTTTGCACAAAAGGACGGCAGCACTCCCTCCACTGTCACAATCAGCGGCGGTACTATCGGCGGCACGGGCACGGACGCAAACAAAGTGACCGGTTCGTGGGGATTCGGCGGTGGCATCTATATCAACGATGACTGCTCTTTGACGCTTAACGAGTACACAGACGGCGGCGGCAAGCATGGCGTACGGATTATCGGCAACGAGGCGGCGAGGGGTGGCGGCGTGCGTGCAAACAACTCAACCGTTACCATGACAGGCTGCACCGTCAGCGGCAACACGGCGACAGACTCCACCAACTTAGGCGGAGGCGGCGGTGTGTATACCCACAGGGGAACGCTCACCATGACGCGCTGTACTTTTACGGACAACACGGCGAACAACAACGGCGGCGGCATGATTATCGAGGGCGGAACTGCCGATATGACAAACTGTACCCTTACGGGAAATCAGGCGAAAAACGGCGGCGCAATCTTTGTACAAAAGGACGACACCGCTGCCGCCTCAATAACAATCATGGGCGGCACCATCGGCGGGACAGGTACGAACTCAAACAAAGCGACCGGAACCGGAGCAAATGAAGGCAACGGCGGCGGCATCTATGTCGGCGGCAACTGTACAGTAACGCTTAAAAACAACGACCAAAATGAAGGCTGCATCGTTAAAGGCAACACCGCAAATAGCGGCTTCGGCGGCGGCTTCGGCGGCGGCGTGTATGTAGATATGAACAGTAGATTTACGATGCATGGCGGTACAATTAAAAATAATACAAGCAATGTGGGAAAAGGCGTTTATGTAGCAGCCTCTTCCGGTGGGATGGGCAACCAAGACGGTTACTTTATCATGGGCGGTAAAGCCTGTGTCGGGGACTGGGGAAGCGACGGTACCCTAAAAGACGGCAATGATGTGTATTTAAAAGAAAACGATGACAGCGGCGCGCCTGCCAGCATAAAAATCGATAGCGGCAATCCCATAACGGAATCGAAGGTTGCCTGTATTACTCCCGAGAGCTATGGACTTGACGTGACTGTAGTACGGATGACGGACGGCTCATCGGTAGGGGCTTATACGAATAAGTTCACCGTAACACCGAAAGGCACTCAAACTTGGTCGGTAGACAGCGACGGGACACTAAAGACGCCGTAACAATAATGGGTAATGGGTAATGGGTAATGGATGTCCGGCAAAGCAATTGACTTTTCCAAATAATTACCCATTACACATTACAAATTACCAATTGAAAGTGCATTACCCATTACACATTACAAATTACCAATTGAAAGCGCATTACAAATTGGAAGAAATGAAGACTGATAACGTTATTGTTGATAAATCAAAGGCGTTTGCGTTGAAGGTAATCGCCTTGTACAAAAAGCTCTGCGATAAGAACCGCGAATTCGTTATGTCGAAGCAGCTTTTAAAAAGTGGAACGAGTATCGGAGCAAACATTAAAGAAGCCGAGCAGGGGCAAAGCAAGGCGGACTTTTATGCAAAGCTCTATATCGCTCTCAAAGAGGCAAGCGAAACGGAATATTGGCTGGAGCTTTTACACGAAAGCGAATATATCGGCGAGAAGGAGTTTTGTGCAATCTACCAAGATTGCCAAGAAATCATCAAAATCCTCGTCGCTATAACGAAGCACAAAAGCAATGGATAATTGATAATTGGTAATTGGTAATGGATGTCCGGCAAAGCAATTGACTTCTCCAAATAATTACCCATTACACATTACAAATTACCAATTGAAAGTGCATTACCCATTACAAATTACACATTAAAAAAAAGAGGCTCTTTTAAAATTGGTCGAAAGTGTGGTAGAATACAAGTGAATCTGCAACCCGCTCAGTCGTAAAATCGGCTGCACCATTCTTCATGCCGCGATAACTGCTATAAAACACCGCTATAAAAAACTAAGCCGCGATATCGATTGGCTGATTGCGAATAAAAAAGCGGTGCTCGAACGGTGGAACGCGATTTATACGTCGAATCATAAATAAGCGCTACGCCGTAAAATTGTTTTTGCATGAGGGCTGCCGAAAAAGTTAAGCGACTTTTGAGGCGGCCCCTTTTTTATCGTGCACCGACTGAGGGCATTGTCTATACCGACGAAGCGCGTTGCCGAAAGCCGTGCCATCCGCCGTGTATAACGGCAGCGGACAGTATCGGCGGCGAGTGCCGTCAACGCTACAGCGTAAACTTCCGCACTTCGTCCGTCAGTATTTCGATGCTGTGTTTGTTTTTTTGCGTTATTTTGCTTACGTCTTGAACGGCGTCGTTTATTTGATTTGCGCCGAGCGCCATTTCATCCATGCTGTCGGTGATGATACCGGTTAAATCGTCGAGCCGTTTCATTTCTTCGGCAACGTTTTCGCTGCCTTTCAGCATTTCCGCGGAATTGCTGCTCACTTGCGCCGTCACCGTATTGATGTTTTTAATCGCGGTCAGCACTTCTTTGCTGCCGTATTCCTGTTCCTGCATCGCTTTTATCAATTCATCGCTCATAATTTTGACCTGTTCCGACAGATCGAAGATCACCGTAAATTTTTCTTCTACCGTTTTTGCGGCGGCTGCGAGCGTATCGATTTCGGACGACAGCATCTTTAAAGTCACCGTTATGTTTTTGCCCTGTGCCGCCGAGTCTTCCGCAAGCTTTCTGATTTCATCCGCAACGACCGCAAAACCCTTTCCCGTTTCGCCTGCATGCGCCGCTTCGATCGCCGCGTTCATTGCGAGTAAGTTCGTCTGCCGCGCTATGTTTTGAATGACCGTGCTCGCTTCCAATAAACCGCCGGACGCTTCGATGATTTTTTGCGTGATACTGTTCGAATCCGTTATCGTTCCTTTGCCGTCTTCCGTAGCGGACGCAAGCATTTTTATGGTGTCGTCCGTCTTTTCGAGCGTCTGCGTGATCGCCGCAATGTTCGCGACCATCTGCTCGATAGCGGTCGATGAAACGGAAACGCTCGCCGCCTGCGTTTCGATGCTCGTGTTGAGTTCCTGAATCGCGTTGATGATTCTCTCAACCGTTACGGCCGTTTCCGTTACGCTTGCCGCTTGTACCGTCGCTTTCATTTTGACATCGTTGATGTTTCCGCTGATCTGCTTTATCGAGCTTGCGGTTTCGGTCATATTGCTTACGAGTTCAGCGCCGATTTCTTCCATTATGCCGGTGTTCGAATCGACCGCTTTGATCGAAGTTCCGACGTTTTCCATCGCGTAGTTAAAGTATTTCGACAGATCGGTCAGTTCGTCGTTGCCTTTTACGGGTAAGCGCGTATTCAGTTTCCCTTCCGAAATGCTTTTAAGTGCCTGCACCGTTTTATGGATCGGTTTTATTAAAGTCGATTTCATAAACGTTATCACCGTAATTATTAAAACGGCGATAAAAAACAGCGCGATTGCAATATTTACGATTAATAATGTATAAAAGGATTCGAATATAACGCGCTTTTTTACTTCGAGATACATAAAGACACCCGTTTCGGCGATCGGGGCGACGAAGATAATATTGCCTTTATTTTCGATAACGGTTTGTCCGTTCATCTCCGCGTTGCCGAGTATTTGTTTTCCGATCGATTCTTTGTCGTTACTGTTTAAGCACCTGCCGGAGCCGTCAACGAGCGATAAAACATACTCGCGGATATTTTGAAAACGTACGGTGGAAAAATAATCGATCAACGGCGCAAGCCCCAAATCGATCGTTACGACGCCCTGTTTTTTCTTTCCCGCCGACAGCACCGACGTCGCGGTTATCATCGGAACGCCGGTTACCGCATCGTGATAGAGCGCGCTCCACACGACTTTTTTGTTTTCCGCAAGGCCGTCGTGCGTATACCAATTGAACTGCGTGTAATTATTCGCGTCGGTATTATATTCCCACGTCATCTGTATTTTGTCATTATCGCGGAACCAATACGGACCGTATAATTTTTGACCCGGTATCGTATACGGTTCAAGCCAAAAACCGCCGCCGACGATCGTATCGTCGGCGGCGATCATCGCACCGCTTATATCTTCAAGTCTTTTGAGATCGGCAAAACCGAAAGTATTGATTAGTAATGCATAATTGGTTGCAATGCTTTCCACTTTTGAAAATATCTTTTCATAGATGACCATCGATTCCCGTTCGACCCTGTTCCGTAAACTGTTTTTCGTATTGGTCAGAATGATGGATGAAAATTGTTTAAAGATGATCGTACTCAGCAATGTTATCGATACGATAAAAATAACGGATACGATGCATGAGGTTTTGAATACCAAGCCTCTTCTTTTCGTCGTTTTCGCAGGCAGCGTATCATCGCTTTTTCGGCCGGTCATATTAAAGTCCTCCTTGTAAAATTTCTTACGCCACGAATAAATTTTTAGGATACTCTTAATAATCGCTGTTCGATGTTGTCGGATGGAATCAAGGGTCTTCATTATCCTAGAGCTTTTTATACGATTTGTCTACGGTCGTCCCGTGCGGTTCGGCGATGCCGTTTGCCACGAATGCGAAAATAGTATATGCTTGCGCCTATGCGACAGGCGGTACAAAAAATTGTTAAAGAACGCGTCGGCGGCGTCGGTGCGAGTCTTCGGCGAATAGCGCTCATTCTCATTGCGGCCGTTATCTCGGCGTTGAATATGAAAACCTTTATCCGTGCGGGCGATCTCTTCCCCGGCGGTTTTACCGGATTGACGCTGCTCATTCAGCACGTCGCACGGACGTATTTTTCGTTTGAGCTTCCGTACAGTCCCGTCATGCTTGTCATGAACGTCATCCCTATCGTCATCGGTTTTAAATACATCGGCAGGCGTTTTACGCTGTACACCTGTCTCATGGTCGTCACCTCTTCCGTACTCGTCGACCTCTTTCCCGATTTTGCGATCATCGACGACGTGCTGCTGTCAGCCGTTTTCGGCGGTATCATTGCTGCGTTTTGCGGATACCTGTGCCTTCGTGCAGGTGCGTGCGGCGGCGGTACCGAAATCATCGCGATTTTCATTTCCGAAAAATACGGCAAAGACGCGTGGAACTATATGCTGGTCTTTAACGCTGCGATCCTTTTGGTCGCCGGCGCGATCTTCGGTTGGGAGCGCGCACTCTATTCGATCTTTTTCCAATTTTCCGCGACGCAGCTGCTCAATTCCATATACAAGCGATATCAAAAGACGACGCTCTTTGTCATTACGAACCGTCCCGCCGACGTATACAGGACGATTCATGAAATAACGAACCACGATGCGACGGTCTTTAAAGGCAAGGGCTGCTATCAGGGAGCGGAACGCGATTTGGTGTATTCGGTTGTCGCTGCGGATGAAGTGCAAAAAGTTGCGCGGAAGATAAAAGAAGCCGACCCGCTTGCATTTATCAATATCCTGCATTCGAAACAGATACTCGGCCAATTTTATCTGCGCCCGAAAGATTAATTTTTAATAATATTTATTACATTAATAATTATTGACAAATCGGAAAGACGAGGTATAATTATATTATTATACCCATCGCAAATTTTTATAGAGAGTAATGTATGACAACAGTACCCGTCAAGAAAAAATTCCGTTCCATCAGGATAAAACTCGTACTCATGTTTACGCTGTGCATTATGCTGCTCATTTGGCTGATTTCCCTTGCCGTGGGTCTGCATATCAGGGAGGAAAATAAAACGAGTTTCAGCGTCCGTACCGCTCAAGATTTGAAATATATCGGCGACGGCATATCGATTTTTTTCGACGATACGAAAAATGTCCTTACGATGCTTTCCCGCCATCCCGATGTCCGTACTGCCGATGCATCCTTACACAGTTATGTGAACGAGCGCGGTACAGTGCAGATCCGCAATACCGTAAAGAGCGAAACCGAACAGCGCCTTGTCGCACTTTTCAAAAACGTGTTTACGTCTTTTCCCGAATATATCGAAGTATATCTGGGTACGAGGTGGGGAGGATACGCCACAAGTTCAGAAGATACAATGAGCGGCGGCTATGATCCGAGAAAGCGCGGATGGTATGCGCTGGCGTCGTCGGCGAATGGGGAAACGGTTATCACAAAAGCCTTTGCGTCGACTATCGGAAGCAACGCGGTCGGCTTGTCGAAAAGCGTATATTCTTATGACAATATTTTTATCGGAAATGTCAGCATCGAAGTTTCGCTCGATACGCTGACGGGCATTATCGCGAATTCCACGATCGGGCGGACGGGCTATGTCATTATCATGCAGGATGACGGTGTGATCCTCGCGGATCCGAAACATCCCGATTTCAATTTTAAAACGCTCGCGGAAACCGGAGTACCCGATTTTGCAAATTTACTGACGGCGGAGGACGGTACCGTAAAAGTCGATATAGACGGAAAACGCTGGTTTTCACAAGTATATTCCATAAGCGATCCGAACTGGAAGCTCATCGCGTTTATGCAGGAAGATGAAGTGTTCGGCGAATTTTATTATATGATCCGCACGATGGGCATCATCGGCTTTGCGCTGCTCGTCATATTTGCCGTCGTTATTTCGCTGTTTGCGGTCAAAACGCTGAAACCCGTCGACGATATTCTCAAAATGCTGAAAAATATTTCCGAAGGCGATTTTACCGGCAGTTTGCATATTACGAGCAACGACGAGTTTTCCCGCCTTGCCGAACACTTTAACGATATGGTTCGCAATGTCCGCAATCTCATCAATGTCATTCAGGAAAATGCGACCGCCCTTTCTGACGGCGGTATCGAGCTGTCGTCAAATATGACGGAAACGGCCGCCGCGATCCATGAAATTACGGCGAATATCGAAAGCACAAAACAGCAGGCGCTCAACCAAGCGGCCGGTGTCGAAGAGACGACTCGCGCGGTAGACAGTTCCATGCAGATGATTCGGCACGTAAACGAAAACATCGAAGTGCAGGCGGCAAGCGTCACGCAGTCTTCGGCGGCGATCGAAGAGATGGTCGGAAATATCGCGTCGATCACAAAAACGCTTGAGCGTATGACCGCCGTTATTAAAGACCTTTCGGCTGCGACCGACGACGGCGTGCAGACCGTCGGAAAAGCGAGCGACGCGCTTCAGGAAATCATTTCGGCGTCGAGTACCCTTGTCGAAGCCGGACGCATCATCCAGCATATTGCCGATCAGACGAATCTTTTGGCAATGAATGCGGCGATCGAAGCGGCGCACGCGGGTAAATCGGGCAAGGGATTCGCCGTCGTCGCAAGCGAAATCAGAAAACTTGCGACGGAATCGAGCAGGCAGGGAAAAACGATTTCCGATTCGCTGAAAGCGCTGAGCGACCAAATCGCCGCCATGTCCGCCGCCGCCGATCTTGTCAGCGATAAATTTCATATCATCGATTCCTATACGACCGAAGTAAACGATATGAGCGCGCGCATAACGGACGCTCTGCGGGAGCAGGAAGGGGGAAGCCGCGAAGTGCTGACCGCAGTGCGCGACATCGATACGGTAACCGTTCGGGTAAAAGACGATTCGACGCAGATGTTTGACGGCAGCCGCGAGATGATGAAAGAAATCAATAAGCTGAACGATTTGACGCGCACGATCACCGACAGCATGAACGAAATGGCCGAGGGCGCGATACAGATCAATAACGCCGTACAACACGTAGATACGCTGACTCAAAAGAATAAGCAGAGCATTGAAAATCTGTCCGCCGAAATACGAAAATTCAAAGTGTAGGAACGATGAAGCAAAAGTCGGACGGCGTGAGGCACCGAACGAAGTTCCCGTAGAAAGCACGGCACAGCTTTATTCGTGCAGAGGCTAGACGCTTTTCCGATCCGTATCCGCCGCACCGACGAATGCCGCAGAATGATATATTAATAATTGTTAAGGATTATACTATGAGCGATATACAAAACGATACAAGCGCAGACAAAACGGCTGCGGCGTACAAGCGGCTGTACGAAACGATACGAACGCTTCGCGCACCGGGCGGCTGTCCGTGGGACAGAGAGCAGACGCCGCTTACGATGCGGCGCGATCTGATCGAAGAGACTTTCGAAGCCGTGGACGCCGTTTCGACAGGGGATGCGGCGCATGCAAGAGAAGAGCTCGGAGACGTCATACTCAACGCATCGATGATCGCGTATATGTACGAACAGCAAAACGATTTTTCCGTCGCGGAAGCCTTGGATGAACTCACCGACAAATTGATACGGCGGCATCCGCACGTTTTCCCGCAGAGCGACGGCATGTCGGAAGTGACGGAGAAAGTGACGACGGGCGAAGAAGTTTTAAATCAATGGGACAGGATCAAAGAAAACGTCGAGGGAAGAAAGAGCGTGAAGACGATCCTCGATGAAGTGCCCGAAGGCTTTCCTCCGCTCCTGCGTGCGTATAAAATGCAAAAAAAAGCGGCAAAAAAAGGCTTCGATTGGCAATCGATCGAAAGTGTTTCGGCAAAAGTGTACGAAGAACTTGAAGAAGTGCGGGATGCGTTTCAAGCGCTGCAGGATGCAAAATCTGCGGGCGACACTTCCGAGTGCGGAGCGGCATCCGATGGACGCAATGCACCGCCCGCTCGCATGAGCCAGGCCGAACGCGCGGCGCTGCACCTCGAAGAAGAATTCGGCGACCTCCTCTTTGCCGTCGTCAATTATATGCGGCACTCAGGTGTCGATCCCGAAACCGCGATGGACAGGGCGAACCGCAAGTTTTACAGGCGATTTGCGTATGTCGAAGAGCGGATGACAAAGGCCGGCATTCCGATGGACGGCGATCACCTGCAAGACGAAGATGCGTTTTGGAACGACGCGAAAAAATCCGGACTGTAGCAAAACGCAAATCCGACGGTAAAACGAAGTTCTCGCCGCAAGCACATCTTTATCAGCCGATACTTTCCGAACTCGCATTCGGCGATAAAAATCGAATGATCGCAATCGTTTTACGTGCTATACTGTACTTATGAGCAAAGCCCTTTCCGAAGAAGAAAAAAAACAGAGACAGCTGACGCGCGATGAAAAAAAACTGCAAAAGGAACTCAATCCTGAACTTGACGAGCGCTGCTACGAAATTCTTCGCATACTGCGAGATGCGCCGAATCATCCGGATGTCAAATACAATTCAAAGTATTTTGAAAATCACTTTAAAGTTGCCAACATAACAATACTCAGAGCGATAAAAACCCTAAAGGACATGGACTTACTGGAAGAAAGGCAAGTTCACGGAAGCTACGTAATAAAAAAAGAAGTCGAACAGATTTACTCAAAAAAAACGCGGCAAAACCTCGCTTTAGTCGCCGGCTTGAAAGGTTTGCTGCAGCAATACAAAAACACGCCCCTCTTCGACAGTGTTACAAAGCTGATTTATTTTCTTGAACCCAAGGTCGCAAAGGACGATACGGTTTTATCTTCCGCCCGCGTAATCGTTCCGCCTCAGATAGAATATGACGTCAATGTAAAAAATTGGGATAAGGTTTACGAAGCGATTCAAAAAAATCACAAAATCAATTTCCGCTATACAAAATCATATACGGACACGAAAGCTCTCAGAATCGTACGGCCGTATCAACTTTTGTTGGATAACGGTTCCGTGTATCTTTTCGCTTACAGCGAATACGCCGACCTTGTACTTTTATACGACTTAAACTTTATGACGGATATCGTCGTTACGGATGAAGCATTCGAACTTCCCGAAAAATACGACTTCTCTTACTATTGCGGCGGAGGACGGCTCGGAGCATACAAAGGCAATAAGATCGAAAAATATAAAATTAAATTTACCGGCTACGCAAAGGAGTGGATCAAACAACACAAGTGGGCGGACGATCAAAAATTCACGGAAGACGAGGACTCTACCCTGATCACATTTTCTTCAAGTCAGTACGACAAAATTTTCGAGCTGATCCTAAGCTGGGGAACTCAAGCCGAACCGCTTGCTCCCAAGCGCCTTGTCACCCGTTGGAAAAAAGAAATCTCCGCGATGTATAAAAAGATAAATGACGGGAAAAGATAACATGTTTTATTTAGAACTATGTATTTGGCCGTGTTCTTTTTCACTCAGCCAGATTAGATTTTCCGGACGATTATCATATCCGTTATTATCGATATGGTGAATGACAGAGCGATCTCCTTCGTATTCGTTTTTTCCTAAAAAAGCCATAGCTACTAACTTGTATACAAGAGGATAAGCGACTTCATGTAATTTAGGATACTTTTTTTCGGGATCAATTACTAAATATCCGAAATCCGATCTGCCAGGGTCTTCATCTTGATTTAAAAATTCAAAGTTGCCGTCATCTTTTAAATATTTTATACGCGCTTGATTACTTACAAATATCTTTTCCCAGCCTTTTTGCGATAATCTGACCCAGATTTCTCCGGGTAAATTTTCGACTTGACTGTTATATCGTTCGGAATGATAGATTTTAAGTCTATGGGTTTCCCGCTCTATTTTATTTTGATCTTCTATCTCAGAACTTGACGGACATAAATCTTTTAATTTTTCCACCGTATATTTCTTTCCGCCGTAACCATAAATAATTTCTTCCATCGTCTATCCCCTTGTTAATATTATTCTATTCCCGGTCAGCCGATTTCGTCACCGATAAACCGCTTTGTTGTCGACAGCATTTATAGTTCATATTTCATAAACCAATAAGTTCCATCCATTTTTCGATTAGGATCGTATTTTCTCAATAAAGCTTCTTTTTCCGACCTTTCCTATTCTTTCGTGATTTTTCCGTTTTCGAATTTTCGGTTTATTTCATCATATTTTATTTTTATCTCAACATTTGCGATAACGCGTTTTAAAATTCTGAGAATGGCTTGTATCCGCATATCTATCAAATGCTCCGATATGCAAATATAATTGTAGGCAAACGCAACATATCTTAAAGGTTCTCTGTCCCAATTTTCGACTTTGCTCCTAAAAGAATCTCGAATAGTTCCTTCCGTTGTAAAATACGGAAAAATAAAATTATACCTTTTAAACAATTCCATCGAGTTTACTATATCAAAATAAAATGAATTTGCTTTCATCAATGCAGATAAGGTTTTATCTTTATCGGGAACATCTTCGTAGCATCTATTCAATTCATAAAGGAAGACATCAAAATAATCTTTATATGTGTTCCAATTGCCGCGATACAGATTGATCGTTTGCTCGTTTGCATAAAGGTTCGGCAGCATCGTAAAGTTTCCCAGCACATAACATTTATTTTTAAACTGTTCAACTTCTTTTATAAAAGCCGTATCATTGTTTGAATATTTTACAGCTCTTTCCATATTTTCGCCGAATAACGTATTAAATGTATTCAGCGTGTCCCCTCGATATTTTTTATGAGTTCCTATATCGGAAAATGAAAAATCCAAATCGGTATCATGTACTTTGTTGCTGAATAACAGATAATAAACGGCTCGCCCTATCTCCGTATCATCGGGGTCAAAGCCGGTTCCGAACTCACTGCATCGTCCGAATTTTTTATCATTTTCTAAAAGCAGAAAATTATACTGTTTGAAATTTTCTATATCTCCGTCCAATCTTTCACTTATAAAATCCTTTAAAAGATTGCAGCATTGAAACAAATCAGTCATTTTCTCTTCTCCTCGTCATCGCGTAATGATTATACTATAGCGAGGAAATACTATCATTTTATGATAGTGAGTAAAAAATGCGATAGTACGTTTTCTCTTTAGCTCAGCAGTACACAAGCTTGCCGACGGTATCTGCCGCCCGTTCAGCCGGCCTTTACCGTTTTCAGATAATCGGAAAAATCTTTTTCGGCTTTATCGAGATTTGCGCGGGCGGCTTCCGTCTTCGTGTTAAGCGAATCGAGTTCGCTTTCGAGGCGCATCAGTTTGTCGAGGAATTGTTTGCCCTGCGCAGTCGAAGAGCCCGTCGCTTCGAGATTTTCACGCGCACGTCTTTGCTCGTCGCCGATTGTTTTGCAGTCGGCGGAAAGCTTTTCGTATGCGCTCTTCGCTTCGTCGAGCTTTGCCTTTTTTGCCGCGATGTTTTCAAACGCTTTCCGCACCTCTTTCGGCATATCGGCATCGCTTGAGCAGGCGATAAAATCGTTTACGTTCATCTTTATGAGAGCGGTAGTAGTTTCGACGATTTCGCTTTCGCTTACCGTGAGCGTTCCGGTTGAATTTTTATCGACCGAAAGCGTAAAGCGGTAGAGGGCGGGCGTTTTTTCAAGCAGCGCTTTCGTCGCAACGAGGGCGGCATTGCCCGTGATCGGGTGTTCGATGAGGACTTTCCGCGATTTTGCGGCGGAGTTTTTTATCGTATACGTCGAATCGTAAACGCGTTTTTTCGTGGTGTGCAAAAGCCCGCCCGCGATTTTCACCGTATCGATCGATGACGAAGTTTTTTTTGTTAAGCTGCCGTTTACTTCCATATCGTCGCCGTAGCCGATGATGCGCGTATCTCCCGCAGGCAAAAATTCGAGCACGGCGTCTCCCGCATACGCGCCTTCTGACAAAACGGAAACGGGACCTGCAGGGAATTTCATGCCGGACGTATTTTCGATGCGGACGCAGAATTTCGGGTGCGTGTTTTCTCTGAGATGCATATTCGAAAAAACGGAAAACTTTTCGGCGGGAAGTTTTACCGCAGCGATAGGAATCATAACGCTTTCCTGCCGGCCGATCGTAACGGGTTTTACCGGCGTAAACGTAAACATTTCGGCGGACACGTCGGATGCCGCGACGTTCCGGTTTACGGTGTCCCGAAGCGAACCGTCGTAATCGTAACTTGAACCGATTTTCGCTTCGGCGGCGACTTTGTTCATGGACATCATCATGCGCGGGGACGAAGCTTCCGTGTACGCTTCATCGGCTTCTCCGTACGCGGAATCGTAGGTTTCCGCAGCGGCTGCCGCACCCGCCATGAGGGGCAGCGTCGGACGGTATGTAAAATACGGCGGATACAGATCCTGCTTAAAACCGACGGGACGTCCGGTCGTCAGCGTCAAGCGCACCTCGTTCCAGTCGATGTCGGTCGAATTGTCGACGATTGCCCACGCTTGAAACTCCGCTGTGCCGGAACCCGCGTCGATGCGGTACGTCGGCTTCCACACGGGAGATTCCATAACGTATGCGAGGCGAACGTCGCGCTTTCCCGCAGCATCGATGAGAATCGAAAGATTTTTTTTCGAAGCGGACGAGGATCGAAGTAAAACGGAAAGTGCGGTATTTAAATCTTCTCCGCGCTTCGGATCGGTAAAGCGGAACGATTTTATCTCTTTGAACGGAAGGATATGAACGCCGTCGAAAACAAGGAGCGAAAGCGTATCGCCGCCTGCTTCGCGCTCGCGTCTGTCGACCGTCAGAATTTTTCCGACGAGTTTTTCGGCTGCCTTTTCTCCGGTGACGACTTCAAGCTCCGCGCCGCGCTGGGCGTATAATATATCGGCCAAATCCGAAACTTCGCTCAGGTTGACGCTCAAACTTTCGAGGATTTTCCGAAGCGCGTCTTCCGACTGATAGGCGACCGAAATATTTTTCGCCGCCGAATCGGAAACGATAAGCGATTTTAAAACGTCGTTGATCTGTTCCGGCGTAAACGATAAGCCGATGCGGGAAGCGCCCGATGCTTCTCCTTCGTGTTCGTAATAGGCGACGCCCGACGAATACAGCGTCACGTTTTTCAGCGGAACCGTCGTGTCCTTATACATAGCCGCTCCTTGTGCAAAAACAGCTGCAGATGCAATCGATAAAGATATTAATAGTATGAATGTCGATTTTTGAAATTGAGACATAATAAAAGATGTGCTTTCGGCGAGAACCCGTCCGCTTAGCCGCAGTCGAGCTTTTGAAGCAGGCTTCCGTAAGCCTAACGCTCGAAACGGCACGCGGCCGGAACCTCGTCTCCGCACAATATTATTTGTTTTCAAAAATCGCCATTCACTTGATCTGCGGACAGGATGGAAGATTTCGAGTTTTAGAAAACTCGAAATTGATATTAATAAAATATGTTTCACGGCATCCTCCGTAGAAAAACAGATGCACACGTATGCAGTTACAAAAAGAGGCGTACATTTCGGTACCGCAGTCTCCGGCACCGCTGAACGTAAAACTGAAAATTATGTTCCGGAGATGACGTCGTAGAGCCTGTCCAAATCGGCGCGGCTGAAATAATCGATTTCGATCGAACCCTTTTCAAGCGTCCCGTTGATTTTGCACTTTGTACCGAGCTTTTCGATAAATCTCTGTTCGATTGCGGCGATATCGGTATCTTTTGCTCCGCTCTTTTTTTGCTTTTTTTTCGCGTCCGCAGCTCTGCCTCCGCCGTTGAACGATGAGGCACTTTCTTCGGCTTGGCGCACGGAAAGACCGTCTGCGATAATTTTATTAAAAAGTACGCGCTGGTCTGCGGGGTTTACGACCGAAAGCAGCGCACGCGCATGACCTGCCGTGAGCTTTCCTTCGATGAGAGAAGCCTGCATATCGTCGGGGAGTTTTAAGAGGCGGAGCGCATTTGCAACGGTGGAACGTTTTTTGCCCACGCGCTGCGCCGCTTCGTCCTGGCTCAGATCTCCCATCTGCATGAGATTGTAATACGCCGCCGCTTCTTCGATCGGATTCAAATCGGTACGCTGAATATTTTCGATGAGCGCGATTTCGAGTTTTTTTTGATCGTTGTAGCGCCGTATCTGCACGGGAACTTTTTGAAGCCCCGCAAGCTTTGCCGCGCGCGTGCGGCGCTCACCGGCGATGATAAAAAAGTTTTTTTCACCTGCAGGTTCGATGATGATCGGCTGCACGACGCCGTGCTCTTTGATCGAAGAAGCGAGTTCTTCGAGCAAGGTCTGATCGAATTCTCTGCGCGGCTGACGGGGATTCGGCTGCAATAGAGCGACGTCCGCCCACAGCGCGCCGTCCGCATCCGATTCTATACCTTCGGGCAGCTTCGCACCTACGGCGATATCCGACACGGAAACGACATCCGCATCGACGGAAGCGCTTTCTCCGCCCGTATTCATGAGCGCGTCGAGTCCCCGCCCCAGTCCGAGTCCGCCTTTTTTAGCCACGGCGCATCACCTCTTCCGCAAGTTTTTTATAACTGACCGCTCCGACGCACGACGGATCGTATTCGCAGATCGGCTGACCTCTGGACGGCGCTTCTGAAAGACGCACGTTGCGCGGGATGATCGTAGAAAAAACGAGATCTTTAAAATACGACTTTACCTGCGTTACGACATCCTGTGCGAGACGCGTGCGCGAATCGTACATCGTAAAAAATATACCGCCGATCACAAGATTTTTGTTGATGCCCTGCTGCACTTTTTTTACCGTCTGGAGCAGGAGCGTAATGCCTTCGAGCGCAAAGTATTCGCACTGCATCGGAACGAGCACCGCGTCCGCGGCGGCAAGACCGTTCAGCGTCAAAATGCCGAGAGACGGGGGACAATCGATGAGAATGTAATCGTATTCGTTCTTTAAGTTTTCGAGCGATTTTTTGAGGTAAAATTCGCGGTCGCTTTGATCGACGAGTTCTATCGCGGCTCCCGACAAATCGATGGAAGCGCTGACGGCGTCGAGATTTTTTACCGATGCGTGTTTGATGACGTCGGCGGGAGATGCGAGACCGGCGATGAGCTCGTAAACGGTCGGCTTGTCTTTCGACACTCCGACGCCGCTGGACATATTGCCCTGCGGATCGAAATCGACAAGGAGCGTTTTTTTGCCGGCGAGCGCCATATATGCGCCGATATTGATAACCGACGTCGTCTTGCCGACGCCGCCTTTTTGATTTACGAATACGAGACATTTACCCATACGCTTTACTATATCATTTTTTCGGAAAATAGTATACTCGATAGTATGATACTTTCGGCAACGTTTTCAAAACCGGTAAAAAACGTCGAAGCGATTTTGGGCAAACCGTATACCCGCATAAAAATAAAGCGGCACGCAGCTTCTTCGGGCAAAGCGTATTTTGCGGAAAAATTTACTGCGACGCAGGTCTTTCAGGAGTATTACACGGAAGAAGAATTCGGCGATTTTTTGAAAGCGCACGCGGGTACGACGTTTAAAAACTGCGTCGAGCGTACGGAAATCGAAATCATCACGATACTCGGAAATAAAAACGGAAAAACGACGACGCTCCGAAAGTCGATCGAAAACGTACCTCGCCGGCAATTCGGCTCGAACTGCGGTGATACGGAATGCGGCGATGCAGAACGCGAAAATTCCTGCGCCGGTCAATCGAGTGCGAGAGGACACAACCGTACAAAAAATTACCTCATCCCCGAAGGAAAGCCCGCGCCGTTTTTCGTGCTTCTCGGAGTGATGACGGCCGAAGGAAAAGTCGTCGCGTCGAAGTACGATAAGTTCCGGCAAATAAACCGCTTTCTCGAATTCATCGACGATATCATTCCTGCTGTCATGCGCGCGGCAGGCAGTTCGCGTCCGCTGCGCATCATCGACTTCGGCTCGGGAAAATCGTACCTCACCTTTGCGCTTCACTATTATCTCAAAGAGATAAAAAAAATCGACGCTCTCATTACGGGACTCGATTTGAAAAAAGATGTCGTCGCTTATTGCAATAAAACGGCGGCGGCGCTCGGAGCGGAAGGGCTCGACTTTGCCGCAGGCGACATCGCCTCTTATGCGGACGGAGATAAAGCCGACATCATCATCACGCTGCACGCATGCGATACGGCGACCGATTACGCACTCGCCTATGCCGTAAACTGCGGTTGCAAAGCGATTTTAAGCGTACCCTGCTGTCAGCACGAACTGAACGCCGCTCTCGATAAAAATACCGCGGACGCCGCGTTCGCTCCGCTTTTAAAATACGGCATCATCAAAGAGCGCTTTGCCGCCCTTGCAACCGATGCGCTCCGTGCCGAATACCTCGAAAAAGCGGGGTACGACGTCAAGCTCCTCGAATTCATCGCGCTCGAACACACGCCGAAAAATATTTTGATCCGCGCCGTCAAACGGGAAGCGGGCGGCGGTACAAAAGGAAGTGCGCCGGCAAAAAGAGCAAGCGAAAAAGCGAATGCTGCCGCCGCTCAAGCGGAAGCCCGTGCAAGCGGAGAAGCAAAAGCGCTCACCGATGCACTGCACGCCGAGCCGATACTGCAGAAGTTGCTGCAGGAATCGGGGACATCCCGTGTATACGTTTAAGAATTTCTGTGAAGAAGATCCCGATCTGTTGTTACCCGACGGCGTGACAAAGGTTATTTTAAATAGTGCGGCGGCCGCAAAAGAGACGAATCCTGAATTGAAAGCACTGTTGGAATATATGAACGGCATAAAGGGCGAAAGCGGATTTATCGGGGAACTCGAAAGCAAGATTCGGGAAGTAAAAGAAAACGACGAAAGGAGGCGCGAATATATGATAATGACTGCATTTGAAGCGGATGCGAGACGGGTCGGTATGCTGGAAGGTGTTCGACAAGGCTTTTCACGCGGCGAAGCGCAAGGATTTTCCGCCGGTTCGCATCAAAAAGCGCTTGAAACGGCAAAGAACTTGCTCGCCCTCAAATTATCGATCGAAAACATTGCAAAAGCGACCGGCCTCACCGAAGAAGAAGTCGAAAAGCTGTAAATTATTAATCGGTGATGTATAGTGTATAAGTAATCGGCTCATTGTAAATCGATTTTACCGCTCTCATTCCTCATGCCCTCTTTTATATCCTCAACGTCTTTTCGATAATTTTTTTCGCAAAACTCCGAAATCGCAACATTTCCGCGATATGTTATAGTAGAGGTTTTACGGAGATTTTATGGCAAAACACAATCGTCGGAATAAAGATTCCGTCTTCGTTGATCTCTTCGATGAAGACAAAAACGCAAAAAACAATTTCCTCTATGACAATACCTGAAAAGCCGAGTCTCGAAGTCGGTGTCAGCGTGACGAATATCAATTATACTAAAAACAGCTTTCAAAACGCAATCAAAGAGTACATACAAAACGACATTTTCTAGAACACTTGCAGATGTCCGGCAAACTTGCGAATCCTGTAAATAATTTGCTCTCCGGCGCTTATACCATACATTAAACCCTGTCCTTATATATATTTTTGCATTGCCCTCTGTTTTATAGGCATCGCTTGACACGATAATTAAACAGTGTTAAATTATCATCGTTTACTAAAACTTTACGGGAGGCGCTATGCGGAACGCGAATCCGGAACTCGTCGCGGCGATAAAGGCGAAAACGCTCGATCTGCTCATGCACAAAAATCCCGACGCGATCGTCATGCGCGATATCGCGGCGAATTGCGGGATTACGGCAGCAAACATCTATCATTACTACAAGAACAAAGACGAACTCTTTCAAGCGATCAGCCTCGACTGTTTAAACGAACTTAACGCCCGAATCGTTGACGGAGCGAAAGGCTCGCGGCCCGGTAAAAAACGGCTGTACAGCGCGATCGATGCGTTCCGCACATGGTGCTTTGAAAATCCGCGAAGAGCGCTGCTTGTCATGCAGGGCATCAAATCGGCATCGGATGCGGATGATAAAATCATCGAACAGTATTATGTGTGCAACAGAACAGGAGCCGCGCTGCTCAAAGAATGTGTCCAAAGCGGCATCGCGCGTTCTGCAAATCCCGAGCTCGACGTGGGCATACTCGTTTCGGGACTGTGGGGCTGCATCGAATCGGTCATTTTAAAAAAGTGCGATAAAAAATATTGGAACGACGGAAAGCGATATACGAATCGCTTTATCGCAATATGGATGAATGCAATCTTCGGAGGTATACAATGAAAAAAGCATTTGCAGTTATGGGAATCCTGCTTTTGAGCGCGGGACTTTTTGCAAGAGAAGTAACCGTCAGCATCGGAGCCGGAAAAAATTGGAAAGAAAAAATGGCGTCGCAATGCGCCGTTTGGCTTGAAGATACGAATGGAAACTACGTGCGCACGCTCTACGTCACGCAGCGCGCAAGCAAGCGTAATTGGATCGTCGGACCGAAAACCGGGCGACCGGAATCGCTTCCGGTATGGTATCATGCAGCAAACTACGAAAGCACGAAAGGCGCTCCGGGCAACGCCGACGTGGACGCCGTAACGGCCGCAACGCCGAAAGGAGGAGTCGTATTCACGGCCGAAATCGGAGACGGAGCATACGTTATTAAAGCGGAGTTCAACACGAGCTTCGACTACAACGATTTTTACACGAAGAAAAATTCCGGCGTCAACGGTCAGCCTTCCGTCGTATACGAAGCGAAGATACCTGCGGACGCGAGCGGCGAAATCGAGCTTACACTTTCGGGAACGGGCTCCGAAGACGGCAGCGACGGAAAGATTTACACAGACGTTTCACACCTGACGACGGCGAAAACGATCGTCGATAAAATAATTATTAAAAACAAATAAATGGGCAAAGTTGCCTCTAAAAGCTGCAGCGTTTGAAGAGCGTTTTTGATTCATTATGCAAACGCAAAACGCTTTTCCGCTGTTGCACTACATCTGCACTCCCGTCCGCAGTTTTTCTTCGAAACGTTCGCGCTTTTTTCCTTCGAGCGGATTTTGCTCGCCCGAAAGTATTTTGCGCAGCGCTTCCATCTCTTCGGCCGAAAAGCGCACGCCTTCGTTTATGTGATTGATAAAAGATCCCGTCGCAAGAGGGGCGACCGTGCGGCACAGCGCAAGGATAACTTTTGCGTATTCGCGGATTTCATACTGCGCGTGTTCGTCGAGCCGCAGTTTCAAAAAGCGAAAGAGATTGTGCAGATCCATTTGCCAATAAAATTCGGTGTAGAGCGCAAGCGGCAAATCGATGCGCGCGATTTCCCGCGCAAGAGACGCATCGATGAGTTTCGTATACGTTTCGTAGGCAGCCTTTTGTCCTTCTTCGAGCGCCGATCGAATTTTTTCGGCTTCGTCTTTTGAAAAGGGTTCGGCCGCCCGCCCCTGCTTGTTGTCCTTACTCTGCGGCGCGATGTTTTCATCGGAGGGAACGTAGAATTCGTCTTTCATGATCGAATAGCGGCCGGACACTTCGTTCATCCTGCCCGTGCGGTGGCGTACCCATTGACGCGCGACGAATATCGGCATTTTAAGGTGAAAGGTCATCACCACCTGTTCGAAGGGAGAAGTGTGTTCGTGGCGCAAAAGATAATCGATGAGCGCGCCGTCCTGCGAAACCGTCTTCGTTCCTTCTCCGTACGAAACGCGCGCCGCTTGGACGATCCGCGCGTCTCCGCCGAAATAATCGACAAGGCGGACAAAACCCTTGTCGAGCACGGGATATTCTTTATCGAGAATCGCTTCCGCTTCGGGAACAACACAGTGAGCCATATATACTCCTAATCTAATAATTAATAAAAAATCAATCGACGCTCATTCGACGATTACTCCGCTGCATTACGTTTTTCCGAATCACCGTTCGGACATCGAATTTAATAATTTATAAAGCCGATCAAGAGCGGCAGAAATGCCCTGCCGTCATTTTTCCGTGCGGCGGTTTTTTGCATCGTTGTTCGGCAGCGTATCCGAAACGGGCGGCTGAACATCGTCGACGACTTCGACTTCATCGACGACGATCGGACGGTCATGCCATTCGAACAGTATATATCCCGCGCTGACCGCAAGCAGCAAAAGACCGAGGATGCGCACGAGCACAAGACCTATCTGCTGCGGAACGATAAACAGCACGATAGCGCCGACGAACGATATGATCACTTCGAGCATATAACGGCGGCGCTCTATATTCGTATCGCGGAGTTTTGCAAGCATGTACAGTTCGAGGAAGGCCGACGCAAGAAGGTAGGCCGCAAGCACGTAGAGCATAACCGTCCACATCGCTTCGGCAAAACGCAGCGGCAAAACGATCGCGAGGATGCCGATGAAGATGCTGATAAGACTTCGAACGATGACGGTGAGTTGAAAGGATTTATCATCGACGAGCTGCCGGATTTTAATTAAATTGAATAGACCGTTTATGACGGCTTCGATACCGAGTGCGATGACGGCGACTTTTATACATTGCTCCGGCGCTATGATCATCATGAGTGCAACGAGTGCAAGCAGCGCGCCGAGCATAAAATCTGTTTTTCTCATACCGTAAATATACTCGATTATGAGCAAATCAACAAGTTCCGTTTGTCACAATTAAAGTCGGTTCGGACGACACCGTTTTGCCATCCCGCCTTCCGCGCTTCGGTAACCCTCATTCCCGCCGCCGCTTCCGCTTGCGGCGAGAACGCTTCGCGGCGCTCCACGCGGGCGTAGGCTTTTAAAAGCTCCGCTCAAATAGCGCGTCGCTTTTAAGGAATCGAAAACTGCGGCGAACGGCAGAGCGTATTTTCATGGCCGGATAAATCCGTTATACTTCGGACAATGGCTTGGCAGAAAAACATGAAAGTCCGTATATCGCTTACTGCAATCGCACTGTGTTGCCTCCTGCTTTCGTGCGGCGGACAAACGAAGTCGGCCTCAGTGATAACTGAAGAAAGGGCGATTCCCGTTTCCGCTGCAGGAAAAGACGCGGCGAACCTCAAGCTGCCGACACAGCGGTGGCACTGTTCCGATGAAGTCGTCTGCATATTCTTCGGCTACGGCTATAACGAGGCGGCTTTTGTCGCTTCGATGACGGAAACCTTGTCGGCAAAATACGGATTCGCTTCGGACGGCGGTCTTATTTTACCGATCGTTTTTCCCGACGATTTCAGACGCGGTTCCCGTTCGGTTGCGGCGGAGCTGCCGCTCTTTGTCGGGGGAAAAAAATTGCGCGGTCTCATCCTGCTCGGCGCACCGGAAAATACGCATTTCGGCGTCGCTCACCTGCAGGACAGACACGACGGCGTCTTTCCGTTTCCCGTGTTTTCGTTTTTTTCACAGGACGACGTATCGGGTACGGAAGGCACTGCGGACATCGTGCTCGATAAAGCGCAGGAAGCCGGCATCGACGGCATTATTAAAAACGAATCGGAACAGACTTTCGTAAAAGAAGTACCGGATTTTGTCCGCCGCTCCGTCGATTTTATGCTTGCCGTCGACGGTCAGCTTGCGAAAAACAACGATCTGCTCACGTATCTGAAAAAAATCGTCGGAAACGCAAAGCTGCGCCGCTACGTCGATCCCGAGTCGGGCTTGCAGTCCGTCAATCACTTTATCCTCGCCGATTGATTTTTATGATTACGCTGGAACAAACGGAGCATCATCTGCTCGGTGCAAAGCGCGATATCGCTTTTCTCGCAAAAAAAGAAAGCGCGCGCATTCTCGTGCTTTCCGATTCTCACGGACAGCGGGAACTCTTCCGTCTCATCGTGGAGAAAACCGGCCCTTCGTGCGACGCGCTCGTGTTTTGCGGCGACGGCGCGGGCGATTTCGTTTCGTGCATGGACGATGCGGCGAGCGATGCGGCTTTCGCGCATCTCGTACCGCCGGTGGCAGCCTTTGTCGAAGGGAACGGAGACGCCGACCGCTTCCCTTCCCGTTTTGATCCATGCGGCAAAAAATCGTCCGGCGGTTTATATGAACTGATTATTCCGAAGCGGCAGATTTTGAAAGCGGCCGGTCACGTGATCTATGCCGTACACGGTCACGAACAGGGCGCGTATTACGGAACGGATGCGATCGAACGCGAATGCAAAGCGGCCGGCGCCGACATCGCAGTCTACGGACACACGCATATCGCGGCTGAAATCCGCCGGAGCGTCTACATCGTAAACCCCGGAAGCATTTCCTATCCTCGCGCGCTTACGCCGCCGTCGTTTGCAATTCTCGAACTCGACGGAAAAAACAGCAACGCCGTATTTTACCGCATCGATGCAAAACTCGACGGCGTGCACTTTACTCCGTTTGCGCCGAAAACGACCTCGCTGTGGCGGTGAACGTTTTTTCCCGAGCTGTCGAATTAATAATTAATATGAGAGGAACTATGAACGCATATCAAGACGCAAATGCCGCGATAATCGACCGATGGATAGCCGAAGGCCGGGAATGGGGAAAGCCGATTGACCGCGAAACATACCTGAAGGCACAAGCAGGACAATGGTCGGTTTTGTTGACACCGACAAACTATGGGCGGACTCCTGATTACGCCCGATCGACGTATCGGCGATATGAATATTTCCGACAGCGATATCCTCATTTTGCCGGGTTCCGATCATTGGTTTGAAAAAGAACATGAACCGATCCTCTTAAAAGCGAAAGCATATATTGAGCAAGATATAAAGGTTGCCGCAATATGCGGCGCAACACTCGGTTTGGCGAATGTCGGCGCTCTTGATAATAAAAAGCACACGAGCAACGATAAGGCATTCTTAAAACAAGTGTGCAAAAATTATAAAGGCGAACATCTATATGAAGATACGCCCGTCGTAAGGGACGGTAATTTAATTACGGCAACAGGTATTGCGCCGCTTGAATTTACATTTGAAGTTTTAAAGTTGTTGAATGTGTTCGGTGAAGATACTTTGATGAATTGGTATAAACTCTACACAACAAAAGAGTCTAAATATTTTTTCGAACTTATGCAGTCGCTGAACAACTAGCGGGGAATTCCGTTCGGAATTGCACTCCCCGTATATGATACACGGTATTTACATCGATTGTAATCCGGACATCAAACCTCCGACGGCATCGATCAATTTCGGCGGTGTCAAATTGTACGAGCGCGCAAAGCGCTGAGATGCAATGCCGTGTGCAAGGACTGCCGTAACAGCCGCATCTTCGGCGCCGTATCGCTCGGCGAGCAGCGCGCAGACGAGACCTGCGAGCACGTCGCCGCTTCCGGCTTTTGCAAGGCTTTGATTTCCTTCGACGCTTACGAATACGCCGCGCTCCGACGCGATCACCGTATTCGCCCCTTTGAGCACGAGCACGGTATGCGGAAAGCGCGCGGAAAATTTTTTAACGATTTCGATCCTGTCGTCTGCAATCTCCGCGATCGTATAGTCGCCGAGCGAACACAATTTTAAAAGGGATTGAAATTCTTTCGGATGAGGTGTGAGGACAACCCGCGTCCGACGCTTTGCGAGCGCGTCGAGCAGGTTTACGATATCGCCGTAATAAAAAGAGTCGGCGTCGAGCACGATTCCTGCACCTTTGTGCTCTTCGATGTGTGCGCATACGCTTTGAAACGCGTCCGTCCGATCGCGTCCGAATCCGCTTCCGAGTAAAATCGCCGTCGTGTTTTGAGGAAAGGATTTTGCAATCATCAAATCGGACGGGAGTTTAAATCGCGACGCAGCTCCTTTTTCCGTTTCGACAAGCGTCGCAAGACCCGCGCCGAAGCCGAGCGCCGCTTCCCCCGCAATGATCGCAGCTCCGGCTTTTTCTCCCGCGGCGATCACAGCGTGTCCGAAGTGTCCTTTGTGTACCGATTTTTTTGTCCGCACGGGAAGGCTCATATCGCCCGCTTCGAGGAGGTACAGGTCGGCTGCCCTGCCCGCTTCAAATACGCAGCCGCTTACGCCGATACCGTATTTTTTAATAATTCCGCAAAAATCTTTCGCAACGTCTCCGAAGTACGCCGCTTTGAGCGCGCCCATCGCAACCGTTACGTCGGCATTGAACGCGAGCGCCGTATGTTTGTATTCGGTTGAAACAGCTCCGCGCTTATCGATGCCGCTCGGTATGTCGCAGGCGATGCGGAAACACGGAGCCTTATTAATTTTATCGATGAGTGCGGAAACGTCGGGCATGAGCGTTCCGTGAAAGCCCGTGCCGTATAAGCAATCGACGACGAGCGCACAGGATGCAAGTCGTTTTAAAAACGACGATCGGCTCACGAGTTTTACACCGGTCGCAAGCGCCGCATCCCGCTCCCGTTTGCAGTTTTCCGTTTTTGCGTCGAATGAGGCGTAAACGGCGGCGGGAATATCGCCTAGTATCCGGCGGGCGAGCGCGTAACCGTCGGCTCCGTTATTGCCGCTTCCGCACACGATCAACACATCGAGCGAAGATGCTGAAACGAGGTACGGCTGCGATGCTCTCGATCGCGCGGCGTGAAGAGCCGCACACGATATGCTCGACTGCTCCGTACGATGAGCCGGCCGCTTTTCGGAAGTCCGCACGATATTTCGATCGTACAAAGCTTTCCGCACTTCGGCTTCAAGCGCGCTTGCAGCGTTTTCGATCATAACGTCTTCGGTGATGCCGAAGGCTTCGTGCATGCGCTTTTCAAGATCCTTTACATCGATAAAAACCTTTTGCATATTCGTACTCCCGCAAAACGGCTCCGACAGCTATATTGTTAATTAATAATCTGTCCGGAAAAATCGCTAAAGGCGAGTTTTTCGAGATGCCCTATACAGTTATTTTTGTTTTTTGAAAATCGTCGGCTCGGAAAAGTCGTGACCGTCTTTGTCTGTCGGAATATGCGAGCAGCGAAGCGTGAGCGTACCCTTTTCTTCGTCGAACGAATATAAAATCCGCCACGTCTTTTCATCATCGGATTCGCTTCTGGAGTAACCCGTATCCGTTCCGGATTTTTCGACGGTAAAAACGATGAGCGCCTGAGTCGCCGAATACGTGCCGCTCCAATATCGCATATCGAGCGCCGCCTTTTGCATGACCGTCATCATTTTATCCTGTTTGATTTCGACGGTCGTCGTTTCGCTTTTTCCTTCGTATACCCACGTTCCGTAGTATTTCGGCGTAAGCGCGTTCTGCACGTCTTCGCCGATTTTTTTACCCGTCTCGCCCATTGCTTTACCGAAGGATTTTAAGGCGTCGGCGGACTTTTTGCCGAACTCTTTCCATTCCTGTTTTATGGAAGAATTTTTGTCCGAATCGGCGGCGACCGGCAAAACAATAACAAGCAGCGACACTGCCGCTATAATTTTAATAATTTTCGATAAATGCATAATTAACTCCGCTTATTTAAAAAATAACAATCCCGCTATGCCGAGCGGAACGAGATAACACGCGAACCAACCGAGCTTTCCTTTTTTAATAATTTTCATAAGGAGCGAAAGGGACGCCCAGCCGACGACGAAGGCTGCCGTGCACCCGACAACGATTTGCAACGCGCCGATCGATTCCGACATTTTATCAAAATCTTTAAGCTCAAGGATAAAAGCGCCGAGTATCGCGGGAATCGAAACGATAAACGAAAATTCGCCCGCATCCGCCTGTCCGACGCCTGAAAGCAAAGCGCCTGCGATGGTTGAACCGCTCCTCGAAATGCCGGGCAGCGTTCCGATACCCTGCGCAATGCCGACCGCGAGGGCCTGCTTCCGTGAAATGCCCTTCCCGTCGTTCGCGCTTTTTCTCTTTCGGCTCATGTATTGCGAAAAAAGCAAAAGGCAGGCCGTAACGATAAAGAAGGCGCACACAAAGCGTATCGAAAGAGAGGGCAGCATTTTTTCCGCAGCGATGCCGATGACGCCCGTCACGAGCGTTGCGATGATAACTGCGGCAACCGTTTTTCGGGAAGCTTCATCGGTTTTCGTCAAACCGCTTTCGCCCGAAACGCCGGAATCGACGGGGCGTCGCGTAATCATTTTTCCGAGCGCAGAAAAGAGTTTCAGAATATCGTGCCTGAAATAGAGTACGACCGCGGCGAGCGTTGCTAGATGAAGAAATACATCGAATAAAAGCGGCACGTCGCCGAGCGAAAACAGATGCTGCGCAACAGCGAGATGGCCGGAAGAAGAAACGGGCAAAAATTCCGTTAGGCCCTGAAGGACGCCGAGCAAAAGGCTTTGTAAAATCGTCATAAGCCTATCATAGCAAAAGCACGAAAACATGTCATGAGCGATGGTCTGCGTCGCAGTTGTTGATTATCAAGTGCGACGATATTTGCCAAGGCGACTCTTGCGCCGCATATTGCGGCAACATTTATAATTTGCTCAATATACGCTTTCATCCGATTGACACTTTATCATCGGTTTTCGAAAAACTCTGTCCGATGTCGATCGGGATATCCGAATCTCCTACATATCGCCGATAAAACAGATACCCGCCGGTAAAGCACACGATAAAAAATTCTATACCGAAATTTCACAATCTGTGTTATACTGTTTTATACGATTCAAGTGTATAACCGGAGGCGTGAATGGGCGGCGATAATTACGTAATCGAAATGCTTCACATCAGAAAGGAATTTCCCGGCATCGTTGCGAACGACGATATCACGCTGCAGGTAAAAGACGGTGAAATCCACGCGATACTCGGCGAAAACGGCGCGGGCAAATCGACGCTCATGAGTATTTTGTTCGGCCTCTATCATGCCGACCGCGGTACGATAAAAGTACACGGTAAAGAAGTCGCCGTCAAAAATCCGAACGATGCGACGAAACTCGGCATAAGCATGGTGCATCAGCATTTTCAACTCGTGCGCAATTTTACCGTCACCGAAAATATCATCCTCGGAAACGAAGGTGCTTTCGTTTTGCGCCGGAGGGAAGCGTCGAAAAAAATTAAAGCGCTCAGCGAAAAATACGGACTCAATATCGATCCCGATATGAAGATCGAAGACATTTCCGTCGGTATGCAGCAAAGAGTCGAAATACTCAAAATGCTGTACCGCGACGCGAAGATATTGATCTTCGACGAACCGACGGCGGTGCTCACACCGCAGGAGATCGACGATCTCATGCGGATTATGAAAAATCTTGTCAAAGAAGGTAAATCGATTATCCTCATCACGCATAAGCTCAACGAAATAAAGACGGTCGCCGACCGCTGTACGATCATCCGGCGCGGAAAAATGATCGGCGTCGTCGATGTCGCTTCTACGAGTATGCAGGATATGGCGGCGAAGATGGTCGGACACCCCGTAAGTTTTAAAGTCGATAAAGCGCCGTCGCGTCCGGGACGTGCGATCCTCGAAATCAAAAACCTCTCCGTCATGAATGCGAAAAACGTTGCCGGCGTCAAAAACTTTTCGCTTTCGGTGCATGAAGGTGAAATCGTCGGACTTGCCGGCGTCGATGGGAACGGGCAGAGCGAACTCGTCGAAGCGATCACGGGTTTGACGCCGATCGCAGACGGTTCGATTTTTATCGATGGGGAAGATGCGACGTCCTTTACGATCCGCGAACGGAACGAAAGCGGCATCGCGCATATTCCGGAAGATCGGCAAAAGCGCGGCATCATCCCGACCGAATCGATTGCGGAAAATATCGCCGTAAAGGATTTTTACCGCTGGCCGTTCAGCAAGCGGGGCATCCTTGACGATAAATGCATCAACTCCTACGCCGAAGACGTCGTTAATAATTTCGACGTTCGCTCGGGCGAAGGGATAAAATCGCCTGCAGGAAAACTTTCCGGCGGAAACCAGCAAAAGCTCATCATCGGACGAGAGCTTTCCGTTAAACCGAAACTGCTCATCGCCGTTCAGCCGACGCGCGGACTCGATGTCGGCGCGATCGAATACATCCACAAACAGATCGTCGCTCAGCGCGACAAGGGAAACGCCGTGCTGCTCGTTTCGCTCGAACTCGACGAAGTGTTCAATCTGTCGGATAAAATCGCCGTCATAAGCGGCGGCGAACTTATCGATATCGTAAAAACACAAGAGACGAACGAACACGCGGTCGGCCTTATGATGGCGGGCGTCAAACACGGAGGAACGCAGCGATGAAGCACGGGACAACGCATATCGAAAAACACGCCGAAGCGAAAAAGCGTCGGGGAAAAAAGCACGAAGAGCGGAAAAGCGGGACGTTTTTAATTGCGTTGAGTGCCGTCGTGCTCGGTCTTGTCGCGGGCGGCATCCTCATGGCGGTTATCGGAGAAAATCCGCTTGAAGCTTATCTCTATATGTTCCGCGGCAGCCTTATGAATGCGGAGCGCATCGGAAACACGATCGCAACATCGACGACGCTGTTTTTTACCGGACTCGCGTTTGCGTTCGCGTATAAAACGGGCTTGTTCAATATCGGCTGTTCCGGGCAAATGCTCGCGGGAGGACTGGTCGCGACGATAGCTGCGCATTATCTCTTTTTGCCGCGTCCGCTCTATCTCATTGCATTGATCCTGTGCGCAGCGCTCGGCGGAGCGCTGTGGGCTGCAATCCCCGGTTTTTTTAAAGCGAAATTCAACGTGCATGAAGTCGTATCGACGATTATGATGAATTGGATCGCTTATTGGAGCGTGTATTATTATATTCCCGCGTATCTCAAAGGGCCGTCGCTCGAAACGGAAAGTTCCGCAATCGCTGTAACGCAATCGCTCCGTACTCCGTGGCTTACGGATCTCTTTGCGGGTTCCACGTATATCAATTTAAGCGTTTTTATCGCGATCGTCGCCCTCGGCGCCGTGCAGTTTTGCTTGAGTAAAACGACGCTCGGTTTCAGTTTAAAAGCCGTCGGCGCAAATAAAAGCTGCGCGGAATATGCAGGTATCAACGTAAATTCGAGCATCATTTTGTCCATGATGATTTCAGGCGCGCTTGCAGGACTGGCCGGTCTTTCTTATTACACGGGCTATTCGCTCAATATGCAGATCGGTGTCATGCCTTCTCAAGGCTTCGACGGCATAGCGGTCGCCCTACTCGGTGCTTCGACGCCCGTCGGTGTTTTGCTCGCGTCGATATTTTTCGGCATACTGCAGTCGGGCAAAGGATTTATGAACGCGATGACGTCCGTTCCGCCTGAAATCGCCGACACGATCATCTCCGTCATCATTTACTTTACCGCGACGAGTATTTTGTTCGAACGGCTGTGGAACGGTGTTTTCCGTGCCGTGCGTGGAAAGCGAAAAGCAAATAGTAACAATGCCGATAGCGCGCAGCGTGCGGCGCAGGGAGGCCGCTGATATGTGGGAACTTTTTTCGCAGATTTTTCCGTACGTCATCGCATATACGATTCCCATGCTCGTTACAAGCTTGGGCGGTCTCTACAGTGAACGTTCCGGCGTTACGAACTTGGGGCTTGAAGGGCTCATGCTTTCAGGCTATTTCGGAAGCGCATTCGTCATCAAACTCACCGAAAATGCAATGCCGCACACCGCGTATATCGCACTCGGCTTGGCGGCGGGAGTGCTGTGCGGTATGCTCGTCGCGTCGCTTCACGCGTTCGCATCGATCAATCTGAAAGCCGATCAGACGATTTCCGGAACGGCGATCAATATGCTCGCGGCCGCTCTCACCGTGTACGTCGCGCGCCTCGTCACCGGAAGCGGCAATATTCCTATCGTCATGGGCATCGTGCGTGACGACATTCCGTTTCTTTCAAGGATTCCCGTAATCGGCGCGCTGTTTTTTTCGCGCTCGTACTGGTCGACGTGGCTCGTGCTTGCGGTGTGGGGCTTTTCGTTTTGGCTTTTATACAGCACGTCCTTCGGGTTGCGCTTACGCGCCTGCGGCGAACACCCGTCGGCGGTAGAAAGCGCAGGCGTCAACGTGCACAGAATGCGCTGGTTCGGAGTGCTCGCAAGCGGTGCGCTTTCGGGACTCGGCGGCGGCGTTATGCTCGTCACGTACAGCGGCGAGTTCAACGGCAGCGTCGCAGGTCTCGGCTTTTTGTCGATCGCGGCGCTCATCTTCGGGCAGTGGAAGCCGCTCGGTATTTTAGGCGCGACGTTCTTTTTCGGATTTTTTACGACGCTTGCAAACGTGTCGCAGGCGATCCCTGCGCTCAACGTCGTGCCGACGGTCATCTTCAAAGTGTTTCCGTACATCGTTACGCTCGTAGCTCTCGTCTTTTCGTCGAAGCACATGTCCGCACCAGCAGCCGACGGAATTCCGTATTGAGGAAGTGCTGATTAAAGCGAGGAGCGCATTTACTCAGCACTTCCTCTTGTTTCTCATAAGTCTTTAATTATTCATAATATATAGACTTATTACGAAACAAGAAATTTTTATGTTAACACTGATTAATTCGCATTCGAATTAATCAGTGTTTCCTTGAAATCTTTGCCGAAAAGGGCGGCGTTTTTTCGGCAAAGTCACATACGATAATAAGCCTCCGCGTACAATCGTTTTTTTTTGCATACCGCCGTCGCCGCGTATCGCCGCGTCTCCGCTTATCCCAATATTCCCATTTCCGCTAAAATGATTGAAGCTGCGGCCGTCGCTGCGGTTTCCGTGCGTAAAATCCGCTCTCCCATCGAAGCGCGCGTATAACCGCAGTTTTCGAAGCGCGCGCGCTCGGCATCCGTCCAACCCCGCTCGCTTCCGATTGCCGCGATAACGGGGCACGGAAAAATTTTTTCGCTCTTTTTTTTCGAAAGAAAGGCCGTAAGCGAAAGAGGCGCGTTTACGTTATCCAGCGCAATTTTAATCGCACGCTCTTTATCCGCGGCGGCAATACATTCGGCAAGTGTTTCGTGCAGAGAGAGGCAAGGCACGTGCGTGCTTCCCGCTTGCGCACTTCCGTCGAGGAGCATTTTATACGCCGCTCCCCGCTCGACGAGCGACGACTGCATATAGGATTTTTCGCCGAGCTCCGTTCCCGTCAAAAAAATGTGCGAAGCGCCGAGACCCGCGACGTCGCGCAAAAGACGCTTGAGCTGGATAGGGCGCGGAAAGCCGACGATGAGCGTAAGGGGCGAAAGTTCTTTTCCGTCCGTTTCGGGCGTAAACGAAAACCGTATGGCGCCTTCTTCCGCTCCTGAGCTTATATCCGTAATCAAAGCTTTTCCCGCCATTCCTCCGATGACGCCTGCGCTGAATGTGTCGCCCGTTTTTTTGTGAAGAATCTTTACGATATGCCGCGCGCGCTCGTCGCGAAGCGGAAGCGGATTATTGATTTCGTCGGCGGTAAAAAGACAGATATTCATAATTTTAAAAAGCGGCGTTTTAAAAATAACCGCCGCGGGAAAATCCTAATTCAATCGGTCGATTTAATCAAGCGCAAAATTATGCTATAATGACGCCATGCAAAAAAATCGATTCGACGATATGACGTGGCCCCTTATGCTGTCCGCGCTTCCGAAAAGCGCAAGCCTCCCGATCGCCTCATATCACCGTATCCTCTCTGCAGATTTTCCGGAATTTATTAATAATTATATCGATCTTCCGATTTTGCAGCGACTTTCGGGGATCGGACTTTTGTGCGGTACGGATTGGACGCCGCTTTATCGAAATCGATTTTTTTATTCGCGGCTCGATCACAGTATCGGCGTCGCGCTCATATTGTGGCACTTTACGCACGACCGGGCTGAAACGCTCGCAGGCCTTTTGCATGACGTTTCGACGCCCGTTTTCAGCCACGTTGCGGATTTCAGAAACGGAGACGCGCTTACACAGGAATCGACGGAAAACGAAAACGAATCGATGCTCCGGAACGACGACGCCCTTTGTGCCATGCTCAAATCAGACGGCATTTCGATCGATGCCGTTGCCGACTATCACGTCTATCCGCTTGCGGACAACAAGCTCCCGCGTCTTTCGGCAGACAGACTCGAATACATGTTTCCCTCGGGAGCCGCGCTTGAAGGAAGCTGGACGCTTTCCGAAATCGCAGAAGCGTACGGCGACATCGATATCTGTATCAACGAAGACGGAGAACGCGAACTCGGATTTCGAACGCAAAAAATTGCGGAAACCTACTGTGAAAAAACTTGCCGTACGGGGCACATTCTGCAGCTCAACGAAAACAAACTTGCGCTCAAGCTGCTTTCGGATATCGTCGACCGTGCGATTGCGATCGGGTTGATCGCCGAAAAAGACTGCTATGAAAAAACCGAGCGCGAAATCGTCGCCCGATTCGACTCGTTCAGTGAAAGCGTACAAAGCGGAAATGCAGCGAACGATACTGTACACGGCGAAGCTGAGGTGTACAGGGATTTGTACGGCGGAGATGCGACCGGCGGCAATCGTGATATCGTGTGCTCCGCTTCCTCTAATGCACATACGGCTTCCGGCACGGCACGAGAAGATTTTCGTGACGCCGCTTGCACAGGCTCATCCGCTTTTTCTTCGCAGAGAGAATTTGTTAAACGCTGGCGAACGTTCCGAACGATGACGCGCATCGAACATACGGATGACGCATTGTCCGATCACTTTTGCGTATCGCTCGACGTAAAGATGCGTTATATAGACCCGCTCGTCATCGGCGACGGCGAAAGTGCTGCAGGAGCGCGGCGGCTCACGAGCGTTTCAAAAAAATCGGCTGCTCTCATCGAAGATTTTCTTTCGTGGCGCGATACAAAATACGGATGCGCCGCATACGCACTTCCTCTGTACTTTGCGAAAAAAACGGGTAAACGCGCATAAGCGAGTGCCGTATATGCGCTCGCAAACTCCGTACGATTTCGTTATACTTGGCCTATGGACAACGCAAAAATCAAAGAGTTCCTCCTCGACATTCAAGATACGAAGCTCGACTTTACGGTCATTCAATCGGGAAAAGAGAGCCGGCGCGTCAACGGTTTGTATAAACCCGATACGCATGAAATTATTTTGCACAATAAAAATTTTAAAACCGACAACGAAATAATCTATACCGCTGTCCACGAATATGCGCATCACCTGCTCACCGAAGAAGCGCTTGCGACGATGGGCGACACGGCGCTCCCGAACGCGAGGGTGCACACGCAGGCGTTTTGGGCGAAGTTCAACGAATTGTTGATCATCGCCGAAAAAAAAGGTTACTACGCGCTGGATATGAAAAGTTCGCCGGAACTCGAAAAACTCACCGAAGAGATCCGCAAAAATTACCTTGAAAAAAACGGTGAGCTCATGCAGGAGTTCGGACGGCTCCTCGCAAAAGCCTACGATCTCTGTGAAAAAGCCAATATCCGCTATGAAGATTACATCGACCGCGTGCTCTGCCTCCCGCGCAATTCCGCACGCGATATCCGAAAGCTCGGCATGGAAAACGTCAATCCCGCCCTCGGCTACGACAATATGAAATTCGTCGCGTCGCTCAAAAATCCCGACGACAGAAGCGCCGCGGAAAAGCAGCTTTTGCACGGAGGAAGCCCCGACAGCGTGCGCGCCCTTATGCGGCGTAAAAGCTCGGACGATGCCGACGATAAAAAAACGAAACTCGAAAAAGAAAAAAAACGCATCGAGCGCGCGATCGAACAGCTGCAAAAGCGGCTTGAATTCGTGGAGGCGGCAATTGAAAATATGTAAGATCATGCGGGCGGCTTTCGCTTTTGTAATCGTATCGACCGTGATGCCGCTTTCGGCGCAAAACGGAACATCGTCCGGAAGCGCAAAACAGAACGCTCCCGTAACGGCGCCTGTTATGCCGACCCCTCCTTCGATGCCGACGCTGAGCGTTCCTTCGATGAGCGCGCCTCATTATACGCCCGGCCGAAATACCGCCGCACAGCAGCAAACGAACACAGGCTCCGCTCCCGCCGCAAACGAAACGCCGTCGCAAACAATGCAACGGATACCGAGCGGCAAAGCGCAAAGTACCGAGCCGGCGGATGCAAACAGCTCGAAAAAATCATCCGCCGTTACAGCTGCAGACTTAACGGCGCTTGCAAACAAAGGTCTCCTTAACAATTTTTATTCGCTGCTCGGTGCATCGGGAAACGGCTCGCTCCTGCCGGGCGGCATAACAGCGGGCAATCTATCGTCAGGCGGAATACCTTCCGGTGCGGCGCTGCCGTCTTCATCGAACGCGATGCTCGAAAAAATACTTTCGGAACTTGACAATGTAAAAAAACAAAATGCCGAAGCGGTAAAATCGAACGAAGAGCAGCCCCTCCCCTCTTCCGCACGTCCCGGCATACTGCGTTTTATCGTAAACGGCTACGATGTCCTCTCTTCGTGCCGCGCCGTATATTTCAGCGACGTCGGGAAAGACGGCACGTTTTTGCTGACGGGCGACAGAACGTATATGGCAAACGGACAAAAGCGGATGGAAACGTTTTACTTACTCTTTCGACCGGCGGGAGCAGCCGGATTTTCGGCGCAGTATAAAGTGGAATGCTCCGTCGTACAGGATTATACAAATGTGCATTCGTTCATGTATCGGCTTGCCTCTCTCGGTAATTTAAGTGCGGCAAAAACCGGCAACCTCGTTTCGATGCGCACATCCGATCCGAATTGCCGTGCGGATTTACTCATCGACATCGGAAACGCGAAACAGCAATGAGCGACATACTGAACGAAGGTCTTTCCGAGCTCGGCTTTGCACAGTTTGCGATTCCGCTTTTCGCGCAAAAGCTCGGTGCGTACATAAAAGAATTGCAGCTCTTTAATTCCGCGTACAATCTCGTCAACACGAGCGACTTCGAAGAGCTTGCCATTCGTCACGTATTCGACAGTCTCGCCGCGCACGATATTATCAACTCGCTTGCAACCGACATAGGAAACGAAGACGGCATCCTCATCGGCGATATCGGTTCGGGAGGAGGACTGCCGGGCATTCCGCTTGCCGTCGTCTTTCCGCAATTTCGCTTTACGCTCGTCGAACGCATGGACAGGCGATGCGCCTTTCTCGAAAACTGCGCCGCAATGCTCGGTTTGCAAAACGTTGCCGTGCAAAAATCGGAAGCCGAAAAAATTCCGCATGAAAGCTTTGACATAGCGGTGTTCCGTGCGCTGAAACCCCTCGACGCTCGCTTTGCAAAAACGCTTTTATCGCTTATAAAAAAAGGCGGGTATCTTGCCGCATATAAAGCTAAAAAAGCGAATATCGAAAAAGAAATGAATGCGATACGTTCGGTCATCGCCGATTATACGGCTCTCGAAGTGCGCGTGCCGTTTATGAAAGATGCGGAACGGAACATCGTCGTGGTAAGATCGAATATACATGAATGACATAAAAGTCCGCGTGTGTTACAATCTTCAAGCGGGAGAAAAGATTATGGATGCTATAGTACATGAACTGCTCAACGGAAATCGTTCGACGGGCTATATTAAAATAGACATCTTCATATTCGTTTGTACCGTGATCTTTGCATATTATATCGCTCGCAGAAACGGCTGGAACTTTCTGATCAGTACGCTCTCCGGTTTTATTTTAACATCCGTATTATATATCTTGGGCGATATAGCATGGGAAATTTCGGAAGTGTTGATCAAGCCGACAATATCTCCGAACAAAACCCTTATCGCATGCAACTATCTTGCAAAATCTTTTTTCTTCATAGCGGCAATGGCGCCGGGCTACTCGTGGTTCGCTTATATCATTCAAGAAACGAAGCGGTCAAATCAAAAACGCATTTTACTGTTTGCAAAACTGTTCCCCGCAATTCAAGCGCTGCTTTTAATAATTAATATTTTTACCAAAAATATGTTTTATATTGCGCCGAATGCGATCTATCATGAAAGCAGATATTTTTTCTTATTATTCATTTTCATTATAATTCTCCCTGCAAGCGCATCGATTTACGCATTTCATATCGCGCGGCAATCGAAGAACATACTCGAAAAAGAACACCTAAGACGCTACGGCACCTTTCCGATTTTTTGCATCGTCGCGGCAACGTTTCAAACATTGTTTCGCAGCATTCCGTTCGCCGCGTGTGCGATCTTTATCGCCGCATTTTTATTATATTTAAATATCCTCGAAGAACAGGCATCGATCGATTATTTAACCGGTATCAACAACAGAAAAACTTTTATTAAAAATTTGATACGCTTGCATGACGGGGGCTTATCGGCACTTATCTTACCGTCATCGATATTAATAAATTCAAAGCGATAAACGATCGCTACGGCCACGCTGAAGGCGATGCGGCTTTAAAACATACGGCGAACATATTGCGCGGCATTGCCGCAAAGCACGACAATATTTTTATTGCGCGATTCGGCGGTGACGAATTTATTATTTTGTCGAAAGGAGAACAATATACAAACGATATCTGCGCCGAATTTAAAAATGCGCTTACACGCTTCAACACGGGACACCAAAAGCCGTGGGAACTGAGCGTATCGCTCGGTACCGCGCCGTATAAAACGGAATACCGCGATTTTGAAGAATGGTTTACGCAGGCGGACAACGAAATGTATAAAGCGAAAAAAAAGAAAAACCGCCGCCGCCCAAACGCATAAGGGCACCTCGAAAAACTTGCCTTCAGCGATTTTTCAAGACTGCGACACAGCGCGTACGCGGCATTTGCAAAATGCAGGGCATCTGTTTTTCGATCAATATCCGTCCGACATCGCGCGGTTATTGTCTTTGATGCACAATTCGTCGTACACGAGGCTGCGCTTACGCAGCTCTTCTTTGAGCGCCTGAGGAAACGGCATATTGCGCCAAAAAATGCCGCGCACTTCTTTGTCGAGACGCTGTACGCCGGTCGATTCTTTCGTCATCCACAAGATGTAATCTTCGATAAAAAATTGTTTGAGATCGCCTTTTAATTTTTGCCGGTCGATGTATTGATAATATTGACCGGTAAGCCCCTCTTCCATCCAATAGTACGACGCTTTTTCTTTTGCAACCTGCCAGCGCAGATCCGCGACGGCGGTCAGCACGGCGATATGCAGATCGCGCGGATACATCGGAATGACGATGCGCCCGCGGCTCGTCACAAGATTGTAGCGATCGAAGGGCTGCCAACAAAAACCGCGGTCGCCGTAAGTCGGCACAAGCAGCGTATACGGGATGATCCTGTTCGGCACGCTTTTGTGAATGCGGCAAAACGCACCCGGATCGATCGACTCGATCCAGCGCATAACTTCGAGCACGTTTTCGCGAGTACCCGTTCCCCGTTCGGTACAGTGAAAAAACTCGCGCGTAAAAATAGGAAATTGATTTCCCTGCCGACCGACCGTCATCTTCGCCATCTGCCGCACCGTATCGAATTCGGTTTTCAAATCGCCCGTATTCATTTCGACGATTTCCGGTCCCGCATCGAGCTTTTCCTGTACGCTGTCAAAGATACCCTTCGCTTCTTCGAATTCCCGCAAATTTTTTGCAAGCTCTTTGTCATTGCGCGAAAGGTTTCGCAATTTGTCGCTGATCTCGGAAAACTCATGTTTTTGCGATTCGGTATACGGCGCGAGATGAGGTTCGAGCCCGAAACAGGGCTGGTGCTCGCATATATCGTTGACAAGGCGCTTCAATTCGATTTCGAGCATTTCACGTTCGTGCTCTTTCATCGTGAGCATACTTTCCGCACTCTGCAATTTTCCGGAATTTTTCGACTGCAGCTGCATGAGCCGCGTCTGTTCCTGCATCTGCGCTTCGTCGGGATTTTTGCTGATCTTGCGCGAAGACGCCGGTTCGTCCGTCATCGAAATATTCATGCGTCCCGAAAGGACTTCTTTAAACCATTCGTCCATGTAGAGGATCGGTTCGTTCGTAAGATTTTCGAATATGATGCGGGAAAAAAAGTCTTTTTGTTCGGGTTTAAAAAGGGACGGAAGCAAAATGCCGAAACGCATGAGCATACGCTTGGGCATCGGCAAATGCATATTGCCCGATTTTTCCGACATACCGCGCAGCAGTTCCCAATACGCCGAAATAATATTTTGCCGAAAAACGGAACGGTCTTTCGGATCCTGACTCGTAAGATATTTTGAAAGCTGCACGTGCACGCGCTGTGCGGATTCGTTTTCACCGGAAAGCGCCGTTTTATAATACTGCGGATCGTCGAAAACATCGGAAGGAACATCGTTCAGCGATTTTCCCGGAGGCCCGAAGGCTTTGACGCCCAAATCGACATCGTGAATTCCTTTCGGCGCCCTCCGTTCGGCATCTCTGTCCGTTTTCGTTTCGGACGAGACATCCTCCGGCACCGTATCGATATCCGTTTCGCCGATTTGATGCGACCGTTCCGCTTCCGCAAGCAACGCCGCGATCGACGGATCCAATTCCTGCTCGTCCATACCACCCTCCGTTTTTTGTTGTCCGTTACAGTATACCACGCAGACCGTATTATCGCAATGCTATACTTGACACAAAAAGCGATAATTTGATATGCTTACCCTACGTCTTTTGGAGCGATGTCCGAGCGGTCGATGGAGGTAGTCTTGAAAACTATTGAGGAGCAATCCTCCGGGGGTTCGAATCCCTCTCGCTCCGGACAGCAAAAATCGCCTGTGATTTTTATCGCATCGGTTTTCAATGGGCATCGCTCGTGCATCGTTTACGGCGCCGTCGGACGAATCGGAAGCGTGGTAGAGCGGTAATACAACGGATTGCTAATCCGTCAGTTCCGTAAGGGCTGGGCAGGTTCGACTCCTGTCGCTTCCGTATTGTTAATTTTTTTTGAGACTATAGCTCAGCTGGATTAGAGCACCACCCTGCGGAGGTGGGGGTCGCACGTTCGAATCGTGTTAGTCTCGTACGGCTTATAGCCGCTTAAGGAAAGATGCGAGAGTGGTCGATCCGGACGGTCTCGAAAACCGTTGAACCCTTTGGGGTTCCGGGGGTTCGAATCCCCCTCTTTCCGCTTAACGGACGTTGTAAAAATCGTTAAGGGATTCGAACCGGAGCGAGCGCCGAGCAGGTGCGAGGATGAGCCCGCCGGATGCGGGCGGAAGCGAGTGCAGGCGCCTGAAGCGAACAGGCAGGGATGCTTGCGAGCGCAAGGCGAATCCCCCTCTTTCCGGTCAGCGTGCATCGTAGATATCGTTGGGATTCGAACCGGAGCGAGCGCCGAGCAGGGGCGAGGATGAGCCCGCCGGATGCGGGCGGAAGCGAGTGCAGGCGCCTGAAGCAAGCAGGCAGGGATGCTTGCGAGCGCAAGGCGAATCCCCCTCTTTCCGGTCAGCGTGCATCGTAGATACCGTTGAGGGATTCGAACCGGAAAGAGCGCCGAGCAGGGGCGAGGATGAGCCCGCCGGATGCGGGCGGAAGCGAGTGCAGGCGCCTGAAGCGAGCAGGCAGGGATGCTTGCGAGCGCAAGGCGAATCCCCCTCTTCCCGGTCAGCGTGCATCGTAGATACCGTTGAGGGATTCGAACCGGAGCGAGCGCCGAGCAAAAATCGTTTTTATTATTCATCTTATTATTTTATACTGAAAATATTTTAGGAAAGATGTCCGAGTGGTTTAAGGTACACGCTTGGAAGGCGTGCGTGCCCAAAAGGCACCGGGGGTTCGAATCCCCCTCTTTCCGCTATGCCCAGGTGCCATGCAGCCGAACGCCGGCAAACCCCGTCAGAGCAGGAATGCAGCAGCGGTAGTCGGATGTGCGGCGTGCCGTGGATTACCTGGGCTTTTTTGTTGTTTCGAATGCAGGGAGTCAAGTGAAATTTTCGGGCAGCTGCCTTTCCGTGATTATTAAAGACAGCGTTTCGACGCCGCGTACAAAAGGTTAGAATATGATGAAAAAGAATATCACACTGATTTTATTGCCGCTCGTATTGGGTGCATTCGTTTCCTGCGCATCGAACCGACCGGCAAAAAATATGCCGCGCGTCACAGAACGGGCGCGCATGTTTTGGCAAATCGACGGTGTCGACGCAGACGGCAAACCCTCCGTCGTATACATACAGGGGACGATTCACGTCGGAGACAAACGCTTGTATCCGCTTGCGCCTTCCGTCGTCGAAGCGTGGAATTCCGCGGACAGGATCGTCGGAGAGATTTCAACGGCCGACTGGGCGAAGTTTCAAAACGAACTGCAAAACCGCATGCGCGAAAGCATCCGCAGTGCGGGCGGGAGGCGTATTTCGGACGCGCTCACGAGCGAACAAAAACGTGCGCTTTATTCCGTACTCGGCAAAGCCGAAGCCGAACAAACGGATCTCTTTGAACCGTGGGTAACGAATCTTTCGCTTCAATCCCTCGTCTATACGAACTCCGGTCTTTCCGCAGAGCAGGGACTCGACGGTCAATTTATGCTTTTATCTTATCGGCAAAACAGAGAGATGGAAGGTCTCGACGATTTGGAAACGCAGTTTGATGTGCTGGCATTCGGCACATACGATGAACAACTGGTCATACTGCAGGACGTACTCGACGATATCGCCGGAAAGAACGAAATCGATCAATATGTCCGAAAGCTCTACGACGCGTACCTTACAGACGATGCCGCTTCTCTCGATGCGCTTCTAAAAGAATCGTATCGAACCGACGGCGAACCGGCCGCCAAAGCAGCGCTGTACAAAGCTTACTACGAAAAAACCTTTACCGAAAGGAACAGAGCATGGGCAAAAAAAATCGCGCTATGGCTTTCCGAAGGAGGGACGACTTTTATTTTTGCCGGAGCAGGACACTTTATCGGAGAGGATTCGGTCTTTTCCTATCTGCGGAAAAACGGAAAACTCTCTCACTGACATCGATTCGCCCGCCCTTATCCCGCATACGCGGCTTTTTCCCACTTTGTCGACGCGAGCCGCACTAAAAAAATCGTACCGCGAAAACAGAGTTCGATGCCCATCGCGATCCATGCGCCGTACAATCCGAATCTCGGCACAAGGATGATCGTCAGAACGATGCGCACTCCCCACAGGCTTACGAGGTTCATGATGCCGGGAACGAGGGTATCGCCCGCTCCGCGGAGCGCGCCGGAGGCGACGATGGAGGCCGCGAAAAGCGGCTCGGCAAAAAGTTCGACGCGCAAAACGCGCACTGCAAGCGCTCTCACGGCTTCGTCCGTCGTAAGAAAGGCAAACACGGCAGGACAGATCGCATACATGAGCGTGCCCGTCACCGTCATCACGACCATACCGCACGCCGTCGTGAGCCGGGCAAAACGTTTCGACAAATCGCTCCGCCGAGCTCCGACGCTCTGTCCGACGAGGGTTACGGCCGCTTCCTTTATGCCGAAGCCGGGCATATAACACAGCGACTCGGCCGTTACGGCAAAGGAATTCGCCGCGAGGGAAACGGCACCGAGAGGTGCGATAAAACGCATCGATGCGACGACGGCTCCGCTCCACGCCGTCTGTTCGGCGCCGACGGGTACGCCGATCTTCAAAGCGCGCTTAAAATCGCCTTTATCGATTTTCCACGTATCTTTTTCGATAAGCGCAAGTTCGGAAGATTTTCGAAGCGTGTAATACGAAATCAAAACGGCGGTCACAAGGGCTGCGCACACGGAACCGTACGCCGCACCCGCCGCTCCGAGATGCAGTATGACGATAAACAGATAATTGAATGCGACATCGAGAGCGCACATGAGCGCGTTCAATACGCCCGGAGTTTTCATATCGCCGGATGCCTGCAGCATACCGCTCATCAAGTACACGATTTGAAAAACCGGAAGCGCGAGCTGGAAGACCGAAAAATAAAACGAAGCGTCGCCCCTGATCGCATCTTCGGCTCCGAGCCACGCGGGCAGCATACCGCTTACCGAAACGCTCAGAAAGGCGACGACGCTCGAAAAAATCGTACACACGACGATCGCTTGGCGCAGGAGACGCTTCGCTCTCCGCCCGTCACCCGCACCGACGGCCTGTGCTGTCTGCACGGTAAAGCCGGTCGCAATCGAATGCGTCAATCCGCCGAACATCCACAGTGCCGGTGAAACGAGTCCTATCGAAGCCGCCGCTTGTGCGCCCAATCGCCCGACCATCGCCGCATCGATATACTGCATCAAAATCGAAGAAACTTGAGCGAGCATACCGGGCACGCTGAATCGCCACACATACGACAAAAGCCGAGCGCTCGGAACAGCGTTCCGTTCTTTTAATAATTTTGCAAGGGCGAGCTGTCCCCGCGCCTCTTTCAATTTTCTTCCTGTGCGGCGTACCAGTCGATTTTGCGCGTCAGCACCATAAGCAGCGTAACGACGAAGAACAAACCGAGACTGCCGATCAAAAGCGCGTAATCTTCGGCTTGCAGCGTGCCGAACAAAAATATATACGACGTCATCTGTACGAGCGCAAAGCAGGCTCCCCATTTCGGTTTTTTGAAAATCGCGGACGCGTAAAACAGGAGCAGCGCGCTCACTGCAGCCGAACTGATCCAATAGGTCGTACCGAAGGAAATGTGCTCGGAAACCGACAGGAGCAGCAGGTAAAAGATCACATCGGCAAGACCTATCAAACAGTACTGTACCGGATGGATTTTCACATGTGTAAAAATTTCAAAGATAAATATCGTGATAAACGGAATTATTAAAAAGAGAAGCGCATATTTTATACTGCGTTCGGTTTTTTGATAATTGTCGACCGGCGTTACGAAATCGATCTGCACGGTTTCCGCGTCGTCGCTGTCGTATGAATCGTATGCGTACTTTTGATTTTGTTTGCGCGACGACGAGGAAGGCGTGTCGTCTTTTTCGGATGCGATCCACTCTTTCGGAAACGCGGTCGAAAGGCCTGCGATATTCCACACTGCGGAAAAGCCCGCGTCGGAAATGCTGCGCTCGGTCGGAAGCCAGCCGCCGGTAAAGCCCGGTGTCGGCCACGTCGATTCGACGGCAAAGGTATTGTCGGCGGCAAGCGGCATCGCGGCAAAATACTGCCCTCCTTGAATACCCGTTTCCGCCGTAAACGCAAAGCCCTTCCTGCAGTATTCGGCAGGCACATTGTAAAACACCGTATTTGAAAACGGACTCGCGCTTTCGGGCGACATGAGCGACATTTCGAGCGGTCTTCCGTCGGCCGTGACGGCGGGCAGTTTTGTTAAATTCTTTTTATTCGAAATGCCGAGCATCAAAACGCATTCGCTCCACACGATGTCGCGCTCGTCTATTTTGTTGTACGAATAATCGACTGCGGAAAACGAACCGTCGGAATGCACCGTACCCGAAAACACAGGCGCCTTAAAAATGCCGCGTGTCAAGTACTCCGGTTTTGCGGAAAATTGCATATTCCACGTTTCCGGTACGCATACGATATAATTCGTCTTTCGTTCCGAACGCTTCGTACCGTTTTCCCATACGTCGACCGTTTTCTTAAACGGTACGGCGATCGCAAAACCTTCGATGACCGGAGCGCCGCCTTTCGGTTCGAGTATGGAGCGCACGGCTTCCCTTTGATACGATTTTCTGTCGTCGACGAGAGAATCGAGCATGTGCAGCGGAATTAAAAACAGCAGCACAAGTACGAGAATGATAAAGGGTTTGAAGCCGATCCTTCCGACCGAATTTAATAATTTATTCTTGTCCATAAAAAAACTCCCGCAATAAGCTATAATTCCGAGTTTAATCAACAACCTCGCAGCGAAGCTTCAAGCGGCGTCGGGGTATTAAACCTTCCGCACGAATAAAACTCACCGTTCAACACGGAATTTATTTTTTTTGATATGCCGTACGTATCGCTTCGGCAAACAATTTATTTTGATCGTGACGCTCAGGTACCGAAAACAGCGGCTTACCGTCTTCTTCCGAGATACGGTATATCTGCGTCGGAGGCACGGAGTATGCGGGACTGTCCGGATTGTTGATCCACCAGTCGAGTACGGCAACGATGCACAGCGTATATTTTAATAAATTCGCATTGGTCGCATTCGTCGTCGCCGTTGTATTTTGCGCACCGAGCAAAACATCGAGCCGCTTTGAAATTTCGTTCGGGATATCGAAGCGATAATGTGCCCACGGATTCCCCACCGATTCGACAGTACCGCGCGCCTGCGCGACCGCGTCGCACGCGTTTGCAATGCCGGTGAAGTATTTGCGAACAAAGTCGACACGCTTATACAGCGGCGGATATTTACTGTCGTTTACGGGGCGTTCGAGTACGAGCGGTTTGAATTTCAGTTCCGGCAAAAACTGATACTGCGCCTGCCATAAAAGTGCCGTGAGCGATTTTTTCCCGAACTGCGAATTTTCGAAATCGCTTTGAGAATATATTTGGTTGGTATAGTATATGAGCGGTTCCGCATACAATTTATTAAAAACGTTTTCCCTGTATGCCGACCATGTATCAAGCACGGCGTCGATTGAATCGGCACCTCTATCCTCTCCTTCCGCTTTGACAAAAGTTATATTGCGGCAGCCCTGAAAAAAATCTTCGAGGATGCGAAGCAATACGACCGTCGTCTGCATCGGATTTGACGGCGATAAAATATTAAAACCGTCGTCGAATTTATAGAGCGGCTGAAAATACGGAAACAGGTCGGGATGCATATCGAGCTTTTGAAAACCCGCTGCGGGAAACAGCCGATCGAGCAAATTCAATCCCGTATTGACGGTTTCGTCGCGCCTGCCGCGCACTTCGCGTACGGGACTCGCTTTCGGTTCGGGCGCTTTGACTTCTTTCGGCTTGTCGGGGAGCAGCAGATCGAATTTATGAAGACCGATAAACTGCAGGATATCCGCAACTTTTACCGAAAAGAACACGGGGTATACTTCATAGCTGTCGGAACACATACGCATGAGCAGCGGATATAATCTTCGGATGATTTCCGTATCGATATAAAGCCACTTGGTGATCGCTTCTTTTGCAAGCGACTGGAGCTTTTCTTTATCGGCATCGGGATAGACGATTTCGTCGGCGTAAATTTCCTTAATAATTTTCGGGATCTTCGAGCTGCCGTAATAATAAACCGTCATCAACGGATGATATATCGCGCGGATAAAGGGTATGAAATCGCATACGAGCAGCGGAGGCGGCAGCGCAGACAGATCGCCGTATGCCATTTTAATATTTTGCATCGTCCAACCGGCAACCGTCCTCAGGAATTTGAATTTAACATCGGTACCGTTTACGATCTTCGCTTTGTACGTATTCGGCGACATCTGTATGAGCGTCTTAATGACGGTAATAAAAGCTTCCATCTGATCGATGTAGAGTTTCAGTGTTACGTCGTAAAACGTGGGCAGAATTTTTTCCGTTCCGTCTTTTTGAAAGCGTCGGATAAAATTAAAGATGCCGTAATTCGCTTTGATGCGATATTCGTCGGACATCATGAGTTTATCGATCTGCGCACAGAGTTTCGGAGAAAGCGTCTGCAGTTCGTTTTTTCGCCGGTGCTTTACGGTCGTCGTATGAGGCGAAACGCGCGTATCCGACGATTTCGGACGGTTTCCCGAAGACACGCTTGAAGTTCTACGGGACGAAACGGCCGCGGGACGGCGAGCGTGCGTCATCCCGTCCGGAGATACAGATCGTTCATTTAAAACTTCGCCACCGAGCTTTTTCGCCATCGTTGCCGCTTCTTTAGGATCGATGTCGCCGATCGCTTTTCTCGTTTTGTCGAGCGTACCGGGTGCCCAGTCCGCCGTTTTATTGAAAGATTCGTTGGCCATTCCCGCACCTCCGTTCTATGGAAAAATTGCGACCTACCCGAATGAAGATCGATCGCTGCCCGCTTTAAAAATCTTCAGATACGCAGTCTGCTTTTTTTTACGATACCGGGGAAATTTTTAAGCGTCAGTTTTTCTCCGGTACCGGTGAACAGCACGCCGTCGAAGGTGCCGAAGATCGTACTGTAATCGGTACGCATGACGAGGATGCTCAAAACGCGCTTGCTGATCGACACGGGCGTAAAGGTCAAATCGATCATGGTTTCGGTATCCTGCACGATCCATGTTTTGTCGCTGCCGAAGGGATGCGTGATCGTCACGGCCGGCATCGGCGTCAGCTTCCCGTCGAATACGACGACGTTTTCGTTGCAGTCATCCGATTCTTCGGGATCCATATTCGTCATCACAAAGCGGAACAGCAATTTCCGTCCCTCATAGTCGCCCAGACCGCACATCATTTTGCTTTTTGAATGATAGCGGTAATACGTGCGGTTCATGACCATAAACGCGAGTCCCGACGTATCCTGCATCGTCACGGCGGGAGTCTTTTTTCCCGCGAGGACATTGAGCGAACCTTCCATACACATCGCAGTGAGCCAAGAAGCCGAACAACGCCTCGTTGTCGGAGCGGGAGCGACGACGACAAGTTCCGCATGCAGAGGATCACTGAAATGCGAAACGAACATACCCGTTGCCGCAGGACGAGATGCATCGCCTTTTACGCTGAACACGAGCGATATGCGGTCGCGCTTGCGGTTCCACGAAATGCGGATATAGCGCGATTTTTTGTGATTGATGCAGGCGGCTTTATCGAGTCGTATCGGAACGAAACGGAAGCGCGGGAGCATAAACGTATTATAGACGAATTTTTTGCCGGTGGATCGGTACCAAAATATCACTTCCGCGAGTCCGAACAGCTTATCGTCGAAAAATTCGACCATGCCGATATAATCGCCGATCGAAAACATATAAGCGAGCCGGCTTTTGATTCGGAAATTCGTTAAAAACGCAGGGATCGGGATACCGCCGAACGGAGCTTTAATCCCCTTGATGTCGAGCTTTTGCGGCGGATTTGAAAACGTACCGAACTGCGCGGTACCGTCGGCGACAATCGATTCGGGCGATTCACTTACTGTCCTGGAATACAATCTCTACCTCTGAAACGGTAAAACTTTTATACTCGATTATACATCAAAAATACTACTCCTGCAATTCCGCGCATTGCATTCCGCATTCCGGCGCGGATATTGCCGCGCGCATCATTTGCGTTTATCTTTCAATTGCGCATTTCATTTGTTTCAGTTATTATACGCCTATGGCGTATTCCGTTTTCGGCAATCTGCTTGCGGCGCTTTTGCTTGCGGGCTCGAGCGCGCGGATTTTTTTTCTCAAATACGAACGCGTCGACACCGCAGCCGTCCTTGTGCCGCTATCTCTTGTGATCGTCGTTTTGCAGATTTTTTCATGGAATATCGATTGCATTTCGGCCGCTCTCTTCGTCCTCGCCGTGATCGCGCTTTTTACCAATGCCCGCGCGCTTTTTCGCTTTGCATCGAAGCTCTACGTCGATCATTATTCTTTCGGCTTTATTATTTCATCAGTATGCATTTTCATCGCTTCGCTCGTGCTTTTTGGCATTATCGTACGCTATGCGCCCGTTGCGTTCGCCCCTGCAGACTTCGGCGTTACGGAAACGAAAACACGGCTCGCAGGTTCTTTTGCATCGGGCTTTACCGAAGCCGAATACTTTGAGAAGGCTTCTGCAACGCTTTTCGTATACGAGCCCGCAGGTGAAAAAAAATCGTCTCCCGTCGTCATCGTCGGAAGCGATAAACGTGCAGACGCCGCTTCATACCGACCGTATATGATACTGCTTGCCGCCCAGGGCTATACGGTACTCGCCTGCGATTTTTATGCCGACGACGGACGCTGGTTCAATTCGTTTGCCGATCTGCGTATCTTCCGTAAGTATTCGATGATCGCATCCTATCTCCTGCAGAGGGAACGATTTTCCCGCCAAAAGGATTTTTATACGTTCGGCATGCTCCGCGAATTCGGCGCGATGCGGGATATAGCGACACAGAACTTCGGAAGCGACCTGGAATTGTTTATCGCGTGCGACGGTATGGCCGATGCCGCCGCCGTCGATTTCATCAGACAGGCGAACGGGCGCGTAAGCGGAGCGCTTGCGCTCGACAGCATCTCCGAATACCGTACACCCGGTTTCGGCTGTATCGAACAGACCGATCCCCTGCTCGCTTCTTTTTTCGGCGTCGAGCGCGATAGGGATTTGCGCGTTCCGCGTTCTCTCGTGTCGGAAACGGTTCGGCGCATTCGATAAGAGACTGCGGAATCCGCTGTAAAACCGACAGGTTTTCGACCGCTCTTTTTGATAAGATCAATCGCGGTCTAATAATTTTATTAGGAGGCAAAGCTATGACGCTTACAGAACTCGACAAATATTTTAATTCGTTTTTACACCCGGAAAATTTTCCGCACGATGTATCGCGAAACGGCATCCAAATTCAAAACAGCGATCCCGAACACAAACCGATCGATAAGGTCGCATTTGCCGTCGACGCGTGCGAAGCGACTGCGCTCGAAGCGGCCTCTCTCGGCGCGCAAGTGCTTTTCGTGCACCACGGATTGTTTTGGGGCGACTGCACCGTTTTGACCGGCGTGCACTACAAACGTATTGCCGCTTTTATTAAAAATGATATCGCGCTGTGTGCGTATCACATTCCGCTCGACGCGCACGAAAAGGTCGGAAACAACGCGGGACTTGCCGAACGCATCGGCTTAAAAAAAATACAACCTTTCGGCGAATGGCGGAATATGACGATCGGCGTAACAGGCGTGCTTCGAAAACCTCTTACCGTCGACGAACTCGCATCCCTTGTCATGCGTCCCGAAAAAAAAGCGACCGTCTTTCCTTTCGGTGTGCGAGACATACGAACAGTCGGAATCATTTCGGGAGGAGCGGGCGAAGACGTAAAACAGGCGGCTGCCGCGAAACTTGACGCATATATTACGGGAGCTTTCGAGCATGAAGATTATCACTATGCGAAAGAAGCGGGGATCAACGTCATCGCCGGAGGGCATTACGAAACCGAAACCGTCGGGGTCAATCTCGTGCGCGCGAAGCTTGAAAAAGATCTGCACATCGAAACGGTCTTTATCGATATGCCGACAGGATTGTAAACGGCAAAATTACCGTCTCGCATTCCGCACGCCGCACCCATCTTGCTCTAATCCCCATAAAATCATATCTTTACGGTATGTCCGATACTGTCCAATGCGAATCTCCTCCGCTCTATGCAAGAGGTACTGTCATATCCTGTGAAAAAGAAAAAGGCGCGCGTCCTGAAGGAAGTGTTTTTTTATTAAAAGTCGCCGTACTTCGTTCGGTTTCGCGAGCTGTAAACCCTTCCGCCGTACCGCAAGAGGCCGCGTGCGCTGAAAGCGCCGTATGCGGCAGAAGTTCGTCAAGCGCGCAGTCCGGCATACCGCTTCCGGGTCAGTTTTATATGCTCCGTGCGGAAAGGTCGCTCGTACTTTTGGGGCGACCGATCAGCGTATTTCACGTTGAAGAGCACGCGGACAAAATCGAAGTGCAGTTTCTCATCCTCGTAAAGGGGCGCGGGACACAGGAGCTCTGCGCACTGAAAGCGGGAGACGTCGTACTCATGCTCGGTCCCGTCGGAAACACATTTCCCTTTCCCAAAAACGATACAAAAATCTGTATTGCAGGCGGCGGCATCGGCGTCGCGCCCGTGGCGGCTTTCGCCGAAACGCTTCCGCCCGGCTCTTACGATTTTTTTGCGAGCTTTAAAAGCGGCTCCTACGGTTTGGAGCATATCCGCCCTGAAAAATTAATAATTACGACGGACGACGGAAGCGAAGGCGTTCACGGCATGCTTCCCGCAGCCCTTACCGAAGATGCGCTCCGTGCAGGGAACTACACCGCCGTGTATGCGTGCGGGCCGGCTCCGATGCTTTCGTACGTAAAACGCATAGCCGAAAGCGCAGGTATTCCGTGTTATATAAGCATGGAAAGCCGAATGGCTTGCGGCATGGGTGTCTGTCTCGGCTGCACGATTCACACGAGCGAAGGCAACAAGCGCTGCTGCAAAGACGGCCCCGTTTTCGACAGCCGCATCCTCGAATTTCCGAAGCCCGTATCGAAGCCTGCTCGGAAAGCGCTCGAAGGAGTACCCGATCTTTCGATTGCGATCGGGGGAGTGCGTTTTAAAAATCCCGTTATCGCGTCTTCGGGTACCTTCGGATTCGGCACGGAATACGCTTCCGTATTTGATGTCGGAAAGCTCGGCGGCATTGCGAGCAAGGGGCTGACCCTCGAAGCGCGCGAAGGGAATGCCGGCATCCGCTTGTGGGAAACGCCTTCGGGTCTCATGAATTCGATCGGACTGCAAAATCCCGGCATCGCTCATTTTATCGATTTCGAACTCCCCGAAATGCTTAAATTGAAACCGGTGACGATAGCGAATCTCTCCGGTTCGACGCTTGAAACCTATGTTGAAGGTGCAAAGCTGCTCGATAAAACCGCCGTTCCGATCATCGAACTGAATATTTCGTGTCCGAACGTTGCGGCGGGAGGAGCGGCGTGGGGCATGACCTGTGCGAATGCGGAGACGGCGGTGCGCGAAGTACGCGCCGTAACGAAAAAACCGCTCATCGTAAAGCTTACGCCGCAAGCGCCCGATTTTACGGGCGTCGCGCTCGCGTGCATCCGATCGGGAGCGGACGCGCTCAGCATCGGCAATTCGTTTCAAGGCGTCGCGGTCGATATAGAGCGCGGTGTTCCCGTGTTCGATAAAATCAAAGCGGGTTTCGGCGGCCCTGCCGTTCGTCCGATCGCCGTGCGCCTCGCGTGGGAAACCTTCGAAGCGATGCGCCCTCTCGCGCCCCACGAACGCGTACCGATCGTCGCCATCGGCGGTATCGAAAAATGGGAAGACGCTGTCGAGTTTATCATGGCGGGCGCGCTCGCAGTCGGAGTCGGTACGAACACTTTTGCCAATCCGCTCACGATGCTCGAAGTGCTTTCCGGCATCGAAGCGTTTATGAAGCGCAAAGGCTACGCGTCCGTATACGATATGTGCGGCATCGCGCATGAGAGATAAAATACCTGTTTGTCGATGCCTACAGTTTTCATACAACCTCCCCTCTTTCGCAGCTCGTGGAAAAGTCAATCGCCCACCACCATTACCCATTACCCATTACCCATTACCCATTACCCGCCCGCCTTGCTCCGTACCGCCCCTTCGCATTATACTGTTTTTATGAATATCCACATCATCGAAATGCCGCTCGATTTCGGAGCGTCGCGCCACGGCAGCGATATGGGTCCGTCCGCGATACGGCTTGCGGGTTTGCGCGCAAAGCTCGAATCGCTCGATCACACACTAGTCAAATACAATTCGCCGATGCACATACATCCACAGGAATACGAAGAAGTCGGAAATCCGAAGGCGAAATATTTAAAGCCGATAGCAAACGCCTGCACGCAGCTTGCAAAAGAAATCGATGAGTCCTTTGCCGCGGGTGAATTTCCGCTTACGCTCGGAGGCGATCACTCGATCGTGCTCGGTACGCTTGCAGGAGCCGCCGCGTCCGCGAAACGCAATGGTCAAAAGCTCGGCGTGCTCTACGTCGATGCGCACGGAGATTTCAACACGCCCGAGACGACGCTTTCCGGCAATATCCACGGCGAATGCCTTGCCGCTTCGTGCGGACTCGGTCTTCCCGAATTGACGAATTTGTATTTTGACGGACGCAAAGTCGATCCGCGCAACGTGTGTTTTGTCGGCATCCGTGATTTGGATCCCGGCGAAAAAGAGCTTATGCGCAAATCCGGCGTCACGGTTTTTACGATGAGCGATATCGAACGGCAGGGTTTTCCGTCGATCGTCAAACAAGTCGTGCTCTTTTTTAAAACGCATGCGGACGTCGTGCACGTGTCATTCGATATGGACGTGCTCGATCCCATGTTCGCACCCGGCACCGGCATTCCGCTTCCCGCAGGCATGACGAACCGCGAAGCGCTTTTACTCATGGAAGAGATGAGCGGCATGGGCATCGTAAAATCGGCCGATATCGTGGAAGTAAACCCGATCCTCGACGTGAGAAATCAAACCGCCTCTCTTGCCGTCGCGCTTGCCGCCCGCCTGCTCGGAGAAAAATTGTATTGAAACGCGGGAAATTTTCCGGTACGCACCGATACAATAATTATTAATTAATAATAGAGGAGGGAGAAGTCTCTCCCTGCGAGCGCACACGGTTGCGCTCTACCCTCTCTGCGGGGACACCCCGCAACGCCCCTTCGCTCCGCCTTTGCTTGTCACGGCGCTTGCACGAGCGCGAAGCACTTCCTTAACAACGCACGGCACGGATGCCGGCTTGCGATATCTCCCGTAATGCGCTACACTCGTTTTATGAATGCAATTATCACCGTCGTCGGCTCGGATAAAGTCGGCATCATCGCAAAAGTGAGCGGCTTTCTCGCCGAGCACAAAGTCAACATAGCCGATATTTCGCAGACGATCCTTTCCGGTAATTTCGTTATGATGATGATGGTAAATCTCGACGGCGCCGATATTTCTATAGAAAACCTCCGCGCTGAAATGGATAAAACCGCAGACGCTATGGGCGTCGAAATCAACATCATGAGCGAAAAAGTGTTTTCCGCGATGCACCGGATTTGATTGTACCCGCCGGCGGATGTTGCGCCGAAAAAAAACGGATATTTGTCTTGACATATCGATTGAGATGATTATACATTTTATATGAGAGCTTCATGCAGTTTGAATGGGATGAAAAAGAAAGAATCGAATACTACCGTAATTATGACCTCAGATGAAATCAAAAATCTTCCGCCGATGTCGAAAAAAGAACTTAAAGCGCTCGACGATGCAAATATCGTGTACGATGAAGATTGTCCCGAACTTACGGACGAACAGCTTCGACAGTTTAAGCCGCGATACGTAAATCATTCCGCTTCCGTACACGAAAAGCGGAATGACGGAAAAATCTGTATCCCTATTGATTCCGATATTTTAAAAGCTTTGAAGTCGCCGCAAAAAGATTACGAAAAACGAATAAATACTATTTTACGCCGCGTCGTATTGGGATGATAAAAGCGCAGTCTCTCTTAGGTTAAAAAAAATACGGGCGATTCGAACTGCGCGATTCCATAGTGCGCACAGCCCGTCCGCCCGTACAAACGATTTTTCGAATTGTTTTACGCGCCGCCGACACCCTTGTCGATCGAAGCGCCGGTCGCTTTATTTACGGTAAAATTGATAAGCAATACGAGTACGATGATCATAAGGTTGATCGCGTTGCCGTACTGCGTATAGCCTTTTTCGTTGAACTGCATGAGCATCGTCGTGAGCACTTTGTTTTGCGGCGTGACGAGGAGCGCGAACAGCGAAAGCTCTCTCATGCACGAAATAAACGGCAGCAAAAATCCCGACAGGAACGTCGCCTTTTGAATCGGAACGATGATGCGCGACATGCGCTTTATCCACGGCACGCCGACGATGACGGCGGCTTCTTCGATTTCGTTTGAAAGCTGCAGCATGGCATTGACGCCGCTTCTCGATGCGAAGGGCAGATATTTTACCGAACCGATAAGCGCGAGGATAAAAAACGAACCGTACAAAAACGGTATCTTCGTCGCAATCGAAAGGTAGATCGCACCGAATGCCATCGACGGCATGAGGTACGGGAAAAACGCTAGGTTGTTGACGAAAGTTGCCAATTTCGAGCCGCGCCGTTTTCCGATCGCATAGCCGATGAGGATGCCGCTCGTACCTGCGACAACCGAACACACGACCGACAGGCGGAGGCTGTTCCACAACGTGCGCCACACGTCGGCGCTCATGAGGATGCCCGCGTCCATGCCGTTTTCAAGGGCGGATTCGCCGCGTCCGATCCAAAAATCGAGCGTAAAATTTTTCAGCGAATAATCGCCGGGCAGGAGAAGCATAGACTCAAGGGCAAAGGTGATGAGCGGTACGATTGCGATAAAGCACAAGAGGATGACGAGGACGGCCGAAAGCGGAGTCCGTGCACCGCGAAGGTTCACGAGCGAAATCTGCGAAGATTTTCCGGTGATCGTCGTAAACGATTTTCGCCTGCCGGTAAACCATTGATTCAATCCCAATATGCCGATACCGAATAAAATCATCGTAAACGCGATGATGTATCCCTGTCCTTGAAAATTGCCGTTCATCATCGTATACATCTTTGTCGTGAGCACCCAAAAGCGCACGGGCGATCCGAGAAAAACCGGAACGGCGTATGCGCTCATCGCGGATGCGAACACGAGCAGAAAAGTCGAAAGAAGGGCGGGCATGACGATCGGCAGCGTGATTTTGCGCATGATCTTTGCACGGCTCGCTTTCAAAATCGTCGCGGCTTCTTCGAGGTTCGCGTCCATATTGCGGAGAATGCCGCCGATGAGGATGTAGGCGAACGGCGAATAGTGGAGTCCGAGTACGACCGAGCAGGGGAAAAGTCCGTACACGAACCATTCCGGCATTGCGATGCCCGTGAACGCCGTAAAGATGCCCGTGATGCCCATACCGACGTTCGCATTTCTGAAAAAGTTCGTCCAAAACATCGCAAGCGTCCACGACGGCATGATGTACGGAAATACGAATACGAACGAAATGAATTTTTTGTATTTGAGATTCGATCTTGTGATGAGCCACGCAACCGATCCGCCGAAAAAAATCGCAATGACGGACGCGATGATCGCCATAAAAATTGTATTCAGCAACGGACGATAAAAATTATTAACGGAATATTCGCCGCCTGCGAGCAGCCTCTTCCAGTGATATCCCGTAAGCGCACCGGCCGGTTTGCGTATAAGCTGCATCTCCATCGGATGAACGCTGTAGGTTTCGAATACGAGCGAAAGCAGCGGATACAATGTCAGCGCCGCCAGCAAAACGAAAAATACGACAAGGATGACATTTGCGGGATTTTGAAAAAATGTCTTTATGTGATTCGCCGCTTTTTTTGACATGATAGCTCCCATAAAAAAATTACAGACGAATTGCGGACACACGTTTGGAAACATGTGCCCGCATATATCTTATACGGAAGTCTCTAAAAATTACAGTTTTAGGAGGCTTTTATTTGGTAAGATTTTTTGAAATGAATTCGAATACGTCCGCGTACGCTTCATTGATGTATTCGGGATCGTCCATAACGAGACGCGTTCTCCAATACGAAAGCGGCTGATCGCCTTTGTTTACCGGAATGCTCGTGTTCGAAGAATATGCGCCGATGTTTTTTGCCCACGCAGCGAATCCCTCAGGCGATACCAAGTGCTCGACAAAGAGCATCGACGTGTACGGCATCGTCGTCGTTTTAACGATCTGCACGTAAAGCGGATACATAAAACCCGCAAAAGGTTCTACCGTCGTATTTTTGCCGTCCGCATAGTACGAGGCGACTTCGAGATTTTCAACGCGTACGGTTTTCGAGCGGAGTTTGCTCAAAACGAAAAGACCGATTTTTCCCGACGCTTCGGCATTGGAAATCTGTTCCGCTATCGTCGTGTCGGTATTGCCGAACGAACAGTTGTGCAGAAATTCCGCGATCCATTTATAGCCCGCGTTTTTATAGCTGCCGAGCTGAATGTCTTTTCCGTACAGGTTTTTATACGCTTTTGCAAGCTTGTCCGCCCACGTTTTATTCGTCAGCATGATGAGGAAGTTTTCGTTTACCTTTTCGGTTTCGGGACTTTTGAAAAACACTCTGCCTTTCATCGCGGGTTCGGTCAGCTGCCACACGTTCGTGATCGCCGGAACGTTCGAGCCGACGGTATTGAAGATAAAAAGCTTGTCGATATATTGCTGTACGAGCGGCACTTTGTCCGCACCGTCGATGCTAGAAGCAACGGATGCGGGAACGTAGTTTATGAGATTGCCCGTGTCGACCATCTGCACTTTCATAACCGCGCCGTTTTGCGTGAGTACGACGTCAGCGCCGTCGATCTTTCCGCTGATTTCCGCCTGCAGTTTCGTATAGATTTCGCTGTCTTTGACGTTCGTCGTTTCGACATCGATGCCGTATAATTCCGTAAACGCTTTTGCCGCAGTCGCAATGCGGGAACTCGTTCCGTATGCTTTGAATACGGTACCGGACGATTTTGCGGCCGCCGCTTCTTCTTTTGCCTTTGCGACGATTTCATCGTGCGACATATTTTTTGCCGCAGCGATTGTCTGCGCTGCGGCGCTGCCTGAATCGTTTCCTCCCATTGCAAAAAGTGTCGATGCCGCCAGAACGCACATCGCACCGAGAATCTGTTTTTTCATTTTTACCTCCAAACAAATTTTCATAACGATTTGATTTTTTATATGCCGGACTGAAACTGCCGTTCAGCCGACAATATTTTATTGTACTACGTATTTTTGTTATGTGTCAAATATTTTTTTAAATTTATTTTTAATATGATTTAAAATGTAATGATCTCTTCATACACTTGAATTGCAAACTGATCGGTCATGCCGGAGATGTATTCGATGACGCATTTTTGATACGATTCGTTGTCGTATATATCGAACACTTCGGCAGTGTTGCAGCGGATGATTTTTTTTCGATCCTCCTGCCCCAAGGGTGCGTAGTTTGCATATTTGACGAGCCAGTCTTCGTAGGTCGAACACAGATTCGGGTAATAGCGCAGTGCCTGCCGTGCGCGTCCGTTTTGCGCATAGGGCTGTACGCGCATGAGTACTTCGTACAAAGTTTTGACGATGTCCGACGCGTAATGCATGAATTCTTCTATGCGCCAATGCGCGTATATCCGCCGGTAATTGAATTTTTTCAGCTCGATGATAAAACGGAAATATTCGTCCGAAAAACGCAAACCGCTTTCGGGACTCGACTGCGTGCATAAGTCGACGATGAGATCGTTTATCAACACGGTCGTATTGACCGCTTTGCCGCTTCGGAACGCACCCTTCGCTTTGCCGTCGATGCCGAGCGTCGTCGCAACGATTTCGCGCAGTTCGCGGTACGACGTCATATCGAGCATGTGGTATGCCCGCGCGTCTTCGATGTCGCGTCCCAAATACGCGATCTTGTCGGCGATCTTTACGACGCAGCCTTCCCACGTGTACGGCTGTACGATGCCCGGCCGCTTTATCGAATAGAGATCGATCGCTTCAGTCCGCGGCACGATGCCCTGCTGATCGATTTCGCCGCAGTGGCAGATAAGCCCGTCTCGCACCGCGTACGTCAAATTGAGCGGCTGTTCTATCCCGTCGGGATCGGCAAGCGTTTCGATATAATCGGCAAAAAAAAGACTGTTCCGCTCGTGCCAAAATTTTTTCGGCGCGTTCGCGCCCGTTTTTTGTTCAAGCAGCGAATTGAGGCAATTTTCTCCGTGATGGCCGAAAGGCGCGTGACCGATATCGTGACCGATCGCGATTGCAGCGGCAAGCCTTTCGTTCAAGCCGAGATATTTTGCGATTTCGGATGCGACCGATGCGACGTGCAGCACGTGTTCCATGCGCGTACAGGTGTGATCGTTGTGCGGTGCGAAAAAAACCTGCGTTTTATGTTTTAAGCGGCTGAACGCTCGGGAGTGTAAAAGCCGCGTATAATCGCGCTCGAAATCGGATCGGATTTCGTTGCCTCTGCCGTACAGCGGTACTTCGCGTTTTATACATTCCGCCCAATTTTTGCTTTCGGGGCAGCATCTCACGTCTTTAAAAGAATCTTTCATACGGCGGCTATTATATCACGGAAAAAGATCGGGAGTAAGTGCGCGGTAAAAAAATAAGGCCACTGTTAAAAGGAGGAAAAACAGTGACCTTTGCGTTTGCATATAATGCTTACGCTCTATAAACGACGGATGCGGAAAATGGTTACATTGAGATTCGGTATTATAAGCATCGTATACGAATTATACGATAAAGCGGAAGAAAGCGGAAGAGGAAACTGCAAGCGGCGTTCCGAATCACATATAACGTGCTGCGGAAAACTGCGGGCGGAAAGCGTTCGGAGGAGCGTCACCGGAGATGCGTTTTCCACCCGAGCCGATACGGTCGATCCCAGCACGGCATCGGTGTAATTGACGATACCGCGTATGCCGCAAGTGACAAGGCGAGACGCAAGAGGGGCGGCATCTTCGTTTTTCGATGCTCGACCGACGTAATGCGCGTTTTATCCGTGCGCGAAAGAAATTCCGCCAAGAGCACGAGCCGCCGTTTCGACGGTTCGGAAACGCGCTTTTGCGGCGCGGCAAGCATTTCGTTCATCGCAATCCTCCCGATAGTAACGGATGTCAGGTTTTCCGGTCAAGGAAAAATTCGGCCTTTTCCATCGATTCGAAGCCGAAAAATCTAAAAAAATCGGAAAATCCGCATTTACTGTGAAATTTTTAACGGTAATTAAGGAAAAAGTAAAGGTGAGTGGGAGGAAAGGAAGGCGACGGAAGGACGGGGCAATTCGAAAACGGATATGATGTATGAAAACAAAAAAGCGGGAGCGTACACAATGCCGCCCCCCGCTTTCCGCTTTACAGGATATTGTCCGAGCGATGCTTTTTATGATCCATTTAATTCAGATGGTCGCTTTCGAACTGCAATGTGTAAGATTGAGCCGTGTCGCCGTCTATGCTTATGTCCGCAGTCATCGTACCGGCGTCGGAAACGGTTATATTCGTTATAACAACGGAAATAGAATCTTCTGAACCGGTGAGCGTTATCGGTGTTCCTTGAGTGAATTGAACAGGCACATTATCGGTTCCATAACGTTTGTTGTCGTTTTTCCTAAGAGATAAGTCTAACCATATTTCCGAAGCGTTTTTATACCCATTAAGGCGAATCTTTTTAATCGTTCCGGATTCGCTTTCATACTTATAGCTGCCCTTTTGCTCGTACCAGTTTTTATGGCTGTCATAGAGCGTTTTTGCAGAAAATTCATACGTGCCGTCGCCTTTTTTCGTAAGCGTGTATTCATAGAGAGCGGGAGAAAGTTGCGCCTTTAGCCAAAGATTTTGTATCGTGACAAATTTTTTTAATGCGGGAATGCACGATTTAAGCTTTGCGGTTTTTTCCGTTTCCGATAATCCGCCGAAAGCGGTTTCTTCCCCTAAAATACCGGGACTCATCCGCTTGAGCGATTCAAATATTTTGTTATCCGTAGCGTATGCCTCTTCGTCCAAAAACGGCAATAACGATAAAAATGTTTTAAAGTCTCCGAGCGTAAGCGGATTTTTATTTTCGAGTTTGTTCAGTTCGGCTCGCATTTGATTCAGTAAAGCTTCCACATCCTGCTTTGTCATCCACTTTTCGCCTTGGTATGATGCAGTGTTTGTAAGTACGGCTTTTTTCAAATTCGGTTCTACCTTTGAGTATGCGTATTTATAACCGTCCGTTATTTTATTTTTGTCCTTATCAAATCTGGTATATATAATTTCCGTACCGGTAAACTCGTATTTATCAATTAAAACGGATGTCTCGGAACTTATCTCTTCGATATGGTTTATGTTCACATCAAATTCTTTTGTCGCCGTCTCGCTTTTATATTCCACTTTCGCCGTAAGCTTCACTTTTCTGTCGACAATATTACGGGTGACGGTACCTTTGTAATCGCTTCCGTTGTCTTCGATTTTAATAATATTTTCGTCGGCGCTTTCCCATGTTATCGCCGCATCGGTATAACCGTCTACGGTTTTCGGCAGCGTCATATCGTTCGAAACGGAAGACGGGATCGCTAAAGAAGCGGCAAAATCTTGTGCCGAAGGTTCGGTATTTTCGGCGCAAACGACAACCGTAAAAGTTTTCGTTTTGTTTTCGCCGTCTTTTACAGCCGTTGCGGTCAGCGTAATGTTTTTGTCTTCCGTATCGCGCTTTTTGATTTTACCTATGTCGGTTCCTGCCGTTTCGATATAGCCTTCCGGGCTTGCCGTCCATGTGATCGTGACACCCGACACGCTTGTCGTCGTCGGGAGCGTAACTTTGTCCGTCAGTTTAAAAACTTTTTCAGGACTGACCGAAAGTTCTTTTAGCGCTTTTTCAACAGGTGTTTCCTGAGGTGTAATACCTCCGTTTTCGGAACCGCTTCCGATGTTCGAACAGGATATAAGCATAATCGCCGGAACGATAACGCTTAAGCCGATAATTTTTTTGATGAGCCGTTTCATCCGAACCTCCTTTGCGCAGTTTTCAAGCTGCCTTTGTGCGATAAAATAAAAAAAGCCGCTTTGCTGCATTCAAAAACGCAGCAAAGCGGTCTTTGTATGAGAAAAAATAAATATGTGCGAATCAGTACATCAGCTGTGTATGTTTTGTAGAGGTGATGGGGGGGGGGGGGGGGAAAAAAATTAAAAAACCCGCTT
>NZ_JACSET010000018.1 GCF_014334325.1 Treponema sp. Marseille-Q4130 | reverse complement strand
TTCAAATACAATGTTTTTATCATTTACATCAGGAATTCTTACTTCTTCAGTAACCGATATTTTTTTCTTGGAAAAGTTCTCTATTTTAAGATTTATCGAACTTGGTTGTAATCCTGTATATAACTCATTCCAAGATTTTCGTCCCCATTCCTGTAACTCATCACAAACGAACAGCAAACTTGAAAATGTATTTAAATGAATATTATAAATATCAGAACATGTGTGTGAAGCCATAGGCCTCAGAATTTCCCTACGAATATAAAATTGTCTTGCATCTTCAGATTTATATTCATAATCATCATTCATATTAAAATCTGATTCCAAAAAGTAAAGGAGCATTTTATAAATTATGACAGCACTTATAATTCCGTGATCAAAATTTTCAAGTGATTTCGAATATTTCAGATAATATTTTGGTTGTATTCGTCCAAAATATGTTATTCCATTTCCAGTAGAATCCTCAATTTTTTTAGGAACCATCTTTGTGCTCAAAAAACGAATAATAAAATCATTTATATTATCTTGTATACCACCAAAATTGAAATTATCTAGAATAGAAGGATTAGGAACAAACTCACCCATCATATTCTTTGTTTTATCTAATATTTTCCGTGATTTTTCTAATGGATAACCTAAATCATGACATAATGCAGCTATAGTCCAAATAGATAGTTTTTCGAAAAAGTTGATTTTATCCGAAAAATCATTTTTCCCTAAACCATCTAAGCCAATACAATCAATAAAATAAGCTTTTTTGTCATCTGTCTTTCGTAAAAGGCAAAAGATACCCAATAACCAAGTTCGTAGTGAATGGAAAATATGATCTCTATAATAGGAACTTGAGCCATATAATAAGCTTTCAAAATCTGAATATTTTTCTAAATATTTTTTTATCCTATCAAGACCATAAGTGATTGGCTTTTTTAAATCAGAATCGTTATTTTTTTGAAATGGTTCTCGTTCATCAAAAAATCTTAAACATTGAATTGATTTATCAATCAAGTTCAACCATAATGCTTCCACTTCGTTGAGCTGAAAATATTCAATACTTTCTGTTTTTACAATCAAAGATTTCAATTGTTTAATTATATCATCACATAAAGGGAAATATTTGAATTCTGATAATTCCTGTTCTTTCAATTTTTCACCAATTAATTTTTGTATATCCGTTCCTGAGATTTCTTCTATAAGAGCTTTATCATTTATAATAGCCATTATTTTGTCTCCTTGATATATTTCTGAACAGGGCAATTCTCACAACAAGAATAAGATTTAGAATATGTATCAATAAATATTTTACAAGCTTTTAAGTATTCTGATTCTTGAAGAATATCCTTTAATCGTCTTGTTTTTATATTATCCGGCAAAATTTCATTGCCATATGAATCTCTTATTGGTAGCCCTTTAAAAGCCTCACAAGCTAGTACTGCACCATCATAACGAATTGCAAGTTTTCCGCTAACAGCATGGCATTTTATATTTGTGTTTTCTGAAAATGGAATTCCAAGCCTAATATCAATCTTTGCAGATTTTGAAAGCTCTTTTAAATGTAAATTAAAATTACAGTATTCTTTTTCATTTAATTCAATTAAATTTTTATTTGTAAATGCTCTTCCTTGAGGAACAAGCTTCAAAAAACTTACTTTTCTAATTCCTATTTTTTCTGATAAGCTTATAACAAATTCAATTTGATCAATATTTACTTTCATTGGAACAAAATGAATTTCTGCCTCCAATCCTACCAATTTCGCATTTTTAATACTTTCAATTAATTTTGGAAAGTTTCCCAGCGTTTTCATTATTTCGTTATATTTTTTCTCTTCACCAGCCTGCATATTAAAGATTATACTTGACAAACCATTTTTTTTACAAGCTTTTAAAAAAGCTAATGTTAGGAAACTAGTTTGATCTATATTTCTTACTATACCACTAGAATAAATTGTAACTTCAATTTTTCGCTCAGAAGCGAAATTTATAATTCTCAATACATCAGGATGTAGGAATGGTTCTCCTCCAGAAATACACAGTTTTTTAATTCCTAAGTCTGACATATCTTGAATTACTTCTTTTATAACATCAAATTCAATGTATGAATTAGCATTCCACGAAGAGCATGAAGAACAATATATGCAATTATTGGGACATTTTTGAGTAATTTCTAACGCTATTTCTGAAATCATTTCTTATTTATAGTTATTTTTGATTGCTGATACTTTTTCCAAGCATTATTTTCAGAAGACATTATATTCTCACAATTTTCCACAAACAAATTAAAAGACGAAGGGAGTTCCTTTTCTAAATAAACTCCTGTTCTTGTTAGAAAAAACTCTCGTTCTCTTTTTAACTGTTCAATTGTTGTTCTATAATAAATCCATTTCTCTTGATACTTTATAACACCATTCATAGATGCTGATATTGCTATCAGGACTCCCAAAATAGCAATAACTAAACCTGCCCAGTTTTTATCCATAAAATGACCAGAAATTAAAGGAATACTCACACCTGAACATATTTCAAAGAATTTCGATACATAATAACAATTTTTATTCAATTTAGATTTGTTTTCATAAAAATTTATCTGATCCTTAATCCTGTTTTCTAAATAATCATTCTCATCCATTTTTAATACCACCAAGCCAAGCGCCAATTGATTTATAGTCGTCAGTTGTTTTATTAATCCAAATCATATCTTTACTTGTTTGTTTAGCAGTACCATATGATACATACGGATAAAGTCCTAGATATTCTGTCCCTCTATATGCATCTGATTGATTTCCTGTAAGAGGACAGATTGCAACATGACCGCTAAAGCCATCCATAAATCCTAATTCCCATGGCATCCATTTTGAATCTACAGAAGTTTGAGAAGTTGCATAAAATAGACATTTACAATTTTTCATCCTGGTTCTTAAAATTTCAGCAGTATTAGGCGTCACATTCTTACGATTCAAATTAGAATCTTTAATCCAATCAACATAGACAGAAAGCCCATAAATTTCTTCCAACATAGCTGCTAAAGCACCAATAAGCCTTCTATCTTCGTAACGATGAGATAAAAAAACATCATAACTTTTTTTAGTCAAAAAGTTTTTTTGAGAAGTTATTGATTTTTCAATATAATGCTCAAATGCAATTTCTTCAGTAGAAAAAATATTTTTTGATACATAATTTGTTAGTACAGATTCACCAAATAATGCCATTTATTACTTCCTGTATTTCATTATATCACAAAATCATTTCCCCAAGTTCTGCGTATCAAAGAAAAATCTTTGATAATTTTCTTTATTTCTGCAAAATAATTGATTTTATCAAATCGCTGACCAAGTTTTTTTTCTTTTTCAATTATTGCATTGCGAATACTGGTATCAGAAAGAAGTGCATTCATATGTTCTACAAGTTCTTCCGGCTTATAGCCGTTGAAATACAATGCAGTATCACCAAGTTGTTCTTTATGACCGTCCAAATCTGTGATGATTATAGGGCATTGCAAATAAGTTGCTTCAATTGGAGGCATATTATTTGGTCCCATAAGTGAGGCAAAAATCATTCCGACAGCGTGTGTATAAAGGTACTTCAGATTCTCATCAGAAACAAATCCTGTAAAAATAACTTGATTCTCCAGCCCTCGTCGTTTTATTTCGCTCGCAATATATTTACGGTTTCCTTTATCAGATCCTGTCAGGTAGACAATTGGGTTTGTATCATATTTTTCTGCCAATAATTCAAGGGCATCCAGAATCGTAATATGATTTTTATGTGGCCAGAATTGTGCTGGATAAAAAAAGTACGGATCTTCTTTTATAAAGTCGGGTTTCTTTTCTTCACCACGGCAAAAAGAAGCGACAGGAAACTCTGAAATCCGTACCTTCGAAGCTGGCATAGGATAGTTTTCAAGAATTTCTTTTTTTCCTTCCTCATTTCCTGTAATTACAAAAGAAGCTCTGTACAACATCGTTTGATACATATCTTCCCTATCTTCCCAAAGCCAACCAGAACGCGATACCTCTGGAAAATACGGCGTTCTTCTATGTCCTAAATCCCAGACTGTATAAATATATGGATATTTTACATCAAACTTCACAGGCTGCGGGAACCAGAACAAATCAATATTCTCTTTTTTAGCAATGAGATTAAGCCTTGTATCTTTGTAAGAAACTTGAAAAAGTTTTTGCAGAGTTTTAGAAATTATGTGCCTTATAACACCGACTTTCGTGTAATTTATATAACAATTTCCATCAAAGAAAGTGTTATATGACTTTTTCAGGCCTCCAGAGTATAAAAAAACAAATTCCACCCCCTTCATATCATCAGAAGCGTTTATTTCATTTCTAATAGTTAATAAGAGAGAACTAGCTCCACCATCTTCTGGGCGAAAATTTCCTAAAAAAACACCGACTTTCATTATTTTTGATATTCCTTAATAACTTCACAAATATGCCTAATTTGTTCTTCAGTAAGACTTGAAGCACTTGGCAAATAAAAACCGTTTTCTGTAAGCCAATCTGTAACAGGGTATTCTCCGGAACACTCACAGCCGAAATCTTTCAAAGATTTTTGCCGATTCATGCTAATAAACAAAAGCCTTGTATCAATTCCTTTTTCTTTAAGATGACCAATAAGTTCATCTTTTGTATGACCATATTCAACAGGATTTATAACAATTGTATTCATCCAATGCACATTCAGTCCATTTTCTTGATCTTTTTGAAAGATAATTCCTTTGCAATCAGAAAGATATTTTTTGTATAATAAAGCATTATTAATACGCATAGTGCGATAGGCATCTGCCTTTTCTACCTGAGCGAGTCCAACAGCTGCATGCAAATTTGACATTCGATAGTTAAAACCTATGTCGTTATGACTGTAAATACGTGGCCCATCCACTGGAAAACACATATTTTTAAAATATTTGCACTTCGTGTATTTTTCTTCGCAATCCATAATGACCATGCCACCTTCACCTGTCGTAAGGTTTTTATTTGCGAAAAAACTAAATGATGCAATATCAGAAAAACTTCCAGTTTTTTTCCCTCTAAATTCAGCCCCATGCGATTCGGCCGCATCTTCTACAATAAAAAGTTTATATTTTTTTGCAATCTCACAAATTGCATCCATATTACAAGGATTCCCAAAAATATGCACAGGAATAATCGCCTTTGTATGCGGTGTAATTTTTTCTTCAATTTTTGTTACATCTATATTCCATGTATCTTTATCTGCATCGACAAAAACAGGTTTTGCACCAGTGTAGCATACGGCAAATGCTGTAGCAATCATAGTAAAAGATGGAATAATCACTTCATCGCCCTTGCCTATTCCTAAAGCTGTGAGTGCCAGATGAATTGCAACTGTTCCATTACAAACAGCAACTGCATATTTTACGCCACAATACTTTGCGAACGCTTCTTCAAATTGCGTTACATATTTACCGTTAGAACTGATCCAACCTGTTTGGACAGCTTCAGTTACATATTTAATTTCGTTTCCGCCTAAAAGAGGCTCACATACTGGAATAAAATCTGACATAATGATTATTTCCTTTTACTTATAAATTTAAAAAGTAAATGTGCTGATAAGTGAATTGCTAATGCTATCAATGTACAACTTAAAAAAC
>NZ_JACSET010000017.1 GCF_014334325.1 Treponema sp. Marseille-Q4130 | reverse complement strand
GGGTACGTTATCCACGTGTTACTCACCAGTCCGCCGCTCTCGGCATTGCTGCCTGCCGCTCGACTTGCATGGTTAAGACGCGCCGCCAGCGTTCGTTCTGAGCCAGGATCAAACTCTCCATCATTATGTTTCCCGGATTGCTCCGGGTCTAATTCCGTTCGTTTGTCCCCGCTTGCTCTCGCTTAATTCGGGAGACTTTTTTATCTCCGCATGCGTCTTGCTTTCTTTCCTTCCCTCTACCTGTCAAACAGCGCACCCGTGATTTGCGCGGGTAGCTTGTAATTTACTACTTTTTTCACCCCTGTGTCAAGTACTTCGCAACGCTTTATTGACATTTTCACGAAAATCAATTTTTGACTACACACGGAAGCAACCGTGAGAATTTATAAGAGCGCGGAACATAATGCCGTTCAAAAACAAATTTAATAATTCCGTCTCATTCCCCCTCGCCGGCGCGGTAATCCCAGTTGTGTTTCGGATAACGGCCTTTCATCTCTTTGCAGATTTGGGGCCACGCACCGCTCCAAAAACCTGCGAGATCGTCGGTGATTTGAAGCGGACGCCGCGCGGGAGAAAGCAATTTGAAGAGCACCGGCACGCCCATAACGCGGGGCGTTTCAAAGCAGCCAAAAATCTTCTGAACGATTATCTCGATCGTCGGCCGAACGGTGCCGTCTGCAGCCGCATCGTATACAAGTGCACAGGATTTTCCGTTCGAAAGCGAGATCGTCTGCGGCGCGTTTTTATCGACTTTCGTTCCGTCAAGATAATAATAAAGCGCATCGTATACCGTACTTTCTCCGAGCGTGGTACCGGTCAAAAAAGGCGGAAGCCATTCACGCACAGTTTTTATTAAATTTTCTTCGGACGATTTTGCGATCGTATGCGCGCCGTCGACGTTTACCTCAGTACCGCCTCCCGCCTCAGCGCGGGCATCCGCCGCAGCGCCTCCTCCCGCCCTACGATGTGCCGCTGCAAGGTCGGCTGCAACAGGGGCGGCTGATGCGTGCATTTCATAAAAACGCGCACGCGATAAAAACGCTTTCGTCTTTTCGCCGAGGGGAAGCCATGCGATGCCGTTTTTTTCGACTGCACGGCACACGGCAGGTGCAAAATCTTCGTCCTGCGCGGTGACACGCCTTTCCGACAGTACGATTCTTCCGAAGCGAGTGTACTCGATTTTCCGAAGCGAGTGCGTTTCGTCGGCGAATTCCGTTTCCGTGTATATTTCGCTCTTCGCCGAAAGCCATGACTCCGCTTCTTCCGTCGGAAGCGCTTCCCATCGATAAATACGTCCTTCCCTTTCTCCCGCGTCCACGACGGGCGCAACGATCCACTCGGGAAATACGCGAAAAGCGTCGCGCTCCTTTTTGGGAAGAGAAGCGACACGACCGGACGGAAATCGATACGTGCCGTCCCCTTCAAGGCGGGCGATACGATCGGGAAATCCCGCAAGGAGTAAGACGGCGGACGATATTCCGCGGGATGCGCTAAAATCGCGCACAGTGACAGAGCGGGCGGACACAGCTTTACAGCCCGATGTGCGAAAACCGCGTTCGGCACCGGCATCAGTCGACCCCTTTGCTCCTGAGCTTTCGCACAGATCGGAAAAACGCGATGCGCATTTTGCAAGCCGCTTTATGACATCGGCACAAAATCGTTTTTGCAAGACAGGCGGAGCATCGGCATACGGAGAATACGCGAGAACGCATTGCAGCGCCGCTTCGGTATAGGAGGAAAGACTCCCGAGTTTTCCCGGCTTCCCGTTTTTTTTCTCTGCACTTTTGCCGGCGTCCCCGTCTGAGAGAGCCGAAAGCGCGACGCAGGCAAGACGCGGGTGCAGGCCGAGCGTGAGAGCGGCTTTGCCGAGCGAAGTGATGCGCACGAAATTTTCGATATGCGCTTCATCGCCGGCGCTCAAGCAGCCGAGAGTAATTAATAATTTTTGTGCGCTCCTCCAACCGGCTTCGCTCGGAGAGGTGAGCCACGAAAGCGCATCGCGCCTGTAAACACCCCGTTCGGCGCATTCGAGTACGAGTTCGGTTAAGTCGGTTCTAAGTATTTCCGGCGCCGTCTCGGCGACGTGCACGTCGTTTTCGTGCCACAAGCGTACGCATCGGCCGCGCTGCATGCGCCCCGCTCTGCCCTTCCGTTGTTCCGCCGAAAAGACGCTTTCCGTTTCCGTAACGAGCATTTCCATACCGGCGGCGACGTTCATACGATTGATTCTCGCCAAACCCGAATCGATAACGACGCTCACGCCGGGCACGGAAAGGGAGGTTTCCGCGATCGACGACGATAAAATAACGCGGCGGCGAGAAAGATCGTCCGGAGGAGAGAGCACTTTTTTTTGCTCGTCAAAATCGATCGAGCTGTGTAAAAGTAAAATATCCGCGTCGGCGCTTTCACGTTCGAGTTCCGCTGCGGTTTTTCGAATGTCGGCTATACCCGGAAGAAATACGAGGATGCTTCCCCTATCCCGCCTTCGCAATTCCCTCATCACCACATCCGACGGAAGTACGGCTTCCGCATATTCGACATCGACCGGAAATTGACGACCGGGCACGGAAAACACCGGAGACGGTTCGCCTCCTAATGCAAGATACGACGACAGAGAAGCCGTATCGATCGTCGCCGACATGACGACGACATACAGATCGTCACGAAGCGTCATCGTCTCTTTTAAAAACGCAAGCGCGAGATCGGCCTGCACGGAACGCTCGTGGAATTCGTCGAGAACGACGACGGAGACGCCGTCCAAAAGCAGATCGTCCTGCAGTATGCGCGTCAAAACAGCTTCCGTCATAACGGTAAAGCGCGTCGCCTTCGACACGCACGATTCGAGACGCATCATATAACCGGCAGTTTTACCGACATCTTCTCCGAGCAGCGTCGAAACACGAGATGCGACCGAAAGAGAAGCGATCCTCCGCGGTTCGAGCATAATAATTTTTCCGGTAAAATGATTGAGAAGAGCGAGCGGGAGTGCAGTCGATTTTCCCGCACCCGTTTCCGCCGTAAGTATGAGAGAACGAGATGCGGAAGATTTGAGAGCAGCACAGATATCGTCCAAGTACGGAGCGATCGGCAGCTGCTTAACAAGATCGGGGTAAAGGCGCACGACGCATTATACTCGTTTCAAATGCGACGAAGCAAGAGCGCCGATCGAATAGATTATTATTAATAATTTGTTATTTTTATTTTCCGTATTGATTTATTTTTTGCGTTACTGTATATTTATTAATATGAAAGCAACAACAAAGACAGCCGTAAAAAAACCGGCCGCAAAAACGCCACGCAAAGCAAAGAACCCTGCCGAAGCGTCAAAGTCGCACTCTATTTCATGCGATGATGTAAAATGGGAGAAAATTCAAAAGCTTGCCGAAAAAGCCGGCATGAACGTTTCCAAATACATCATCTCGAAAGTATTGAAATAGTATACACTGTTTTAACAACAAAAAAACCGCAGGGCTTGCCTTGCGGTTTTTTTTGTTAATATTATTCGTCGAGCGCCGCTCTCATCCGTTTACTTGAGCAATGCGGTAAATTGCAATAGTATACGTATGCAAGGAGTTGTACGATGGGAATCAAGCTGTATTCGCTGGGAGCTGCCGAAGAGGTAACCGGTTCGAAGCACATATTTGAAATCGACGGGCGTACGTTTATGGTGGACTGCGGCGCGTTTCAAGGCAAGCGGAAAACGGCCGACGAAAAAAACCGCAATTTTACGATCGCGGCGGATAAGGTCGAAGCGGTGATTTTGACACACGGACACCTCGACCACTGCGGACAGCTTCCCGTACTCGTACGGAAAGGATTTACCGGCAATATCTATGCAACGCCCGCGACGCGCGACATAGCGAACATCGTCATGATGGACAGCGCGCGCATCCAGGCAAAAGACGCCGAATTTTTAAAAAAGAAAGCCGACCGACGCAGCGAAAAATTTACGTGGCAGCCGCTCTTTTCGGAACGCGACTGCATCACGACGGCAAATCAAATCGTCTCTCTTTCGTACAACCGAAAAATGTACATCGCGCCCGACGTCGAACTCGAATTTTTCGATGCGGGGCACATCCTCGGTTCGGCGTTTGCAAGCGTTACGATAAAAGGTCTGCACGGAAAAATCAACGCACCGCATCCCGGGCACGCGGGCGAAAACGAAACGCGCATTTTGTATACCGGCGATTTGGGAAGGCGCAACCAGCCGATCATCCGCGATCCCGAAACGAAAGTGCCTGCACCCGACTACATCTACATCGAAAGCACCTACGGCAATCGCAAGCACGCCGAAAAAGAGTTCGCTATGCACGAACTCGAACGCGTCGTCAATGAAGCGGTTCGCCGCGGCGGAAAAATCATCATCCCCTCGTTTGCGATCGAACGCGCGCAGGAATTGGTGTTTTACCTGCACTTGCTCGTCGATGCAAAAAAAATACCGAACATCCCGATCTACGTCGATTCTCCGATGGCGACGAACGCAACGAGCGTGTTCAAAGTGCATCCCGAATGTTACGACGAAGAGACGAACGAAGCGTTTTTAAAACATCACAAAAATCCCTTCGGCTTCAGCTCGCTCAACTTTACGGCGAGTGTCGACGAATCCAAATCGCTCAACAAAAAAGACGGCCCCATGATCATCATCAGCGCGGACGGTATGTGCGAAGCAGGGCGCGTGCTCCATCACCTCGCAAACAATATCGGCGACGAACGCAATATCATTCTCGCAGTCGGTTATATGGCGGAAAACACGCTCGGCCGCAGAATCCTCGACGGCGACAAAGAAGTGAAGATAATGAACGACTTTTATGAGGTGCGCGCGTCTGTCGAACAGATAGACGCGTTCAGCGCTCACGCCGATTATACGGAAATCACGGCGTGGCTCGACGCTGTCGACACGAGCCGCCTCAAACAGATCTTTATGGTGCACGGTGAAAAAGACGCTCAGGCGTTTTTCAAAGGCTACCTCGCCGAACACGGCTACCCGAACGTGACAATCGTAAAATACGGCGAAAGCTACGAAATCGAATAACGCGGATATGCCGGACTCGGCCGATTAAACGTTTTTATTGACGATGCGCGTTTCGCATTCGCCGGTTTCTATTTTTATAAAACGCGTAAAGAGCGACACTTTATTGTCCTCATTGAGGCTTTCCCATATTCGATTCGTAAAGACGTCGATATCGCCGCGTATGACGACGGGCACGGGTTCTCCTTCAAAGCTCGGAAGCGGATTTCCGTTCCCGCCGTACGTGTGTATAAAGCGTCCGATGCCGTCCTGCGGATTGTCGTATGTGAATGTAAAGCGGCACGCACTTTCAGGATTTCCGTTGTCGCTTTTGAGGATCGAAAGCGCGTAGTCGCAGAATCCGTTCTCGACGTGCAACAGACCGGAAATGCGCGGCGTGTAGTTCGGCTCGTCCGGTTCGAAGGTGCGGGAGCGGAGCGCCTGTTCAAATGTCAGTCCCTTGGATAAGCCTTCGTACAGCGTATCGGTTTGGTCTCCGTTCGTAACGATCGTATTTTTTCCGAGTACGCGCACCGGAGCGTAAATTATTAAACTCGGATCTTCCATTTTAGAAGCGTCGAACGCTTCGGTGCGGATTCCCTCACCGTCGGGAGCGAAAATGCGGTTCCTGCTGTTTTCGCTTCTACCCATAATAAAATACGCGGCGACTGCGGCAGAGCCGTCTTCGGATTTCCCGAGTACGATGCCGCGGCCGGGGTATTCGTTCTGTTTCAGCGTTTCGGAAAGGGAAAGAGGTTTCATGCTATTTTTCGCTCGGTTTTTTTCTGCTGTCGCCGGCGGCCTTTGCCGTGCGCTCGCGGGCGGATTCCATATTGTTTACCATGAGGATCGGCTGATCGGTCGCTTCGAGCGCATCGCGCCACAGCGCGCCTTCGGTGTCGACGACGTTGCGATGGCGCGTCACTTCGCTTATCGGAATGTGGACGAATTTATCGTGCACGAGACCGACGACCATCTTCGTTTTGCCGGCCATCGCCGCGTGGACGGCGTTGTTGCCGAGTCGCTCGCAGTAGATGGAATCGTTCGCCGTCGTAACGGCCGCTCGGATTTGATAACCCGGATCGATGTATTTTAGATTGATATGAAAGTGCTTGTTTTTAAAATACTTCGTGATTTCGTCGCGAAGGTATACGCCGATATCCGCAAGTTTGATATTACCCGAAGCGTCCGTTTCGTTCGTCTTTGTGAGCAGTTCCTGTCCCGCGCCTTCGGCAACGATGACGACGGCGTGATGACGCTCTTTTAAGCGCTGTTCGAGGTATGAAAGGAATCCGTTCGGTCCGTCCATATCGAACGGAACTTCGGGGATAAGACAGAAATTGGCTTCGTGGCATGCGAGCGCCGTTTCGGCAGCGATAAATCCGGATTCGCGTCCCATAAGTTTTACCAAGCCGATGCCGTTGATCTGCGAATGCGCTTCCATGTGGATCGACGCGACGGCTTCCTTCGCCTGCTGCACCGCCGTTTCAAAACCGAACGACCGGTCGATAAACAAAAGATCGTTGTCGACCGTTTTCGGAATACCGATGACGGCAACTTTCAATCCGCGGCGCTCTATTTCGTTTGCGATATCGAGTGCGCCGCGCTGCGTTCCGTCGCCGCCGATGATAAACATCATGCTGATGCCGAGCTTTTCGATACAGTCGACCACGTCCGAAACGCGGTCGCCGCCGCCTCTGCTCGTACCGAGTACGGAACCGCCGATTTTATGAATCTCGTCGACTTTGTCGGGTGTCAGCTCGATCGTTTCGAATCCCTGATCGGGGAAAAAACCTTTGAAGCCGTATTGAAAACCGAGAATGCGGCGCACGCCGTAACGGTAGTACAAGCTGCGCACGATCGCTCTGATAACATCGTTGAGACCGGGGCAGAGTCCGCCGCACGTGCAAATCCCCGCCTTTACGTGATTCGGATCGAAATAGATATATTGACGAGGACCCGCTTTTTGCATGAGGTTTGCCGATGTCTGATCGTCTTCTTCGCCGCCGTGAAATACGTTTACACGGTAACGCACGAACGAATCGTCTTTGACATAGTTCGCACGGAAATCTCCGATGACATTGGAAAGCTGGATCGGAGAAGGGATTTTACACTGTCCGAGCGTTTCAATCGTAAAATCATATTTTTCATCTGTCATATTTTACGCCTCTTATTGTTTTATATTATAGATAATAGCTTTTTTTTTCAATATGAGCGATAGATTTCTCCGATAAAAAAGTGATATATTATAAACGCATAGAAATTATCTTTACAGAGGAATAATCATGGCAAAATTATCAAAGGGACTGACGGCGCTCATCGCCGCCGCGGTAATTGTTTTTTTATTCGCATCGCGCGGATGCGGAGTTTACAACAACATGGTGTCGATGGACGAGAGCGTCACGAGCCGATGGGCTGAAGTGCAAAACCAATATCAGCGCAGATACGATTTAATTCCGAATCTCGTTTCGACCGTCAAAGGATACGCGAGTCACGAAAGCGACGTACTCACGCAAGTTACGGAAGCGAGGTCGCGTGCCGGCGGTGTCATCAATGTCGACGAATCGATTTTGACGGATCCCCAAGCTTTTTCGCGCTACCAGCAAATTCAAAGCGGCCTTTCCGGAAGTTTGCAACGGCTTTTGGCCGTCGCGGAAAATTATCCCGAACTCAAAGCGAATACCAATTTTCTCGCGCTGCAGGATCAGCTCGAAGGAACCGAAAACCGCATCGCAGTCGCACGACAGCGCTATAACGAAGCGGCACAAGAGTTCAACTCGTATATCAGAAGGCTTCCGAACAATTTTATCGCGTCCTTCGGCAGATTTGCCGCAAAGCAATATTTCAGCGCGGACGGTGAAGCGCAGTCGGCCCCCAAGGTGCAGTTTTAACAATTAATAATATTATCGAACTTTGAAATTTTCGGATGATATATGAAAACACAGACAATGCTCAAAAAGCTGAAACTCTCGAACGCCGAATTCGATAGAATCGCGGACGCGGTCGCAAAAGCCGAATCGAAGACGACAGGTGAAATCAAAATCGTACTCGCGCCGGAAAGCGCGCACTATGCGTTTTGGGAACTGCTTGCCGCCGTATGCGCTGCAGCCGCCGTCTTTGCTTTTCTCTTGCCCTTTGCGGGAAAGATAAGCGATGCCTACGATCTCTTTGCGTGGACGGAGCGGACGTGGATGCTGCCGGGCTTGTACGGTTTTGTGTGCTTTGTAAGCGCAGCCGCGGCATTCAAACTTTTCAATATTCCTGCGCTCGACCGTATCGTTGTGCCGCAAAGCGTTCGACTTGCGAGCGTTACGCGGCGGGCGTTCCGACTCTTCGTCGAGTGCGGCGTTTACGATACTACAGAACGTTCGGGCATTTTGATTTTCATTTCGTATTTGGAACGACAAGTGCGCATCGTCGCCGATTCCGGCATTTCAAAAAAAATATCGCACGACCTGTGGCGTATCATTTCGGATGAACTCGCGGCGGAGATAAAATCCGGAAATGCGGCGGACGCTTTCGTCGGCGCGATCGAAAAATGCGGAGAACTCCTCGCCGAGCACTTTCCCGCCCGTGAAGAAAATCCGAACGAACTGCCCGACGGTCTTATCGTACTGGAGGATGCGGAATGGTATTGAATCGAACTGCGACCGGAACATTCCGGATTTCGAAAAGCGCGCCGTCATCTTCGTTGATAAAATTCTTCCGCACGACGGTGCTGCTCTGTCCGCTTTTGCTGATCGCGGCTTTTCCGCTTTCGGCGCTCGACGTTCCCCCGCTCTCAGGCCGCGTCGTAGACAATGCGAATCTCTTGAACGCTTCGGAAACGGAAGCGCTTACATCTCTCCTCGAATCGCTTGAAGAGGCGACAGGCGCTCAAGTCGCAGTTTTGACCGTCGCAACGCTCGCAGGCGACTCGCTCGAATCGTTCGGCATCCGAGTCGCCGATACATGGAAACTCGGACAAAAAGGCGAAGACAACGGCGCGATCCTCATCGTTGCGCTTGCCGAACGAAAAATACGCATCGAAGTCGGCTACGGTCTCGAAGACAAACTCACCGATATGAAATGCGGCCTTATCATACGGAACGTTATCGCGCCGCATTTTCAAAACGGCGACTACGGCGAGGGCATTACCGCAGGCGTAAAAAATATGGCGGGTATCGTTGCAGACGACGCCGACCTCGTTTCAAAGCGCGTCGCGGGCGAAGCACTTCCCACAGACGTGATCCCCATCGCCGCGTTTATCATCTTTTTTCTGATCAATGTGCTGTTTGCGATGATAAGCGCTCGTTACAACAGGCGATATCCTTCAAGCAGGATATACCGTTCGGCATTCGGAAACGATTTTTTTTCGTCGAGTTCAGGCGGAGGCTTTTCGGGTGGAAGCTCTTCCGGAGGATTTTCAGGCGGGGGCGGCGGCTTCGGCGGAGGCGGCGCTTCCGGGGGATGGTAAAGTCTGCGCGGATGCGATCGGCGGATTGCGATTCAAAAAGAGAAAAATGAATTTTATAATTGAAACGAAAAAATCAAAAGATGAGATTCTTCAAATCATACGAAACAACACTTATATAACAACTTCCGTATTTGATTTTTCGAAAGGCGATAAATATTTTGCAGGAAAAGTATCTGAAAATTCATTTAAAATTTTCAGGCATATACATTACAAAAATTCGTTTTTGCCTTTGATAATCGGAACTGTTGAAGAAAATGATTACGGTTCAACAATAAAAATAAAAATGCGGATGGCGACTTTCGTAACGTTTTTTTTATCTGTTTGGTTTGGAGGAGTAATCGCCGCATGTCTGATATTTCCTTTTGCCGGCTTTCCTATGCCGTCCGCTTTAATCCCTTATCTAATGCTTGTTTTCGGGATTTTGCTTGTCGTAATTCCGAATAAAAGTGAAACCGAAAAGGCAAAAGAAAAATTAGAAGAACTTTTAAAATAAACAGGTCTCACCGCAGAGCGGCAAGGTATATTTATTAAGCGGCAGGAGCTGTCCGAAAAGCAACGTGTGCGCAAAAGCGTACGAATGCGGCATTTTCGAAAATCGATATTTTCTGCAATGCCGCATTTATAGGAACGTTTAAAAGCGCCGCTGAAATAGCGCGGCACTTTTAACTTCGAGTTTTCTTCCGAAAACTCGCGTATGTACATGTGCGCTCTCGCGCACCAATGCGGCATTTTCGGAAGTTGACACTTCCTGCAATGCCGCATTTATAGGAACCTTTTTATAGACAGCCCTCTTCGGAATTATCTGTAATACCGCGCTTTATCGCCGTCGTTGAACAGTTCGATCTTGTGGTATATGACCTGTTTCATCGCGTCGATGCACGCGGGGTAAATCGCGTTCGGTTCGCGCAGCGTCGTATCTTCGAGCACTTCCCGGCATTTTCTGTAAAAGGCCGATTTGATATCGCTCGATATGTTGATCTTTGCAACGCCGAGCCGCACCGCTTCGGCGATCTCTTCGTCGGGATTGTCCGAACCGCCGTGCAGCACAAGCGGCACGCTCGTCTTTCCGACGATTTCCTTTAACAAATCGAGGCGGAGCTTGGGCTTTTTCGTTTTCGGATACAGACCGTGCGCCGTGCCGATAGCGATCGCGAGCGTATCGACGTTCGTCGCTTCGACAAACCGGACTACATCGTCGGGATCCGTATAGATGATATTGTCGGTACCCGCCTCTCCGCCGTTGCCGGTCGCACCGATCGTCCCGAGTTCGGCTTCTACGGACACGCTTACTGCGTGCGCCGCTTCGACGACTTTTTTCGTTATCGCGATATTGTCGTCGAAAGACGTCGTTGAAGAATCGATCATAACCGACGTAAAGCCGCATGCGATGGCACGGATGACTTGCGCAAACGATGCGCCGTGATCGAGGTGGATGCAGACGGGAACGGACGCTTTATGCGCTTCTTCGCGCACCGCCGCAACAAAACTGTCGCCGACAAACGAAAGCTCGTCGGGATGGATGGCGATGATAACGGGGGCGTGTTTTTCTTCACACGCTTCCATTATCCCTTTTAAAATCATACTGCTGCTTACATTAAAAGCAGGAACGGCAAAATGCTCTTTTTGTGCAACGCACAGCATTTCTTTCATGTTCATCAACATTTGAAGCTCCTTCTATATGCGCTACACGGTGACGACATTCAAACCGCCTTCGGTCAGAATGCGTTCATCGGCAGCCGTTATATTCGTATCCGTGATCAAAATATCGGGAGTTTTTATATCGCATACGAAACACAGGGCGGTCGTTCCGGCTTTGGTCGAATCGACGGCGATGATAACGTATTTCGCATTTTGAATCATCAAGCGTTTAATAACCGCTTCCTGCGGAATCGCCGAAAAAAAACCGTCGTACGGGATAAATCCGCTCATCCCCAATATCGCTTTATCGGTTCTGTATCGCCGAATCGCGTCTTCGCTAGTCGAACCCAATAAGGAATCCGTCGCTTTTTCCAATTCCCCGCCCGTAATGATGACTTTATTGTCGTTGATGCCGGCAAGCGTTCTCGCTATCAGCGGAGAATTCGTGACAATCAGCAGTTGTTTGTGCTTTAAAAGGCTTTGCGCCGTCAGCAGCGTCGTACTGCCGCCGTCCATAAAAACGCTGTCGCCGTCGTTGATAAGAGAAGCGGCATATGCGGCGATGCGCTTTTTTTCTTCGACGGCACTTCCCATCCGCACGTCCAGATTCGTCGTCTGCCAAATCGCCCTGTCCCGGTTGATCATCGCGCCGCCGTGCGTACGGATCAATTTGCCGTCTTGCTCCAAAATCAGCAAATCGCGCCGGATCGTCACTTCGGTAACGTCAAAGTGCCGTGCGAGTTCGGGTACGTCGGCTCGTTTATTTTCGCCGATATAATCCAGCATACGGTTTCTTCGCTCTTCTACGAATTCTTTTTTTTGCATTTACTTCTCTCCGTAGGCCGCTTTTGCCAAAAATCCTCCGACAAAAGCATCTCCCAGGCCGATGGTTGTTACGTCTTTCTGATTGACTGCAATGGAAGCAATACAATATACTTTATTTGAAAGCGCCCTTATTTTAGAACAGAAAATTTCGCTTATCTGTTCACGAGGCATTTTTGCCGTACTGTAATAATCCTCTGCGGAAAAATCATCTCCGCATCGCAGACGAGTTGTTGCCATAATAATACCGGCATCCAAAGCCGTTTTGTAGTTTTCTATATCGGTTCCATAGGCAAGTGCCCAATAACGAGTATGGACAATTAAAGTAGGTACATGGATTTTTTGTTGAAGTAATTGCAAGGAATTCAATATAGCAGAAGGATTCAGCAAATCAACTTCCGCTCCGATATAATTTTGCATTTCATCTTCATTAAGGCTGTATATACTGATGTAAGGTAATAAAGATTTCCATACCTCACAAGGAAATTTTGGATTGTAAAAACAAGCATCTTCATAATATATTTTTATATTCTTACAATATTTATCTAAACACTCCGTTATAAATGTTAATCTTGCTTTTAATAAGTTAATATCTTGTATGGCATTTAATCCGCTCAGAAGCAAAATATCGGCGGTTCTATTTTTTTCAAAAAAAAGGGGATTAATCAGCATAAGAGCATTGTCTGCATCATTAGTAAAAATAATTCTATTTGCCCGTTTTGATCTGACAACACTGTTATGAAAGCGAACAACCAAATCCTTTGGAAACTGAATAATTAAATGCGGATATAAACTGTCGGTAGAATTACTACAAACAAAATCTACGTTCGTCGGTAACAGCTTTCTCACAACATCATTGACGGTTACTAAGTGTAAAAAAGATTTGCACCCTAATTTTGCCATTACCATTGCAGCTCTGGGAGCCGTACCACCGATTGTTGTTTTATAAGGAAATTCGCTTGTAAAAGAATTAATAATCGATATATCTTTAATCTGTTTTTCTCCTCCCTTTCCTGTTTTTAAAAAATAAAGAATGGAAGAAACAATATCTTTTAATGTCGTTATGGATTCTCTATCATATATATCATCTTCACTTATATTTAAAGGAGAAACGATCTTTTGAAAAGCATCTGTTGTTAATAAGATTTCATAATCAATGTTATCACCCAATCCAAGAGCGACGGTTTTTTTACAAACCATTGTTTTCTCCTTTCTTTTTATTTTATTTTAAAATTTAATCATAGTCAATGATTAAAATAGAATAAAATGAAAATATTTGAGCTTTTCCTAAAGAAAATACGAAAAAAAAATGACTTTTTCAGATAAATTGCATTAAATGAAGTGCTATAAGCAGTGAAATTTATTGTTTTTATCATATATAACCACAATATATGATTATATATGATAAAAAGATTGACAAATAAGAAAAAAGCATACATAATAAATAGAACATATGACCTTTCATAAGGAGGAACCTGAAATGAAAAAAGGATTTATGGTATTTTTGTTATGTAGCGTTGTTGCCACGCTGCTTATGGCAAAAGGAGAGAGCGAACAAGTCGGAAAAGAAAAAACTGTTACTATTGAATTTATTCAATGGTGGGAACCGGAATTACCACAGGGAGCTTTTCGGGCATTGATGGACGAATTTGAAGCTAAAAACCCGAATATCAAAGTCAAATTAGTTAGCGGTCCTTATTCAAATACAAGAGATCAAATCGTAACAGGCGCTGCTACAGAGACTTTAAGCGATGTCGTAGGTCTTGACGGGGCATGGGTAAATGATTTGGCAAAACAAGGGGCGATTGCACCTCTTGATTCTTTTATGAATCAAGGAGGTTTTAATCCGAAAGAAATAGCAGCTATCATAAAACTTGACGGTAAAAGTTATATGTTTCCGGTAGCAACTTTTGTCTACCCTATTTTTGTCAATCTGAATATGTTTGATGATGCCGGAATAAAAAAAATGCCTTCTTCCAGAAGTGACTTTGTAGCAGCTGCAAGAAAACTGACGAATACTTCAAAAAATCAATATGGATGGGTACTTCCGCTCTCTTTACAATCTCCCAACGGGATTCAAAATGATGTTCTTTCATGGTTGTGGGCTTCCGGAAAGACAATGTTAAAAAACGGAAAGCCGAATCTTGTTACACAAGATGTAATCGGAACAATCGACTTTATCCAGACACTGTATAGTGAAGGTCTTATTTCTCCCGGTTCTTTTACAAAGCAGGAACAAGATAAAGTTGAGGAATTTGCAAACGGTCGAATTGGAATGATGGTAGATACGCTTGCTCATATTAATATGATCCGTGAGCGTAATCCGAAACTGCGTTTTGCAATTACCGCGATCCCGGCAGAAGACGGTTATACGGGGACACGCGGTTTGCCTTATGCGGCGTGGGGTATTGGTATAAGTAAAAACAGCAAACACAAAGAAGAAGCATGGAAACTTGTTTCTTTCTTGATGAGTGCGGAAATTAATACGAAACTTGTTTCAATTGCAAACGCCTTTCCCGGTAACGTTAAAGCAACTCCCGATTTTGTTAAATCCGATGAACTTTTTAAACAAGGCTTTGACATATTCCAAAAAGGTTATATTGCAAATGAATTTGTAGGTTTGCCTGTTGCAGAAGAACTTATGCGCCAATTTGATACGGAATTACAGCTTGTATTGGATAAGAAACAAACAAGCCGTCAGGCTGTCGAAAAAATTCAGGCAAAATGGGCAAAAGAATTTTAAGACAACAAAAACGTAATAATAAGTAACTATAACGGTCGGTTTGTTAAAAACTGCAAACCGATCGTTATTATCTGAACGGATAGCCGGATATCGGCAGGTAAAGAATGATAAAATTTAAGCGAATTTTAAAACCCTATATATACCTCTTACCAGCAATTCTATCGTTGGGAATTCTAATGCTCTATCCGATGGCTACCGTTATTTCATATTCGGTAATGGATAATGTTATAATGAATAAATCTCCTCGTTTTATAGGGATGGTAAATTATAAAACAATTCTAGAAGATCCGATATTCCATACAGCTCTCGGCAATACATTATACTTTACTATTTTAAGTGTTATTTTTCATCTGGTTATAGGTTTATGTTTCGCGTTATTATTAAAC
>NZ_JACSET010000016.1 GCF_014334325.1 Treponema sp. Marseille-Q4130 | reverse complement strand
CAACCGTCGCCGTGTTGTCAAACAATGTTCCGTCGGCTTTGCACGGCACGCTTTGTATTTCGGGCGATACGTCGAGTACATAAAACGACGGGCTTATGATGGTGCGCTGTACGCGCGCCAAATCTTCAGGCGTTACCGTCTGCGCGGGGATCGTGCCTGTCGCGCCCTCGCCCGACTGCGAGATGTTTGGCGTGTAGTTTGGGATATCGCCCGCGTCATAAATCGCCTCGTTATAATCGACGAGCGTGAGCGTATAGCCGTCGTCATCGGGCTGTATGCCCGTAATAAGCATCGGGCTTGTAACGGTTTCCGTTTGATAGCCATAGGATAAAATATCACCTGCGTGCGGCTGTATCGGACTTGTAAGAGGGATAGGCTCTTTAAACTCGATCTCTTTTGTGCGTCCGTTGTAACGATTTATCGCGCGGGCAAGCGGCGCGCAATAGTCGCTTGTGATACACTGGATAATCACGTTAAAATCGTGCGCAGTATCGAGCGTTACGGGTTCGTATAAGCGAAGACCCGTAATATTCGCGCCCTCTGTTATAACCGTTTTTATTTGCGCACTTCCGAGCCCTATTTTAAGCGAGGGGTGTTGCACGAGCACCTTCGCAAGCGGGGTAAAAAATATCCCCTCTTTACCGACGCACGCGGTTGCCGTTTTCGGGCGCAGTTCGTCGCACGCCATAACGTAGCGCGCATATTTTACAATCTGCGCGTACTCGGTAATACCTGTTACGTTCATATCGCGTAAGATACTCTCGCTGTTCCGTACCGAGCCTTTACGCATGACAAGGCACGTGTCTTCGGCGTAGTCCGCTGCGCGGCTGATGTACTTTATTTTTATCCCGTCGGTACGCCGTGCGAGGTCTTTTTCGTATGAAAACGATATGAGGTTTTGCTCGTTCAAAACGGCGATCGCGTTTTCTTTTTTGCTGTCCGATACGACCGATATTTTCCCGTAAATATCCTGATACAGCGTCGCGTAGCACGTTTGGCAGATTTTCTGCAATACGTTTTCTTTCGGCTCGCCGTCCGTAAGTACCATATCGCAGGTGAGCTTTTCGCGTTTGCAAAATTCATAGAGCGCGCCGAACGATGCGAGGTCGATTTCGCTGTCGTCGCACTGCGAGGGCGTATGTGTCGGAGAGGTAAGCACTTCCAAAAGCCATGCGGCGGGATTTCGCGTCGGCGTTTTCTCCGCGCTCCATTGTACACCGTTCCACGTACGGGCGACGCCGCTTGTTATGACGTTTATTTTTTTGAGTTTATCTTGATTGCTTGTCGTCGATTTTATTTTTAAGCCGATAGTCGTCGAGAGCTTCGCTTCGGTCTCCCCGATGATTTTCTCCGGCACAAAACCCGTTTTCGATTCGTCGGGGTTGTAGATTGTCGACTGCACCCATTGCACATAACACTGATCGTATGCGGAGCCCTTATACTTCGGCGTTGTACACGAGAGCTTTATCATAATCGGCTGATTGAGATTTTTTACTTTATTAAAATCAAAATCAATATGCGCGTTAAAACGCAGTTGATTAAGCGTTTTATAAATAAATACATTTTGATGAGCGCCGTTTTGATTAAAATAAAACTGCGTCCATGTTTTCCCGCCGTCGAGCGAGTATGACGGTGCTACAACGACCGCGCGCTCTGTTTTATTGCCTTTATCGTCATACGCCAAAAGCCCGTTAAATAAAATGCACACGTCGGCTGCCATCGAATGACGTTCGAGCGTATAAATCAAATCCTCGTACTGTTCATCATCTTTTTTTCGAAGATTGTCGTTCAGCGTTTGCTGTACGACTTTTTTATTAAATTCGGAAATGTCGAAAGGCTTTCCATCTTGCGCAATTTCGATGATCGATCCCGCGTCATAAAATACGCCTGCGTCGAATTGATATACACCCTCTTGCGGTGTATCGCCGCTCCACGTTTTAAGCGTAACATCGTCGCTTGCAAGGCGGCGTAGAACCTGTTTATTAAAACCGCCCTCGAGAACAAGGACATAATATTGATTTTTCCCGTTCTCGCCGTCGATAACCGAATACCCGCGATATTTACCGCCGGAGTTTAAAATATAAGGCGTGAATAAATGTTCCCCGATGATATACGGTTCGGTTTTACCCGTCGCGACGGTGTTTGATGCACCGCGAATATACGGCAGATTTATGATGCCGTCTTTCGCGCGGTTTTTCATTTTTTCGATTTCTTCTTCGGCGCGTTTTGCCGCCTCTCGCGCCTGATACGCTTTTACCCCTGCGTATACGCCCGCTCCGATTGCAATGACGCCTACGACGATCGCCGTGATGAAAGCCGCCGTTGAAAAAGCAGCCGGCACGGTACGGATAATAATCACATCGTTTTCCTGCACAATATAATCGGCGGGTTGTGTTTTTCCGTTTACGATAACGACGGTATGCTCGCGATCGATTTCGATAATATGATTGATCGACTTTCCGACTGGGACATCGACAACATCAAACGCATCGGATAAGTTTTTATACACAAGCGCTTTCATTTTTTATCACCTCATAAAATCGTACGTGCCGAAACGCCAAGAGCGGCGATACGCGCATCCCCTCGTATGTCATGTGTAAAACGGTTTTTGTATCAATCAAAAAACCGATATGCAAATTCCCTTCATATTCGCATTCGATAACCGCGCCCGCTTCCGCGCGCTCTATCGGGCGAACGTTTACTTTTCGCGTGTAAAAACTAAGCGTATCGGCGGAAATCTCCGTGCCCTCGTAGCGCACGTCGCGGAGCGGCGTTCCAGCCCTTCTGCAGCATTCCAATACAAGTCCGTAACAATCCATGCCAGACATATCGCGTCCGTTCGCTTTATACGGCACGGTCAACAGGTCGTCCCACTTCACGAGTTCCCCCGATTATTAAATGCGCTCCAGATAAGCGCGGGGAATGTCATCGATAAGCGGTCATCTTTTTCAAATGTAAACTTCGCCGTTGCCCTATCGGTTTTAACTTTCCCGTAATGATGACGAAACGATTTCAGCTCCGCTATGTTTCCGTCCTGCATAATACAGCCGACAACCTCAAGACGTACTTCGCGATAAGTTTCGATTAAATCGATAACAGTGTTTCCCTGTACGCTTATTTCAAGCGTCCCGCCGCCGGTAAATCCCTGTTCGCTTGCATTCGGTTTGTAACTAAATGTTCCCGCCGTGTACACGTCGCCGTTAAATGTTACGCTTTTTACGTCGTTTACAAATCGCATAATAATTGTATTTTTCTCGTCGTGTAATTTAATAAGATACGGGAGCGAATACCGCCCGTGCTGCTGGGCGAGCTTTTCAAAACTTGCGTTCATACTTCCCTCACGGTGATCGATACGGTTTTCGGCATCTGCCCCGAAACGGACGGAGTATCGGTCATGATATACTCCGTGTTTCCCGTATGCGTAAACAAATCGGGAAACAAAAACGATTCACTTCCCGAAAGCAACACGTGGTCATACCACGTCCAAAATGCGCGTTCTTCCTCGTCCGACCAAAAATCGATATTGAATGAAAATGTATGTTTCGGCGCAGAATTTAATAAAAACGAACGCGCTTTTCCGCTTTCAAACTCCGTCATTTTGATATTTTCTTTTACGCCCGTATTCATACCGTAGGCTGATTTATTTACCCCTGCAGGCCACAAAACCATATATCCCCCTAATTTGTATATCGCGTACCGCCGAACGATGATTGCGCGGCAATAAGGCTTTTATTCATGCGTCCGCTTCCGATGTCGTCGCTTACGATTTTTCGTATCATGATCCGCATTCCGTCTTCGGTCATCTCCGGCCGTGCCGATACTTCGTTCGAGGCGGAATTAAATATTTTTACGTTCATCTGCGGCTTCGTGCCGAGTTGATTCGAGTTTATGCTGTCGAATAAATGCCGCTGCTGCATTCGGTTTAAAATCATCTCGCCGGAGTTTACATTCGCCGTAACGCGATCGCCGGTATAACTCGTACCGCCGACAATACCGCCGGTTGCAAAATTACTCGGAGGGATCGGTTTATTTGCAATAATCGTTGCAAGCTGCGCCCCGCCTGCGGCGGCAACCATCGCCGCCATTGCGATTTTTAATGCCGCCGGTCCCGCTTCCTGTGCAAGGGTTGATACCATAGCTTGCGCGGTGTTTGCCGTTGCCTGCGCAATGCTTCCCGTCCATTGCCACATCTGTATACGATATGTCTTTTCGGCCGCTTCTTTTTCGATTTCGCTTTTTCGTTTTGTGTATTCTTCTTCGCTGATAATTCCTTGCTGATATTGCTTTTCGACTTCCGCCTGTTTTACCGTCGCTTCGTTTTTTGCCTGCTGTGTTACAAGGTCGGAGATGGTCGCCAAAATACTCGTATACTGCGAGGCAAACGAGGTTATGATTTCGATCTTCTTTTCGACCGATTCAAGCGTCGCCCGCTCGTCAGCCGCTTTTTCTTCGGCGATTAGTTCCTTTCGTTTCTCGGATAATTCTTTTACTTTTTGCGTATATTCTTCATTGATTTCCGCTTTCTTTTCAGCGGTGAGCTTTTCATATTCGATTTCAAGGTCGGATATTTGTTTCGCCATAATTTCCGACTGCTTCAATTTTTTATCACCATCGAGTGCGTCGTCAAGGTCTTTCAGTAGCGCTTTTTTCGCATCTTCGGCTTCCGCTTCTTTTTGCGCGCTTGTCGTTTTTTCTGTAAGCTCAAGTATTTTTTCGCGCTCGATACGCTCGCGTTCGGCATCCCCCGTTATCGTCCCTTGCGCGTCTTGTATCAATTTGATATACGCGGCGATCCGCGTTTGGAGCATTTCCTCGTTTTCCTGCTCCTCTGTTATGTTTTCGCCGAGTTCTTTGCGGAGTTTTAATTCCTGCTCTTTCGCCGCGATAGTTTCACGATATGTTTTCAGTGCGGCTTCGGCTTTGTCGTTGTTTCCTTTTTCAATCGCCGCCCTCGCTTCGGCTGCCTTTTTTGCATCCTCTGCTGCCCTTGCTCTCGCGGCTTCGTCGCTTTCCGACTGCGCCCGTTTTTGTACTTTCGCCGTCAGCTGTTCAATTCGCGATTTCGAGGCCTGCCATTGTTCGGCGAGCTTACCGGTGTTTTTGTTCCATTCATCAAGCTCCCGTTTTGCGGCCTGTACGTCTGCGGAGAATTCGCCGAATACGCCGCTCTTACTCATCGAGTTATATTTCGTAAGCGCCTCTCGCGCTTTTTTATCGGAATGCCTTAACTGCTCGTCAATACTCTTAAATTTTTTCTGCTCCTCTTGTAGTAAGAGCTTATCTTGATCAAGCGTTGTTTTGTCGGATTTCTCCGCTTCCTTTGCGCCGTAGTATTCATCTTTTTTCTTTTTTGCATCGACCCATCCGTTGATAAGGTCGGTAAAAAAATTGGCTATCGGCGTCATCGCTTCAACAAACGGTTTTCCGAGTACGCTCTTCAAATCGTCAAATGCGTTTTTTAATTGCGTGCCCGCACCCGTCGTTTTTGCAACTTCGGACGCCATACCCTTATACTGTTCAGCAACGATTTTTACAGCCTCGCCGTTTTTCAGCTGTTCTTCGGTGAGGTTTTTTATCGCACCGTTTTGCCGGCCGAGCGTCCCCACCATACCGTTATAAGTCGCATTAAGAGATGAGACGGCGCTGTTTAAATCCATTGTGCCGGACGCAGCGATGTCGACAGCCGCACCCATAATATCCATGATCTGCTGTTGCGTACGCCCACTCGCCGATAACTGCGCCATCATCGGCAAGAGCTCGCCCTCACTGTAAACCGTAAGCGACTGGATTTCGGACGCATAATTTCGAAGTGCGGAAACGTTTGCATCGTTCAAATATGGATTATTTCGCGCGGCGATTTCAAGCTGTTTTTCTGCTTTCGTCTGTTCTATATAGGCTGCTGAAACAGCTTTTATACCCTTATTGACAAGAGCCACTGTCCCTGCAACTGTACCGGCTGCCGTTGCAACAGCGGCAAAAGAACCGACAAGTCCGCCAAGACTTGTGCTACCTGATTTTGATAATCCCTTTAGTTTTGCATCAACGGATTTTACGTCTTTATCGAGATTTTGAGTGTTAATTCTAGTATCTATATCTAGGCGTCCATCGCTCATAAAAACTCCTTGACTTTTCCGCGTTTTATGTTGATACTATAGACGAGGTACTTGTTATGGACGTATTCCTTGCAATAACCTTTCTCGTCATTTGTGCTGCAGGCGGCGCTCTCATCGGTGGCGTGCCGGTTTACCTCTTTTTCCGTCTCTTGTCCCGTTCTCTTAAAAAACGCGGACTACTCTGATTTCACTTCCAGCAATTTATTAAACCGTTCCCGTGCCGCTCTGTTTTCCGCGCTTTCCTTTATGGGCAATGCCCAGATACGTTTCAGCTTCGCCATCGTTTTATCTTTGCCGGGCTTCGAACAACGGTAGCTCATAATCTCGTTAAACTTCGTCCCCGTAAGCCCCGCAATAAGCGCGCGTACTTTATGCCAGTGCACCTCGCCCGCGCATAAATCGATCCCGTAGCACTGCATAATAGCTGCATAGATTAAATCTGCATCAATGCTGTAGTCGATGATCCGCTCGCTCGTCGCTTCGCCCGTTGCGCGCGGGATTTCTTTTTTCTCCCAGTAAAAACCGAGTAAGGCATTAAACGCTTCTTTTTTATCTTCCAGTATTTCGTTTTCAAATAAAAAATCGAAGTCGTCGAGCGTCGCATCTTCGTCGTCGATGATTTCAGCAAAACGAAACCAGTACGTATGCCCTGTTTTGATTTTGTAAAATCTGCCGGACACACAAACGCTATCCGGCAGATTGAGTTTCGTCAAAAGGCTCATGCTTCGGTAAACGTCGGAACGGTTCCTGCAACCTCGCAGGTGCCTTTGGTAATCGTTCCATTGATATTGATGTTCACCGTGAGGGTGCCGTCAACGGGGTTGAGGTTGTCGAACGTAAAAAGCACGTTGCACGACCATGCCTTGAATTTCGACGTGCCGCCCGCCGTGTCCTCATCATTGTAAAACACGATGAGCATTCGACCTTTCGCCTTTGCGCCGACGGGAAGCTCGTAAAACTTTTTCCAGAAAAAGTCATAATCGCTTTCCCCTTTTACGAGCGTGAGCGGCTCGCTCAACGAGGGCGAGTAGCGCTCGATGATGGTCGTCGGCGCATGATCGACGATAAAATCGCGCTCGGCCGTCTGCGCGTTGAGCGTGATGGTGTTATCGGTCGATTTGCAAACCTGTGTCCACGTGGGCGCGCCGGTTCCCGCTTCGGCTACAAATAATGCGACGTGATATTTTTTAAGCTCGCCGCCAGCTTCCAATGTTTCCGCCATAGATTTACTCCCTGTAAATAATTTTTACCGTACACGTGTACGTCGTTTTTCCGCTGTCGCTCATATCTACAAATTGCGGCAACGTTACCGCTTCGCACTGGCAAACCAGCCTGTCGTCGTCAATTCGCAAAATATGATGATTGTCCAGCGTTTTAATAATATCATCGAGCGTATCGCGCGCTTTTGTTGCATTCGGGCTTCGGCAATAAAACGACAGCTGTTCCTCAACGCGCCGCGTTCCGTCGATAAACCGCCGTTCTGCAGCTTCACTCGGATCGTAACGACAGATGATGTCCGTCGCTCCCGCCTTATCGTCAGCAAATACGTCGTTGTAAATCGTTAAGTCGAGTTTCTTTTTCAGATACTCATTTACCAGCTTCGCGATACCCTTCATTTGCGATACGCTCCCATTTTTTTATGTGCCGTGCTTTTGCCGTTTCAAACCATTTGCCCGTTGCGTTCGGGTTGCGGTTATGGCGTTTATCGGGATAGTCGTAGTATTGCTTACGCGCATACGGCGTAACCCACGAAAGCACACCGCTTCCGATGACGGTAGCAATAATCGCGCTTTTTTGGAGCGTTCCTGTCTGCATAGGGCAATATTTGTTACTGTCGGCGAGGACTGCGGCGTCAAGTCGTTTTTGTGCGGCGGATGCGTTTTTATTAATTTTTTGCATGATTTTCGCCGTATCAAAATCGAGCTTTGCCGCAAGTTCAAACACCTTTTTACTCATACGAGTGCCGCCTCATAATGGTGTACGTTCGCCGTGTCCGCAAAATAGGGCGTCGCCTGCCGTACGATATACGACGTGCCCAAGAATTCAACTTGCATGCCTTTTTCGGGGATGAACGTCGAGTGGGTACAATCGACGAACAGCGTGAGCTTATCGTCGCTTTGCACACCGTTTCCCGCAAGCGCTTCCGCTTTTACCGGCTCACACCGCACGGGTGCAACCGTATCCGGCGCCGACCAGATAACATTTCTGTCCTCGTCAATGCCGAGATTTCGCCGCACCGTTACCGTGTGTACAAGTAATTTTAACGGGATAGGTTTACTCATAACCTACCTGCCGTTATGTCGCAAAACAGAGAAAGCACGCGATATTTTTGCTGTTCAACGCTTTTCGCGTTTAATTCAACTTGCGTATCGTATGCCTTCGTGTTTTCGCTATGGCTGAAACTTCCGATACTTTCCGACGATGCGGGAAGCGCTTCGCCCGTTGCAATTTGCGCCGCCTTGTAATCGACCTCAATCATCATACAAACGGCGCTGTCAACCCCGCGTTCTTCGCGCTCGACGATAAGACCGTCGCCTAAAAGCCGCTTAACAAACAGCTTATTTTCAAGAGCGTATTTATTAAAATCGGCTTCCGTCGGCACATCGGATCGCCCGAGCGTATCGGAATAAAAGGTATAAGTGACGTTCTCAAACACGGCGCGCCCCTTTTACTTTTTGTCCGCGTCTTTCGGTTTTTCACCGCCGTTTTTGGGCTTTTTCTCACCGTCTTTCGGTTTTGCTTTTTCGTCCTCGACGATTCCAATAGTTCTCATGCTTCCCCCATTAGAAGTGCAGGGCGTTTTCGCGCCCTGCGTTGTTTACGCGGCCGTATGCACGTAAATGCCGTTGGTCTTGTTCGCGAGCACTTCGGCGATGCCGTACGAGCGGTAAAAGAACAGCCAGCCGTCGGACTTCTGATTTTCTTCCGGCGTAACGATCTTCGTTACCGTGTGCTTCGAAAACTGGATAAGCGCGGATTTATGAACCATCATAAAGTTCAAATCTTTCGCGGTCGTGTTCTTTTTGTAGCCGCCCGCTTCCTCGCCGCTTGTAGCTCCGTCCAGTTGGTCGATCGCCGAGTAAAAACGTGCCTGCGGAATTTTCACGATGCGCCCTTCGAGCGTTGCAAGTAATTCACGGCTCTTTGTCGTGTCGAGCGACTTTATCGCATTAAGGTGCGCGGGGGTGATAAACAAATAGCGCCCTTCTTCCGGCACTTCCGCATCGTCCATATACGTGATCGCCGCCCCGATTGCCGCCATGACAGCCCCGCCGTCCGCAAGCGCTGCGGCAACTTTCTTTCCGGCTTTCCCCGCATACTTTGCAAAACGGAACGCGTCGAGTTCCGGCACGACTTTCGTCCGCATAAACTCGCTTGCAAGACGGCCGAATGCAACACCCGCCGTTTCTTCGTTGTCCATCGCGTCAACGGTAAACACACGGCCGCGATCGAAGTCGCATTTGACGGTTTCGTTCGTCAAATCAACCTTGCCGGTTTTGTAACCGTCGCTCCGCGAATAATCACCGAGCCCGTCCATGTCGATTTTCGGGATGATAAACTCACCCGCGTTCGCGCCGTTTTTCACAAGCGCCGCATTGGATTCCAAAATCGCGCTTTTCGATTCGACCTTGTACACCTCATCGATGAGGTCGATATACTGTTTAAACAGCGCGATAGTATTTGCTCTTGCCATATTAAAAAATCTCCCTTGCGCGTTATGTGCGCATTATTTTTCGGGCGGTAAACCCATAACAGCGCGTGCCGCCGCTTTCCCGTCGTCTTTGCCGTTCGGCGTGCCGCCCATAGGGGCAACCACCGGTGGCGTAGGTTTTTTGTCGTCGGCGAAAATGTTTTCTTTGTCTTTCGTCAGCGCTTCAAAAAGTTCGTCGAGCGACTTTCCTTTCGCGGCATCGCTTTCAAGCTGTTTTGCAAGCTCCGACGCGAGCGCTTCGCGCGTCAAATCGTTTACAAACTTTTTCCCGCTCAAAAAATCCTTGACTTTTGAGCTTCGCTCAAGCGCGGCGATTTTATCGTCCGCTTCTTTTTTGATGCGCTCGCTTTCCGCCTTGTACTTTTCGACGTCGGCTTTTACCGCCTCATAATCCTTAAAACCGTCAAGCGTCTTGTTCGCCGCTTCGAGCTGCGCTTTCAACTCGTCATAGTCCGCAAACTTCGCCTTTTCGCGGTTTACGTCCTTGCCGTTTTCTGCCATGATTTTATCAATCACGTCCGCCTCGAGTTTTAAGCCTTCCAAAAATTCCCGTTTCATTGTTTCCCCTTTACGCATATTTAACGGCGTTGCCCGCCGATAGAGTAGCGCCCGTTTTACGCGTCGCGCTCCGCATATAGATAGTCATTCCGATTTTCAAAAAACGACGGCCGCGCGGGTGCAAGTGCGCACGACCGTCGACGCAACGTCGCCGCTGCGTTAAGTTTTACTGTTTGCTGCATCCGGTTTTTTATCAAATAAAATACCGAAAATTACCGTCAGTGCCGCAAGTATCGCGCCCGAAACCGTCTCAAAAATATTTTGCGACAATCCGCCGATACAACACAAAACCCCGCCGATTACCGCAAGCGCGATAACGACAACCGTTTTCCACGAAAATTTGTTTTTCGCTTTCGCGGTTCTTACGGTCGATACAATAACCGCAGTAAGGCCGAATGCGGCAAGAGCGATTTCGATCGCTGTAGCAATCGGAACACTGACAAATTTTGCAACTACGATAGCCGTCGCAAAAAGCAATATTCCGAAAAATCCAATAATTTTGTTTTTCATAATTACCTCCACATATATAGTCATTTTTGTTTTTCCGCTCCGGCGATTTTTAATGCCGTCTGCGTGTCGATGATGTAATTAACAATCTTCCGCCAGTACCACATCGGCATTGATACGGTGTCCGCTTCCGCGTCCAGAACAACCGCACTTGTTCCGTCCTTTTGTATCGGGTCCGGCACCGTTACATACGGGACGCTACCGCTTGTTTTTCGCGTACTTGTGCAGCAGGTCAATACCGGCGCTAAAATCATCGCGACTATTGCCGCTTTGCAATTCTTCTTTTTTCGCGTTTGCATCCGCGATGCTATTTGCCATTTCTCGTTCATGTTCCAGTATCTCCGCATTTTTCCGCTCAATGTTTTTCCTCGCGCGCCGTTCGATGTGCACGAGGTAAAATGCACTCCCTGCAAAAGCCGCCATGACGACGGCAGCCGCTATACCGATTACCGCCACCGTCATTTTTCGTCCGCCTTGCTGTAAATCTGTTTTTGCCACACATTTACGCCGAGATACGCAAGCGGCACAGCGCAGAGCCATTGCGCAATAAGCGTAAACTCCGTTCGGTTTCCGATAACGATGTAACTCACCATACCGACAGCCCAGATCGTTACCCAGAATTTCACCGATTTTAATTTATTCGGTTTCGTTTCCGCCGGTGTTGTCATACGTTCCCCCTTGCCATATAGTCCGCGACGCTCGCCTTAAACGCTTCAAATAAATCGGGATGATCCGTCCAGAGCTTCGGGCAGTTTTTCCAGCCGACAATGTTATGATGCGTCGTGATGTCATCCGTCGTGAGTTTGTGGCGCTTTATTAATCTTGCGCATAGTTCGATCGCCGAAATTATTGTCGCATCGCTAAAATGTCCCGCATCATCTATCGGGCATAATTCAACGCCGAGCGTTACATAGTTCGGCGAGGTTACGGCAGGACGAAGCGCATAATATCCGAAACGCTTTCGTGCTTCGTCGGTGTACGTTCTGCCGCTTACGGGATCGAGTTTATTCGAGCCGCAGTGGTACGCGATTTCGTTTTCGGGAATGCAACGGATTATTTCGCCCTCAAGTCCGATGATGTAATGCGCCGAGCCGTAGCCGCCCATACCCGTTTTCTTTGCCTCGAAATAATTTCGATTGTTCAGCGCCGACACGTTCGGGTTCGCCGTCCAGTGCATGACGATCGCCATAACGCGCCGTATCGGAGTTTTCGGGCGGCTGTATTCGTTCGGTGTCAAAAGCATATCCGTGATGTTCATGCGCGATGTTTCCTCATTTCGTCGATTTTCTTTTCGAGTTTTTCAAACTGCTTGTCGATATTATTACTCATCATTTTGATTGACGTAGTAAGCTCCGCAATCGTTTCAGTCATCGCGAGCCGATACAAGCGGAAGTCTTTAATGTCTTGCCGAATGTCGTCGAGCTCTTTTCTGTACTGCACTTGCGTACTCCGTACATTGGCATAATCGATAATCACCTTTACGACGGTGACGATGCCGGAAAAGCCGATGAAGCCTACAATGCCTAAAAAAATCTGTGTCCCCGTCATAATCCCTCATGTATATAGTCATTTTTGTTTTCTGATTTTCTCGGTTTTTAGCGATGAGACAATAAAAAAAGCCCCGCAATTACGCAGGGCTATACTTTCTCAATAATTATTATAAAACCGCGCTATGGCAATCCTCGCGCCTCCGGCGGGGTGTCTTGTTAACGCATAAGGATTTTGAAAAGGCTTTTTTCGTTTTCTTTTTGAGGACATACTGAAAATGTAAAAATCCATTTCTTCCCGTCGTATTTCAGCGAGAAACTGCCCGCACTGATTACGTCCATTCCGATTATTGCCTCATAGTCGGCGCCGTCAAAATCAATACCGCCGCACCGCTCCTCACTGAAATAACACCGCTTGTTTTTTGCCCTTATATCCGCAATGTAGAACGTGCATAGGCGATCTGCGGTCATATCGGACATCGTTTTTTTGCCGTACTCCTCTAAATTCAATTCGTCCGCTATAGCCTGCGATATGCAAGTATCCGTACACCCCGTATCCCATAGGGCATTACATACCGATATTGTATCGGTATCGGGTTTGCCCACGATTATGCGCGTTATAATCCGCCTCGGGCGCTCTTTGAATTCGGCGCAAAAAAGCGTTATCGCTTCCCGCTTTATATCCATGAAGTCATCGGAAAATCAAAGAGTGCCGAAACGTGCGGGAGTGTTCTTCCATTCCTCGTATTCCCTCATTTCCTGTACTCCTTGTCTATTCTTTAGTGTTTTAGTCGTAAGGTGTGCTTTTTTACTCGGCAAGTTTAGTATTTATATCAAACACGCCTGTCTTTTTTCTTCTTCGGAAAGTTTGTATAAGTTGTTATTGTGTTTCATTACGTATTCGTTTTCTGCGTCAATACTAAGAAAGTATCTCCATTTTTGAAACTGTTCAGCGGAAACATTTGCCTCTAGTTCGTCTTGAAAAGCCCCATCCGCTCCTTCAATATAACTTCTAACTCTTGGGGATATTTTTTGCAGTGCGTCGCAAAACTCATTGTATTTTTTTTCTTTTATAAGTCGGCTGATGTCTTTAACATTCATCTTTTACCTCCGGTTATTATTTCGCATACTACGTTAACTCTTTTATCTGTTACTGCTACATCCAGTATATTCAACCTTTGCCCAATGTCAAGGATACATTCGGATTCTTCTTTATTGTCAGGAAAATAGCAATTTGTTCCTTTGGATGCATGAATTTCAAGCCTAACCCCAAAAGCGTTAAAAAAGTTTTTATCCTCGTTAACACTGCAAGAAAGAAATTGATTTTCTGTAATTGTCTTTCCCTTTAATATACTTTCAATCTGTTTTTTTACATCTGCATTCGGTTTTATGTCTGCTTCAAAATCAAAAAGATGATTTTTTCCTTTTATTCCGAATGCCCCTTCAATCCAGTCAGGTTGAACATTGCGGATAAGTATTGTGTCTTTTTTTAATGTGTTTTTACTTATTGCTTCGCGTAAAATTTTTACCGTCTCTTTATCGTCAGCATTTAGGCTTTCTATACCTATTTTGCGTAAAATTCTATTTATATTTCGACCGTTTGCAGTGCTTACATATCCGCCTCTACTATAGTTATGAGACCATATTTGTTTTATTTGTTTTTCAGTCAAATTCTTTTGACAATTCGCTACTGCATCGTCGTATTCTTTTTGTTGCATTTTCGCATAGACAATTTTTACTTTCTCTTGTTTCTGCATGGCTCCCGCTGCCGGTTTTGTCAACGGCTTTACGGCGCTCGGCTGCTTACCGCTTGCCGTTCCCACGTATTCCCGCGTATATTCACGCTGTAGTCCCGTTTGTTTTGTAAAATCGCGTGCCCGTGCCTGCCATTCGCCGATTTTCTGCCGCGCACGTGTGTTGTCGAGGTTTGCCGCTTTTTCAGATTCGGCAAGGCGTTTGTACTTTCGGATATTCCGTTCAATGCCGCGCTGCCGTTGCTCCGCCTCGTATTGGCTCATCTTTTGCCCGTTATACTCGACTTCTTTGTCGCTCATGTCGTCAAGTTCGTCTTTGCTATAGCGGGCTTCGGCGCCCTCAAAATACGGATAAAACGAGTGTCTGCAGTTTATGCCGCATATCCCGTCCGCTTCTCCGTAGCCGCACGTATCGTAAAAGTTCGGGTATTCGTCCGTGCTACCGTGTAATTTATATATCTTCCCTTGCCATGTTTCGTGATTGCTCCATGCGTTCGGTCCGTCTCGATTTCTCGCTCCGATATGTGCCGACACTTCGACTAAATCGCAGCCTAAATCTTCGCAGTTGCTCATCGTTACCGTCGCCGCTGTATTATTTATGCCGGTTAAAACATTCATACGCACGGCAGCCTCTATCGTGCGCGTTACGGGCTTTCCGTTCTGATACTGCACGGTCGTTATTCCACGTTCAGCCATATCGTTTACGGCGTGCCTTGTCGCGCTCTCATAATCAAACGCGCCCGATTGCACTTCCATAAAAACGCGATTTGCCTGCCGGACGAATTGCTGTTGACTTGTCGCGGCTGTTGTACGTGTCAGACGTGATAAATTACTATGCGCGTTCTGCACGGTTGCAAGCGTCTGTTGCGCGCTCTGGTCGCTTACCGTGCGCCCTGTTGCCGCTTTGAATATTCGGTTGTCGTTCACCGTGTTTTTTTTAAGCGCTTCGGTATACGTTTCCTGTACGGCTTTAATAATTTTTTTGTCGTAGCCTTTTAATATTTTTGCAATGTTTTGTTTTAATCCGCCCGCTTCGGCGAGTATACGCGATTGATAATCGGTCGCGTCGGTAACTCTACCCAGCTTCGCAATGCGCCGCGCCATGTCGCGTAAGATGTCTGTTTCGAGTTGTGAATAGATTTCGACGAGCGTGTCAGCGGCACCTTCAAGATAGCGGGGAGAGAGCATCTACCACTTGCCCCGCACAATTCGCCATGCGATTACAATACGCTTTCTAAGCGGCGTGTTATTCAAAGCATAGCGTAAGCCGTTCAATACGGCTCTGTCATTTCTAGTGATTTCTTTTCTTTGCTTGTTTAATCTTGCCATTGTTTATGCTTCATCATATGTTTTTTTGAAAATATCGGGCTTGCAAGGGTAGAGTTCTCCGCTTACACCGCAAATAACATAATCACCGACATCAACCTTCATAACGCCCTCTAGTGTTGTTATGTCGATAGTTCCGTCATTGTTTTGCGTAACCGCCGAGCCTGCATTAAAAGGGCGGTTCGCTATTGCAAGGAAACAATCATAGCTCCCGTCGTTTATTATCGCCTTAACCTCAACAGGTTTCTTTCTGTAATTTTTCACATATATCATTTTATTTCTCCTTGTTTGTTTTTCTTACACTCCAAAACTAAACGGATCGGGTGCGGCTTCGGGCGGTGGAACGTTCGCCTTTGCCGTCGCTTCGTCCTCGCCGTAAAAATCGCGCCGATATTCCCATTTTGCCGCTATTCCTGCAGTGATTTCATTTATCCGTAACATCTTCGCTTGCGACATATCCTTTCGCGTCTGGTCGTCGTTCCATGTTACGGTTATCGTCGCGTCGTTTTGCCCGATTCCGTATGCCGCCGCCATGTATGCAAATACGTTTGCGCATAACTGATATTTAGCTTTGATTTCATCTTCGATACGATCGACGATTGCATAGAGTTCCTGTCGTCCGCCGGTATACTGCGTCGCCGTCTGCTGGACTGCTTCGGCATCGCTTATTGTGCCTTTGCCGATATTCGAGCTTAATTCGATACGCCGGAATATCTGTTGCAACATCGCGTTTTGTGCTTCGGTTCGGAGCGTGGGCGTATGCTCGATTATCTTTTTTCCCTCTGCGCTTCCGTCGCCGTCAATCATCATAACAAGGCGGTTAAGTTCTTTTGTCATCTGGACGCCGACGGTCTTCCCGTCGCGAAGTGTACGTTTTGCAAACATATCGCGATCCGCAAAAACGCGCGGTTCACCCGCTTTCTGCTCCCAGTTCATGCGCTCGTACTGTTCGTCGGCATCTTTAATAAGATTTTCCACGCCCGCGATAAGCGCAACCGGTACGTTGCTCCCGTCGATTTTATTTACTGCGTGATTGCGAAATTCGATAATCATCGGCTGCTCGACGTTTTGCCATGTGTACACGGGCGTTATATTCGCCGTCTGCGCACACGTGGAAAGCGACACGAGTTTTAATGCGCCGCCCTCGTTTGCGTAAAGTGTGCACTTTACCGTATGGTGCGCGCCGTCAAAATCGTGTTCTTCCGTGAGCAAATACCGTTTGTTGCCGTCGATGATGTTTTTCATGATTAAAGCACCAGTCAACGTGCCATCGAAGTCATAACGGGTAGGCAGGTAGTTTCCGAGTGGGATTGCCTCATACTGCAATTTACTGTTGCTGTAAATCGGCCGGATAACACAGCCGCCGAGTAGAGTGATGTATTCAACGATTTTATCGATGTTATCGTTTAAGTGATACATCGGCGCCTCTATCGCTTCGTTTTCGACTTCAAGCCCGATTTCGCGACTTACAAGGTTGTTAAGCCTGCCCGCGATCTGGTCTAAAATCCCGCACGGCGGCGCTTTGTCGTTCCACGGCGCACGCCCCGCAACCATATCCGCCCATAGCGATATGCGCTCGTACATCTCGCCCGTGATATTTGTTTCGATGCCTGTTATCTGCTCGATTGTGTACGAGCGGAAAAGGTTTAATATATTCATAAAAAATCCCCTTATCTGCGCTAACATCTTTGCCTCTCTTTATATAGTCATTTATTCGCCCGCGTGCCGGAACGTGCTTTCCATCGCATAGCGTACCGCGTCCATCGTGTGGTCGGCTTGCCCGTCGGGATAACCTGTCATAACGTCCCCCGTGCGCTTGTCGAGTTCGTACTCGTAGAGGGTAAACTCATCGGCTGCGTGCGGGCAGCGGTCAGGATCGATGATGATTTTTTTCAAGCCTTGTAACCATTTCAAACCCACAGCAGGGCTGCCAATACCTTTCACGGCACCCTTTAGGTTCGCGCCGAATGCACGGAAGTCCCCGATGCTTTTCGGCTCCGAGCTGTCTGCCGTGATACGCTCAATCGCTATCCGGTCGCCGTCGTCGAGGTTCCCGCCGAGCTTTACAAATACTTTGTTCATGTGATCTCTCAACGCGCAAAACGCTTCAAAGTTCCCGTGTTTATAAAGCCGTAATTCGTCGAAGATATAAAGCGTTTCGTTTCGGTACGACATCGCAACGTATTGAAACGGGTCGGGGTAATAGCCCCAGTCGACGCCGTGTTTTATTACATCAAAACAATTTATTTCGTCGTCGGTGATTTCTCGGAGTTCGACGTTTTCAAATACGTTTAATCCCGTGCCGGTTGCTTTGCCGAGATATATATTTTCATACGCACGTTTATTCGTTTTTTTTGTGTGCTCTATGTCGTGTAGGATAGCCTCGCCGAGCCATTCGCTCGGTATGTCTTTATACGTCGTATGGAGCACCATACGATTCGGATCGCGCGTTCGTGCTTCGATATTGCACCAGTGCCGCTTCGCACTCGGCGGGTTGTAGCTTTCAAAAATATAAAACGTTTCTCCGCCGCGCAAAACCGATATGCGGATATTCTGTAATTCCGCTTCGGCGAATTCCGTTTTTTCCTCAATCCACAAAATCGCAAAATAGCCGTTCGCAACTTTAATCGATTTCAGTTTTTCGGGATCGTCGCACCCTGCAAAAATGATTTCCTGCGTCCGCCCGTTTTTGCGGATATACGTTATCGGGAGCGCCGCCGTTTTACTCGCGGGGATTTTAAACCGCCCCTGTAAACCGAGTTTATGGATCGCCCAGACAATCTGTTCAAACACGCTTCGGCGTAAGGTTTTCGCCGTCTTACGCACAATAAGCGCGTTGTACGACGGAAACATCACGATTAAAATAACGATGACAATGCTGATAAATGACGACTTACACGACGCGCGCCCGCCGGGAAAAGTATAGCGCTCTTTTTCGTGCGCGAGGATTGCGCGGAATGCCTTGTTATAAACCTTTGCAAAAATGCTACTACTGTTTATCGTCATCGATAATTATCCTCAATTCGGTGTCCTCTGCGGCACTTTCGTCTATCACAGGTTTCTCGCCGTACCCGCGCTTGCGCCCTTTTGTTGCAAGGATAAACCGTATCATCGAGCCGTCGCCGTTTTTAGCCTGCGCGTATGCCTTGCCCTCTACGAGGTCAAGTCCCGTCTCTGTCTCTCCGCTAAAGGCTTCCCGTGTTTCTTTGTATCGCTCTATATTTGATTTTGCGGTATGCCAATCGCAATTAAGGGTAAGGGCGACGGTTGTTACAATGCCGCCGCTCCCTTTTATGGCTTCGAGGATATCTGCTTTTTTGTAACTCTTTTTTTTCCTGCCCATAGCCTACCGTTTCGGAAAAATCGGACTTATTTAAACTTTTCGGTCAATGCCGACAAGGGCAGAGTATCGTTTGTTTTACAGGTTATCTCCATACATATATAGTCATTTTTGTTTTACTCTATCGTACTATTATTCTGGACGATACGGATTTGGATATACTTCCTGTTGTTCTTCATATCTTCTTGCAATATGATTTAGTTGCACTATATCAATATCCGTATCGCCACGTAAAAGATATTCAAGTGCTGCTTGATGTCGTTTTCCTTGCTCTTCGGCAAATAACTTACTGCCTTTTGCACTTGACCATGAATTATAGAGACTGAATGCCTGATACCAACCATTCTTATCTATCCTTAAATCGTAAAGCTGTATTTTATTGTTCATTTTGCCCTCTCTCCTATTGGCATAGCTTCGTTATATCCAGTTGCTTCATCTCGTATCATAAAGTGATAAATATTGCCATCATCAAACTTAAAACCTTTTCTACTATAATAAAGAGTAACATTATCCGTCATATCAATATCATCATATATTGATACCAAACTATCTTCGTTTACTTCAAAGCCGGCAAATTCTGCGATTTGTTTAATTGCCAAGAGTGATAGTTCGAGAGTACAATCATAATCTTTTTGTTTTTTACTCATTTTCATTGCTTCAAAGGCTTGTTTTTTGCGATCACTTTTTAATAAATCTTCCAATATTTTTAGAGGAATATTATATTCTTGCGACAATATAGAAATTACCTTGCCTTTTTTAGGTAATTTTATACCCGTTTCAAGCTCTGATAGATACATCGCAGATATGCCTATTTTACGAGCAACCTCGTGTAATAATTTTTTACTTGCCATACGGGCATCATAAATCGTATCACCAAACGTTTTCATATATGCCTCATTGCATGCTATCGATCGCCTTTTGCGCCATCGCCGCAACCTGTATCGCTTCGGCGGCAAGGTTCATCGCTTTTTCTTTTGTTTGATCTAAACAATCAAGCATATCGGGTGCGCCACCATCGCACTTTACGTAAGACCAAAATTGAGAAAGGGCATCTTTTATGAGGGCACATTCGTACTCTGCTTCTTCCGCTTCTTTTTTAATTACAGCGTATGCTTCGTGCGGCGAATTAAACAACGGGTGTACCTTATTCGCCCGCTCTAGCTCGCTTTTTACTGTCAATTCAACTTCTTTAAGCAATTCTTTCATTTCGTTTCCCTCTTACAAATAATCAACATACGTTATCAATTTATCTATCTTGCGCGTGTAATACAGTTCGTGCCGCACTCGCAGAAATAAATACGCCGTAAAACTTTTTGCAATAAAAAACGTTGATACACGCTTGTATCGCGCGATGATGTACGTTATCGCGTTATGCGCCTTTTCCGCCTTGTCGTCGCGGCTCAATAGCTTGACTTTCCAATTTTGCTGTCCTTCTGTGGCGATATAACGCCGAGAAATCACATAGCCAAGCTCGTACATCTTTGAGAGCGCATTTTCTTTCCCCTCGACTTTGTACTGATACTGATATTCGAGCAACTGCTCATTATCGTCTTGCGGGGCGTCAAAATGCGGTATGCTCGCAATCAATTTCCGGCTCCTCAAAATCAAACGGCAATAAAAGCTGTTCGTCCGCTACACTCTCCAACTCTCACATCCCACCGTTGTTATTAAACATTTCGTCGGATTGAGCCGGTCGAGCACCGCCGCCCCGACGTAATTCGCGAAATCCTCAAGCGACAGATTGCTGATGTATACCGTGCTTTTCTGTCGGCTGTCGGCAATGTCGAAAATCGCGTCCTGCTCCCACTGCGTTTTTTTTCGCCCGATTTCGTCCACGACAAGCAAATCCGCGAGAGTAAGCTCGTAGGAAATTCTGTCGCGGGTTTCGTGTGATCCGAACGATTCGGCGTTTTTATATCGCGCCGAAAGCGTCGAGCCGGTAACGTAATCGCCAGACCAGTACGACGGTAAATCATACGCGCTGTCTCGTTTCCGCGTGTGTATAAGCTCATGTATCATCCAGCAGGCAAGATATGATTTCCCAATCCCCGATTCGCCGAGCATTAAAATCGACACGGGCTTCCCCGCTTTTACAAGCTCAAACGCATTTAGAGCGTCGCGGTAAAACCTCGCCCGTGCCTCGCTTCCGGCCGTATTCAGTTCTCGCGGCATGTCGTAAAACTTCGGCGGCACGATTTTTTTATACGTGCTTTCGGCGAGCACTGCGTAGTATTCGCGCTCGACTTCCCGTGCCCGATTGTCCCATTCGCTCGCCGCTTCGGGGTCTGCGAGTAAGTCGTCGCGGATTTTCTGGAGCCGAGCGATTTCGGTGTCGATCGCGCACCCGATTGAGCGTATTTGTGTATTCAGATCGCTCATGCGTATACCCCCGTTTTCCAACTTTTGACGATTTCGCTCGCCTTTGATTGCTGGCTTTGATCGCCGTCCATGCCGTTTTTCGGCGGTGAGCCGCCCCTACTCGTATGCGGGTGTATCATCTGCACATAGAGCACCGGAAATTTCTCGCGGAGCTTTGCACCGCTCATGATATTCGGCAACCAAAAATTACCGTCGGTTTTTACCCAGCGAATAACTTGTTCGATGTCGTCGTAAGAGCGTTTATCAATGCGATTGAGTTTGTCGATGTCGATTGCCCATGTTGCAATATGCTTTTCACTCGGCGCATAGGCACTGTCATAGTTTTTGTGTAGAGCGGCAAGCAAATGAGCAAGCTCCAGTGCTTTATCCGGCGGTGTTATGCGATTTATTTTTGTTTTTGGCGGCTCTTCGGGGGGAATGTCCGAAACCCCCGTAAGGGGTTCGGGTAAATCATTCTCATTTACATTTGCATTTGCATTTACATTTGCATTATCATTTATGGTTTGTGGAATTACACAAACGGGTTTATGTAAATGTAAAGAGTTTATGTAATTTCCCAATTCTGCATCGGAGACTTCATTTAATACTTTATAAATTAAGCTGATAGAGCATTTATACTCGTCAGCAATACGACCGACCGGCACTCCGTCATGATTTTCTAAAGCAATTTGTAATTTTTCTTCTTGCGTAAATCGTTCGGGACGTCCGCCTTTTTTACCGTTTTCTACGTCTTGTAAATAGCTGTTGCGCTTAACTGTATTTGCGTCAATCTGCGGTTTGATAAGTGTAAAAATTATTTTTAAAACACCGGTTAATTTCGGCCATTTATCAAAAATAGCATACTCGTTTATCGCCCGCATAAGTTCGCCGTATTGCTCGTTATTGAGACCGTCCATCGCTTCGGCAAATGAAGCGTAAAAAACAAAACTGTCAGCCATTTTCTTTACCTTCTTTTATCCAGTCTTCTATCCAATCTTCAACCGTTTTTACCGGCATACCTAGTTTTTCCGCAATGTGCATTTCAAGCTCCGATCCGAACGAAACATACCACGACTGAATAATCGCAACGGCATCGCATTTTGTTACGAGCACCTCGATACAGTGCCGCATACATTTATTCCAGTCCCAGCCGTCATCGCAAATATCAAGCGGCGATATTACCTTATAGCCTGCTACGGTTAATTTTTTGTATGCGACTGCAAAATCAATTTTGTAGTTCGGGTTGTTTGTTATCGCGCCGGATAAATACAGTACACGTGCTTTCATTTATTTACCCTCGTTTTTTTCTTTCGTTATCTTCGTGTTCAGACAGTTTGTTATCCGTCCAATCTAAAATCAATGTAAGCCCCTCAGCTATCAACATTGGCACCCATGCAATCATTCCAAACAAAAGAGATAAAAGATACACCGTCTTGTCTATAATCTTAATAATAATTATTTTCATTTATTTACCCCCGTATTTTAATAATTCCGTGTCGTATATGTTTTTACAGAGCGCGATACATTTCCCGTCGTCGCGGCTTATATCGAGTGCGGCGTTGCATTTTAGACTGCACGTCATCCCGATGTTGTACCGGTGATCGATAACAAAATCGCCGTATTTCGCGCGGTTTGCTTTCGTATTGCCGATCCGGTGCGCCCCCTGCACTCGAGCTTCTAGTGGTGAGCCGCACACTTCGCACACCCCGCCACTTATTGCGAGCGCGTATCGGCGTTGTTCTTTCTGTTGCTCCGTCATTTCGTATATCTCTCTATTCTTACTCCGAGCCATCGCATAACTGGCACTGCCATGCTGTTTCCGATCGCTTTATATCGCGGGGCGTCGGGACATTGCTCTTTCGGCTTCCCGCGCCATTCAATCTGCGTCCAGTTATCGGGGAAGCCCTGTAGCCGCTCGCATTCAACCGGAGTAAGGCGGCGCACACGGTTTTTTTGTACTGTAAGATTTTCCGATCCATATCCGTTATCACCGCCGCTTGAACGCAGTGTACCGACGCCATCTTGATAACCACCAAAAGAGGACGTACTGAAAACAATGTTTGTGCGGCCATTTGTATCAAGCGCTCCGGTAATGTTTTTACTTGTAACAGGTTTTTGTCTACCGTTAACAACATACACATCAATTGCGTATTGCCCGCTTGCTATTCCGTCCATATCTAGACCTCTTGCTCCAAAGCCGCTCGTAAGCGTTCCGGCAATTTCTTTCCCCTCTTCTTTGCCCGTCGCAAAATCCCCGCGCAAGCCGCCTTGCTCAAATAATACTTTTGAGGCAAGGTCGCATCGGTTTCCAATATGTCCGACAACGAACACTCTACGGCGTCTCTGGGGCACTCCGAAATATTGAGCGTCAAGCACCCTGTACGCCCACCCATACCCGCATTGCTCCAGTCCGGCGACAAAGCTCGCGAAATCAAATCCGTTGCCGGAAGATAAAACGCCGGGCACATTTTCCCATAAAACCCAGCGGGGTTTATATTTTGCCACAATTCCCAAATAGGAATACATGAGCTGTCCTCGTATGTCGTTTGTTCCGCCTCGCTTTCCCGCGACGCTGAAAGACTGGCAAGGTGTTCCGCCGACCAAAATGTCAAATTGTCCGATGTCCCAGTTTTCATGTTTCGTCATATCTCCATAGTTTTTAACGTGCGGATATTTTTGTTTTAATAATTCACAAGGAAAAGGTTCGATTTCGGCAAAACCTGCGGCTTTCCAGCCGAGCGGCTCCCATGCGATGGAAGCGGCTTCTATTCCCGAACAAACGGAAAGGTAGGTCATCTATCGCCTCGCGTGAGTTTAATTTCAAAATAATCCCGATCGAGATTTCGCCCCGCCCATTCGATAAGCTCTCCGATTGTCGTATTTTCGTCGCATACCTTTGTAAGCAACACGTCTTTCCAGTCGTATTCTCCGATCTGGACTGTTTCCTCAAACGAAGCGACGATTGTCGGATTAGTTTTTTGCATCTCAATCCTCACGTAAAATTATTCCCAAATCCGCCGCGAGTATGTGCGCGGCTTCGATGAGTTTCGCGCACTCGTCGGTACTGCTTTCGCTTTCGCCTTTCGGGGTAATCACCCCGTGAAAATCCGTATACGGATAACCCATCTGTTCAACCGCAAGCATTTTCACGGCGTTTTTTACCGCGTCATAGTCGTTTCCCGTTTCGGCGCATATCTGCATGATATGGCCATTGAGGTGATGATTTTGCGATCCGTCGCCCGTTGTGCGCGGGCGCTTCGGCTGCGCGATGGTAACGAGGACATAATCGTTGTGTTTGTCGCGGCACTTTACGAGTTCGCGCTTTATCGCCTCGCGGATCGTCGTGTCCGTCGGCACAGCGAACGCGATATGTTCTTTGACATACTCTCGATGCAAAATAACCGTTACCATCGCCGCCGCTCCTAAAACTGTAAATCTTCGGGAAAATCATCGCCCCCGCCGAATTGCTGTTGCGCGGCAGGCGTTTGATACACCTGCTGTTGCGATTGCATATAGTTTCCCTGCATTCGCGGCGGCACCTGCGGCGAGTTGCCGTGATACGGCTCTTGTGCGCGTCCGTAATTTTGCCCGTAAGATTGCGGCGCGCTCGCACTTTCGGGCGCGGATGTCCCGCCGCCGAGCAGCTGTACCGAATTCGCAACGATGTTCACTTTGCTGAAATTCTGTCCGTCCTTTTGCCAGCGATCCTGTTTCAGATAGCCGTCGACGGCGATCTGCTTCCCCTTGACAAGATACGGTTTCAGATTTTCCGCAGTTTTACCCCAGATCGTAACGTCAAAAAAACTCACTTCGTCCGTCCATTGCCCGTCCGATTGTTTTACGCTTCGGTTTACGGCAATGCTCACCTTTGCGCACGCCGTTCCGCCCGCCGTGTAAAAAAACGTTCGCGGGTCAGCGCCGAAGTCTTTTGTTAATCTCCCGATAACCAATACGTGATTGATGTCCGTCATAATTTACCCCCGTTTTTGATACAAACTTTTGTGTCGGTTTACGACAAAAAAGCTCCCGCGTCGTTTAAGCCGCGCGCACCGAAGCACCGTATCAACGTAGCAATGTACGCAATCGGGATATATCCGCACAACCGCATTTTTTAAGTCATACCCCGAAAACTGTTTCCCCGCCGGCATACGATCGATCACTACGCCGACCGCTTCGCAGATGCTCGTGATGTCTTTCTTTGCAAGTTTACCCGTCATTTCTACCCCCTTGCTTTTCGATCGCCTCGTCGAAAAAATACCCCGCGTATTCCTTGCCGTTTTTGATGTGCGTTTTAATCCTGCCGGACGTCGTCAAAAACCATTCGGCGCATTTCAGCACCGACGAAAAGATTTTCGGCTTCGCCGCCGTCTCGTACGCGGGAATTGCGATAACCGCCGTCATAGTTTCCTCGCTCAAAAATCCAACCTCTCAAAACTCACGTACTCGATACCGTTTGACGTAAGGAGCGATTTTACCTCATTGACTTCCGACGGCTTTATGCGGATCGTTACAACATATTCAACCGCTTTTTCTTCCGCCGGTTTTTCAATACCGAGTGCCGCTTGCGCAAGCCTGTCGATCGGCGCGTCTTGTATTTTCCGCGCGTTTTCTTCGCGCACTTCCGCGCGTTGCTTTTCGATCTGCTCTCCGTGCTCCCGCGCCTCTCGTTCGGCTTTTTCCTTTGCGACGGCTTCCCGTTGTTTCGCGAGTTCCTCGCCGTAGTCCATCGTATCGGAGATGTTCAAGCACATAAGATAATGCGCCTTGAGTGTCTCGGCGTCATCGCCGTACTTTTCGATGATTTTAAGCTCCGAATAAATCCGTTTAATAATCGCGTCCATCTCGGCGCTGATGTCGCTCTCTTTTGTCGTTTTATTCAACCACTTTGGATTAAAAACTTTTTCAAGCGGTACGACGTCAAATTTTTTAGAGAGCCAAAGTTCATTGACGTGCGCTTCTTTCGCACGTTTTTCTTCCGCCTCTTTCGCCTTGACGATTTCGTCGAGCTTCCCGCTTGCTTCGCCGATTTTCTTTTCAAGTGTTTTGCACCGTGCTTCAAAATCGGCATAAGGTTTCATAAGCTCTTTCATGAGCTGTATTCGCGATTGCGACAAGAGTTTTTGCGCGTTGTTCAATTCCGCCCTGTCTTTTTTCGCCGCGTCAGCGTCTCCGAGATACGTTTCGGGCGTATAGCTTTTGAGCTTCTCATCGACATACAGTTCAAGCCCCGCAATATTTGTTTCGAGTACGCCCGTGATATTTTTTGTGACGACCAACTGCAATGCGTTTGCCTGTTCAAGTGCGTTTTCCGTTTGTTTTTTTTCTGCCATATTATTTACCTACCTGTATTCCTTTTCGTTTGAGATACGAGACGACGCGGTCATACATCGCAATGACTTCCGCGTCGCTTCCCGTACGGAGCGCTTCTTCGGCGAGTTCGTACGGCTTTCCGCTCAATTGATTACCGTATTTTGTCAAAAGCATTTCAAGTTGTATTACTACGTCCGCAGCCGGTGTGTCGTTTTTCGCTTCCGTATTCGGTGTTTCGGCAGCGTCATCGGGAACTATCGTTGCCGACGCTTCGTGAGTGATGTCGCGTTCTTTCGGCGCGTCTACGCCCATTTCGTCATTGGTGTACGGCATACCGCCGAACTCGTCCGAAAAGCACAAACGAAACGCCTGCGCGATTGCGACCTTGCGCACCATAAAGCTCGGCATTTTGCGCCATATCGCATTAGGCTCGCCCGTCTTTTTACTCGTCTGCACGCACTCGGTATAAAACGCTGTATGTGTAAACGGATGCGTCCAGTCCTTGCGCCAGATCGTAACCGTTGCGGCGAGCGTCCCGTCTTGCAAATTGCCCGTGATTTGCGCCTGCCAACCGTCGAGCTTCCCGATACGTTCCGCCCGTTTTAAGTACACCTCATAACCCGTTACGATCGAGCACTGCCGATATTGCCCTTCGCCGTATACCGTACAATAAATTTCGCGCTTAAACGGATTTAATCCGTACAGCCGCGCCATATTCACAAACATCGCCTTTTCTTTCGACAAGAGCGATTTTGTCAATCCGGTCGTGTCGAGATATTCCATGATTGTTTTTTCGTCTACGGGGGTGATTATCTCCGTAGGCTCTTTTTTAATAATTTCATTCATTCTTGCACCCCTTGAAAATTATTAAACGCGCGCGGCCGCTTGCGTTATTCGAGCGCGCGGGGCTTGCACCCGCCGTGTATCTTTGTTGCGCCCGACCTGTGTTTTATGCGATGATTTTTACATCGGGACACGCTTTTGCGATGTATTCGGCGATACGGTTCATCGCCGTGATCCGCCATGCGCCACCGTCCGCTTCAAACAGCGCAACAAGCGGTATGTTGTCGCTGTTAAGACGCATACGGAGCAAAAACTCGCTTTCCGGCTGTTCGATTTCGCGGAACGTCCGATAAGGCGCGAGTTTGACAATCGGCTTCAACGTAGCCTTTCCTGTCATCTTGCCGGACACGCCACGCGATACGCCGACCTGTTGCGTAATACCGTCGTCTTCCGTTGCGATTGCCGTTCCGCCGTGTAATTTGGAGACGAACGACAGAACGTAGTTCGTGTCGTTCTTTTCACTCGGCACAAAAAGGCTTCGGAATTTGATCGCGAATTCTTCCTGCGTCATAAATTGCCCGAACGGGAATTCTTCGACTTCGCAAAGTTCGGCAGCAATAAAAGTTTCCCGTGATTTATCTTTGCCGAACAGCTTGCTAACAAGTTTTGTTCTGTTGATGTCGGAAACAATGACCATACCGTCATCTTTTGTAATGCCGTCAAAACCGTTGTTGATATATGTGCAAAAACCCAAAAGACTATGCACGGTAAGCCGATCCGCGCACGGTGTAAAATACACCGGCTGGAGCTTGTGCTCCGAAAACACCTGTCCGTCGACTTCGACGGTTCGATTTTGCATTGCAAGCTCTTCGATTTTGTCGATCGTTGCTTTATCCATTTTTATTGTCCCCCTGCGGCTTCCGCCATTCTGTAAATACCCGGCTTATCCATGCCGAGTTCCTGCTGATTGTAGTTGTCTTCGTAGGCAACCACTTCGTTGTCTTCCGTGCCGATAAACATCATGCCGTCCGACGATTTGACCGGCGCGAGCTTACTCGTTACGTCGATCTTCGTCGCCGCCGTCTGCCGTGTCTTGTCGGGCTTTATCTGTATTTTGATACAGATTTCCCGCGTTGCATCCGGCTTGACGTTGTCGTCGGCGATGTTGCGCAGCACCTTGTTGAATTCCTCGTCGAACATATCAATCACGACCCCGTGCTGTAAGTTCGACAATTTCACCTTTTCCATTTCCATATGCACCCCCTATATACACTTATTAATTTTTAATAATTCCATTGCTTCCGCGCCGCTTGTTACCACAAACGCAACGCCGCCCTTGCGGTTTATGTCGTCGATCCGCTCCGCCTGTGCGTCCGACAACCTGCCGCCGACAGGTCGTTTGCACTCGATGCCCACGTGCCGACCGCGGTTGTCGTACCCCTCGAAGTCGAGCGTTCCCGCTTCGGCTGTTTTAACAAACCGTTTCGATCGCCCCTCGCCGATTGCAAAGCTCCCCGTGTTTATCCGCTGGAGCTTCAAACCCGTGATTCGGATCACCTCTTTCACTTCGCGGACAACTTCGCTCTCCGGCACGTCGCGTAACGTTTTCATACAAGTTCCGCTGCTTCGTCGAGCGAAAGCCCGTGCAGTTGCTGCTGAAAACCCTCTGCCGCGTGCCGATGAAACTTTTCCATATTCTCATCGCCGCGCTTTTTTGCTTCTTCCGCTTTCGCCGTTTCGTCGGCGACCGTTGCAATAAGCCGTTCGTATCGTGTCATTTATTGCTCCTTGACCCATTTTTCCAATTCGGAGATGTAAAACCGACTGGCTGCTCCGCGTCCCGATTTTTCAATCGGCGCGAGCTTATGCGCTTTTATACGCCCCGCAGACACCCACGCATACAACGTCCCTCGCGATACGCCCAGATACTCCGCAGCTTCCGCCATCCCGACGGGTCGCTCGTATTCCCTTACGTTTTCCATTTTGCACCTCAAAAAAAAAGGCGCACAAAGCCGTCATCTCGCTTTATGCGCCAATTGGACGTTCTCCTTGTCCCCGTCCGTTGCCAAAGGCAACTACGCAAGATGACGTAACGTAGTTGTCTTTTATAAATCACTACATTCGTAATGATTTATAAAAATATTACTACCTACGTAGTGATTTGTCAAGTATTTTCTTTACTTTTTTTATGTATTTTTCTTATTTTTATTGATTTTTTCTTCTTATATGCTAAAATAGCAGTATGGACATAGCTATTTTTTGGGAGGGGATAAAAAAATTGTGCAAACAGCATGGTATAACCCAAAGAGAGCTGTCAGTCAAAATCGGGAAAAGTGCGCATACGATTGAAACTCAAATGTTTCGCGGAACTGTTCCTGATGCACATGAGATTAATCAAATCGCGAAGGTCTTCGGGATATCACCTGGCGATTTATTAATTAATAATTTTGACGGTATTACACGCGATATACCGACAAATGCGTTTGTTGTGCCGATACTCGATCAAGAATTATCTGCGGGTAACGGCGTAGACTTGCCGTCAACCGACGTTGTAACCGGATATTTTCCCGTACCGAAAGAATTATCCCGTTACGGCGAACAGCTCGCAGCTCTGCACGTGCGGGGCGATAGTATGGAGCCGACGCTGCGATCCGGCGATATGGTTGTTTGCGATAGTTGCGGGTGGGACGGAACAGAGGGGCTGTATGCGATCCGCTTAAACGGCTGCGGGTATGTTAAACGTGTGCAGGCGGCGCGCGGAACGTGCATTATCCGAAGCGACAATCCAAAATACGGATCGTTTGAAGCTCCCGCAGACAAACTCGAGCTTATCGGACGCGTGCATTATGTCATACATAAGCTCGATTGATTGCTCGTGTAAGTCGCTCCCGTATGGGAGCGTAGCACGAGAAAAAATTAATAAAAATGTAGCCTGTAATGTAGCCAATTCAAAATTAAAACGCAAAAAATCGCAGAAAATATATTAAAACTCTCTGAATTTGCAATTTCTTTTCTTATACTGATATTTTATTTTGTTTGATTGTTTTTATATTATATGTCATAATACTCTGTTATGCAAAACGATAAGCCGCTCATCGTTCAAAGCGATAAAACTCTCCTGCTCGACGTGCACGCGCCGAAAGCCGACGAATGCCGGAACGATTTGATTCCGTTCGCGGAGCTCGAGCGTTCGCCCGAATATTTGCATACGTATCGTTTGACGCCTCTGTCGCTGTGGAATGCGGCGAGTGCGGGTTTTACGGCGGACGATATCGCAGCGGTTTTGAAAAGGTACAGCCGCTTCGACGTACCGCAGGCGGTCATCGCGTGGATGCGCGAAACGGCGGAGCGTTTCGGAAAGTTGAGGCTCGTCGCTTGTCCTTCTTCGAACGCGGAAGAATATCTCAAGCTCGAAACGGATTCAGAGCGCATCTACCGCGAACTGTGCGCGAACCGCGGGCTGGCAAAATATTTATTAATCGATGAAGACGGCAGCCGATGCTTCCGTGTCCGCCTCACCGACCGAGGCACGGTAAAGCAGGAATTGATAAAGACGGGCTGGCCGGTAAAAGACGAAGTGCCGCTTGCAGACGGAGAAGCGCTCGACATCAGCCTGCGCAAAACGACGTCGAACGGCTCTCCGCTTGTCGTCCGCGAATACCAGCTTGAAGCGGCGAAAGCGCTCGTCGGGGACAAAGGCCCCGGCACGGGATTCGGTACGATCGTGCTTCCGTGCGGCGCCGGCAAAACGATCGTCGGTATGCAGATCATGGACATGCTCAAAACGAGCACGCTCATCGTTACGACGAATATCACGGCCGTCCATCAGTGGATCGCGGAACTCGTCGATAAAACGAATCTCACTGCGGACGATATCGCCGAATACACGGGCGAAGAAAAATCGATCAAGCCGGTGACCGTCGCGACGTATCAGATATTGACGTGGCGGCCTGAAAAGGACGGACCGTATCCGCATTTTTCTCTGTTTCGAAAACGAGCGTGGGGATTGATACTCTACGACGAAGTGCACATGCTGCCCGCTCCCGTTTTTCGCGTCGTTGCGGAATTGCAGGCGGTGCGCCGCGTGGGGCTGACGGCGACGCTCGTGCGGGAAGACGGCTGCGAAAGCTATGTGTTCAGCCTCGTCGGGCCGAAGCGTTATGACGTTCCGTGGAAAGAACTCGAACAGTCCGGCTGGATCGCGTCGGCGGAGTGCATCGAAGTGCGCCTCGATTTGGATGGCGATGAAGAGATCCGATACGCCGTCGCAAACGCGCGCACGAAACATCGCATCGCAAGCGAAAATCCGATAAAAGATCGGGTCGTACGGGAAATCGTCGATCGTTTTCCGAACGATAAAATCCTCGTCATAGGCCAATACATCGACCAGCTCGAAAAGCTCGCGCGTATGCTGCACGCTCCTATCATCACCGGAAAAACGCCCGTATCCGAACGCGATTCGATCTACGGCGAGTTCCGCAGCGGCAAACTGCACGTACTCGTCGTCTCGAAAGTCGCAAACTTCGCGATCGATCTGCCGGACGCGTCGCTCGCGATCCAAGTGTCGGGTACGTTCGGAAGCCGTCAGGAAGAAGCGCAGCGTCTCGGACGCATACTCAGACCGAAAGAACGCACGGCGCGTTTTTTTACGCTCATCACGCGGAACACGGTCGAAGAGGACTTCGGTGCGAACCGACAGAAATTTCTCGCTGAGCAGGGATATTCCTACCGCATTGTCAGGTATCGCGATACAAGCGATTTCGATGAAATCACGGAAGACGATCTATGTTGAACGAATCCGATAAAAAACGGCGCACGGCTTTATGGCAAGCTTCTCTCGCGATGCTCCCCGACAGCCGCTTTTTCGATATGCTGCGCGCCTATCTCGGAAAAATCAAAACGCCGTACAACAAACAAAATCTCATCGAACAGCTGTCTTCTTTTTTTTGCAGGGAGCAAAACAGAAAAAATCTCCTCACTCTGCTCGATGATTTCGACGAAAAAATCATCACCGCCCTCGTCCTCGTTCCCGAAGCGACGGAGGAAAAACTTATATGCTTTTTTTCAGGAGAATATACTTCTTCGGAAATTACCGCACGGCTTTCGAATCTTACCGACAGATTAATAATTTATAAAGATGAATCGAACAAAGACGATCCTCAGCGCCTGTACGTAAATCCGCTGCTTGAAGATTTGCTTGCTCCCCGTATCGATATCGCACGCATCATCCCCGAAGCACAGTACGCATCCCGCACGGAAGGTGGAAGTTTTTCGATCTCGCCCGAATTTATCGCCGCCGTCATTTCTTATATCGCCGAAAGACCGGATCTTTGCAAAGCGGACGGTTCTTTAAAAAAGATCGACGCGGCGCGCTTGGAAACCGTGTTCGCCTGCGGAACCGCCCCCGTTCAAACGCTCATCACCGCATTATTAAATTTGTCGCTCGTCAAACGGAACGAAAGCGGCATCACCGTCGATTATGCACGATCGCTTTCGTTCGCGGAACTTCCGCCTGAAAAACAATACGCCTACCTTACTGCTGCATCAAGCGCTTCGCTCGATCGGGAAGGACTGCGCTCGTACGCCGAACTCATCCTCGACATTGCGGCTTCCGTTCCCGATTCAGGTCTTACGAAACGCGTCCTTCTCAGATGTATGTCGCTGCTCGGAAGTTCCGTTCGGGAACAGCGCCGTTTTCGTGCGCTCATCGACCGTTCGCACGGCAAACGCGACGACGGAAGCGATGTGCGTCCGCCCTTCGAGCGCATCGTCGATGCGGCGGAAACGTTCGGTCTCTTTACCGTCGCCGGAAAAACGAAAGAAGGCGATGCTATTTACCGCGTCGGAAAAACGCTTTCGGACGAAGAGAAAGCGGATACGAACACACGCTTTCTTTCGATCAATTCGGGCTTTACGGTTACGCTTTTACCGGGACTCTCGCTCAAAGCGCTTTTGCCGCTGTCGCTTTTTTTACGCGTCGTCAATTTCGATACGACGGTCGAATTCGAAATCGATAAAGCGTCGGTGATCCGAGCCTTCGATTTCGGCTACACTGCCGAAACGATCAGCTCGCTCCTCGAAAAATACGCCGCGCACGGCGTTCCGCAAAATCTCCGTGTCAGCATCGAAGACTGGCAGCAGCTCTACTCGTCGGCGGTTTTGTATAAGGGCTACGTTTTAAAACTCGATGAAAAAAATTCGAAGCTCATCGAAAAAAATCCGAAAGCGGCGCGCTTTATTCAAACAAAATTGGCGGAGGGGGTATACCTCTTGAATATTCGCAGCGACGAAGATGCGGCGGCTTTCGGCAAAGAAGCGGGTTTCGATTGCATCGGAAAAATAAAAACCGATGCCGCCGACCGCACGCCGCCGTCATTTCCGCCGATCGGAAGCGGTGAAGACCAATTCAAAGACGTACGGAAAAAGAATGCCTGCCGCCCCGAAAAAAAGCAACGCGACAAACTGCTTTCGGATCTGCACCGCACGCTCGCGTCGCTCGATCTTTCCAAAGCGCAAAAAGAAAATCTTTCAGCCCGCATCGACAGTAAAATCATTTTGTCGGCGGAACAGCTCGGCAAAGATACCGTGCGTAGCGAAAGTGCAGAAGCGGGAGGCATGGATTTTCTCGGCAAAGTGCGCCTCGTCGAAAGTGCGATCGCATCCGGCGACATGATCGAAGTGCGTATGCCGAAAGCTGACGGTTCGGCAAAACTCGAAACGATTTTGTGTACGCCGCTTTCGCTTGCAAAAGCGAGCGGAGATGCGGAAGTAACCGTGCATATCGAAGCGACGAAAAAAACGGCGACGCTTTCCGTCGGCGGAGCCGCCAATATAAAACTTATTAAGACTTCGATATTTTAATAAGTTTGATGCCGAGGGTCGAAGTGTTTTTAATAAATCTGCATATTATGATTTTAAAAATCGTTATTGTCTGCGGCTTAGTACACTGTATTTATTATTTTTAAATTTTTACCCAAAGCGATGTGTTTACGTGCCACGCACGAAGATGCATACCGTCGGTATCGCCGGTATTCGCAGATGTATCTTCGGAGCGTTTGTCGGCGATTTTATTGCCCGCAGTTTCACCGTTTGCAGCTTTGCTTTCGTCGATTTTCGCATCTGCAATTCTGAATACGCGGCAGGAGTACGGAAATCGGCCGAATGATTTTTCTTCGGGCTCAGCATCAAGGATTGCGTCTGCGTTGTCACTTGTTTTTTTGACAGCACGGAGCGGCGCTTCTTTTTTATCGTCGCACAGGCTACCGTCTTCGCTTCTTTTTGTATCACCTGCCGTCTCTTCGATATATATTTTTCCAGCGAGTATCTTTCCGTAAACAGAGGTATCGTTTCGAAAGTACAATGCTGCAGGAAAAAAAAATTCGCCGTTTGACATTTCCGGCGCATCGATCGTAAACGATGCGATTGCGCGATGTATCGTTTTCAGTTTTGCTGTATCGAATGTCGAATTCACATCGCCGATGCTTTGCAGCATGGCATTATATGATGCATCGAACGCATCCTCATTACAGACATTTTTCAGCGCCGTATCATATGGCACGATTTGTGCACAATCCGTATTGTACGCGTTTTGCGTTCGTTCGCAGTCTTTGTCCTGAGCACAGTGCGTTTGCTTTTTTTTTGCCGTATCGCGTTCCGCCACTCGGCAATCGAAATTATTAAAAAATGCCCACAGCGGAAATACCGGAACCCAGCAGGGTTTTCCCGCTTCGGCGTTGAGGCGCGAAAGCGTCGCTTTTTGCGTGCGGGACAGAATGAGCGCTTCCGTCGGGTGAGGAATAAGGGCGAACATAACGGCAGTATAGCTATTTTTATAAAAAAAATGTAGTATGATCCGATGACGACTTTTTTTAAAAAATTAACAATAAAACAAAAAATTATTTTAGGTGCGCTCACGTTCGTGTTCGCGTGCGATATCGGCTTGCTTGCAAAAAAATATCTGTCGAAAACGTCTCCGCTTTCGCTCGCCTTTACGGAAGAAATGCAGGTGTCCACATCGAAGCTTAGGGCGCTGAATGCAAATGCGAAATCGAAAAAAGCTCGGGCCGGCTACGCATATTATCGTTTTACGGAAGAGCAGCGGAAGTCGTTGGTTTCATACATTGAACGTTTCGGCGATGCCGCACTTTCGGTGCGCATACGGGTTTCGCATAAGACGGCGGGTGCGGATAAAGCGTTTATGCTCGGCTTTTTATTTGCCGACGATTTTACGTTTCGAGGCAGGCTGCAAAAAGAGATCGAAAAGCGGCCGCTTGCGAGCTTCGTCGCGCAGAATCTTGCAGAATTCGTTCTCGCGTTTTCGTTTGAAAAAGATGAAATGAAAAACGGCAAAAATGTACCGTACGGTTTTTTCGTGTATGCGGCCGTCCCTTCGTCGATTATCCGTGCGGAAATTCGAAGAGGGGCGATAGGCTGGGATAGAAGCGCTTCCGTACCGCTCTTTGCTTTTGCGCCGAACGGAGGCGTCATGCACGAGTCGCCTGCGGAGGCGGATTTTTCGGGCGCATCGCTCGTCTTTCCGTCGCAGAACACGGATGCGTCCGTTATGCCGAAGATCGTCGCGGCGTTTTATGCACCGGACGATTGGGGTACGGCGCAAAATCCCGCAAAGACGGAGCTGAATGCGGGCGGCGAAAAATTAATAATATTCCGTACGGATAAAGCGCAGGTCGCGGGTTCCGAAAAAAAAGCGTACGCATACGATATTCAGACGACGGCGCTTGCAAATCCTTTTTCGACGGTTTCGTGCAGCGACAAAATTAATAATATTTCCGTTCTCATGATGACGCGGAGCGATGTCAAAAACGAATTGAATACGGGCGGAAAAATTCTTGCACCGTTTGCGACTGATCCCGGCCTGATCATCTCCTGGCCTCGCTCGAAGTGGCGCACGGGCGATTACGAACTTTTCGAGTGGGACAGATTTCCCGGCGTACTCATCATCGATACGAAAGACTTTGCGGTGCAAAACGATTTTTTTAAACGGCTCGCGTTTTTTTCCGAAAAGATGGGCTACCGCGGTACGCTTCTTACCGACGAAGCGCTCGAAGGTATGCACGGTTTTAACGCGCACGATTACAGTGCCGCATCCCTTGCAGCATTTTTTACGAAAGCCCGGTCGGAAAATTTTCCGCTCAATCAGCGGGAGCTTCTATTGCGCGATATCCTGCTTACAAACGGCGTGATCGCAGCCGACGGCGCTTCATACGCCGCAAGGAAGGGTGCCCTCATTTCGATTTCGCAGGAATCCCCGGAATGGCTCCGCAATCGCTATATTGCGCATGAAGGATGGCACGGCATTTTTTTTACCGACGAAAATTTCCGTAATGCGACGGCGGCCGTTTTTTATACGACGGACGAAACTTCGCGCGATTTTTTGATGAGCTATTGGCAATTACATCCCAATCTCAACTACGATTTGAACGACGAATATCTCGTGCACAACGAATTTATGGCGTATATCATGCAGCAAAACGTTTCCGCCGTCGCCGCATACTTTGTCAATCTTGCGAATTGGACGTCGGTGCAAAAAGCGATCCCTTCGCTTGCAGCATACGTGCGGCAGACGCACGGCATTCCGTTTGAAGATGCGGCAAAAGTATTCGATGAATACGCATTCGACAATTGGGGGCTTTCGTGCGGCCGCGTGTGGCTCATACGATGAACATGCGTTCCGCACCGACGCAGGTCGGCGGCCCGTGTCCCGGCATGATGACGGTCGCGTCGTTTTCAGACAGGATTTTTTGTTCGATGTTTTTCCGGAGTACGAAATCGGAATAGCTGCTGTTCGTGCTTCCGATTTTTCCGGCGGAGAGGCTGTCGCCGGTAAAAAGGACGTTGCCGATTTTGTAGACCATGGAATCGGCGGTGTGACCGGGCAGCGCCATGTAGCGCACCGTAAAACCTGCGATGCGGATTTTCCCGTCGCCGGTGATGACGTGCGTGTCGTTTCCCGCCACTTCCCAATCGGCCGCATAGACGGCGGGCGTATATATTTTGCGCAGCGTTTTTAGGCCGTGTACGTGACTTCCGTGATTGTGCGTGATAAAGACACCCGCGAGTTTATACGATTCGTCTTCGATGCGCTTGATGATATCGTCCGTGATTTTGCCGGGGTCGATGATAATCGCTTCTTTGTTAAATTCGTTTTCGATGATGTAACAGTTTGAAAATCCGCCGATGTTGAGATGAAAATATATTTTCATATACCGCCCCTCATCTTCGGCGCGATTCCCTGAAAAAGTTCGCTGCCCTTACGGTCGAAAACGGCTTCCCTCGTGTTCGACATTTTCATTGAAACGTTTTCGCACGAGCATTCGAGAAAAAGAGTGTTTTTGATATTGCAATTTCTAAGCGATGTGTCGACGAGGCGCGCACCGATAAAGCGCGAATTGTACAAGTCCGAATCGTCGAACGATGATTGAAAGGCCTGCACGCCGTTGAAATTGTTTTGCACCATGTCGCTGCCGGTGAATATCGTGTGCGAAAAGGTACAGCAGGCGAACGACGTAAACTGCATAGTGGAACCGGCGAGCATGCAGTCGGCGAATGTTGCAAAATCGAACATGCACAGTTTGCCGCGCAAACCTTCCGAGCGGAGATCGGTAAACGTGCAGTGCTGAAAATTGCAGCCGTAAAATCGCTTATTCGATAAATCGATGTCACGGAACATAATGCCTGCGGCGTTTAAACCGACTATGACGTCGTGCGTTTTAATATAATCGTAAATCGATCTTTTTGCGCGGCCGGGATCGGGCGTGTGGTTGAGACAGTATCCGCGTTCTTCGGTCATACCGTTCGTTTCATCGAAGACGGAAAGCGAAAGATTTTTGCACGAGTGAACGAAGCACTTGTTCAGCGTAAACATGGTTTTATCGTACGCTATTGCGTTTGTTTAGTCAAACGATTACAATCGATTCCATGTGTTGGAAGTGCAAGCGCGCGATACGCAGTTCCGAAAAAATATTCAGGACATCGGTATGTGAATTTTGCGGAGCCGATTTGCATGTCTGCCGCAACTGTACGTTTTATTCGCCGGGTGTGCATTACGATTGCCGGGAAACCGTGGAAGAACTTGTAGCCGACAAAGAAAGGGCGAACTTTTGCGCAGCGTTTTCACCGCGCACCGATTTTGCATCCGGCGGCGACAAGGCGGCAAAAGCGCGCGATGCGTTCAACAGTTTATTCGGCGGTATCGTGTTATGAATTTTGCGTTTTTAGATTCGGGTACCGGCGGCATCCCCTATATGCTTCGTCTCAAACGGTTTGCTCCCGACGCGACTTGCGTCTACCTTGCCGATACCGTGCATTTTCCGTACGGAGAAAAAACCGTTCCCGAAATAATCGAATACTCGACGGCTGCCGTTTCGCGCATCATCGACACGTGGCGTCCGGAAACGATCGTCGTTGCGTGCAATACGATTTCCGTTTCCGCCCTCGCCTCCCTTCGCGAACGCTTTCCCTCCGTGCCGTTTATCGGTACGGTGCCTGCGATAAAGCTCGCCGCTTCGGTGACGAAAAATAAAAAAATCGGTTTGCTTGCGACGAACGCGACCGTGCGCGACGCATACATACGCGAGCTCGAAAAAGGTTTCGCATCCGGCTGTACGATATATTCGCGCGGAGATGCCGACCTCGTTTCGTTTATCGAACGGAAGCTTGTTACCGCCGACGAAAACGAAAAGATGCGCGCGGTTATGCCGGCGGTCGATTATTTTGCGGAAAAGGGCTGCGACACGATTGTGCTCGGCTGTACGCATTTTACGCATCTTGCGGATATCATGCAAAAGGCTGCGGGAAAAAACGTAAACGTCGTCGATTCGCGCGACGGCGTTGCGCGTCATGCGATCGAAGTACACGGCGATTTTATTCATTCGGGAAAAAAGAGAAACGAAAATATTTTCACTGCAACAGCCGATTTTCTTTCGGACGTGCCCGACGAATCGTTTTTCGTTACCGGCATTTCGGACGATAAGGCGAAAGCGTATTACGAGGCGTTTTGCAAAATGCTCGCGATCCCCTTCGGAGGAACTCTCGCGTAAGACGCCTTTATAGAGGCAGGCCGACACCCCCGTAAAAAAATTGCTTAAACACCGTTGCCGGTTCAGCTGATCGATTCCACTTCTTCTTTGGTAAGACCGGTCATTTGCATAATAAAATCACGTTTGCAATTCGTATGTTTCATCAATTTTGCCGTTTCAAGCTTTGCTTTGTATGAGCCTTCGGAAATGCCCTCGAGCTTTCCCTGTGCGATGCCCAGCGAAAAACCTTTCGCTTCACCCTGCACAATACCTTCCTGCAATGCGATTTCTCTTTCTTCTTCTCTCTGCACGGCGATGTCCACATCGTAATCGTACTCGGCAATTAACATATTCATCACCTCTCAAAAAACTTTTACAGGAAGTTAGAGCCTCCGGCTCGTTCTGCAAAGAACCGATTCTACGTGTCCGCTTTCGCGGACTTCGAATCAACTTCCGAAAAAGTTTTTTCTGTGCGTGTATCTCGCAACAAGCGCGTCAGCGCGCCGTTTCGAGCGGAGCGCACACGTTCAATCGGCGAGTTTGCAACGCAAACTCGAGATAAGAACGCTGCGATTTCGAGCAATGCGCAGAAATCGCGAGTGTCTCCTACAAAAGAAAAACGCTCGGCGTTTTTCGTCTCCGGACTTTAGCGGAGGCGCTATTTCAGTCGATGCTTGTTATCGTACCTCCGCTATATAAATCGCGGAAATAGTGCGATTTCGGAGTTTTTTGAAGAAATTCTTAACGAACAGGAACACGAAGCAGGAAAGCCGTATCGTTCATACGCGTGCATCTTGTATGCGTTCCGATTTACTTTATTTTCGCCAACTGCTAAAATACCTCTATGATTTTTTCAGCGACCGAAATCGAACAGACTGTCAATATGTTTATGCGGCAAAAGCTCGACATCCGCGCGATCACCATGGGCATTTCACTGCGGGACTGCATTTCAGACGACGGCAAAAAATGCCGAAACCGCATCTACGATAAAATTATGAAGCGGGCGGGAAACCTCGTCAAAGTCGGCCGCGAAATCGAAGCGGAATTCGGAGTGCCGATTATCAACAAGCGTATAGCGGTCACACCGATTGCGATGATTGCGGAAGCGAGCGGCGAACAAAATTACGTCGCGTGGGCGGAAACGCTTGACAAAGCCGCAAAGGAACTCGACGTCGATTTTGCCGGCGGCTTTTCGGCTCTCGTGCAAAAGGGCATCACTGCGGGAGACGCCGTCCTCATCGATTCGATCCCCGAAGCGCTTGCGTGCACCCAACGGGTGTGTTCGTCGGTCAATCTCGGTTCAACGAAGAGCGGCATCAATATGGACGCCGTAAAGCTCATGGGACAAATCGTCAAAAAAACGGCGGAGCGCACGAAAGAAAAAGACGGCATCGGCTGCGCAAAGCTCGTCGTGTTCTGCAACGCGCCGGAAGACAATCCTTTTATGGCCGGCGCCTTTCACGGCCCGGGAGAAGGGGACGCGGTACTGAGCGTCGGCGTTTCGGGACCGGGCGTCATTCTCGCCGCCGCAAAAGAATACAAAGGAAAGCCTATCGATGAACTTGCCGACGGCATCAAAAAAACGGCGTTCAAAGTTTCGCGCATGGGACAGCTTGTCGGAACGGAAGCGGCGCATCGCCTCGGCGTCGAATTCGGCATTCTCGACCTGTCGCTTGCGCCGACTCCCGCCGTCGGAGATTCGGTCGCGCGCATCCTCGAAGAATGCGGCCTTGAAAGTGCGGGCGCTCCCGGTACGACGGCAGCTCTCGCTATGCTCACCGATATGGTAAAAAAAGGCGGCGTTATGGCGAGTACGAAAGTCGGCGGTCTTTCGGGCGCCTTTATTCCCGTGTCGGAAGACGAGGGGATGATCCGCGCGGTAAAAGAGCACTCGATTACGCTCGAAAAACTCGAAGCGATGACGACGGTGTGTTCGGTCGGCCTCGATATGATAGCGATCCCCGGCGACACGACAGCATCGACGATCAGCGGCATCATCGCGGATGAACTCGCGATCGGCATGGTCAACAACAAAACGACCGCAGTACGCGTCATCCCCGTTCCCGGAAAAACGACAGGCGATTGGGCTGAGTTCGGCGGCCTTTTGGGCGGCGCGCCCGTTATGGAGGTCAACTCGTTCGGCTGCAAAGAATTCATCGATCGCGGCGGGCGTATTCCCCCTCCCATTCACAGCTTCAGAAATTAATAAGTCGAACGTCGAGTTTTAGGAAACTCGAAATTGAAATTAATAATTTGCAAGAGTCGCCGTTTATTGATACGCGAAAAAATCGGAAGGTATCTTTATGCGCTTTATTCCGGTCGATGAAAAAAAGAAAGCGGAAACGCTCGCCTTCCTTGCAAAGCACGAGCGCACTTGCGTATCGCTTGTAGAACATCTACGGCTCGGAAGCGGCGACAGCTTTACAATCGAAAGCGATGCGCGCGAAACGCTCGGCGTCATAAGCGTCAAAAGCAGAATGCTCCTGTGCATCCCGAATGCCGTCTCTTTGCAAAACAACGGAGCTTTTTGTACCTCCGTGAAAGCTTTTTTGTCGGACAAGAAAATATCATGCGTAAACGGTGAAGCCGAAGCGGCGCACTTTATCATGAAAATTCTTGCCGAAATCGGCAGGACGCCGCTGCACGTAAACGAATACGCGCTTATGACGCTTTCCGAATCGGCGCTAAAAAATCTCGAAGCAAAAAGCGAACGATATGCGGCGGTACGGGGAGAGCCGCAAATGTGCGGTATGCGTACGGAGTGCGCTGCGGCAAATCCGATTTCGGAAAATGCGGCGGCAGCCGGCGAAAAAGCGTGTTGTGAAAAATTTAAAATAGTCCGATGCGGTATAAGGGATGCGGATACGCTCATGCCGCTGCAGCTCGCATACGAAGCCGAAGAAGTGATCCCTCCGTGCAGAACGCAAAACCTCGCTGCGGCACGAAAAAACCTCGAACGCATTTTAAAAAACGAATATGTCGTCTCGCTGCAAAACGCCCGCGGCGGTGCAGCTGCAAAAGCGAACACGAACGCCGTCGGCATCCGCTGGGTGCAGATAGGCGGGGTGTACACCGTTCCCGATTTCAGAAGAAAAGGATGCGCATCGCTCCTCGTCGAAACGCTCGCCGAAAAAATCGTCGCATCGAATCGGCTGCCGGTGCTCTACGCACGGAACGGAAACGAAGCCGCGCAAAAAGCGTACGCGGCGCTCGGTTTTACGAAGACGGGCGGCTTTACGATCGCGTATTATTAAGTCACATCAATCTTATTAATTAAAATTGAAACCGCTGAAAAATTCGATCGCGTCTTTGGCAGAGCACGAAGGGTTATTGTTCTGTCATCCGGCGGTTTCGACAATATGACAAAACAGGTTGAATTGTCGGATTTTGTTTCGGCGTTGACATATTGCGCTTTCGAATTTACTATAGCGGTAGTATCGGTGTACAGTGCCGAAGTTCAGTATCAGGAGACTTACATGGGAATACCCCTCGCAGAAAAATGTAAAAAATATTTTGCCGAACTTACGGAAGCGTCGCGCGCTGCGGCAAAGATCCACGAAGAAAACGTATATCAGGAAGCGAATCCCTTGACGCGGAAAATCATGGACCAACTGTTGTCGGATGTTATGCTTCCCGACTCGGGGATCGTCGATATCGAAAACTTCAAAGCGTTTTACCGCGCGATAACAGAAGAAGGCAAAAGCGGCCTCATTTTGATGGAACACTATACAAATCTCGATTTGCCGGAAATCTGCTATCTGCTCGAAAAGCAAGGTGAAGACTGGGCGAAAGATTTATCGAAGCGGATCGTCGCCGTCGCCGGTATGAAGCTCAATGAAGAAAATCCGATCGTGCGCGCGTGGGCTGAAGGCTTTACACGGGTGGTCATCTATCCGACGCGCAGCCTCGATAAAATCGAAGCGAATGCGCAGTCTGAAACGGAAATCGAAGAAGAAAAAAAGCGCGCACGCAAAATCAATTTGGCGGCGATGCACGCTATGGACGATTGCAAAAAAAGGGGACAGGCGATCCTCGTGTTTCCGAGCGGCACGCGCTATCGTCCGGGCAAGCCTGAAACGAAACGCGGTCTTCGGGAAATCGACAGCTATCTGCGTCTATTTGACGTGATGCTGCTCGTGTCGATCAACGGCAACTGTCTCCGCATCAATCCGGAAGCTCCGGACAATATGATGATGGATTTAGTCGAAACCGATACGATCACGCTGTCGGCCTCTCCCGTCATGGATTGCAAACAGTTCCGGCGCGACGTGCTCGCGAGTTTGCCCGAAACCGAAGAAGACGCAAAGCAAAAGATAGTCGACCGCGTCATGGCGATTTTGGAAGAAGGGCACAAAGCGGTCGCAGCAGGACGAAAGTAAGCCCGGCATCGCAGATATGAGCCGATGATGCACCGCAGGAAAAGCATGCCGGAAAGCAAAACGGGAACCTGACCTTCGCAAGTGCGGCGCACGTAAGGCTGCAGCGACAATAGAGGCGCGGTACTCGGTTTAGTTATTATTTTCCCGAATTTTATAATGAGCGTGTAAATCAACAACCTCGACGCAGAGCGTCAAGGTTGTTGTTCTCATAAGATGGTTGCAGTCGGCTTTAATACCCTTTGCTACGACGCGGCATATGAGATAACCCTCCGCACGAATAAGTTAGTAAAAAATTAAAGAAAAAAAAGCCCGGCAGCTGCCTACTTTCCCGCATTTAGAGCAGTATCATCGGCGCAAGGGAGCTTGACTTCCGTGTTCGGAATGGGAACGGGTATTTCCTCCCCGCTATGGCCACCGGGCA
>NZ_JACSET010000015.1 GCF_014334325.1 Treponema sp. Marseille-Q4130 | reverse complement strand
TAAGCAGCTTGCCCGAATGATGAACGTTTAAAACAAAAAAACGACGTTCAAAAAAATCGAAAATCGAACCTTTCACAAAAAAAGGCTGTCCTTACTGCTGTTGGCAATAACTTCTTGGACAGCCCCTGTTGATTGATTGCAGAATTTTAGCAAAATCTTCGCCCCTTGCTTTAAAACGTACCGACAGTATGACTTTGCCAATGCGTTGAGTTCACTCATATATCGATATTTATTTTCGAATTCTTTTATTGTCATAGAGTCTTTTGCTTATGTGCGGTGTGTAACCGTATGCATTAACGGTTATAATATCATTTATATCCGTAGTAATTAAATGCCGATACCCACATAGTAATTTTATCCAATTGAGCGGAATCGGTAACTTCTTCTCTTAAAACCGTATCATCCGCAGAAATAAACTCAATTTCCAATTTTTTCAAATTACATAATTGTTCGATTGCTATCTTACTCCACAAATCGGTTAAGAAAATATCTCCCTCGATGAGATAAGGAATACCGCCTTCTACATTTACTTCTTTGCCGTCTTCTTTGGTAGCGGTTATTTTATACTTTCCGGTACTTTCCGAATCGGAAGAATAAGTTTTTACAATAAAATTATAAGAGCCGGTATTCGGATCATCGATAAAGAAAATACCTGAACCGGTCAAATCCAGCGGAGCAAGTGCTCTTTCAGAGTATAATTCATCGGCTTGGACCGTTTGCTCAGATAAATCATTGTAATAGAAAATAATTTTATCGATTGTGTACTGATTATCTTGAAGAAAAGAATCATGCAATTTAACCGTGCAGTTACTTCCTGATATAAAATCGAAAGTATCAAATGATACCGATAAATCTTTATCTTCGGAGTGTCCTGTTCCTCTAAAAAAAATTTTTGCTTTCATAATCCGCTTTGAGGTTATATTTACAAAATTCGGTGAAACACCGGCATTTTTTCTTATGTATCCGTACTTCGGATACATTATAACGGGAGCTGTAATACCGGAATATTCCTGATAAGCAAAATTCATGGCTTTTCCCATAAATTTAGGATTCTCTTTTAAATAATAACTTTTTGTTGACAATGAGTATTCAAACCTGTTTGTTGTTTTTGTTTCCGAATATGGAGTTTTATTTACTTCCTCTGCTGAAATATTACCTTTTTTTTCGCCTCCGAATAACAAAATTATTAAAATCAATAGTAAAATTATTTTTTTCATTTTTTCCTCCCGGCGCGCCCCGGTGCGGGCGTCCGTATAACTTGTATTTAAGCCGCAAACAGGCTTGTCCGCAATGTGAGCGTTGAAGCAAGGGTTAGAACACATCTTCTTTAAATGGATTTATTACCATTACTCCACGATATGTCTGTCCCGGATTTAAATCTTCGGAAATAATAAATTCACATTTTGCTTTCTCTGCAGCAGCTATTATCAATGAATCCCAAAATGATAATTGTGAAATTACACTGATATCTATTGCTTGTTCTATCAGTTCCAAATCATTTTGAACAATTTCAATATTACAAAAATTGTGTATAATATTTTTGACAATTATTCGATCCGCCTTCAATTTAGTTGTTGCAACTACATAGAATTCTTTAAGTACTTGTGTTGATATTACCGGCTGATGGAAATCTACGACTTTCTCCATTATTTTCCGAGCTTTAGTCTGCTTATATGAATCTGTTGAGTTAAGTGTATAAACAAGTATATTGGTATCAATAAATATTTTAGACACGATATAATTCTTCCCTTGTCCATTTCTCATTGCCTGATGTTACATTTAATTTATCCATAAGTGAAAAAGTATCATGAAGCCAGTAATCTTTATTGGTAACAACCGTTTGCTCAACAAGTTTTCTTACAAGAGAATTAAATGAGATATTATGATTCCTGGCGTATTCTCGGCCTGCCTGTAAAACAGTTTCATCAATTGATAGAGTTATATTTTTCATAAACGCTCCTTATCAACACAGTGTAAGTGCGCACATTGATAAAGTCAAGAGAAAATAGATAAAAAAAACAGATTTTTAAATTAAGATTAATGGTTATTCGTTTATTTTCTAATTTGTAAGAAAATACTTTTTAATTTCCTAAAAAGTTATACTTTTCATAGGTTTCCCTCCAAAACATCGCACTCCGCAAGTACCGCGTGCGCCGCACGCCGACGGCGGGTATCGTTCAAGCACCCGCGCGAACGGCAAGCTTTATTTTCCTTTACGCGATTTACCCGCTCCTTTTTTTACGGCGGTTTTTTTCGCTTTCGCTGCGCCCTTTTTCGAAGCGGACGATTTCACCCCGCTCTTTTTAGCAACGGATTTTTCGCGCCGACTTGTATCCTTTTTTGTCGCCGACGATTTTCCGCCGTCAGCGTTTCTTGAGGATTTTTTCGCTGTCGATTTTTTCTCAGCCGTTTTGCCCGTACCGCTTTTTACCGCGCGTTCCGCCTGAGCGTTTTTTTTCACCGCGATCTTTTTGACGCTCTTCGTTTCGGAAAGCGCTCCCGTTTTTCCGTTTTCCGCAAATGCGTGCAGCATCACTTCTTCGGCGCGAGTTACGGGTATAAACGTAATACCCGCCTTTACGTGATCGGGAATATCGGAGAGATCGCGCACGTTCGCTTTCGGAATCAAAATCGTTTTGATCCCGTTTCGACGCGCCGCGACCGTTTTTTCACGAAGCCCGCCGATCGGCAAAACCTGCCCCGTAAGCGAAAGCTCGCCCGTCATCGCAAGATGTCCCTTGATAATTTTTCCACTGAGCAGCGACATGAACGCCGTCGCCATCGTAATGCCGGCGGACGGACCGTCCTTTTTGACCGCGCCTTCGGGAATGTGCAAGTGAATTATATTCTTTTCAAACCACTCTTCGCTCTTTATCTTTTTCGAAAGCACCTGCGCTTTTACCCAGTTGATCGCGATTTGTGCGCTTTCTTTCATTACATCGCCCATCTGACCGGTGAGCTGCAGTCCGCCCTTTGCACTCGGATAAGCGATACTTTCGATGAGCAGCGTATCGCCGCCCATGCTCGTCCACGCCAAACCGATCGCCGTTCCCGCGATGTCCGCCTTTTTGATTTCGCTTTCATCGAAGACGGGTTTGCCGAGATATTTGTCCAAGGCTTTCGCATCGATCGTATATTTTTTCGTTCGGTCGACGAAATCGGCGGCTGAAACTTTTTCACTTTCGCGCTTTACCGAAACGAGTTTGTCGATTTCCGTCTGCGTGAGATTTTTATTTTTCTTTACGAGCAGATCGATATCGCCCTGCGAAAGCTTCCAGCGGGAATCCACGAGCGAGTCGATTTCCGACTGCGTCAAATCACGGTTCGCTTTGACGAGTTTGTCGATTTCCGACTGCGTGAGCACGTGTTCGCCCTGTGCCTTTTTTGCAGCAAGTTCGGCTTCCTTTGCTTTTTTCGCTTTCGCCGCCGCTTCTTCCGCTTTTTTCTCCGCTTCGTTCATAAGTTCTGTAACGATTTTGCGGTGGATCTTGTCGACGCTCTTTTCGTAATTGCGCACTCCGGCTTCGCGCGCGTACTCTTCGGCGATCATCAAAAGCGCTTCTTTCGTATACTGCACTTGATTTTTTTCAAGTCCGTTTTTATTAAGATTTTTCGGAATGAGATAGCGCTTTGCGATTTCGATTTTTTCCTGATCGATATAGCCCGGCAGCTGAATGACTTCGGCACGGTCGAGCAGCGGTTCGGGAATCGAATCGAGCGTGTTCGCAGTGAGGATAAAAAATATGTCGGAGATGTCGAACGGCAAATCGAGATAGTTGTCGCGGAAACCGACATTCTGTTCGGGATCGAGCACTTCGAGCAGCGCGCTCGCGGGATCTCCCTGATAACTCTGTCCCATTTTATCGATTTCGTCGATCATAAAAACGGGAGCGCGCGTTTTTGTCGTACGCAAACCTTGTATGATTTTTCCGGGCAGCGCACCGATATAAGTTCTGCGGTGTCCTTTGATCTCAGCTTCATCGCGAAGACCGCCGACGGAAAATCGATAAAAAGGTTTATGCATCGCATCCGCAACCGAATGCCCGATACTCGTTTTGCCGACGCCGGGAGGACCTACGAGCAGCAGTATGCTGCCCTTTGCATCCTGCTTGAGTTTTCGAACCGATAAAAATTCCATGATGCGTTTTTTTACGTCGTCAAGGCCGAAGTGATCGCGCTCGAGAATTTTTTTCGCTTCGTCGAGGCTGTAATTTTCCGCAGGCTTGTCGTTCCACGGAAGCTGCGTGACGAGTTCGAGAAAATTCCGCGTACCGATGTATTCGGCGGAGTTCGGATCCATGAGATTGAATTTTTCGAGTTCGTTGGCGACCGTCTCTTTTATCTCGCCTTCGAAATGAAATTCTTCCGCTTTCTTTTTAAATTTTTGATAATCGGTCGCATTGCCTTCGGCGTCCGTGCCGAGCTCTTCCTGTATCGACTTCAACTCTTCGCGGAGAAAATATTCGCGCTGATTTTTTTCGACACGTTCGTTGAGTTCATTTTGAATTTTTTTCTGAACGCGTAAAAGCTCCTGCTCTTTTTTAATATAGATGAGCACCTGCTCCATACGCCGGCGCACGTTTACCGTTTCGAGCACTTTTTGCTGATCGGCTTTATCGATGTTGAGGATCGACGCGATAAAATCGGCGATCTTTCCGGGATGATCGATGTTCACCATATTCAAGCGCATCTCTTCGGAAAAGAGCGGATTGTTTTCGGACACTTCTTTCATTTCACTCAACAGCGCGCGCGTGAGCGCTTTCACTTCAAACGTGTCGTCTTCTTCATCGTCAAGGTAATCGACCGCAGCCGCCATCGGCGTAGTTGCGTGCAGCGCTTTTCGAATGCGGAAACGTTTGAGCGTCGAAATAAATACGTTGAGCCCGCCGTCGGGTAAATTGATTTTTTTAATAATGCGCGCGATCGTACCGACTTCGTACAGATCGGATACTGACGGATTTTCCGTTTCGTTTTTCAACATGACGATGCCGATATAGCCGTCGCCCGAGCACACTTCTTCGATCACTTTCGTATCGTCGGAAGAGTTGATCATAAGAGGCGTAAAGATGCCCGGAAAAATCGGACGTCCCTGCAGCGGGATGAGCAAAAGCTTTACCGGGAGCGCCTGATCCGCAGGAAGAATTTCCTTTGTCGACGCCGGCTTTTTCGCGATTTTTTTATCCGCCGTTTTATTCGCCTTTGAAGCCGCTTTCGCGTCGCTAAAAGCTTTATCCAGTTCAGCCTGTGAAATCGATACCGGAGAATCGTTGTTGTCAATATCTTTCTTTGCCATAGAATAAATATACTCCCTAAATATGAAATAGTCTACGTCGGAAATTTCAGTTTCATCCGCTCCGGAAATTTATCGTTTTTTTTTCTTCGAAGCGTCGTGCGGCAAAAATCGTGCCGGCGCCAAATGCCTGTGTCCGATTTGGAAAAGCAGCTGCACCGTTTTGATGATGTTGTCGCGCGACGGACCGTCGAGCTTTGCAAATGCACCGACGATCTTTGCGGAGTTTTGCCACCAATTTTTTTCGAGTTCGGAATTCGTCTTGGCGTCGGTCGCCTCAAGCACTTTAAAAAGCGTTGTGACAAAACGCGAACGCTCGGTATCGGAAAGCTCGCGGAACCACGCGTTGAACGTATCGTGGAACCATTCGCTTGCCGCATCGAAACCCGGAAGCGAAACGAAACCGTCTTTCGTCAAATGCCATGAAAACGGATCATGCTGTCTGATGCCGGCCTGTTCGCTTTCGACGACGGTATAGGAACCCGCATGAGAAAAGAGCATACCGACGATGGAAAGCTGCGGATAGAACGAACGGATTTTCGGAGCGAGCGAGCGGAAGCCGGGAGAGGCGACGGTCTCTTCGCGGAAGCCGGGCCCGTCATTGTTATACACACAGGAGATGCGTTTTTTGAATTTGGGGTCGATGTTTGCGGCGGCATAGATCGAAAGGTTACCGCCTTTCGAGTGCCCGCCCGTGCGGAAGCGGCCGCGTATCGATTTCATCGCTTCGGTCAAATAGAAAAGCGCGTCGATTTGCGAAGGCACCGTTTCGAGTACGCCCATATTGAAATCTTCTTTCCAGCCGATTATCGTGTCGTCGGTACCGCGGAACACGACAAAGGCATACTTGTCGCCGGTCAAAAAAGTCGTCGCGGAAAACTGTTCTTCCTTTTGCAGATCGAAGCGCGTCGTATAACCGCAGGCTTTTACGTCTCCGAAACGCTTTGAAGAAGCGGCTGCGAACAAAAGCTCGACCGTTTGAGAATTGATCATCACGCCGACTTTGCGCCGTCTCGAAAAATCTTTTGCGTTTTGAAAGAGAGAGGCGGCATCCTTCAGCCTTACGCATTTTTTAAAACTTTCACTTACGATGCCGCCGAAATCGAGATACGAAATCTGGCACAGAATGAGGGAATCGATATCGTTGAACGGAACGACGGAAAACGGCAAGTCGCCGCGCCACGCAATGTAATCGATAATATTTGCCATAGACCCTCGCTTATATGATTATAGCAGAAAATTATATCTTATGATACAATTCGGTTGTTATATTTATAACGGGTTCCCGTCGGGGAAAATCAACGTTGCATAGAGGAGTATACGGATATGGAACAATACGATTCGATCGGCACACGTGCACTGGAAAGCGAAAAACGGAAATTCCTTACGCGCACGTACGGATGGATGGCGCTCGCGCTTGTCATCAGTGCGGTAAGCGCATATATTACCGCGGGAAATGAAGCGCTGCTGAAACTCCTGTTCGGCGGAAGCGGTATCGGCTTTTGGGTCGTCGCGATCGGAGAGGTGGCGCTCGTGTGGTGGCTTTCGGCATCCATCCGCAAAATCTCGCCCGTTGCGGCATCGGTCGCGTTTATCGTTTATTCGGCGCTGAACGGGCTGACACTTTCATCGATCTTTCTCTACTACACCGGTACGGTGATAAGCCAAACATTCCTTGCGGCTGCGGGAATGTTCGGCGGTATGTGCTTCTACGGCGCGGTGACGAAACAGAATCTCAATTCTTTCGGACGCTATCTCATCATGGCTCTGTGGGGCATCATCATCGCTTCACTCATCAATTTATTTTTGCGCTCGTCGGGATTTTCGTGGCTCATCTCGCTCATCACCGTCGTCGTCTTCGTCGGACTTACCGCATACGATTCGCAAAAGATTTTAAGGGCGGCCGAATATTCGGACGGATCGGATACGTTCAAAAAAGCGTCGATCATCGGCGCGCTCGAACTCTACCTCGATTTTATCAATATCTTCCTCGCCCTCCTGCGCCTCTTCGGCCGCAGACGATAAAGCGCAAAAACAAAACGGCTCCTCGCGGAGCCGTGGATAAGGGGCTGTCTCAAAAGTTGGTTACTTTTTCGACAGCCCGTCGAGTTTAAAATTAAGTCTTTATATTGCAAGGACTTAATTTTAAACATCGCATATAAAATCAAGGAAGCTGTTCAAAAACTGAAGTTTTTGGACAGCCCCCGGATAAACGCACATCCGCGCGGACTGCGCCGGAGACGAACGCAAAAAAACGCCCGCCGATAAAAATGCGATGAGGCGAAAGAAAATTTTCTATCGCTCTACAATGCAATCCACAACACAAACTTAAAGATCGAAGAGACGGCGATCAAACCGATTGTTCTCGAACAGACGATTTACACGGGACACTATAACGACATTTCGATGTTGTTGAACGATAAGATCATTATCCTCGTCGAACAGCAGTCATCGATAAATGAAAATATGCCACTGCGATTTTTGGAATACATTTGCCGCTTATATGAAAAAACCGTACCGTTTGAAATTTACGTAAAAGTGTATAATTATACATACAAACAGATAGCGGAAGCAATTCAGCTGCCGGTTGAGGAAATAGAAAAACTCTCCCGATCGGTACGTCGAAAGATGCGCATATCGCATGCGTCAGAGAGCAGAAAAAAATGACGTCGGTCATAAGTAAGCGGCTTTAAAGGCGCATCATTTTTGTAAGGGCGCACGATGTCGTCCGCATATACGATGCGCCTACGCCCGACCGTAGCAACGCGGAGCGGCCACCTGAAAAGGCGGCTGGAGCGGAAGCGGAATTGCGAAGGGCGGGATCGCAAAACGGCGCCGTCCGAACAAGTATCGATAAGGAAAGCAGGCTACAGGATATAAGCCCTTGTAAAATCGGACGTCATCCGAACACGGCTCGCCCTTATTGATTTTGCTCCGCCGCTTTTTGAACAACGATGCGATCCGGTACCCACGGGTACTTTTCTTTGAGCGCGCTTGAGGCAAGGGCGGCATCTCCTTCGTATTTTTGCAGGGCGCAGATCGCGTCGGATTTGAACGCTGCGGTGTCGACGGACACATTCTCCTCTTTTTCTTCGATACCGGTGACAGCCCATCTGTGCTTTTTATACGTCAGCCTTACCGTATCGCGATTGCGCTCTACGATAAAATCGCCCGTTTCGCCGTCCGTGTGTACGGTGTAATATTCCGCCGTGTGCGCCGTTTGTGCGCCCTCGTCAATCGGTGCGCCTCCTTCGCTTCTTACCGGCATTCGTTTTTCGCACCGTTCGGGCACGCGGACTTCAAGTGAGGCTTTTCTGCCGTCGAGCGTAAAAGAAGTAATGCCGTATACGTCCCGCCTTGCCTCCGCATTGTCCTCCGAAAGGGAGGCGAACCACGTTTCCGGGGCGACGATGCCGTTTTTCGGATCGTAGGCGCTCCTCGTTTTATTTATGACGTAGATACCGCCGACGATATCGCCGTAGCGCTTGGACACTTTGCCCGAAGACATTGTGCCGACGAGTTCGACGTTTTGCGTATGTATCGCTTCGTAAAAAGCTTCGGCGACTTCAAAAGACGTAAGGCCGACGGCGGAGGGGCGGTGTCGGGCATTGCGCACCGCGCTGAAAGCAAAAAATGCGATAAGGGCCGAAGCTGCAAAACAGACCGCGATCGTTCCCGCGTTGCGTCTGAACGCGCGGCGAGCACTTATGCTTCTTTTTTTCGTTTTATAATACGCTGCGACTTTTGCGTCGAATTCGCTTTGGGGAAGGGCGGTCGGGTGCGGTACTTCTTTCAGCGTGCCGTCATCGATTCCGAGTTCGGCATAAAAAGCTTGAAGCGGGAAGGGTTTTTCTTTTTGCCCGTCCGCCGTATGCAACGTTTCCGCCGCGCCGTGTACATCGTGTGATCCGCGTGCATTTTTCCTTTCCGCTTCTACGGTACGTGCCGGAAGTTCAAGCGCGGCATCGACGCTTTCGGCAAGAGATGCATCGACTCCGTTTATGACGTGCTCGAGCTTCATATAATTTTTATCGTATTCGTCGGTGCTCCGCGCGCTCTCATCGCTTTTGTCGTAAGGCATACGCTTTGCAAGGGCGCGGTAGGCGATAACCGCCTGCGTAAAAGAAAGGGAGCCGCGCCTTTCGGAAAGCGCTTTGCTTATCCAAAAGCCCTGGAGTTTTGCATAGGATTTGCCGGTCGCACACGCTTTATCGAAGAGCGCTTGGGGCAAAAAAAGGAGCGCAGGTTTTTTTGCAAAACAGGGTGCAGTCTTTACATAGATGCCGCCCGCACCGATGTTTTCGATTTTTACGTTTTCTTTTTTCGCCTCTTCGATCACGCATACCGCCGCATACGAAGCGGCCGCTGCCGCATAGCGCTCGGCCTCTCCGCCTCTTTTCGCTTTCAAAAAGATTTCCGCAAGAGAGAGCATTTCCTCTTCTTCGCCGAACCGCCCGAAAAGGCGTACGTGCGCATCGTCTTCGTCTCCGATCGTTTTGACGCCGTCGAATTTCCATTCGGAAAACGAAAAGGTCATATCGGATCCGAAATTTTTGTCCGCGAAAGCTGCGATACCCGATTCGGAAAGTAAATTTGAAAGACGGGTTTTGGCAAATGCCGATTCGTTTAATCCCGTATCGAATATAATTTCACTCATATTATTAATTATTAATTTTTACCGTCTGCCTTCGGGCGAATACAAATATCGGAAGTAATCCATATTCGTGCTGTACGTCGCATCGCGGCCTTTAAGCGTATTCGCATACGATTCCATGCTTTTCCAAAACGCGTAAAATTCCGGATCGCGGTTGTACGCTTCGGCGTAAATGCGCGCCGCTTCCGCGTCCGCCTGTCCTTTGATCTCTTCGGCGCGGCGATACGCATCGGAAGAAATCGTGCGTTTTTCGTTTTCGAGTCGTCCGATCCACCCCGTTTTTTTCGCTTCTCCGAGCGAACGGTATGCCTGTGCGACTTGGCTACGGTCTTTTATCATGCGGTTGTATACGCTTTCGGTGAGTTCGTCCGAATATTTTATTTGCCGCGGAACGATGTCGATAACCGTGATGCCGTAGTCCGAAACGAGGGCGTTTGCGGCGGCGGTCATCTCTTCGCAGAGCGCGCCCCGTCCGCGCACGACCGCTTCGATCGTCGTATTGACGTTTACAAGCGATTCGATTTCTTTCGTCTCTTCGTCTTCCGCTGCGACGGCCTTTGCCGCGCGCTCGTTGATGATGTTCGAAGAACGCACGATTTCGCTCAATCGGTTTGCGGTGACGACCGTGCGCGTCGCCGAATCGATGATGTCGCTCAGGCGGTTGCTTGCGTTTTCGATCGTTTTAAAACTCGTGTAGAACAATTTCGGATCGGCTATCTTCCAACGGCTCGTCGTATCGACGACGATAAATTGATTTTCCTTTGTCGGGATGCGCTGCGGATCTCCGTCGATCGAAAGGATGCGCTTCGGATACGTCGTCACCATGTCGGCGGCGGGGATTTTAAAATACAATCCCGCATCGGTGCGGACTTCGGCGATGCTTCCGAATCTCGTGACGACCGCCTGATTTCCCTCTCTGACGATATAGAGCGGGCCGGACGCGAAGAAAAAAATTAACAAAAATAAAAAAACGACGATGGGCGGTACGATACGTTTGATCGATTTCATTGTGCGCCTCCTTCGGAAGCCGAAAGCTGTTTTATAGGCAGTACGTTTTGGAGCCTCCCGTCGATGAGCGTACTCTTCGTGTCGGAATTGAAAAGGGCGTCCATCGTTTCCAAATACATGCGCTCTCTTGTGACGCGCGGCGATCGCCGGTATTCTCGGTACACGGAGTTGAAGCGGGCGACGTCTCCTCTCGCGCGGTTTACGCGTTCCGCCGCATAGCCCTGCGCAACCGAAATCTGTTTGTCGGCTTCACCTTGAGCTTTCGGAATTTCGGCGTTGTACGCTTCTTTTCCTTCGTTGATAAATCGGTTCATATCCTGTATCGCTTTGTTGACGTCTTCGAAAGCATCCTGCACGCCCTCGGGCGGAACGATGTTTTGCAGTTTGACCGTCGTAACGTGTATGCCCAAACCGAGCTTTGCAAAATTGTCGTTCATCATATCGCGCGACTGCATTTCGATGTTCGTGCGTTCCGCGCTCATAATGTCGAGGATGGCGCGGTCACCGACGAGCGTATTGATCACCGAGCGGGAGATGTCGCGGATCGTACGCGTGCGGTCTTCGACGTTGAACTGCCACGCTTTCGGATCGACGATGCGGTATTGAATGATCCATTCGACGTCGACGATATTCAAATCTCCCGTGAGCATCGTGGATTCGGCGACGATGCCGTTTTGATAGCGGCTGTTCCGCTTCATTTCGATCGTTTGAAAACCGAACTGTTCCGTCTGAACGACTTGCACCGGAATATTGTAGTTTTTGTCGATGCCGAAGGGCAGCTTAAAATGCAGACCCGGGCCGACGGTTTCGACGTATTTGCCGAATCTCGTGATGACGGCCTGCTCCGTTTCATCGACGATGTAAAAATTGCTTTTTACCGCCGACGCTCCGATAAAGAGGGCGAGCAGCAGCGCATAGGACGACGGCTTTGAAAAAAAACGCCGCGCCGATTCTTTTGTTATTTTTCCCATAGTATTCCTCATTTCAACTATACCATAAAACAACAAGCGATGATATAATCGAAACGGCGGTATTGCGGGTTTTTGTAAATGTTTTTATGGGAGATTGATATGAAAGAAGAGCGCACATCGGTCGAAGAGAAAAAGCGGACTGCGCAAAGCGCGGCGAAAAAAATTATTAAAGCGGCACAGCTTCCCGTACGACGCCTTTTATTGAAAATCATCCTTGCCGCGCTTCTTTTGTGCGCACTCGGAGCCGGCGCGTATTTCGGCAGAAAAAAAATTTTCGAAATAAGGCTTACGAAAAAATATATGAGAATCGAGCGGCAGCTCGTTCTGTGCCGCGAACTCGTTACGGTAAAAGTACGCTACAGCGAAATCGTGAGTATAAAAAAAAGCGGCGCGCTCGGTGTCGCAAAAAGCTACAGCATCGTCAAATATTCCGGTGTAGCGCGTGCAGGTATTGCCGACATTACGAAGATCAAGGCGACCGTTTCGAAAGACGGAAAATCCGTTTCGATTTCGCTTCCGAAATCGGAGCTCCTCGGAAACGAAATTGCCTCTCAGGAAATCTTCGATGAAAAGCGCAGCATCTTCGTGCCGATCACGATGAAAGAAATCTTCGACGGAATCGAAGAGAGCAGAGCATCCGCCGCGGAACGCCTCGTCGCCGAAGGGCTTTTGGACGATGCGGATACGCAGGCACAGGCCGTCCTTCGCGCATCCATGACCGCGCTCGGCTTTGAAAACGTTGCGATACGCTGACGAAAACGTGTCAAACTTTCTCTTTTCAAAAATAAAAGACTATGGTATAATTTTATATATTTTGTGCCGAATGCTCGATCATAGGCTGCGATCTGCCTGCGCTGTTTCAGCGTCGCAGAATACCGCGAGTTCGGTCTTTCGGCGTTTGCGCCGTACTTGGAATGTGCGCGTCTTAAGGTAAAGATTTTAACTGCGGATAGCCGCAGTCTGTCGTTCAATAACAATGCATGCTTCATTATTAGTGGCATAAGGGGGTGTGAGCAGGTTATGAAAGGCGAAATGTTTTACGTCGTAGCGCCGGTATCGCAAGTGTGGGTCTACAAAGACAAAAAGGAAGCGGAAGCGATGGCGGAAAAGAATAACTGCAACTGCATGGGATTTGCGGATATGCAGGGATCGACAAAGCAGACGCTGCCTATGGTAACGATACGCGGAAAGGGAAAATAAGTTTTACGTATTCGTTCACGGGAGGGGTAGATGAACGAATGGCTCAAAAGGCTTACTGAATCTATACGAAATTTGTGGGCGAAAGGAACGGTCGTGCAGAAGATCGTGTTCTTTGGCCTTGTTGCGCTCGTCATCGTCGCGATCGTGCTCGCGGCGTCTCTTTCGTCGCGTCCGACGACGGTCAGGCTTTTCAATTCGCCGGTTACCGACGAGATGGCGCGGACGAGAATCCTCGACAAATTGAGCGAGCAAAACGTCGAAGCCTACGTGACCGATGACGGTTATATTTCCGTCGGAGACGAACGCACCGCGCGGCGCATGAGGGACGTGCTCATCGGAGAAGGGCTTGTTCCGTCGAACATCGATCCGTTCGCGGCGTTTTACAATCGAAGCTGGTCTACGACGGACGCCGAACAAAACGTGCGTCTGAAAAACGCGATCACGCAGACGGTAAAGCAACACCTCGAAGCGATCGACGACATAACGAAGGCCGACGTCAATATCGTTTTGCCCGACAATTCTCTGTTTATCTCCGAACAAAATCCGGTGACTGCAAGCATCATTTTGCGCGTAAAGCCTATGAGTTCTCTGCTGCAGGATCCCAGGCGCATACGCGGCATCCAAAGCCTCGTGCAGACGGCGGTCGAAGGATTGCGTCCCGAAAACATCACGATCACCGACGCCGACGGCAATGTCTTGAACGATTTCGCCGCTATGGACGCGATCGATACCGTCAATCTCGTCGCGCGCCAGCAGCGCGAAATTCAAAAGCTCGAAGCCTACTACCGCGCGCAGATTTTAAAATCGCTTCAGAGTACGTATACCGAAGACCGCCTGCGCGATTTGAATATCAAAATCGATATGGATATGTCGAAGCGTACGAGCGATTCTACGATCTACACGCCGATTCAAATCCGCGCCGACAATTCGCGCACTCCTTACGACGATTCTGAACTTCGCGATTCGCTGACGATTTCGCAGCAGACCGTTACGAAAGAGTGGCAGGGTACGGGTTTTAATCCCGAAGGGCCCGCGGGCACCGAAGGTCAGACGCCGCCCGTGTATTCGGATATGTCGAACGTCATCGGGCGTTCTACCGAAACGGGCGTTACGCAAAACAATGTCGTCAACACTACTCAGGAGCACAAAGAGACGAGCCCGCAGATAGACCGCGTTTCGGTTGCGGCGAACGTCGACGGTACGTGGACGACGCAGCTCGATCCGAAAACGCATCAGCCGGTTATCGATCCGGAAACGGGCAGGATCCGGCGCGTGTATACGCCCGTTCCGACCGATACGCTCGTGCAGACGGCGAACTATATTCAGGGAGCGGTCGGCTACGACGTGAGCAAAAATTATATCGTAACGGTGACGAATATTCCGTACGACAGAACCGCGCAATTTGCCGCAGAAGACGAAGCGTATTTTGCGGGCATCAGGCGGCGTCTTGCCTTTATGATTTCACTCGGCGCGGTTGCGCTCGTGCTCGTCCTGTTCATCGTCATCCGCCTCGTCATGCGGGAGCTCGAACGGCGGCGCCGTCTTCGCGAAGAAGAGCTTTTGCGCCAGCAGCAGGCAGCCCGCGAACAGGCGCTGTGGGATGCAAAAGAAGAGAGCGTGGGCGTTACGATGTCCGTCGAAGAGTCGCGGAGGGCGGAGCTTCAGGAAAATGCGATCGCGATGGCAAAAGAGCATCCGGAGGACGTTGCGATGCTCATACGCACGTGGCTGATGGAGGAGTGACAGTATGGCAGAAGAAGCGAAAAGCGCAGGCGCAAAGGCGAACAATCCGAAGCCCATTCCGAAGCCCGGCAGCTTAAAAACGCCGACGGCGGCAGGCGGCAAAAAAGGCATAAAAGATTACAAGAGTTTAACCGGCAGGCAAAAGGCCGCGATCTTTCTTGTGTCGCTCGGCAGCGACGTTTCCGCCGAAATCATGAAGCATCTTCGCGAAGACGAAGTCGAAACGCTGACGTTTGAAATAGCGCGTTTGGAAACGATCGATGCGGAATTTAAAGACGCCGTTCTCGAAGAATTCCAAGAGCTGATGAACGCGCAGAATTTCATTACGACCGGCGGTATAGACTATGCGCGCGAACTCCTCGAAAAATCGCTCGGAAGTCAAAAAGCGATCGACATCATCAACCGCCTTACGAGTTCGCTCCAAGTGCGCCCCTTCGATTTTATACGGAGAACCGATCCCGCGCACTTGCTGAACTTCATTCAACAGGAATACCCGCAGACGATAGCGCTCATCCTTGCGTATCTGGAACCGGGCAAAGCCGCCGTCATTCTCCAAAATCTGCCGGAAGAGATGCAGCCGGAAGTTTCGAAGCGCCTGGCGACGATGGACAGAACTTCCCCCGATGTTTTGCGCGAAGTCGAACGCGTGCTCGAAAAAAAACTTTCTACGCTTTCAAGCGAAGATTACACCGCAGCAGGCGGCGTCGACAGCATCGTAGAAATTTTGAACCTCGTCGACCGCTCTTCGGAAAAGGCGATCATCGAATCGCTTGAAGAAGAAGATCCCGATTTGGCGGAAGAGATCAAAAAGAAAATGTTCGTCTTCGAAGATATCGTTATGCTCGACGACCGCGCCATCCAAAAAGTATTGCGTGAAGTCGATACGCAGGAACTCGCAAAAGCGCTCAAATCCGTCGATACGGAAGTGCAGGATAAAATTTTCCGCAATATGTCCAAGCGCGCGGCGAGCATGTTAAAAGAAGATATGGAATTCATGGGACCGGTGCGTCTTAAAGACGTCGAAGAATCGCAGCAAAAAATCGTTTCAACGATCCGCCGTCTTGAAGATTCCGGTGAAATCGTTATCGCCCGTTCGGGTGAAGACGAACTCGTAAGCTGACGGCACTATAGAGGAAGCAGATGGCAAAAACCGTTTTCCGCCCGAATGAAGTCAAATCGCAAAAGGGCGAAGTCATGTTGAAGCTCGTCCACGAATTTAAACCGCCGGAAGAAAAAAAAGTCGAAGAGGTGCCGGAATACGACGGACCGACGGTCGACGATTTGCGGCGCGAAGCGGAAGAGTACAAAAAAAATTGGGAAGCGGAAAAACAGCGGATGCTCGACGAAGCGCAGGCATCTGCGGATGAGATCGTTCGGAAGGCGGAACAGGCGGCCTTTGCCGAAGTGAAGCGTCAAACCGACGAAGCGAATATTATTAAAGCCGATGCTCAAAAAAACGCGGAAGAGATCGTAAAAAAAGCGCAGGAGGCGGCGCAGGGCTTGATCCGCGATGCCGAGGCGCAGCAGCAAAAAGTCGAATCGGACGCGCATAAAAAAGGCTTTGACGAAGGTCACGAAAGCGGCTACCGCGACGGAGAGGCCGAAGCGAACCGTCTTATAGAGCGTATGCACTCGATGCTCGAAGCCGTCATGCACCGCCGCGAAGAGATTTTGCGCGATACCGAAACGCAGATCGTAGAACTCGTCATTTTAATGACGCGCAAAGTCGTCAAAATCATTTCCGAAAATCAAAAGAGCGTCATTATGAGCAACGTGCTTGCGGCTTTGAAGAAAGTCAAGGGAAGATGCGAAGTGACGCTCCGCGTCAACCTCGAAGACGTCAAACTCACGACGGAACACATAGACGATTTTATCAAGCGGGTCGAAAACATACGCGGCATTACGGTCGTCGAAGATTCGACGGTCGAAAAGGGCGGCTGTATCGTCGAAACTGACTTCGGTGCAATCGACGCGCGCATTTCGAGCCAGCTCAGCGAACTCGAAAACCGCGTTATGGAAATCTCGCCGGTAAAAACGCTTGCAAAATCCGACGTGATCGAACCGTCTTCCTAAATTAATAAAATCCGTGCGGGTGGGGACATGCGTTCATCGTATACGGGAGAATTCGATTTTTCAAAATACCTCAAAACGGCCGAAACGATCGATCCGATTTTATACATCGGACACGTGACGGCGGTCAACGGCCTCGAAATCGAAAGCCGCGGGCCGCGTTCGGTCATCGGTGAAATGTGTGCGATCCGCATGCCCGATTCCGCCGAAACGCTTGCAGCCGAAGTCGTCGCCCTTGACGGCACGACGGTAAAGCTCACCGCATACGGAGACACGAAGGGGCTCGAAGTCGGATGCGAAGTCGTCGCTTCGGGTTCCGTGCTGCGCGTTCCCGTCGGCTCATCGCTTTTGGGGCGCGTCATCGATGCGACGGGAAAACCCTGCGACGGACTCGGCGAAATCGTGCCGGAAACTTATTATCCTGCAGTCGCATCTCCTCCCGATCCTATGAAGCGTCTTCCCGTTGTGCGCAGGGTAGCGACGGGAGTGCGCGCGATCGACGCGATGCTCACCGTCGGCAAGGGGCAGCGGCTCGGTATCTTTGCCGGAAGCGGGGTCGGGAAATCGACGCTCATCAGTATGATAGCGCGCAACACCGACGCCGACATCAACGTTATCGGTTTGATCGGAGAGCGCGGCCGCGAAGTGCTCGATTTTATCAACCGCGATTTGGGAAAAGAAGGCTTGGCCCGTTCTGTCGTCGTTATGGCGACAAGCGATCAGCCGTCGATCTGCCGCCTGCGCGCAGCCTACGTGACGACCGCCGTCGCCGAATATTTCCGCGATAAAGGCAAAGACGTCATGCTCATGTTCGATTCCGTCACACGATTTGCACAGGCACAGCGGGAAATAGGACTTGCAAACGGCGAACCGCCTGCGCAGCGGGGCTATCCGCCGAGCGTATTCGATATGATCCCGAAGCTGCTCGAACGCGCCGGTACAAACGACAAAGGTTCCATTACCGCGTTTTATACCGTGCTCGTCGACGGAGACGATCTCAACGAACCGATCACCGACAAAGTGCGCGGAACGCTCGACGGGCACATCATATTGAACCGCCGTCTCGCACAGGCCTACCATTATCCCGCGATCGACGTGCTGCAGTCGATAAGCCGCCTCTCCAAACGCGTTACCGGCCGCCAAACGCAAAAAGCCGTCGGCATATTGCGCACTCTTATGGCCTCTTATGCGAACAACGAAATGATGATCACGACGGGTATCTATCAAAAAGGCAATTCGGCTGAAATCGATGCGGCTCTCGAAAAGCATGCCGCCATCGAAGCTTTTTTAAGGCAGGAAGAATACGAAAAGTGCCCGCTCGACGAAACTCTCAAAACGCTTTCCGAGCTTTCAGGGGTTGCGATCCCGATCGAAGAGTACGGAGAATCTCCCGTCGTTCCTCTTCCGGGCGCAGCCCAAATCGCCGAAGAATCCGAATGAAAAAATTTGCGTTTCCCCTCGAAGACGTGATGAAATACCGCGAGTATCTGCAAAACGAAGCGGAACTCGCGCTCGGTAAAGCGATGGCGGTCGAACACGATATTCAAATGCGCATCGACGAAGTCGCCTCTCAATATGCCGCCCTCGCTGCAAAGATGCGCGGCTCGACCGATTTCAACGATATAGCGCGGGCAAACGATTTTTATGCGTTCCTCGACCAGCAAAAAACTTACCTTTTGGAAAAGATGGCGGAAGCGAAGCTCGTTTCCGAGCAAAGACGCAAAGACATGCAGGAAGCGATGCAAAAAACCGAAAGCCTCCGCAAACTGCGCGATCGGCAGTTCGATGAGTACAAAGATGCCGAGATGAACGAAGCGAACGATATCGCCGACGATATGACAAATGCGCGTGCCGCGAGGGGAAGATTTTAAACAGCACATCTGTTTAACTTTGAGACTGCCGCACAGGTTATATATGGATATTATTAATTAATAATTTTTTTCGATTTTAATAATGGAATGCGCTGCCGCCGATAAATTCGCGCATAATCGAGCGCGCGGGAACGGCCGTCGGCGGAATCGGCGAAAAGTTGTATAGAAAGCTCAAAAGGCGGCATGCTTCTCCGTATTCTTTTTGCGTCGGATTGACACAACGTAAAAGCGGGTCGGCGTAGACTTTGAGGACTGCCAGCTCGTAGTCGAGGGCGGTGTTGAGCATCGCGTCGGCGTTGAGTTGAAACGGGAAAATGTGTTTTTGCTCTCCTGCCTGTACGCTCGGCCACATCGAAATCGTTTCGGCGGCGCTTTTGCCGCGGAACTGCGAGTCGCGCACAATTCTACGGATGAGGCGGTTGTCGCTCGTCGAAATGCGGTTATGGTCGTCGAGGTTCAGCTGCGTGAGTGCGGAAAGATAGATTTTGAATTTGAGTTCGTGCGGAATGCGAGATGTCAGTTTATCGTTTAAGCCGTGAATTCCTTCGATTATTAAAATTTCGTTTTCAGCGAGCTTCATCGTATTTTTGTCTTCATAATAGCGTTCGCCGCGCTGAAAGTTGTACGAGGGGATGCGCACTTCTTTTCCGTCAAAGAGGTCGAGCAGGTTGTCGTTGAGCAAATCGATGTCGAGGGCTTCAAGGCATTCGTAATCGTAATTGCCGTTTTCGTCTTTCGGATTTTTGTCGCGCCCTACGTAATAGCTGTCGAGGCTGAGCACGTGCGGCAGGTAGCCGATCGCTTGGAGTTCGAGTGCGAGCTTTTTTGCTGACGTCGTTTTGCCGGAACTCGACGGCCCTGCGATCAATACGGCACGCACCCGCTCGCGTTTTGCGATCTGGTCGGCGACATCTGCAAACTGCCGCTGCTGAAAGGTTTCGGCGATATCGATAAAATCGTTTATCTTGCGTTCATTGACGAGTTTGTTGAGAGTTGCCGCCGATGTTACGCCGATGCGTTTTCCCCATTCTTTGTAGCGGCTGTAGATTTCGAAAAGCTGCGGCTGGTCGACGAATTCGGGGAGTTCGTCGGGAGCGGACGGCTGCGGAAAGCGCAGCAAAAAACCTTTGCCGTAGGGTAGGAGACCGAAAGTTTTCAAAAAGCCCGTCGACGGAACGAGGGGACCGAAATAGAGATCGGAAAAATTGTCGAGAGAATTGATTTTGACTCGCGGCGGACAAAAATAATTCAGCTGCAGTCTCGTTTCGACTCTCCCGAGCGCTTCAAAAAGCGAAACCGCATCCGTATAGGAAACGAACTGTACGGTTATCGGAAGATTTTTTGCAACGATGAGGCGCATCTCTTTTTCGAGCGCTTCAATCTGCTCTTTATTTATCGGTTTTCCCGTTTCGAGCGTATAGTAATAGCCGCTTCCGAGACTGTGTCCGCACAAAAGGCGTGACAGCGGAAAAAGCTTGTGAGCGGCGGCTGCGAGCAGAAGGCAAAGCGAGCGGCGGTACACTTGTGCGCCGTCTTTACTCGAGTCGAGGACGGGTTCGAGATAGGAATTGATTTCGAGCGGTTTGTCGAACGGCTCGATTCCGTTGTTCACTTTTACGGCAAGGATGTGTTCGCTCTTTTCGGAAAAGTGCGAGAGCAGCGTATTGAGCGGCGTACCGGAAGGCACGCACAGCGTTTTGCCCGACGGAAAAGTGACGGAAAGCATCTGTCCCGGCATATAGGCGGTATTGGATTTGAACCAATGGCTTCTACCGTGTGAAGGTAGCACTCTACCCCTGAGTTAACCGCCCGAACGATCAAGTATCGAATATAATAAAAGATTTTAACAGGTTCGACGCATGCTGTCAAGGAAGCGATCGACAGGAAGCGATTTTGACTGCGATTATTATCAAAAAAGGTTATTGACACTTGTTGCAAAAAATAATATAGTAACCGACATACTTGCCGTACGGTTTGGGCTATTAGCTCAGTAGGTAGAGCAACGCCCTTTTAAGGCGTGGGTCTGCAGTTCGAATCTGCAATAGCTCATCTTCGCGCGCTTCGTTTTTAAGCGTGCATTGATTTTCCCCATCCTTTCCAATCCTTCCCGTCTTATCGATTGTTAATTTTCGAGAATTGAGGGGATATTCGGACGAGGCGATTTACACGGTTCTGATGTTTCGGCATTGTTGTGATAACCGTCAATATGCTGTCAACGATACGCTTGACTAAAGGGAAGCGCTTCGATACTATATGAAATATTAACATTAGGTTATTAATTGGGGGTCTCCTTTGGCAAAAAAACAGACGTCTGCGGAAAAAAGATTTAAGCAGAGCGAAGCGCGCCGCCTTCATAATAAAGCGATTAAATCGCGGTGCAAAACTGCCGTAAAACGTTTCGTTGCAGCGGTGCAGAGCAAAGAGCAAAAAACGGCGGAAGATTTATACAATCTTGTTCAAAAAGAACTGGATTCCGCGCGCAGCAAGGGCGTTTTAAAACACAATACCGTCGCGCGCAAAAAGTCCCGCATGAAAAAACTTTTCAATGTGACTTTTGCTTCTCCTGCAGAAGCGGCTGCAAAATAAGTATTGCCTGTCTCAAAAAAATTCCGGAGGAACTGTAAGCTCGGTTTCTGCCGGAGTTCTTTTTTTATCGCCGTATCGGGAATTCTATGCCTCAGAAAAAAATAACAAAATACGACCTTATCGAATCGGTGTATCGCAATACGAATTGCGAACGGCGCGTCGTTCAAGAGGTCATGGAAAATTTTCTGGGGGAGATAAAAAAATCGCTTGTCGCAGGAGCGACGATCGAACTGCGCGGATTCGGCACTTTTGAGCCGCGCCTGCGTAAGGGCAGATCCGTTGCGCGAAACCCGAAAACCGGCGAAACGCTTTCCGTCGATCCTCACTACATCGCCGCGTTCCGTTCCGGACAGGAACTCAAAAAATCGCTGTGGAATCTCAAAAAAGAGCAGGTCGAGCGATGACCCTTACGGAAAACCGTTCCGCTTCGAATCATTTTTTTATTAATGCTCTTTTAGTGCTTGCGGGTGCGGTTTTGTTCGCACTCGCGAATCCCGGTTTTATCTTTTCAAAAGGCGTTCCGCTCGTCGCATGGGTGATGTATTTTCCCGCTTTTATGCTCGTCCGCCGTTCGTCTTTTAAAACGGTGTGGCTGTGGGGCGGCGTATACGGAGCGCTTTCATACTGTTTATACGTTTCGTGGCTTATCACTTTTCACGTCGTTGCCGCCGCTGCGATAAGCGTCGAATATTTTATTTCATACGCGCTGCTCTTTGTATGCTTAAAGATCGCCGACAGGTTTTGCGGACGTCACGCGTGGATCGTCCAATGGCTCATCCTCTGTTCGCACGAATACCTGAAAACGACGGGCTTCGCGGGATTTTCGTACGGGGTTGCAGGCTATACGCAGTGGCAAAACCTCCTCCTCGTCCAAAGCGCATCTCTTTTCGGCGTGTGGGCGCTTAGCTTTCTCATCGATTTTACATCCGCGTGGTTGTACGCCGTGTATATCGGTGCGGAAACAAAAGACATCGCAGGCTTCAGAGCATCGGCAAAACGGCGCGCGCTCGGAATTGTGCTTTGGGCGTTTGCGCTCGTCGCATTCGCCGCATACGGAGGCGCGCTTCTTTCGCAAAAAAATGAAAACGGAAAATTTATTAAAATTTGCGCGGTGCAGCACAATACCGATCCGTGGCAGGGCGATATAATTTCTTACGAACGGGATGTTAAAACGCTTATGACGCTGACGGAGCGCGCGCTTTCGGAAGATCCCGACATAGCGCTTGTCGTGTGGCCCGAGACGGCCGTCGTTCCGTCGATTTTGACGCACTATGCGCTCAGACGCGACAGGAGAAGGTTCGACCTTATCAATTCGGTGCTGCACTTTATCGACGAAAAAAAAGCCGTATTCGTGATCGGAAATTTTCATTCCGTGGACACGGGCGGCACCCGCACCGACGATTACAACAGCGCTTTCGTTTTTACGCCCGGAAAAAACGTCGTACCGCCGGAGCCGGAAATCTATCGGAAAATTCATTTGGTGCCGTTTACGGAAACGGTGCCCTTTGCAAAACGGCTTCCCCGGCTCTACGATGCCCTTGAAAAAGCGGATACGCATTTATGGGCAAAAGGAAGTGAGCGTACCGTTTTTCACGCTGCGGGAATTTCGTTTTCCGTGCCGATCTGCTTTGAAGATACCTTCGGCGACGACTGCCGCCGCTTTGTCGCAAACGGCGCGCGAGCTTTCGTCAATATGTCGAACGACGCGTGGTCGAAAAGCCTGAGCTGTCAAAATCAGCACCTTGCGATGGCGGTTTTCCGCTGTGCCGAAAACCGAGTGCCCGCCGTTCGGAGTACCGCATCGGGGCAGACGTGCATCGTCGACCGCACCGGAAAGATTCTGCTCGAAGCGGAGCCGTTTACTGAAACTTATTTAACAGGCATGATGCCCGTCGCGGATGACACTGCGGGAAAAACGCTGTATAATAAAACGGGCGACGCGCTTGCGATTTTTTTTGTTGCGGCGGCTTTGCTCATGTGCATCGTATGCATTATTTTAAACGGAAAAAGAAGCAGGATATAATGGCGGAAAAACAGGACGACGAAAAAATCAATGTGACGGTATTCGGACCGGAAACGGAGTTCGACGGCGAACTCGAATTTTCGGATAAACTCATCATTACCGGAAAATTCAACGGAAAGATAAAAGCGAGCGGAGATTTGGAGATCGCAAAGGACGCGGTGTGCACCGGCGAGACGATTACAGCGCGCTCGATCATCGTGTCGGGAAGCGTTACCGGAAACCTCGAAGCTTCCGAGCGCGTTGAAATATGCAGCGGCAGCAGCGTTACGGGCGATATAACGACAGCTCGTCTTCGCATTGCAAGCGATGTCAATTTTGAAGGGCAGGTTACGATGCTCGACAAAGAGCCGGATATCGATCTGTTTTCCGTCGCATCTTCCGAATATAAAGACGCGCTCGCGCTGAAATCCGACGCGATCCATTGAGCTGAAAGCGAAACGGCGTTTTGTTCGGAAGGCACTGTTTTTACTCCGTCTTTTCGCGGAACGCGATCTGACAAAACGGGGTTTCCAAAGGGGTTTCCCCTTTGGCAGTGCGAGGAAGAAGGATGGGGTCGTAGGGGCAGGAAGAAACCCCTGCCCTGAACGGGGGTGTCGTCCTGCCCCTACAAAAAATTGCGGCGCCTTTACAACGATGTATTTTTTTTTTATAATAGAGAAGCTTTAAAAATTGCAGTTTTTAGAGGTAACTGTGCCCAATAATGTGTGAGGTAGTATATGGTATTTCCGCTTGAAGAACTCGTAAAATACAGCGACAATATTTATGAAATTACCGTTGCGGCGAGCCGACGCGCGTTTCAGATGGCAAAGGTCGAAGATCCGGAAATCGAAGAAAACGACGGTAAAGTCGTTTCTCTTGCCGCCCGCCAGCTTTTTGACGACGAAGTGACGTTTAAAATTGAACGGCAATGACGCCGCCCGTCCGGTGCTTGTCCTCTTTGCACCGACGGCTTCGGGAAAGACTGCTTTGCTGCAAACCCTGTTTGCTCGGAGCAGTCTCTCTTTTTTTAACGGGATGGCGGAAATCGTCAGCGCCGATTCGATGCAAGTGTACCGCGGTTTGGATATCGGAACGGCGAAGCCCGACGCTGCCCTTCTTTCAGAGCTCCCGCATCATCTGATCGATATATGCGATCCTCACGATTTTTTTTCAGCTGCCGATTTTGTCGCGCGTGGGGACGATGCGTGCGCGGATATTTTTTCTCGCGGCAAACTGCCGGTCGTTTCAGGCGGCACCGGTTTTTATATCCGTTCTTTTATGCTGGGCTTGCCCGATACTCCGGCAGTCGATGCGTTCCTCCGCGCAAAACTGCATGATGAAATGCAAACGCTCGGTGCCGAAAAGATGTGGGAGCGTCTTTTATCGCTCGACCCCGAAAGCGCACTCATCATCCACAAAAACGACGCATACCGCATACAGAGGGCGCTCGAAATCGTGATTGCTACGGGAAAGAAGCGGAGCTTTTTTGCCGCACGTGCGGAGCTTCGAAAGCCTTACGATTTTTGCACGATCATTCTTACGATGCCCCGCGAAACGCTGTACGAACGCATAGACGCGCGCGTGGATCAAATGTTTCGTGCGGGACTTTCCGACGAAGTGCAAAAACTCATCGATTCGGGCTGTACGGAAAAGTCGCCTGCCATGCGCGCGATCGGCTATCGCGAATGGTTTTCGCCCGGAAGCGAAGATGAAATAAAATCGCGCATCAAAGCGGCGAGCCGGGCCTATGCGAAAAAACAGTATACGTATATGCACAATATACCCGGCGCCTTTGTGTTTCCGTACGACGGGAGTGCCGAAGCTGCGCGAAAAATTGCCGAGACGGCAGTCTTACCCTTTTTGAAAAAATACGAAATGTTTCGTCACGACAAGTGCGCAAAGATTTTGTAAACAATAACAAAGGCCGCTTTTATAACTTCGCTTTTTACGCTACACTGCCCCTATGAATTATGTTACGCAAAAACTGCCGGAAGCGGGCGACACGGTCGTCGTCGGACTTTCAGGCGGCGTCGATTCGACGGTTACCGCGCTGCTCCTCAAACAAAAGGGCTGCAAGGTTATCGGCGTAACGATGTCGTTGTGGAAGGGCGATTTACCCGAACTCCCCGACGGCAAAAAATTGCGTTCTTCGTGTTACGGTACCGACAAATCGAAAGATATAGCGGACTGTGAAAAATTCTGCAATGAAAACGATATCCCGTATCGCGTCATCGACGTTAAAGACGAATATCAAAAACAAGTGATCGATTATTTTAAAGCGGAGTATCGTGCGGGAAGGACGCCGAATCCCTGCATCCGTTGCAACAGTTTTGTTAAATTCGGCGCGCTGCTCGAAGGCGTGCAAAAACAGGGCATCACCTACGATTATTTTTGTACCGGTCACTATGCGCGCATCGTGAAGCCGGAGACGGGGCTTTGGCACACCGAGGTAAAACCTGCGATGATTGCGACGGCGCTCGACAGTGCAAAAGATCAAACGTATTTTCTGTATCGAGTTCCGTCGGCGACGCTTGAAAAAGTGCGCTTTCCCCTTGCGGAGATCGAAAAAAAAGACGTGTTCCGCATCGCGAAGGAAAATAATCTTGCGGCATCGGAAAAAGCCGAAAGCCAGGATTTTATTTCTCCGGAATATTTTGAGGCTTTGTTTTCCGATAAAGAATCGATATCGGGCGATATCATCGATCTCGACGGGCGCGTCCTCGGTCGACACCGCGGTATCGAACACTATACGATAGGGCAGAGGCGGGGACTCGGCGTATCGTCGGTAAAGCCTTTGTACGTCCATTCGATCGATGCGAAAAACAATCTCGTCATCCTTTCAGGCAGCGAGGACTTGGATGCGCGCTCTCTCATTGCCGACGATTTCGTGTGGCCGGGTGATATTGCGCCGGATGCTCCGTTCGACGCCTTCGTTAAGATCCGCTTCGCTTCCCGTCCGATGCGGGCGCATGTCGAACCTTATGCATCGCATACGGGGGAGTCGTTTTCCGGAAAGCCGTACCGCATTTCGTTTGCCGAGAATGCGCACGCCGCAGCGCCGGGACAATCTGTCGTACTCTATATCGACGGTGTTATAGCAGGCGGCGGCGTTATCCGAAGCGCCGACAAAGACGCGTGAGCAATCGATTTTTCGATAATTGATATTTAACCTATTGACAAAGTAGGAAATACTTTGTATAGTCGCGATGACTGAAATCAGGAGATAACACTATGAAAAAGAGTATTTTAGCGATTGCAGCGGCCGCCGCAGTATCGGTCGGCTGCTCGAAAAAATCGGAAGCGAAAGTGCTGACTGTCGGCGCAACGCCCGAGCCGCACGCGGCGATCCTCAATCTGCTCGTCGACGATCTTGCCAAAGAAGGCGTTACACTGAAAGTGCAGGAATTCACCGACTACGTCGTGCCGAACGAAGCGGTCGAATCGGGACAGATCGATGCGAATTATTTTCAGCATCTTCCGTACATGGAGTCGTTCAACAAAGAGCGCGGCTTTCATCTCGTGAGCGTCGCAGGCATCCACATCGAACCGCTTGCGCTGTATTCGCATAAAATAAAAAGCGCGGACGATCTGAAAAACGGAGCGGTGATCGCGATTCCGAACGATCCGACAAACGAAGGACGCGCGCTGCTTTTGCTGCAGTCGAAGGGTTTAATCAAACTGGACGATAAAGCAGGTCTCACCGCCGTTCCCGCCGACATCATCGAAAATCGCTTGAATCTCAAATTCCGCGAGATCGAAGCGGCCTCCCTTCCGCGCACGCTCGACGACGTGGACGCTGCGGTTATCAACGGAAATTACGCGCTTCCCGCAGGGCTTACCGCATCGAAAGACGGACTCCTCGTCGAAGGCGCTGATTCGCCTTATGTCAACATACTCTGCGTCAAAGACGGCTTGCAAAACGATGAACGCATCAAAGCGCTTGTCAAAGCGATGACGAGTCAAAAAGTAAAAGATTACATAGCCGAACACTATCCGAACGGCGAAGTTATCGCAGTATTTTAATATCGGGGCAATCGAAAAACTTCGGTCGCTCGATTGCCTTTTTCCATCTCGTCGTTCAAATTAATAAATAGTCAAAGCATACGATGTTGCCGTCACCTCTCCCAAAATATCGGTGAGGGCGATGCCGAGCGTGTTTTTTCCCGGAGTGAGCGTCGCTTCTCCCAAAAGCTGCAGACGCTCATCGGGGTAGAGCGCTTCTTTCGGATAATTTTTCCGCCCGACGGCATAGACGACACTTCCGTTTTGAATGAGCTGGTCGTACGAGATTTCATCGGCGACGATACCGTTTACGACGACGCGCGTTTTATAAGGCATCGCAACGCTTTGGCGCTGACGGTACACGCGGTATGAGCCTGCAGGCAGCGTGCGCTGAACGAGTAAATCATAGCGCACGCCCTTGCCTTCAAGCGTGATGCCTGAAAGCGACAGCGAAAGCTCTTTGCCGATCCTCGGCATGAGGACGCGCGGATTTATCGCATTGCCGTTTGCCGTATCGATCGTTTGAAATTCGAGACTTGAACGCCCCTGCTGCCAGCCGGCGTTTCCGCTCGAACCGAAGACCGTTCCCTCCGTCGTTTTTTCCGATGAGTAGAGAGAAGCGGGAATCGTTTCTTTATCGATATTCCCGTACACCGTCATGAGATTGTCGCCGTGCGCGAGTATGACAGCGTTCCCGAGCGCCGACGGAAAAAATACCGAATCGTCGTCGTATTCGTTTATGACGGCGACGACATATCCGTTGTCGGCGGCTTTTATGTCCGACGTATCGGCGAAGATGAGAGAGGTGCTGATGATGCCGCCGCGGAGCTGGCCGAAATATGAATAAAACGTATCCGACATCACTTCATCTTGCGGCCAGTCGAACGCTCTAAGCGGCATCGCAGCAAGGAGTATCGGCGCGAGCAGTACGGCATATATCGATTTTCGTTTCATAGTTTTCCCGTTAATTTTTTGTAATCTTTATCCGCAAAATAGATGAATCTTTTCCGATAAAGAGATTTTCGCCGTCCGCGCGGATAAACGCGGTTTGCGCTGTAAATGAAAACGAGGCGCTCATCGTGTCGAATTTTTCGATCGCGTACACCGTATATTTTGTATCGTCCTTTGTCAGTACGAACACGAGGTCGCCTGCCTCTTCGAGCGAAATCGCCTGTCCTCGGATCGCAAGGTGGGAAACTTTGCCGCTTTTCGTATCGACGATGCCGAGCGTGTCTTTGTAATTGTACCACACGACCGAGCCGTCTTTGCTGAATACGACGAGACGCTGGCGAGGGTCGCTTTGCGCGATGTATTCGTGAAAGACGATCTTCGTCTGGGCATCGTATTTTTTCATCAATACGAAGCGCTGCCGGTTTTGTCCCGCAACCAATGCAATCATAGAACCGTCGGAAGAAAGGGCGGCGCCGAGAATCACTTGGTAGTCGCTTCCGCCGGGCGCAAATTTTTGGATCATCGTTCCGTCGGGGGAAAACTGCCTTACCGTTCCGTCGGCAAATCCCGCAACGCAGCCGGAAAGCGACGAATCGAAGGCGGTGATCGGAACCGTGCCGTTGTATTCCCACTTGCGCTTTCCGCCGGAATCGCACTCGAGGAACGAAGCGCCGCCTGCCGAAAATACGAAGATGCGGTCTTTATCGAAGAGCGGAAAACCGCTTTCGTTTATCGTACCGGCTTTTTCCCCGTCGGGCGTAAAAAAATCGATCGACGAACCGTAAGTGTTGTAAGGAGCATAATACCGCTCCGAAATCGCGGCTTTAAACGGAAAGGTTTCGACCGACAAAAGCGTGCCGCTTTCGGTAAAATATCCCATCGTCTGTCCGAGTTTAAAATACAACGGCTTTTCGTCTGCGGAAGCCGTTTTCGTCGGCTGCGCGTTCACATCGAGTTTCCACTGCGGTATAAACTGATACTCTGTTGCAAGCGGTTCGGCGGCTAAAATAATATATACGATGCTGAATGCGATGCCCAATAAGACATAAAAAGCGACGCCTTTTTTATGTTTCATATATGAAAAATATGCTATAATAATACGGAAAACAAGTCAATGACTTGGGCGTCCGTTCGACTGCAGCACATTCCGTTTTTTATTTTTTCCGAAACCGTTTTTTGTTATAAAGTCAAAAGCTTCCGATTGTGTTCCCGTTTTTCAGCGCGGTGAGCATTTCGCGTGTTTTAAAATCGGTTTTTTCGGCGGAGACCCTTTGTAAAATCCGCTCCGCAAACGGCTTCATACCTTTCAGCATTACCGAAAAATATCCTTTTTTACCGTCGGCGCATTTTATGACAAACCATTGCATTCCATGCGAATACTTTATATTGACAATCGAATTCCATTCCATTTTAATTTTTTTAAAATTTATTTTTCTGTAGATTATCGCGTGTTCATCGTATGTATAGTTTTCGATAAAATACATGTAGACGAGAAAGAGACCGAGCAAGGCGAAAACCGAAAACAGTATCGTCGTTGCCGCCGACTCCGTTCCGTTCGGAAAGAGATTTGAAAACAATGCGAATCCGGCGAAGATCAGAAAATCGATAAGCCCGATGATAAAAATATACATCGGCAATTTTAATGTGTTGCCGGTGTTCGTGTCCAAGTCTTTTTTCTTGCTGCGCTTCATCAAAAAGAAAATAAACGATATCAGGATACCGGTAATAACCGGTCGGATTATGTCGCTCATATTTACTCCCGTAAAAATTTGTGTTTTGTTAAAGATATTGTCAAAGACAATGTTATAACATTCGGATCTGCATTCGTGTCGACAATCAAAAATCGATCTTCGTATATCCCTGCTTCAAGCATATTTTCGATGCGCCTTTTCATCGGTGTCTTGCAAAAACGGCAAACGAATTATATAACCTTAGCATAAATTTATCAATCAATCTTTCAAGTCCGGAATTTCGGAATACTCTTTTTCCATCTTTTTGAGAAGTTTCCGTATACTTTTTTTTACGTATTCGGCTATAATGCAATTGTCATGTGTATTGCGGGTGAGTAGTAAGTTCCGGTTTTCTGTAAAATTTTTTATGGAGGTTTTATGACAATAAGCGACGAACAGCTGCAATCGCTCTTTGAAAAAGCGCTCGAAGCTTCAAAGCACGCGTACATTCCTTATTCGCATTTTCCCGTCGGAGCCGCCCTGCTCACGGAAAACGGAAAAATCATCACCGGAGCGAATATCGAAAACCGATCTTTCGGGCTTACGAACTGCGCCGAGCGAAGCGCGATTTTTACCGCCGCTTCTCAAGGCGTGCGCACTTTTATAGCGATCGCGGTTGCGACGCCCGCATCCGATTATCCGGTCGGTCCCTGCGGTGCGTGCCGCCAAGTGCTCAGCGAATTCGCGCCGGGCGAAACGCCCGTCGTATTCGGTCCCGACTGGAAGCACTGCGTCAAAACGACGCTCGGCGTACTGTATCCCTACGACAGTTTGCATGAACTTGCGTCGAACGGCAGTGGCCGCTGAAAGCTGCGGTTTCGGCGCTGACATTAAACGTACCGTGCCGGCCACTGTGGGCAAAAATGCAAAACGAAAACGCCGTAACCTCCGCCGACGGAAAGGCCGTTACACCTGAACAGGTTTAATATATCCTGAAACAAGTTTTTATAGAGGTATAATGAAAAATAAACGTATAAAAATAATGACTTGTGTCGGTTGTCTTGTGTTGCTTCTTATAGTATGTTTGTTTGGAATACGGCTGAGGGAAACCGAACGTACACTGTCTTCCGATAATGCGGAAAAGCAGGTATCGATTACAAATCCGATTAGAGAATCGAGTGCCGAAGAAATTTATGCAAAGCTAAACATACGGTTTTATATTCCCAAAGCAGCAAGTGAGGTAAAATATTTCATCATTAGCGGTACGCCGCCCGTTGCACAAATGGACTTCGTTTATAAAGGCGCTCCTTGTACGGCACGCGGCTGTGATGTTACCGTATTTGATATTGCCTTTCCTGATATTTCGGGACTGCATTATGAATGGAGTTATACGGACAGCTGCGGTTTCTTTTCCGATGAGAATGTCATCGAGTCGAAATTATTGTATAAGCAAAAAGAAAATCCGATCGGCGGCGGTATCGGTGTAGTCGAATGGATGGATAAAAATAATCGTGTATATTCGGTTTCTTGCGGCGGCGTTCCGCCTTATGCATCCTTTGAAGCAATCGACGATTTTTTAATGGATTTGGCAGGAAGCATTTACGGAAGTATCTATGTTTTTACTTCGGGGTATACGGCAAAAATCCGTTGCGGAGAAAATACCGCGGTCGGCTTACGGAATGCGCCTCGCATTGGAAAAATTTTTCATTGGTTTAAAAACGGTACGGACGTTTATGTTTCCAAACGAACGACGCAAAAACAAGAACGCGGCGGTAAAAAAGACTTTTGGTATTACTGTTATTATGTAGATGAAATACAGATTTATGAGGGCTGGATATTCGGCGGGGATTTGGAAAACTAAAAAAGGGAGAGCTATGCCTTTTGTGTGCTGCCGAAAGCACAGCTTTGTTCAGCTCAATACTTTTGAAACTTGACATTCGACCTAAAACAATACTGTTTTTGCGAAAACAATGTAAAACGGTGTAAATCTTGACAAAATATCGCAAATAGTACAGAATTGTTCGATTATGGAAGACACGATCCTCACCATCGAAGAAGTTGCAAATTATCTCCGCGTTTCCGACCGCACCGTCTACGATTGGGCGCAGCGCGGCGAAATCCCCGCAGGCAAAATCGGAACCGTGTGGCGATTTAAAAAATCGGAAGTTGAAAAGTGGGTTAACGAGCGCCTCTCGTCTTCGGCCGGCCGCAAAAAAGACGATGTCGTGCAGGTAAAAAACATCCTCTCTCCGAACCGCGTCATCTTTATTTCGCAAACTTCAAGGCACGACGCTCTCGTCGAACTTGCGACTGCGCTTTCGAGCGCTCCGCAGGTAAAACGTTCCGACGAACTCATCTCCGAAATCTTAAAGCGGGAAGAGCTTATGTCCACGGCGATCGGGCGCGGCATCGCGATCCCGCACGTGCGTCTTTCATCCGTCACCGATTTAGTTATGGCGGTCGGCGTGTGTAAAACGCCCGTCATCGATTTTCAACCCATCGACGATATGCCCGTCTCACTTTTGTTTATGATAGCAGCGGCGTACAACCAGCATTCGTATTATTTGCAGACGCTTTCGTATTTTTCGGCAAAGCTCAAAAAAAAGGAACTCCGCGACAGCCTTTTAAATGCCGCGACGACCGATGACGTATATAAATTATTGATCGAAGCGTGATCTTGCTCGGCGATAAGCGTGTCCGGTTCGGCAGGTGTTTACGGCAGTTCCACCGCAATCCATTTTTTCGCATCGCTGAAATCCGAAGCGATCAAACCGAGGGACACGTGAGCCGTCGTCTCTCCGAGTAAAAAATCTTTTCCGCCCGAACTCATGCGTGCATTTTCTTTCGGAGATACGGACGGAACGAGGGCGCCGAAAATGGCGTGGCTGTAATCGCGCGATACGAAAAGCGCACACTTCGTTCCCGCGTTTTCGAGAAGAGTGCAGAGTAAAAGGCTTCGCGTGTCGCAATCCGATCCGCTTCCGGTGAGGGCGGCGGGAAGGGATGTAAAATCCGCAGCGTTTATTTTGCGCTCATAGCGAAACCCCTGCACCCAAGTCAAAAGAAGCGATGCAAAAGCGGTATCGGGATGTTCGGGATTTAAAGCCGCAGCATCTTCCATGAGCGCGCTTTGCACATCGAAGGCTGTCCGCTTTAAGCGGCCGCAGCTGTCGCGGAAAATCGCGCGGTAATAGCGCTGCCACGCTTCTTTCCACAGCGGATTTGCCGCGTACATTTTTAAAACCGCAAATTCCATATCGATGACGAAATCGGATGCCTCTTCGTCTTCCGCACCGATGCTCGTGCAAATCGTTCGTCCGTTGATCGAAAGCTCTATATCTTTCCGTTCGGCTGCGGGATAGGCATAGCGCGCGACGATGCCTTCTTCCCTATAGCTTCCGCGGTCGACGGCGAGGGAGTTTAAAATCGATAAGATAAAAGGCTCGCAGCTTTTTTCGTTTCGTTCGTTCGCATAGCATAAAACTGCGATGTGCGCTCCGTTTAAAGGAAGTTCGACCGCGAGCGCCCATCCCTTATAGCGGACGCCGCCGAGCGTCATCGAAAAGGTTCCGAGAGCCGAATCCGTGCCGCGCCATTCGAACGATTCTTTTTCGCCTCTTCCGTCCGGCAGTTTTCCGACCGCGCCGTCGAAGGCCTGTGCGCTCGATTCATAGGTACCGCTTTTATAGAGCTTTATCGCAGTGACGACCGGAACGTTCGCGTATGAAAAGAGGTAGGACGTGCCGTCTTCCGTCGCGTCCGAAAGTTTGAAACCTTCCGGCATATCGAGCGCCCAGCCGTATGTGTTGTCGACGACCGTTTCGGAAGCGACGGGGGATATGCCGCAGAAGAAGATAAAAGCCGTGCAGACTGCGGAAAAAAAACGGGCAAAGCTTCTTGTCATTTTACGGTACCTCGTCTATAGTTATCGAAATGAATGCGATCCCCATTGTATACGAAAACGAAGAAATCATCATTATAAACAAACCCGCAGGCGTTTCGGTACAGGGAGGGGAGGGCGTCGCTCATCCGCTTGACAGGGAGCTTCCCGAACAAACGGGGCACGAAATTTTTCTCGTACACCGACTCGATAAAGATACGTCGGGTCTTATGATCGCGGCAAAAACAAAGACCGCCGCCGCCAAGTGGTCAAAGCTTGTCGCTTCCCGCGCGGTAAAAAAAGAATACGATGCGATTTGCATCGGAACTTTTTCGGAGCGACAGGGTGTAATAACGGACGACATCGTGCAGCATGGAGAGGTAAAACGGGCAGTCACGCAGTACGAAGTGAGCGCGGTATTCGAAATCGACTGCGGCGGAGAAAAGCTTTCGCTTTCGCTCGTTCATCTGACGCTTGAGACGGGGCGTATGCACCAAATACGCATCCACTTGGCAAAGAAAGGATGTCCCATCGCGCTCGACGACAAACACGGAAACTTCGCAAAAAATAAATTATTAAAAAAACACTGCGGTACGAAACGACTGCTCTTGTGCGCATCGCAGCTTTCTTTTCCGCTTTCGGGTAAAGAAAAGATCGTCCGCATCGCATTGCCGGATTATTTCGAAAAACCGATCCGCGGGCAGTAGCCGATTCTTCGTTGTTTTGGGAAAAGCTCTAAAAACGCGATCAGCTTTTGAGCTATGCCCTTTTATCGCCGTCTTTGTCCCGTTTCCGAGCGAGCTGTTTTTGCTTTTCGGACGTGAGGAATTCGTCGAGAATCGTGATCTGCACTTTTTGATTCGGCTTTAGAGAAAGCTTTTCGAGCGGCACAAAGGTTTTTCCGTCAAAGTATCCTTCGATTGTCATACGCATACTATAACGCGAATATCCGCTTTTGTAAATCGCCCGCATCGGTATCGGCGACATCGCTGTAATGCAGGCGCCGCGGGCGATTCAGTTCCCGTTCCTTTTCCTCCGCCGCCCGTCCGCTACATCTTCCCTTCGTACACGAGCAGATCCTTTCCGTCGATCGTCACGGTCAGCCCGTTTTCGATCGCACCGGCGGATTTGCCTGCTTCGTTTATCCAAACGATATTCGTGTTTATCATTTTCATCGTGTCTGCGGGGATTTCGTTCGTGCCTTCCGAGATGACGCCGTCGACGAGGCGGAGGATCGGTATCCAGCTTTCGTCGAGGGAAGGGCAGATGAGGATTTCGCCCGTTTTGCGGCGGAGCATCGTAACGGCATCTTCGGGAGAAGATGCTTTTACGATCCTTCCGGAAACGCGGGACACGTCGGATGCTTCTCCTCCCGAACGGCCGCGCGCCAATACGTTTCCGACGAGGAGAACTCGGATCGTGTTTACGGGGATCGGGCTTACGAGCGGGATGCCCGCGCACAGGATGATTCTGTCGCTTTGGCGGACAAAGCCGTTATCGAGGGCGATCTTTACCGCGTTTTGCACCATGTCTTCGCTGTCGTCAACCGCTTTTGAAAGAAGCGGAAAGACGCCCCAGTTGAGAAGCATTTGCCGCTGTACCTGTTCGTTCGGCGTGACGGCGAGGATCGCCTGTTCGGGACGGAACGTGCTTATCATGCGAGCGGTGTTGCCGCTCATCGTCGGAACGACAATTGCAAGCGCTTTTATTTTATCCGCCGTTTCATACGCCATCTGCGCCATGATCCTGCCGATCGTCGGGTCTCCGTCGGGAAGCGGGAGGGCGGCTTTGATGCGGGCGCAATATTGTTCGCTGTCTTCGACCGTTTGCGCGATGCGCGCCATCGTTTCGACCGCTTCGGCCGGATATGCGCCGTTCGCCGTTTCACCCGAAAGCATGACGGCGTCGGTGCCGTCGAAGATGGCGTTCGCAACATCGGTCAGTTCGGCTCTCGTCGGACGGGGATTGACGATCATCGAGTCGAGCATCTGCGTCGCGGTGATGACGGGCTTTCCCGCTCTGCGGCATTCTTCGATGATGCGCTTTTGCGCAAGCGGAATGCGCTCTATCGGAAGCTGCACGCCCATGTCGCCTCTGGCAACCATAATGCCGTCGGCCGCTTGAGCTATTTCTGCGATATTGTCGAGACCTTCTTCATTTTCGATTTTGGCGATGATTTTCATATTCGAACCGAGCGATTCGATATAGCGCCGTATTTCGTGCACTTCGCTCGCAAAACTCGTAAAGCTCGCCGCGATAAAGTCGCAGTTCATCCGTACCGAAAACGCGATATCGGCCTTATCCTGTTCGCTCATAATTGGAAGCCCCGCGTGCAGACCGATGAGGTTGACGTTTTTTTTGCTGCCGATAGTCGCCGTATTGGCCGCCCTGCACATGACCCTTATTCCGTCGGAAAATTCGACGTCCAGTTCGAGCAGGCCGTCGGCGATGAGGATTTTGTGCCCGCTTTGAATACGCTTCGGTAAGTCGCGCCACGAAAGCGAAATATGCGCCGCATCCTTTCCGTTTGCCGCGGTAACGGGGCTGTCGTCCGTAGTGACGATGACGCGCTCGCCTTTATTTATCGTAATCGTTTTATCGTCCGGCACGATACCCGTTCTGATTTCAGGGCCTTTGGAGTCCATCATAAGCGCGACCGGTTTTCCGATTTCGTGCGACAGACGCCGGATGCGCTCCATCATATCTTTTTGGCTTTCGTGCGTACCGTGTGAAAAGTTAAAGCGCGCGATGTCCATACCCGCGCGTATCATCTTTGCCGCAATGTCATCGTTATTGCTTGCGGGTCCTATCGAACAGACGATCTTTGTTTTTCGTAACGACATGATGAGAGTATAGCACAAAACGCTTTTTGTGTAATCACGGGGATTGCAGGCATTTTGATCACTTTGCCATAATTTTTCCTTTTTTGCCGATATCTACAAAGTACACATCCTTCCGATTAAAAATCGAATACGGGCTTATGATGAGTTTAATGGCACGTGTATAATCTGCCGATACTGTAATGATGAAAACCGTCGTTATTTTAAATGCCGCATTCGGCGATCGGTATATGTTCGAAAAAAAATTCGGCGGACGTTCCGCATACGATAGGGCGCTTTCGTGGGCGGCTTCCGTTTCGGAAGGTACTCCCGTCATTGTCCTTGCCGCATCCGATAATGCCCAAAGGTGCAAAAGAGAAGCCGCATCCTCTTCCGTGCCCGTTTCCGTAAAAGAAAAGGAAGTGTGGACGACGACCGATGTGCTGGGCGAAATTGCAAGCCCTAGCGAAAAAGTGGAGACCGCACTCTATGCCGCCGCCGATTGTCCCTTTTTGGACAAAGCGCTTACCGATGAAATACTTCGCGTGCATAAAATCTACGCCGCCGAATACACGTTTGCGGACGGCTATCCCTACGGCTTTTCGCCAGAAGCGATCGATACGGGGGCGGCGGCCATCATCGCCTCTCTTGCGCGGCAAAAAAATCTCGGAGATGAAGTCGTCACACGAGATGCCGTCATGAAGATTTTAAAAACCGATATCAATTCGTTTGAAATCGAAACCGTACTCGCGCCGAAGGACTGGCGCCTTTACCGCCTTTCGTTCGAATGCTCGACCAAAGCGGGATATATCGCTTCCCGCGCGCTCTACGATGCGTGCGGAGAGGGAAAAGACGCGGCAAGTCTTTCTGAAAAAGCGGTACAGCTCGTGTCGGTTTTGAAAACCGTGCCAGCCTTTTACAACGTGCAGATTTCAGGCAGGGAAGAGGGTGAGTGCATTTATTCGCCGTACAGGGAAGCATATAAAAAAACGTACGGAGAAAAAAATCCGCGCGATATGACGCTCGCCGAATTCCGTCCGCTTGTGTCGCAAATGGCATCCCTTTCGGAAAGCGCCGTCGTTTCGCTTTCGGCGTGGGGGGAGCCGCTTTTGCATCCCGATTTTACGGATTTTGTTAAAGAGGCTGCCTCTTACGATGGGCTTTCCCTGCTCGTCGAAACGAACGGCTTGCACATAACCGAAGAACTGTGCGAAAAAGTCAAAGAGATTTCAGGCGGAAAAATCATTTGGATCGTGCTGCTCGACGCGGTAAGCGAAGCGACGTACAAAAAGATGCGAGGTTCGGAAGGCTCGCTTTCAAAAGCTCATAAAGCCGTCGCTCTTTTGCAGCGCGCGTTTCCCGATACGACCTATCCTCAGTTCGTGCGGACGAACGACAACGAAGCGGAACTCGAAGCTTTTTACCGCTTTTGGAAAGACGATAAAAACGGCGGCAAAGTGATAATCCAAAAATACGATTGGTTTTCAGGTCTCCTTCCCGAGTGTAAACCCGCAGACCTTTCGCCCCTCGAACGGAATCCGTGCTGGCATTTGCGGCGCGACATGACGATCCTCTCCGACGGAAATGTACCGCCGTGCCGCGAATACGTTTTTAACAATATCATAGGCAATGCGTTTACGGAAAGCCTTGAATCGATTTGGGAGCGGATGACTTCTTACGCCGAAAAGGATATGAAGTGCGAATACGGGGAAGTATGCGGGAAATGCGATGAATACTATACCTTTAATTTTTAACGAATGGCAGATAAACCGCACCGTCATCGGCGGGAGAGCGCCGTCTGAAAAAAAGATGGACGTTTCCGTCGTACTCCTCAATTCGAACGCGAGCCGCTTCCATGCGCAGACGCTTGAAACGCTTTCAAAGTGCGGCTTCGCTTCCGTCATTTCGATCGAACCTAATTCAGGCAGTTACAACATCGAAGAGCTTTCGAAGCGCATCCCGTCCGTGCAGTTCGTTATTCCGCTCGAAAAAGTGACGGACGGAGATATGATCAATATAGGTATCGGCGAAGCGCCCAGTTCGTACGTGCTCGTGCTGCGCGATTCGCTCTATATACCGCAGGGGATTTTACAGCCGCACCTCGCCGAAAATCTCGTAAAAACCGGAAAATACTGTATCGCGCCGCGCCTATCGGATGCGGCAAAACACGTGCTTCCCGTGCGCTTTACGCCCGAAGCCTCTCGCGGAAAGTTTTCCGTTTCTCAATCCGCAGTTGTTAAAGACGGTATGCGAACGCTCTATCCCTTCGATTGTATCGGCCTGTACAATAAAACCAAATTCATTCAGCTCGGCGGTTTCGACTATACGATCACGTCTTCGTATTATCAAAATCTCGATTTGGCGCTGCGCTCGTGGCTGTGGGGAGAGGAGACCTGCCTTTCGACGTCGATGTTCTTTTCTTACGACGAGCGCGTTCCGATCGAAGACACGACGGCGGACTTAACCTATCTGCAGTTTTATCTTAAAAATTTGGCGCCGCGTTTTAAATCCGATTCGGGAGGTGAGCTCTCTTCTCTTTCGTTTTTCAATTTTCTTGCGCATTCGTCGTGCGGCTTTTTTGAAGCGAAGCGCCGCTTTTCAGATGCGAAAAAATGGGTGCGCACAAACCGCGCGAGATTTCACACGGATGCGAAGCATTTGATAGAAGAATGGAGAGAATGATGACGGCGGTAATCGTTCAGTGCAGAATGTCTTCGACACGATTTCCCGGAAAAGCGCTCAAAGATTTGGGCGGTCGCCCGGTACTCGCGTGGACGCTTTCGGCGATGAAAAAAGTAAAAGCCGACGCGTATTACGTCGCAACGGATGAAGCGTCCTTTTCCGAACTGGAGCCGGTCGCGCGCTCGTGCGGCTGGGAAATTTTTTCAGGTCCGCTCGACGATGTCTTAAAGCGTTTTTGCCTGTTGATCGAAAAGATCGATGCGGACGTCGTCGTACGTGCGACCGCCGATAATCCGTTTTTATTTTACGAAGCGGCGGAGTCTCTCCTCGACGAATATATGCGCCGCATTGCGCTTTCTCCGTGCGATTATATGACGTGGACGGGGCTGCCGCACGGTTCGGGCGTCGAAGTGTTCAGCGGCAAATCGCTCGTCGCGGCTGAAAAATCGACAAGCATACCTTACGACCGCGAACATGTGGCGCCTGCTCTCTACAATCATCGAAACCGCTTTTCGGCTGTGATGCAAAAAGCGCCGTCTCGTTTTTATTATCCCGATTACCGGACGACGATTGACACGCCATCCGATTACCGAAGAGCGCTTGCGGCAGTCCGCTTTCTTTCCAAGGGAAAAGCGGAAGATGAGCCCTATACGACGGAGCAGATTTTATCGGCCTTTTCCGAACCGCGCGTTACGCATCCCGTGCTCTTCGTGCCGTCGGTAAAAGAAGGGGGCGGGACGGGACATCTGAGAAGGTGTCTTGACGCCGCGATCGAGTCGGGCGCCCTCGTGTATATTCCGAAAGATGCGTCGCTTCGCGAATGCTGCGAACTTACGGAGCAGGCGAAAGGAAGGGGGCTTTCGGATTGGCAGATCGTTACGGAAGATCCGCTTCCCGGAGAATATTCGCTCATCGTTTCGGATTTCTTTTCGCTCGATAAACATACGGCATCTTCCCTGTGTGCCGCAGCTCCCCTTGCCGCGATCGACGAGGGGTCGGACAATACGTGCTTTTGCGATTACCTCATCGATATCATCCCGTCGAATCTTTCGCGTAAAGCGAATATAACCGAAAGCGCATTTATGACCATGCCCTCCCGTACGCGGAGCGGGGAAAGAAGCAAAACGCGCTCCGATATAAAAACCGCCCTCGTGTGTTTCGGCGGTGAAGATCCCGCATCCCTTACCGTTCCCGTATCGATATCGCTTCGGCGAGAAGGTCTCTCTGTGAGCGCAGTCGTCCCCGAAGGCATCGACTCGTCTGAAGCGGAAGAAGCCGGTGTGACGTGTATGCGTCCCGTTCCCGTTTTGCGCGAAATGCTTTCATCCTACGATCTCGTCGTAACGCATTATGGGCTTACCGCATACGAAGCCGCCTATGCAGGTTGCGCCGTACTTTTGTTTTCGCCGACAAAGCTGCACGCATCCCTTGCAAAAAAATACGGATTCGTCTGCCTCGAAAAAAAAGATGCTGCGGGAAAAAAACTGCATACGGCTTTAAGCGAAAGCGAAAAACTCTATCCGCATATCGATCCCGTAAATCGGCACGCTTCGCTCGGCGCTTTTATCTCATCCCTTGCAAAGGGCAAGCGTTTCTCTTGTCCCGTCTGCGGACAAAGCGATCCCGAAAAAAACGTCGTCGTTTCGCGCACGCTGCACCGGACGTTCAGACGCTGCGCTTCGTGCGCCATGATCTATATGTCGTGGACGGATTCAAACGCCGCACCCGATTACGGCAAAACTTATTTTGCCGAAGAGTATAAAGCGCAGTACGGCAAAACCTATCTCGAAGACTTCGATGCGATAAAGGCGCAAGGAGAGCGCCGCATCCGCGAAATCGATTCGCTCGTCAAAAATAAAAAACGCTTTGCATCGAAACTTTCCGTGCTCGACGTCGGCTGCGCCTACGGACCCTTCCTTGCGGCCGCTGCGGAAGACGGATGGCAGGCATTCGGCACCGACGTATCGAAAGATGCAGTATCCTATGTGCAGTCTTCGCTTCTCTTTCCCGCATCCTGTGCAGCTTTCCCCGACTTCGATCCGGCACAGGAATTCGGCGTGCGGCAATTCGACGCGCTTACGATGTGGTACGTCATAGAACATTTTCAAAATCTTGATTGCGTTCTCGAAAGCGCCCGCGCTTTGGTAAAAGACGGCGGCATCTTTGCGTTTTCGACGCCGTCCGCAGAAGGCGTTTCCGCTCTTATGAATACGGACGATTTTTATGCGCAAAGCCCCGCCGATCACTATACTTTGTGGGAACCGTCCAAAGCGAAACACATACTCAAGCGATTCGGCTTTACGGTTGAAAAGATAATTTCGACGGGTCATCATCCCGAGCGTTTTCCGCAAGTGAAAAAACACGGCTGGAAAAAAGATTCGCTTATGTATTCGCTCTACGCTTTCCGAAGCCGCATCTCACGTCTCGGCGACACTTTCGAAGTGTACTGCAGAAAAACGGGCGGTGCGGGAGAGGGAGAAAAATCGCATGGATAAAAACATACTCATACTCGGCGCGGGCTTTTTGCAAAAACCCGCGATCGAAGCGGCGAAAAAAATCGGCTGCCGCGCGGTCGTCGTCGACGGTAACGAAGGCGCCGTCTGCGTCGGACTTAGCGACCGATTCGAACGCATCGATTTAAAAGATAAAGAAGGGATTTACGAGTTTGCAAAAAAATTACAAAAGGAAGGAGGGCTTCGGGCGATCTTTACGGCGGGAACCGATTTTTCGGCTTCCGTTTCTTACGCGGGAGAAAAGCTCGGACTTGCCTGCCATTCCTATGAAGCTGCCTGCAATGCGAGCGGCAAAGTGCGGATGCGGCAAAAGTTTTCGGAAGCCGGCGTACCTTCTCCGAAATTTTTCGGTGTAACGAAAAAAGAGAGCGAGCTCGATTTTGTTAAAAAATGCGTGAGAGAACTCGGCTTTCCGTGCGTCGTAAAACCCGTGGACAATATGGGAGGCCGCGGCTGCCGCATGATAAGGAGTGAAGACGAAACGGAAGATGCTTTGCAGACGGCGCTCGCGTCTTCACGGACTGAAAACGCCATCCTCGAAGAATACATGAGCGGTGATGAATATTCGATCGACGCGCTCATATATGACGGGACGATGACGATTACGGGTTTTGCCGACAGGCATATCTTTTTTCCGCCGTACTTTATCGAAACGGGGCACACGATGCCGACTGCGATATCCGATGCGAAAAAGAACGAACTCATCGCGGTCTTTGCGCTTGCGGCAAAAGCGCTCGGTCTTTCCTGCGGGGCGGCAAAGGCCGACATCAAATATACGGAAAAGGGGCCGATGATAGGCGAGGTGGCCGCGCGTCTTTCGGGCGGCTTTATGTCGGGCTGGACATACCCTTACGCGTCGCACTGCAATCTCACCGAACAAGCGCTCCTCATCGCGTGCGGAAAAAAGCCTTCGTTCCTCGAAGCGCATCGGAAACGCATTCCATTTACGCCGCCCCCCTCGTGCGGAAACTGTGGCGCGCCCTACGAACTGTACGAACTTCCGTGTGTTGATGCGAGCGCGGAGCGCGCGTGGATTTCAATTCCGGGAATTGTTAAAGAAGTATCGGGCTTGGAAAGGGCGTGTTCCGTTCCCTTCGTCAAAGACGTATTTCCGCGAATCGGTGCGGGAGATGCAGTCGTCTTTCCGCACAACAACGTACAAAAATGCGGCAATGTGATTTCAGCTTCCCCATCGTGTACGGAGGCGATCGCCGCCGCTGAAAAAGCGGTTTCGAAAATCGTGCTGCGCTTGGAACCCTGCGTCCCCGAAACGGATACGTTTTTTGCCGATGCGTCCTTTGCCGCGTCGGAATCGGGTGAAGTTAAAAATCGTACGGCGGATAAAACAGCGGAAGCACAGTCGCTCGTACAAAAAGCGGAAGTAAACTCGTCGCGCTTTCCGCCCGACGCTTACGGGGCGGCCTCTGCCGCTGTTGAAAGCGAAGATGCGTACGGATCGGCTTTCGCTGCTACGTCGCGGCAAGATGCATCTGTCTGTTCTGCCATCGATTGGAAGTCGGTGACGGGCGTCATACCGAAAGGCGCTCGCGCGTCCGATTGCGTGCCGCGCGTTTTGCAAAGGCTTTACGAATCGGATGAGCGCGACTGGAATCATCGAAGTTTTGCCGAAAGCTGCGCAGTTTTCGACGAACTTTGCCCCGATCACCCCGACCTCGACGCGAAAAAATTTTGGCGTGCGGGACTGCGGGGGGGGGTGCAGGGAATGCTGTATTTTGCCGATACTATAGATAGGGTAAATGCCGGTTTGTGAACATTATCGGAGAATGAAAAAGGCTATGAACATGCCGAAACGACAGAGTATTATATTCGTTTCTCTTATTTTGCTTTTTGCAGCGACGGCGCAAAGCTATGCGGCTGAAACGATCGAACTGCTGAAAAAGGCCGAAGCGTCGGGCATTCTCCTGTATTGGGACAGTTTGGCTGAAACAGGTCTTATGGAAAAAAACGGTCACCAAATCAGTTTCCGTGCGGGCGACAGCGTCGTGCTGCTCGATAACCGAAAGCTTTCGGTAACCGATGCCCCCGTCGCGAAGTCGGGCGCCCTTTTCGTGTCGCAGGCTTTTATCGATAATGCGGAATCGTTTTTTAAAACGGAAAGCGAAGAAGCGCACTACCGCGTCGGCGCGATTTTAATCGATCCGGGACACGGCGGAAAAGATCCGGGTGCGAGCCAAGTGTTCCGGCAAAACGGGGAGACGCTCGTCATTCGGGAAAAAGACGTAACGCTTGCCGTCGGAAAAATGCTGTATGCAAAACTCAAAACGGCGTTTCCCGACAAAAAGATCATATTGACGAGAAACGGAGATACCTTTCTTTCGCTCGGCGAGAGAACCGATATCGCCAATTCCGTGCGGCTGAAAAAAAACGAAGCGGTGCTCTATGTTTCCGTTCACGTAAACGCTTCTTTGGATAAAAAAGCGAGCGGCTACGAAGTGTGGTATCTGTCGCCGGGATATCGCCGCACCGTTATCGACAAGGCAGCTGCGGGAGAAGATAAAACGCTTTTTCCGATTTTGAACGCGATGACGGAAGAAGAGTATACGACCGAAAGTGTCCTCATCGCAAAATTTATCATGGACGGCTTACAGGCGCAGATAGGCGACAAGTCGAAAGCGCGCGGCATAAAGGCGGAAGAATGGTTCGTCGTTCGAAACGCCAACATGCCGAGCGTACTCGTCGAATTGGGTTTTTTAACGAATTATACCGAAGCGCGGAATTTGAGCGATACGCAGTATCTGCAAAAAGCCGCATTCGGCATATATAACGGCATAAGTGATTTTATCACGCACTTTGAGCGATCGAGAGGCTTTACATCATCAAAATGATTTTGTACGATTGCGCTATGAAAAGAAAAACAACGGCGTTTATTGCAATCGTGTCGGCTTCTTTCGTTCTGTCTCTTGTGCTGTGGATAATGAGCTATCCGGGCATACGGCGCGTATTTATGTTCCAGTCGGCTGCGACCGGCAAAATCTGCATGGAGTCGAGGTATTTACCGCGACGTCCCGTGCAGGGAAAGGTGAACTGTTACGTGGACGAACTTTTGCTCGGACCTTTGACTGCGGAATACCGCCCGCTTTTTACGCGGGGTACCCGTGCGCAATCGTGTTTTGTGCGCGGCGGCGTTCTGTATGTCGATCTTTCGGACGTGCTCGTTTCCGAATCGGACGGCGCATCCGAAATACGACAAGGGATGGAATTATTCAGGAAAAATATCCTGTATAATTTTAAAAATATTAATACTATCGAAGTGTTTGTCGCCGGCAATCACGTGTACGAAAAAAACGCCCGAGGAGATTTGCAAAAACAAAATCCTTGACAAACGGATTTTTTTGCACTATCGTGATAAACGGTACAAGGCTACATCGAATAGTATAAGGAGCTTCCAAAATGAAGAAGACTTTTTTAGTGATTGCGGCGGGAATGCTGCTCATCGGAGGCGCGGGGCTTTTTGCTACGGAATCGATGCTTATCGATTTTACGCAGCTCGATGCGGACGTCGTCGCCGATGCAAACGGCAATCCGACGCAGAACGGCCGTACTGTAATGAATTACGCCGCAGCTGCGGGCGCTACATTCACCGCAGAGCAGCGGGATCTCATGAAGACCTCTCTCGCTCTTCCCGAATGGGAAATCGTGCTCAATTCATCGGCACAGAACGTCCAGTCCGTAGGGCTTTCGACGGTCGTCGCAGCCCCTGTGCGCAGCGGAGCTGATGTTCCCTTCGCCGGATCGAACGTCATGGGCGTTCGTATCATTTTCCCCGAATGGAATTCGAACGCAAACGCGCGCATTGAACCGCCGTTCGACATTCCCGCGTTTGAACCGCTTGCAGCCGCCGACGCCGACGGCAACCGCCAGGCACAGACCGACGAAGAAAAAGCGAGCGGTAAGATTCTTTTCGAAGACGGTTACGGTATCGTCAGAAATGTCGGTGCGATCAAATCGATCGCCGTCACGACGATGGGTATGAACTACCCCGAAGGCTTGTACGTTTTACTCAAAGACAACGACGGCATCGAACGCCGCTACTTTATGGGCTATCTCGGATTCGACGGCTGGAAAGAACTCGTGTGGAATAACCCACAGTATATCAGCGATATCCGCAACCGCGAAATCCGCGTATACCCGATCTATCCGCGCGGCGTTCCGTATGTAAAATTTGCCGGCTTCCTGATCACGCGCGATGCCGCTCACATCGGCGGCGACTATATCGGCTACTTCAAAGATGTCAAAATCATCTACGACAGAGCTGTCTTGACGTCGGAGCGCGATATTGCGGACGAAGATCTGTGGGGTATTATCGGTGAGCGCGAAAAGAAACGCCAAGCGTTTGAAATGGAGCGCTTCGGCAACAAGCAGGTCAATCGCTATCTCGAACGCATCAAACAGGCTACGGAAGAAAGCTTTACTTCGAGTCTCAATCCGGACTCCACGTCGAACGCTGCTCGTTCGTCGGGCAATTCCGCAAATGCACGATAAGCTGCCGTAAGTTTTTGTTAATAAAACGTCCTTCTTGCCGCTCCGTGCGGAGGGGGACGTTTTTTTAACCGTTCTTTCGAGTTATGGAATACAAAGCCTACGATAATTTGCCGGCAAAAGACCGTATTCAAAAAACCTATAAAGCATACGAGCCGTATTTTTATGCCGTTATGGAAAATATTCAAAAGCGGCTCGAACGTGCCGTCACGCTCGCATCTCCTCCGACGTATAAAGCACGCATAAAATCTTTCGACAGTTATTATAAAAAGATTCTGCGCTTAAAGGTGAGTTCTCCGGATGACGGCTCTCTCATCTGTCTCACCGATATGATCGGCATACGCATCATCTGCGCGTTTCTCGAAGACATCGCCGTCGTTTTGAAACAGGTGCAAGGACTTTTCGATGTGCGAGAGATCGAGCAAAAGGGACCCGCTCAGAATTTCAAAGCTTTCGAATACGAGTCGATTCACATCCTCGTTAACATCCCCGATTCGTGTTTTCCGTCGCCGTCCGATTTTCCGTCGCTTCCGCGCTTAAACGATATCGTGTGCGAAATTCAAATCCGCACGATTTTGCAGGACGCGTGGGCGGAAGTTGAGCACGAGCTTATCTACAAAAGCGAGTTTTCTCCGTTCGATTTGCCGCTTCGCAGAAAGCTCGCATCGATCAACGCGTCGCTGACGCTCGCCGATACGATTTTTCAGGAGATCCGCGATTATCAAAAAAAACTGCAGGACGAAGTGAACGAGCGGCGCAAATTGTTTTATGAAAAAGTCGATGAACTCGATACGATCAAGCGCGAGATAAAACAGACTTCTCCCGAACAGGAAGGAAGCGCCGCACCTTTTGCAAAAGGAACGATCGACGATTTGCTCCTTGATGCCATTCACGCGCACAATACGGGCGATTTGGCGAGGGCGATCGAAATCTACACGCAGATCATCGAATCTGTTCCGCCCGCCGTCGTGCTGTCCGTCATATATAAACACCGCGGTATGGCCTATTTTACCGAAAGCGAATATCAAAAAGCGCTCGAAGATTTTCAAGCGAGTTCGGCTCATAACCCGCAAAACTTTCGCGCCCTGTATTACGAGGGGATCGTCTACGGCATTCTCGGCGACAATACGGCCGCGATCGATCGCTTTTCGAAGTCTTTGTCGATCAACGAATACCAGTCTCACGCCTTTTATCATCGCGCACAAGCGTATTACGAAAAAGGCGAATACGAAAGCGCGCTCGGCGATATACGCGCTGCGGAAAAACTCGGCATAAACGACGACGCTTGCAACGTGCTGCTCGCAAAGATTATGGATAAAATTTAGGAGCGCATATTTTGCCGAATGCGTTTCGGCGCGCGGCTCGGCTGCTCGCAAAAGATGTCGGCTCATTTTCGCCTTGCGGTTGCGGTAAAAAATCTGTATAATTAAAACGCATTTTTTACAGGATTGCCATGTCGGAAGAACAGATTCAAAACGCATTTTTAAAAAAACTTTCGGTGCTTGCCCAACGCAACGATCCGATCCCTCCCGCTCTATACACCAAGTACGATGTAAAGCGCGGACTCCGCTATGCGAACGGAACGGGCGTGCTCGTCGGACTCACGCGCATCGGCGATGTCGTCGGTTACGATATGATAGACGGCGAAAAAGTGCCGATCCCCGGAAAACTTTTTTATCGCGGCTACGATGTCGCTTCCCTCGTTAAAGATGCCGAGCGTACAAAGCAGTTCGGCTACGAAGAGTGCGTCTATCTTCTGCTCTTCGGCAAGCTTCCGACGCAAAAGCAGCTCGACGAGTTTACCCAGTTTTTGGGACTCCGCCGCACGCTCCCGCCGAATTTTACGGAAGATATGATCATGAAAGCGCCCTCGAGCGATATTATGAACAAGATGGCGCGCGGCGTGCTCGCAAGTTATTCGTACGATACCGATCCCGAAGGGCGGGATATCGCAAACGTGCTCAAGCAGTGCATCGAACTCATCTCGCGATTTTCGACGCTTGCCGCCTACGCGTATCAGGCGAAGCGGCGTTTTTACGACGACAAGAGCATGTATATCCACAATCCGCTGCCCGAGCTTTCGACTGCGGAAAATTTTTTGCGCCTCATTCGTCCGGATAAAAACTATTCCCGCCTTGAAGCGGAAATCCTCGACCTTGCCCTCATTTTGCACGCCGAACACGGCGGCGGAAACAATTCGAGTTTGACGGTGCACGTCGTTTCATCCGCCGACACCGATACCTATTCGGCGATCGCAGCAGCTATCGGTTCGCTTAAAGGACATCGACACGGAGGAGCGAATATCCAGGTTATGGAAATGATGGATGACATCAAGTCTCACGTAAAGGATTGGACGAGCGAAAAGCAGATTCGCGATTATTTAATTAAAATTGCAAAGAGAGAAGCGTTCGACCGCACGGGTTTGATTTACGGTATGGGACACGCGGTGTACACGATCAACGATCCGAGAGCCGTACTCCTTCGCGAGCGGGCGGCAAAGCTTGCAAAAGAAAAAAAATGCGAAGCGGAATTCCGGCTCTATAATCTCATTGCGGATATTTCTCCGGAAGTTCTCGCCGAAGTGCACGGCGCCGACAAAAAAATCTGTCCGAACGTCGATTTTTATTCGGGCTTCGTCTATTCCATGCTCAATATTCCGCGTGAACTCTATACGCCCATCTTTGCGATTTCGCGTATTGCAGGCTGGAGCGCGCACCGCATCGAAGAGATCGTTGCGGGCGGCAGGATTTACCGGCCGGCGTACAAAAACGTGTGCGATGTGCGCGATTACGTTCCGATCGAAAAGCGCGTAAAGTAAGCGCACATGATCCGCCTCGACAAATTGCTGGCGCACGGAGGTTTGGGGTCCCGCTCTTCCGTAAAAAAACTTCTTCGTTCGGGCGCCGTAACGGTAAACGGTAAAAGCGTATTCGACCCGTCGCTTCACATCGATGAAGATCGCGATGTTGTCGCCGCGGACGGTAAAAAAATCGAAATCCGAAAAGAGGTCTACCTCATGATGCACAAGCCTTCGGGTTATGTGTGTGCAAAGCGCGACGGACTTCATCGAACGGTTTTCGATTTTCTCGGCGATGCGTACCGTACGCCTTTTTTCGAAGACAATCTGCACACGATCGGAAGACTCGACTGCGATACGGAAGGTCTCCTCATCCTTACAACCGACGGAGAACTCACGCACCGCATCACTTCTCCGAAAAGCGAATGCGGAAAAACGTATTTTGTGCGCCTCGCAAAGAAAGTTCGAAGCGCGGAAGGATCGGCCTATGTTTCCGAGTGCGCGCAAGGCGTGCACATAGAACCGGAAGGACGAGAAAAAGAAGCGGACTGCAAAAGCGCCGAACTCATATGGATCGGAAGCGGCGATGAAAAAGACGAATGCACGCTTACGATTTACGAAGGAAAGTTTCACGAAGTAAGGCGTATCTTTTCCGCGCTCGGAAACGAAGTCGCCTATTTGAAACGCATCGCAATCGGATCGCTTCGGTTGGACGAAAGCCTTGAAAAAGGTGATTGGAGGGAACTTTCGGAAGATGAAATTGAGCTGCTATACCGAATTTGAAAACTTGTGCGCGCGCTTCAGCATGATAAGGAAATAAAGCGCAAAAGCGCTGATTTATTTTTATCAAAGGGGTGGTTACCGTCGCTGCACCGCTGATAAGGACATTGTGTTTTGTAAAGTGAGGGGAGTCGGGGGCAGCTCTTATTCCAAAACGCATATACGGTGGAGAAAAAAGTTTTGAAAAAGGGAGGGGAGGTACTTGACATAGAGTGGAGAAAAGTAGTAAATTACAAGCTACCCGCGCAAATCACGGGTGCGCTGTTTGATAGGTAGAGGGAAGGAAAGAAAGCAAGACGCATGCGGAGATAGAAAGTCTCCCGAATTAAGCGAGAGCAAGCGGGGACAAACGAACGGAATTAGACCCGGAGCAATCCGGGAAAATAATGATGGAGAGTTTGATCCTGGCTCAGAACGAACGCTGGCGGCGCGTCTTAACCATGCAAGTCGAGCGGCAGGCAGCAATGCCGAGAGCGGCGGACTGGTGAGTAACACGTGGATAACGTACCC
>NZ_JACSET010000014.1 GCF_014334325.1 Treponema sp. Marseille-Q4130 | reverse complement strand
AATGTGAAACTGTGTTTGGACAGATAAAAGGCAATTTACACTTTAGGAGATTTTATCTTCGTGGGAATGAAAAAGTGGGAACTGAATGGGGATTATTGATGATTGGATATGACTTTAAGCAGCTTGCTCGAATGATGAACGCGTAAAACAAAAGAACGACGTTCAAAAAAATCGAAAATCAAACCTTTCACAAAAAAAGGCTGTCCTTACTGCTGCTTGGCAATAACTTCTTGGACAGCCCCTGTTTTGTTTTTAAACGATTTCACCGCACGCCGACAGCGGGACGCCTTCCATTGTCCCCCGCTGACGCTAAGATGGAGATTACAGATAGCCTAGCAGGCGCGGAACAAATAAAATCAATTCGGGAACATAGGTCATAATCAGCAGCGCAACAAATTCGGCGGCGATAAAGGGCAGCGACGCCTTCGCAACCTTTTCAAAACTTACACGAGCTATAGGAGCGGCAGCAAAGAGGCACACACCCATCGGAGGAGTTACAAGTCCGATATTGAGATTAACAAGAAGTACCAATGCAAAGTGCAGCGGCGTAATACCGAGTCGAATCGCGACAGGCAAGAGAATCGGAGCAATGAGCATGACATTGACACCTGCATCGAGGAGCATGCCCGCGATAAGCAAAACACCGTTCATAATAAGTAAAAATACGTATTTGTTCTGCGTAAAGGCAAGAATGCCGGTTGCAATTGCGGCGGGAACGCGCTCTATCGAAAGTACTTGTGCAAAGAGAGCGGCCATAGAGATGAGCAGCAAGATGACGGAACCGGAAACGACGCTTATCTTTAAACTTTCCCAAATATCTTTCAGTGTCAGAGTTTTCAATATAAACATACCCGCAACGATCGCATAGAGGCACGCAATCGCGGCGGCTTCCGTCGGCGTGAAATAACCGGAAAAAATTCCGACAATGAGAATTATCGGGCATAAAAGTGCAACGGTCGATTTCCGCAATGTCGTCACGACAAATTTCGCCGTAAGTTTTTCCGTTCTGCGGGGATGGTGCTGTTTAATCGCATAGTAAAAACACATAATCATCAGCGCAAGAGCGATCATCAAACCGGGAATAAATCCCGCCGCAAACAGAGCACCGACGGATTCGCCGGTACACGTCGCGTAGATGATCATAACGATCGACGGAGGAATGATGGGGCCGATAACCGATGACGTACACGTGACTGCCGCAGAATATTCGGGCGTATAGCCTTCTTTCGTCATCGCGGGAATCAAAATAGAACCGAGTGCAGCCGTATCGGCGACTCCCGCACCGGTTATACCTGCAAAGAAAACGCTCGCAACGATGTTCACCTGCGCAAGCGCTCCCGGAATCTTTCCGACCAGAATCCTTGAAAATTCGATAAGGGCATCGGTAATTTTCGAACGATTCATCAATTCACCGGCAAGTATAAAAAACGGAATCGCCAGCAAAACGAAGTTATCGATACCGGCATATAATTTTTGTCCGATCATTTCCATCGGAACTTTGCTTAAAAAGAAAAAATAAAAAAGAGACGTTCCGCCGAGTACAAATGCGATCGGCAAACCGATTACCAAAAGAAGTACGAAAATTAAAATCAATATACTCATAGTTTCCGCCTTAACTTCCGATTGTCGCGTCGGCAATCGCCGTAAGCCGCTTATCGAACAATTTTATCAATCCGCCCAGAAGCTGGATGAACATCATAAAAAAACCGAGAGGCAAAAACATTTTCACATAAATCATGGATACGGGAATGATATCGCCTTTCAGATTGACGGTACGCATTGCAGCCAAAAAACAATAATATCCAAAAAAAATGCACAGCGTTATACCGCACAGGTATGCGATTGCAGTGCAGATTTTCGCAACGGGAAACGGCAACCGGGTAACGATGATATTTACGCCGACATGCGATTTATTATACAACGCGGCACTCGCTCCGCTGAAACACATTGCAACGAGCCCCCAGCGCGACAATTCTTCCGTCCACGAGGGACTCTTTCCCATAAAACGTCCGCTTATTTCGATAAAGAGAACGACAAAAACCGATAAAAGCAAAAGCCCCGAAAGTATGGTTGCAATTTTTGCCGTCGTTTTGCATATTTTGTCGACGATATCCATATATATTTCCTTATTCAATAAAATTGACGGAGGTTAAAAGCGCCGCTGAAATCGCGCGGCTCTTTTCACTGCGAGTTTTTTTCGGGAACTCGCGGATATACGTGTGCGCTCACGCACACTAATTGTACAGCTCATAAATCCGAAGATTTACTCGCCGTACAATTTTACGGAGGTTAAAAGCACCCACCATTTCAGGGACTGTCCAAAAACAGATGTTTTCGGACAGTTTCCTTAACGATCAGATTAATATCCGTATTTCACTTCCGATTTTTTGATTTCAGCAAGGAATTCGTCGACGACGGCATCGCCGACTTGTCCCCGAAGCCACGTATACGTCGGAGCTGCCGCATCCTGAAATTCTTTCAGTTCTTCAGCCGTCGGAACATATACTTCCATCGTCTGGCGGATAACATCGAAGTCGAGAACACGCGAAGCGAGATCTTCGGCCGCACGGTCGGCCTGTTGTGCATGATAGGCAGCACGCTCGATAATGCGCTGCTGCTCAGGAGTAAGCTTATTCCAGAACTTCGAGTTGATCATAACGAAGTTTTCGCTCCACGTATGTCCGTCAAGCGTGATGTATTTTTGTACCTCGTACCATTTATTTGCGACGATATTCCACACGGGATTTTCCTGTCCGTCAACGACGTTCGTCTGGCATGCCGTATAGATTTCTCCCGATGCGAGCGGCGTTGCGCTTGCTCCCATAGCTTCGACCATCTTGACATAGATCGGGCTCTGCATGACGCGGAATTTCAAACCTTTCATATCTTTCGGTGAATGGACGGGGCGCACGTTGTTCGTAAAATGGCGCGTTCCGTTTTGCCCGACGGAAATCATGCGCATACCGCTTTTTTTCTCAAGCTCTTTGCACATGCGTTTCCACATGGGACTGTTATCAAAAAAATCCCATGCGACTTCATCGCCCTTAAAAACATATGGGAGAAAAATAACTTGAAGTTCCGGCATTAAAGCCGAAACGGTTCCTGTACAGGTTACCATTTCGATACTGCCCGACATGCACATTTCCATCGTCGCTTTCGTATCGCCGAGCATATTTCCCGGATACAATTCGACGGCGATTGTATTATTGGAAAGCGATTCGACCATACTTTTGAATGTGAGCGCATAAGCGTGTTCCGGCAGCGGAAGGCGTGCGATATTCGGCCACGTCGCGGTATCGTAATAGCAAAATCTGATAATGACATCGGCTTTTGACGTATCGGAATCTCTGAGCGAAACATCTCCTATACCCGCTTTTTCCGAAGCTGCGGGAGCTCCCGACGCATCGGCGCGTTTTTTACAGCCGGCGAAAACCAGCGTTGTCAATACGACTGCCGCAAGCAGTGTTTTTACCGTACATTTCATAGAAACCTCCTTTACTTTCCTATTTTAGAACCGGAAATCTTTGCATAATATTTTGCAAGTCCGCTGTGATCGTCCGAACCGCATCCGTCCGCATGGAGGATTTCGAACATTTCCTGCACGTTCGCCGTAAGGAGCATAGGCGCTCCTACTTTGTGACCCGTCTCAAGCGCGTTATTCAAATCTTTAATGTGCAGATCTATTCTGAATCCCGGCTTGAAATTTCCTTCGATCATCATCGGTGCCTTTGCGTTCATAACCGTCGAGCCGGCAAGACCGCCTTTGATCGCCTGAAAAACCGTTTCGGGATCAACACCCGCTTTTTTTGCAAGTGTAAGCGCTTCCGCCAAAACCGCGATATTGCCCGCAACGATCATTTGATTTGCAAGTTTTGTGGTATTGCCGGCGCCGACATCTCCGCACAAAACGATTGAAGCACCCATACACGAAAGGATCGGTTCCATCTCTTCGAACAAGGCTTTATCGCCGCCGACCATAATCGAAAGACTTCCGTCTATGGCTTTCGGTTCTCCTCCGGAAACAGGAGCGTCGAGCATACGGACGCCTTTTTTCTTACAGGCTTCACAGATCTCTTTGCTGGCAAGCGGAGCGATCGAAGACATATCGATAAGGATGAGACCCTCTTTTGCTCCTTGAAGCACACCGTCTTTTTCCATAACAACGGCTTTAACATGCGGAGAATTGGGCAGCATCGTAATAACGACGGGACATTCCGCTGCAATTGCAGCGGCATTTTTTCCTGCTTTTGCTCCATCGCACACGGCCGCCTGCAGATTTTCGGCAACGATATCGTAAACGACGACTTCATGCCCCGCTTTTAAAAGATTTTTGACCATCGGCTTTCCCATAATGCCGAGCCCGATAAATCCTATTTTCATAATATCCCCCATAAAAGGTTTTTATCTCCGAATCGAATATTTTTTCACTTACGCAGCATCGAAAGCGCTTTGGTAACGATATCTTCCGGCATCAGGTGATAGGCAGCAAGCAGTTTGTCGTAATCTTCGGCGCTCGTGCCGAAGCGATCGTCTACGGCAACCATACCGATCGGAATTCCCGTTTCACACAAAACTTCTGCAACGGCCGAACCCATACCGCAGTATTTATTGTGTTCTTCCGCCGTTATAACGGCTTTCATACCTTTCACATAAGCTTTCAATCGCTTAACGTCGAGCGGCTTAATCGTCGACAGATTGACAACTTTCGCGTCGATATTTTGTTTTGCCAAAATTTCCGCCGCTTTAAGACTTTGTGAAACCATGACGCCGCATGCGAAAATAACGATGTCTTTTCCACTTCGAAGCTCGGTCATCTTACCGATGGAATAGCTCGTTTCGGATTCGGTAAGTACGGGCAGATCTGCGCGGCAAATTCTGATATAGACCGGCCCCTTGCAGGTGAGCGCCGCTTTCATCATCCGATGTACTTCGTGCGCATCACAGGGACACAAAACCGTCATGTGTGGAAGAACGCGCATGAGCGCTATATCGTCGATGCTTTGATGCGTTTTCCCGTCGCCGTAATCTGATAAACCGGCTGAAGAACCGCAGATAATAACATGCAAATTCGGAATCGCGATCGACGAACGTATTTGATCATAGGGCCGCCCGGAAGAAAAAACCGCAAACGAACTCGCGAACGGAATCTTTCCCGTGAGCGCAAGACCCGCCGCCGTCGATATCATATTCTGTTCGGCAATTCCCATTTGAAAATAACGGTCGGGATATTTTTTGCCGAAAGAAATGCTCATCGTCGATTTTCCGAGATCGGCTTCAAGAGCTACAATGCGATTGTCTTTATCGCCCAAAGCGACGAGAGCATCGCCGTAGGCTTTCCGCAAACTTTCAATTTTCATTTTGAAGCCTCCTTTTTCATAATTTCAACACAGTTCAGCGCTTCTTTGTACAGTTTTTCGTCGAGCGCGGCATTGTGGAACTGCGCCTTGCCTTCTGCAAAGGGGAAACCCTTGCCTTTGACGGTATTTGCAACGATAACGGTCGGCACCCCTTTTACGGAATCGGCTTCATCGACGGCATCGAGTATCTGACTGATATCGTGCCCGTCGATTTCTATAACATGCCATCCGAACGCCGCAAATTTACCCGATATGGTTGTCATCGGAAATACGGCACGTACGGTATCGGTCGCCTGCACATCGTTTTTGTCGATAAAGAGACAGAGATTATCGAGTTTGTAATTTGCGGCGCTCATCGCCGCTTCCCAAATTTGTCCTTCGGCAAGTTCGCCGTCGCCGCACACGCAAAATACTTTCGCGCCGCTTTTATCGAGTTTAAGTGCGGAAGCGATCCCTGCCGAAATACTTAAGCCTTGACCGAGCGAACCGGTTACCGCTTCAAGCCCGGGCGTTTTATCAATGTCGGGATGTCCTTGCAGCATACCGCCGAAAGTTTTTACTTTTTTGAGCTCCGCGCGCCCGAAATATCCGAGCTCAACGAGCGCGGCATATTGGGCGAGTACGGCGTGGCCTTTGCTCAGCAAAAGACGATCGCGATTTTTCTTTTTGGGATTTTTCGGATCGAGATTTTTCATGCGGTAAAAATACAATACCGACAGAATATCGCAGATCGACGAACTGCCGCCGAGATGGCCGACTTTTCCGGGAGGAATCATTTCAACGACATTCCCCCGCATTTTTGCAGCCATCAGTTTCAATTTTTTCACATCAACATCAGACCTCATACAGCCTCCTAAAAATTATTTAATAACAGGTAACTCCGCCGTCTACCGTCATCGCAAGCCCGTTTATAAACGACGCATCATCTCCCGAAAGAAATAAAACCGCATTTGCAACATCCTGTGCCGAACAAAGCCTGCCGAGCGGTACTTCGCCGAGTCTTTCCGCTTTGCGCGCGGGATCTTTAAAAAGTGTCTGCACAAGCGGCGTGTCGACCGTACTCGGATGGATCGAATTGCAGCGTATGCCGAACTGTGCATAACGCGATGCGATGGCTTTTGTCAGCAACGTCACTGCGCCTTTTGAAGCCGTATACGCTTCAGGCGTATATTTATGCCCTATAAGGCCGCACACCGAAGACGTATTGATGATCGCGCCGCCGCCCTGCTTTTTCATTATAGGAATAACGTATTTGCATCCGAGAAAAACGGAACCCGTATTGACCGACATCATCGTATTCCATTCGGAAATGTTCATCTCTTCGATCGGCTTTCTGATATTGATACCCGCGTTATTGACGAGGACGTCTATCCTGCCGTATCGTTCGACTGAAGCATCGACGACGCGCTTCCAATCTTCTTCTTTCGTCACATCGGTTTGCATAAACGAAACGGCTTCATATCCCGTCCGTTTAAGCTCTTCGAGTTTTTTATCTCCGACATCGGCTGCAACATCGAGCATAACGACATTCGCTTTATTTTTAAGCAAAACTTCGGTCATCGCAAATCCGAGTCCGCCCGCACCTCCGGTGATCAGTATCGTTTTTCCGCTTACGCTCATGTTACACCTCCAGCATAACTTTGAGCATTTTACCGTCTGTATTGTTTTCGAGCGCTTTAAATGCCGCCACACCGTCCTGCAATTTATACGTATTCGTGATCATCGACGATACATCGATGACTTTATTTTGGAGCAATTCCACGCATTTTTTAAAACCGTTGAAATCGTATACGTAGCTGCCGCGGACGGAAAGCTCGGTCGTAACGATTTTTTGCATATTGATTGAAACGATCTTTTGTGCATTGCCGATCCAAATAGCCGTACCGCCGATTTTCAACGCATCGAGAGAAGATTCCGCCGTAGCGGAGATTCCCACGGCTTCGATTGAAAAATCGCATTTTTTCCCGTCCGTCGCCTTTTTGATTGCTTCTTCGAAATCGCCGAAAGCGGGGTTCACGACCGTATGCGCACCCATCTTTTTCGCTGTTTCCAAACGGAATTCCTGCGTATCGCTCACGATAATGTGTTTAGCCTTCCGATGGGCGAGCATGGCCGTCACGAGCAAGCCGATAGTACCGGCGCCGATGACGACAATATGATCGCTCGCTTGGAGTTCTTTGTCGCTGATTTTATAAACGGCACGGTATGCGACCGAAAGGGGCTCCGTCATAGATGCGATATCGTACGGAAGCTTTTCCGGTGAAAACGGAATCAAATATTTTTCATCAACGGCAACGTATTCGCACATCGCGCCGTCCGCCGAAAGTACACCCATACAGATTCCGGAAGTACACACATTTACGAGCCCTTTTTTACAGTATTCGCAGGTTCCGCAAAACGGCTTCGGAAATACGACGACGCTTTGACCTTTTTTAAATTTTCCGCCCTCCGGCGCTTCGGTTATAACGCCCGCAAATTCGTGTCCCATAATCATCGGAGGCGTTCTGCGCCCCGTTTTACCCATATAACCTTCAAAATCGGAACCGCATATACCGCACACCTTTACTTGAATGAGGTACTGCCCTTTTTTCGGCACCGGTACAGCGATATCACGCAATTCCATCATTTTATCGGCCGTAAAATACAACGCTTTCATATATGCACCCCTAATTAGATTATAAGTTATGATAACATACGATATACCACCTGTCAAGATTTTTTTTACTTTATAATTTATTATATTACAAGAAATTATATAAGTTTTTACAATAATATTCGGATAATTCCATTAAATTATTGAAACATGAATTGCTTATCTTATTTTATCATACAATATGATTCCTCAAACATATATTATATGTTATAATCATAAATAACATGATTACAGACTGGACATAAACGGAGAAAAAAATTATTATAGTGAAATAACAAAAGAAATTAAAAGAAAAATGATGTTACGACAGCGCATTGCAAAAGACATGGAACATAAAATACTCTGCGGAAAATGGAGCTTGCATTCCGCTATCCCCGCCGAAAGTCAGCTTTGCAGCGAATATCACGTAAGTAAAACGACAATCCGATCGGCGCTGCAGGATTTGGAAAGCAAGGGATTTATCAAAATAGCTCAGGGAAAAAGAGCGGTCGTTATTTCTCGGAACGGTACATCGCTCGCTCTTATACCTCCGCAGACCGTATACAGCAAAGAATATATTCTTTCGGCACTGGAATCGCGTATGATTTTCGAGCGCGGCATTGCCGGTCTTGCCGCTGAACGCATAACCGACGAAGAGATTGCAGAACTTCAAGCCTGCTACGACGAAATGCTTTCAACGACAAACAATATACCGCGCCATGCCGAGGCCGATTTCAAATTTCATATGCTTTTGGGAAAATTCACAAAGAACCCGCTCATCCTTATTCAGCAAAGTACAATGCAAGATCATATGCTGCCGCTTATGAAAAGCATCGTGAGCATTTTAGGCGCGGCACTCGGAATCAAGTACCATAAAATCCTGCTCGAAACGATGCAGACGCATAACCGCACGGAAGCGGAAAAAGCGATGGAAGCACACTTGTTATCGACAATAGAAAATATTTCCGCTTTTTTTAACGAACATCCGGATATCACTATCAACGTCGAAGCATCTTAACAAGAGCCTAAGCCGCCCTTCAAACAAGCTAACATTCCTCTCAAAGCGCCGCCTTTGTGAGTGCAGACGACTTCCGTCGTCACCGCATACCGCAGCGGAACGCCTTTCATTGTCCGCCGCTGACGATAAGACGGGCAGGTCTACACGGCGTACCCGTCGGATAACGCCGTCAACACCGTCTAGGCTTACGATTAATTTTTTACGATAACGATCCCGCCGAGTACGAGCAAGTGCCGCGAAAGCGTACTGAGCCAGCGCAAAACCGAATCGATGCTTCCCGACGGCAGTGCGCCCTTACCGATAAAATCGAGCAGCACGATCGCCGCGATCCACGCGATCATAATGATGACCATAAGGATCGTGTCGATCGGAGAACTGAACGTCACGAATATGCGAAGCAGCAAAAAAAGCCCCGCAAGCACTTCGATGATCCCGAACACGAGACAGATGATCCTCGCCGTGTCCCCGTTCATCACCGATTTTACAGCAGCCGCGATTTCGTTGCCGTTGCCGCCCTGCAGCGTCCAAATCCCCGTCACAAAAAAATACAAACCGAGCGCGATCTGAGTAAGCATATACCCGATCGAATGCCGTTCTGCCGTTGCCATACCGATACCTCCTAAGATATTTAATAATAATTGAAAGTTCCCGAAACTTCCGTTTTCAGCGACTTTCATTAAATTATTAATTAATAATTTGACCTGTTCAACAATGCGAAATTCATAAAATGCGCGCCTAATGTCACCGGTTCCGTCTGATCATGAGGATAAACGCGACGATAAAAAAACAGCTCGGCACGACGGCGAACAAAAACGTCGGAAGCGGAATGCCCGCAACGGTCAACGCATTCGGAAGAATGACGCCGAGTTCAGTCATCATGTCGTACACAAAACTCGCATACGACGTTACGACACCCGCAGCGAGCGACATCCATGCGGCATCCCGCGTTTTCGACCACAGCATGATCGCACAAAACGCCGAAATGCCGCCCAACGCGAGTTTAATAATCGACAGTATTATATCCCCTTGCGCCATTGTTTTTCCCCAACAATCGATTTGCAGTTACTCGAACGGAGTATTTTTCAGCTTCGTAAATACGCCCCTGTCCGCACCGAACGGAACGATCGAGGGCACATTATAGTCGCAGCTTACGACTACCTCGCAGTCAAGGCAGTGCAGCAAAAAATCGGCATAGCACGCTTCCGCGATTTTCGGATAGAGGTAGGGTCCTTCACGCGTCCAGTATTTTGTTAAAACCGTATCGTAGATAAACCAATCTTTTTCTCCGAAGCGATTTTCCGAAGCGATACAATCATAGATCGCCCTCACCGCAGCTGCCGCAAGGGCTGCCGGAATGCGCTCGCATGCCGCCGGAATAATGCCCGCATCGATACGCTCCTGACGGACGGACGGACGGACTGCGACAAAATACAGCGCGGACGCCCACGGAAACGGCGGCGTTACGATAACACAGTCGATTTTTCGATAGTCGAAAACATTCGGATTCCACGGCTTCCAAAAAGCGGTACTGCTCTCCGAAAACATCAACGCCGTTTTCAGCGCTGAAGTACGGTCGGTATATACGTAGACGATGCGCTCATCCCCGATAAGCGAACTCACCGCTCTTGCAATGCGCCCCTCATAATCCGTATCGAAACTTCCGACAAGTCCGCGGTCGAGCGTATTTTTAAAAACTTTCAGCGCCGCGCCTCCCTTCCAGCCGAGTATCGCCCGCCCTCCTTCCCGATAGAGGTCGGTGAGGCGCACGCCTTTCCGCGTATATAAAAAGCAGCCGCGAGCGCGCTGCACGGTGCCGCAGCGCTTTGTTATTTCCGATGCCAAAAAATCGATCGATGCCATTATAAACAGTATAGCGAAAAAAGACCGGCTCCGCCACAGCGTCCTTTACAGTATATACACGCTTCGACAAAACCGCCGCACGCACGCTGACGCTGCGCGTTGATCCCGCCTTTTACGAAAGTCTTTCCTTGAGCAGTTCCGTCGCCTGTTTCGGGTTCGCTTTTCCGTGCGACTCTTTCATCACTTGCCCCATAAGCCAGCCGAGCGCATTCGTCTTGCCGTTTTTAAAATCGGCGACAGCCTGCGGATTCGCGGCAAGCACGCTTTCGACGATCTTTTCGATCGCGCCGGTATCGTTTACCTGCTCCATGCCTTCTTCTTTAATAATTTCAGACGGCAGCTTTTTCGTTGCAAGCATCTTTTCGAAAACGACCTTTCCCTGCTTGCTCGTGATCTTATCGGCTTCAAGCGCGTCCGCAAGTTCTGCAATGTGCAGCGGCGTAATCGAAACGGAATCTATCGTTTCCTGCTTTTCGTTTAAAACTGCGAGCAGTTCGGTGAGGATGAGGTTTGCGACGCGCTTCGGGCTCTTCGATTTTTTTGCGGCTTCTTCGAACCACAGTGCAAGCTCACGCGTCGCAGTCAGCGTTTCCGCATCGAACGAAGAAAGAGAGTATTCTTTCATAAAACGCACGCGCTTCGTTTCGGGCAGCTCGCCGACCGCTTCTTTTGCCCGAGCGATAAGCGCTTCGCTGACGCTGAAAGGTTTGATGTCCGGTTCGACGACAAAGCGGTAATCGACGAATGAATTCTTCGTACGCTGAACGACCGTTTCGCCTTTCGCTTCGTCCCAGCCCATCGTCACTTTAAAACCCGCGTTAAAGGGCTGCCGATCGGTTTCGAATTCTTTGAGCTGGCGTTTCGCCTCATAGGTACACGCGTCTTTTATCGCGCGGAACGAATTCAGGTTTTTGATTTCGGAAATGGGCGTATGATACAGCGTGCCGTTTTCCCACACGTTCAAATTGATATTCGCGTCGCAGCGCATATTGCCTTCTTCGAGATTTCCCTTCGTCACTTTAACATAGCGGAGGATCTCCTGCACGGTCTGCATAAAGAGAGCCGCTTCTTCGGGACCGGTGATATCGGGCTTCGTTACGATTTCGATAAGCGGAGTACCGCATCGGTTGTAGTCGATATACGAATGCGCACCTTCGAGGTGCAGCGATTTACCGACGTCTTCTTCGAGGTGAATGCGCTCGATCCGCACGCGGCGGTATCGGTTGTCGACGATGCAGTTTTCGCCTTTGAAATTCACCGTACGGCACTTCGCTCCGCCGGGGCGTTCGTCTTCCGGATAATGGATAAACGGCAAATCGACGTACCCGTCGGCGCACAGCGGAATATCGTACTGCGTAATCTGATAGCCCTTTGCCAAATCCGGATAAAAATAATGCTTACGGTCGAATTTCGTAAAGCGCGCGATGCGGCAGTTGAGCGCCTGCCCCGCAACGGCGCCGAGTTCGACGTAGCCTTCACTTACGCGTGGCATCGCACCGGGAAGTCCGAGACACACGGGACAAACGCGCGTATCGGGCATGCCGCCGTAGCGGTTTTCGCACGCGCAAAACGCTTTTGTCTTTGTTAAAAGCTGCGTATGTATTTCGCAGCCTATTACGATTTCGTATTTATCGATTGCCATACATCATTCCTAAAAAACCGCACTCGGGCGATCTGCCGATATAATTAATAATTTCACTTAGTACCGAGCGGTACGCCGCAGCCGGGATGATCGGCTTCCCACGCCTCGGCTATCTCAAGTATCTTCGCTTCACCGAACATCGGCCCGACGAATTGAATACCGACGGGCAGTCCCCCCTTTGTGATACCGGCCGGTACCGAAAGAGAGGTGATGCGCGCGAGGTTTACGAAGTTGACGAAGAGATCGCTCAAATACATTTCGAGCGGATTGTCCGTTTTTTGACCGAGCTTAAACGCCGGTGTCGGACAGACGGGACAGAGCACCGCATCGTACGTTTTAAAGAGAGCGGCCATTTCGCGCTGAATGCGTGCGCGCACCGTCATGCCTTTTTTATACGTGTCGCCCGAAAACTGCTCGGATAAAACGTAATTGCCGATGACGATTCTGCGCTTTACTTCCGCCCCGAAGCCTTCGCTTCTCGTATGCACGTACAGCTCGTCGTAGCCTTCTCCCGTATCGACGCGGCGGCCGTAACGGATGCCGTCAAAGCGGCTCAAATTCGACGCGGCTTCGGCAAGCGCGAGTACGTAATAACTTGCGACGGAGGCATCCATGACCGGCATATCGACGACTTCGATTTTCGCGCCCCTGCTTTCAAACCACTTACGCGTTTCGTCGAAGACTTTTCCGACGTCCGCATCGAGCCCCTTGTTTTCGAGGAATTGACGGATGAGCGCAATTTTCAAAGACGAAAACGGCGCATCTCCGCAGGGTTTGAGATTTAATAATTTTTCTTTTTCAGGCAAATCCGCGCTCGTATCGTCGTACATATCGGCGCCGCACATCGCGTAAAGCGCTTCGGCGATATCCGACGGCGTATGCGCGAGGATGCCGACTTGATCGAGAGAGCTGCCGTATGCAACGACACCCCACCTGCTCAAAACGCCGTACGTCGGCTTTAACCCGTACACGCCGCAATAACTCGCCGGCAAGCGCACCGAGCCGCCCGTTTCGGTACCGAGTCCGAAAACCGCCTGATTCGCGGCGACGGCGGCGGTCGAACCGCCCGACGAACCGCCTGAAACATAATCGCGGTTTACGGGATTTCTCGTCGCCCCGTAGATCGAATACTCGGTCGAAGAACCCATCGCAAATTCGTCCTGATTGCAGCGGCCGAGCGGAACGGCGCCCGCTTTTTCGAGGCGCGCGATCACCGTCGCATCGTAGGGAGCGACATAGCCTTCGAGGATTTTACTCGCGCAGGTTAAGCGCTTGCCTTTCGCCGAAATATTGTCTTTGTTCGCAAACGGCAAACCCAAAAGCGGCTTTTCCGAAAAAAGCGCGTCGAGCGTGCCGGAACTGCGCGCACTCGCGATTTCCGCGTCCGCCGCTTCGGCTTTTGTAAGCGCATCTTCATATATTTCAAGAAATGCGTTGAGAGGAGCGGCCGATTTTTTATCCGCTTCGAAAGCCGCCGCCGATTTTTTAATAATGTCCGCGCTCGTCGCAGATCCTTCTTTCAGCGCCGCGCGCATATCACGTATCGTACAATTCATCACGCGCCCTCACCCAGCACTTTCGGCACTTGAAAATAGCCGTCCATAAAATCTTTCGAAATCTTTTTTACGTCGCTCATAGCCAAGCCCGCCACAACTTCGTCTTTGCGCAGCTTATCCGCTTCCGTCGAAGGATAGGCATCGTAGGGATTTTCGCTGTCGTCGTACTTCGACAGCAGTTCGAAATAGCCGATGATTTCATCGACCTGCTTTTTTAATATCGTTAAATTGGTGCTTTCGGGCGAAAGCCTGGAAAGATACAGCAGCTTTTCGAGCGTATCTTCATCGATCGTCGTATGTGTAGCCATGATGGGTCATTTTAGCGGATTTTGTGAAAATGAACAACAATGCGCAATGCAAAAATTTATTTTCTTCTGATTTTCAATTTTCCATCAGCCAATCCAAAGCGTTTTTCCGTATTATTCCGTCATAGTCTCCGATGGGGTCGTCGTCTAATGTCAAAATCATTTTCGGATAGTTGTCTTTTATTAATTTCAGCGGTCTTAATTCTCTTTCCAGTACCTGTTCATCACGAACGCTTGAAGCAACCTGTATATAGGTGTTGCCGTCTTGCGTCTGTGCGACAAAATCAACTTCAGATGTATCGATTTTACCGATATAAACATCATAACCTCGTCGTAAAAGTTCAAAATAGATTATATTTTCTAAGATATGTCCCACATCCATCGCCTTTTTTCCGAGCATAAAATTACGAAGACCGATGTCTGGAACATAGTATTTTTCAAGACTCTTGAGATATTCTTTACCTTTGATATTGTAGCGGCCTGCACAGTAAACAATAAAACTTTCTTCAAGTGCATTCACATATTTTTCAATTGTTTTAGGATCCGATTTTCTGTTATTTGATATGAGGGTATCTGCAATCTTTTTGGAAGAAAACTCCAGCCCGATATTGTCAAACAAAAATTGAGTTACGCTCGTTAGTACCGTCGTGTCGGAAATCTTTTTTCTGTCGATGATATCTTTTACCAAAATTGTATTATAGATTCCTTCAAGATACGGATTTATTTCCTGCGAAGTCTCTAAAAGTTCCAGCACATACGGAAAAGAACTGGTAGTCACATATTGTCTGTAGGCTTTTGCAAGATTATCGCCTTGTTTTGTTGCATCCACAAATTCTTTGAACGAAAAAGGCAGCATCTTTATTTCGACATAACGACCGCTTATGAGAGTTGCAATCTCACTCGAAAGCAAAGAAGAGTTAGAACCTGTAAGATACAAATCCGTATTTTTCTTGATGTAAAGACTGTCCACAACATCCGGAAAATCTTGAACCCTCTGAATTTCATCAAGGATGATGTAATTCATTTTTGACGTTAAGCGTTTTTTTATGTACTTGTATAAGTTATCGGGATCCCGTAGTTCTTTATTTTCATAATCTTCAAAATTGATAAAGATGATTTGCTTTTCTTCAACTCCGTCCTGCAAAAGCCGGTCACGAAACATCTCCAGAATCGTAGACTTTCCGCAACGCCTGATTCCGGTAACGATTTTTATAAGTTTTTTATGCCTTAAATTATTCAATCGCTCAAGATATTCTCTGCGATTTACTCTTTCTACATCAAATTTACATTCCGCTTCCATATCTTTATTATATTCCAAAAACTCACAAAATACAATAAATTATCGGATTTTATTCCTAAAACTTTCAAACATACTCTTCGAGCACGCTCCGGAATATTGCAAGCCCTGCGTCCATCTCTTCGTCCGTGATCGTAAGCGGCGGCAAAAAGCGGATCACGTTCGTACCCGCGATCGATACACACAATCCTTTTTCAAGGCAGCGCTTTTCCACATCGAAGGGTTTTATCTTTCCCGCAATTTCCGTGCCGATCATGAGGCCGAGCCCGCGCACGTCGGTGACGATCGGAATCTTCCAGCCGGAAATACTGTTTCTGATATAATCGCCTTTCCGATTTACGTCGTCCAAAAATCCGGGAGCGGAAAGCGTTTTGAGCACGACGCGGCCTGCGCTGCACGCAAGCGGATTTCCCGCAAAGGTCGATTGATGGTCGCCTGAGGAAAACACTTTGTCGGCTTTACCGCGGAAAAGACAGGCACCCATAGGAATACCGCCTGCGATTCCCTTTGCAAGCGTGACGACGTCGGGACAAAAGCCGAGCCGTTCGCTTGCCAAAAGCGTACCGCAGCGCCCCATGCCGGTTTGCACTTCGTCGGCCATAACGATCGCTCCCGCTTTGCGCACGGCATCGGATGCTGCGCACGCCCATTCGGCATCGACGAGATTTACGCCGCCTTCGCCCTGCACACATTCTATGAGCAGCGCGGCTGTCGTATCGTCGAACGCCGTTTCGACCGCGCTCCAATCGTTCGCTTTGATCGTTTTAAAATCGGCGACATAGGGAGCAAAATACGGCGGATGAAATTTTTCCTGTCCCGTTGCGGTGAGCGTCGCAAGCGTTCTGCCGTGAAACGATTGTTCAAGCGTATAGATCGTGCGGCGCTTTTCTCCGCCGTTCATATAGCCGTATTTCCGCGCAAGCTTGATCGCAGCTTCGTTCGCTTCCGCACCGCTGTTGCCGAAAAAGCCTCCGGAAAATCCCGTCGCCGAAAGCAGTTCGTCCGCAAATGCGATACCCGCATCCGACAGATAATAATTCGAAATATGGATTTCACGCGCAGCCTGTTTTTGCACGGCTTCGACGAGCGGCGCATAGTTGTGCCCGAGAGAGTTTACGCCGATGCCTGCGATAAAGTCGATATACCGCTTTCCTTCCGCGTCGAAGAGAACGGCACCCTCGCCTTTTACAAAAACGACATCGAAGCTTCCGTAATTATTAACAATTTTTTTATCCATAATCAGCTCCTTGTTTTACTATTATCAATAAATCATTGTACCGATACCGCGGTCGCTGAACATTTCGATGAGGAGCGAATGCGGCACCCGTCCGTCGATGATATGCGTCCGTTCAACTCCTCCCGCAAGCGCCGTTATGCAGCACTCCACTTTCGGGATCATGCCGCCGGCGACGATGCCGTCATTTACAAGTGCTTCGAGTTCCGCTTTCGATACGCGGGCGATGAGAGAAGACGAGTCGCCGGTGTCGCGCAAAATGCCGGGCACGTTCGTAAGCTGTACGAATTTTTCCGCATGCAGCGCAACGGCGATTTTGGCGGCGGCGGTATCCGCGTTGATATTGTATCGATTCGTGTCCCCGTCTTCTCCGACTGCGACGGTCGAAATGACGGGGATAAATCCTTGAGACAAAAGGGAAGCGGCGATGTCGGGACGCACTTCCGTCACTTCGCCCGTATAGCCGTAATCGATTTTATCGTTATTGATTTTTTTTGCGCGGATCAAACCGCCGTCGACGCCGCTCAAACCGACGGCTTTACCGCCTTCGCGCAGCAGCATACCGACGATCTCTTTGTTGAGTTTTCCGGACAGAACCATTTCGACGATTTCCATCGTGTCGGCGTCGGTACAGCGCAAGCCGTCAACGAATTTGCTTTCTTTTCCGACGCGATCGAGCATTTTGTTGATTTCGGGACCGCCGCCGTGTACGAGTACGACGTGTACGCCGATCGTATTGAGCAGCACGAGGTCTTTCATAACCGCCGCTTTCAGTTCGTCGTTGAGCATCGCGTTGCCGCCGTACTTTACGACGACGACTTTGCCGACCCACTTTTTAAAATACGGCATCGCCTGCACAAGCACATCCGCCCAGTGCGCATTGTCGAGCGGGCGGTCGCGATTTTCGCAGCGCTGCCGTTCATCTGCCGAATTGTTTGCCGTATCAGTCGTCATAGCTTCCTCTCTTTCACCTCGCGTGCGCAACGTCGGTTGCACCGCGCTTTCGTTTGCGGGCTTGGATTGCACCGCACATTTTCGCTCATGTCCGATAATCGCCGTTTATTTTAACATAATCGTAAGTTAAGTCGCATCCCCACGCGCGGCCTTCGGCTTTTCCGTCCTGCAGTTTGACGAGGATTTTGACTTCTTTTTCACCGAGTATTTTTTTTGCGAGCGCTTCGTCGAAGTTTAAGGGAACGCCGTTTTCAAATACGGCGATCTTTCGGCTGCCCTCCGCTTCGCCGCCCGCCGCATCACATTCGCGCGGATCCGATGAGGATTTTGCGCCGGGCGCACTCGAAAAATATACCGACGTTTTTTCCGCCGTAAATTCCGCACCCGAATAGCCGAGCGCGCACAAAACCCGCCCCCAATTCGCATCGCGGCCGAACATTGCAGCTTTTACGAGATTCGATGAAATCACGCTTTTTGCGAGCGTGCGCGCCGTATCGATATCTTTTGCGCCCGTGACCGTGCATTCGATGAGCCGGCTCGCCCCTTCGCCGTCGGCTGCGATTTTTTTTGCCATAACCGTGTTCAATGCGGTGAGCGCCGAATAAAATATGTCGTAATCGCCGCCCTCCCGCTCGATCGTAGCGTTGCCCGCCATGCCGTTTGCCAAAATCGCGAGCGTGTCGTTCGTACTCGTGTCTCCGTCGACGGACACGCAATTATACGTCGCGCGTGCGCTTTCGAAAAGCGCTTTATGAAGCATCGCTTGAGAGACGGCACAGTCGGTCGTGATAAAGCCGAGCATCGTTCCCATATTGATGTGAATCATGCCGCTGCCTTTACACATGGCGCCGATCGTCACCGTTTTTCCGCCGAGCGTAAATTGTACGGCACATTCTTTATACTGCGTGTCGGTCGTCATAATCGCTTCGCGCGCCTTTTCGTGATTTTTTTTCGAGAGGCCGTTTTTCAGCTCATCGATTTTCGCTTCGATTTTTTCGACGGGAAGTTGTTGACCGATAACGCCGGTCGAACACACGATCACGTCGCGCACCTCGATGCCGAGCGCATTTGCGGCGGCTGAAGCCATACGCCGTGCGGCTTTCGCACCCTGATCGCCCGTACACGCGTTCGCGTTTCCGCTGTTTGCGATCACCGCCTGCGAAAATCCCGAAGCGATATGTTCTTTTGTTAATTTTACGCATTCTGCCTGCACGCGGTTTTGCGTAAAGACGGCGGCGGCAGTGCAGCGGGTTTCGGAAAAGATGAGCGCCGTATCGGGAGTTTTGCGGCTCGCTTTTATGCCGCACAAAACGCCGTTTGCCGTAAAGCCCTGCGGAGCGGTCACTCCGCCGTCGACAAAGCGCATATCGCTCGGATGGTTTGATTGCATATTTATACACTCCTAGTACATAAATATACAATCAGTATAGCACCGCGCAGCGATTAGAGCAAGCGCTTTTTTTTACATTTATTTTACGTTTTACAGGCAAATGTGCAGCTTTCAGCGGCCGATGAAAAGTATACTTGTGAGTAGGGGGAAAACACATTATGCATTGTGAAAAATTATTAAAAAATATGTTTATTGTACGCGACCCGCTTACGCCCGCGTGGAGCACCGCGAAGCGTCCGCGCCCGCGCGCGGATGAGGGTTACCGAAGTGCGGAAGGCGGGTTCTTCCGATCCGCGCCGTCCGAAAAAAGAATGTATTTATCATAATAAAAAGAGCGCCGACCTACCTTTCGGCTGCCGGCGCCCCTTCTGCATAGCGTTTTTTAATCCGAAGATTTACTCGCCGTACGATTTTAATGAAAGTTTAAACGGGACACTGAAATAGCGTGTCCCGTTTAATTTCGAGTTTTCTTTCGAAAACTCACAGATATACGTGTGCGCTTTCGCGCACTGATCGTACAGCTCCTAAATCCGAAAATTTACTGGCTGTACGATTTTAATGAAAGTTTAAACGGGACACTGAAATAGCGTGTCCCGTTTAACTTCGAGTTTTCTTTCGAAAACTCGCGGATATACGTATGCGCTTTCGCCCACTGATCGTACAGCTCCTAAATCCGAAGATTTACTCGCCGTACGATTTTAATGAAGTTTTTTGTGGCAAAACCAAAAGTCGTAACCGTCGTATTCGGAAAGGCGCTTGTCGGCTTCGGCTTTGCTTCCCGGCGGCGGGATGATGACGCTGTCGCCGATCAAACCGTTTTCAGGCCAATCGGCGGGCATCGCGACGCCGTTCGCATCGGAAATCTGGAGTACTTTGACGGCGCGTAAAACTTCTTTCATATTGCGGCCGACTTCCTGCGGATAATAGAGGACGAGGCGCACTTTGCCGTTCGGATCGCCGATAAAGACCGCACGCACGGTGTTCGTGCCTTTTCCGGGATGCAGAAGTCCGAGTTTATTCGCAACCGTATCGTTCGCCGCGATGACGGGGAAGGTGATTTCGATTCCGAGTTTTTCTTTGATCCATTCGATCCACTTCAGATGGCTTTGCAGCTGATCGATTGAAAGGCCGATCAATTTGACGCCGAGCTTTTCAAACTCGGGAACGAGCTTTTGAAACGCGGCAAATTCGGTCGTGCAGACGGGTGTAAAATCGGCGGGGTGGCTGAACAGCACAAACCAGCTGCCTTTCAAATCGCCGGGAATATTCATTTTGCCCAGCGTCGTCGTTACGCTCAATTCGGGAAAATCATCGCCCAAGAGGGGCATGTGCATTGTCGTTTGTTCCATAAAATCTCCTATAAAATGTGGTAATAAAAATTAAAGTAATTATATAATTGTAATAATTACATAAATGAAATATAGGCTATAAATTGAGCTTTGTCAAGAGGGAAAAACGAAAAAAATGGAAAAGAATACGACAGCACTGAATGGGCGCAGTGTCGGATTTTGTCATAAAAATAATTATCATTGCATTATAACTAAGGGCGGTACCGGTCGCACAAAATAAAAACTCCGAAATTGCAACATTTCCGCGATATATATACGGAGGTATTTCATGCCAAAACACAATCGCCGGTATAAAGACTCGGTCTTTGTCGATCTCTTCGGAGAAGACAAAAATGCGAAAGAAAAGTTCCTTTCTCTCTACAATGCGCTTCACGGCACAACGTTTGATGCGGCTACAAAACTCGAACCGCTTCGCCTCGAACAGGTCATGTACATGGCATTTTGCAACGATGTCGCCTGCCTCGTCGACGGTAAAATCATCATACTTGCGGAGCACCAATCCACCGTTACTCATACCCGTCCAAATAGTGCCGGATATGAGTAACGTCGAGTTTGTCTTTCAGACAAACGTCGCATATCCATTGCTGTTTCTCATTACATTACGAAACAGCATAATTAATCAACTCGTAATTTTGAAAAATTACTCGCCGATTAATTTCAATGAAGTCAACGCCAATATGCCGCTGCGATTTTTACAGTACGTTGTACGCCTCTACGAGCGCATCCAAAACCCGCGCGACCGCTATCTGAGGCGTCTGAAAAAGATTCCGACACCTGAGTTTTACGTGTTCTACAACGGCGAAGAAGAGTATCCCGAACGGGTGACATTAAAACTGTCAGATGCTTTTATCGTGCAGCCTGCAAAACCGAGCCTCGAACCGAGCCTCGAACTCGTTGTCAGCGTGATAAATATCAATTATAATAAAAGCAGTAAATTGCTGAGTGCCTGTAAACCACTGAAAGAGTACACGCTGTTCGTAGAAACCGTGCGGAAACATACGAAGCTCGACAGCGAAAACGGTTTTAAGAACGCGATCAAAGAATGCATACGAAACGACATTCTGCGGGAGTACTTACAGCGGAAGTCAAAGGAGGTACGATAACAAGCATCGGCTGAAATTGCGCCTCTGCTTGTTATCTCGAGTTTGCAACGCAAACTCGACTATTGAACGTGTGCACTCTTGCGCACAGAAAAAACTTTTTCGGAAGTTGCAACTTCCTGCAAAAGTTTTTTGCAAGGAATGAATATGTTAATTGCCGAATATGATTACGACGTGGACATCGCCGTACAGCGGGAAGAAGAGCGGGAAATCGCATTGAAAGAAGGCGAAGCACAAGGATTTTCCGCCGGTGCGCATCAAAAAGCGCTCGAAGATGCACGGAACCTCAAGCGGCTCGGTGTTTCCGTAAGTATTATCACGGAAGCTACCGGTCTCTCAAAAGAAGAAGTCGAAAAGCTGTAAGCCGATGCGCACTGCAACATTTATGCTTCCATGAGCGCAGCATTTCATTACGCAATACTATTGACACCCGAAAAAATCGCTAAAGGTGAGTTTTCCGAGATACCCTAAATAAGACGGCACGTTTTTCAAACACTTACGCCTGCCGCAGCCGGCGGTCGTCAACCGAGCGCTTCCCGTATCATATAACAGGCACCGAACAAAACGACGCGGTCGTTCATAATCGAATAGCGTACCGACTCGTCGTCTATCGGCTGGATGGAATACGCGCGCAAAGTCCGCATCAGAGCTTCGTGAAAATAGCGTTTTGATTTCGTGACGCCGCCGCCCAAAACGAAAACGTCGGGATCGAAAAGGTTGAAGATGTGCGCCATACCGAAACCGAGCAGTTCTCCTTCTTTTTCGAACAGCGACAGCGCATACTCGTCGTTTTCGGCTGCAGCCCGGTCGAGAATTTTTCCGTTGACTGCATTTTCATCGTATTCGGCAAATTCGAAAACGCGGCTCCGTATACCCTTGCGCATATCTTCTCTCATGATCCGATTCATCGCGCTCCCCGACGCATACAGTTCAAAGCATCCTCTGCTGCCGCAGGGACAGGGCAGGCCGTTCTTGTCGATAGAAACGTGCCCCACTTCTCCGGCACCGTCGTGTTTGCCGTGATGGATTTTTCCTCCGATAACAAGCCCGCCGCCGCAGCCGGTGCTCACGGTCATATAGGCGACGTTTTGCAGTCCCTTTGCGACGCCGCAGCGCTGTTCGGCGAATGCGCCCAAGTTGCCGTCGTTATCGATCAGGACATCCGTATGAAAATCGTTTTTTAATCGAGCGACGATCGGAAAATTTTTCCAACCCATCAGCGGCGCATGGATAATGATACCGCGCTTCGAATCGAGCGGACCGGGACTTCCGACGCCGATGCCGCGGACGTCGTTTACGGACAGCGAAAAATGTTCGAGCACCGTTTCCAAAACGTTTTTCGTATTTTGATAGACGGCTTCTTCGCCCTTAAACGTTTGGGACGGAGCGGTGTATACATAGTCGTCTACGAGTTCGCAGTTTTCGGTAAACAGCGCGCCCGACGTTTTCGTACCGCCGATATCGAGTGCAAGAAAATACGCGCTCATAAGCTTACGCGTTCTTTTTCTTCTGCGCCATATCGAGGATGACGGCGAGCAGGATGATCGAGCCGATAACGACTTTTTGCCAATACGACGAAATGTGCAAGAGGTTCATGCCGTTGTTGATGACGGCGATGATGGCAACTCCGAACATGGCGCGTCCGACGGAACCGCTGCCTCCGGTTAGACTCGTACCGCCCAACACGGTCGATGCGATCGCATACATTTCGTAGCCTTCGCACGCGGCCGGTTGACCGTTTTGCAGTTTGGAGGCGACGAGTACACCGCCGAGCGCCGCCGTAACGGAACACAGGATATAGCCTGTCAGCGTTACCCGCGCGATATTGATGCCGCTCAAATGCGCGACGTTCACATTCGAGCCGACGGCATAGACGTGGCGGCCGAAAACGGTTTTCGACAACAGCAAGTGAAAGATGACGACTACGACAATCGTAAAGATCGAAACGATGGGGATGATGCCGTTCGGGTTGCCGACCGATTTAAACAGCCGCCCTGCACCGAGCCACGAAAAAGACGCTGGCAAACCGAACACAGCGACTCCTCCGGTGATGATGTATGTAATACCGCGCGCAATCGTCATCATCGCAAGGGTTGCGATCATCGGCACGACTTTGAATCTCGTTATCATGATGCCGTTGAATGTGCCGCAAACACCGCCGATAACGATCGCCGAACCGAGCAGAACGATGACGCCCGAAGCGGTGTTCAAGTTCGGAATCCGCAAACCTATCATCGCAGCGCATACGCCGGCGAGAGCGGCGACGGAACCGACGGAAATATCGATACCGCCTAAAATGATGACATAGGTTAGACCCGTCGCAAGCAGCGCGTTGATGGACATCTGCGACGTTAAGTTAAATATGTTTTTCGACGTCAAAAACGTTTTATTCAACAGACCGAACACCGTACACATAAAAATCAAAAATATAAAAACGATATTCTTTTTTATCCACGATTGCACTTTGACCTTATCCATCTTTTGCCCCTTATTAAAAACTTTGTATTGCAGCCGATCCGTACGACTTTTCATGCCGCACAATTTTTTATGCGGTTTGCATACCGCCTTTTACGCTCGCAAAAGCCATGATCTTTTCTTCCGTCGCTTCCGTATAATCGAGTTCGCCGCTCACATGCCCCTCGCACATCACCAAAATTCTGTCGCTGATGCCGATGATCTCCGGCAGCTCTGAAGAAACCATGATGATCGCGCCGCCCTGCGCAACGAATTCGTTCATCAAGCCGTAGAATTCCGACTTCGCGTTTACGTCGATGCCGCGCGTCGGTTCGTCGAGAATAAGAATTTTCGAATTGGCAAGCAGCCATTTTGCTAAAATGACTTTTTGCTGATTGCCGCCGGAGAGCGTCGATATGACCGTATAAATGCCGGGTGTTTTGACCGCAAGTTTGTCGACGTATTTTTTGCTCGATTCCGTTTCCCACTTTAAGTCGAGGATGCCGAATTTTTTGTGGTGCGCGGGTAAACTCGGCAGCACCGTGTTGTCCTTTATCATCGCGTTGAGCATCAAACCCGTCCTGCGGCGGTCTTCGGTAACCATGCCGATCTTCGCATCGATCGCCTGTTTCGGCGAACTAAATGCGCACTCTTTTCCTTCGACGAATATTTTCCCCGATGCGGGTTTTCGCGCGCCGAAAATCGTTTCCATCACTTCAGTACGCCCCGCGCCGATAAGCCCCGAAATGCCGAGTATCTCTCCGGCATGCACGGCAAACGAAATATCGGAAAACTCTCCGTCGCGCGACAAGTGTTCGATCCGCAAAAGTTCTTTTCCCGGCGTATGCTTTTGCCGGTTGTAGTAATCTTTCATTTCGCGCCCGACCATACTCGTCACGAGCGTTTTTTCATCGACGTCTTTCATCGAAAACGTGTTAACTTTGCAGCCGTCGCGCAGGACAGTTACGCGGTCGGCGATTTCAAACAGCTCTTTCAGCCGGTGCGTTATATATATGATCGCGATATTGTTTTTTTGCAGAATCCGTATCTGCTTAAACAGCGCGTTGATTTCGTGTTCGGAAAGCGATGAAGTCGGTTCATCCATGATGACGACTTGTGCATTTTTTGAAATGACCTTTGCTATTTCGACCATCTGCTGCTGTGCGGCGGTCAAATGCCGAGCGACTGCCGTCGAGCGGATATCGACTTCCATAAAATCGAGGATGGCTTGCGCATCGGCTTCCATTTTTTTTCTGTCGAGAAAAAAACCGTTTTGTATCCGCGGTTCGCAGCCGAGATAGATATTTTCGGCGACGGTTAAATCGTTTGCGATGCTCAGCTCCTGATGTATGACGACGATGCCCCGATCGAGCGCTTGGCGCGGATTGTGAAAGCGGCACGCTTTGCCGTCGAGCAAAACGGAACCGGAGGTCGGCGCGTATACGCCGGAAATTATCTTTATCAGTGTCGATTTTCCCGCTCCGTTTTCGCCGAGCAGCGCGTGAACTTCGCCTTTATTAAAATCGATCGAAATATCGGTCAGGGCTTTAACACCGGCAAATTCTTTCGAAATGTTTTTTACCTGTAAAAAAGGCGCCATACATTTTCCCCTATAAAAAGCAGCGGCGCTGTTTCAGACACCGCTTTTTATCCTCTTCCTTACAAGCCGGACGGAACGCATCCGCCCGGCTTTGCAAAAAAATCAATATTCCGCTATACGGTTATGATATGCGAGAACGCACACGTTCCCTTATTTACCGACATTTTCTTTGGTAATGATATACGGAGCGATCATGATAACCGGCTGATCGACTTTGCCGGTCGTCAAATACTTCGTAATCTGTTTCGTTATTTCGGAACCGATTTTTTCGGGATTTTGCGCAATTTCAGACACCCAGAATTTTCCGTTGGTCGCATCGCGGATCGCGTCTTTCGCTTCGGGATTTCCGTCGAACCCGATGATCTTCGTCGAAGCACCGGCGACTTTGATTGCGGCAAGCGCGCCCGCAGCGGCAGGATCGCCGACGCAGAACACGACCGCCAAATCGGGATTCGCCGTCAAAGCGTCCGTCATCAGCTGTTCCGCTTTCGACGCATCGCCGGCGTAATTTCCGATTTCAACGATCTTAAGATTTTTATCAGAAGCTTTGACGATTTCTTCCCAGCCCTTTCGCCGATCGATGCACGACTGCGGTTCGTCGAAATTGATAAGGCCGACTTTATCGCCCTTGTTCGCAAGGCGCACCGTTTCTTTGCCGCCGAGCCGTCCGCCTTCAACGTTGTCGGTACCGACAAAACATTTGATGACTTTCGTCGTCCGGCTCGTACAGTCGAACGTAAATACCGGCACCCCGTCTTTATCGGCCGCTTCCATCGCCGGTGTCGTTCCGCCCGGATCGTTGCACGAAAGCGCGATCGCTTTGCAGCCTTCGGCGACGAGATTGTTGATGTGATCCGACGTAACGTTTCCGTCCAATTCGCCGTCGAGGACGATCGCATTGATACCCTGCGCCTGAGCTTCGGCTTTTATACCTTTTTCGATCAGGGTATAAAAAACGTGCTGGCGAGAACCGACGATAAACCCTACCTTTTGCTTATCGCTGCCGCCTGATGCAAAGACAGAGGAAGAGGCAAGGGTTAATCCTAAAAGAACAAAAAAAACTTTTACTGCGTTTTTCATATTCTTTCCTCCTGAAAATAATCTGGGGATAACATACGTTATCCGCCTATAAATTCGGCACCGCTGCCGATTTATCACCGTTCATCAAAGCCGCTGTACCGCTGCGCGCGGAAACAGCTCGTCGAAATCTTTTTTCAAACACAACTGCGTACCCGGCAGCATGATCGAAGCGCTCGCAGCAGCCGTCGCATAACGGAGATAGTCCTCTTCGGCGGCTCCGTCCGTGATCGCCGCACACAGCCCCGCTACAAGGGAGTCGCCCGCGCCTTGGATCCCCGCCTCTTCGATATCCATTGCAGGAGCTTTAAACGCGCGATTTCCGCTCACGAGGATGCAGCCCTCTTTTCCGAGTGAAACGCACACATAGGCTATACCCGCTTCGCTTATCTTTTTCGCTTCGGCGATGACCTCGTCTTCGCTTTCGATTTTTTTTGCCACGATAGTCTGCAATTCGTCGATATTCGGTTTTATTAAAAAGGGTTTTTCGCGTATCCCTTCGAGCAAAAATTCTTTCGACGCATCGAGGATAACGCGCACTCCCGCATCGCCGCACTTTCGTATAAGCTCCGCGTATATCGTTTTCGGAAAGCCCGGCGGAACGCTGCCGCTCAGCACGACAAGGGATGACGACGCAACGGCGCTTTCGATTTTTTTCATAACCGCCCGCACGGTTTCTTCGGCGGCGACGCTTCCTTTTTCGTTGAACTCGGTCATCGTTTTTGCACTTTCGTCGAATATCTTTATGTTTTCCCGAACGCTGCCCGGCACTTCGACAAAATCGCTTCGGAGTTTTTCGTCGGCAAAAAATTTATTAAAATCGTCTTTGCCTTTCGAATACATGAGTCCCATGCATACAGTATCGTAGCCCAAGTGATTTAAGACGGTACTCACGTTGATTCCCTTGCCCGACGTATCCCGCTGAACGGACAGCACCGCATTCGTTCCGCCGTATTCGAATCGTGCGATGTTCACCGTTCTGTCGTAGCACGGATTTAAGGTAACTGTGATAATCGGTTTATGCTGCATAGTTTTGTATCCACTCGCTCATCGCTTGAAAAATTATCCGAACGGACACGGCGCCCGGATCCTGTAAGCCTATCGATTTGTCGCCGTAATATTTTGCGCGGCCGAATTTCGCTCGAACGGTTTTCGTGTATTCGGCACCCGCTTCCGCTTTTTGCGCCGCAAGCGCAAATCCGTCGGCGAGGCTCCGCCGTTTTGCCGCCGCCTCTTCCAATCCGCAGACGGCGGGTTCGAACGCATCGATCATCGTTTTGTCGCCGACCTTCGCTTTGCCTCGCTTTTTGAGCGCGTCGAGCGACTTTCTGAAAATTTCTGCAAAACCACAGAGATCGAGCGTTTCGTGTTTTTCGCGATCGACAATCCCGCTGATGAACATCGTGCCGAACAACACGCCCGACGCGCCGCCCATCGTATCGATCAAAATCAAACCGACGGAGGAAACGACGTCTTCCGCGCTCTCGCATTTTTTTTGCGGCAGCTCTTTGATGACGTACGAAAAACCGAGCGCCATGCCCGTGCCGTGATCGCCGTCGCCGATGACCGAATCGATTTCCGTCAAATACGGTTCGCTGTCCACGATCTTTTGCGCCGTAAAGAGGAACATCTTTTTGAGATCGGCCGCGTTCAAATCGTTTTTCATATTACCGGCTCCGTGCAAATGCTTTATAAAACGGCGAACAGGCAGGCATCGCATACAGCGCTTTCAACTCGTCGTCGAGTTTTAAAATACTCACCGAAAAACCGCCCGTCCCTTGCGGGCAAAACAATTCGTCGATGAACATATCGTATACGCGCACGCCGTGCTCGTCCAAAAGCCGCTTGATCGCCCGCGCCGCAATGCACAATTCAAGGCGCGACGTAAAACCGAAACCGTTGACCATCACCGCAACTTCATCGCCGGCTTCGATTTCACCCGTAAGGTACGACATCAGCGTACGAGCGGCTTCGTCGGCCGTCGGAAGCGGCGTCTGCAGCACGGGAGATTCCCCGTTGAATCCCATGCCGTACGCGACTTCTCCGTCGGGCAAATCGCACATCGCTTTGCCGGTCGAAGGCATATAGCCCGGGGACGTCGTTAAACTGCAGGTCGATAGATTGCGTACCGCTTTTTCGGTGAGGCGATACACATCGTCGAGCGGCGCGCCGCTTTCGGAAGCCGCACCCGCGATCTTTATCGCAAACGCGACTCCGGCAACGCCGCGCCTTTCATCCCGCTTTTCTTTAGGAGCCGTCGTCACGTCGTCGCAGACGAACACGCACTTCGCATCGATGCCCTCCATGCCGGCAAGTTCGCGGACGAGTTCGAAATTGAGCACGTCGCCCGCGTGATTCGTCGCAACGTACACGATACCTTTCGCATTCGGCACGCAGCGCGACACCGCCAAAACCGCATTTGCCGCGGGAGCCGTATACACTTGACCGAGCGCCGCACCGTCCGCAAGACCCGGTCCGACGTAGCCGATGATCCACGGTTCGTTGCCGCTGCCGCCGCCCGTGACGACGGAAACTTTATCTTTGCGCTCTTTTACGGTCAATCCCAAATAGCGTCCGGAATTGTCGGGTATCTTTTCGTACAAACCCGGATACACGGCGAGATATCCGTCGAGCATTTCCGAAATCATATCTTCCGGCTTATTGATAAGCTTATTCATGTTTCCCCGTTTCGACAACGACGACGTCCAAACCGATCGCTTTGCATCGTTTTGCAAACGATGAGGAAATTCCGTCGTCGGTGATCAGCAATTCGAATCTGCCGAGCGGACAAATTTTCGCCATCGACGTGGAATCGAATTTCGACGAATCGCACAGCAAAATGGCCCGTTCGGCGGAATCGACCATCTTTTTTTTAATCGTCGCTTCGAATAAATTCGGCGTCGAAATTCCGTCTTCGATGCTCACCGCGTTCGCTCCGATAAACGAAATATCGTAGCACAGCGATGTGATGATATCTTCCGTAATGGAGCCGACGCACGACATCATTTTGTTGCGCACGCAGCCGCCGGCGAACACGAGTTCGATGTCGGGACGGCGCAGCAGTTCGTTGATAATTTTAAATGAATTCGTCACGACGATGATGCCGCGCCTCGTACCCCGGCAAATACAGCGCGCAAGTTCAAACGTCGTAGAACCCGCGTCCAAAAACACAGTCTGCGAATCCTGAATCATCTCGTATGCGCGCTCCGCGATCGCGCGTTTTTGTGCGCTGTTGAGCTGCTCCTTTTCGATTTCCGTATACTCGAGAACGAGCGAAGAAAGACTCACCGCGCCGCCGCGCGTCCGTCTGATCACGCCTTTTTTGTCGAGGGCTGCGAGTTCTTTGCGCACCGTCACTTCGGACACCTGTACCAAATCTTTGATTTCGGAAACGGATGCGGATTTCTTTTTGTTTACAAAGTCGACGATCTTTGTAAGTCTTTCTTCGTACAGCATGGTTTCAGTTTTTTCCGATTACTTTCGATTTCTTTCGTTAATGGAATGCTAGCACGAGAATTTCGATCTGTCAAATAATTTTTTCACTGTCTAAATTTTTGTATTATAATAAATTACATAAATATAACAAAAAATTATATTCGGCATAAATGTAAACTTTTGAAAGCAGAAGCTAAGAAATCATTCAAACGAAGTTGCAGATGATAATTGAGAGCCGCTAAAAACTGAAATTTTTACAGATACCTTTGAAAATGCGATGTTCATCCGATGCTTTTATAAATTCCGTGAAAAAAACGATCGCGATTTACGATCTGAACATTTCCGGTCTGAAGATTGACGCGTGCCGCGCTTATCGCTATAAACGACCGTCTTTCAGTTTTTTATGAAGGGAGCGGAAACGCGGCGGAAGGTCTTCCCGCCGCAGCTGCGAAAGCGCATCGAGCGTACCCGCTTTTTCAGCCGTTTCATAAAACCAGCACTTGTACTCCAAAAGCGCAAGATTTTTTTTCAAATCGACGATGCGGTTTTCGACTTCTTCCCGTTGACGATAAAAGAGTTCTTTGCGTTTCAAAATGGTTTTATCGCCTTGCCGTACGAGCAAAACGAAATTGCGTATCTGTTTTATCGATAATCCCGTTTTTTTTAAGCAATTGATAATCGCAAGCCATTCAAAATCGCTTTCGTCGAATACGCGTTTGCCGCCCTTCGTGCGTTTTACAAAAGGTAAAATCCCCGCTTTTTCGTAGTACCGCAGAGCGGACGGCGTCGTGTGCAGATATTCCGCAGCTTCACTTATCGTGTATTTCATTGTGTTCTCCTGTCTGTTTCGGTCGTAATACGCTTACTCTACAAGTTAAAGTGAACTTTAAGTCAAAAGCGTTTAAAAATAATTTTTGCAAGCGCGGCGCGCGCACGAATGCAACAACTTCCAAAGTTCATACTTTGTTCAGTTGTTGCATTTTAACGAGTGAATATTTACAGCCGCAGTATTCCTGCCGATACATGCCGTATTCTTTGCTGATTTCGAGGCTGCGCTTAAAACCGTTTCGCTTTTTAAAATCGCCAGTGAGGAAACGGGGTCCGCCGGACGCTTCCAGTTTTTCACCGATGTCGTTGATTTTATCGGCGTCTTTAAACGGACTGATCGAAAGCGTTGTCGTAAACCAATCGAAAGAATGTTCTCTTGCGTATTCGTATGCGTGTTTTATACGCAGTTCGTAGCATCGTCTGCACCGCTCTCCGCGTTCGGCTTCGGATGCAAGTTCGGGATTTTCCGTTATGCGCACTGCGTCTTCGAATTCGCGCACGTCATAATTCGCACGTATGAGCCGAACGCGGTTTTCGAGCGCCGGGGGAAAACGCGGTAAAAAGGATTCGAGTTCGTGCAGACGCCGTTCGTATTCTTGTCGGGGATGGATATTCGGATTGTAATAATAAATCGAAATATCGAAATACGATGCGAGGTATTCGATGACGTAAGACGAACACGGGGCGCAGCATGCGTGAAGAAGGAGCGAAGGTTTTACCGCAGGCGCTTCCGCTGTCGGTCTTATTGTAATGCGGTCGAGGATGCCGTCGAGTTCCGATTGATAATTCCGCTTCATCGTTTTCGATTATATCGCGTGCCGATAGACGTTCGCAATACGATACGCCTACGCCGCCGTGGAGCCGTGCCGAAGGCAGCGACCGCAGCGGAGCGAGGACGCCGCGCGTGAGCAAGCGGCGGAAGGGCGGATCGCAAAAAAGTTTCGTCCCGAATCAAGACCCCGAATCAGAGCACGGGATTATTAAACCATCCGCACAAATAAAAACAAGCGGACGAGGAGGCGCGCCACGACTTTGCAGAGAAAAAAAGGGGTTGTCCGAAAACTATAAACGATGATAAAATCGAAATAGCGGTAAACAGTCGATCAATTCGCAGCAGAGCGTGAGGTATTGAACCCCGACACGAATCAAACTGGCGTATGGAATAGGCTGCGTGAGCAGAGAGTATAATACAATAATATATATCCATTCCGTAAACAGGAGAACACAGCTATGGAAAAAATCACAAACGTCCCCGAAGTAAAACTCGGGATCATCGCGGTCAGCCGCGACTGTTTTGTCATCTCGCTTTCGGAGCGGAGGCGCAAAGCGATCGTGGAATCCTTTTCGCAGTACGGTACGATTTACGAAGCGAAGACGACGGTCGAAAACGAGGCCGATATGTTGAAAGCCGTCGACGAAGTAAAACAGGCGGGCTGCAACGCGCTCTGTGTATTTCTCGGAAACTTCGGACCCGAAACGCCTGAAACGCTCATCGCAAAAGAATTCGACGGCCCCGTGATGTACGCCGCTGCGGCGGAAGAGCGCTCGGGTGATTTAATCGACGGAAGAGGAGACGCGTACTGCGGTATGCTCAACTGTTCGTACAATCTCGGACTGCGAAAACTCGATGCTGTCATTCCCGAATATCCGGTCGGAACCGCCTGTGACATTGCAAAGATGTTGCACGATTTTATTCCGGTCGCACGTGCGTGCATCGGTATCGCAAATTTGAAAATCATTACGTTCGGTCCTCGCCCTCAGGATTTTTTCGCATGCAATGCGCCGATCAAAGGGTTGTACGATATCGGCGTCGAAATCCAGGAAAACTCGGAGCTCGACCTGCTCGTGTCGTACCGCGCGCACAAAGACGACAGCCGCATTCCCGAAGTCGTAAAAGATATGGAACGCGAACTCGGTACGGAAGGCAATCGATTTCCCGATCTGCTCCCGCGTATGGCGCAGTTTGAACTCACGCTGCTCGATTGGGCGGAAGCGAACAAGGGTGCGAAAAAATACGTCGCGTTCGCAAACAAGTGCTGGCCGGCGTTTCCGAAAGAATTCGGTTTTGAACCCTGTTATGTAAACAGTCGTCTTGCGACGCGCGGCATTCCGGTCGCGTGCGAAGTCGATATCTACGGCGCGCTCAGCGAATATATCGGTACCTGTGTGACGGGCGCTCCGGTTACGCTGCTCGATATCAACAATTCCGTGCCGGCCGATATGTACGAAAACGATATCAAAGGGAAATTCCCCTACGCCTACAAAGCGACGGACGTGTTTATGGGATTTCACTGCGGCAATACGCCGTTCTGTCGTTTGAATCCGAAAAGCAAACCCGCCGTCAAATACCAGCTCATTCAGCACCGTCTGCTCGAACCGTCCGGCAGTGAGCCCGACTTTACGCGGGGCACGCTCGAAGGCGACATCGATTCCGGCGATATTACGTTTTTCCGGTTGCAGAGTGCTGCGGACACGACGCTGCACGCGTACATCGCGCAGGGCGAAGTGCTTCCCGTCGCGACGCGTTCCTTCGGCGGCATCGGCGTGTTTGCGATCCCCGAAATGGGCAGATTTTACCGTCACGTGCTCATTTCAAAACGGTACCCGCATCACGGAGCGGTAGCCTTCGGACACGCGGGCAAAGCGCTGTTCACCGTATTCAGTTATCTGGGCGTGCAGGACATTTCATACAACAAGCCTGCCGGGCAGTTGTACTGCGATGAAAATCCGTTTGAAAATTGACAACATAAATGTCGGGACTTTCGATCTCGACATTTAAGCTGAATCAACAACCCCGACGCAGAGTGCCGGGGTATTAAACCCTCCGCACGAATAAAGATCCAAATAAAGATCCGTTGTCACATGGAGCGCAATCGGCTACAATAAATTCATGCGCAATAAACAAAACGACGAACTCGCGGTGTGCGGACTTTCCGCCGTAAAAAAGCTCGAAAAAAAAGATTGGAAAAAAATCCGCCGATTGTATTTTACAAAAGAAACCGCGCCGTTTTTCGGAGGCTTATGTAAAAAGCTTGCGGAAAATCGCGGCATATACAATTTGGTCGAGTCGGCCGATTTGGAAAAACTTTCCGGAACCGTGCATCATCAGGGCGTCGTCGCGATGATCTTTATGCCGAAAATCATACCGCTCGATTCCGACGTCTCGGACGAGTGGATCGCAAACGGCGAAAACGTGCTCGTGCTCGACCGTATCGGCAACGCGAATAATTTCGGCGCAATCGTCAGGAGCGCAGCTTTTTTCGGTATGAAAAACATCGTCATCCCTGCAGATGAATCGCAGTCGGCCATTACGACGAGCAGTTACCGCATCGCCCAGGGAGGCATGGAATTCGTCGATATCTATTCGGCGAATTCCATCGCGCGTTTTATGGAAGCGGTACGCGGACGCATGATGCGGATCGGCACCGATTTGCGTGCAAAAAAAACGCTTGCGGAAATCGCCGGTATGTGCGGCGTAAAACCTCTGCTCATCGTGCTCGGCAACGAAGAAGACGGCATCTCCGACGACGTGCGTAAAAACTGCGATGAGTGCGTCATTATTCCCTTTGCAGGGTTTGCCGAAGGAGCCGAACCTGCGATACAGAGTTTAAACGTCGCGCAGGCGGCATCGGTCATATTGTACGAACTGCAAAAAACGCAGCCGTCCGCGCTGATGCGGGACGGGAAATATGATTTCCGATGTTGTTGTCCCGAATGAGATATTTTCAAAACATTGTCAAAAGACGCTAAGCGCGTTATGATTCGTATTATGAAATACTTTATCATGTCCGATATTCACGGAAGCGCCGCGGCTTGTGAAAAAGCGCTCGCACACTTTCATGCGCTAAAATGCAATAAAATTATTTTACTCGGCGACGTGCTGTATCACGGACCGAGAAATCCGCTGCCGGAAAACTATGCGCCCGCTCTTGTCGCGCAAATGCTCAATCCGCTTGCACATAAGATAATCGCGTGCCGCGGAAACTGCGACGCCGAAGTCGATCAGATGGTGCTCGCCTTTCCGATTTCTGCGGATTACGCCTGCATCGCCGATGACGGTGTGAGGATTTTCGCATCGCACGGACATATCTATTCTCCGGCGAAAAAAACGTCGGACGAAGCGGTCGTCGCCGGAAGCAAAATTCCGCCGCTTTCGCCGAACGATATCGAACTGTTCGGTCACATCCACGAACAGCATTTATATAAAACGCAAGAAGGCGTGCTTGTATGCAATCCCGGTTCGACGTCCCTTCCGAAAAACGGCTCACCTGCGGGATTTGCCGTATACGAAAAGGGTGAAATCGCACTGTACGATATGGATGGGCGAGAACTCAAGCGGATGAGCTGCAAATAAGCGGCCCGCAAAAAATTGCATTAAATCAAGGAAACTGTCCATAAACTGAAGTTTTTGGACGCCGCCTGTGTAATTTTAAGGGACGGCAAACCGGTTTTGTCTGAATATATTTGGAGGACTTTACATGATGAAAAAATTTATTAATTTCATACTGCTCGCATTTGCAGGGGCGGTACTTTTTGCAAATGAAAAAACCGGAGAGCGCTCTCCTGTACGAAGTGTGTCCGAAACGAAACCGCGCGTCGTTGCGTCGACGTCGTGGACGGCCGCCTTTGCCGATATCGCAGGAGCGGACGGCGTCGAAACGATCGCACCCGCAAACCTCCGCCATCCGCCGGAATACGAAGTGACGGTGAGCGACATTCAAAAAATCGCAGCGAGCGATTTTTTCGTCTACGCCGGTTTTGAGCGTATGATGAAAACACTCGGCACTTCCGTCGGCACTGTGCAGATGATACGGATTGCGAACAACAATTCGATTGCGACTGTGACGAGCGAAACAGCAAAAATCGCGGAAAAGCTGGGTACGGAAAAAGAAAACGAAGCGCGCCTCGCGCTCTACGTAAACGCAATACGGGAAGCGAAAGCGGAAATCGAGCGCAGAGGAAAATCGAATGCAAAAGTTCTGTGCCACACGCATCAGCGCTATCTCGCCGCCGATTTGGGGTTTACCGTTGCGGCGATATTCGGAGCGGAGGGAGTGACGGCGAATCAAATCGCGGATGCGAAAAGCGGCGGCTACGATATAATCATCGACAACGTGCACAACCCCGTCGGCAGCCCGCTTGCCGAAGTCGCGCCGAAAGCGGTATACGTCGTGTGGCGGAACTTTCCCGACAAAGTCGAACGGAACGCGCTGCTGCACGTCGTACAGGAAAATATCGCCGCGCTGATGAAGGGCTCTAACAATTTACTTGATGCGGGTTTATGCTATTGATTTGCCATTTTATAAATTTCGAACATATCCGCTTCGTATAACACTTTTGCAGAACCGCGCTTGCCGCCCGTTGCGAGGCTGCATTTGTGCGCGAGCGTTTTTATCTGCTCTTCGGAAAGACTGATGCCGAGTTCTTTGAGGTTCGTCGGCATTTTTATTTTTCGGAAAAATTTTTCCATCGCTTGAATACCGCGCAGTGCGATCTCTTCCGGATTACCGTCCGCAATCCCCATGACGTTGACTGCAAACTTATGGAAACGCGGCAGACAATCCTTATACACGTAGCGCGCCCAGCTTCCCCAAATCGCCGCGAGTCCTGCGCCGTGCGCGACGTCGAACATACCGCTCAATTCGTGTTCGAGCGCGTGCGACGACCAATCGCCGCCGCGATCGTTACCGCAGCCGGTGAGCCCGTTGTGTGAAAGGCTTCCCGCCCACATGATCTCTGCGCGCGCATCGTAATTTTGCGGCTCGTCACGCAGTATCCGCGCATTTATCATAACCGTGCGCATAAGCGCTTCGGCGATGCCGTCGGTGATTTCCATATTGCCGCCGTTCGTAAAATAGCGCTCCATCGTATGCATAAGGATATCGGTACAGCCGCACGCGGTTTGATAATCGGGAAGCGTCATCGTCAATTCGGGATTCATTATCGCAAATTTCGGACGACAAAAATCCGTATTGCAGCCGCGCTTTACCTGCCCTTCTTCTTTGGTGATAACCGTACTGTTGCTCATTTCGCTTCCGGCCGCTGCAATCGTCACTACAACGCCGATCGGCATACACGCTTCCGGCAGGCGAGTGTGTTCATAGAAATCCCACACGTCGCCTTCGTTTGCAACGCCGTAGCCGATTGCTTTTGCCGAATCGATAACGCTGCCGCCGCCGACTGCAAGGATAAAATCGACGTTTTCTTTTTTAACAAGATCGATGCCTTTATATACGAGCGAAAGGCGAGGGTTCGGTACGACGCCGCCGAGTTCGATATATGAGATATGCATTTCATCGAGCGATTTTTTTATGCGGTCGAGGAGTCCCGATTTTTGTACGCTTCCGCTCCCGTAATGGATGAGTACCTTTTTGCATTTTTGTTCCGCGACGAGCGCACCGATTTGCTTTTCCGTCTCTTTTCCGAAAACGACTTTCGTCGGTGTAAAATATGTAAAATTGAACATACAGACTCCTGTCTCTTTTGTATTCGATATGTCAATTATATATCGACGACGCGGTACGTGCAATAAGTTTTTTTTCGTCGCTTTTGAAAAATTGTCCGTACATTGATTGCACTGCACGCTTGTGTTATGATGAAAAAGGAGGCCGGTATGATTATTAAAAAGATCGTTTTGCCGCTTTCCGTACTCTGCGCGCTTGCGTTCGCATTTTTTCCCGCATCGTGTACCGTAAAATCTTCGGAAAAAGCGGCACAGGAAGCGACCGACGCACTCGCGATGCCTTTTGCGCCGATTGATTTCGACAAAGCGGAAGCCGCAAACGAGGGGCTGCAAAAAGAATCGGAGACGGGGAAGTAAGAGCGTTAAATTATCTACCTTATTTCGGAAAAAAACGAACTTTCTCGCCGCGCCGCCGCGATCGTACGGATATCGGCTTCCGTTCAAAAAAACTTAAACCGAAATCGATAAAATTATTTATGTACTTTTTTAAAATACCGCCGTACAATCGATTCATCGGTTCTTATAGAAAAGGAGGAACTTTATGAAATTGATTAAAACGATAAGCTGCATCGTAGCGGCAAGCATCTGCATGGCCGGTGCGTTTGCAGCCGGACCGAAGGGTGTCATCACGGTCGGTTATGCGCAGGTCGGCGCCGAATCGGATTGGCGAACGGCGAACACGGAATCTTTTAAAAGCACGTTCACCAAAGCGAACGGCTATAAACTGATCTTCGACGATGCGCAGCAAAAACAGGAAAATCAAATCAAAGCGATCCGCAATTTTATCCAACAGGATGTCGATTACATCGTCGTCGCTCCCGTCGTTGAAACGGGATGGGAAACGGTTCTCAACGAAGCCAAGCGCGCAGGCATCCCCGTTTTGCTTTCCGATCGTCAAATGAAAGTTTCCGACAACAGCTTGTACGTCTGCTGGGTCGGCGGAAATTTCGTCAAAGAAGGAAACGATGCGGTCGCGTGGCTCAACGGATATTTGAAAAAAATCGGTCGCGATAAAGACGATTTGAATGTCGTCCTCATTCAGGGAACGATCGGTTCTTCCGCGCAAGTCGGACGCACGCAGGGCATCACCGAAGGACTCGCAAAAAATCCCAAATATCATCTGCTTGCAAAACAATCCGGCGAATTCACGCAGGCTAAAGGACAGGAAGTGATGGAATCGTTCTTAAAAGCATATCCGAAAATCGACGTCGTATTCTGTGAAAACGACAACGAAGCGTTCGGTGCAATCGATGCCATCAAAGCCGCCGGCAAACGCCCGGGCAAAGACATCATCATCATTTCGTTCGACGCCGTTCACGAAGCGTTTAATAAAATGATCGCAGGAGAGCTCAACTGCGCGGTCGAATGCAATCCGCTTCACGGACCGCGTATCGCCGAAATCATTCAAAAACTTGAAAAGGGTGAAAAGGTTGAAAAGATTCAGTACGTTGTCGAAGGCGTATTCGATCAGGCGAATGCTGCAAAAGAATTGCCGAACCGTAAATATTGATCTCGATAATTAATAAATTTGCCGGAACGCCGGAAACCCGTGCGTTTCCGGCATTTTCAATTAGTCGAAATCTCGAAAAAATCGCTAAAAGCGAGTTTTTCAAGATGCCTTATTGCAACAGCGGAGGAGCCATGAAAAGCGACGTTTTGCTTTCCATGAAAAATATCTCCATAACTTTTCCGGGCGTAAAAGCGCTTCAGCATGTCGATTTCACGCTGCGCCGCGGAGAAATACACGCGCTGATGGGAGAAAACGGCGCCGGAAAAAGTACGCTTATCAAAGTTCTCACCGGAGTACATACGCGGGACGAGGGGACGATACTGCTCGACGGTAAAGAGATCGACAATCGTTCGCCCGAAGAAGCGCTGCAAAACGGCATCAGCACCGTATATCAGGAAGTAAATCTTTGTCCGAATCTTTCCGTTGCCGAAAATATTTTCGTCGGCCATCAGCCGAAAAAACATTTTGCCATCGATTGGAAAAAGATGAACGAGACGGCAAAAGAAATTCTCGGTAATGTCGGACTTTCGCATATCGATGTAACGCGCGCGCTCGGCAAATACTCCGTCGCGATCCAGCAGATGATCGCCATCGCGCGCGCGGTCAACTTCAACTGCAAAGTGCTCATCCTCGACGAGCCGACGAGTTCGCTCGACGACCGTGAAGTCGCAAATCTCTTTGCGGTTATGAAAAAATTAAAATCGCAGGGAACGGGTATCGTGTTCGTTACGCACTTTCTCGAACAAGTATACGAAGTGTGCGACAGAATTACCGTGCTTCGCAACGGGGAGCTCGAAGGCGAATTTCCTATCGGCGAACTGCCGCGTGTCAAACTCGTTGCGACGATGCTCGGCCACGAATTCGACGAGCTCGCGTCCATCCGCAGCAATACGCAGGGCGGCGATCGTTCCGATCACGCAGCGGAAGTCGTTCGTGCGGTCGGACTCTCTCACACGGGTACGATAAAGCCGTTCGATATCACAATCAAGCAGGGCGAAGTCGTCGGGCTGACGGGATTGCTCGGCTCCGGCCGCTCGGAGCTTGCGCGCACCCTGTACGGTGCGGACAAAGTCGATACCGGTACGCTGTTTTTCAAAAACGAAAAACTGAAAGCGTCGGAACCGATCGACTCCATGCGCGCGGGAATGGCTTTTTTGCCGGAAGACCGCAAAGATGAAAGCATCATCGCCGATCTGTCGGTGCGAGAAAATTTAATAATCGCGCTGCAGGCTAAAACCGGCGTTTTCAAACTGCTGCCGGCGGCGAAGCAAAACGAACTTGCCGAACGGTACATCAAAGCGCTCAATATTAAAACGCCGTCACCGGAAACGCTCGTTCGTCAGCTGTCGGGCGGAAATCAGCAAAAAGTGATCATCGGGCGATGGCTTATAACGCATCCGGATTTTTTGATTCTCGACGAACCGACGCGCGGCATCGATGTCGGAACAAAAACGGAAATTCAAAAACTTATCGTTCAGCTTGCAGGGCAAGGCATGACTATTATGTTTATCAGTTCCGAAATCGACGAAATGCTCCGTACGGTGAACCGTCTGTGTGTACTTCGCGACGGAAAAAAAGTCGGCGAACTTGAAAACGACGACCTCACGCAGCACGACGTTATGGCGGCGATAGCCGGAGGAGAAAACAATGGCAACGAATAAATCGCTGCGGCAATCGTTAGCGCGCAATCCTCTGCTGCTGCCGGTCGCCGCGCTTATCATCATGCTTTGCGTAAACGTAATCATCACGCCGTCGTTTTTTAAAATATCCATTCAAAACGGTGTGCTGTACGGCTATACGATCGATATCTTAAACCGTGCGTGCGAATTGGTCATTTTGTCGATCGGCATGACGCTCGCCGTCGCTTCTTCGCGCGGTACGGATATCTCCGTAGGTGCGGTCGAAGCGGTCGCTGCCGCAGTCTGCGTCCGCCTGCTCGGTTCAAGCTATGACGCGTATGCCGTCCCTTTCGCATTCGCGGCGGTGATGTGTCTGATTGCAGGCGTCGCGTGCGGCGCGTTCAACGGGTTTCTCGTGGCTCGCCTTCGTATACAACCGATGATCGCCACACTTATCCTGTTTACCGCAGGGCGCGGCATCGCGCAGTTGTTGAGCGCGCGGGAGATCAACGGCGTCATGGTGCCCGGTCAAATTCTCTATGTGCGTATGGAATCGTTTAAATACATCGGAGGTTTTATTCCGGGCGTCGTCATTCCCACGCCCGTTTTTATCGCTGCCGCTTTCGTCATCGCGACGACGCTGCTGCTCAGAAAAACCGCGCTCGGTATGTATATTGAAACGGTCGGCATAAATCCGAAAGCGGGTCGGCTCGTCGGCATCAATTCGACGCTCGTCATCTTTTTTTGCTATGTGTTTTGCGGACTCGCATCGGGTCTCGCAGGCCTCATCTCGTCGAGCCGTATCTATTCGAGCGATGCAAACAATATCGGACTCTACATGGAGCTCGATGCGATCCTCGCGGTAGCCCTCGGCGGCAACAGTCTCGGCGGCGGTAAATTCAATCTTGCCGGTTCCGTCATCGGCGCGATTACGATTCAAGCGCTTACGACGGGACTCTATGCCGTGGGCGTTTCGGCGGATCAGCTTCCCGTATATAAAGCGATCGTCGTCGTTCTCATCGTGACGCTGCAGTCGGAGGAGTTCAAACGGATCCGTGCGATGTATAAGCTGAAGCGCAGACATGCCCGCAGCGCAACGATGGAGGCATCACAATGAAAACTCAGCTGTTCAAACGAAAACTCGACGGCAGCAATTTTTTGCTCTTCGTTACGATCGTTCTGTTCGTCATAATGTATATCGCAGGCTGCATCATCTTTGCCGATGCGGGTTTCGGTAAATTTCAAACGTTTTGCAATATGCTTATCGACAATGCAGGATTGATAATCGCCGCTTCAGGTATGACGATCATCATGATCACCGGCGGCATCGATATTTCCATCGGTTCGGTCGTCGGCCTTGTGTGTATGATGCTCGCGTATTCCATGCAAAACATGGGGATGAATGCGTGGGCTGCGATTTTTTTCGTGCTGCTGTTCGGTGTCGTATTCGGAGCGGTTCAGGGATTTCTCGTCGCCTATATGAAGCTGCAGCCCTTTATCATCACGCTCGCGGGAATGTTTTTTTGCCGCGGGCTGACGGCGATCATCAGCGTCAACCAAATCGCCATCACCGAAAACCGAACCTTTCTCGCCATCGCGAATAAAGATATCCATCTGCTTATCGGCGCGACGGTAAACAGACGCGGTGTAAAGATGTATCCGTTTATCCATCCGAGCGTTATCATCGCGCTCGCCGCAATGGCCGTCATCTGGTACGTTTGCAAGTATACGAAATTCGGACGCAATCTTTTTGCGGTCGGCGGCAACGAACAGTCGGCTCTGCTCATGGGTATCAATGTGCGCAAAACGAAATTCCTCGCGTATATGCTCAACGGATTTCTCGCCTCTCTTGCGGGATTCGTCTTTTGTCTCAACACGACGAGCGGTTTCGTCGAACAGGCGCGCGGCTTTGAAATGGATGCCATCGCATCGGCGGTTATCGGCGGTACGATGCTTACCGGCGGCGTCGGCACCGTTATCGGAACCTTTTTCGGCGTGCTCATCAAAGCGACGATCGAAACCTATATCCGGTGCAACGGAACGCTTTCGTCGTGGTGGAATAAAATCGTGCTGTCCGCACTGCTCTGTTTTTTCATCGTGCTGCAGAGCGTATTTATCATGATGAAAAATCAAAGGCGGCAGTAAGTGTAAATGCGCGCGTCGGCGCGTTCGGTATGTCCGCATCGTTTGTGTTTGCAGCCGTTACGGTGTATAATGCGCTATACGGAAAGTATTATGCGTAATATAGGCCTTTGTATCGGAGCCGCGTTTTTGTGTGCGCTCTCCGGCTGTACAAAAAAAGCAAACGAAGAGCGGGCACAAAGCAGTATCATACTCGGATTTTCGCAGATCGGCGCGGAAAGCGCATGGCGCACGTTCAATACAAAATCGATGCGCCTTGCCGCCGAACGCTCAGGTATCCGGCTCCTGTATGAAAATGCCGAACAAAAGCAGGAAAATCAAATCAAAGCGATCCGTTCGTTTATAGTTTATCAAGTCGATGTCATCGTTTTCGTTCCGATCGTGCAGGACGGCTGGGACAATGTATTGCGCGAAGCGAAAGACGCGGGAATTCCCGTCATCGTGTGCGACAGAAAGCTCACCGTATCGAACGAAGACCTCTATGCCGGATACATCGGAACGGACAGCGTTGAAGAAGGACGCGCCGCCGCACGCTTTTTGCTCGGTAAATTTAGAAACAAAAGCGGCCCCTTCAATATCCTCGAAATACGCGGTACCGACGGATCATCCGCATCGGACGGCCGCTCAAGCGGTTTTCGGGAAGTGCTCGGGGACGATGACCGCTTTTCGATCGTATACAGCGAAAGCGGAGACTTTATCCGGTCGCGGGGAAAAGAGATCGCAAAGACGATTTTAGCGGCGAACGGCTCCCTTTCAATAGACGGAAAGCCGATCGATATAATCGTCTCCAACAACGACGGGATGACGCTCGGTTTTTTGGATGTGCTCCGCGAACACGGGATCCGAACGGGAAAGGACATCGTCGTCGTAAGCTACGATGCGGAACAGGAAGCGCTCGATAGGCTGAAGGCGGGAGAGATCAACTGTGTCGTCGAATGCAATCCCGACAGCGGTGAGCGTGTTATGGAACTCGTCAAGCTTTTGGCGGAGGGAAAATCCATTCCGCGTCGTACCGATATACCCGAGCGGGTGTTTACTGAAAACGACAATCTCGATGATGTGCCGCCGCGAGGTTATTGATATACGATCATGCAAAAAACGAACAGCATAAAAAAGCACTTGAGCTTTTCCTATATCTTCATCATCGTCCTCATGATCATACCGACGGCTTATTCCATAATTGCGCAGCGCATGTACACGCTGCAATACGATAAAATCATTACCAACGTGAGTCGTGCGAACAGGCTGAGCCAAATCGTCAAAACCGAAATTTCCGACGAAATATGGGACATCGTTGCGGGAAAAGTCGATTTTGCCGAAGGACGGCAATACGTCATACTCGAACGCATACGGTCGGGCATCGCCGAGATCGCGCGCTCGACGATACGCGATGACAACCGGCAGCTGCTTGTCGTCGTTTCGCGGGCGGAAAAAACGCTTGAAAATTACGTCGATATGCTCGGCAGGCAAATCGACTCGGGCACAACGGTCGCCGAAAACGAAAAGACGATGGATGAAATACGCGGCGTATCATCGCTCATCTACGACATTTTGCAGGATTACATCGTTGCGGAAATCGAATCGTCGACGAATACGAACGAAAGTTTAAAACACTCGTCGATCACGCTTATGTATATACAGATCGGCATCATAATAATTATTATTATGATTTCCGTGTACGCGTTCACTTCGGTATCGGAAAACATACGGCGTCCGATCCACGACATGGAAATACTGTCGTCGCGCATCGCGAACGGAGACTTGAGCGCGCGTGCGGAAAAGCCCTATGTAGAAGAGCTCGACAACCTTGCGCTCAACCTTAACATTATGGCGGGAAAGATAACCGACCTCATCGATGAAAATATTAAAGAGCAGCAAAATCTGCAAAAGGCGGAAATGAAAACGCTGCAGGCGCAGATTACACCGCACTTTTTATACAATACATTCGATACGATTATCTGGCTCGCCGAATCGGAAAAAAAAGACGCCGTCATAAAAATAACGCGCGCGTTTTCGGATTTTTTTCGCATTTCGCTGAGCAAGGGACACGAGTGGATAACGATCGCGCAGGAGCTCGATCACGTGCGGAATTACCTGACGATCCAGCGTATCCGCTATGCCGACATCCTCGACTATACGCTCGACGCCGACGAAGGGATCGGCGACATCCCCGTCCTTAAATTGGTTTTGCAGCCGCTCGTCGAAAACGCGATCTATCACGGCATCAAAAATAAACGAGGGCGGGGGATTATCTCGGTAACGGCAAAAAAAACTGCGGCAGCGGACGGCGGCGATACGCGCATACGATTTACCGTCGAAGATAACGGCATAGGATTTACGGAAGAGCGGCTTAAAATCATCCGCGATGAGTTGCTGCAAACGTCTCCTGCGGAAAACCTGCACACATACGGTCTGTACAATGTGAACAAGCGCCTCAATCTGTATTACGATACGTCGGTGTCGCTTTCGATAACGAGCGAACGCGGCAAAGGGACGCGCGTTTCGTTTACGGTGCCTGTCGAAACGTACGGGAGCGGGGGATAATATGTACAGCGTCTTTATCGTCGACGATGAAATGATCGTCCGCGAAGGTCTCCGCACAAAAATCGATTGGGAAAAGTCGCGCTTTTCGTTTGCAGGCGAAGCGGGCGACGGAGAAATCGCGCTTTCGATGATACAGGATATAAAGCCGGACATCCTCATCACCGATATCAAAATGCCGTTTATGGACGGGCTCGAACTCGCGCAGGCGGTAAAAAAATTGCAGCCGAAAATATCGATCGTCATCCTGTCCGGACACGACGAATTCGATTACGCAAAAAAAGCGATTTCGATCGGTGTGGAAGATTATATTTTAAAACCGTTTACGCTCGATGAAATTCTTCGCTGCTTAAACCGCGTTGCCGAAAAGCTCGACCTGGAGCGCCGGCAATTTACCGACATCTCGCGGATGAAAGCGGAACTCGAATCGAATATCGTGCTCGCTCGCGAAAAGCTTTGTTCGGATATCGTACTCGGCGCACTCGATACGCATACGGCCATCCAAAAAGCGGAAGCGCTCGGCATCGATCTCGTCGCGCGCTTTTATATCGTAAGCGTCAGCACGATCGCAAGCGCGGACGATACGGTCGATGCGTTGATCGCCGCAAAATCGATTGTCCTGTCGGTAAGCGCAAGCATGCCCGACAGCATCGGATTTTTTATCGCGCCCGATACCTTCGTTTCGATCATCAAAAGCGGCGCAAAAGAATCGTGCGAAGAGGCGGCGTTCAACATCGCCGACACGATCCGGCATGAAATCGCAAAAAACACGGCGTGTACGATTATCACTGCGATCGGTTCGGTCGCCGAACACATATCGCACATCGTCAATTCGTTTCAGGACGCATCGTCGATTTTAAAACGCTGCCGCATTTCGGACAAAAATAAAATAATAAGTGCGGGCGATATCGACGCATCGCAAAACAATTCCATCGTGCTGCAGGAAAACGATCCGCTGGTCGAACGCCTCAATTATGCCGACGAAAGCGAAATCGATCAAATCATACGGGAATACATAGCGCTGCTCGGCGACAATCGGGAGCGCTTTTCGATCATCGCATCCTATCTTCTCGTCGACGTGATCATGGCGGTGTCGAAGATAATCGAACAGTTCGGCGGAAACATTCAAAGCGTTATGCCGGAAATCCTCACGCATGCGTTTATCGATGCCGCCGTGCAGAACGAAAAAACCTTTATCGCGGAAATCGAAAAAGTGCTCGCTTCCGTGCTGCGCTACCGCAACGAGCACGTACGCGGACACTACGCCGACGTCATCCTGCGCGCAAAAAAATATATCGACACGAATTTTGCAGACCCCGACATTTGCCTGCGTTCGGTTGCGGACGCAGTGCATTTCAGTCCGAATCATTTCAGCACGATATTTTCACAGGAATGCAATACGACATTTATCGAATATTTAACGGGGGTACGGATCGCCCGCGCAAAAAAATTATTAAAATCGACCGATATGAAAAGCGCGGACATCGCATACAAAACAGGTTTCAACGATCCGCACTACTTCAGTTTTATTTTCAAAAAAGTGACCGGGCTTTCGCCGCGCGAATACCGAGCCGATCCGGCAAACGATACATACGCACCGCGGCAATCCGGCTCGGTTTCGGATAACGGCTGAGCGTTTCTAAAACCCGGTCGGATGCTAGGAAAGGCCCGGCTAATTATTATTTCATATTGTCCGGGAAGGGATCAGTTTTTCAGCGCGAGCGTACAGCGCTCAACTTCGTCGAATGTCGGAATCGACGGGGATGCGCCTTTTCGCGACACCGCAATGGACGACGCTTTCGATGCGTATTCGAGCGCTTTTTCGACGGGCATGCCGAGCGCGCGGCACACGATAAAATAGCCGGTAAACGTATCTCCCGCCGCCGTCGTGTCGACAACGTCCACGTCGTAAACTCCGTGGCGGTACGTGCCGCTCGCATCTTTGTAGGCGACGCCGTGTTTTCCGAGCGTCAGCACGACCGACGCGCTGCTGAATTTTTGTGTCACGGCGCGAAGGAGTTCATCGCCGTTTCCGACGGGCACCCCCGCAATATCGGCGGCTTCCACTTCGTTTACGAGAAAACAATCGACGTAGTGCAGCGGCAGATCGAGAATGCTTTTTTCGAACGGCGACGGATTGAAAAAAATCACGAGTCCGCGCTCGTGCGCTTTTTCAATGATGTAATCGAGCATATTGATTTCGTTTTGGAGGATAATAAAATCGCCTTTTGAAAAATGAGCGAGCACGCCGTCGATGAAATCTTTCGTCTGCATTTTGTTCGTTCCGGCGTAATAGACGATGCTGTTTTGCCCCGATGCGTCCACTTGTATAAACGTGTGTCCCGACGGCGCATCGTATTCTCCGAGCAATGCCGTGTCGACGTTCATATCGATGATGGCCTGTTTTAAAATCGCTCCGTCGTTTTTGCCGATCCCGCCCGCAATGCAGATTTCAATACCGGACGCTTTGCCGAGCGCACGGGTAAGCGCCGTCGTCTGATTCAATCCTTTGCCGCCGGGAAATATGTCGCGCCGCACGGCCGCAAGCGTTTCTCCCGGACGCACGAAATGCGGCACCGTATAGACATGATCGATGTTCAGCGAACCGAAATTGACAATTTTCATATGATCCTCCGAAAATTATTATGCTGCGTTCTTACGGTTTTTACAACACCGGCGTTTGAATACGGAAGTACCGATCGAAACAGCAGAGAACGTCGTACTTTTCGATGCCCTTCCGCCGAACGCTTCAAGTACGACGGGCGGAATAAGACAAATGAAACCCGTTCAGAAAAATTTATCCTTTATGCCGATGATAAATATCGACACGATGATGACGGGCAAAATATACGTCGTATAAAACCGCAGCCAATTCGGAAGCTTTGCGCCGTCTCCGGCGTTCGCTTCTTCGGTAAAATTTTTCCATCCCCAGCCGCGCTTCGACACACAGAACAAAAGGTAGACGAGCGAGCCGAGCGGAAGCGCGATATTGCTGACTAAAAAATCTTCCAAGTCGAGGATGCCTGAACCTTTGCCGAGCGGCTGTACGCCCGAAAGCACATTGAAGCCGAGCACGCACGGAAGTGAAAGAGCTATCAGTATGAATGTGTTGGTGAGCGCGATTTTTTTCCGGGACCGGCCGGTCAAATCGATATTACACGCAATGATCGTTTCGAAGACGGCGATGACGGTGGAAAAAGCCGCAAAGGCCATAAAGATAAAAAAGAGGCTGCCCCAAATTCGTCCGCCTGCCATATTGTTGAAGATATTCGGCAGCGTAATAAACAGCAGGTTCGGGCCGCTTCCCGCATCGACGCCGAACGCCGAACACGCCGGAAATATGATGAGGCCGGCAAAAAATGCGATAAAGGTATCGAGGGCGGCGACGCGTATCGATTCGCCGAACAGCGAATGTTCTTTTCCGATATAGCTGCCGAAAATCGCCATAGCGCCGATGCCGAGGCTCAGCGTAAAAAACGACTGATTCATCGCAGCGACGACGGTTGCGACGATGCCCGTTTCTTTCATCCGTTCGAAGTCGGGAAGGAGATAAAATTTCAAACCGGCGCTTCCGCCTTTTAAAAATATGCTGTGGATCGCAAGTACGAGCAGCAGTACAAAGAGTGCGATCATCATTACCTTGGTAATTTTTTCGACGCCTTTTTTCAAACCTGCGGCGCAGATTGCAAAGCCCGCGGCGACGACGACGATCATCCAAAACGTCATAACGGCGGGTTGGGAGAGCATCATCGGAAAAAAGGCGCTTACCTGCTCAACGTTTTTGCCGTCGAATGCGCCCGTTACGCTGAGATAAAAATAGTGCAGCATCCAACCGGTAACCGTCGTGTAAAACATCATAAGCAGGTAATTTCCCGCGAGCGCCATATAACCGTGTAAGTGCCACTTTTGTCCCGGCTTTTCGAGCGCGTTGAACGCGTGGATCGGACTTTTTTTGCTCGCACGTCCGACGGAAAATTCCATCGTCAATATCGGAATACCCATGATGACGAGGAAAAACAAATACACGAGTACGAAGGCGCTGCCTCCGTGAAAGCCTGTGATATACGGAAACTTCCATACGTTTCCGATTCCGATCGCACATCCGGCGGAGAGGAGGATAAATCCGAGCCTTGAACTGAGGGTTTCACGCTGTTCCATACTGAACTCCAAAATTAATAATATGTCGTTTCAAATTTAATAAAAATCGATACGGGCTTACGATCGACAACAGGCTTATATCAATCGATTGTCGACGAGCATGGCTTTATCCGCAATCGTTTGATGTATTTTTTTGGTAATGCGTTTTGCGGCGATCTGCGGTTCAAGCGATTCGTAATCTGCGATTTTGATTTCGTCCAGCATATAGATGTTGTATCGGTATACCCCCGAGCGCGCGTATGAAAAAAACGCGTCATGCTTGCCGAGTCCGTATTTATCGCTGCCGCCGATGTATACGGGCAGGATATCGCAGTGCGTGTCGAGCGCCATACGGGCGGCTCCTTTTTTGAAAGTGTTTGTGCCGTTGCGCGGAGTGCGCGTTCCTTCGGGGAATACGATGAGGTTCGTTCCGGTCGCAAGCGATTTTTTGCAAAGGTCGAACATCTCTTCGTAGCCGAGCGTATTGACGATGTACAGCTGTCTGATGACGCTCGCGTACAGCGAATTGGCAAGGCTCCCGCGCACGATGCAGTCCGCGTTCGGAATAAGCGAAATGAGGAACACGACGTCGAGCATGGACGGATGATTTGCAACGACCATCTTCGACGAAAGGCTGCGGAACTTTTCTTTGTCCGCCGTTCGAAAACGCACGACACCGACTGTGCGCATGACATTGATAAAAAAACGAAACATAAACGAAACGGTTGCGCGCGCGGCTCTTTGAAATCGTACTTTCGGATGAATCAGGAGCCGCTCTATCGGAAAAACGACGAGGCCGAGGACGACGCTGCCGATGCCGAAAAATGCATACATACATAATTTCATAATTGCGCCGTATACGTAGAGGAGCGGATTTTTGACCGGCGGCAAATCGTCGGAGCTGCGGGATGTGTCGAAATCGATTTTATTATTTATTAATTCACTCAAAACGACGTATCCTCTAAAATAATATCCTTTAAAAAATCCGCCGCGTTTTCCGAAACGGCGGACACATCGGAGATACGGACACCGCTTTTTGAAAGGGAAAGAACGGCGGCAAATGCGAACGGATCGCAGTTTTCCGTACCGAGCGATTTGTACGCTTCGGGCACAAGTTCGTCGGCATAGACGAGCACGACTTCCGTTTCCGTGCCCGAAAGCACCGATGCACAGGCTCCTTCGAATGCGCTTCGAAAATTGCCCTTCGACGGAAAGACTGCCGAATAGCCGCCGTGCAGACCGAGCGCAATCGATGCGAGTGCGATCGGCGTATTGAACACGGAAAGCGAAAAAGAAGCAGGCAACACCTCTTTTTCTTCGACGATCATTTTGCTCACGGCGAATTCGCGTGCAAGTTCTCCCCGATGCGAGATGAACACCTGCGGCGTATCTTTGCCGCAGTGCGATTTTTCGAGTACGTCGTGTACGACTTGGATCGTCATTTTGCTTATCCGGCTGAATCGCCTTCGGAAAATCGCATCGACGTATTCGAGCTTCGGCGCAGCGTCTGTTTTTTCGATCGATTTTTCGCCGCGCGCCCATTTTTTCCAGTCATCGTTTGAAACGAGTCCCGGCGCCCATGCTGTTGTATTCGAAACGACGATCTGTGCCACGTCTAGGCCTTCTTTCGGAACACGAGCAGCGAATAGCTGTTCGAGCCGAGATTGTGATGTTCGCGCTTCAGTGCAAAGCCTGCCGCTTCGACGGCATCGACGAGTTCGCTGAAGCGGTACATTTTGCTCGTACCGTTTGCCATGCACGTAAAGTAAAGCGATGTCGCCTGCAGCGAATACGAGCTCGCTTCAAAGCGCTGTTTATCCCACAGAGGTTCGAGTACGTACACATTCGTTTCGGGCTTCGCCGTTTTGTGCACTTTCGTTAAAATTTTCGTCACTTGCGGAAGCGAAAAGCAGTCGAGGAATTGACTCATCCACACGGCATCGGGCGCTGTCGGAAGGGATGTCGTTTCGTCGAGTACGTTGCACGGATGTACGGAGATTCTGTCTGCAAATCCCGCATTTGCCGCATTTTTTTCGGCGACGGCCGTCTGTCCGGGTAAATCGACGATCGTCACGTGTACGTCTTTGTCGTACGCGCAGCATGCGACTGCCCACTTTGCGGTGTTACCGCCGATGTCGACGAGATGCTGCGGCTTGTCGCCGAACACGATCGGCAACGCTTCGGGAAACGCGATGTCGCTGTAAAAGTGGTCGAACGCGAACCAGCTGTGCTTTGCCCGGTCGGGTAGCGAAGAGAGCGCTTCGTAGATCGTCGTCCACTGTGTGCCGAAGTATTTCAATCCTGCCGGTTTTCCCGTTCGGATCGATTCATCCAAATCGTAAGCGCCCATATAACAGATATCGTTTGTAAAATTGAAATTCGCCTTTGTCAAATCGTCTTCGAGCAGCATCCAACCGATTTTTCCGATGATAAATTTTTCGGCTTTGCCGTCGTCCGTTCGGCTGTCCTGAGTGAGCTTTATGACACCCATGCCGAGCGCCATTTCGCAGAGCACGCCGACGCCGTATTCCGAAACGCCCGTCTTTGCAGCGAGTTCCGCCCTGGTGATACCTTCGTCTCCCGCTCTTTCGATCGCTCGCAAAATATTCAAATTGAGCATGGCGCGGATCGCTTGAAATGTGAGCGGCGCAAACGCTATTTTTTGCGCTTCGAATTTCGCATCGACGGCACGGATATCGTCCGTTTTAAATTTTTCCGCATTATAGAGTGCTTTATCCATAAATACGCAAATAATTTTATCATAGGGCGCGGCACACGTCAATGTCGCGGCAATTTATATACGGAAATCATATATCGGCAGGATGTGCGGACGGGAACGGAAACATATACCGGTCGATTGTATGATCGATACGATTTCGTTATAATAAATTGGAGCCTTCAAGAACTGCAATTTTTGGAGGTAACTTTGAAAATGTACCTCGCTGTTCCGCGGCGAACTTGTTAATTGTTAATTATTTTATCGAAATTGAACCTTAATAAAAAACAAAATATATGTCTGAAGGAGACCGTATATGAAAGTAGGTTTCGGATGCGATCACACGGCGATCGAATTAAAACGTATCTTGATAGAACACCTGCAAAATCGAGGATTCGAATGCATCGATTACGGCGCATCGGATCCGAATGTCAGCGCAAATTATCCGGACTACGGTTTGAAAGTTGCCGAAGCGATCAAATCGAATGAAGTCGAAAAAGGCGTACTCATCTGCGGAACGGGTGTCGGTATTTCGCTCGCCGCAAACAAAGTGCCGGGCATCAGAGCCGCGGTGTGCAGCGAACCCTATACGGCAAAGCTCACGGTAGAACACAACGATGCGAATATCATCGCGATGGGCGCGCGCGTCGTGGGTTCCGAATTGGCAAAAATGATTGTCGACTCTTTTTTCGACGCGAAGTTTCAAGGCGGCCGTCACGCCGAGCGCGTACGGATGATTTCGGACATAGAAAAAAAATATTGCAAATAACGCATCGCCTCACGTCGCACGACAAGTTTGCGGCGATGCGTTCGTACACCGAATAGCTTATTCGACGTCGAGCGGCATTTTGTGTGAAGGCGGCGGAAAGGCTTTATCCAAATTAATAAAATCTTCTTCGTCAAGTATCAGTGCGTCCGCTCCCGCGTTTAAAAGCGTATGCTCTTTTCGCGAACTGCGCGGAATCGCGATCGTGCTGCCGTCGCGGATGCACCATGCGAGCAGTACCTGCGTCGCATCACAGCCGTGCTTTTCCACAACGGCGGCGACCGTTTCGTTTTCAAATAAGCCGCGACGCAAACTGCCGGCTTGAGCCAGCGGGCAATACGCCATAAGCGCGACGCCGTGCCGCCGCATCCACGGCAGTAAATCGAATTCGATGCCGCGCGAACCCAAGTGATAGAGCACTTGATTGACGGCGCAATTTTTCCCCGACGGAAGCGCAAAGAGTTCTTCCATATCGGATATGTCGAAATTCGAAACGCCCCACGCGCGGATTTTTCCCTTCGCTTTCAGATCTTCCAAACATGCGACCGTTTCTGCAAGCGGCACGCTTCCCCGCCAATGATAAAGATACAGATCGAGATAATCCGTGCCGAGCCGCTTGAGCGTCGCATCGCACGAGTGTTCCATATTTTTTTTGCCGGCATTCGACGGCAGCACTTTCGATACGATAAAAAGCTTTTTCCGATCTGCGCCCGCGATCGCATCTCCGACGAGTTTTTCGCTTAAACCGCTGCCGTACATCTCCGCCGTGTCGATGAGCGTCATACCCGCCCCAATGCCCGCGCGTATCGCATCGATTTCCTGCACGCGTTTCTCCGCCGCTTCTCCTATATGCCACATACCCTGCCCGAGCGCCGGCACAACCGCGCCGCTCGATAACTTTACCGTATGTTTCATCGCTTACCTCGCATATTGATTGTATAGCGATTACCGAAACTTTGTCTATGCGATGTGCGACAGAATAATCGTACCAAAAACCATATTCTCTAAAAAATAGCATGTAACATTAAAAATAGGCTGCACTCCCGGCAGCAGCCCTGCCGTTCGCCGCGGCAGACCGTGATTGGAATTGGACTGCGCAATCTTTTTGACAAAAGATTGCTTGCCATCGGTCTGAGCGGCTCGGCGGCAGTTCTGCTGCCTCGCGTTCCGCCTTTTTATTAATATGCTTCTTTTCTGAGTATCCATTTCCAGTGCGCTTGCTCTGTCATTGCCCTGACATCGCATTCGGTGATATACTCAAATTATGAAAATCGCTTCGGTGTCCATAGTCGGATTGGGTGCGGTAGGAGCAGTTGTCGCGTCCCGCCTCACCTCTTTTTTGGGTAAAGCAAAGGTACAGTGCATAGCCGACACGGAACGCAAAGCGCGCTACGAGCGCGACGGCATCTTCATCAACGGAGTGCGGCAGGATTTCAACTGCGTTACGCCGGAAGATGCCGTGCCTGCGGATTTAATAATCATCGCGACGAAAAATCTTCAGCTCGGCGAAGCGCTCGAAAGTATCCGCTCTTCCGTCGGAACTCACACGGCGATCATGGCACTCTGTAACGGCATTCAAAGCGAACGCGACGCCGCGGCGGTTTACGGCGAAGAGCGCATACTCTGGAGTTTTATTATCGGCATCAGTTCGATTCACGAAAAAAATCAAATCCGCTGTCCCGTCGAAGGCCGTATCGTATTCGGTGAAAAGGACAATAAAAAAACGGACCGTGTAAAAGCTGTCGAAGAATTGTTTACAAGAGCGGAAATCGAAAGCGAAGTACCGGAAAACATTCACCTCGAGCAGTGGAAAAAATTTCTGCTCAACGTCGTGTTCAATACGCTGAGCGCTTTGTGCCGCGCTCCGTACGGCGCTTTTTCTTCTCCCGTTATGCGCGATCTTGCGCGGAGCGTCGGAAGCGAAGTCATCGCCGTCGCTCAGGCGGAAAGCGTCCCGCTCACGCAAGCGATATTCGAAGATACGCTTTCGCTTATCATCGGCTTGGATGCGCACGGTAAAACTTCCATGCTGCAGGATTTTGAAGCCGGCAGAAAAAGCGAAAACGCGTGGTTTTGCGGCACGGTGAACAAGCTCGGAAAAGCACACGACATTCCGACGCCCGTATGCACGCTGCTCGAAGCTCTCGTCGAAGGCACGGAAATCGCGCGCAGCATCTGAGCGCTTCGAAACACCGGCATACTTTTCGAAATCAATAGGTTCTATTTCGATTTTTTCAAAACTCAATATTCAATCTGACAATCGTCCGTCGCTGAAGTTCGGGTTTTCAGCGCATTCCGCTTATTTTTTATCCGCGGCGAGTTTTTCTATCCAGCTTTCTTTTTCCGGCGTCACCGTGACGGTATGTTTATCGTCTATTTCCACTTTTATCGATCCGTTGTACAGCGTATGATAAAATTTTGAGCCGTATTTTACGTAATCGTTTACGACATCCATACTGCCGAGTACATCGTTCATAGCGACGATGACGCTCGGATTCGTCGCTTTAATCCAGCGCCGTCTGCTGCTCGTAGCGTTTCCGTGATGATTGGCTTTTGCAACGTCGCATTTCAATTGTGCTTCATACGCATCAAGTACGGTCGTTTCGCCGCTCCGATACAAGTCTCCGCAAAAGAGCGCTTTCGATTGCCCGTAGACGAGCATCATCGAAATCGAGCAATCGTTGATAAACTGTGTCGCGTTTGCCGGATAATTTTTCGGATAAACGATTTCATGCGCGGGGCCGAATATATCGACCCGTACCTTGTCTCCGAATGAAAAAGAGTCTCCCGCTTCGAGATACGACGACGGAATATCGTGCGCTTTAACGGCCGCATCGAATGCGCGCGTATAGCGCGTATCGTACTCCAAACGCGAGCGATACACGTGCGCAATCGGAAACGTACGCGCGATCAGCGGAAAGGCGCCGAGGTGATCGATATGCGGATGCGAAATGACGACGATATCGATTTTATCGATGCCGAGCGAACGCAGCAGCCTGATGACGTCTTTACCGGCATCGGGGTGCCCGCAATCGATGAGCATTGTTTTGCCGTCGGGTGAAACGACGAGCGTGCTGTCGCCGCTTTTATCTTCGCTGTCCTTCGGAACATCCAAATCGATAAAATACATCGTGAGCTTTCCGTTCGTCAGTGCCGCAGATGCACGTTCGGATGTTTTTTGTAGCGCCTGCTGACAGTTCGTCTTCGCAGCATGTGCCGTCTTTTGCGTTGATGCACAACGGCAAAAAAACGACAGACAAAAAACGGCCACAAGTATATAAACAATTTTTTTTCTGATTTTCATTCTTTCATCCTTGTTAATGCGGCATTGCAGAAAATATCGATTTTCGAAAATACCGCATTAGTGCGCGAAAGCGCACACGTATATCCGCGAGTTTTCAAAAGAAAACGGTTTGCCCTGCAAACTTGCAGTTAAACGGGACGCGCTATTTCAGCGTCCCGTTTTAACATTCCGTTGCAATATGCGCGGCATACCGCCGGATAATTCGTGATGACGCCGAAAATATCCCACGCGTACATCTTTTCAAGTTCGGCCATCGAGTTGACCGTCCACACGTTGATGCCGATGCCGTGCCGCTTCAATTCCGCCGCCGCTTCATCGTTCAGATTTTTATAACTCGGATGGTAGAATTCAAAACCGTATTTTTTGCAGTAAAAACCCGCATTTACCAAACCCGCTTCTTCGACGAGCGCTCCGGCCGGAATCGAAGGCGCGATTTTTTTTGCCGTGATAAGCGAACTGTGATTGAACGACGAAAACAGCACTTTTTTTTCGAGCTTATATTTATTAATAATATCGATCGTTTTTTGCTCGATGTCTTCATAATACACGAGTCCCGTTTTCAGTTCGATATTCGTCGTTATGTTTACCGTCGCCGCCCATTCGCAGTATTCTTCGAACGACGGTATCGCTTCTTTCGGATATTTTCCGTTCCACGTTTTCGCCGCGTCGAGTTTGCGAAGCTCCGCAAATGAATAATCGCGGACGGCGCCCGAGCCGTCGGTAGTGCGGTCGACTTTTTCATCGTGTATGACAACGACCGTTCCGTCTTTTGTAAGCTGTACGTCGAGTTCGATACCGTCCGAACCCGCTTCAACGGCTTTGCGGAATGCAAGCATCGTATTTTCAGGATAAACTCCGCTGTATCCGCGGTGTGCAACAACGTTCATAATGTCTCCTACTATAATTAATAATCAACTGTTTTTATTTATTTCATCGCGGCTTTACTGTAGCCGGAGAGCATATATTTTTGAAATATGAAAAATAAAACCACAACCGGGATAATCGCGAGTACCGCTCCGGCCATGATCTCGTGATTATTCATCGTACCCTGCCCCGCAAAAGTGTCGCGGAGTTTTGCAAGACCGACGGTAAGTACGCGATGGCTTTCCTCTTTCGCGATGATCTTCGGCCAAAAATAGCTGTTCCATCCCGTCGTAAAAGTTACAAGCGTTACCGTAAACAGCGTCGAACGGCACATCGGTGTCAACACCCGCGTAATGATGCCGACTTTTCCGAGTCCGTCTATTTTCGCGGCATCGATATAGCTGTCGTCGATCGACATAAACGTCTGTCGCAGCATAAAGATATAGTACGGACTGACAGCCGACGGTAAAATCAAGCCGGTAAAAGTATCGGTCAAATTAAAACGGGCGAACATGATATACAGCGGAATAAACGTAACCTGCACCGGAATCATGAGCGCACCGAGAACAAGCAAAAATATCTTATCGCGATATGGGAAATGACCTTTCGAAAAACCGTACGCCGCAAAGATACCCGTTACGATTTGACTTGCCAAAATACCGAAAGTCATGACGATAGTATTGAAATAATATTTCGGGAAATTACCTTTGCGTAAAACCGCCGTATAATTTTCAAAGTGAAATTCGCGCGGCCAAAAGGTCGGGCGCAGCTGCAGTATCTCATCTTGACTTTTTACCGACGAAATAAGCATCCAATAGATCGGATAAAACGCGATGACGGTTATGACAATCGCAAGCAGTAGCTGCAGCAGCGAGCCGTAAGAGCGACGAAAATCGTCACGCTTTAACGCCGTAGTGCGGAACCGATTATCCATAATTGCTCCTTGGCTTACATATCGTAATTGACGCGGCGATCGGAAAATTTCAGCGTCGACGCCGTAATGATCAACAGCAAAACGAAAAACGCGAGCGCCATGACCGATGCCCTGTCCATGCGGAAGTCTTCCATCGCATATTGATAAATTTTATAGACGAATACTTCCGTCGACCGAAAAGGTCCGCCTGCAGTCATAATGTCGATGCTTTGAAAAACTTTCATCGATGCGATAAACTGCGTAACGAACAAAAACAGCGTCGTCGGGCTGAGCATCGGAAGCGTAATCCTAAACAAGCGCTGGCAATACGTCGCTCCGTCAAGCGCGGCCGCTTCGTAATAATCGTTCGGGATGCTCCGCATCGCCGCAAGGTATACGATCATGCCGTAACCGATGTCACGCCAACCGGTCAGCATCAACACGGAAATCATCGCACTTCCGCGTTCTCCGAGCCAATTGACGCGGTGCAAACCGATTTCCGAAAGAAAATAATTGAGGATACCGTAGTCGGTGTCGAGGATCCACAAAAACACGACGGCCGCGGAACTCATCGCGACGTATTTCGGCATAAAGACGACGGCACGCATGGCGGAAAAGCCCTTGCCCATATTATTGAACGTCAAGGCGAGCAGCAATCCGCCGACGATCGTGATAAAAAGAGAGCCGATCGAAAATTCAAACGTGACGCGGAGCGAGTTTAAGAGGTAGCGCGTGCCGGATCCGGTAAACAGCCATTTCCAATTTTTAAATCCGACGTATTCGTACTTATCGTTTAATAAATTCCAATTCGTAAAGCTGATCTGTATCAGTTTCGCTATCGGGTAATAGGTAAAGACGATTATCAATATGAGGGCGGGAATCGTGCACGAAAAATCCTGCAGCCTATCCAATGTCCTCGGGTGAATGCCTCTGCGTTTCATGTATACTCCAAAAGAAGCGCCTGCAGATGGAACGTGCAGGCGCTTTTCGACAGGAAATCAGTCTTCGAGAACTTCGTTTATCTCATCGGCCATTTTTTTAATATTGCTGTCGATATCCGTGTTATTGTTGTAAAATTCGGAAAGGTAATTTTTCCAAATTTCTGCCAACTGGTTCCAGTTTTTATTTTGGATACGCGGATAGATATTGTCGAGGTTGTCGAAGATACATTTGAATGCGGGCTTGCGTTTTAGAAAATCTTTGCCTTCCGCCGTTTCGAGGACGGATTTTCTTGTCGGCATATAACCGGTTGCTTCGGCCCATTTCATATTCGTATCTTTGCTGCACAAATATGAAAGGAAATGCCATGCCGCGATTTTCGTCGCCGGCGGATTTTTTGCCGGAATCAGAAGAACACAACCGCCGATTTCCTGTTTCCGCGTATTCGATGCGGGAAGCCACGCCATACCCACTTCGAAGTTTTTGCACTTGCTCACGTACGTGTTATACAAGCTGCTCGTGTGGATGACGGAAAACGCATTGCCTTCGATAAAATTTTGGCGCATTTTCGACGAACCGTCTTTGCCTACCGCAAAATACGCATAGCCGTTTTTAATCCATCGGCCGATCTCCTTTGTCGTATTGATCGAATTTTTTCCGCCGAGATCGGTAGAGGTTCCGTCTTTATTGATGATATTGACGCCGTTGTTGATAAAAAACGTTTCGAAATACCACTGATCCCAGCCCGGTATGATCGTCCCCCACACCTTTGTTGTCCCGTCGGAATTCAACGTCGACACTTTGGCGAGAAATTCGTTCATATCTTTAAATTGCGACGGAATGGAAACGCCCTTTGCCTTTGCCATGTTTTTATTGTAGTAAACGACTTGCGTAGAGATCAAAAACGGCAGCGATACCTGTTTGCCTTGGTATGCGGACGCTTTGATCATGCCTTCACCGAAGTCGCCGATATCGAATTTCGTCGCTTTGACATAGGGTGTCAAATCTTCGCACAGCCCGCTCGCTCCGTATTGCGCGACATAGGGCGTATTTGCGACCGTCAGCGCGGGGAGCCCCGTTCCCGCTGCATGGGCCGCGACGAGCGCTTGGTTCACCGCCGAATAATTGCCGATATACTCGGCTTTTACGGTGATCATCTTTTGGCTCTTATTGAAATCGTCTACGATCTGTTTGACAAAATCGCTGTACTGATTTTCGAGCGCATGCCACCATACGATTTCAATCGGTTCTTTTACCGTTGTGTCGCCGATAAAAGCTTTGCCCGCTTCCTGCTCCGATCCTCCCATCGCGAACAACGGCAGTACAAGCGCCGCCGCTAAAATCGCTGAAATCGCCGTTTTTTTCATAAGGCCTCCTGCGTTGATAATTCAACAAAATTAAACAATGGTTGACGGATATTCATCCTTATTTTCCCTAATCATAAGACCAAAATGCGCACTTGTCAAATTTTTCTTGCGTTTTTTTAAAACCCGTGCTAAATTTTGTTTAATAAATGAAAGCAAAACCGACATTGCAGGATATCGCCGACTCCGTTCACGTTTCAACGGCAGCCGTTTCGATGATACTCGCAGGAAAAAATCTCTCGCGCTTTTCCGACGACACGATCGAAGCCGTCTACGCCGCCGCTCGAAAATTCAACTATAAACCGAAACACGGTATCGACAAAACGGGCATCATCGTCATTGTCTGTCCGTCAGTAATCAATCCGTACTACGCGACGCTGCTGCAGGGCATGGAACTCGCCGCCGAAAAGAACGGCTATATGACGATCATCTACAACACGTATTGGAACATCGAACGCGAAAAGAAAATCCTCAACTTTGCGCAAAACCCCGCCGTGCGCGGATTGATTTTTTCGATGGTACCGCAGCAGCCCGGACTCGTTGAAAAAATGGCCGACAGTCTGCCGGTCGTCGCGGTCGGAGACAAACAGGATGCGATGCGGATCGATATGGCGGAAATAAATAATTTCGACGCGGGTTATCAAATGGGAGCGCATTTGATTTCGCTCGGACACAAGCGCGTCTGCTACGTTTCGACGACGCTCAACAAATATCATTCTTCGCGCGTATTGCGCTACAGGGGATTGTGTGAAAGTTTTAAAAAACTCGGTACCGTATCGCTTATCACGAGTGACGTCGATCCGATGTCGGAACTTTCGACCGTCGAAATCGAACACCGCACGGGGCGTGCGCTCGCGAAAAAATGCATACGGATGTATCCCGACGTTACCGCGATCGTCGCCATTAACGACATGGTCGCCTACGGCGTCATCGACGAAATCATCGATGAGGGGTTTCGTATCCCCGACGACTACAGCGTATGCGGTTTCGACAACATCTACCCGTCCAAGTTCAGCGGAGTGTCGCTTACGACGATCGACCACTTTATCAATCAGCGCGGACAGAGCGCGTTTTCGCTTTTGCAGGCGAAACTTGAAAACGGCGATATCGAACACGTCGCCTTAACCCGTCTCGAATTTAAAAACAAACTCATCGACAGGATGACTACGGGGAAACCTCGGACGAAAGCGCATTGAAAACGCGCCGGAAAAAATACGACGATACGAAAAGCGAAAGCGCGAGCAAAACGGGAGATGCGAAAGGCCGCATATACGATGCCCATGCAAAAAATGCATACACGGCGAACACGCACAACGTCGTTCCGATATGCCGTATCCCCAAAATCAAAGCATCGTGCAGCGCTTTCCGTACCGGTATTGTAAAATACGCGATGAGCGGAAACGCCCAGCAAAACGAAGCGGCATATAAAAAGGTAAGACACGCGGCTGCGGCAAACGCGGCGATACGGATCGGCTTCGGCACAGCGTAAAAAAAGAGGACATAAAAATCGATCGCAAGGAAAGCGCCGCCTAAAACGAACAGCAGCCACAAGGCCGTCGCAGATTTGAAATTTCGGGCAAACGACGCGCAAAACGATCGGACGGCGTAGGATTCTTCGTCTTCCGCTTGCTTAAGCGTAAATTGAAAAAGCGCGACGGTTGCCGCTCCGGACGTAAAAAGCGGCACGGAAGCGACGAGCCAACAGAACGCGAGAATACACACGTCGGTTATCTTATCCATGAAAATCCAAAACTTGTTTTCGGGATTGAAGAGACGAGTCCAACGCATATTATTTCAGGAACAAACCGATTTCGCTCAAGTCGCGGAAAATCGCATCGGGTTTCGTGTCGGATTTTTGTACGTCGCGCATATTCGCTTCTCCGGTGAGCACGAGCAATCCGTGAGCGCCGTTGTTTACACCGACTGCTATATCGGTGTAAAGGCGATCGCCGACGAAGGCGATTTCGCTGCGGTTTTTCCAGCCTGCGCGGAGCATCGCCATGTCGACGGTTTCGGGATTCGGTTTTCCGAGAGATTTTACTTCGCCGACGCCGGCGGACAGCGAAATCATCGCGCAGAACGCGCCGACGTCTGTGATGTAGCCGTTTTCGACGGGGCAGTTGATGTCGGGATGCGTCGCAAGATAGACGGCGCCGGCACGAACGTAGTCGCTCGCTTTTACGATCTTTTCATACGTGAGCGTCGTGTCGAAACCGATGACGACGATATCCGGATCGTCTTCGACGAGGCCGATCCCTCCTTCGCGAAAACTTTTGATAAGCGCTTCCGTTCCGACGAGGTATACGCGTTTTCCCGGATACGCGGCGTTCAGATATTCGATCGTTACGTCTCCGCTCGTCATAATTTGCTTCCGCGAAATAACGCAGTTCATGCCCGCGAGCTTTTCGATGTACACGTCGGGGCTTTTCGACGAATTATTCGTAAAAAATAAATAATCACGTCCGGTTTTTTCGAGTGTCTTTAAAAAATCGAGACTGCCCGGCAAAATTGTATTGCCGAGATAAAAAGTGCCGTCCATGTCGAGCACAAAGTGTTTGCACGAATTGACAAGCGCGGCGCGATCTATGCCTTTATTAAACGCTTCGACGTCTTTCGGATCGTTGTAATTCAGCATCGCAAAACCTCATTGCCGCAATCCTAGCCGACCGGAGAGGATATGTCAACGCGCCGGAAGTGTGTGTCGCACGCGCTCAAACACGCACATGCGGTTAGACACGAAAGGCGAGTGATTCGGAGGGGCGTAAAAAGACGCAGCCGGACACACAGAGTGCCGGAAACGGCGCCCTCTGCCGCATCGGTTTGCATAACTGCGGCACGGCGATCGCTATTGTGTTATTTTACAAGCAGGGAAACGGCTGCCGTTCGAAGGACAGCGGCGTCAGTGGCGGACGCGGTATATCCGTTTGTCCGCCGATTTTTTTATTTCGCTTCCCGCTGCCTGTCCCCCTGCAGCAACGGTCAAAATCATATCGGCGATCGATTCGCGCGTTCCGACAGGAAGTGTTTCAAGCGCATCGATGATGCGTTCGTATCTGCGGTACAGTTCCGTTTTTTCTTTCGGCAGCGAATTCTCCAGTATCAGAACATCGCGTTCGTCTTTGGTTTTTATCGTATCGCGCATAAGCGATTCTATAGATACATTGAGCGCCGAAGCGATTTTATACGCCGTCCCGACCGACGGCTGCCCCTCTCCTTTATTTTTTCCGTTCGTGATCGTCGAATACGGGACATCCGCAAGCGTCGCAAGCGTTTTTAAATTGATTTCCCGATAAGCGATAATCCGATACACGTTTTTCCAAAACAGGTGCATGATACAGGTGTATCACAAAAGTCTCCGCCGTATAGATTTGTTTACTTTACTGCGTTATAATAACTTTACAAGGTTTTAAAACCGCAGGAACGGTATATGAATAGGATCGACGGATCGGCGAAGCGCACCGTCTTTGTCCGCGCACATATTGCTCCTCTGTTTCCCGAAGCGCTGCCGCCTGCAAGAGGCGCGCCCCTTCAAGGGCAGGCGATCCGTTTTCCCGTGAGCGACCTCTGTGCCGCCGAAACGGATCCGCTCTACGAACCGTACAATCAATTGAGCGGCAACAAAAAAAGTTTTCACCTTTCCGAATATCTTTTTTCTTCAAATATAAAAAAATTATTTTTCGACATAAATCTTTTTTACGATGCTTCAATCGAACACATCTGGTACACGGGCATGCAGGCAAGCCGCTTGTCCGAAGCGCCGAACGATGGCACATCCGTTAAAGCGCCGGGTACTGCGGATAAAACGCGGTCTTCCGATGCGGCGGATTTTTTCATTCCTTACCGCGACTTCGATACCCGCGCGCGCTGCCTGTATCGTCCGGATTTTGTGATCGAAACAAAGGCGGCGCATTTTTACATCGTCGAAGTTGCCGACGAGCGGACGGTAAACCGGCGCATCGTGCGGGCAAAACGGGAATACGTCGAATCGGCGAACGAGAACGCAGACGGAACGCGCATCGAATACGTGTACATCCCGTCACGCCGGGCGGATATGCGATTTGAAAAATTTATCGCAGCATACGGCGTCGGAGCATCGAGCTCTCTGTGCAAATAAAATCATTGCTTTTTTAGAAAATACGGCACATAATTATTCGTAAACTTATGGAGGTACTATGAAAAAACGATTCGGAATAATTATCGCTGCGGCAGCTGCGGCGATCGCGCTTTTTTCAAGCGGCTGTGCGACTACGCCTTCTCCTCGCCGGAGCGACGGCAAAGCGCACGAGCTTGTCATCCTTCACGTAAACGATACGCACGGCGCCGTTTTGGCGACAAAGGACGGTGTCGGCGGACTCGTGTCCATGGCGACGTTTATCAAGCAAGTGCGCGCACAAAATAAAAACGTGCTCGTGCTTCACGCGGGAGACGTAAACACGGGTTCGGCGCTTTCGAATATGTTCAACGCGGAACCGGACATCATGAGTTTCAATAAAATGGGATTCGATGCGATAGTACTCGGAAACCACGAATTCGACGGAACGCTTGCAAAGCTCGAACGGCAGATAAAAATTGCCGAATTCCCGTGGCTGTCCGCGAACATCAAGCGCGGCGGCCGCTACCTCGTCAAACCGTATATCATTAAAGATTACGACGGCTTCCGCGTTGCGGTCATCGGATTGACGACGCTGCGCACGCTCGTCATCGCAAGCCCCGACAAGAGTCTCACCTTTATCGACGAAATCGAAGCGGCAAAGCAGATGGTAAAACGCGTACGTGAAAAAGAAAAAGCCGATATCGTCATCATCGACGGACACTTGGGCGACGTTCCGGAAACGGAAACGCAGAATACATCGGTAAAGATCGCTCAACAGGTTTCGGGTATCGATTTGATCGTCGACGGTCACTCGCACTCGTATTTTGAAAAACCGAAAATCGTCAACGGCGTACCGATCGTCACCGCAAACGAATACGGCAAATACGTCGGCGACGGTGTCATGACAATCGTCAACGGCAAAGTAACGGATTTTACGTGGAAACCCGTCCCGATCACCCTCAAAGCCTTCCCGCCCGATCCCGAAGTCGAAGCGCTTTTGAAACCCTATGTCGATAAAGCGAACGCGTCGCTGAAAGAAGTCGTTATGAAGACGACGGCCGCTTTCGAATTCGGAAAACGCCTCACTCGCTACCAAGAAATGGCGCTCGGCGATCTCGTGACGGATGCGATGGTCGACTATCTGAAAACGACCGGCGTAACCGTCGACGGTGCGATTACGAACGGTGGCGGCATCCGCGCTCCGCTTCCTGCGGGCAACGTTACGCGGGAAAACATTCTCACCGTTTTGCCCTTTGAAAACTATGTGTACGTGCTCACGCTGAAAGGCGAAGACGTCGTTAAGCTCTTCGATTTTATCGGAAGCATCAAACAGGGAGCCGGTGCCTTTACGCAGGTTTCAAAAGAGATCCGCTACACGATCACCTATGATGCGGACGGCAACGGAAAGATCGGCGGTGTGACAATCGGCGGAAAACCGATCGACAAAAACCGCACATATCGCATTGCAACGAACGATTATATGGCAAAGGGCGGCGACGGCTACACGGTGTTGAAAACTTCGATCGACACCTACAACACGTCGATGCTCATCAGCACGGTCGTCATGGAATACGCGCAGCGGCAGCAAGGCGCGGTCACGCCCGCGACCGACGGACGCATTACGCTTGTAGGCGGAAAATTGCCCGAGTGACATACCGCGGAAAACGTTTGCGCGTTTTTTTATCAAAACATTCTCAGTTTCTTGCAAAACTGCGTCCGGTGCTGTAAAATTAAAAACTCTTTACAGCATCGGCGTCGTTTTTCGGCATCGAAGCCGTATAATTTTATTACATACATCAGGAGGTTATGATGAAACGAATAACAAAATCGATTTCGGCAATTTTTATCGGTGCGATTTTTTTCGCATTATGTACGACCGCTTTAGGGGCGGCGGAAAAACCGAAGCAGGCAGCTGCGGCGAAAAATGAAGCGGACGAAGTATTGCTCGCGGAACAGGGGATGCAGGCGTTCAACTGGATGCAGCAATCGGGCGAATACCGCGCGCTCGCATATCAAGCGTTCAATGTGGCAAAAACCGCCTTCGATGCGGCGCTTCCGGCAAACGGTATGAAAAAAGCGGTCGTAGTCGATCTCGACGAAACGATGATCGATAATTCCGCCGAAGGCGCGAGCCGTTTGTTGGAACACAAGGGATACAATCCCGCATCTTGGACGACGTGGTGCGAAGCCGAACAGGCGCGCGCCATTCCCGGAGCCGTGGAATTTGCAAATTATGTCAATTCGCACGGCGGCAAAATGTTTTACGTTTCGAATCGAAACGTCGGTGCGGAATATCAGCCGACGGTTAATAATTTAAAAGCGCTCGGCTTTACCGGAGTCGATGAGACATCGATGCTCTTAAAAGACAAAGAGTCGAAAAAAACGGGACGCTTTGAACAGGTCGAAAAAGCCGGCTACGAAATCGTCGTCTTTATCGGCGACAATCTGGACGATTTCGCCTTTACGGGAGAAACATATCATCAGCTCAACGATGCGCGCCGCGCGGCCGTCGACAAATACAAAGCCGACTTCGGCGTAAAATACATCGTGTTGCCGAATCCGCTCTACGGAAATTGGGAGGGAGGATTGAACGCCGATTATTATAAAAGCGATGCGGCCGGTAAGCTTAAAATCCGCCGCGACAATTTAAGACTTTGGGAAAAATAATCTTGTGGCATTTCGATAAGGGGTACGCGCGTACCGCAACAAGCTGACATAATACGAACGGGTTCGCGCGCACACGCAATCATTTCAAGTCGCGTGCATAATCGCAACGCAATCGCTTTATGAAGTCGTGAGGAGAAGGGGCTGTCCAAGAAGTTATTGCCAACAGCAGTAAGGACAGCCTTTTTTTGTGAAAGGTTCGATTTTCGATTTTTTTGAACGTCGTTTTTTTGTTTTACGCGTTCATTATTCGGGCAAGCTGCTTAAAGTCATATCCAATCATCAATAATCCCCATTCAGTTGCAACTTTTTCATTCCCACGAAGATAAAATCTCCTAAAGTGTAAATTGCCTTTTATCTGTCCAAACACAGTTTCACATTCAGTTGAACGTTTTTTCATAAGTCGTTTGTATTCATCAGTCGAAAGAAGTT
>NZ_JACSET010000013.1 GCF_014334325.1 Treponema sp. Marseille-Q4130 | reverse complement strand
ATTATTGCCCGGTGGCCATAGCGGGGAGGAAATACCCGTTCCCATTCCGAACACGGAAGTCAAGCTCCCTTGCGCCGATGATACTGCTCTAAATGCGGGAAAGTAGGCAGCTGCCGGGCTTTTTTTTATATGATAATTGCGGCGCATATACGGTGAGTTTGCAAAGCAAACTCGGTAGCGAGGCTAAGCCGAGAGCACAGCGTTATGGGTTGATACTTTCTAAACTCGGCCTATTAATAACAATCGATGTCCTTATCGTCTTGATGAAAACGAAGATCCGCATTCGTTATGTTCCTCGTCGCGTATCGTGTGTCTGTGACAGCCTGTAAAATCCGATTGCCTTTTCATCGATTACGCTTTATAATCGATAACTATGAGTACTCATATCAATGCACCTGAGGGGGCGATCGCGGAATCCGTTTTGCTTCCCGGCGATCCGCTTCGAGCAAAGTATATTGCCGAACATTTTTTGGAAAATCCCGCGCGCTATAACGAAGTGCGCAATATGTTCGGCTATACCGGCACTTATAAAGGAAAACGCATATCGGTGCAGGGAACGGGCATGGGGCAGCCTTCGCTTTCGATTTACGTGAACGAACTTTTCCAATTTTACGGCGTTCAAAAAGCGATCCGCGTCGGTACCTGCGGCGCGATTCAAGCGTCTTTGAAATTGCGCGACACTATCCTTGTAAACGCCGCTTCGTCCGATTCTTCTCTTATGACGCAGCGTTTCGGCAATCTGCATTTTTCCGCTTCCGCCGATTTTTCGCTTTTGCTTGCAGCCTATGAGAGCGCTAAAAAGCTCGGCATAAAAGCCGCCGTCGGCCCCTGTGCGTCGAGCGATCTTTTTTACGATGAAAATGAAAACTGGAAAACGTGGGCGCGTTACGGTGTGCTCGGCATCGAGATGGAAGCGGCAGAACTGTATACGCTTGCGGCGAAGTTCGGACGTAAAGCGCTCGCGATCCTTACCGTGAGCGATCACATCGCTTCGGGCGGAGAGACTACGGCAGAAGAGCGCCAAACGACTTTTGACAATATGATTACGCTTGCGCTGGAGACTCTTTCGTAAGCAGCGATTCGAAAAGATAATAAATATCGGCCGGATTGTGCCGGTGCTGTGCGAGTTTGTAAAGCGAACTCAACGGTTCGGGAGGAAATATGAAACCGACATTATTGGTTCTTGCGGCGGGAATGGGAAGCAGATACGGCGGCGTCAAGCAGATCGACGCGGTAGGGCTGCACAACGAATGTTTGCTCGATTACGCGACGTACGACGCAAAGGAGGCGGATTTCGGAAAGGTCGTCTATATTATCAGAAAAGATATCGAACATGATTTCCGCGAACGGCTGTTCGACCGCGTTGCCCGCAATTTCGATGCGCGCTACGTTTTTCAAATGCACGACAGTCTGCTTACCGACGAAGAAAAGCGATTGTCTGTAAACCGTAAAAAACCGTGGGGTACGGTGCATGCCGTGCTCTGTGCCGAAGATGCGATCGCCTCTCCTTTTGCCGTCGTCAACGCCGATGACTATTACGGGAGGTCTGCTTTTAAAACGATCGGCACCTATCTTTCCGGTATCGCGAATGACAGTACCGCTCACGCGATGGTCGGTTACGTGCTCGGCAATACGATGAGCAAAAGCGGTTCAGTTTCCCGCGGCGTCTGCACGGTAAAAGACGGCTGCCTCGATTCCATCGTCGAAAACCTGAAAATCTATTACGAAGGCGAAGGCATCGTAAGCGAAATCGACGGCGAAAAAAAATCGATGACGGGAAAAGAATGGGTGAGCATGAACCTCTTCGGTTTTTCTCCTGCGGCGTTCGATGCGTTCAATACATTTTGGAAAGATTTTATCGCGCGCAACGCCGAAAGCGAAAAAGCCGAAGCTCTCCTGCCTGTCGCAGCAGGCGAAATCGTCAAAAGCGGCAAAGGAAGCATCCGTTTTTTTACATCGGAAGAAAATTGGTTCGGCATGACTTATCCCGAAGACAAAGCGATCGTCAAAGCGGAAATCGCAAAAAAAATCGCATCGGGGTATTATCCCGAAAAACTGTGGGATAAATAAACGCCTCTTTTGAGCGGCGTGAGTCAAGCGGACGTCTCGTAGAACGTGCAGCTTTATCAGCTGATACTTTCACGATAATTAACATCGATAATAATTACAAATAATTAAAATCGATGTTGACACAAAACCGTCACTTCTATATACTTACAAAATGCGTTTGCCCTTGTAGCTCAGTCGGTAGAGCGCAACCATGGTAAGGTTGAGGTCTGCAGTTCGATTCTGCACGGGGGCTCAAACAGTCGAAACTGCTGTTTCATTAGGGGTATCATTATGGCGAGTAAAAAGAAAGGTGCTGTCGAAATCATTGCGCTGCAGTGTACGGAATGCAAACGGAAAAATTATACGACGATGAAAAACCGCAAAAATACGCAGGGTAAGCTTGAATTGAGCAAATACTGCCCTTTCGATCGTAAGCATACCGTCCATAAAGAAACGAAGGTAAAATAGCGCGCATCCGGTTACGCGGCTTTTCGTTTTGCGTTTAATCGGTGCGTTCTGTCCGTGTTCGTAAGATCGTGTTTTACGAATGCGGTGTATATATTCGATGTTTGGAGCCGAGAGTCCGGCACCGATCATTTAGGCCAGTAGCTCAGCTGGTAGAGTTGCGGTCTCCAAAACCGCCTGTCGTGGGTTCGAATCCTGCCTGGCCTGTCATTTTTAGCGGGGGTACTATGTCAAAGGTTATTCAATTTTTTCGAGAAAGTAAAGCCGAACTTAAAAAAGTCGTTTGGCCGTCCCGTGACGACGTCGTCTCTTCCGTAATCGTAGTTATCGTTTCGACCTTTGTCGTCGCCATCATACTCGGTTTGCTCGATTTGGGATTTACCGCCGCGTTCCGCGCGATCATGAGATAGGAAAGCGCTGCATGGCAAAGAACTGGTACATTCTGCACACCTATACGGGGTATGAGCAGAAGATCGAGCGGACGATCAGGTTGCTGCTCGAGTCGAAAGATATAGATCCCGCGGTCGTCACCGACGTCAAAGTTCCCGTCGAAGAGATCATCGAAGTAAAAGACGGCAAACACCATTCGCGCAAAAACAAATTTTTACCGGGCTACATCATGCTCGAAATGGATTTGCCGGAGCTTGATTGGAAAAAGACTTGTACGGCGATCCGCCGTATCCAAGGCGTGACGGGCTTTGTCGGCACGAATCCCAGCGATCGACCGCGTCCCATTTCCGCAGATGAAGCAAAAAATCTTTTGCAAAAGTCCGGCGCCATAAAAGGCGAAAAGCCCGTGCGCGTCAAGCAGTCGTACGCTGTCGGCGACAAAGTGAAGATTATCGACGGTCCTTTCGCAACGTTCAGCGGGGATATCGACGAAGTGAATACGGAAAAAGACAGGCTCCGCGTTACGGTGCAGATTTTCGGCCGTGCGACGCCCGTCGAAGTCAGCCTCATGCAGGTTGAAAAGATCTAGATATAACAAAGTTCGGAATCAGGATCCGCGTCTAAAAAGCGCGGACAAAATCTTTCCGCCGCAGGCGCGGCAGGAGAGTATACCTGTTTTGGGAGAAGCGTCGGTCCGTCGGACATACGCGCTTCGCTAGGGATGCCGCATGCGGCACACCCATACCAATATAAGGAGTTCATTATGGCTGGAAAAAAGGTTACGGCTGTCATTAAACTGCAGTGCCCTGCAGGATCTGCGACGCCGGCGCCCCCGATCGGTCCCGCGCTGGGCCCGCACGGAGTGAGCGCGCCGAAATTTGTCCAGGAATTCAACGACAGAACGAAAAAGATGGAAAAGGGACTCGTCATCCCCGTCGTTCTTACCGTCTATCAGGACAAATCCTACACGTTTATCTTAAAGACCCCGCCTGCCGCCGTCCTTATCAAAAAGGCGCTCAAGCTGGAAAAGGGTTCGGGAAATCCGCTCCGCGACAAAGTCGGAAAGCTTTCTCAAAAAGATCTTGAGGAGATCGCTAAAACGAAGATGCCCGACATCAACGCGAACGATCTCGAAGCGGCAAAAAAAATTATCGCCGGTACTGCACGCAGTATGGGCGTCGATGTGGAGGCATGATATGAAGCGTGGAAAAAAATATCGCGCGTCTGCAGCGAAATACGATCTTACGAAAAAATACCTCGTCGCCGACGCATGCAAAATGGTACAGGATATGAAATACGCCGCTTTTGACGAAACGGTCGAAGCGCATATTTCCCTTAAACTCGGCAAAAACGCCAGCGTCCGCGATACGCTCGTTTTTCCGAATCAGTTTACCGCCGAAAAGAAAGTGCTCGTTTTCTGCAAAGATGACCGCGCAAAAGAAGCGCTCGATGCGGGCGCAACTTACGCCGGAGCGGACGAATATATTCAAAAGGTAAAAGACGGCTGGCTCGATTTCGATATCGCCGTCGCTACTCCCGATATGATGAAAGACGTCGGCCGCCTCGGTATGGTGCTCGGCCGTAAAGGTCTTATGCCGAATCCGAAAACGGGAACGGTTACGAACGACATTGTTCACGCGATCGGCGAACTCAAAAAAGGACGCACCGAATTCCGCGCGGATAAAGGCGGCGTCATTCACATTGCGGTCGGCAAAGTGTCGATGGATCCCGGCAAAGTCGCGGAAAACGTCGACGTGCTTTTAAGCGAAGTGCGTCGACGAAAACCCGTCGATGCGAAAGCGGGTTATATCTCTACCGTGTCTTTAAGCTCTACGATGGGTCCCGGCGTATGGATCGACTATAAGGAAGGAGAATAATCATGGCCGTCAAAGCAAAAAAAATACAGCCTGCAAAAACGGCTGCGATCGAAAAAGCGAAAAAGACATTTGCCGATTACAACGACTTCATTTTCGCCGATTACCGCGGTATGACGGTCGAGCAGATTACCCAGCTTCGCAAAAAACTCCGCGAACAGAGCGCAGTGCTTAAAGTCGTGAAAAACAATTTTGCGCGCATCGCGTTTGCGGATATGAAAATCGACAACGTTGCCGATTACCTCAAAGGACCGACTGTCATCGCGATGGTAAAAGAAGATTCGAACGAAGTCGCAAAGACGCTGTTCGACTTTACGAAAGACGCGCCGACTTTAAACGTCAAAGGCGGCTTTATCGGCAAAGAGATTTACGATGCGGCGAAGATTTCGGAATTTTCGAAGATTCCGGGCAAAAAGACGCTCATCGCGATGCTTATGTCCGCGATCAACGGACCTGCCCGCCAGCTTGCAGCGACGCTGCAGGCCTATGTCGACAAAAAAGCGGCAGGAGGAGATGCTTCACCGGATGCTCCGAGATCCGATGCGGCAGCCGAAGCTCCGAAAGCGGAAGCCGCTCCCGAAGCGTAACTCTTTTCCGGTATATACCGGATTTCGATGTGCGCGTTTCGTGCGTACAAGGTGTATACGGGGGCTGCGTTCTGCAGAATCCCCGCACTGTGTGTATAAACTGCGGTCAGGCTTCATTGCTGTCGACTGTCCGCATAAAACCGGTCGTCTTTTTAAAAAGACAAAGCCGGAATCGCTCCGTACGGGGCGAATAATTATTATTTTTTAGGAGAAGATAATATGGCAGCACTTACGAATGAAGAGATTCTCGACGCGATTGCGAACATGACGGTTCAGCAGGCAGCCGATCTCGTCAAAGCGATGGAAGAAAAATTCGGCGTTACGGCGGCAGCACCCGTAGCAGTTGCGGCAGCTCCCGGCGCAGCAGGCGGAGCGGCGGACGAAGAGCAGAGCGACTTTACGATCACGCTCGAAAAATTCGATCCGGCGAAAAAGATTCCGGTTATCAAAGCGATCCGCGAAATCACGGGACTGGGCTTGGGAGAAGCGAAGACGCTCGTCGAAGGCGCTCCGAAAGTCGTCAAAGAAGGCGTCAGCAAAGCGGATGCCGACAAGATCATCGCCCAGCTCACGGAAGCCGGCGGTACCGCAAGCAAAAAATAAGCAATTTGCATCTGACGGAAGCCTTGAAAAATCGATTTTTTTGAGGCTTCCGCACGGAAACGAAGCCGTTCGAAGATTTCGGTTTTCGGGCGGTTTTCTCGATTTTCCGAACGATTGAAATGCCTACGAAAAAAGGCGGAATCGAAGCGCGCTTGAATGTATCCTGTGCGCTTTTCCGCCGTTTCGCGGCACACCCGCCGTTTCCGAGTCAACACGGAAACACGAGGCGCCTTTCGTGCTGAGGAGAGTTTCTCCTTGTAGCGAAAGAACGCTCGACTGCACATAGAGGAACCAGATGTTCGCAAAAACCCGAACGATCGACCGCCGCTACATCGGCAAAGACATCCGCAATTTCATGGACGTACCCGATCTCATTTCGATCCAGACTTCGTCGTATGAAAGTTTTCTTCAAGCAAATAAAATTAAAAATCGTGAAAAGCCGCTCGAACAGGGACTGCAGGAAGTGTTTACGTCCGTGTTTCCGATCGAAAGTCCGAACGGCGATATGAACCTCGAATTCGATTCGTACGAACTCGATTTCGACAATATTAAATTTTCCGAACTCGAATGCAAGCAAAAAGGTTTAACCTATGCCGTTCCGCTGAAAGCGGTCATCAAGCTCGTGTTTCTTCAGACGGGAACCATTTTGCAAAAAGACATATACATGGGCGACATCCCGCTCATGACCGACAGGGGCACCTTTATCATAAACGGAGCCGAACGCGTCGTCGTTTCACAGATCCACAGGTCGCCGGGTGTCATCTTTTGCCACGACAAGGGCGTCTATTCGAGCCGCATCATTCCGTATCGCGGTTCGTGGCTCGAATTCGAAATCGATCAAAAGAAAGAATTGATCTTTGCCAAAATCGACCGCAAAAAGAAAATCCTCGGTACGATTTTATTGCGTGCGCTCGGCTACAATACGCGCGAGCAGATCATCCGCTGTTTTTATACGACGGAAGAAGTGCCGGTAAAGAGCGATAACGCTTCCCGAGAAAAGCTCGTCGATAGGGTACTTGCGAGCGCGGTTATCCTGCGCGACAAAGATACGAACGAAGAAAAGCGCCTGTTCAATGCCGGTATCCGCTTGCACCCGCATGAAATCGACGACCTCATCGCAAACGGCGTGAGCAAAATCGTCGTCATCAAATTCGATACGAGGGGCAAGGGCGCCGACGAAAAAAACGAATCGCTCAATTCGCAGATGATCATCAACTGCTTTGAGCGTGAAGAAGTGCGCTACGTCAAAGAAGGTTCCGTCGATATGGAGCCGACGAAAGAGGATGCGCTTTCCGCCGTGTACCAGATCCTCATGCCGGGAGAACCGATCACCGTCGAAGCCGCCGAAAAAGATTTGGCGTCCATGTTCTTTTCCGAACGCCGCTACGATTTGGGAAGAGTCGGCCGCTATAAGCTCAACAAAAAATTCGACTACAAAGACGATGTCGAAGACTTTACGCTTATCCGCGAAGACGTCATTCAGACGATGAAGTACCTCATCAAAGTATACATCGGCGACGAGCAGATAGACGATATCGACCATCTCGGAAACCGGCGCATCCGTTCCGTCGGCGAACTCATGACGAATCAACTGAAGACGGCGTTCAATCGTATGGAACGCATAGCAAAAGAGCGCATGAGCTTAAAAGAAACGGAAACGATGAAGCCTCAGGATTTGATTTCGATCAAACCGATCGTTGCATCCGTCAAAGAATTTTTCGGCTCGTCGCAGCTTTCTCAGTTTATGGATCAAGTCAATCCGCTTGCCGAACTTACGCACAAGCGGCGCTTGAACGCGCTCGGCCCCGGCGGTCTTTCCCGCGAGAGGGCGGGCTTCGAAGTGCGCGACGTTCACTATTCGCATTACGGACGCATGTGTCCGATCGAGACGCCTGAAGGACCGAACATCGGGCTCATCGTTTCGCTTGCGATTTTTACGCGCATCAACGATTACGGTTTTCTCGAAGCGCCGTACCGCAAAGTCGAAAACGGCAAAGTGACGGGCAAAGTCGAATACCTTTCCGCGATGGACGAAGACAAATACTACATCGGACAGGTCGTCGAAGGTATCGGCAAGGACGGTTCGTTTTCGGCCGATATGATTTCATGCCGCAACCGCGGAAACTATACGCAGCGCTCGCCGAAAGATGTGCAGTACATAGACGTTTCGCCGCGGCAAGTCATCTCCGTTTCCGCATCCCTCGTTCCGTTCCTCGAACACGACGATGCGAACCGCGCGCTCATGGGCTGCAATATGCAGCGCCAGGCGGTACCGCTCCTGTTCCCCGAACCGCCGATCGTCGGCACCGGCATGGAGCAAAAGACGGCCTACGATTCGGGCGTTCTCATCAAAGCCAAGCGCGCGGGTGAAGTCGTGTCGGTGACGAGCGACTGCATCAAAGTAAAACCGGAAGGCGCAAAAAAGACCGATCCGCTCGACGAATACATTCTGCTCAAATACCAGCGTACGAATCAGGACACCTGCTATCACCAGCGGCCGACCGTTTCCGTCGGAGAAACGGTAAAAGAAGGCGACGTGCTTGCCGACGGACCTGCGACGTTCAACGGCGAACTTGCGCTCGGACGCAATATCCTCGTCGGCTTTGTGCCGTGGAACGGATACAATTACGAAGACGCCGTCCTTATTTCGCAGCGCGTCGTTCGCGAAGATATGTACACGTCGATCCACATAAAAGAATTTACGATCGAAATCCGCGAAACGAAACTCGGTCCCGAAAAGATCACGCGCGACGTTCCGAATACCGCTTCGAAAACGCTCGACAATCTCGACGTGGAAGGCATCATCAGAGTCGGCGCCAAAGTGAGAAGCGGCGACATTTTGGTCGGAAAGGTTACGCCGAAAAGCGAAACCGAAACGACGCCCGAATTCAAATTATTAAATTCGATCTTCGGTGAAAAAGCGAAAGAAGTGCGCGATTCGTCGCTGCGCGTTCCGCACGGCGTCGAAGGCGTCGTCATCGACATACAGCGGCTGCGGAGGACTCAGGGAGACGATTTGAATCCCGGCGTCGACGAAGTCGTCAAAGTGCTTATCGCAAACAAGCGCAAGCTCTGCGAAGGCGACAAGATGGCCGGACGCCACGGAAACAAGGGCGTCGTCGCGCGCATCCTTCCGATCGAAGATATGCCGTACCTCGAAGACGGTACGCCTCTCGACGTCTGCTTGAATCCGCTTGGCGTTCCGTCCCGTATGAATATCGGACAGATCATGGAAAGCGAACTCGGCATGGCCGGCCGCTATTTGAGTCAGTACTACGAGTGCCCCGCATTCCAAACGCCGAGTCAGGAACAGATCGCGGAAAAACTCAAAGAAGCAGGCCTTTCTCCCGACTGCAAACAGATCGTGCACGATGGACGCACGGGAGTTCCCTTCGTCAATCCGATCTTCGTCGGCGTCATCTACTTTATGAAGCTGCACCACCTCGTCGACGACAAAATGCACGCCCGTTCGACCGGTCCCTATTCGCTCGTTACGCAGCAGCCGCTCGGAGGCAAAGCGCAGTTCGGCGGTCAGCGTTTGGGCGAAATGGAAGTGTGGGCGCTCGAAGCCTACGGCGCGGCGAACACATTGCAGGAGATGATGACGATCAAGTCGGACGATATGAACGGCCGTTCGAAGATTTACGAGTCGATCGTCAAAGGCGACCCGTCGTCTCCCGCCGGAGTGCCGGAATCGTTCAACGTACTCGTACAGGAGCTGCGCGGTCTTGCGCTCGACTTTACGATTTATGATGCGAAGGGCAAGCAGATCGCCCTGACGGAACGCGATCAGGAATTGATCGATAAAGCCGCTTCCGGTTTTGACAAGGAGAATGCCAATGCGTGATATTCAGGATTTCGACAGCCTTAAAATAAAACTCGCTTCTCCCGATACGATCCGCGCGTGGTCGTACGGCGAAGTGAAAAAACCCGAAACGATAAATTACCGTACGCTGCGTCCGGAAAAAGACGGACTCTTTTGCGAACGCATTTTCGGTACGACAAAAGAATGGGAATGCTATTGCGGAAAATTCAAATCGATCCGCTATAAGGGCGTCATCTGCGACCGCTGCGGCGTCGAAGTGACCGATTTTAAAGTGCGCCGCGAACGCACGGGACATATCGAGCTTGCAGCTCCGGTGAGCCATATCTGGTACTACCGCTCGGTGCCGAGCCGCATGGGACTCCTGCTCGATCTGCAGGTTGCGGCTTTGCGCTCGGTGCTTTATTACGAAAAGTACATCGTCATAGAGCCGGGCGACACCGATTTGAAAAAGATGCAGCTTTTGACCGAAGACGAATACAACGAAGCGCGTGAACGCTACGGCGAAACCTTTACCGCGGATATGGGCGCCGAAGCGATCAAAACGCTGCTCGAAGGGCTCGACCTCGACGCCCTCGCCGCAGAACTCCGCGCGAAGATGATCGAAAAGGGCGAAAAGAGCGATAAGCGGCTTTTAAAGCGCATCGAAATCGTCGAGCATTTCCGCGAATCGGGCAACAAAGCGAGCTGGATGATTTTGGACGTCATTCCCGTCATCCCGCCGGATCTCCGCCCCATGGTGCAGCTCGACGGCGGCCGCTTTGCAACGTCCGACTTAAACGATCTCTACCGTCGCGTCATAAACCGCAACAACCGTTTAAAGAGACTTCAGCAGCTTTCGGCTCCCGATATCATCATCAGAAACGAAAAGCGTATGCTGCAGGAAGCCGTCGATGCGCTCTTCGACAACAGCAAGCGAAAGCGCGTCGTAAAGGGCGCGTCGAACCGTCCGCTCAAATCGATCAGCGATATGCTTAAAGGAAAGCAGGGACGATTCCGCCAAAACCTGCTCGGAAAGCGCGTCGATTATTCGGGGCGTTCGGTCATCGTCGTCGGACCGGAACTGCATTTGTGGCAGTGCGGACTTCCGACAAAGATGGCGCTCGAACTCTTCAAGCCCTTTATCATGAAAAAGCTTGTCGATAAAGACGTCGTGTTCAATATCAAAAAAGCGAAAACGCTTGTCGAACAGGAATCTCCGGAAGTGTACGCGATCCTCGATGAAGTCGTGCGCGAACATCCGGTTATGCTGAACCGCGCGCCGACGCTGCACCGGCTCGGCATCCTCGCATTCGAACCGATACTCGTCGAAGGCAAAGCGATCAAACTGCACCCGCTCGCGTGCAAATCGTTCAACGCGGACTTCGACGGCGACCAGATGGCGATCCACGTGCCGCTGACGCAGGCGGCGCAGATGGAGTGCTGGACGCTCATGCTTTCGGCGCGCAACCTGCTTGATCCCGCAAACGGCAATACGATCGTCTACCCGTCTCAGGACATGGTGCTCGGCATCTACTATATGACGTCGGTCAAGCCGAATGCGAAGGGTACCGGCAGGCGCTTCAGTTCGAGCGACGAAGCGCGTATGGCCGCCGAATACGGCAGCATCGAATGGCAGGCGGCGATCAAAGCGCCCGTCCAAAAGGCTCCGTACAACGGCAAAGTGATCGAAACGACGGCGGGCATCCTCGCATTCAACGAAGAGATGCCGGACGAAGTCGACTACGTGAACGAGCAGATGGACGACAAAAAGCTGCGCAAAATGATCGAGCACGTGTATCACACGAAGGGCCCCTGGCTCACGATAAAGATGCTCGACGCGATCAAAGCGTGCGGCTATAAAAATGCGACGTTCTACGGCGCGACGCTCTCCATGGACGATATCCTCGTTCCCGACGAAAAGAAAAAGATGGTCGACAAAGCGAACAAAGAAGTCGAAGAGATCGTCGGACAGTATTCGAAAGGTATCATCACCGCCGAAGAGCGCTATCAAAAAGTTACCGACTTGTGGGCGAGAACGAACGACGAACTTTCAAAGATAATGATGGACAACCTCGCCAAAGACAAAGACGGCTTCAACACGATCTATATGATGGCAAAGTCTGGCGCGCGCGGTTCTCCGAAACAGATTTCGCAGCTTGCGGCGATGCGCGGTCTTATGGCAAAACCGAACGGCGACATCATCGAACTGCCGATCCGCTCGAACTTTAAAGAAGGTTTGTCCGTTATCGAATTCTTTATTTCGACGAACGGCGCTCGAAAAGGTTTGTCCGATACCGCGCTCAAAACCGCGGACGCAGGTTATATGACGCGGCGGCTCGTCGACGTTGCGCAGGACGTCGTCGTCAACGAAGACGACTGCGGTACGATAAACGGCATCGACTATGCGGCGATCGAAGACGGAGACGAAGTGATCGTCCCGCTTGCCGAGCGCATCGTGGGGCACTACACGATAGAGCGCGTCATCCATCCGATTACCGGAGAACTCTTGTGCGACGTCAACCGCTATATCGACGGAGATTTGGCGAAAAAGATCGATGAAGCGGGCGTAGAAAAAGTAAAGCTGCGCACCGTACTCACGTGCGAAGCGCACCACGGCATCTGCGTGCGCTGCTACGGACAGAACCTCGCGCGGAACAAAATCGTCGAAATCGGAGAAGCCGTCGGTATCATCGCCGCTCAGTCGATCGGACAGCCGGGTACGCAGCTTACGCTCAGGACCTTCCACTCGGGAGGGGCTGCCGAAAAGACGACGGAAGAAAACCACATCGTTCTCAAATTCAACGCCTTTATCAAAGACATCACGGGTACGCACGTAGAGATAAAAGGCGGCAAGTGGCTCTTTACGCGTAAAGGCTTTATGACCGTCATCCGCATCATCGACGAAATCAAAATCGGAAAAGACGCGTCCGTCAAAGTAAAAGACGGCGGCCGCATCTTAAAGGGCAGCGTCGTCATGACGATGAAAAGCGGAGAAGTAAAAGCAGCCGCCGACGCAAAGGTAATGATCATCGGCGATACGGTCTATTTGACGAGCAGCGAAGTAAAAGTCGAAATCGCAAACGGTTCGACGATCTATGTTAAAACGGGCGATATCGTCTCGGCGGGAAAACCCATCGGCGAGTTCGATCCGTTCAGCGAACCGATCATCGCCGAAAGCGACGGCTACGTACACTTCGAAGATATCATCGTCGGATCGACGCTCGAAGAGCGGCACGATATACAGACGGGAAACATCGAACGCATCATCACCGATTTGCACTTGGACGTAAAACAGCCGCGCATCCTCATCACCGACGAAGCGGGCAACGAACTCGGAAGCTATTATCTGCCGGCGGGTGCCGTCCTCAACGTCGATGACAAAAAGCAGATCTCCGCGGGCGTTACGCTTGCAAGATTGCCGAAAGTCGCCGCGAAATCGAGCGATATCACCGGCGGTCTTCCGCGCGTTTCCGAACTCTTCGAAGCGCGTAAACCGAAAAATCCGTGCGTGCTCGCAAATATTTCCGGCCTTGTCAAATTCAAGGGGATCATCAAAGGCAAGCGTATGGTGACGGTCGAAGACGAATTCGGCAAACAGGAAGCGCACGCCGTTCCGATGAACAAGCGTATGCTCGTGCGCGACGGCGACCATGTGGAAGCGGGAGAGCCGTTGTGCGACGGTTCACCGAGCCCGCACGACATCCTTGCCATACTCGGTGAAAACGCGCTGCAGAATTACCTCATGGATGAAATCCAGCAGGTGTACCGCGCTCAGGGCGTCGATATCAACGACAAGCACATCGGTATCATCGTGCGGCAGATGCTGCGCAAAGTGAAAATCGTCACGGTCGGCGATACGAACTTTATTTACGGTCAGCAGGTGGATAAATACAAATTCCACGAAGAGAACAAACGGGTCAAAGATGAAGGCGGAGAGCCCGCTACCGGCAGACCGATGTTCCAAGGAATCACAAAAGCCTCTCTCGGCGTCGATTCCTTTATTTCGGCGGCATCGTTCCAGGAGACGACGAGGGTGCTCACGAACGCCGCGATTTCCGGTTCGACCGATTATCTGCACGGCATCAAAGAAAACGTTGCGATCGGCCACATGATCCCCGCGGGAACGGGCATCAGAAACTACCGCAATATCAAACTCTTCGACGGAAGCGACAAAGATTTGGATATTCAGATGGCTGAAATTCTCGAACGTCGCCGTATCGAAAAAGAGCAGGAAGCGCTGCGCATGACCGAAGAGGATGCCGCGCTCGATGCGGAAGAGCCGGAAGCCGATTGAGCTATTGACGAGAGATGAGGGAATGAAGTATGATATAATTCCCTCGTTTTTCAGGATAACGAGGGCTTGTGTTCCGGGGTGCTGACCGGGATTTTGTTAAAGATTATTAATTATTGCGATAGGAGATAGGCAATGCCTACAATTAATCAGTTGATTCATCAGGGACGCAAGTCGAGCGCAAACAGAACGAAAGCGCCCGCTCTCGATTCGTGTCCGCAAAAACGCGGCGTGTGCACTCGTGTTATGACGATGACGCCGAAAAAACCGAATTCCGCGCTTCGGAAAATCGCGCGTGTGCGCCTCAGCAACGGTATGGAAGTGACCGCATACATTCCGGGCATCGGACATAATTTGCAGGAACACTCGGTCGTGCTCGTGCGCGGCGGACGTGTAAAGGATTTGCCGGGTGTGCGCTATCACATCATCCGCGGTACGAAGGATACGCTCGGTGTCGACGGACGCAAACGCGGCCGATCGAAATACGGTGCAAAACGCGCTAAAGCCTAACGGAGGAACGGAAAATGGGAAGACATAAAAAATCGATCGACCGTCCCGTTATGCCGGACGTAAAATACAACAGCAAAGTCGTTTCGAAATTCATCACGCGTATGATGTTGCAGGGCAAAAAAGAAACGTGCAAGCGCCTCATGTACACGGCGATGGATAATTTAAAAGCGAAAACCGACAAAGATCCGCTCGAAGTGTTTTTGAAAGCGCTCGAAAACGTCAAGCCGATGGTGGAAGTAAAATCCCGCCGCGTCGGAGGCGCAACATATCAGGTTCCGGTGGAAATCCGCGACGTGCGCAAAGAAGCGCTTGCGATGCGCTGGATTATCACCGCTGCGCGCAACAGAAACGGACACGGCATGGCCGAAACGCTTGCCGCCGAACTGCTCGATGCGTACAACAGCACGGGCACCGCGTTCAAGAAAAAAGAAGATACGCACAAAATGGCCGAAGCGAACAAAGCGTTCGCGCACTACCGCTGGTAGTTTTTGGCGAACCGAAAATCTTTCAAAGCGCGCCGCTCACGTCCGTGGGCGGCGTTTTTTTATGTGCGGCGGAGGGGGAGTGTGCGTGCGCCCCCTGTCGGGTGTGCGTCGCGGGCGTCAGCGTTTTTTTATTCTGCTACGGCTTGACAAAAGTTTTATATAAAACTATATTTGTCGGCAAGAGGTTTACTGTTTTATGAAAAAATCGATATATGCTGCAGTTTTTGCCGCATTCGCCTTCGCTTTGTTTTCGTGCGGTGCAAAAAAAACACAAACTTTATCAGTTGCAGTCTTTGTGCCGGGTATCATAGCCGACAGCCCCATCTACGCGATGCTCGCCGAAGGCGTACAGCATGCCGTCGCTTCGTATAACGACGGAAAAGACGGAAGCGCACAGGCTTCAGTCACGGTACTCGAAGCGGGAACAAACCAAGCCGAATGGTCGGCAAAGCTCACCGCCCTCGCAGCGGAGCAAAAATACAGCGTCATCATTTCGTCGAACCCGTCTCTGCCGGAACTCGTCGAACCGCTTACCGTGCAGTTTCCGAATCAAAAGTTTATCCTTCTCGACGCCTATAAGTCGGGAAACTCGTCGGTCGCAACCGTACGCTACAATCAGCACGAACAGTCGTATATGACAGGCTATATGGCGGGCCTCATGTCGAAGTCTAAAAAGATAGGTCTCATTGCGGGGCAGGAATATCCGGTCATGAACGGCGTCATAGTTCCGGGCTACAAAGAAGGCGCGGAAGCTGCTTGCCCGGGTACGACAGTCGATTTCCGCGTCGTCGGTAACTGGTACGATGCGACGAAGGGCGCCGAATTTGCAAACGCGATGTACTCTTCCGGAGTCGATGTGATTCTTCCGATCTGCGGAGGGGCATCGCAAGGCGTCATCAACGCGGCGAAGGAAAAGGGAAAATATCTCGCATTTTTCGATAACGCGAGTTTCGATCGTGCGCCGGACAATATCATATCGTGCACACCGCTCGATCAATCGAAGATGGCGGAAAACGTAACGGTCGATTACCTTGCAGGAAAAACCGAATGGGGTACGGCGAAAACCGTCGGCGTCGCGGACGGCTTCGTGCACTTTGTGCAGGATGCGCCGGATCACAAAAACGAAGCGGTCACGGATGAAATGCGCGCAAAGATGCGTGACGTCGTCGCGAGCATAGAAAACGGTACGCTCGTTCTTCCGCAAAATTGACATGACAAATTTTTATTAATTAATTTACTATGAACGTTGCGCTCGAACATATTTCCAAGCGGTATCTGCACAAAACGGTACTCGACGACATTTCCCTCGTCTTTCAGGGCGGTATGATTCACGCGCTGCTCGGAGAAAACGGCGCGGGAAAATCGACGACGGCGGCTATTTTAAGCGGCGCGCTCGAAGCCGACGGCGGTACGATCCTCATCGACGGAAAGGCCGTACATTTTTCTTCTCCGCGCGATGCTCTTCGCTCAGGTATCGTCTGTGTGCGTCAGAGGCCGCTCATCGCCGACGGTATCAGTGTATGGGAAAACATTCTCCTCGGAACGGAATACGGAGCTGCGGGAAAAAAGCTCAAAAAAGGTGAAATCTTTTCGCGCGCGGAATTGTTAAAATCGAAATGGGCGCCGCACTTAAACTTCCGCGCTCTCGCCGCGCATATTGGCGGGGACGAACGCTTTTATACGGCGCTCATATCTGCCCTTATACGCGAACCTCTCATGCTCATCCTCGACGAGCCGTCCGCGCTGCTCGACAGGGAACAGAGGGTTTCCCTCTATGCAAATATCCGCGAACTTGCAGATGCGGGTATGAATATCATCGTCATCACGCACATCATGCAGGAAGCTTCTCGCTATACCGATACGGTAACTGTGTTGCAAAAGGGGAAGGGTGCCGAATATTATGAGCGGAGCGCGCTGTATGCGCTGAAGACGAAATCGGAAACCGTGCACCTTCATGCCGTTCGGGCGGAAAGGGCGGGCGACGATTGCATTTCGTTCGAGCATATCGGCGTGCGGCCGAAAAAGCGACCGGCTCTTTTCGACGTGTCATTTACTGCGAAGAGCGGCTGCATTACCCTCATCGAGGGATTGCCCGAAAGCGGACTCGGCACGCTTGAAAACGTCATCACGGGTATGGAAAGCGCGCGTACGGCGGGATTGTGCCGCATCAAAACGGCGGAACGAAGCTTATGCATCGATCTCAAATCGGGAAAGTGGACGCCGTATTTTTTACGAACCGAAGCGAAACTCCGTACGGCTATCATCCCGTCGGACAGAACGTTCCGCGCGTCGAATCCCGACCTTTCGATCGAACAGCTTTTATGCGCAATGTACGGCGGAAAGAGCGCGGACGAATATACGAAGCGACTGATAGAAAAAGCGAAGGTTTCCATTCTGCCCGATGAAAAAGCGGCATCTCTTTCGGGCGGCATGCTGCAGCGTTTGATCCTCGCGCGCGAATTCGAAAACGATCCGAATCTGATCATTGCGTGTGAGCCGCTGCAAGGACTCGACGGCAAAGCTGCCGAACGTACGCAGGAGCTGCTTTTAAACTTTGCACATCGCGGCGCCGTCGTCATCGTGCTTTCGTCGTCGGAATTTCCGAAAGCGCTCTGTACGGCGCACTACGTACTCGAAGGCGGCGCTCTCCGCGAAGTGCGGGAGGCTGCGTGAAAAAATTAACAATATTCGATGCGCTCCCCGTTATCGCAGGTCTCGTTCTCACCGTCGCAGTCCTCGCTCTCTTTTCGCGCACCCTCGTTTCCGCCCTCGATTTTTTGGGGGGCTCTTTTACGTCGCGCTACTATTTCGGAAGCGTGCTCAATACGGCAGCCCTCCTCGCTTGCGGCGCGCTCGGAGACGCGATCGTGCTCGCGGCGGGTGAATACAATTTAGGCGGTGAAGGTCAGATTTATGCCGGAGGATTTGCCGCAGCCGTCGTCTTTACGCTTCCCGTCGGATGGCCGCCCGTCTTCGTTACGGCTGCCGCCTTTGCCGCCTCTCTTTTGCTTCCCGCCGCGATGGCCCTCGTATCGGCATCTCTTCGACAATTAAAAAACGCCGACGTACTTCTCACGTCCTTTCTCGTTTCGGCGGCGGCGATTCCGTTTATCGATTCGCTTATCGCGGGAAAGTTCCGCGGACAAACGAACAATCTTCTTGCGACACCGTTTATCGCGGAGCGGTTTCGCTTTGCGCATATTTTAAATCCATCCCCGCTTTCGGCTTTGGCGCTTATTCCGATTGCACTGTGCGGCGCGGTATGGTACGTCAAATACCGCACGGTAAGCGGAAGACACCTTCAGATCACGGGTATATCGAAAGAGTTTGCAAAATATTCGGGCTATCGGCAAAGCCGCACGCTCTATGCGACGCTCGCAGCGGCAGGCGCGCTTCACGGGCTTGCGGGTTTTATCGCCGTTGCGGGAACGTACTACACGTGCCACGCGGGATTTTACGGCGGTATGGGATGGAATGCGCTCTCGTGTGCGCTCATCGCAAATTCAAATCCTGCAATGATCGTTCCGGCAAGTCTTGTGCTCTCGTGGCTTTTTACGTCGGCAAACAGGGTTGCGCTCAACAATAACTTCGGCTTCGATATGGGCTCTCTCATTCAAGGCGTCATGCTTTCGTGTATCGCCGTCAAATATGCGGGAGGTATGCGGCATGCAAAACGCGGTCTTTAGCATAGCGCTTTTATCCGCACCCCTGCTTTTGGCGTCGTTCGGCGCGCTCACAAGCGAATACTCCGGCCGCATGGCGGTTTTTCTCGACGGCATCATCAATCTCTCGGCATTTTTCTGTTATGCGTTCAGCGTATTGACCGGTTCGTTTATTGCAGGCGTTTTCCTTTCAGTCTTCTGCTGTACGCTCATCATATTCGTTTCGATCCGCGCCGTGGAATCGCTTCACGCAAATCCCTTTTTGGCGTCTCTCGGTTTAAATCTTTTTACCGGTGCGCTCGCATCCGTCATCTCCGTCGCGCTTTTCGGCACCCGCGGCGTACTCACCTCTCCTCTATTTTCGTTTCCTGCAGCGAGTGCACGCCTTTGGACGGGAGTCGTCGCTCTTGTGTTTATGGCGGCGGGCTTCGCATTCTTGTACGGAACAAAATACGGACTCTACATCCGCATCACCGGAAAAGATGCCGACGTTCTCGTGTCGCGCGGCATCGATGTGTCGTCGTGCAGGACGGGGGCGTGGTGCATCGCAGCTTTTTACGGTTCCCTTGCCGGCTGCATACTGTCGTTCAGGCTTTCGTCGTTCGTGCCGAATATTTCAAGCGGACGCGGATGGCTTGCCCTTGCGGCCGTATTTTTAGGCAGGCGGACGGGATGGGGTACGATTCTGGCAGTGATCGTGCTCTGTGCGGCGGAGTATGTTGCGGCGAACTTGCAAAACGTTTTTCAAAACATCGCCTCTCCTCTTTTGATCGCGCTGCCCTATATTGCATCTCTCGCGCTCATCGTGCTCGTACCGGATACGAAGCGGGGCGAATAGATTTGCAGATCGGCGATCGCGTATATCGCTCCTCGATGCAAGGCTGATATTGTCTGCTGCAGGCTGTCATCGGCTGCTCTCGGCTGCCTTGACACAGCCGTCCTTTTGTGCAATACTGATTTTATGATATATGCAGCGCTACTATATGTAAATGCTTTCTCGATGTGTCGACGGTGACGGTGCTGTATATCGTTATTCTATAAATTACAGACCTGTCGCTCCGGCGGCAGGTCTTTTTGTTTTTTAAACAGCGGTGTGCGGCGCGATGCGCAAGGAGCAATACAATGGCAGGAATGGATGCAAAAGGAAAGTACCGGCAGTTTCCGCAAATCGATATCGGAAAGCGCGAGTGGCCGGATAAGCTTATCACAAAAGCGCCGGTGTGGTGTTCGGTCGATCTCCGCGACGGCAATCAGGCGCTCGTCAATCCGATGGGCGTAGAGCAAAAGCTCGATTTTTTCGATCTGCTCGTAAAGATCGGATTCAAAGAAATCGAAGTGGGATTTCCGTCCGCATCCGAAACGGAGTATATATTTTTACGCAGGCTTATCGAAGAAAACCGCGTGCCCGAAGACGTAACGCTGCAAGTGCTCTGCCAGGCGCGCGAACACCTTGTCAAAAAAACTTTCGCATCGCTGAAAGATGCGCCGAAAGCGATTTTCCACATATACAATTCGACGTCTCCCGCGCACCGAAAATATACGTTCGGCATGACAAAGGCGCAGGTTACGCAGCTTGCCCTCGACGGCGTCAAGTGCGTACAGGACTGCCTTTCGGAGGCGGGCGACACTCACATCCGCCTCGAATATTCGCCTGAAAGTTTTTCGACGACCGAAATCGAATACGCGGTCGAAATCTGCGAAGCGGTAAAAGAAGCGTGGGCGAAAACGACGAGCGATAAAATTATTTTGAATTTGCCGACGACGGTCGAATGTGCGACGCCGAACATCTTTGCCGATCAAATCGAATATTTTTGCAAACACATTTCGAACCGCGAAAACGTCATCGTCAGTTTGCACAATCACAACGACCGCGGGGAAGCCGTCGCATCGTGCGAACTCGGCTTGCTTGCGGGAGCAGACAGAGTTGAAGGTACGCTTTTCGGAAACGGCGAGCGCACGGGAAACCTCGACATAGTAAACGTCGCCCTCAATATGTATACGCAGGGTGTCGATCCCGCTCTCGATTTTACGCATATCGACAGTGTGCGCGAACGCTACGAAGAGTTTACCGACATGGCCGTCGGCCCGCGCGTGCCTTATGCGGGCGAGCTCGTATTTACCGCGTTTTCGGGTTCCCATCAGGATGCGATCCGAAAAGGCATGGCCTATCGCGCGGAAGCCGGAGAAAATGCGCTGTGGGATGTGCCTTATCTTCCGATCGATCCTCACGACATCGGAAGGCAATACGAAGGTATCATCAGGATCAACAGCCAAAGCGGAAAGGGAGGCGCGGCTTTTATCCTCGAACAGGACTACGGCATCATGCTGCCCAAAGCGATGCATACGGCTTTCGGCGATATCGTTAAAGCTGCTGCGGACGAAGCGCAGAGGGAACTCAAAAGCGAAGAGATATACGATATCTTTGCAAAGACATGGCTCAATAAAACCTCTCCGCTTAAAATACTCGATTTGAACGAAACGCATCTCGACAGCGGCAGCGAAAACGCAGACAACGAACAGGTTATGTGCCGCGCCGCAGTCGAATGGAAGGGTGAAAAGTACACGATCGGCGCAAGGGGAAACGGTCCGCTCGACGCTTTCGTCAATGCGCTGAAATCGACACCGGTTCCGAAATTCAATATAACATCGTTTCACGAACACAGCATCGGACGCGGCAGCGATACGAGCGCTGTGGCGTACGTGCAGATTACGACGGAAGACGGAAAACAAGTGTGGGGCGCCGGCAGGAGCAGTAACGTCGGGCGTGCGGGGGTCGCCGCAGTCGTAAGCGCGGTAAATTTTTAATAATTTTTCGAAAAGTGTACGGCTTTAAAGAATTATTAATTTTTGTTTGCGATCTTAACTGCCGCACGTAAGCGGCAGCGACGTACGCTGTGGTGCATGCAGCAGTGTGCGTGCAATGCGAAATGTGCAATGCGAAATGTTGACTTTTCACAAGATGTGCTATACACTTATATCAATCGATTAAATCATCGCGGTTTTGCTTTGCATAAACCGCGTTTTTTGTATCGGTGAACCTTTAAAAATGCAACCGAGTTTTTCGGGGGTGCCCCTCAGTACCCTGTGACCGATGTCGGATCTTTCAATGGAGTATGTGATGCAATCTGTTTCGAACGATGCCGCTTCTCCGTTTCCGCCCTTTTCCCGGCGGAGGCGGCTGCAAAATCGCCTGAAAAATTATTTTACCGATCCGTACAATATCATCATGCTCGTTTCCGTAGCGATTTTATGCTATCTCATCGTCGTGCCTCTCGTGCAGATGATCGGTACGACCTTTACGATGGCGAAAACCGACCTCCGTCGCGTGCGCGGTGCGGTCGAAGGTCAGTTTACGCTGTACTATTGGAAGCGGCTTTTGGCAAGCGATGTTTCGCGTAATCTCTTTTGGATTCCGCTCCGCAATTCCCTTGTCATCGCCGTTTGTACGAGTGCGCTTTCGATCCTCATCGGCTCTCTTGTCGCGTGGCTTTTAGTGCGTACCGATCTGCCGGCAAAAAGATTTTTCTCTCTTGCGGTGATCGTGCCGTATATGCTGCCGTCGTGGTGCAAATCCATGGCTTGGCTCACCGTGTTCCGTAACGAAACGATAGGCGGGGCTGCAGGATTTTTGAGCTATTTCGGCATCAACGCTCCCGACTGGCTCGCCTACGGGCCGCTTCCGATCGTATTCGTGCTTTCCATACATTATTATGCCTATGCGTATCTCCTCGTTTCCGCAGCTCTCCGTTCGATCAATTCGGAACTCGAAGAGATGGGAGAGATCGTCGGCGCGTCGAAGGGGCTTATGCTTAGGAAGATCACCTTTCCGCTCGTGCTTCCGGCCATCCTTTCGAGCGTCATATTGACTTTTTCAAAAGTGATGGGCACTTTCGGCGTTCCGTCTTTCCTCGGTCTCAAAGTCGGCTACTATACGATTTCGACCTCGCTCTATGCGACCGTTCAATCGCAAAAGGGTACGGGTTTTGCGATCAGCATCATGCTCATCCTCATCGCGTCGGTAAACATCTTCGTCAATCAAAAGCTCATCGGTTCGCGGAAATCCTATGCGACGATCGGCGGAAAGGGCGGCCGCTCGACGCCGCTTTCGCTCGGTTCGTGGAAAGCGCCGACGGTCGTTGTGCTCTCCGCGTTTTTGGCCGTAGCCGTCATACTGCCGCTCGGCATTTTGCTTTATCAAACCTTTATGCTCCAAGCCGGTGATTACAGTTTTTCGAATTTTACGCTGCATCACTGGCTCGGCGAAAGCGACCCCGCGATTTCCGACGGACTTCCCGGCGTTTTCAAATCGCCGCAGTTTTGGATGTTCGTCAAAAATACGCTCTTACTTGTTGCGTGGACGGCCGTCATCGCGACGATCTGCGGACAGGTCATCGGCTATATCAATTCGCGCGGCAGGCATTTAAAAAGCGGAAAGCTCGTCGAACAGCTCGTGTTTATCCCGTACCTCATTCCGTCGATCGCTTTCGGTGCGATGTACCTTGCCATGTTCGCATCTCCGACCCGCGTTTCGTTTTTCGGACATCCGCTGACGCTCATTCCGTCGCTGTACGGTACCTTTGCCGTACTCGTTCTCGTTTCGATCGTAAAGCATTTGCCCTTTGCTTCCCGCGCGGGTACGTCCAATATGCTCCAGATAAGTACGGAGCTTGAAGAAGCGGGGCAGATCGCAGGTGCGAATTTTTTAACGCGCTTTTTCAAAATCGTGTTTCCGCTTTCCAAAAACGGTTTTATGAGCGGTCTCATGCTCATTTTGATAAGCATCGCAAAGGAGCTCGATTTAATCGTCATCCTCATGACGCCGACGCAGGCGACGCTGCCGTATATGGCGTACACGTATTCGACGAACGGCTTTCAACAGCCGGCGAGCGCCGTCGCAATCGTACTCTTTATCCTCGTGTTTTTATTTTATTGGATCGCAAATAAATTTTTCCACGCCGATATTGCCGGCGGGCTCGGAGGCTAGACGTGAGCAAAATCGTATTGACCGGCATCAACAAATATTACGGAACGAACCGCGTTTTAAAAGACGTCGATTTGACGATCGAAGACGGAGAGTTTATGACGCTGCTCGGTCCTTCGGGCTGCGGCAAAACGACGACGCTGCGCGTTATCGCGGGACTTGAAAAACCGCAGTCGGGTTCAATCGTTATGGACGGAAAGCGCATCGTAAACGCGGCCGAAAGTTTTTTCGCACCTCCTGCAAAGCGAGGCTTAAATCTCGTGTTTCAGTCGTACGCTTTGTGGCCGCACATGACGGTATTCGATAACGTCGCCTTCGGTCTTCGCGTAAAGCATACGCCGAAAGACGAAATCAAAAAGCTTGTCGAAAGCGCGCTCAGCCGCATGCAGATCGGCGAATATGCGGGGCGCTATCCGTCCGAGCTTTCAGGCGGACAACAGCAGCGCGTCGCGATCGCCCGCGCTATCGCTTCGCCGGTCGAACTCCTTTTGCTCGACGAACCTCTGTCGAATCTCGACGCAAAGCTCCGCGTCGATATGCGCAGCGAACTGAAGCGATTGCACGAGGAGATGGGTACGACGATCATCTACGTAACGCACGATCAGGTGGAAGCGCTCACGCTGTCGACGCGCATCGCCGTTTTTTTCAACGGGCACATCGAACAGGTTGCAAGTCCTATGAGCTTATACCAAAATCCTGCAAGCGTGCGCATCGCGGAATTTATCGGAAATCCGAAAATAAATCTCACAGGCGGAAAAGCGAAACGGACGGAAGCGGGACTCGAAGTCGAAAGCGCGCTCGGAAATTTCACATTTCAAAAAAGCGACTGCACCGATGCTCTTTCCCAAGGCACATTCGACTGCAGAATAGGCTTTCGACCGGAAGAAGTGACGGTTTCCAATACGGCTTCCAAGGGCGCCGTCGAGTGCCGCGTGTATTCGAGCATGCCTGCGGGAAGTGAAACGCTCATACGCCTTTCCCTCGCCGGAGAAGCTTTCCTTGCAAAGCGGCTCGGTATCCGTCACTACAAAGCCGATGAAACGGTTTACGCGGCGATAGCCCCCGAAAAGCTCAACGTGTTCGACGCGTCGTCCGGCGTTCTCGTAAAAAAATCCGCCGAAGGCGAAAGCGATTGATCGTATCGAGGTAATTATCGGATATTGTAATTAATTATTAGGTCGAATGTCGAGTTTCGAAAGTATTTCTAAATAAAGGTATGCTTTCGGCGAGGACCCGTCCGCTTAGCCGCGGTCGAGCTTTTTAAGTCAGGCTTCCGTAAGCCTAACGCTCGAAACGGCACGCAGCCGGAACCTCGCCTCCACATCATTTTATTTGTTTTCGAAACTCGCCATTCAATTGATGCGCGAAACGGATGGAAAATTTCGAGTTTTCGAAAACTCGAAATTAAACTTATGAATATAGGAGTATATGATGAAAAAGATTGCAGTAGCGATGTTGTTGGCGGCGGCGATGTTTTCGTCCGCATTTTCGATGGGACAAACCGAAACGAAATCGAACAGCCAAGAAGCGAAGTGGGCGAAGGACAACGGACTCGATAAAGACGAAAGCGTCGACGAGCTCTATCAAAAAGCGAAAGCCGAAGACTCCCTCGTCATTTATTCGATTTCGAGCCGTACGCAAACAGTCGCAAACGCTTTTAAAGAAGCGTACCCCGGCATCAACGTGGAAGTCTACGATATTTCTTCGAGCGTATTGAAAGAAAAATTCACGACCGAATATAAATCGGGCATCCGCACGGTGGATATTTTGCATTCGAAAGAGCAGGTCGGCGAATACACGTATGAAATGTTTTCCGAAGGCATGCTGCACAACTATCAGCCTGCATCGATTTTCAAAAACGTTCCGGCTTCTTATATGACGCTCACTCCGCTCATGCTCGAACTCAATCTGTGGTTTTACAATACCGAAGTGTATAAGACGTGCCCGATCACGTCGTGGTGGGATCTTACAAAACCCGAATGGAAGGGGCGCGTCGTATTTCAGGATGCGGCGAGCAACGATGCCTACTGCGCTCCGCTTACGGCTATGGTGCAGCACGCGGACGAAATGGCGGCTGATTACCAAAAAGTGTTCGGTAAAAAAATTCAGCTTGAAAAAGACGAGCCGAACGCGGGCTATGCTTTTATCAAGCGCTTTCTCGCAAACTCGCCGATCATCGCAAAGGGCTCCGATGAAGTTATCGAACTCGTCGGTGCAAAGGGACAAAAAAATCCGCCGGTCGGCTACGCGTCTTCCGTAAAGCTTCGAAAGCAGCGTGACGGTTACGCGATCAATTACGGTCCGACGACGATGCACGTGTCGAACGGCATTCCCGCGCTGAACTTTATTTCAATCGCGAACGAATGCAAACATCCGAACGCCGCAAAGCTTTTTATTAAATTTTGGATGGGAGGCGAAGACGGAAAAGGGAAGGGCTATGAGCCGCTCGTTTCTCTCGGTTCGTGGTCGGTGAGGCCTGAAAATCCGTCGGCGAAAGGAAACATCCCGCTTGCCGATATTCCGCTGTGGAAGATCGATTTCGATTATATCTACAACAATATCGAAACCGTCCGCGATTATTGGATCGCGCACAGAAACTAAACTGCGGATCGTGCAAAGATCGCATATCGATTTTTGCGCGCCGCATGCGTTTTTGCGCGGGGCTGTCCTTTACGAAGTTTTCAATACTTTCCGGGACAGCTCCTGCTTCCTTGTTTGTTATCCTATTTTTTAAAACCTGTATTTCATACCCAGCTGCACAAAGCTGTTGTGACGGAAGGCGGGGAACTCGCTTTTGTCCGAATCGAATGCGTGGATAAATAAACCCGATGCGATGATGTCGAAGCTGTCGGCGACGTTCCACGTTATCTGCGGCATGACGATGAGGTCTTCGCGCTCGATGCCCCAGATGACGCTCAGTTCCGGTTTGATCTTTTCGTGATTCCAGCTGTCGGAAATGTTTACGACGATTTTGTCGTTCGTGTAGATGCCGTTCGCATTGTAGTCGACGTCGTATGTGCCGTTGTCGCGCACGCCGCCGTCGTTCAGCACGCAGCTTCCGATCGTCTGCACGTTTATGTTGAGGTTATTGAGCGGCAGATCTTTGTCGAAGCCGAATACCCAGCCGATCGAGTGATTGCGGATCGCCGCGTCGCTGCCGGAAAAATCGTTTGTCATCGTGTACGCCGCTTCCGCGCGGAAATTGAATCCGCCGAAGGTTTTCGCTCCTTCCGCGCCGAAGACGTGCAGCCGGTCGTAGTCGATGAATTTGTCGCCCTCGGCGGCATTTCCGGTCTTAAGATACGTTTCAACATAGCTTTGCAGCTTTGCAGCATTGACCGACGCTTTTTTGCTGCGCCCCGTATAGTACGAAAGCCCCACATCCCAAGTACCGAGCGTCGCCGTCGCTCTCACTCCCGCCTGTCCGTATTTCAGCCGGTACAGGTTCGGATAAAAATTATTGCCGGCGAGCGAATTTGCGAGCGAAAGCATTGTCACATATTGTACGGCCTCTTGAGGTGTCGTAACGCTGAAAATGCCGCTTGGAAATTTGTGTTTGACGACACCCGCCGCTGCCGCCGTCACACTTGCTTTCAGCGCGCTCATTTCAGCCGGCTGCCACATACCGCTTCCGTAGCGATCGGCGGTCATAAACGGCGCGTAGACGCCTTCGACGCGCAGGCTGTTTACTATGCCGACATCTTTCGGCGCGTTCCACACGAGGCGCACCATCGGTTCGGAAATGCGCCTGTCGATGTAGTCGGGGATGATAAAATCGGTATAATCGTTCGCGTTGAAGTTGTCGAGCACGTGCAGTTTGTCGCCCTTGCCCCAGACGACTTTCATTTTACCGCCTTCGAGCACGAAATTTCCGAGATACGCGCGGAGCGTCATCTCATCGATGATATCGAAGGGGTAGTCGGCGATGACATCTTTGTTGAACGCGAATGTTACGTCGGCTTCCGTTTTACTCCCTTCGTATGCGAGTTCGATCTTCCCTTTCGGTTTGATATACGTATCCCAATCGGAAAACGATTTATTGTCGCCGTCCGAGTTCCTGCTGTCGACGTAATAGCGGAAATCGATTTTCGCTTCGCCTCCGATGCTGAGTCCCGCGCTTTTAGCGCCCTGCGATGCGCCGCCGAAATCGTCGGACACATCGCTTCCGAAATCCGCGTTTCCGAAATCGAGCGCATCCTGCGCGTGCGCAAAATAGGGCAGTATAAAACACAGTGCACCGATCAGCGCCGCAATGGCTTTTGTCTTTTTCATATCCGTGTCCCCTTTGTTTAATTATTAATAATTTTTACCGTTGCCGATTTCACTGCAGCCTTTATTTGCCCGTGTTGAGAAAGCTCTGAGTAAATACGCGGTCGGGGATCGGCTTATCGAGGACGATGTTGTCAAGCGCGTTTCCGTTTGCGTCTTTCCGCTGCGTGATTGCAATGCGCGTCGAGTGACCCGTCTGTACGTTTTTGAGTACGTTTGACATCGGAATATTGTAGCCGCCGATGTTTTTAAGCTTTTCTACGGTGAGCACTTTTAAAAGCGAGCCGTCTTTTTTATCGTACATTTCCGCGTACACCGGAACGTAGGTCGCTTTATCGATCCACTGGATGCGGTATTTGTACTGCGCTTTCGACGCGTTTACCGGAGTCGATTTGACGACGTAGCAGCCAAAGCCGTTTTTTTGCTCTTCTTTCAGCAGTTCGTGCGTGTCGTCGTCGAGTTCGCGCGTCGACATATCGTCGTAGGTTGCATCCGTTCCGGTAAACGATTTATCGCCTTCGCTCGAATTGACGCGGCGCGTATTGCGGAGCGCCGGAAGGTAGATCCATTTGTCGTCGTCGTCGTTTTTCTTTTCCATTTGGAGAAAGCGCGTGTTGATATTGCCCTTGTTCGTACTGTTTTTGAAAATGATGACGACGTCCGACGTGTCCGTCTGTGCGTTGTGCCGCCCGTATTCTTCGATTTCGCGGCTTTCTTCGATCGAACCGTTTTTTGCAATCAAATCCATTTTAATAAGGGAATGATTGTAAGCGGGCTTTTTTACGTTGAGCACCTTTTCGATGACAGCGCGCCCGTCTTCGGCAAATGCCGCTCCCGCTGCGGCGAAAGCCGCCGCCGCAAAAGTGATTTTAATAAGCGATGCTTTTTTCATAATACCCCCTATAAAGAGTTTTGCAGAAAGTTGCAACTTTCTGCAAAACTCTTTAGCCGTGCGCGTACGCGCACATGTTTAATAATCGAGTTTGCGAAAATATACTGCATCGTATTCATTCGATTTTCATCAGAACGATGCGTGTACCTATCTTCCGCAAACATCCGCGCAAACTCGAGATCCGAAGCGGCGGCGATATTTCAGACGGCGCTTCGGATCGTCCTCCTGATAAAAACTTTTGCAGGAAATTAGAGCCTTCGGCTCGTTCTGCAAAGAACTGATTCTACGTGTCCGCTTTCGCGGACTTCGAATCAATTTCCGAAAAAGTTTTTAGTCGTGCGCGTACGCGCACACGTTTAATAATCGAGTTTGCGAAAATATACTGTATCGTATTCATTCGATTTCCATCAAAACGATGCGTGTACCTATCTTCCGCAAACATCCGCGCAAACTCGAGATCCGAAGCGGCGGCGATATTTCAGACGGCGCTTCGGATCGTCCTCCTATAAAAACTTTCTTATTTCCTATTCCGTGTCGTTTTCGCCGATATCGCGTTCGACCTCCTTTTTCGCTCGTATGAATTTCGGATCGTAGGCGACGAGGAAGCCCGGAATTATCGTCATCGCGAGCGCCGAACTTGTGAACATGACGATCGCGACGAGGATGCCGATAAAGCGGAGCACGACGAATTGCGAAAAATAGAGCACGAGAAAACCGAGTCCGACGGCGAGCGCGTTCGTGATGATACCGATGCCGCTTTTTCTGAACGTCCGCTTTGCCGCGTCTTTTCCGTCTCGCGTGAGCGCCTTCTCGGCGCGGTACGTTTCGAGAAAGTGAATCGTATAGTCGATGCCGACACCTATCGCAACCGACGCGAGAATGCTCGTCACGAGGTCGAGCTTGATTCCGGAAAATCCCATGACCATGTAGTTGAGCAAAATGGTAAACGCGAGCGGCACGGTGCCGAGCAGTCCCGCCCAACCGGAGCGGAACGAAACGGCGATGACGATGAACACGCAGATGAGCGAAAAGAGCAGCGATTTGAGCTGGCTCGAAATGACCATATCGGTCATCGTCGCTTCCATTTCTCCCGGACCGGTGAATTCGACCGTATAGCCTTCGGGAAAATGCTTTTGCGCATAGTCGCTTGCCGTATCGATAAAGTGCGTGATATCGTCCGTACTGTGAGAGCGGAATTGCACTTGTGTGCGCAAAACCGACGGCTGGAGCTGGTTATTTGCAAAGCGGTCGAGCGAACCCGAAAAGAGGAGCAGATACTGCGACACGAGATCCGAAAGCGCTTCGCGGTTTGCCGCGGGATATTTTTTTACGTCGTCGGGGATTTCGTAATAATCGATCCCGTTGTAATTGAATTTCTTTTCGAGGGCGGACACGATTTTTTCGACGGTCGCGTGCTGCCCGCCGGCTTCTACATACGCTGCAGAAAGCATATCGAGCATATCCCGTACCGACATCTTTTCGGAAAGTTTTCGCGCATATTCTATATTCGGATCGATAAAATCGACCGGCGCTTCCGTTTCGGGTGCGGAAGAAGAACCGAAATCTCCTCCGAAATCGCTTGCGGCAAAGTCGTTTCCGAAATCGCTTGAACCGAAATCGCTTGAACCGAAATCGCTGCTTCCGAAGCCGTCATCGGCGATCAGGGATGCGCTTGCATCCGAAACGTTTTCCGTTGACGGAACGTGCATGACTTGATTCATGCGTTTGATAAACGTCGTAAACGAAACGATTTTTCCGACGCTGTCGAAGTTGTCGAGCAGATAGGTTTGCATATCGTCGAGCGGTTTTAATATTTCCGGTTTTGTCATGCTTCCCGCAACGTACACGCGCTTTCCGTCTTCGTCGAGTACATCGTTTCCGTTTTCGTCTTTTTGTACGGGCCCTTTGACGATCATGTATACGGTATTCGTTCCGGCAAAACGCTCGTCGACGTAGTAGACGTCCTGTCGCAGTTTCGACATATACGGAAAATAGCTGATGAGCGCGGTATCGATGTGCAGGCGCGAAAGACCGACTGCGGAAAACAGCACGATGAGCGTACAGAACAGATATATGCGCGGTTTAGAGCCGCAAAAAAAGCTGTAGATACCGTACAGCGTTTCGCTTGAGCGGTGCGATCCCGTCCGCTTCGCTTCGATTTTCGCTTTGACTTTTGCTTCCGCTTGTGCAAAGCGCTTCGAGCGGTAGCCGACCTTTTCCGGATTTTTTATCATGAGCAGCGCGGGGATAAACGTCGTTGCGAGGATCAATGAAAAGGCGATGCCGAGTGCGGTGAATATCGCAAAGCTGTGGAGCGGCCCGATGGGGCTTGTGACGAGAGAGATAAAGCCGATCGCCGTCGTGAGCGCTGCAAGGAACACCGCAACGAACACGTCTTTGAGGCTTTCGATGATGAGCGCTTTGTGTGTCTCTTTTGTGAGCGTACCTCCTTTTTCGAGCGCATCGTCGAGGGCTACGTAGTAGTGCGTGAGCACGTGGATACCGTATGCCGACCCGCACGCGATGAGCGCGACGGGGATAATGCTCGTGACGATCGTAAACGTAAAGCCCGATGCCGCCATCGTGCCGCACGTCCATATCGTCGCCATGAGTACGGCGATGAGCGGGAGCAGCGTTCCGTCGAGCGTTTTAAAGCTTAAAAACAGCGTGATCAATACGACGACGACTACGAGGGGAATGAGATTTTTCAAATCGCGCAGCATGAATTTTCTCGAGCTTTCGGTGAGGACGGGATCTCCGTAATAGATGACGTTGAGGTTCGTGTGTTCCGTCGCTTTGCCTGCGATGTCGCGGATCGCATTGAGCGTCCGCTGCCTCACGGCTTCGTCCGATTCGTGTACTTCATTCGGATCGGGATGGTTGTTCGATTTTAAGATGATCTGCATTTGAGCTGCACGCCCGTCGTCGGAGAGGATGACGCGGCGGTACATATCGTCCCAATCGTTTATGTTTCGCTTTACCGTTTCCGCCTGCTCGTCGGTGAGCGGCGGCAAAAGTCCGTTTTCACGTTCGACGCCGATAAGGTTTCCCGCAATGAGCGCGTCATCTTTTCCGTAGATAAAGTCGATGTTCGTGAGCGAATCGACGCTTTCCACGTTTTCAAGCGCTTCGATTTCGGTCGTAATGCGGTCGATGATCGCGATGTTTTCCGGCGTGATGATCGATCCGCCGTCCGTTTCGAGCGAAACGCCGATGACGACGGTACTGCCGAACATATCTTCCGTGTCGATGAGACGCGTGTAGGATGCGTGCTTGTGCGGGAAAAATTGTCTGACCGAATTGTCGAGCTTAATGTTTTTGAGCTGGATACCGAGTATGCCCGTTATGACGAGGCATACGACGATGATGATCCTCGGATGCTTAAAAAATCGCTGCATGGAGTCTCCTTGTATTTTGTTTATGTGTTCTTTGGTTTAAGTTCTTAAACGTATGAACATATACTAATAAAACCGCTTTGAAAAGTCAATAGGGCATCGCGAAAAAACTCACTTTCCCCGCGATGTTTTTGCGTATGTACTCGGATGTGCGGCGGGGATGATTACAGACGGGGATCGGTGGGTTCGCTTTCCGTTGCGAGTACGGCGAAGACGCTTTCATGGATCCGCCTGAGCGGTTCTTTTTTGACAAAACGTTCGAGCGCTTCGATCCCCAACGCAAATTCCTGTACGGCAAGCGCTCTCTTTTTTGCAAGTCCGCGTTTTTTCAAACGGCTGAGGTTTCCCTCCTCGCAATACTCCGGACCGTAGATGATGCGGAGATATTCTCTTCCGCGGCATTTAACGGCGGGCTGTAAAATGCCGCCGTCCTTACCGTATGCGATAAAATCATAGGGCTTTACCACCATACCTTCTCCGCCCTTACCCGTGAGATCACGCCACCATATCGTCGCATCGTTTATTTCAGCTTCATCTTCCAAATGCACGATTTTATACGGAGTCATTTTGAAAAGCGTCGTGTCCGCACGGCATATCTCCGCTATATGCTCCATATGCCATTGATGATTTTTATCGGTATGGACGCTACCTTCCGTTGCCAAAATATGGAAAGGTGCAAGTTTATAATCGTCTACGCTTGCAACTTCCCAGCAATAGGCACGGTACGCGGAAACGAATTGTTCCGCCGACTTCTTTTTTTCCAAAAACGTGTGCAACAGATTTTGGGAACCTTCAATGCCGCGCAGTGCCGTTAAACGTAAAACCTCTTCCGCTTCCGAAAGCGCGTTCAGCGCGGCTGATCCGGTTGCGGCATATTGATCGTGAATAAGGCTTTGCGCTTTTGCCGACCAGGGCATGAGTTCGGCATCGAGGCACACCCAGTCGGTATCGTGCTTTTCCCAAAAACCGGAACGGGTCAACGCATCGCGTACTTTTTCCAAAAACGCTTTTTCGATTTCCTTATCGTTAAAAAAATTGCGTCCCGTGCGGGTATAGCAGATACCGAAGCCCTCACCTGCAGTACCGAATCGGTTTTTGGCGGTCCGTTCATCCCGACAGATGATCAATACGGCGCGGGAACCCATGTGCTTTTCTTCGCAGACTATTGTTCGGATGCCGCGATTTTTATAATACGCAAATGCTTCGACCGGATATTCCAAAAAATCGTCGAGTGTACTCGTTTCGCTCGGCGACATGGTCGGCGGCAGATAGATGAGCCACTTGGGGTTAACTGCAAAACGACTCATCGCTTCAAGGGCGGCGATGGAATTTTCTTCCCGAATCAAAATATTGTTTTTAAGTCGCGTCTGAACGATACGCCGTCCCGTAACGTCTTCGATGTCGAGAACGTCGTCATCCAGATGCTGAAGCGCCATGAAAGCATAGTTACCGCTGGTTGCGTCTGCTGCCCCTGTCTCCGACGCAATCGCATTTTCTCGCTCCGCCTTTTCGTTTTCCGATGTATTCGCAGTTCCGGATCCTATCGCTTCAAGCGGTTTGACCGGTTTGCAATATGTCTTTTGAGCTTTTACCGAAACGAGTTCTTCTTCGGGATAGCGCAGCGCCGTGAGCGAACCGCCGAAGGCGCAGCCGGTGTCTATATCGATCGTATTGTTGAGCCACTGGGCGGAGGGAACGGGCGTATGACCGTAGACGACCTTTGCGCGTCCGCGGTATTCTGACGCCCAGTTGTACCGCACCGGTAAACCGAACTCATCCGTCTCTCCGGTAGTCTCCCCATACAGGCAAAACGAACGCACCGCTCCTGAGCCGCGCCCCTGCATTTCCTCTTTAATGCCTGCATGAGCGACAACGAGTTTGCCCGAATCCAATACATAGTGGCTGATCAAGCCGTATAAAAATTCTTTTACGTCGCTTTTAAATGTGTCGGATTCTCCTGTCAGCTGCTCAAGCGTTTCGGCTAAGCCGTATTTTTCCTGTACCGTCTTTCCGTTCAGTTTCTTTTGGAGCTTCATATCGTGATTTCCCGGAACACAGAGTGCCGTCCCGCCTCTCACCATACTCATAACGAGTTTTAATACGGCCGGAGAAGCGGGTCCCCTGTCGACCAAATCGCCTAAAAAAATAACCGTACGATTTTCGGGGTGGCTTACTTTCAATCCGAAGTTTGTTCCGTCATCGGTTGTCGGTTCTATCGCATAATGCAGTTTTTGCAAAAGCGCAACCAACTCTTCATAGCAGCCGTGCACGTCTCCGATGATATCGAATGGACCGTGCAGTTCGGTTTTATCGTTGTATAATTTTTCCCGCACGATCGATGTAACGGCGTCGACTTCGCCTTCGGACTTAAAAACATGAATCTTTTTGAAGCCTTCTTTTTTTAAGTTTCGAAGAGAGCGCTTTAAATCATGCATCTGCCGCCTGATGACATGGACGGAAACGGATCTGTCCGTACGCGCCGCATTTCTGTTTTCGCACAGCTCCTGCGGCATATCGAAAACGATTGCGACGGGAAGAACGTGAAAGGAGCGCGCGATATCGAGCAATTTTTTCCGTGCGTCGGCTTGAACATTTGTCGCATCGGCAACGGTGAGCAAGCCGTTTTTAAGGCGCATCGAAAGGATAAAATGAAAGAGCTCGAAGGCATCGCCTGAAGAAGTCTGATCGTTTTCATCGTTGGAAACAATTCCGCGGCACGTATCGGAAGAGACTATCTCATATTTTGCAAAATGTTTTTTCGCAAAACTGCTCTTGCCCGAACCGGAAACCCCGACGAGCACTACCAATGCAGTTTTCGGTATATTAATTTCCATATGTAAATACCGCCATCTGAGACGGCGCTCCTATACTTTCCTCTTCTTCGCCGACCGGAAAAAACGCAAGGGCATAATTGTTTTTGCGAGCAACCTCTTCCGCCCATGCTTCGAATTCTTTCCGCGTCCATTCAAAGCGATGATCGCCGTGCCTCATTTTTCCCTCCGGCAAATGTTCATAACGTACATTGTATTCGCTGTTCGGGGTGGTAAGCACGACTGTCTTCGGCTTGGCATACATGAAGATCGATTTTTCCAGTGCAGGCAATCTGTTCGGATCGAGGTGTTCTATCACTTCAACGACGGCTGCGGCATCGAACCCGTCGAAACGCCTGTCCCGATAGGCAAGCGAACTTTGAAATAATGAAAGCCGTTCGCGCTGCTTGGCAGGCAGTTCTTCCCAATGCAGTTTTTCTTTACATTTTGTCAATTCCGAATATGAAACGTCGGTACCGGCAATACGCGTATATTGTTTTTCTTTTAAAAGCAGCTTCAACAGTTTGCCGTCGCCGCAGCCTAAATCGATAACGCTTGCCGCCCCGCTCATGCGCAATTTTTCGGCGACGAGCCGTAAGCGTATGTCGTGGAGCCGCTCTTTCTTTTCTTTTTGCGCCGGTGTTTCATCGGCAGCGTCTTCATCGCCGGTGTTTTCTTCCGTCTGCAGTATTTCAAAGGCGGAACGCATAAGCGATTTTAAATTGATCAAATACCGCGAAACGATAGTTTCCTTTTCAGGATGCCCTTCGATCCATCCTTTTCCTTTTCGAAGCAGTTTATCGACTTCATCCTGCGTGATAAAATAATGCTTTTCGTTATCCAAAACGGGAATCAAAACATAGAGGTGGGACAGTAATTGCTTTAAAGGCAGTTTGTTTTTGAGCGTCAGGGTAAAATATTTTCCGTACCCCCATTCGGGAAACTGCGTATCAAGCGGATGTCGCTCCGCTTCGACCGTGTAGCCGAGCGGTTCGAAGAGTTTTTTGATCAGTATTTCCCCGCCGTGCGGAGCCGGCAGCACGGATATCTTCGCCGTTAAGGAAAGCGGCACATCGACGAGTTCCGGCCGTTCTTTGCAGTTTCCGTTTAAAGCGCTTGAAAAAGCTTTTGAAATCGCCGTACTCATGAAAGAGGAAGCCGCATAGGGGCGATCGTTGACGTATTGTCCGAGTAAAAAATCTTTCCCCGCAAAGTTTTTTGCGTTGCGAACCATGCCGACGGGATCGATATCCAAGAGGAGGGCGGCCGTCGCTTTTTCTTTTCCGTATTCGGGATAAAAAATATACGCCTTGCCGACCGACAGCTTCGCCGTCTGCAGCGTGTCGGGATGTTTGTGCAGCAGAAAACTTAAAGCTTCGGCGTTATCTCCTTCTGCCCTTATCGTCAGCAACATATTCGCTCCGTCTCTACGATCTGTATGATGCACTTGAAAATCTTCAAAGATTGCGATTTCGGAAAACAGTATCAATTATATATAAAAGCAAAACGGCATTCAATCGACATCTCGCTTGGATTGTTACGTGTGTAACTGCGTCGATGCTCGCGCTCTTTTCGACATTCGTTCGGCACAATCTTTTTTATGCGATGCGAGCACTAGACATTTCGGCATACATTATTATATAATACTACTTACTTTACATGGTAGACGTGTTTTCAGACACAGGGAGGATAGTTGGCCTATACTAACAACAATAAGGGTTTACGGATTAACGAACAAATCCGCGTACGGGAAATCAGGTTAATAGATGATGAGGGTAATCAAAAAGGGATCGTACCTACGATTGATGCGCTCAGAATGGCTAGGGATGAGGACCTCGACCTTGTTGAAGTTTCGCCAAACGCGAATCCGCCGGTCTGTAAAATACTCGACTTCGGCAAATACCGGTTTGAAATGGAAAAAAAGCTCCGAGACTCCAAGAAAAACCAAAAGGTATTGAAGCTCAAGGAAATCCGTATGCAGCCGAAAATCGGCCCGGGCGACCTTGACACGAAAGCCAAGCATGTGCAGGAATTCCTCGACGAAGGCAATAAAGTCAAAATCACGATCCGCTTCCGCGGACGCGAATTGGCTCACACCGAGCTCGGATACGGAGTCCTGCAGGAAGTTCTGAAAAGGCTTACTTCCCCATACGTCGTCGAAAAACCGGCCGCTATGGAAGGCAAGTTTATGTCGATGACCATTTCGGGAAAAGCCAAAACAACAAGTGAGGTAAAATCGAATGCCTAAGATGAAGACGAAAAAATCCGCCGCCAAGCGCTATTCGCTTACGGGCAGCGGAAAAGTCAAGTACAAGAAAATGAACCTCCGCCATATTCTCACCAAGCGTTCTTCAAAACGGAAACGCCAGCTCCGCGCTGCAGGAATTATGGCCGAAGACTCTGCAAAAAAAGTAAGAAAGCAGATGCTGCCGTACGGCTGATTTTCAGGAGTTAAAACATGTCAAGAGCAATAGACGGATCAAAACGTAAAAATCGCCGCATCAAAATCCTAAAGCTTGCAAAGGGTTTCAGAGGCGACAGAAAATCGAATTTCAAAGCCGCAAAAGACGCGGTCGTAAAAGCGCTGCGCCATGCCTACGTCGACAGACGCGACAGAAAGGGCAATTTCCGCGCGCTGTGGATTGCACGTATCAACGCGGCTGTCCGCGACGAAGGGCTTTCGTATTCCCGCTTTATCGACGGTTGTACCAAGGCCGGAGTTGCGATCAACCGAAAAGCACTTGCAAATATGGCAATCGAAGATCCCGCGGCGTTCAAAGCCGTCGTGGACATCGCAAAGAACGCACTGAAGGCATAATATGATATCGCTCGATCAGATTCTTCTTCTTGAACGAAAAGTGGAAAGCGCTGTGGAAAAAATCTCACAGCTGCAGTCGGAAAACGATGCTCTGCGCACCAAGTGTGCCGAGCTCACAAATGCGCTTGCCGACAAATCGGAGCGGCTTTCCTCTATCGAACAGGATCAGAGCAAGATCGAAGACGGTATATTAAAAGCGCTCGACCGGCTCAATTCCATCGAAAATTCCGTACTGAGAGCCGGAAGCGCAGCCTCCGCTGCAAAAACGCCGCAAAGTCCGAAAGCGCACGAGAGCGCACCCGTCCGTGCCGCCGAACCGAAAAAAGCGGAAGACGACGGACAGTTCGACATTTTCTAAATGGGTTCCCTTCAAATCGACCTGCTCGGCTCTTCTTTTGCAATCAAAGCGAACGAAGAATCGGCCTACCTTGAAAAACTGCTCGGCTATTATAAACGCATCACCGAAGAAGTGAAAAAAACGGGCGGTTTGACGAAGCCCGTCGAAATAGCGATCATGAGCGGTATCACGCTCGTCGACGAATTATACAAAGAAAAATCGAAAAACGTAAAACTCTCGAAAGACGGGCAATCGACGGACGATGAGGAAGTCGAACGCCTTACGCTTCGCATGATAGACAGGATCGATAAGGCGCTCGAGTGAAAGTTGTGCACGTGTGGGTGGATGCCGACTCCTGCCCTCGATCGGTACGCGATTATATTATTAAAAAGGCGGCGTCTCTTTCGCTTGCCGTCACCTTCGTCGCAAACCGCGCCGTCCCCGTCGATGATAAATTATTAATTAATAAAAAATCGTCTTTCGAAATGCTCACTTGTGAAAATACGCCCGGAGCGGCCGACGACTATATCGCAGATCATGCCGAAGAGGGCGATATGATCGTCACGCGCGACATTCCTCTTGCAGCGAAACTTGCCGAACGCGGTTTTTGCGTTTTGAACGACCGCGGTACGTGCTACACGAAAGAAAGTGCCAAAAAAAAACTTGCCGACAGAAATTTCAATATGCAGCTTGCAGAGGCGGGGCTTACGGGCAATAAAAAAAACGTCTACGGCAAAAAAGAGTTTGCAGCGTTTGCCGCGTGCTTCGACAAAGAAATTATTAAATTGATACGCGATCGCTCTCATTCGATCCTATAAACGATACCGTTCTCTCGCAGCGTATGTGGAAGCGGCGGCATCTCGTGCGCCTTTGCGGGGCATTGTGTGTGATTGTACGGCGTTCGGCGGCCGAATCTTTTTTAAATGGATTCGCCGCGTTCTTCGGGGGCGGATTCTTCGTCGGGATAGGCGAGGAGAATGGCCGAGATGCGGCTTTTTATCTGCAAAAACGCCGAGACGATTTCAGGGTCGAACTGTCTGCCCGCCTCTTTTTCGATCTCTTCAAACGCCTGTTCGGGCGACCACGCTTCTTTATATGAGCGGCGATGACTGAGCGCATCGAACACATCGGCCACGCTTATGATGCGCGCGGCGAGCGGGATCGCATCTCCGCCCAACGCGTCGGCATGGGGAATGGGCTCGCCTATTTTATAGGCGCGGTAATCGATATCGCCGGGATAGCCTGCGCTCGATTTATTCCACGCTTCGTGATGATGAAGCGCGACGTCACGGCACATCGAATCGAGCTGGGAAGATCCTTCTCCGAAAATCTGAGCGCCGATGCACGTATGTCCTTTTAGTATGGCTCGGTTTTCGTCATCGGGACCGTAGCGCTTCGGGCTGTGGAGCACCGCATCGGGAATGCCGACTTTGCCGATGTCGTGAAATTTTGCGGCGATTTTTAAACAGTCGCGAAAGCGATGCTTTTCCTGCTCGGGGACATTGTGGTTGAATGCCCAGCGGTCGTATATTTCGAGAGAATTTTCGGCAACGCGCATGACGTGGGGATAGGTTTCTTTCGGGTCTCGGAACTCCGCCATCCTCAGCATACGCTGCACCATCAAATTCGTCTGATACGTATTTTGCAGCGCTTGGCGGACGCTGGAGGCAAAGTGCGTAATATAGAGCACCGCATCTTCATCGAAGCCGATAAGTTTTCCCGATTCGTCCTGCGCGTTTATGAGCTGCATGACGCCGAGCAGTTTTCCCGACTGCATTTTAAGCGGCAGCGTGTAGATCGATTTTGTGTGATAGCCGGTCGAGATATCGGTTTCTTTATTAAAAACGAAAGGCTTGTCAGCGGATATTTGATATGCGTCTTGAATATTGACCGGCTCTCCCGACAGTGCGACGTAACCGGAAATCGACTTTTGATTGATCGGAACGGAAAACGACAGATACGGAAGCTTTTCTCCGGGTTTGAGTTTTTTCAGCTGCGTATCGTTTTGCGCGTATTTTATACGCAGCTTGTTATCTTCGATTTCGTAGATGGAACCCGCGTCCGCGCGGACGATGGCGCGCGTTTCGGTGAGAATGCGTTCGAGAAGCACGTCGATGTCTTGGATCTCTTCAAGCTTTTTTTCAAGCTCAAGAATTTTTTGCAGCTTCTGCTCTTTTTGCAAAACACTTTTTTTTGTTCGTCTCATGCACACTTTTTCCTGATACGATATCGAAAACACTTTCCGCGCACAGAGCACGAAAGCCGATTGATTATACTATTGTTTGAAATAAAATACAATGTAAAAACCGAGCCTTGCAAGCGGCGCGGGGAACTCGCGCTCGGCAAGCGACGAGGTTGTACTCATTTCGGAATCCTTATCGTAAACGTCGAACCTTTGCCGGTTTCCGACTCGACACCGATCGTCCAGCCGTGTGTATCGACGATGCTCTTTACGACGGTGAGGCCGATCCCCATGCCTTCTTCCCGCCGCGAATCGGTCGCCCGATAAAACATATCGAATATGTGATCGAGGTCTTTTTGCGCTATGCCGATCCCCGTATCGCTGACGCTTACGACGCACGCGTCGTCCGTCTCCGTCGCAGAAATCGAGATTTCGTCTCCGTCTTTCGAATAACGTATCGCGTTGCTTAAAAGGTTTTCGAGCGCGCGGGAAAAAAGCTGCCTGTCCATCGGCACTTTGCATTCGGGAGAGAGGGTGATATCCGACGTGATTTTGCGTTTAAAAACCGCCCCCGTCATTTCGGCGCTTTTTGCGAATTCGGAAACGACGGAAAAGACGCTTTCGGGGACGAGCTTTTGCCGCCAGTCGGCGCTGTCGAGCTTTACAAAATTGATGAGCGTGTCGATCATGCTTTCGAGCTGACTCGTCTTCGTCGAAATGATTTCGAGCGATTTTTTGATTTCATTTTTGTCGGTGATGACGTCGTCCGAAATCGCTTCCGTGTAGCCTTTGATGACGGCGACGGGAGTACGGAGATCGTGGCTGATCCCCATGATAAATCTCGTGCGCCGCTCGTGCGCGTCGAGCAGCGCGCTCCGCATCTTTTCAAGGTTTTCGGTCAGAGAAATGATTTCGTTGCTTTTCGTTTTTGACTGCTTCGCGTCGTCGGTGAGAGGCACGCTCAAATCCCCGTCGGCGATCTTCTGTGTCTTTTGTTCGAGGATCGTGATCGATGTAAATATGTCTCCCGAAATTTTTGCGATGATGATGAGTACGAGGGCTGCAAAGCACAGCAAAATGCCGACCAGGTAGCTGACGTAATCCATGCCGTGCCTTTCACGTTTATTGAATTTATCGACGCGGGTCAAAATGACGATCGTATCGTTTCGACTTGAAAAACGGAAACTGGTAAATTGATAAAAATACGTATCGCTCGTCGAAGATGCGAATCCCCACAGTACGAGCGGAGAGAGAGAAGTGCCGGCTTTGAGCTCTGCGATCGATGAAATTAAAATATCGGCCGATCCGGAAAGCGAAAAGACGGCAACTTCCACATCCGGCGGCAGGCGACGGATATAATCGTGGAGCTTACTCCATTCACGCACCGAAAGTTTAAACGCATCGCTTTTGCGCAGCTCTTTGTAATCGTGGATGAGCGCCCGTCCCGGAGACGTAAAATAGTGGTACGACGGAATAAAAAGCGCGCAGCATATCGGAATGACGATGATCGCTGCAAGAAGGATATGAAATTGGCGCCTGATCGTCATGCGTCTTTTTTCGCTCCTTGCCTCGAGGCGATCGATTCTTTTGAAAAGCAATAGCCGAGCCCGAACACCGTTTTAATAAATTCGGGATTTGACGGATCCTTTTCGATTTTTTTACGAAGCCGCTGGATGTACACTGCGACGGCGGTTATGTCCCCGTACTGCGCTTTCCACACGTCCGCGTAGATTTTTTCCGGTGAAAGAGATTCGCCCGCATGCTTGACGAGGTATTCGAGGACGGCGTACTCTTTTGCCGACAGGGCGATCTTTTGTGCGCCTTCTTTGAGCACGCAGCTGTTTAAAAGCAGCGTGTACGGACCGAACGAAATCGTCTCTTCCGCAGCGGCTTCGGTTGCCGCCTGTCTCCGCAAGTTTGCCTGAACACGGGCGACGAGGACGCGCGGCGAAAAAGGCTTTGTGACGAATTCGTCGGCTCCGAAACCCAAACTTTTGATGATGTCTTCGTCGGCATCGCGCGCAGAGACGATGACGACGGGTATCGTCGTTTTATATTCGGCGCGGAATTTTTCAAGGAATTCGAAACCGCTCATACCCGGAAGATTCAAATCGAGGATGACGAGGTCGGGTGTCGTGTCCGATTTCAGTTTTTCGAGCGCAGCTTCCGCCGTACCGAAAGAAAGAGCATCCATACCGGCTTTTGAAAGATACATCGCGATAAGGTTGGCAATTTCGGAAACATCTTCTATAATAAAAATACGGGAACGCATAGCTTTTCCTTTTTTAAGTTCGATTTCAAGTTCGATGCAAGTCGATATGCAATCTTTTTAATAATTTAATGGAAAACGGAAAAACGCGCAACAATCACGGGGAGTGATAACATTTTTTTATGGAGTAAAAACGAAAAATTATCCGTAAACAAGTATATCGGCTTGTCCGATAATGAAATGACGCGGTTTTTATCGAAATGCGGGCACGGGTATGGTGAATACTTGACGGCTCGAAGCAATCGGAGCATTATATAACGATGATCGAAGTGGTGCGTTTAAACGGAAAAAAATATTGGATCAATCCGCACATGATCGAAAGTATGGAACAAAATCCCGATTTGACGCTTGCGATGCTGTCCGGCAGAAAAATCGTCGTAAAAGACAAGCCCGAAGATATAATTGAAAAGATCATAGCCTATCGAAAAAAGATCGGCATCAATACGCAAGAGGTGTGAGGAATTATGGATATAGCGACAATAATCGGAATCGTAGGCGGCGGCGCGTGTATCATGGTCTCCGTTATCTTTTCCGGCGGTTCATTGGCGGGTATTTTCGATGTGCCTTCCATTTTCATGACGATAGGCGGTTCATATTTTGCGCTGTGGCTCTGCGCTCCGATTTCATATTGTATCGGTCTTTTCCGCATCATGGGGCGCTCGTTTAAGGTGTTCGATTTCGGTGAAAAACAGATCATCCAAAATATGGTCGCTCTTTCCGAAAAAGCTCGCCGCGAAGGCATCCTCGCCCTCGAAGACGGACTCGACGATATCGAAGACGCGTTTATGAGAAGCGGACTTCGCCTCGTCGTCGACGGTACGGACGGACAGGTCATCCGCGCGATCATGGAAAACGAAATGAATCAGTGTGAAGCGCGCCACATGATGTGGATAGGCCTCGTAAACCAGTGGGCGGGTTTCGCTCCGGGCTTCGGCATGATGGGTACCGTTGTCGGTCTTATCGGCATGTTGCGCAACATGGAAGACAAATCGGCTATCGGTCCGAACATGGCCGTCGCTCTTATCACGACGCTGTACGGGTCTTTGCTCGCAAACTGGATCATCGGTCCTATCGGGCAAAAACTCGTCGGACACAATGCCGCCGAAATGCGGACGAAAGAGATGGTTATCGAAGGCGTGCTTGCCATTCAAGCGGGAGAAAATCCGCGCATCATGGCGCAAAAGCTGCTCACCTATCTTGACCCCGTCGCGCGTCACGCGATCGAAGCCGATGTTCTCAAGGATTGAGTATGGGACGGAAAAGTAAACAGCCCGAAAAGCCGTCAACGGCATGGCAGGGTACATACGGCGATATGATTACGCTCATGCTCTGCTTTTTCGTCATGCTGTACAATCCGTCGGAAATCGATGTGACGCAGCTTGCGACGATAACGCAGTCGCTCCAAATGCGCGAAACGGAAACGACGGCCGGCGGTCTTTCGCTTGCGACGGGACGGCTTGCGGATTTGGGAAACAATATCAATGCTCTGCCTGCGATGGAAAAGGGGCGTTCCCTTGCAAACGCGCGAAAAAAAGCGGTGAGCCTTTTTGCACCCGATATCAAATCGAACAGGATAACGATAACGAGCGACGAGAGGGGGCTTGTCATCACGCTTGCATCCGACAGTTTTTTCGCCGAAGGAAGCGCCGAAATCAATATCGATGAAACGCGCGATACGCTTTTGCGCCTTTCGGAATTTTTCAGCGATCCCGAACTGAAAGCAAGGAGATTTCGCATCGAAGGGCACACCGACAGTACGCCCGTTCCCGCATCCTCGCCGTATCCGAGCAATTGGGAGCTTTCCGCTTCGCGCGCGATGAACGTGCTCCACTATCTTGCCGACTTCGGCGTAAACGAGCAGCAGTTTTCGATAGCAGGCTATGCGGATACCCGCCCGATGTTTTCGGACAATACGCCGGAAGGCAGAGCGTACAACCGGCGGGTCGATATAATTATCCTAGACGAAGGACATTTTTGATGGTAAAATATATAATTAAATATTCCGTAAAATGTAGACCGTGCGTTTGTATAGGTGGGGATCATGGCAGACAACGATATTAATTTCGATGAAAGCGCGTCCGACGGCGGAAGCGGCAGTGCGAAAGGAAAAGGAATCGGCGGACTCGTTCCCGGATTATTAAAATGGATACTCATAGCGCTCGGCGCTGTCATCCTCATCGTCGTCGTCGTGTTCGTTACGGTGCGCATCGTTTCGAGCAATACGTCGGCGCAGACGGCGATCCCGATGAGCGACGAATATCAGGCGCAGCGGGAAGTGCTCGATTGGTACTCATCGCTCGGAGCTATCAGGACGCGTACAAGCGACGACATCCCCGCGAGCGTCGTCGTGAATGTGTTCCTCGGTTATAAAAAAGACGACCGAGTTGCGGCAACCGAGATAACCGAACGGAGAGTTGAACTCACCGATTATTTGCGCCGATATTTTACACAGAAGACGATCGACGAATTGAAGCCGCAAAACGAACAGAAATTGAAAATAGAATTGCGCAACGCGATCAACGACGAAATCTTAAGCGGTTCGAAGATCCGCGACGTTTCGTTTCAGCAGCTCGATGTCATCGAGCAATAGCACGGCGGTTTGATTAGGAAAAAGCATGAACGAAGTTCTGTCACAGGATGAAATAGATCAGCTGCTCACCGCGATAAGTTCGGGCGATTCGGAAACCGACGATTTTAAGCCGGTCAGCGATACGCGTAAAATCAAGATTTACGATTTTAAGCGTCCCGACAAATTTTCAAAAGAACAGCTGCGTACCGTGTCGAACATGCACGAAACCTTTGCGCGTTTGACGACGACGAGCCTTTCCGCTCAGCTGCGGAGCCTCGTGCACGTTCACGTTGCTTCCGTCGATCAGCTCACGTACGAAGAGTTTATCCGATCCATTCCGACGCCGACGACGCTTGCCGTCGTCAATATGGATCCGCTGAAAGGGAACGCGGTACTTGAAATCGATCCGACGATCACGTTTTGCATGATCGACCGCCTGTTCGGCGGCCGCGGTACGACCACGGGCAATAAAAACCGCGATTTGACCGATATCGAACAGTCGGTCATGGAAGGCATCATCGTGCGCATCCTCGCGAATATGCGGGAAGCGTGGACGCAGGTCATCGATTTGCGCCCCCGGCTCGGGCAGATCGAAACGAATCCGCAGTTTGCCCAGATCGTGCCTCCTTCGGAAATGGTCGTCCTCGTTACGCTCGAAATGAAAGTCGGCGAAGAAGAAGGCATGATGAATTTCTGCATCCCGTATTTGACTATCGAACCGATCATTTCAAAGTTGTCCTCTCAGTTTTGGTTCAGCTCGGTGCGCAGAAGTTCGACGACTCAGTACCTCGGAACGCTGAAAGAAAAACTTTCGTCGGTGGAGATGGACGTTGTCGCCGAAGTCGGTTCCATCGATTTACCGATACGTGAAGTGCTTTCTCTTCGCGTGGGAGACGTCGTGCGCCTGTCGAATATCCGTGTCGGTGATCCGCTTACGCTCAGCGTGGGCAGCAAAAAGAAATTTTATTGTCAGCCGGGCGTCGTCGGAAAAAAGATGGCGGTGCAGGTGACCGGCAAGTTGGAAGATATTTCGGCGGATGATTTTGAAGAACTTTCTGTAGAAGGAGATGATTCGTATGAGTGATGGTGCAATATCGCAGGATGAGATTGATGCTCTGCTTTCGGGCGTATCCGTAGACGGTCTCAATGCATCCGGCAGAGTCGGAAGCGCTCCTTCCGTACAGGTGGATACCGCCGTTCTCCAGAAATTTGCGGATGAACTCAAAACGCCGCTCGCAGAAAATCTCAACAAAATGACCGGTGCGAATTTTTCGGCCGATACTCCCGTCGTCGAACAGCTCGACCGCGATCGCTTATTGGCAAAGTTGCCGGAAATCGTCGTCAATATCCTCGCCGACTTTTCAAGCGGACTCTCAGGCGATCACCTCTACATCCTCGCGCCCGAGTTTGCGCAAAAGATCGTCGGTCTCATGAACAAAGAGGACAACGCGGACATCGACGACATGGCGCTTTCAGTCATCGCCGAAACCGTGTCCACGCATACGAACGACGAAATTCAAGCCCTCGAAAAGACGGGTAAGCTTTCGGGTATTTCGTGCAACCCGCCCACTGCCCGTAACGATCCGAAAGCGATGATAAGAGTTCCGCAAAATCAATTTATCCTTTTCAACTATCCCCTTTCGCTTGACGGGCAGGGCTATACCTTGTGGGAAGCCGTCAGCGCTTCGGTTGCCGAACAGATATGCAACGCACTCGGTGGCGGAAATTCGGCTCCCGAAATGAGTTCGGGCGGAACGCTCAGCGCTGCCGATATCGCATCCGTGGGAACGATGGCTTCGCCCGGTATGAATATGGGAAGCATGGGGCAGGGCATGAACATGGGACAGGCGATGCCCATGATGGCTCAGATGGGAAGCGGCATTCCGAACGTGCAGTCCCTGCAGTATCCGATGTTCCAAGGCATGCAAGGCAATACGGCCGGAAGCGCCGAGCAGGGCAATATCGGTCTTATCATGGACGTGTACATGGAGATGACCGTAGAGCTCGGCCGTACGAAAAAACAGATCAAAGACATTCTCGGCATGGGAGAAGGTACGATCATAGAGCTCGACAAACTTGCAGGGGAGCCGGTCGATATCCTTGTCAATCACAAGCCGATTGCAAAGGGCGAAGTCGTCGTCATCGACGAAAACTTCGGTGTGCGTGTTACCGAAATCCTGTCTTCGCTTGAGAGGGTGACGGAACTGCACTGATAGTTTTACAGGGTGGGGGGAACAGTTGCAATACTCGAAATTATTAAAAACGGCGGCGTTTTCGTTTTTGCTGCTCGCCGTATCTCTTTCGTTGTACGCGCAGACGCAGGTGACCGAAGATACGCGCATCGAGCGGACTGAAAGTGCGGCCGTCGACGAATCTTCTCTTCCGATAGCCGATCCCGCGCTTTCGCCGTCCGCAGCAGAGCGGCCGTCGTCGACGCTTTGGCTTTTTATACGCATGATACTTGTTCTTGCCGTAGTGGTTGCGTGCGTGTATGCGGTCGTCTATCTTATGAAGCGCAGCATGAATAAAGACGTCGGGGAAGGCGATCAATTTTTGCGCGTCGTCTCTTCCGTGTCGATCGCTCCCGGAAAATCGGTGCACGTCATTTCGCTCCTCGACGATAAAGCGTATCTCATCGGCGTCACCGACAACGCGGTCAATCTCATCGGTGAAGTTACCGATAAAGAGACGATCCACGCGATGAACCTCTATGCGGATACTCGCCAAAACGTGAGGCGTCCGCGAAATTTCGGCGATATCCTTTCGATCTTTATGCCGCAGGGAACGAAAAAGGGCGAAAGCGTTTTCAGCGGCGACGGCGATAAAGCGCGCGATATGCTTCGGGCGCAGAGAAGCCGCCTCGATTCGGAAAACTGATATGAGAGTTTCATCTATTTGTACCGAAAAAAAAGCGTATCGAATGCGGGCGTCGCGCATCGTCCGTGCGGCACTCGTTCTCGCTCTCCTTTTGTGTACGCTTTCACTTTCCGCTCAGCAGAATAATAATTTTCCCGAACGCTCTGCGAGGGGGACGACGGAGATGAATCGCAATGTGCGAAATCCTGTCGTGCCGAACGTCGATATAACCCTTACGCAGCCTCAAACGGGCAGGGAAGTCGCGTTTTCGGTACAAGTGCTTCTCCTGCTTACGGTACTCACGCTCGCGCCGAGCATTTTGATTTTGACGACGTGCTTTTTGCGTTTTTCGATCGTCCTCGATTTTATTAAACGCGCGCTCTCTTTGCAGCAAGTGCCGCCGACCGCCGTGCTCAACGGGATCGCGTTTTTTATGACGCTCTTTGTCATGTGGCCGACTTTTACGAGGGTGTACGACAATTCGTTCCGTCCGCTTTCGAGCGGAGAAATCGGCGTCGAAGAAGCGTACCGCGAAGCCGAAGCTCCGATTCGTATCTTTATGTATACGCAGATGGCCGAAGATACGAGCTATATTTCCCTTTTTATGTCCATGGCGAAGATGGATCGGCCGAATACGCTCGCCGACGTTCCGACTCATATCCTCGTGCCCGCTTATATTTTGCACGAGCTTACCGTCGCGTTTAAAATCGGCGTACTGCTTTACATTCCGTTTATCATCATCGATATGGTCGTCGCGAGTATCCTCATGTCGATGGGCATGATGATGCTGCCGCCGGTGCAGATATCGATGCCGTTCAAACTGATGCTCTTCGTCCTCGTCGACGGATGGGGACTTTTGACGCAGCAGCTTTTCGTTTCCGTGTTGCGTTAAGGATGGTAGTGATGTCGATAGGGCAGCTTGTCAATTTAATCCGCGGCGGCGTATTTGAAATCTTTATCCTCGCTTCTCCCGTACTCGGAGCCGCGCTGCTTATCGGGCTCGTCGTTGCGATCTTTCAAGCGACGACGTCGATCCAGGAACAGACGCTGACTTTTTTGCCGAAGGTTTTGACGATCCTTGCGGTGCTGGCTCTGTTGGGGGGCTGGATGTTTACGCATCTGAGAAATTATACGGTTTCTCTTTTTAATCTCATACCGCTCATGGCGCGCTAGAGATAAGGACGAAAGCGGTGATCGATCGTATCGTAAGTCATGCGCCGATATTTTTGCTCATTGCCGTGCGCTGTTTTGCGCTTTTGATGACGCTGCCGCTTTTTTCGATGCGCTCGGTGCCGAGGACGGCGAAGGTCGCGCTTGCAGGCTATATGGCATACGCCCTCGTTCCGCACGTCGATTTTTCATCCTACGCTCCGTATATTTCGTCGAGCGGTCTTTTCGATCTGTCGTATGTGTTTTTGCTTGCGGGAGAAGCGATGATCGGACTCATCATCGGTTTTTTTATCACAATCCTTTTTTCCGCGTTCAGCACGGCAGGTCAATTTTTCGCATTTCAAATGGGATTGAGCGCATCCGAAGTGTACGATGCGCTTGCGCAAATCGAAAACCCTCTTATGGGACAGTATTTGAATCTCGTCGCGATGCTACTTTTTTTGCAGAGCAAGTGGTTTCAAAAATTGTTTTTGCGCGGACTGGTTTCAAGTTTTGCGTCGATGAACGTGTTTGCGCTTTTGGATGCGAAAGAGCGAATCGTGCGTTTTTTGGTCGGAAGCCTCACCGAGCTTTTTTCGGCTTCTCTCGTTATCGCGCTTCCGCTTATGGGAACGCTTTTGCTTATCAATATCTGCATGGGGATCCTTGCGCGGGCGGCTCCTCAGATGAATCTTTTGTCCGAAGGATTTGCGCTGCTTTTGCTCACGTCGTTTTTCGTCATCGCAGCTCTCATGCCTCAATTGTGCGATTTTTTCGAACGTTCGTTCAATGCGGGCATCACATCTCTTATCGCAATCATTTCGGGAGGCTCTTCGTGAACGATGTGCTTCCCGTACCGCCGTATCTGTATATCGACCTTCAGTGGTTCGCCGCGGAAGACGAAGGCAGAACCGAAGAACCTTCGGAATATAAGCTCGAAAAAGCGCGGAAGGAAGGGCGTGTCGCAAAAAGCGCCGAACTCAACAGCGCTCTCGTCATGCTTTTGTGCGTGGTGCTCCTCATCGTCCTTGCGCCTTCGATGCTCAAAGAATGTGCGGCGATTTTCCGTTATTATTTTTCGCGCTGCGCTTCATCGAGCGTAAACGATCCCGCGATCGCTCGCGCATTTTATTATTTTTTTTTACGCCTCGTGCTGCCGATCGGCATCATCGGTATCGCAGGCGGAGTTGCGGGAAATATCATTCAAAACCGAAGTTTTATCTTTACGACGAAGACGATCGAACCGAAGTTTCAAAAAATCGTTCCGAACTTCATCCAATATTTCCGCAACACGCTTTTTTCGTTGCGCGGACTTTTTAATGTCGCAAAATCACTGGGCAAAGTGACCGTCATTTCGATACTCGCTTTTATGCTGCTCCGTCGAGACGTTCCGATTCTCATGCTCGAAATTCAAAACGGAAGCATCGGCATGGCGATTCGGCATATCGGAGTTATGAGCGCGGAAATTTTAATAATGGCGAGCCTTGTCTTTCTCGTCATCGCGATTCCCGATTATTTCGTGCAGCGTCGCGAATTTATGGAACAGATGAAGATGACGAAACAGGAAGTAAAAGAGGAATACAAAGAATTCGAAGGCGATCCCGAAGTAAAAAACAGACTGCAGCAGGCCGAACGCGCTATCCTGCAGCAAAATATGCCGCAGGCCGTCAGAGAATCCGATGTCGTCATTACGAACCCGACGCACTTCGCCGTCGCGCTCAAATACGATGCGGCAGCCGGTTACGAAGCTCCGCGTGTTACGGCAAAGGGCGAAGACGAAGTCGCGTTTTCCATGCGCAGGATAGCCGAAGAAAACGACGTGCCCGTCGTGGAAAATCGCCCCGTCGCGCGCGGTCTCTATGCAAACACGAATGTTGGTGATATAATACCTGAAGAATACTTTAGAATTATTGCCGATATCTATGCTCATGTTATGAATTTGCATAAACGGCTTTAGTAGGCGGGTGGGGACTGATGCCTGATGAAGCGAGACGAATTTCAAATCAAAGCATTTTAAATTTTTTGCAGCGCAATATCGTCGGTGTCGCAGTCGTCGTCGTTGCGCTCTTTCTCGTTATACCCATGCCTCGCATCCTCATCGATTTTTCGATGGCGCTCAATATCGCGTTTTCGATCGTCGTCCTGCTCATCGTCATGTATACGCCCCGCGCGACGAATTTCATAACCTTTCCGCGCGTGCTTTTGTTTATGACGCTTTTCGGACTCGGTATCAATATTTCGTCGACGCGCCTCATCCTCGCGAACCCCGTAAATCCCGCGGGGCTTTCGAAAAGCCAAAGCGCGATGGTGCAGGCCTTTGCAAACATCGTTACGGGAGGAGGTGCCGGCGCGACGCCTGTCGTCATCGGCTTTGTGATTTTTATTATTTTGATCGTCGTGCAGGTCGTCGTCATCACAAAAGGGGCCACGCGCGTATCGGAAGTCGCCGCACGGTTTTCCCTCGATTCGATGAGCACGAAAAAATTCGATATCGGCAACCGGCTCAACAGCGGCATCATAACGGAAGAGGAAGCGCAAAAAGAGCAGGAAGCGCTCGACCGCTCGGTCGATTTTTATTCGACGATGGACGGCGCTTCGAAATTCGTTTCGGGCAACGTCAAAGCCGGCATCTTTATCACGGCGATAAATATCTTCGGCGGCTTTGCCGTCGGTATGGCGATCAACCGCATGTCGGCGGGAGACGCGCTTTTATCCTATGCGAAGCTTACGATCGGCGACGGTCTCATGTCGCAGATCCCTTCTCTCATGCTTTCGTTTGCGACCGGTCTCATCGTTACGGGAAGCAGTACCGATGAAGCTTTCGACAAACAGCTTTCGAAAAATTTTTCGGTCGACGGGCACATCTACGAAATCGTCGGAGCCGCGCTTGCATTTATGGGCATCGCGTTTATAGGAAACGGTGCGGGGGCGACGGTGCTCTTGGTTTTGCTCGGGGCATTTTTCTTTTTTATGGGATACCGCATCTCCTCTTCCCAAGTGCGCGAAAAAGCGCAGGCGGCGGCAGCCGTGACGGCAAAGGAAAAGACGGGAGGAGCGAGTCCTGCAGACACTGCGGCGATAGCACCGCTGGACACGCTGTCGCTCGAACTCGGCTATGCGCTCATCCCCCTCGTCGATAAAGAAAACGGCGCGGAGCTCGTCGAGCGGATCGGGCGCATACGGCATGAAGCCGCTCTCGATATGGGACTCATCGTTCCGCCGATCCGCATCCTCGACAATATGACGCTCGATCCGAACGAATACAGTTTTAAAATACGCGGTATCGAAGCGGGACGCAGCACGATCAGGCTCGGCTACTATATGTGCATGAACAACGGCACGGTGACCGAAGAGCTGCAGGGAGAAAAGACGAAAGATCCCGCTTTCGGTATGAACGCGATTTGGCTGCCGGAAGAAAAAAGAGCCGAAGCCGAGCGGAACGGCTATACCGTCGTCGATCCTCCGACGATCATCGCAACGCATTTGACGGAAATCATCAAAGCGCATGCGGCGGAAATCATCGGTCGGCAGGAAGTGTCGAGGATCATCAACAATATCAAAGAGACGAATCCGGTCGTCGTCGACGAAGTGCTCAACAGTGAAAAATGCAAATTCACCTATGGCGATATTGAAAAAGTATTGAAGATGCTTTTGCAGGAGCGCGTTTCGATACGCAACATCGTTATCATTCTCGAAACGCTCGCCAACTTCGGACCTGTCACGCACAACGCGTGGGATCTCGCCGAAAAAGTTCGCGAAGCGCTGGGGCTGCAGATATGCAAGCAGTACGTGGACGAGGACGATACGCTGCGCGTTATGAGCCTGTCGCAGGGGCTGTCGCAGCTCCTCCTCGATCATGTCGCAAAGAGCGCGGGCACGGAGCCTTTCGTCGCCCTCGATCCTGTCGATTTGCGGATGTGGGAGCGCGCGATCCACGGCGCCTACAACGCGCTTCGCAGCAAGGGCAGTCTTCCGATCGTCATGTGTTCGTCGGTCGTGCGCCGCCTCGTGTGGAATATGACGAACCGTGAAATGCCCGACATCATCGTCATTTCCGACAGAGAAATCATCGCCGCGGGCAGAAGCATAAAAGTTGAAGTACTCGGAGAAATCGCAGAGGAAAAAGCAGGAGTGACGATACAGAATGTATAGCGCAGAAAGACGGGATATGCCCGTATTGAAGATAACGGGTCGGACGCTCGACGAATGCAAAGCGAAGCTGTTTGAAAAATTCAATAACGAGTATACGATCTGCGGAAAACGCACGATGCTCAAAGGCGGATTTTTCGGCATCGGACAAAAAGAAGTCGTCGAAGTTTCTTACACGGTAGACCGCGAAGAGGATGTGCAGAAAAATACGGCCGCATATACGACAAAGCTTTCATCCAGAGACGGAACGGATGCGCTCGATGCGGCCGCCGCGTTCAATAAAACAAAAGACGAACTTTTGCGCGCGGCTCAGATGACGGCTTTCAATACCGCACTCAATGCCCGCATGACGCAAATGGAGGAGAATTTTTCGAAGCAGCTCAAAAGCATTTCATTCGCCGCTTCGGAAAAGCATCCGTCGATCAAAAAAATTGAAGAGCTTTTGGAAGAAAACGAATTTACGTTTTCATACATCAACGAGATAACGGAAAAGCTGCAATCGAATTTTACGCTCGATTCTCTCGACGATTTCAAAGCCGTGGAGCGCAAAGTCGTCGATTGGATCGGAAAGACGATTTCGATCGCGCCGGAAAAAATCCAGCGGCCGCCGCACGTCGTCGTTATCGTCGGTCCCACGGGAGTCGGTAAGACGACGACGCTCGTAAAGCTTGCGACGAAAATGGTGAGTGAAGCGAAGAGAGAGGAACGGAGAATTCCGTCGTTCGCGTTTATCACGACCGATACGATGCGTGTCGGAGCTTACGAACAGCTCGCTTCGTACAGCACAATCTTTGAAACGGAACTCGAAAAAGCGGAAACGGTCGAAGACTTGAAAAAGCTCTACGACGAAAAGCGCGAAAACCTCGACGCGATCTTTATCGACACGAGCGGTTACAGTCCGAACGATACCGAAAATATCGGCAAGATGAAAGCCGTTCTCGATGTGCGCGGAATGAAACCGGATATATACCTCGCCGTCGCCGCTTCTACGAAAGCCAAGGATTTGGCGAACATCATGCAAAATTACGAGCAATTCGGATACAATTCCGTCATCGTGACGAAGTGCGACGAATCGAAGCAATACGGAAACATCATCAGTGTACTCCACGAAAAAAACAAAAAAATTTCATACATCGCCGACGGGCAAAAAGTCGTGCGGGATATCCACCGTGCGGACGTCGTCGAGTTTCTCATCAGGCTTTCGGGCTTCGATGTCGATCGCGTGCATATTGAAGATGAATTTGGAGAATAAGGTATGGAAGAACAGGCAGAAGGTTTGCGTGAATTGATGAAAGACAGCGCTCAGGAAAAAAAGAGGGCGTCTTCGGCAAAAGACGCGCATAAAACGCGTATCCTCGTGATCACGAGCGGCAAAGGCGGCGTCGGTAAATCGAATATAGCCGTAAACATGGCCATAGCCTACGCGCAGACCGGCAAGCGTGTCATTTTGATCGACGGGGATCTCGGCATGGCGAACATCAATGTGCTGCTCAATCAAGTGCCGCCGTACAATCTCATGCACGTCATCGATAAAAAAAAGACGATGAAAGAGATCATTCTCGATACCGAATTCAATATCAAATTCATCGCGGGTGCAAACGGGCTTTCAAAAATCGCAAACCTCTCCGTCAAAGAGCTTGAAGATTTTGCAAAGCAATTCGCGTCTCTCGGTTCCGCCGATATCATCATCATCGATACGGGAGCGGGCATCACGAACAACGTTTTGCAGTTTGTCGCCGCCGCCGATGAAGTGTACGTCGTGACGACGCCCGAGCCGACGGCGATCACCGACGCATACGGCATTATTAAAATCATCACGACAGAAATAGTCGAGCATCCGGTCAACTTAAAGCTGCTCGTAAACCGTGCGCATTCAGCGGACGAGGGTAAGCGTATTTCGGAGCGCATCATTACGATCGTAAGCCAGTTTTTGAATTACAAAGTCGACTACATCGGCTTTGTGTACGACGATCCTGTCGTACAGGCTTCCGTCATCCGGCAAAAACCCTTTATCGTCATCAATCCGACATCGAAGCCTTCAATGTGCATCAAGCACATCGTCGGCCGCATCGAAAAAACGGAGCCAGCGGAAAACGAAGGCGTATCGAATTTTTTGAAAAAGTTTTTGCGCAGAAAGCGCTGAGCGCGTCGCAGAACGAGGAAGGCGCTGCAAACTGCGGGCGTTCTGCAAGGGGCGAGTGCGGGCAGAAAAGCAGCGGTACGTGCACCGTCGCGAAAGCGGCATTGTATTTTTATTATTATGAGAATATAATAAGTAATAAAAGTTTTTAGGGAGGTAGGATAAAAAATAACGTCTGAAATATCGCCGTTGTTGGAGTCTGGAGCCAAAAAACGCTGAAGCGTTTTTCTTTTATCGGAGACACTCGCGATTTCTGCGCATTGCTCGAAATCGCAGCGTTCTTATCGCGAGTTTGCATGGATGTTTGCAGAAAACGTGCATACGTATTGTTTTGATAAAAATTATTATGAATACGATGTACTGATTTTGCAAACTCGCATATTTACCGTGTGCGCTCTCGCGCACGGCTAAAAACTTTTTCGGAAGTTGCACCTTGCTTGAAGCTTGGCTGCAATTACCTGCAAAAGTTTTTAGGGAGGTGTGGTGAAGCAGGTTCGGTTTATCGCAGGTTTTGCTCTTGCCGGCTTTCTCATCTCGTTTTTTTTCGGCTTTTTTTCCCGCGGGGGCATCGGGCGTATGCTGCTCTATGCTTTTATGTTCTCAGCGGTATTTGCCGTCGTGGGCTTTGCCGTGCAGTTTATCGGTTCGACGTTTTTGAATATCGATGCGTCGGCGGGAGGTGAGGGCGAAGCGCCGCGCGGAACGACGGGGAACAACGTCGATATCGTTGTGCAGGACGAAGAGCTTCCGACGGAAGAGGGATCACCTGAGTTTTATGTCGGCGAAAACCACCAGATGTTGAACAAAGATGATTATGCGGGCGGAGAAAAAGAAGGTCGTTCCGCCGGAAGCGGTGCCGTCGATACGATTCATGCGGTAAATGGAGATGTCTTGTCTGCGGATCGGACGGAGCAGTCGGATGACGGTTTCGTTCCCGTGCAGCTGCATGAGAATGCGCGGACGATTTCGGGAAAAGAAGCGGGAGTCGATTCCGACGACGGTTTTTCGCTCAAAGACGATACGCTCGACGATTTACCCGATCTTGAGGATTTGGCTCCGTCCGGAGAGATCGTCGAAGATACCGCTTTTTCCGCCGCTTCGGACAAAACGAAAAAATCCGATAAGGCGAGCAAATACAGTGAAAAAGATACGACGCTTATGGCGAAAGCGATAAGCACAGCGCTCGCGAAGGATAAAGAAACATAAGAAAGGTGCATAGTATGGCAGACCCGGTAAACGACGAAAAAGAAGAAGACAGACTCTGGGAAGAATACCGAAAGACGAAATCGCAGGCGCTGCGCGACGCGTTTATACGGCAGTATATGCCGCTTGTTAAATACGTCGCGGGAAAAGTGTCCGTCGGTATGCCCGGCAGCGTCGAATTCGATGACCTCGTCGGCTTCGGTCAATTCGGTCTGCTCGATGCGATCGAAAAATACGATCCGTCGAAAAACGTCAAATTCAAAACATACGCCGTTACCCGCATCCGCGGCGCGATCTTCGATGAGCTCAGGCAGATCGATTGGGTGCCGCGCTCAGTCCGTCAAAAATCGCGCGAAATAGAGGACGCGATCAATACGCTCGAATCGCGACTCGGACGGACGGCGAGCGATGCTGAAATCGCGGAATCTCTCGGCGTGAGCGAAGACGATTATCACCGCATCATCATGAAAGTGTCGGGGACGAGCGTGCTTTCCCTCAACGACGTGTGGCATAACGGGGATGATGCGGCGAACGCATCGATCGGTGACAGTATCGAATCTCCGTCGAGTATGAACCCCGATGCGATCGTCGAACGCGAAGAGATCAAAAAAGTGATCGTGCAGGCGATAAACGAATTGCCTGAAAAAGAAAAGATGGTCATCGTTTTGTACTATCACGAAGATTTGACGTTTAAAGAAATCGGGCAAGTGCTCAACGTAAGCGAGTCGCGCATTTCACAGCTGCATACGAAAGCGAATATCAGAATGCGTGCAAAATTGACGAATCTCAGGAAAGGAATCATGTGATGGTATCGCTCGAGAAAATGCGTGCGGATATGCAGGAGCTCTTGGAACGCGATAAGCAGCTGCACAACGTCGACGTCCATGCCGAAAGTATCGACGAAGCGCTTGCCGATGCCGCAGTTCAACTCGACACGAAAGCCGTCAATCTCGAATATGAAGTCGTCGAAAAGGGGAGCAACGGTTTTCTCGGTTTCGGGAAAAAACCGTGGAAGCTTCGCATCTATGAAAATCCGAATACGCTTCACGCAAAACGGAAGACTGCAAAGGACGACCTCTTCGGCGAAGACAGCGGAGAAGAGGAAACGAAAATCGTCGACAGAGACGGTGCGTATTACGTCCGTCACTTCGGCGACAGGATCATGCTGAAAGTTTTGCTTCCTACGGGAACGGGAAAAGCCGTCGACGTGAGCGAGGTTGCACAGACGATTTCGCGGCCGGATACGGTTTCCGTAGAAGACGATCTCGTAAAAAAATATGTCAAACAGGGGACGTCCGGACGCTATGAAGAAGTCGGCATCTACAAGCATATAGCAGCCGGAGACGCGAGCATTTCGGTGAGCATTTCAAGCGACGAAATGAAAGCGGAGATCGTCGCATCGGCTCCTTCGATGAGCGGCGCGGATGTTTCCTATTCGATGATCGAGCGGGCGCTTCGCGCTCAAGGTATCGTCACGGGGTTTGAAGAAGATAAAATCGAAGCCTTTGTCGATGATCCCGTGTACGAAACTCCGTACGAAGTCGCTGCAGGCACTCCCGCACAGGACGGTAGAGACGCGTATATCGCATACGATTTCGAAACGGATCCGAAAAAACTGCGTGCGACCGAATCGGCGACGGGACAAGTCGATTTCAAAGAGCTGAACCTCATTCAAAACGTCATCAAAGGCGGACGCCTTGCACAAAAAATTCCCGCGGAAAAGGGAAGACCCGGCAAAACGCTGTTGGGGCGCTATACCGAAGCGAAAAACGGAAAAGATATTCCCATCCCGCTCGGGCAAAACGTTTCGCTCGCTCCCGACGGTATGACGGTGATCGCCGATACCGACGGCCAGGTCATGCTCTTTGCCGGCAAGATTACCGTGGAACCCGTACTCCAGCTCATGAGCGTCAACATCAAAACGGGAAACATCAAATTCCTCGGCTCCGTCATCATACGCGGAAGCGTCGAAGACGGTTTCAACGTGGACGCGTCGGGCAATGTCGAAGTCGGCGGCACGGTCGGCAACTGTAAAATCAACGCCGGCGGCAATATCATCGTGCAGCAGGGCATATTCGGTAAAAACGGCGGAACGCTGACGAGTAAAAAATCGCTGTGGGCGAAATTCATACAGGCGGCGAAAGTCGAAGTCGATGAATCCGTCATCGTTACCGACAGTATTATGAATTCGGAAGTGATGGCGATGAAAAGCATCGTTTTGAGCGGGAAAAAAGCGCAGATCATGGGCGGGCACTTGTTTGCGACGGAAGAGATTTCCGCAAAGAGTATCGGCTCACCGGGAGGGGGAGCGGAAACGATACTCGAAGTAGGATTCGATCCGAGAGCGAAGCAGCGCCTCGACAGCTTGCAGGAAAAGCAGGGAGCGCTTGTCAAAGAGCTTGAAAATCTCGAACTCGATATTTCGACGCTCGAAAATCAAAAAAAGATACGCCGCTCGCTTCCGAAAGAAAAAGAAGATAATCTTACGAAACTCAAAGAGCGCAAAGCGCAGATCGATTCGGAATCGGCGGAGATGACCGAAGAAATTCAAACGCTGCAGGAACACTTGCGCGAATTGAAAGCGGTCGGAAAAGTGAAAGCGTCGGGAACGGTGTACGCGGGCGTCAAAATCTACGTGCGCGACGTACTCGATGAAGTGCACAACGAAGTGTCGGGCGTAACGTTCTATTTCGACAATAATTTCGTCAAGCGCGGCAAATACGAGGCTGCTTCGAAGATAAAGGGACCCGATGGCTATACAACCAATTGACTTGCAGACGATGTATTCTCAAATGGCGAATATCGCGCAAAACGCCGCGCATGCCCAAGACGGCGGTAAGCTCGCCGAAGCGATGCAGCAGCAAAATATCGTGCGGCAAAATTTGGAAGAAGTCGATCGCGTCTCCCGTCCCGCATCGGATGAATCGGAAGCCGAATCGCGCGCCGTAAAAAACGACGGCTCGTCTCCTTCTCACGGCGGGACTGAAAAAAAAGGTAAAGACGGAAAGCGCGAAAAAAAAGACGAAGGGCGCGAATGCCTCGTACGGGAATCCTATATCGGACAGCACATAGATATTACGAGGTAGACGTGTCGACGGTTTTATTTGCGATCGTTGCAATCAATGTCGCGCTCTGGGTCATCTTTCTCATCCGCTTTAAGCGCCTCTTTTCGTCCGACGATGTTATCGAAAAAACGAGAGCCGAAATGGACAATATGATCCGCGACATCAACAATAATACCGTCCGCGCGATCGATATCATCGACGATAGAAAAAAGCAGCTGAATCGCCTCATCGAAGAAGCGGACAGAAGGATAGCGCTTGCTCGAAGCGAAGAAGCGAAAAAGATTTCGGTGTCCGCTCTCCGCGATACGCTTGATAAAAAGGCGGTTTCCGAAGTCTCCCGCCGCGCTGCGAACACTTATAAAAAAAACGCTCCTCGCTCCCGCCCCGCCCCCGATGCGTCCTATGCCGTAACGAGAGAGGGTGAAGCGATTTCGGAAAGGCAGCATTCTCTCTTCGATGACAGGCAAGAAGAAGTGCGCACAAAAACCGAGATGAACGTGACGGGCGACGGTGCGTCCTATGCGAAAGTGCCGGTTATAAAACCCGACGTGTACTTTTCGGAAACGCCGATCGTACCGAAAAAGAATTTTACAAAGCAAGTGCTCGAGATGGCGGAGATGGGACTCGCAATCGAACAGATCGCAAAACAGCTTTCGTGTTCGAAAACCGAAGTGCAAATGATACTCGATATGCAGTAAAGACCGCTGGAAAATCGCTTTGATTTTGACGGTTCTCAAAAATTTTTATGGGGGAAGATATGAAAACAACGGTGCAAAATTTCGGCGTGCTTTCCGACGGAACAAAGGTTTCTCTTTTTACCGTCAAAAACAAGCACATGTCCTTTTCCGTTACGGATTACGGCTGCAGGATTACGAGTATCGTGCTGCGCGATCCTGACGGCAGCGAAACCGACGTCGCGCTCGGCTATTCGACGCTCGAAGGCTATATTTCCGACACGAGCTATTTCGGCGCTTTTGTCGGGCGTTTTGCAAACAGAATTAAAAATGCGTCGTTCACGCTTGACGGCAAGCTTTATACGCTCGATAGAAACGACGGGCGCAATATGTTGCACGGAGGTTTTGACGGCTGGGACAAAAAAGTGTGGAAAGCGAAAATCGTTTCCACCGATAAATACGCGGGAGTGGAATTTACGCGCGTTTCGAAAGACGGAGAGCAGGGCTTTCCGGGGACCATGCGCGTAAAAGTACGCTACCTCCTCGACGAAAAAAACAATCTTACCTGCCGCTATACGGCATCGAGCGATAAAGCCTGTCCCGTAAACCTTACCAATCATTCGTATTTTAATCTTGCAGGAAAAGGCACGATCGAAGATCATGTTTTAAAACTCGACTGTCCTTCCTATCTCGAAAGTACGAGCGCTTTGATGCCGACGGGAAAAATCCTTTCGGTAAAAGATACCCCGTACGATTTTTTAAAGGAAAAACGCATCGGACGCGATATTAAAAAAACGGGGACGGGTTACGATGACTGCTTTGTCACGCGGATCTACGACGAAAAAGGCGGAAGCTCCGGCGTTCCCGAATCGGCTAAAAAAATCATCCGTGTCGCCGAATTATGCGATCCCCAATCGGGCAGGACGATGACGGTCGACACGAATGCGGAAGGCATACAGCTCTATACCGGCAATATGCTGAAAGCCGTGTGCGGCAAAAACGGACGCATCTACGGCAAGCACAGCGCGCTCTGCCTCGAAACCGAATGTTTTCCGGATTCACCGAATATCGCGCGTTTTCCGTCCTGTGTTTTGCTTCCCGGAAAAAAATACGAATCGGTTACGGTATACGGATTTTGCCGGTAAAAGGGCGGAGAGAAAGCAGGTAGACGGGGGACGCGTCTTTTGTGATGTTTGCATCTCCCGGATACCTCTAAAGAATTGCAGTTTTTACGAAAAAGATAAAGCTGAAAAACATCAAGATAATTTAAAAAGACGATCCGTGTACTGCATGAGGTTTTGAAAGATATTTGTCAATTCTGAAAACGGTGTTATGTGATTGTTCTATTCTGCAATTCAATTTGCAGCATAATGCTTTGCATATTGAGAAAGCACTTCATTCATCATAGTCTGATATTTTGTATGATTCTTTTTTAGCTTCTGTTCTGAAAAAATTAATACAATCTGAATCGATTGAAATTGTTATTTTTTCTTTTATAGATTTTTTTACAAGCTCTGATGGAGCAGGAAGGAAATCCGCCACTACGACGGCAGAATCCAATGCTTTCATTACTGATTTCTCGGGGTTATTGTAAATGCTCTTCATAGAGTTTCTTTTGCTGTCTCAAAAGAAACCTTGTGTTTCCGTTTCGCGATTTTTTTGAGATTGCTTTCCGACTGAAATTCCTTGATACTGAAATTCATCTATCTGGACAGCGCCGCAGTGTTTTCGTATAATGCGCGAATGATAAAGTCGATTGTTGCATTCTGTGTTTTTGCCGCGCTGTCATGCGCTTTTGCATATTCGGACGATGCTTTTTCTTTGCTGTCCGAAGCGAGCCTTTCCGACAGTGAAAAGCGGAATGCCGAACGCTCGCCGAACCGATTTCTTCCGTACCTTGCAGGATCGGGCGATTACTTCGTATTAAATCCGATAACGGATCCGATCCTCATCGGAAGCGGGATCGGGCTTTTTGCAGTCGATTTGAATCTGCATCGTTTAAAAAACGATCGACGTTTCGACGGCGCTCTGTACAACCGTGACGATGTGAGCGCATTCGATCGGTGGGCGATGCGGCCGTATTCGCGCGCGCTCGACATAACGGGCGATGTGTTTATAGGATGTACGATGGCGACACCGCTCGTGTTTGCCTCCGTCGACAAGCACGAATGGATTACGATCGGTCTCATGTATGCCGAAACGATGCTCCTCACGCACGTCGTAAAGGATTTGATAAAATCGCTTACGTTTCGTCCGCGCCCCTATATGTACTTCGACGGTTATCCGCAAAAGTACGTCGATTCGGGTGATTGGAACAATTCTTTTCCGTCGGGACATACGATGCAGGCTTTTGCCGCCGCTTCGTTTACGAGCTTTGTGTTTGCGATGTATTTTCCCGGCTCGCTGTGGAATATTCCCGTGAGTGCCGGATCTTATGCGCTTGCGGCGACGGTCGCCGTACTGCGTCTTTCCAGCGGCAACCATTTTTTAACCGATGTCCTTTCCGGCGCCGCCTTCGGTACGGTTTTCGGTATCGGCGTGCCGCTTTTGCACCGGATCGGCATCGGCACAAAGGATTCGTCTGCGAAAAAGAAAAGGGGCGCTTCGCTTACCGTACTTCCGAACGGATTTCAAGCCGTCGTCAGATTTTAGTAAAAAATCGGTAAAAAAACGGCAGTAAATGCGGAATATTTCAAATTATATCACTATTTTCACTTGTAATTGTTTGTTATTTACGTTAGAGTAAAGCTATGTGTGCTGTGTCTGATGGACGCATGCGCGGCGTGTAAAGCCGCATCTATCGATTTTCCGGATCCTGTATAGTGCTTCCTGTCAGTCCCGTCACACAAATCAGGGGCGGGCGTTTGCCCGCAGGGTACAGGTATACACATGGATTCAGAAGACATCTCTTTCGAAGACCTCGGTCTGGACGAACAGACCCTGGCCGCAGTAGCCCGTAAAGGCTTTATCACTCCTTCTCCGATTCAAGTTCTCGCAATTCCGCGCCTTTTAAGCGGAGATGCGAACGTTATCGCACGCGCGCGTACGGGAACGGGAAAAACTGCCGCATTCGGCTTGCCTCTCGTGCAGCGCTTGAGAGGCGGAAGCGATCACGTCAAAGCGCTCATCCTTGAGCCGACGCGGGAACTTGCCGTTCAGACGTGTACCGAAATGCAGTCGTTCGCAGACGGAACGTTTCCGCGCACTTGCGTCGTCTACGGCGGCGCGTCGATGCTGTCACAGATACGCGATTTGAAACGCGGCGTTGAAATCGTCGTCGGTACACCCGGCCGCATTCAGGATCACATCGAACGCGGTACGCTCGACATCGGCAAAATCGATTATTTTATTCTCGACGAAGGCGATGAAATGCTCGATATGGGTTTCATCGAAGACATCGAAGCGATTTTCGAAAAAGCCAATCCCGCAAGCCGCATCCTGCTTTTCAGCGCGACGATGCCTGCTCCGATTCTCAAAATCGCTTCTCAGTTTATGGGCGAATACGAAATCGTCGAAGAAGAAGGCGTCGTCGACGAGCCGCTGCTCATCGAACAAAAATTTTGGGTGCTCCGCGAAAGCGAAAAGATAGACGCCCTCGTGCGCCTCATCGATATTGCCGACGATTTTTACGGCCTCGTCTTTACGCAGACGAAGATGGACGCCGACACCGTCGCGCGCCAACTCGACGAACGCGGCTATGAAGTCGCAGCTCTCCACGGAGACGTTGCACAGAGCCAGCGCGAAAAAATTCTCGCAAGATTCCGCCGAAAAAAAACGCGCATCCTCGTTGCGACCGACGTTGCCGCCCGCGGTATCGATATCACGGGCTTAAGCCACGTCGTCAATTATTCCCTTCCGTTCGACGGTGCGACGTACGTGCACCGTATCGGACGCACGGGCAGGGCGGGAGCTGCGGGAACGGCGATCACCTTTGTCCGTCCCGAAGAGAGGAAACGCAAACTCAGCTATATGCAAAATGCGATCCGAAAAAGCACGAAGGGCGAACTCAAAGAAGAAGCCGTTCCGACGGTCGAAGAAGTCGTCGCAAAGAAACGGGAGCGGCTCTTCGATAAACTTAAAAGCGACATCGGCTTGTCTCCGCGGCACGATCGCAAAAGCGATGTCGAAACCGCTCGTGTTTCGCCCGATATGCAAGATAACGTACGCGGTACCGAAGATGTGTGCAGTACGGAAGATGCGCACACCGCTTTCATCGCGGACGGGGAAGCCGGCAATGCCGATAAATTAATAATTAATAATTTTGATGCACAGGCGGATATCTCCGCTTCGAATGCCGAAAGCGATATGTACGGTGTGCCCGATGCGGAGGGGCAAAACGATGTGTCCGTTGAGACTGCGGCATCCGATGCGACCGCGCAGAACGATACGGAAACGCATGATGATGCGGAAGTTCAAAAGACGGCGCTCATCAAAGCCGATGCACAGTTTGCGGAAATGGCGAAAGAGCTGTGCAAAGACAACGATGCCGAAGACGTGCTTGCGGCGGTTATGTCCGTACTCTACGGCACATCGCTCGATGTTTCCCGCTACGGAAAGATTGTACGTCAAAAAGGCGAAACGGGGCGAAACCGCGCTTCGTTCGGAGAAGCGGGCGATCAGATGCGCCTCTACGTGCAGATGGGACGGCGCGACGGATACGGTCCGCGCGAAATCGCGGATTATTTCAGCGATCTCCTGCATATTCCGGGGCGCTTCGTCGACCGCATCGATATGGCCGCAAATTTTACGCTGTTGAGTCTTCCCGCCGATTCGGCAAAAAAAGCGCTCGAACTGTCCAAAAGCGGCGGCGACGTTCCGCACATACACGTCGATTCGAAATCCGGCGGCTTTGAAAAAAAAACGCGTTCATCGTTTCGAAGCACAGGCGAATCTTTCGGCGGAAAAAAGAAAGCGGGACGTTTTGAAAGGAGCGCGGGCGGTTTCGGCGAAAAAAAATTCAGAGCGCACGGAAGACCGAACGTACACACGCCGACGGAGCGGAGCGGAAGCGCAGGCTTGTATCGGCGTAAATCGTCCGGAAGGGCGGAACGCTTTTAGATCGGCTGTTTTATAGACGCGGCTGCGTTTTCGGCGAGAACTTCGTTCGTTTTGTACGCGTCGTTCGGCGGTTTTATTCGTGCGACAATTCCCGCCGGATATCGTCGAGGCGGTCGAGCCGCCTCTGATCGAGTGCGACGAAAATATTTTTTTCCTGTGTCGGAAGCACGAGTCCTTTCGGTCCGTTTTTTGCGCGTCGGAGATATTTTACCTTCGTATAGTAAACGTCGGCTTTTCCCGCTTTACGTCCCTTCGAATAGTAGACTGCAAGGTTTGCCGCGTCGAGCAGCACATCGCGCGGTACGGTTTTTCCCGGCCGGTTTTTAATAAAAACGTAGCCTCCCGGAAAGTCGCGCGCGTGCAGCCACATATCTTCGCCTCGGACATGGCGGCGCAAGAGTTCATCATTTTCGTCCGCGTCGCGCCCCGCGATGATGTACCAGTCGTCGACCGTGTAGTCGAGACCCGGATGCGCTTTTTTCTTTTGCTGCTCGGGTTTTGTGTTCCGTCTGAGCATCTGCTCTATCTTTACGGGATTTTGTTCGCGTATGATGTCGTCGTAGCGTTTGTCGAGGGCTGCGATCTCCTTTTCTTCAACCGCAATATCGTGAATGAGCTGTTCCGCTCCCCGCGTTTCTTTCCGATACCGCTCGTAATATGCCGCCGCATTTTCCTGCGCGTTTTTTTTCGGATCGATTTTGATCCGTACCGTTCCGCCAGTATCGTAATCGTCGCATTCGAGAAATTCGCTTTTGCCGTCGAGCAAGTGGCCGTAGGATAAAATCAAATCGCCTTGATGTTTGTATTGCCCTGCATTTTTAAAAGATTCCCGTTTCGCTTTCAGCCGTTCGAGTGAGGCTTCTTTTTTCGATTTTTGCGCGGCATACCATTTTTCCGCTTGCGCCAAAAGCGCCGCGCGCGAAAGAGAGCGGGCATGCTCTCCGTACCACAGATCGATTTTTTCATTGAACGAAAGAGGGGCGGCATCGGGATGCTCCCTTGCGTAGCGCTCTTCGATATCGCCGAAGGTGCGGACGGGATGCTCTTTTTGCAGGGACGCTCTTCCGCCTTCGGGAAGTGCAAAGGTGCCGCCTGCGATTTCGCCCTTTGCCGGACGGCGATACATCGTATCGAGGATTATGTTCGATCCCGTACACAATACGATATTTGCAGCTCCGCTCCACAAACGTATGTACATAATAAAATTTTCGTCGGCGTGCGTAAGCGTCATTTTAATAATCCGCTCAAAATCGACTTGAGCGCAGGATGTGATCCGGGAGCCTTTGATGTGCGATTTTAAAAATTCCATAAAGCGCAGCGGCTTATCGTTCCGCGTGATTTTCCGTTTCGTTTCGTGTATGCGGCATGAAGAGTGCGCGGTGCAGATAAAAAGCGTGAGCGCCCTTCCGTTTTTATACGTGCAGAGCGTGAGCGTATCGTAGCAGGGCTGAATGATGTCTTGAATAAAAGCGCCTTCGAGGTCGAGCTCCGAGAGGATAACGTTTATTTCGTTGCAGTTGAGCGACACGACGGTTCCTTTAATAATAATGCGATATAGTAAAAAATCATTTTTCGCTTTCCCTGAGTTTTGCAATCTTTTCGTTCAGCTCGATCGTCCGGTGCGTTTGCTTTTCAAGCCGCTGTGCGAGCATTCGCGAAAGGAACAGGCCGTAGTGCGGATTTTTTCGTATCATCTGAAGAAAATCGCCTTTCGGAATTTTAATAAGTTTGCAGTTGCCGACTGCGAGGATCGTTGCAGAACGTTTGTCGTTGAGCAAAAAGGACATATCGCCGATAAACACGTCGTTCGGCGACATGACGGTGACGAGCTTGCGTCCCGAATAGACGGCGTAACGCCCCGATACGATAAAAAAAAGATCGGTTGTCGCCTCGTTTTGGCGGCAGACAATCTGTTTGTCGGTGTAGGAGATCGTTTCGAAATTCGACATGACGAGCGGCACCGTGTTCGATTCGTCGATCCTGTTGTCGATTTCGAATACGACTTGATTTCCTTTTTCGTTGTACGTGATTTTCGAAACAAGCTCCGATGCAAGGCCGATACCTCTGCCGTGCAATTCCCCCTCGTGTGCGTTTTTTTTGCCGACGTATTTTCGCCAATCGAAACCGTCTCCTTCATCCTGAATCGATACGACCGATTTGCGTTTTCCGATCGCGTACTTGATCGTAATCTGCTTGTTTGCGTATCGCGGGTCGGCGGCGCGCTCGGCGATGAGACTGAATATATCTCCGTGTTCTTCCATCCATCTCGTTTTTTCGTCGTACGAGATATGTAAGTTTCCGTGTTCGAGTGCGTTTGTTAAAAGTTCGGTAAGCGTCATCTGAAGATCACTGCGGTCGTCGCTGTTTATGCGGTTCGTGCTGTATAAATAATTAATAAGAAACGACGTATAAAATCTGATATCGAGCGGATCGTTGCCGCAAACGAAGGTGCCGTTTTCTTCGCCGCCGAAATCTTCCTGCATGCCGCGGCTCAACAGAAACTTTTGGTTTTGCCACAAGATACGCAGCAAGTGAATAAAATGAAAAGAAAAATCGTTTATCGTTTGAATCGAAAGGATATTCGAGTCTTTCAGATCTTCGAGCTCTCGCATCTGCTTTCTGTCTTTGCAGACTGCGATGATGCCGCCGTAGTGCAGCCACGGATCGGCGTTTACTTCGGAAAGAATTGTGTCGTAGTCGATGTTCGCCGAAGTGTAGTCGAGTACCTTTATCTCCGGCAGTTCGTAATTGATATAGCTGATGATATCGTCGATATCCGTTTTGATGTCGATGCCGAAGTCGTCCGAAAATGCGGTGCAGCCTTCGCGCACCGTGTTAATAATTTTTTCATTCGATGACACAACGAGTATCTTTTTCATACGGATATTATAGCGGATATATTTGGTTGTTTTCTATATCGATTTTCTATCGGCTTTTCTTTGCTGCAACGCTGCTCTGTACGTTTGTATCCGGCTATGATTTGAACAAAAAGGCTGTGCGTCTTTTCGCCTTGAACAGAATGAAAGACTTTATCGTTACGAATGAGCATTTTGAGCTTCCTGATAATTTTGATTTTTCTTCATATTGCGGCTGCGGAAAGTTCGGCGCATTTATGTCGGAAGATTCCGTCGATTTTATAATCGATTTTTACGGCGATGCCCGGCCGTATGTAAAAGAGCGTCTTTGGGCGGACAATCAGAAACTTACGGATTTTGAAGATGAAGAAAAGATACGGATAGAATTTTCTTTGACGCAAGTCCTGAAAGTTATGGGATGGATTTTAGCGCAGGGAGCGAATGTCGTTCCGCAAAGTCCGCAGTGGTTTGTGTCGGATTGGAAAAAGATCGTAAAAGCTATGATGAAAAGGGCGAAAAACGATATTAATAATTAATAAATTTTCGAAAGGCGGTTTCATTCGCGCGCTTGCCGTCTGAGTGTATATGCCCTGTGCGCTACTTTCAAGTCGGATGCGGCGCAAGTTCGTGTGGAAACTGTGGTGCGGTGCGAGTACCGGCGGGAGCGGGTGTGGTGCGGTGGTGAAAAAAGTTTTGAAGGGGGGGTAAAGTACTTGACATAGAGGTGAGAAAAGTAGTAAATTACAAGCTACCCGCGCAAATCACGGGTGCGCTGTTTGACAGGTAGAGGGAAGGAAAGAAAGCAAGACGCATGCGGAGATAAAAAAGTCTCCCGAATTAAGCGAGAGCAAGCGGG
>NZ_JACSET010000012.1 GCF_014334325.1 Treponema sp. Marseille-Q4130 | reverse complement strand
CGCCTCCTTTCGTATATTTTGCAAATACTTCTTCTATCCCAAGCTCGTCTACTGTTTTACTAACAATTCTTACAAAATGATTTTCCGGTACAAGTTCTTCCATGCTCGGTGGCAAAAGCCACTGTTCTTTCTGATTGTACGCCTTGAATGTGATTTTATCGCTTACTCCTCTGCTCATACTTAAATTTTAGCACAGAACAAATCTTTTGTCTTTAAAAATAATCAGGGCTGTCCTTTCTTTTTGGACAGCCCCTGTTTTATCCGCTTTCCATTTTCCATTTTGTCGAATCGGCGAATACCGCTGACGACGCGCCTGTGTGCGGCACACCGTCCGGAATTTCTGTTTTTACCGCGCGTATTCTACGATGCGCGTTTCGCGAATCATCGTGATTCTGATCCTGCCCGGATAGCGCAGATCCGATTCGATTTGTTTTGCGATATTCTGTGCGAGCGGTTTTACCTCTTCGTCGCCCACTTTCGCGTTGTCGACGAGGATGCGTAATTCGCGGCCGGCTTGGATCGCGTACGCTTTTTCTACGCCGGAAAAACGTTCCGCCGTCTGTTCGAGGTTTTCAAGACGCTTGACGTAATTGTCTATCGTTTCTCGCCGTGCTCCCGGTCGTGCAGCGGATATGGCGTCCGCGATCTGCACGTACACCGCTTCCGTACTCGTCGGTTCGATGTCGTTGTGGTGAGCTGCGATCGCGTTGATGACGCGGGGATCCTCGCCCATTTTCCGTGCGATTTCCGCGCCGATTTCCGCGTGATTTTGATCGCTTTCCGTTTCGGCTCCTTTGCCGATATCGTGGAGCAGCGCCGCGCGTTTTGCAAGTTCGCGGTTCCCGCCGATTTCCGCAGCGAGGGCAGCCGCGATCATCGCCACTTCTTTCGAGTGCGTGAGTACGTTTTGCCCGTAGCTTGTGCGGAAATAAAGCCGTCCGAGTGCTCGCACGCCTTCGGTGGGCATATTGTGGATGCCCAAATCGAACAGCGCCTTTTCGCCTTCTTCGTAAATCTTATTTTGCACCTCGTGCGTAACTTTTTGCACGATTTCTTCGATACGCGCGGGGTGAATGCGGCCGTCGGATATGAGCCGTTCGAGCGCAACCTTTGCGATCTCTTTGCGCACCGGATCGAAACACGAGATGACCACCGCTTCCGGCGTATCGTCGATGATGATATCGACACCGGTGAGCGTTTCGAGCGTGCGGATATTGCGTCCTTCCCGCCCGATAATACGGCCCTTCATCTCGTCGCTCGGGAGCGATACCGTCGTAACGGTGATATCGCTCGTAACTTCCGGTGCGAGGCGCTGAACGATCGTCACGAGTACGTCGCGTGCCTTTTTTTCCGCAGTGAGCTGGGCTTCCTGTTCGATTTTATTGAGCAGCGCCTGCGCATCGTGACGGGCGTCGTTTTCGAGGTTTTTGATGATGAGCTCTTTTGCCTGCTGTTGCGAAAGCCCCGACACGTGCTCGAGCCGTTTGCGGTATTCCTCTTCCTGCGTCATGACCGACGCTTCGCGCTTTTTCAGCGATTCGACGCGATCGATAAATTCCTTATCGCGCTTGTCGTATTCGGAAGCCCGCTGGTCGAGGAGCTCCTCTTTTTTATTTACGCGGGCTTCATAGCGCTGTACTTCGGCCCGTCGTTCTCTGTTTTCCCGTTCCTGCTGGTTTCGTTCCCGAATGAGTTCATCTTTTGCATTAAGCAAAATTTCTTTTTTCTGTGCTTCAGCTTCTCGAATTGCATCCTGTTTTACACGTTCAGCTTTTTGTTCTGACGCAGATAGTTGAAATCTGGCATACAGCCATCTAATAATCCATCCAAGAATAATTCCTGCAACCGGGAGAACAATGAATAAAATAATAATATTCACCTTTGTCTCCTTATGTGCGTGGTATAGAATAATTCACTGTACATAGTAACGTACAATGTTCAAAATGTCAAACCGAAATCACAAGAAAACGCATGATTTACGCATATTTATATATGAAATTGAGGAAATTCGGGTGCCGTTACGAATGAGTCCGAAATTTTATTTTATATTTGCCTTGATTTATAATACGCAATCGTGTATACTGAACATATCAATTTTACATTGGGGTATAGAGAGTATGAGTGATATCTATGTCAATTATAACGGAAAATCGGGATTCAGCAGGGCGGCCGACAAAGGAGCACTTGCCGGTACGGCGATAAGCTATGCGGATTTCAAAGGCGTCAGCGCGGATATCAAATCGGGCAGCGATGTTGCATACGGCATTACGATGAGTTCCGGCGACGTTCAGGATTTTATCGCAAACTACGAAGTGGATTCGATTTTTACCGACGCGGAAAAAGGTTGATTTTTCTTTCGAACAGTACATCCAGACCCTTTTATGCTGCAATTGATTCGCAATGGAAACTTCGTTCCGGCAAGGAGCGGAGTTTTTTTATTCGTGCGGAGGGTTTAATACCCCGACGCTTGCGTCGTAACAAAGGGTGTTAAAGCCGACTGCAACCACCTTATGAGAACATACAGTGCGAAACGTTGAGCACTGCACCCGGACGCTTGCGTCGGGGTATGTTGATTTTATTGCCGTCAGGAGAATTATCGATTATGAAAGAATTGCCGCTCAAATACGGATGTAACCCGAACCAAAAACCCGCTCGCGTTTTTATTGAAAAAGGAGAGCTGCCGTTTGACGTTTTAAACGGAACGCCGGGTTATATCAATCTGCTGGACGCGCTGAACGGCTGGCAGCTTGTCAAAGAGCTCCGCACCGTAAGCGGCATAAGCGCTGCGGCTTCGTTCAAGCACGTGTCGCCTGCGGGTGCTGCCGTCGGCTTGCCGCTTTCCGATACGCTCAAACGCATATATTTTACGGGAGATATCGAACTTTCGCCGCTTGCCGCCGCCTATGCCCGTGCGCGCGGTGCCGACCGTATGTCGTCTTTCGGCGATTTTATCGCGCTGTCCGATCCGTGCGACGAAGCGACTGCCCGCCTCATTGCAAAGGAAGTGTCTGACGGCGTCATCGCACCCGGCTACGACGGCACCGCTCTCGATATTTTAAAAGCGAAAAAAAAAGGCGCCTACGTCGTCCTTCAAATAGACGGCTCGTACGTGCCGGAAGAGATCGAGCGGAAGCAAGTGTTCGGCGTTACGTTCGAGCAGGGACGGAACAACGCCGTCATCGACTCATCGTGTCTTTCTAATATCGTGACGAAAAACAAAACGCTTTCCGATACCGATACATTGAATTTATTAATTTCGCTCATCGTACTCAAGTATACGCAGTCGAACAGCGTCGCCTTTGTCAAAGAGGGACAGGCTATCGGTGTCGGTGCGGGGCAGCAGTCGCGCGTCCACTGTACGCGCCTTGCAGCCGGCAAAGCGGATACGTGGTGGCTCCGCCGGTCGCCCCAAGCGCTCGCACTTGAATTCCGCGACGATATAAAGCGAGCCGAGCGCGACAATGCGATCGACGTATACGTCGGAAGCGAATCCGCCGACATACTCGCGGACGGCGCGTGGCAAAAAGTATTTAAGACGAAGCCGCCCGTTTTTACGGAAAAAGAAAAGCGAGAATGGATTTCGAAAAACACGGGAGTAGCCGTCGGAAGCGACGCGTTTTTTCCGTTCGGCGACAACATCGAGCGTGCGCATAAAAGCGGAGCTTCCGTCGTAGCCGAGCCCGGCGGTTCGATCCGCGACGACGACGTCATACGTACCTGCGACGCATACGGTATGGTTATGGCCTTTACCGGGATGCGCCTTTTTCATCACTGAACAAGGCGCGACTTTTTTCCCGATGTACGATTCGGCGGCGCGCACGCGATGCATCACCGTTTTGACGATTGACCGCCGCTCGGTATTTTGCGGATTGTGCAGGGTACTCGCGTTTTGCGGCGGATTTGCGCTTTCAGCGCTTTGCACCCCATTGCGCGTAGTAGCCGTCGAGCGATTTTTTGATGTCGTCGGTGATGATCGTTTTATCCCCGTGCGTGTAAAGCGCGTCGATAACGTCGTCCATGGAAACGATCGCGCGGGCGGGAAAACCGTAGGATGCACTTATTTCGTCGAGCGCGCTTTTGTCCGACGTAAGACCCTTTTCCATTCTGTTTATCGACACGACCAAACCGATGACGCTCGCTTTTTTGCTCTGCGCTTTGATGATCGGGTATGTTTCTTCGATCGATTTGCCGCTCGTCGTCACATCTTCGATTATTAAAACTCTGTCGCCGTCGGAAATTTTTCCGCCGAGCAAAATGCCCGCTTCTCCGTGGTCTTTCGCCTCTTTGCGGTTCGACGAATAGCGAACTGCTTTGCCGTACAATTCATCGTAAGCTATGGCCGTTGCGACACCGAGCGGAATGCCCTTGTACGCAGGGCCGAAAAGCACGTCGAAATCGTCGCCGAAATTGTCGTGAATCGCCTTTGCATAAAATTTGCCGAGTTGCAAAAGCTGAGAACCCGTCACGTATGCACCCGCATTGATAAAAAACGGGGAGAGCCGTCCGCTTTTGAGCGTAAAGGAGCCGAACGTGAGTGCGCCGCACGAAACCATAAAATCGATAAACTCTTTTTGATAATCGGTCATAGCGCTATGATAACGCGGTCGGCGGGTTTTGTACACTGCACGTTTGCAAGCGTGTTGCACTCGTTGACAACAGTTTTATTAATACATTACAACGCACGCCTTGAGATATATTACACCGCGCTTTCATACGCGGCACATGACGCGCCTTTTTTCACGACCGTTTCGTAGACGACACGCTGCAGGAGAACGTCTTCGAAAAGCGCGCCGCTCGAACGGATCTCCATGTCGGCGGCCGCGATACCGGCGAGGATCGCCGCGGTCTGTCCGGCCGTCCAAATCGAAGAAGCGCGGCTGTACTGGGCTTTCGCTTTTTTGCTCGAAAAGCCGTGCGTCTTTAACGTAAAATCATCGCTTTGTCCCGACGACGCGAGTGCGTGCCACAGCGCAAGGCGGCGAAAACATGAAGCGAGTCCTGCGAGTATCATCACCGGAGAAGAATCTTTTGAAAGACGGATTTTCTGCAGTACATCGAGGGAAAGTTCGAACCTTCGCGATGCGCTCTCACTTGATGCCATCGCCGCAAAAAGCGTAAAGGCGCTTTCTGCTCTGTTGTGCGAAAGTACCGCTTCGACGTCGGCGGATGTGATTTCGTGCGATTTCGGAAAGAGCAAAAAAAATCGTGCGCATTCGGAGCGGAGCGCCTGCGTGTTGTTTTCGATCATGTCGAGGATATCTTCGGCGGCTTCTTCGCCTATGCGGTATCCGTTTTTGCCGAAAAAGTTTATGAGCCACGGCACTTTCCGGTCTTCGAACATTTCCCAAAATATTTTTTTGTGTGCAGTCGGCACGAGTTTTTCGAGCTTTGTGTCGACTGCGATTTCATCCGACACGAGAACGAGTGCGCTCGTTCCTTCCCCTGCCGTCTTTACCCATGCGGATATCGCGCCGACGTCTTCCTTTTTTTTGATCGATTCCGCGGAACGCACGACGACACACGTTGCGTTTGTAAAGAGGGAGCCGCTTTGCAAAATCGTCACTATCTCCGAAACGGGCGTTTCATTCGCATAAAAAAGGTATTCATCAAGCGCACCGTGCGCTTTGCGCATCGCCTCTTTTACCGCAAAAACCGCGTCGTTCCGTTCGCCGAATTCGGGACCCGTGTAGAGATAAATCGGACAATCCATATCAATACGTTCGGACGATATTCGATAAGATGCCGACGACCCGGACATCCTGACTGTAGATTGCTTTAAATGCGGGGTTTTCCGGCTGCAATCGGATGCGGTTTTTTTCTTTATAATACCGTTTTAAAGTGATTGCTTCGTCGATGACGGCGACGACGATCTGTCCGTTTTCCGCATCCGACGTCTGCTCGACGACAGCCAAATCGCCTTCGAGAATGCCCGCGTCGATCATGCTCTGCCCGCGCACGCGAAGCGCAAAATAACGCTTTCCCGGATGCACAAAGGGTTCGGTCAAATTGACATAGCCGTCGAGATTTTCCGCGGCGAGTAGCGGCTTTCCCGCGGCGACCGTTCCGAGGAGCGGCACTTTGTCTATATAAGGGCGCGACCCTTTAGGCTCGCCGTCTACGAGCACGCGAATCGAACGCGAACGTTTTTGACACTGCGATAAAAATCCTTTGCGCTGCAAAGCTGCTATGTGATCCTGTACGGCGCGCAGCGATATGTCGAAATGATCGCTTATTTCACGAACTGTCGGCGGGTACGAATTTTCTTCGCTGAAATCCGAGATAAATTCCAAAACCTGTTTTTGTCTGTCGGTGATTTCCTTCATGCTATTCTTCCGCAAATTTCGAGTCGAAGAGCGCTTCGATCGCCTGCGCCGCTTCCGCTTCGTCGGAGCCGTCCGCTTTCAGCGTGATGCTCGTATTGTAACCGGCCGCCATCGTGATGACGCCCATAATCGATTTTGCATTCACTTCCGTATCGCCGAGGACGAGCGTAAGCTCGCAGTTGAATTTGTTCGCGGTCTGCGCGATGAGTGCGGCGGGCCGCGCGTGAATGCCTGCACGGTTTTTTACGATCAGCGTTTTTTCAATCATATCGTCATCCTTTTATAAAGCAAAATTAATAATTAATAAGAATCGTCGCTGCTGTTGTAGGCAGTCTGCGCTTCTCCCGTTTCGATCCATTTGAGCACGTTTTGATTGAAGTCGCGCGCGGAATTGTAGCCCATGCGCTTTAAGCGTTCGTTCATCGCCGCCGCTTCGATGATGATCGGCAGGTTTCGCCCCGGCCGCACCGGTATTTCGAGCACCGGAATTTTGACGCCGAGTATATCCATGTATTTTTGATCCGTACCGAGTCGATCGTACACTTTATCGGGATCCCAATCTTCGAGTTCGACGACGAGCTGCACTTCTTTTTGATCGCGGATGGCACCGACACCGTAGAGCTGCGATACGTTGATAATGCCGAGCCCTCGTATTTCCATGTGGTGGCTGATAAATCGATTTGCGCCCTGTCCGAGCAGGATGTTGCCGTTGACGCACCGCAGTTCGATAATGTCGTCCGCGACGAGGCGGTGACTCCGTTCGATGAGTTCGAGCGCCGTTTCGCTTTTGCCGACGCCGGAGTGTCCGACGAGCAGAATGCCGATACCGTACACTTCGACGAGAACGCCGTGCATCGTTTTTTTCGGCGCGAACGTGTTCGACAAGACACGGATGAGACGGCTTGAAAATTCCGTCGATTCGAGCGACGTCTGCAAAACGGGGCAAAAGGCTTCTTCCGCTATCGAAAGAAAATCCGCAGGCGGCTGTATACCGTACGAAAAGACGCAGCATGGAATATCGTATTCGAAAATCGCTTTCAGCGATGAAAGATTATGTTCCGTGTGGAGCTTTTGCAAATACGCGCTTTCACCGCGGCCGAAAAGCTGTACGCGCTGATAGGCGAAGGATTCGTAAAAGCCGGTAAGCGCAAGACCCGGCCGGTTGATGTCGGGGGCCGTCATCGCGCGGGGCAAACCGCGCCTTCCGGCGATGCACGTCAGATACAGCGCATCGTGTCCGGGCAGATCAAGTTCAAGCAAATCAAGAACGGTGAATTTCTTATCGGCCATGATTATACTATACACATATATCGATGAAAGGGCAAGGTTGAAAACGGCGGGAACACGGAAATCAATTTTTTTAATGGGTAATTGTTAATGGGTAATGTGCTTTATCAATTTGTAATTAGTAATGTGTAATGGGTAATTATTTGGAAAAGAGACACGATACGGCATGTGACGTACATTGCGCGAAGTTCCCCGCGCAACCTTGCAACGAGCACGAAGTGCGAAGTTCCCCGCGCAGAAATATGGTATTCGCGTTTATTTTTACAAAAACCCGCGTAATTTATAGCTTTGCAGGCGATATATAGGTCGAAAGTCGAGTTTCGAAAGTATTTCTAAATAAAGCTATGCTTTCGGCGAGAACTTCGTTCGCTGCGCTCACTACCGAGTTTGCTCTGCAAACTCGCCGTGTATGCCGCGGTCGAGCTTTTAGGGTAGGCTTCCGCAAGCCTAACGCTCGAAACGGCACGCAGCCGGAACCTCGCCTCCGCATCATTTTATTCACTTTCGAAATTCGCCGTTCAGTTGGTGAACGAAACAGTTGGAAAATTTCGAGTTTTAGAAAACTCGAAATTAAACCATATAGGTCAGCGGCTTCCTTGCCGCACTATCTCAATAACCGAAGGTGCAGCTATGGAATATACCTATAAACCCGTCGACGAACTCACCTTTACCGACGACTTTATGTTCGGCACGGTCATGAAGAATAAAGTTATATGTAAGGGTGTATTGGAGCGCCTTTTGCATATCAAAGTCGGCAAAATAGAATATCCCTCCCTGCAAAAAACGATAGCACCCTTTTACGAAAGTAAAGGTATACGCCTCGATGTCTATGTCTCAGATCCCGAGCGTGTCTTCGATATCGAAATACAAACGACACTTCCGCCCTCTCTTCCCAAACGTACGCGCTATTACCAAAGCCTTATGGATGTCGATAACCTCTTGAGAGGACAAAGCTACGCCGACCTGAAAGAGAGCTACGTCATCTTTATCTGTACGCAGGATCCCTTCGGCAGAGGCTTACCCGTCTACGAGTTTCGCAACGTATGTACCGCCGACGGTACGCTTTTTCTTGATGACAAAAGCGTTAAGGTGTTTTATAATGTGGGTGCCTACGGTAAAGAAGATGAGCCTGAATTGAGCGCGTTGTTGGAGTATCTTTGCGAGAGGCGGGCGACGAGCGGTTTTACACAGCACATCGATGAGCTTGTCGAAAAAGCGAAACGGAACGAAAAGTTCAGGAGCCGGTATATGTCGTTGAATATTCATGAAGATGACTTACGCAGAGAAAGTTTACAGCTGGGTGAAAAGATCGGTTTTGAGCGGGGAATACGCAAAGGCAGAAGAGACGGACTCCTACAAGGTCGACGCGACGGTATTGCCGCGGGAGCTTATCAAAAAGCACGGGAAACGGCAAAAATTTTATCGGGTATGCAACTGAGCATTGAAGTGATAACGAAAGCGACCGGTCTTTCGAAAGCGGAAATCGAAAAACTGTAATGTTATTTGCTGTAAAGCTCGACATCCGGCCTTTTAGGTAAAAATTGATTTTCGTGCGGCGGGAAATAGGCGGCTGCAAGTGCGGAGAATTGACCCGCTGCTCCATCATAAAATAAAACCGCCGAACGAAAATCCTTCGTCTGGCGGTGATTTGCGCGTGTGGTGCGCTGTCGGCTTTCAACTTCGAGTTTGCTGAAAGTCTCGTTCAAATAATTATTTCGTGTGATCTTGAATCTTGTCTTTTTCTTTTTTTATCTTCGTATCGAGGGTGTCCATAAGTTTGTTGAGACCCGCATCGAAACTGTAATCTCTGCTCGTCACATGTCCCTGCGTGCCCCAGCGGAAATTGAACGTCGCGTCGAACGAATACTCTTTGTCGTATTTTACCCGCATGGTAAAATCGACGATCAAATCTTCGGCATACGCGATGCGCTTCAACTTTGTTTCAATCATGTCGGACTGTTTTTTTTCAAAATCGAAACCGACTGCCGATACGTTTTTTGTCATGCAACGCTCCTGTCAGTATGTATTGAAGCCTGAAACACAGGCTGCGGCATTTGTACCGCCGCTTATAGTATACAACGGAATATGCGAAAAAGCAAAATAAAAATAACGGCAGCATACGTATTGCCGATGCTTTCGGACGACGCGGATCGGAAGAACCCGCCTTCCGTACTTCGGTAACCCTCATCCGCGCCCCGGCGCGGACGCTTCGCGGTACTCCACGCGGGCGTAGGTCGATCGTGCCGTATACAAAGGGAAGTCGCTAAAAACCGAATTTTGAAAACATTCGAATATATGAAAACGGTACCGGCTGCCTGCGCACCCCTTTTGATCGGCACCGCTATTTTTTCGGCGCTTTTCCGCGGGTATAAGACGAGCCGATCGCAAGCTGTGCGCGGTATTTTGCGACGGTGCGGCGTGCGACGTGTATGCCCTGGGCGGCGAGTTTTTCGACGAGCTCTCTGTCAGACAGCGGTTTTTTACCGCTTGCGCGGTTTTCGATGAGCTGGCGCAGTGCGAATTTTACTTTGTCCTGCGAATTCGTAAAAAAATATTTCAGCGGAAAAAGCTGTCCCCACGGCGTCTGCATGAATTTTTCGTTCGCCATACGCGACACCGTCGATTCGTTGACGCCGAGTATGCGCGCCGTTTCGCTCTGCGTAAGCTCTTCGAGGTAGCCTTTTCCGTGCGAAGAAAAAAAACCGATCTGCGTTTTGACGATGATTTCGCACGATTGCAAAAGGAGCGATTTGCGGTATGCAAGGTTGTTCAAAAATTGTTCTGCGGCTTTGAGATTTTTTTTAAGCTCTTTATGGCGCTGCGCGTTGAAACCCGGAACGATGCGAACGTCGGGTATCGAGCCTTTTGCGAGCGTTATGCGGAAATACTTTTCGTGCGTATTTTCCACGAACATTTCATTTTCATCGGACGTGTTCGGCACTTCTCCCTCGGCTTCGGTCACCGAAATGTCGGGCGAAATGTAGTGCGTCGGCGCTTTGCCGTAGCCCTGCGCGGGATACGGATTTAAGCGCGAGATAAACGCGATCGCTTTTTGCACATTATCCGAACTTATCTCAAGCGAATCGATCGCCCTCTCGCCGCCGAAAGATTCGCGCTTCGCCGCTTCCTGCAATTTAATAATTTTTCGTTTGATGCGCTCTATATCGGGTGTCGCGTCGTTCGAATACAGCACATCGATGTGTCCGTCGAGTATAAAAAGCGCGAGCGGCGGAGCGTCGCCTGCGATTTGCGCCTGCACGTAGAGGCTCTCTTCCATGTCGTTGCAGCACGTGCCTTCGGGATCCATGCACCGGATGATGTGCAGCATTTTATCGAGCATAGCCGTATTCTGTGCCGGGCGCGATTTGTCGAGCAGTGACGCGGGAGCGAGGATGTGCCGTCCGTTTTCGTTCAGGTTTTCGATGAGCGCTTTTCCGAGCGATTTTTCGTCGGGCGAAAGTTTCATTACGTTCAGCTGAAACAAAAGGTGTTCCTGCAGCGTTTCGCGCGTATCGGCGGCGTTTTCGTATGCATCCTGAAATTTTTGTGCCGCTTCGTTGCCCGCCGCGGACGCATAGTAAGTGCGTGTGTTTTCGTATGGAAATGAACTGTGTTGTACGGCCGTTGACGCCGCATCATCGCGTGCGATTTCGAGTGCCGGATTTTCATTCACCGCTTTTCTGATTTCGGCATTCAAATCTTCGCCGCTCATCGCGAGCAGTTTCAGCGACTGTATCTGTTTTTGCGACAGCACTTGCCGCTGTACTTGCGAAATCTGTTGCACTTGTCCGTAAGAAAAATCGGGCATAGCTTAAGTATAGCACAAAAAAATACTTGGCGGTATACTTTCCGCATGAACACATTTTCGGATTTCGCTCTTTCCGTGCCCGACATTTTGCTGCCGAAAAACATCGACACGGCGAGCTGGTCGTGCATCGCGTGCGATCAATATACGCAGGACAGAAATTATTGGAAAGAGGCGGAAAAAGCGGCGAGCGGAAAATCGAGCGCGTTGAACCTCATTTTGCCGGAAGTCTATCTCGGCGACGGCGATAAAGAATCGCGTATTGCCGGCATACAGGCGGCGATGAAACGCTATATCGATGACGGCCTGTTTGAAGAAAAACACGGCTTCGTCTACGTCGAGCGTACGACGGCGTTCGGCCGTATGCGGCGCGGTCTTATCGCCGCAATCGATTTGGACCGCTACGAGTGGAAGCCTTTTTCAAAAGCGCTCATCCGTGCAACCGAAGCGACGATCCCTTCCCGCATTCCGCCGCGCAAAGCGATCAGAAACGGCGCCCCGCTCGAAGCACCGCACATTATGCTCCTCGTAAACGATGCATCGGATTCCCTTGTCGCCGGAACGGGAGCTGCCGTTAAAACGTCCGGAGAGCCTCCGCTTTATTCGGGAAATCTCATGATGAAGGGCGGAAGCATAAAAGGCTGGCTTGTGCCGGAATCCGCGGAAGGTGACCTTCTCTCATCGCTTGAAAAAATTGCGGAGTCGAATACCGAAAGCGACGGCAGCGTGTTTATGTTTGCAGTCGGCGACGGAAATCATTCGCTTGCAACCGCAAAAGCCGTGTGGGACGAATACAAACAAAGGCTCGGCGAAGAAGAGCGAAAGACAAGCCGCGTACGCTATGCCCTCGTCGAAATCGTCAACATATACGATGCGGGGCTTACGTTCGAGCCTATTCACCGTGTGCTTTTCGGAGCGGACGCGGCGGAATTGATTTTACGCTTGACTTCTCAATTCGGCGGAGAAGTATCGGAATGCCGGTCGTCCGCAGAACTCGAAAACGCGGTAAAAAAATCGAGCGCATCATTCGGCTTTGCAAGCACGTCCGCCGGAAAAACATCGTACACGCTTTTAAAAACGAATATTTCTTCGCTCGCGGTTTCCGCTTTTCAACCGGTCGTCGACGATTATTATATAGCTGAAAAAGCGAAAGCCGGAATCGACATAACGATCGATTATATTCACGGAGATGCGGAAACGATGCATCTCGGCGCCCGAGAGGGTACGACGGGTATCCTCCTTCCGCCGATCGACAAAGCAAGCTTTTTTGCGACGATCGAAAAGAACGGACCGCTCCCGCGAAAAAGTTTTTCGATGGGCGAAGCCGATGAAAAGCGCTTTTACCTCGAATGCCGGAAACTGTTTTAGCGAATGTACGTGTGTGCCCGCGCTCAGTAAGCCCGCGCATACGTTACACGAAAATTAATAATTGTTAAAATTGGATTTACGGGAATTGCGATGGCAAAAAAATCCGGTACGATCGTGTACAAGTGTTCATCCTGCGGCTATTCGCAGCCGCGCTGGCTCGGACGCTGTCCGCAGTGCGGAGAATGGAATACGCTCGAAGAATGCATCCTCGACGCGAACGCCGTGAGCCCTGCCGGTGTCGGTCTCTCCGTTTTCGAGCGTGCAAAGCCCGTGCCGCTTTCGCGTGTGGACGCAAAGGACGGCATACGCCTTGCGACCGGCATAGCGGAATTCGACCGCGTGCTCGGCGGCGGAGCTGCGATGCGTTCAGCTGTTCTTATCGGCGGAGAGCCGGGCATCGGAAAATCGACGCTGCTTTTGCAGACGGCTTCTCTCGCGGCGAAAGCGAACGGCAATGCGATGCGCGTACTCTACGTGTCGGGCGAAGAATCCGCCGCGCAGATAAAAGAGCGGAGCGAACGGCTCGGTCTCGCTGCCGCCGGTATCGAGCTTTTGTGTACGATGCGTCTCGAAGATATGCTCGCCGCGCTCGATGCGCAAAACCCCGTGCTCGTGATCGTCGATTCGATTCAAACGACGTATTCGGTGCAGGCCGGTTTGATTCCGGGAACGGTCAATCAATTGAAATACTGCGCGAACGAATTGATAAGCTGGGTCAAAGAGCGCGACGCCGTTTTAATAATGGCCGCGCACGTAACGAAAGAAGGATTGATCGCCGGCCCTAAATCGCTCGAGCACATGGTCGATACGGTGGTTTCATTTGAACGCAGCAACGACGAATACCGCTTTTTGCGTGCGGCAAAAAACAGGTTCGGTTCGGTCGATGAAATCGGCATCTTCGAAATGACGGAAAAGGGTTTGACCGAAGTCGCCGATCCGTCGGTGCTTTTTATCACGAGGCGCGACGGCAAGCAGCCCGCGGGCGTTGCGTGTACCGCCGTGTTCGAAGGCAGCCGCGTGTTTATCGTTGAAATACAGGCGCTCGTCGTTCCGGCAAAGGCGTCTCTTTCCCGCGTCTACAGCGATAAAATCGATTCGGCGCGCGTTGCACGCGTGGCGGCAGTCCTCGAAAAACGAACGGGCATGCGCTTTTCCGATCAGGATTTATACATCAATGTGGCAGGCGGTATGCGTTTGACGGAAGGCGCGATCGATGCGGCGCTTGCGGCGGCTCTGTATTCCGCACGTACCGATGTCGCGCTCGCAGCCGAAACGGCGGTGATCGGTGAGCTGAGCCTTGCCGGAGAAATTCGTCCCGTGCCGCGTTTGACGCAGCGCGCAAAGACGGCGCAGAATATGGGCTTTTCGACGGTTATCGCGCCGGAAAAAAGCAAGGGCGTCTCTCAGGCGCGCGACGTAAAAGAACTCATAACGTTCCTGTTCGGAACATAACGAAAGTGCCGCTTGCGCGGGCAACCGTACTGCAAAGCCGCCGGTACGGAATCACTCAGCCGGAAGAGATGCGATGAGTTTTCCGAGAGACGTGAGTTCTTCTTTTGTCAGCGTCAAACCCTTGCCCATTTTTTGATGGTCGGGCGACCAGCTTCTGACATCGTATTTTGCGGGGCGGCCTCCCCATGATACGAGGTTGAGCTCCATCTTCCATCCGCCTTTTCCTTCGGAGACGACGCCGATGTTTTTCGTAATTTCAAAAGTAAAATCATCCGCCATAATTGCATCCTCCGTACATAAGGGATTTCAATGCGTGCCGATCGTTCCGCGTTCGAATCAACCGGCATTTTTAAACATAGTAGCATATTTTGCGCCTCTCGTCGCCTGCAATGACGGAATGACAAATTAAAGATTACGAAGAGTTTTAAATCCGATTATAAAAAATATTGCCGTTGCGGAACTGCGGCGAATACGCTATACTATTATTGATGTATTGTCGATAATGGGCAATTTTTCAACGAAAATTTATGGAGGCAGAATGTGAAAAAGCATTATATAATTCTTTTCAGCGCTGCGTTGGCATTCGGGTTTATATCGTGTAAATCCACGAAGCAGAACACAAAGCCGGATACGCCGGCAGCAGAACAACCGACGGCAAAGGTACCGGTTGCAACCGACAATTCCGCTGCGCTCGACGCTGCGGAGACGGCTCGACGCGCTGCCGTAAAGGCGGGTGCGGATAAAGCGGCGCCCGATCAATTCAACGAAACCGACACGCGCTATAACGATCTCGTCAAGCGGAGCAAGGCGGGCGAAAACGTAACGGTCGAACTTGCGGACGTGACGGCTCGGTATCGTGCGCTTGAAGAGTACACGAAAGCGGCTGCGCTTAAAAATCGCATCGACGAACTCGGCTTTCAATCTTACGATAAGACGAACTACAACAAGGGTGCGAATGCGCTGAGTGCGGCTGAAAAACTTTCGGCGGACAAATCGTCGACGGGCGCACAGCTCTATGAACAGGCGCATACGGCCTATGCATCGCTCAATACGGCGCTGCAGAATGCATTTAAAACGCGCGCACGCGAAGAGCGGACGGCGGCATTCAACGCAAAGCGCAATGCCGACAGCGTGTATGCGGCGGTCGCGCAAAAGAAAGCATACGACGGCGGCGTTGCGGATTTCCGCAGCGGAGACACGAGCTATGCACAGCAGGATGCCGAAAGTGCTCTCGCACACTACGGCGATGCGCGAAAAACGTTTGAAAAACTCTATGCCGATATTTCCGAAAAACGCGCGGCTGCACAGGAAGCCATCGAAAAAGCGAAAGCGAAAGTTGCCGAAACTTCGGAATACGCGGTGCAGGCGGATAAAGACGCCCCGCTTTCGGGCAGCAATATCAAAGGCATCGAAGACGAAAACGCGGTTTTGCTTAAGGCTGAAACCTACGACGATCCTACAAAGGCCGCGCAAGCGGTACCCGAAACGGTCAGCGATACGGAGGCTGCAAAATGAAAAAATTATTGATTATCATCGCTTCGCTTGCTTTTATAGGAACGATTGCGTTCGCTGTAAGCTATAAAAACAATACGTATCAAAAGCTTGCCGACGAGTATACGCGTCAAGCGCAGGCGGCTCTCAATGCCGGCCGCTACGACGAATCGATCGAACTTTCGCAAAAAGCCGAAGAAAATGCGGCGCTTTCCCGCGCATATATCGATATGATGCTTGCAAAAAAATCGGCCGAAGATGAAATGAAGATCGCACAAAATAAAATCGCATGGGCGAAAAGCATCAATGCGGATAAGAATTTTCCGATGGCGTTTACCGCCGCACAAAATAAGTATGCCGGTGCCGAAAAATCTTACGACGGCGAAGACTATAAAGCTGCGGCGAATTATGCGCGCGAATCGGTCGCCGCTCTCGACGGCGTTCGTGAAGTGACCCCGCTTCCCGAATTTTACGTCGTTCGTCCGTGGGCGGATACGAAAGATTGCTTTTGGAATATTTCGGGCCGTCCGTATATCTACAATAATCCGTTGTTGTGGGAAAATCTGTATCAGGCGAACAAAACGAATATCCCGCGTCCCGAAGATCCGAATTTGATTTTGCCCGGCATGAAAATGCAGATTCCGAGTTTGAGCGGTGAAATCCGCGACGGCGTCTACGATCCCGCGAAAGCTTACGATCCGTACAACGTCGCGCGCTGATTGCACACTTATCGGTTTATTCGTGCGGAGGATTTAATACCCCGACGCCGCTTGAAGCTTCGCTGCGAGGCTGCGGCGGGGTATCGATTGGCGTTAAATTAAAAATCGAACGGCGTACTTTTGTGCATCGTTCGATTTTTTTATCGGGACTACAATTATTGTAGAGCGCTTGTTTTGTCGCCTGCCGGCAAAACAGTCGTTTCATTTTTAATAATTTTTAGAATCTGCCGTTTGCCTTCTGCACTTTTTGTTTGCAGCGCAAATAGAGCGCGACGGCTGCCGCCATGAGCGCGTGCGAATATTCTTTTTTTGTGCCGAGACCTTCGATCACTTCATCCTGATCGAGTTCGAGGTAGTGCACATATTCGTCTTTATCCAAATGCTGTTCGTGGATATTCGTCAAATCTTCCGCGGCAAAAAAATGCACATGATTCGACATGAGCGCGGGGTTCGGACTCATCGTTCCGAGATAGGTCAGCCGTCCCGCCGTGTGTCCCGTTTCTTCGCGCAGCTCCCGTGCGGCCGCCTGTTCGGGCGTTTCTCCTTCGTCCATGACGCCGCCGGGGAATTCGATGCTCAGCACGCATTCGGCGTGCCGCCATTGTTTTACCATCAAAAACTTACTGCCGTGTACCGGTACGACGATCGCCCAATCGTGTCCCGGTTCGATGACCATGTAGTTCCCTTTTTGTCCGTCGGATGCAACGCTGTCCGTTTCGGTTACCGTAAACACGGGTGTTTTTAATAATACTCGTTTTCCGTTTTCCTGCCAAATAAGCGCGCTGTCGTCAGCATCCATATCCGATCGCTCCCGTACCGTTGATATATAAAGTTTTCCGATAAAACAAATTGCTTTATTTTTCGGTTATATTGAGTTATACTGTATTTACGGAAATTATAAAAGCGTGTATGCGCGTATATTTGCGTGTACGGCTGAAAACTTCCTGCAAAAGTTTTTATGGGAGGTATGGTAAAAAGCGTCGTCTGAAATATCGCTGCCGCTTTTTACCTCGAGTTTGCGCGAGTATTTGCAGAAAACGTGTATACGTATTTTTTTCGATAAAATCGTATACATACGATATACTTTATTTTGCAAACTCGACTATTTAACGTGTGCGCTCTCGCGCACGGCTAAAAACTTTTTCGGATATTAAAATATCCTGCAAAAGTTTTTATGGGAGGTGCGTATGGCTATAGTTGCGATTTCCCGGCAGATTGCGGCGCTCGGCGATGAAATCGCTGCGATCGCGGCGGAAAAACTCGGATACGTGTTTATCCGCAGGGATGAGCTTGAAAAACGCATCGTGCAGCACGGATTTCCCGCCGAAAAGCTCGGCAAGTACGATGAAAAAAAACCGGGATTTTTTGCCGCACTCGTCAAAGACCGCGACGAATATTTGCACTATCTGCAGACGGCAGTCCTCGAAGCGGCGAGCGAAAACAACTGTGTGCTTATCGGACGCGGTTCGTATATCATATTGGAAGACGTTCCAAATGTCGTTTCATTCCGTCTCGTTGCGAAAGATTCCGTCAGACTGCAGAGGCTCGAAAACGAATTCGCATGCACGAAAAAACAGGCACAGCAAAAGATCGATGAAAGCGATAAAAACAGGAGCGGTTTTCATAAAAGTTTTTTTGACATCGATATAGCCGATCCGACGCATTTTCATTTTGTGCTGAATACGGGACTTATCGGTGCGGATGAAGGCGGTGCGCTTATCGCCGATTTTGTTAAATCGCATATTTCATCCGAACGCGACGCGCTCGGAGCGGAAAAAATAAAAACGCTGCTTGCCGCACAACGCCTCGTCAATACGCTCGTATTTACACATAAGGTCAATATCGAATTTTTGCATGCCGTTATCGACGGCAATACGATTGTGCTGCAGGGTGTTGCGGATTCTTCGGCCGTCGTCGAACAAGCCGTCGCGCTTTCAAAAAAAGAGATGCCCGGATACGACGTAAAGTCCCGCATAAGCATCGTTCAGGATTTTAAAGCGCACCCGAAATGATTGTGCCTCTCTCATGCGAACGGTCACCGGCTGCCGCGTCTTGACACTATGCGCCTTTAAAAACATACTGACGGTATGAAACTCGCAAACGCATTTACGTCGGTACGCGTTGTCTTTGCGCCGGTATTTTTCCTTATCTATTTTATACCGATTTGGACGGGGCGATTTGCCGGCGTTTCGGCAGCCCTTATGATTCCTCTTCTGGCGTGCATGGAATTCACCGATTTTCTCGACGGATTTTTTGCGCGCAAAACGGGTGAGGTGAGCGATTTCGGCAAGATGTTCGATCCCTTTGCGGACGTCATCGTGCATTTGACGACATTTACGTGTTTTATGCATTCGTTCAGCCCGTCCGTGAAAAGCTATCTTCCGGTATGGGTATTCGTATTGATTTTGTACCGCGAGTTTTCGCAGAATTTTTTGCGTATGGTCGCGGCAAAGCAAGGTACGGCGATCGCCGCGCGAAAGGGCGGAAAACTCAAAACCGTATTTTACGTCACCTCGGGATTTGTTTCGCTCATCCCCGAATGCGCGCTGCGCTTTTACGCGGCGAAAGGGGAAGCTGTCGGCGGTATCGTTTTATCCGTCGTGCAGCATATGGCGGTTTGGAAGAATGCCGCACTCGGTATGTTTATCGTAAGCCTTGCCCTGTGCTATATTTCCTTTGCCGATTACCTTGCGCACTTTAAGTCGATTTTAAAAGATATGTGAAAAGCATCGTTCGGTTTTGTTCCGACGGTCGATTTTTTTCGCACTTGATTTTTTTGCCGACAAAGGCTATAACGTGAATATGAAAAATGCAGGCGATGTAAACACTTTTGTACAAAAGGGGTTTGCATCGCTTTTCTATTTTTAAAGTGCGGGACAAAACGCCGGAGGACTGTATGCCGAATGTGCAGGAATTGTTCGGGAGCATGGTTTTTAATCAAAAGGTGATGCGCGAGCTTTTGCCGAAAGACACGTTTAAAGCGCTCAAAAAAACGCTCGACGACGGTACGCCGCTCGAACTTGAAATCGCGAATCAAGTGGCGCACGCGATGAAAGAGTGGGCTATTTCGAAAGGCGCGACGCACTACACGCATTGGTTTCAGCCGCTCACCGGCATTACGGCGGAAAAGCACGAAAGTTTTATCGCTCCCGACAAAAACGGCGGCGTCATTATGGAGTTCGGCGGCAAAGAGCTTGTCAAAGGCGAAAGCGATGCGTCGTCGTTTCCGTCGGGCGGAAGCCGCGCCACTTTTGAAGCGCGCGGGTACACGGTGTGGGATCCGACGGCGTACGCGTTCGTAAAGGATCATTCTCTGTGTATTCCGACGGCCTTCTGTTCGTACACGGGAGAAGCCCTCGATAAAAAAACGCCGCTCCTTCGTTCCATCGAAGCGCTCAGTAAACAGGCTGTGCGCGTGCTTCGTCTTTTCGGCGAAAAAAACGTCGAACACGTGATTTCCTGCGTCGGTGCCGAACAGGAATATTTTTTGATCGATGAAAAACTCTATGAAAAGCGCAGAGATCTTCAGATGACGGGGCGGACGCTTTTCGGCGCAAAACCCGCGAAAGGGCAGGAGATGGACGACCAGTATTTTACCGCGATCACGCCGCGCGTTACGGAATACATGGAAGACCTCAACGAAGAGTTGTGGAAGCTCGGCATCTTTGCCAAGACGGAACACAATGAAACGGCTCCCGCCCAGCACGAAATGGCGCCGATTTTTTCGACGACGAATTTGGCGGCCGATCAAAATCAGCTGACGATGGAGATCATGAAAAAGGTTGCACGTCGGCACGGGCTTGTGTGTCTGCTGCACGAAAAACCTTTTGCCGGCATCAACGGCAGCGGCAAGCACAACAACTGGTCGATCGAAACCGATTCGGGCGAAGGTCTTTTGAAGCCGGGCGATACGCCGAGGGAAAACGCACGCTTTTTGCTTTTCCTCACCGCGGTGATCCGCGCCGTCGACGACAATCAGGATTTGCTGCGCATTTCGGTTGCGAGTGCGGGAAACGATCACCGGCTCGGAGCGAACGAAGCGCCGCCTGCAATCATGTCGATATTCGTCGGCGACGAGCTCGAAGCCGTATTGAAATCGATTAAAGACGGAACGCCGTACAGCGCGAAATCAAAACAAAAGATAAAAATCGGCGCGGATGTTTTGCCGCCCATCCCGAAAGATACGACCGACCGCAACCGCACGTCTCCTTTCGCGTTCACCGTAAATAAATTCGAATTCCGCTCGGTCGGTTCTTCTCTGTCGATTTCGGGGCCGATGACGACGCTCAATGCGATCGTCGCAGACGTTTTGAAAGAGTATGCCGACAAACTCGAAGGCGCGAAAGACTTCAATCAAGCGCTGCAGGAACTTATTAAAAAAGAAATTACGGATCACTGGAAAATCATCTTTAACGGTAACGGCTACGGAGACGATTGGGTTTCGGAAGCGAAAAAGCGCGGGCTTTTAAATCTGCGCAATCTTCCGGAAGCGGTCGCCGAATATCTGAAACCGAAAAACGTCAAACTGTATACCGAAACGGGCATCTACACCGAAGCGGAGATGAAAAGTCACTACGAAGTAAAGCTCGAAAAATACTGCCAAGTGCTCAATATCGAAGTCGGCACGATGCTCGAAATGGTCAATAAAAATATCATGCCCTCCGTGCTCGGATATATGGATTCGATCGCGGAGACTGTCGTATCGGTAAAAAATGCCCTTCCGCTTGCAAAATGCGGCGCGGGGATTTCGCTGCTCGAAAAACTCGATGAGCTTGCCGATTCTCTTTCGGCAGAGACGGCTTCGCTTTTTGAAAAGCATGCGGAGGCGATCGCAAACGGCGATTATATGCTCCGCGCAAAAGCTTACGCCGAAAAAGTGATCCCCGCGATGGAAAAAGTACGTGCGGTGACCGACGCCATAGAGCCGCTGCTTGCCGAATCGTACAAGCCGTTTCCGTCGTATGAAGAGTTGCTTTTCAGCGTGTGAAGGGTGGGGTGCCGCGCGTTTACGGCAGCGCCGCCGGTGTAAACACGATGCGATTTCACCTGCGAAAAGCACGGGGCTCCATCATCGGAAATGCGATTAAAAATTAACGCCGCACGAAGCGTAATACGCATTCTTGTCGATATGCGTATCGCTGTCCGCTTTACAGCTTTCCCGATTCCGCCGCTCCCGCGAGTCCTATGTCTTTACGATAAAACGCGCCTTCGAAGCGTATCGCGCCGATCGCGTCGTATGCCTTCTTTCGCGCGTCGTCGAAGTCCGTGCCGTGCGCGCTGCATGCGAGCACGCGCCCGCCGTCGGTTACGAGTTTTCCGTCCGCGGTGCGTTTTGCTCCCGCGATAAATAATTGCGCGCCGGCCGATTGTACGCGCTTTTCATCGATTGTAATTTCTTTGCCTTTTTTGTATGCGCCGGGGTAGCCCTCCGAAACGATGACCGGAGCGACGACGCATCCCGTTTTCCATTTGAACGCGAAATTGTCAAGCGAGCCGTTGACGATCGAACAGCACATCGCGGCAAAGTCGAAATCGGCGAGCGGGAGTACCGCCTGCGTTTCGGGATCTCCGAGCCGCACGTTGTATTCGAGGAGTTTCGGTCCGTCTTTTGTGAGCATAACGCCGAAAAAGATAAAACCGCGGTAATCGAAATTTTCGGCGATGAGTCCTTTGAGCGTCGGCGAAAGGATGTCGCGCCGGAAACGCTCCATCGTTTCGCCGGTTACGTCGGCGAGCGGGCATACGGCGCCCATGCCGCCTGTGTTCGGCCCTTGCGCTCCGTCGAGCAGGCGTTTATGATCACGCGCCGGTAAAAACGGCACGATTTTCGCTTTTTGTTTTTTTGCAGCTTCAGATGTTACCGAAACTGCGGCAAGCACGGAGATTTCGACGCCTTCGAGATATTCTTCGATAACGATTTTTTTTCCGGCTTTTCCGACGCTGCCCGAATCCATGATATCGCCGATCGCCGAAAGGGCTTCTTCGACGGTCGCCGCGACGACAACGCCCTTTCCCGCTGCAAGCCCGTCCGCTTTGATGACGACCGGCGCACCGTTCTGTCGGACGTATGCTTTCGCTTGTTCGCTGTCACTGAACGTTTCGCTTTTTGCGCACGCGACACCGTAGGTATGCATAAAGCGTTTTGCAAAATCTTTGCTCGCTTCGAGTTCGGCCGCCGCTTTTTTCGGCCCGATGCACGGAATATCGGCTTTCCAAAAATCGTCCGCAATGCCTTCCGCGAGCGGATTTTCCGGTCCTACGATCGCCATAATGCATTCTTCGCGTTGTGCGATCTGCACGCAAGCCGGCACACCGTCATCTTTGAGGTAATCGCATAGCGCCGCGTCGACGTTTTTGCACTTCGGTTCTGCAGCCGTACCTCCGTTTCCGGGAACGACGATAATTTTTTGTACGAGCGGGCTTTGCGCAAGGCAGCGCGCTATCGCGTGTTCGCGGCCGCCCGAGCCGATGAGAATGATATTCATGCGTTTATGATAAAGTAAAAAAACGTGAGTTACAATACGGGCTGTCTCAAAAGGGCGCTTACTTTTTTAGCAGGCGGGCGAGTGTAAAATTAAGTCTTTATACTGAAATTTTTGGACGGTTCCTAAAAACTTTCGAAAAGTTAGCATAGGCTATTGACAGTTTCTGCCGGTTAGCGTATATTAACCGAGTAGGTGTATGCCTATTTCAGGGTATACTACCAAGCAGGTGAATTATGATGCCTTTATCGATGTGTGCAATCGGTGAACAATGCACGGTAAAAAAAGTCGGCGGTACGGCGGACGTAAAGCAGCGACTCAACGAAATCGGCTTTAACGTCGGTACGGCGGTTACTGTCGTGTCTACGACTGACGGAAATATTATCGTACAGGTAAAAGAATCCCGAATTGCATTAAACCGCGCGATGGCTAACCGCATCATGGTGTGAGCGCGGATTTTTTTACGGTGTGATTTATTAAGGCCGTCAAGAGGTCAAGGAGATCATAATGAAAACATTGCGAAATGTTACCGTCGGTGAAACGGTAACGGTCAAAAGGTTGGATGGGGAAGGTGCATTGAAACGCCGCCTCATGGATATGGGTTTTACCAACGGATGCAGCGTGTATATTCGTAAAGTCGCGCCGCTCGGCGATCCGGTCGAAGTGACGATCAGGGGATACGAGTTGAGCGTTCGCAAAGACGATGCGGACTGTATCGAGGTAGAATGAGCGCTTTCAAACGGTTGTGTACGAATCGCACATGTCTTGTATTGAAAACGACTGAAGATTTTTGTAGCTTGTGGAGGAACTATGGCAACAATTAAGATTGCGCTTGCAGGAAACCCGAACTGCGGCAAAACGACAATGTTCAATTCGCTGACGGGGGCGAACCAGTATGTCGGCAACTGGCCGGGAGTAACGGTAGAAAAAAAAGAAGGCCGAATGAAAGGCGAAAGCGATATTATCGTTACGGACTTGCCCGGTATTTATTCGCTTTCTCCGTATACGCCTGAAGAAGTCGTAAGCCGCGATTATCTCGCCGGAAACGATCCTGCGGCGGTTTTGAATCTTGTCGATTCGACGAACATCGAACGAAACTTATATTTAACGACGCAAATTCTCGAGCTCGGAAAGCCCGTCGTCATTGCGCTGAACATGATCGACGTGCTGAAAAAATCGGGCGATAAAATCGATACGGAAAAACTGAGCGAAGCGCTCGGCTGTAAGATAATCGAAACGTCCGCCTTAAAAGGTACGGGCGTCAAAGAAGCCGCGCGCGCTGCAGCGGAAGCGGCCCGCAACTCGAAAACGGTTATGCCGAAAAAATGCTTTTCCGCAAACGTCGAACAGGCGATCTCAAAAATGGAAGCGCTTGTTCCCTCAGATATTTCTGCAGAACTCAAACGCTGGTATGCGATCAAGCTGATCGAGCGCGATAGTGTTGTGCTGGAGCGTCTGCACCTTTCGGCGGAAGATGCCGCAAAAGCGGAAGAGATCACAAAAGCCCTTGAATCGGATTACAACGACGATTCCGAATCGCTCATCACGAACGAACGCTACGAATACATCACGAAGATGCTGAAAGGCTGCTTGAAAAAATCGGGCAATAAACTGACGACATCCGACAAGGTCGATAAAATCGTAACGAACCGCTGGCTCGGTATTCCGATCTTCCTTGCCGTCATGTGGGTCATCTATTATATTTCGGTGACGACGGTCGGTACGTGGATGACGGATTGGACGAACGATTCGTTTGTCGCGGGTATTCAGGAGATCGTTTCCGGCTGGATGGAAAATGCGGGTGCAAACGAAGTGCTCACCGATTGTCTTGTCAACGGTTTGATCGGCGGTGTCGGTACGATCCTCGGCTTCGTGCCGCAGATGGCCGTTTTGTTTTTGCTGCTTTCAATCGTCGAAGATATCGGCTATATGGTGCGCATCGCGTTCGTTATGGATCGCGTGTTCAGACACTTCGGACTTTCGGGAAAAAGCTTTATCCCGCTGCTCATCTCTTCGGGCTGCGGCGTTCCCGGTATTATGGCGTCGAAGACGATCGAAAACGAAAACGACCGCCGCTTGACGATTATAACGACGACGTGGGTGCCCTGCGGCGCAAAGCTTCCCGTTATCGCGCTTATGGGCGCGGTCATGGTACAGCATGTGTCGGGTATGAACTCGGCGTGGCTTGCTCCGGCTATGTATGCGACGGGCGTTGCGTGCGTACTCATCGCGGCTATTATGCTTAAAAAAACAAAGCCCTTCCACGGCGAAGCGGCTCCCTTCGTTATGGAATTGCCCCAATATCATATTCCGCAGCCGAAGACGGTGCTCATCCATACGTGGGAACGTTTGAAAGGCTTTATGATCAAAGCGGGAACCGTGCTTTTCCTCATGTGCTTGGTCATGTGGTTCCTGTCGAGCTACGGTTTCGGCGAAGAGGGTTTCGGTCTTGTCGATCCTGCCGAGTCGATGCTCGCCGCGATCGGTAACGTGCTCCGCTGGATCTTCGTACCGCTCGGTTTCGGAGGCGAAGTCGGCGGTTGGCAGGCGGCTGCTTCCGCGATTTCCGGTTTCGTTGCGAAAGAAGGTATCGTCAGTACGATGGGCGTTCTCGCAAACGTCGCTGAAGAAAGCGTTGAAGAAGCCGATGCTGTTGCAAGCGCGGTCGCGACGTGGTTCCCGACGCTTCCCGCAGCTATTTCGTATCTCGTGTTCAACCTGCTCGATTCGCCGTGTATCGCGGCTATTTCGACGATGGCGCAAAACCTGCAAAGCCGGAAGTGGTTTTGGTTCGCGGTTCTGTTCCAGAACATATTCGCATACGTTATCGCCCTCTGTGTGTATCAGTACGGTATGCTGATTACCGCCGGTGCATTCGGTGTCGGAACGGTGTTCGCGATCCTCTTTACGATCGCGATCCTTGTTATGCTGTTCCGTCCGGATCCCTATAAAAAACAGGAACGCATGATGCGCGGTCGCGCGTTTGCCGCTGCGTAATGGGACATGAATATTGATCTGAAAAGAAAGAGAAACATACGCAATGTAAAAAAGTATTTATAAAAGGTGATCGGCTGCAGCGTCTGCCCGACGGACGCTGCAGCTTTACGGCGGACGGTTCGCGGGTAAAGCGTGAGCGGTTTTGCCTGCGGTTTACGGAGGTTCGTATGGTTGCAAATATTATTGCAGTGCTTTGTATCGGTGTGTGGGGATTTTTTGCGCTGCGGGCTGTCATAAAAACCCATCACGAAGCGAAGATTACCGGCAATCCGGGGTGCCTCGGGTGCACGGGTTGGTGTTCGTCAAAAGGCGGCTGCCACGAATTTTCAAATGTAGAAAAATTTTTGGCGGAGCATGTGAAAAAATAAGTTTATGAGCTTTGAAGAAGCCGTCATACATTGCGGGGCTCCCGCGCTGTGCGGCATTAAACCGTCGTGCCTTTTTTCGATACGGAAAGAAGTGTACGACGCATGTAAAAGCAAAGTGAAGGAATGGCACAGCGCTTTTGCCGGAGAGGGAAAATATATCGTTGCGCTTCCGCGGCGCAATGCGCAGGTATTGTTTTTCGTGTACGATAAAAACCTGCTCGAACGGCAGTGCGGTGATTGCTGCATACGGGAGTATCTGAAAGAAAAAGCTTATCCCGTCGAATCGGGATTTAATGCGATGCTTTCCGAGTTGCTCCATCGCCTCGTCGGAGAAAACGATTTTCCCCACGAGGTCGGCGTCTTCCTCGGCTATCCGCTTGAGGATGTCGTTCAGTTTGAAAAAACTGCGGGCGGCAATTACCGGTATGCGGGGTTTTGGAAAGTGTACGGAGATGTGCACGCCGCTCGAAAGCGGATGGAACAATACAGAACGTGCAGTGAGGGCTGCCGTAAATTATTAAAGAGAGGATTATCCGTGCCGCTTGCGGCGAAAAAATACGCGCGCGGTGCGTTAATACATAATAATTATTGAATGGAGGCAAGTAATGACAAAAGCAATCGTATATGCGAGCACGACGGGAAATACGGAAGCGATGGCTCTGGCGATCGAAAAAGGCGCGAAGAGTTCGGGAGCGACCGTCATAATGAAAAAAGCGGATGAAGCGTCCGCTGCGGAAGTTTTAGGCGCCGATGTGCTTATTCTCGGCAGCCCCGCGATGGGTGCGGAAGTCCTTGAAGACAGCATGGAATCGTTCTTTGCGTCGATCGAAGGCAGCCTCGGCGGAAAAAAAGTTGCGCTCTTCGGCTCCTATGACTGGGGCGACGGACAATGGCTTCGCGACTGGGCCGACCGCGTCAAAAATGCGGGCGGTACGATGGTAAACGGTGAAGGTCTTATGGTCCACCTCGAACCGGATGCGGACGCGATCAAAGCGTGCGAAGACCTGGGTGCAAGCGCATAACAAAAAAGGCGGCACCGTTTGCGCTGCATGATTTACGGCGGTCGGCGGTGAAGCGGACGGGATCGGAAAGAGTCCTTACTATCGGTTCTTCTGCGTGCAAGGGGGTTGTCAATTCTCTTGCACGGGACATAGCTACACAGTAAAAGTTTCCAGCTTTTCACAGGGTCTGCTGCGTACGCCACAAGCGCACAGACCCTGGTTTTTTTGAAAACTCATCATAAAAATTATTAAGGGGGTTGCTATGGCGGTAAATGTAATCATTATTTTAATAATCGCAGTCGGGTTCGTGTTCGGCGTACGTTCGATTTTGCGGAGCGCTGCAGGAAAAAGCTGCTGTTCCGGCGGAGACTCCATCGTCAAGATAGGGCCGTCGGATCCGGATCGTTCGCATTATCCGTACCGTGCGGAAGCGACGGTGGAAGGTATGACATGCAAAAACTGCGCGCTGCGCGTCACGAATGCGCTCAACAGCCTCGACGACGTATGGGCGACCGTAAATCTCAAAAAAAATTCGGTATCGATTTTATTGAAACAAAACGGCGGTGAAGCGGCGCTCGTCGAAGCGGTTTCAAAAGCCGGCTATACGATGAAAGACGTTCGAATCGCGGCAGTGTGATCGGAATTTTTATCAAAATGCGATGCCGAGTGTTGGCAAAGCTCGGCCTTTTTGTTAATATGCTCTTATGAAACCGACAAAAAAAGCCGAATCGATGACGGCCGCCGAATTGGCGCAATACATCGACCATTCCGTATTGAAACCGCAGTTTACGTTGGACGATATCCGCGAGCAGATAAAGCGCGGTATCGCATACGGCTGCAAAACCGTGTGCGTCAATCCCGCGTATGCATCCCTTGCAAAAGAATTGTGCGCCGGAACGAAGACCGGCGTATGTGCGGTGTGCGATTTTCCGTTCGGCGCTTCTTCGACGGAAAGTAAAGTCGCACAGGCGGAACTCATTTTAAAAGGCGGCGGCATAGAGGATTTGGACGTCGTTGCAAATTACGGACTTATGCGCAGCGGCGCGTGGGATGAAGCGAAGCGCGACATCAAAGCCGTTACCGATGCGGCACACGCACACGGCGCGAATATAAAAGTCATATTCGAAACCGATGCGCTTTCGATGGACGAAATCGTACGGGCGACGGAAATAGCCTGCGAGGCGGGAGTCGACTTTGTCAAAACGTCGACCGGATTTTATACCGGCGGCGAATTGCACGGAGCGACTCCGGAAATCATAAAAGCGATGATCGATACGGTTGCCGGAAGATGCCGCGTAAAAGGCTCAGGCTGTATCCGCAGCCGAGAGCATTTTCTAGCGCTTATCGACCTCGGCATAGATCGTATGGGAATCGGTTATACGTCGACTCCGATTGTACTCAACATACAGTGATATCGGGCGGGGAAACGACACCGACGGTTTCTTTTCCCCGCACCCTTGTTCTTCCCTTACAACGTGAGCGACGGCGGCGCATAAGCGCGCGCTTTCAATTCGTTGTCGAGCATATACAGGGCTTTCGCATCGCTTCCGAACAGATCGTATTTTTTAATCATATCGTCGGCATTCTTTTCTTCTTCGCCCTGCTCCTTTACGAACCAATCCAAAAACTGCATCGTCCGGTAATCTTTTACCGCTTGTGCAGCATCATAGATCGCGTGGATCAAACTCGTCACGTACTGTTCGTGCTTGAGCGATACGGTCAGGGCGTCTTTCAGCTGTTCGTAGCTGTGATTCGGTTTTTCGATCGCTTCGAGCGTTATGCGCTCACCGTTATTTTGCAGATACTGCAGTATCAGATCCGCGTGATCCTGTTCTTCCTTCGCTTGGATTTTGTACCAATTGCCGAAGCCTTCCAAACCCTTGTCGTAAAAATAATTTGAAATATCCAAATACAGATATGCCGAAAACAATTCCTTGTTGATTTGATCGTTCAGCAGTTTTTGCACCTTTTTATCGAGCATAGTATTCTCCTTGTCGTTTTTTAATAAAATAATTATAATTATCTTATTTGTCAACTTGTGCATAAGTGTGACATGTTATACAGTGATTCCGACAAGGACAGTACAGAATGAAAACGATAACGATTGACGGAGAGCACCTCACAATCGACGACGTGTGTGCCGTTGCATACGGAACAAGCGTAATTTCGTTTCCGGAGGACGACGCGTTTTTCGAAACGCTTCGCCGCTCGCGCAAATTTCTCGAAGATTATATCGCAAAGGGATTTCCGACATACGGAGTGACGACGGGCTTCGGCGATTCGTGCGCAAATCAAATCAATCCCTCCCGCGCGGCAGAGCTGCAAAAATCCATCGTGCGTTTCCACGGCATCGGACTCGGTAAAAAATTTTCGCATGAAGAAGGACGCGCCGTCGTACTGTGCCGCTTGAACTCCGACGTAAAAGGCGGGCATTCGGCGATCAGAGTCGCCCTTGCAGAAATGCTCAAAACCCTGCTCGACAAAGATATCGTTCCCGTGATCCCCGAACTGGGATCGGTCGGCGCCTCGGGCGATTTGACGCCGCTGTCCTATGTGGCTGCCGTCGTTATGGGAGAGCGCGAAGTATATTACAAAGGTAAAATAGTTCCGGCGATCGATGCGCTCAAAGCCGAAGGAATCGCCCCTCTTCCGCTTGCGGCGAAAGAGGGACTTGCGATCATGAACGGTACGTCGGTGATGACGGCCGTCGCCTCCCTTTCGTGGAAGCGCGCGCGGAGGCTTGCGAACATCTGCGATTTTGTCACCGCAGCGACTGCGGAGATCGTACGCGGCAACGAAGTGCCCTTCCGAAAAAAAGTCGCGGAGATGAAAAATCATACGGGGCAGATCGAAAGCGCGGGCTATATTTATGATATCGTAAAAAACTCGAAGCGCGTGTATCGATACGAAGACTTGCTCGAACGCATCGGCTCCATCGGCGACGCGCAGTTTGAAAAGCGCTTTGTCAAAATTCAGGATCGCTATTCCATTCGCTGCGCTCCGCAGATAAACGGCGTCCTGCGAGATACGCTTCGGATCGCACGGCAGTGGATCGAAGAAGAGCTCAACTCCGCGAACGACAATCCGCTCGTCAACGTCGATACGCAAGAGCTCTACAACACCGGCAATTTTTACGGCGGACACATCTGTGCCGCCTGCGATTACCTGCGCATTGCGCTTGCGAATATCAGCGATTTGGCGGACAAACAGGCGGAGATCATCATCGACGGAAAATTCAACAACCTCACGGAAAATCTGATCCCGTTTACGGACGATACCGACGAACGCGCGGGACTGCGATTCGGCTTTAAGGCGGCGCAGATCACGATGTCGGCGATCCGTGCGGAAGTGCAGCATTGCTGTACGGCGATGAGTATTCAGTCGAGTCCGACGGAAGCGCTCAATCAGGATAAAGTTTCCATGGGTACGATTTCGGCGCGGAAACTGCGCGACCAAATCGATCTTATCTATCTGCAATACGCCGTACACATACTCGCAGTGTGCCAAGCGGTCGATTTGATAGGCGCCTCCGAGTTCGGCGAATTTACGCAACGATTGTATGCCCAAGTGCGCGCCGTCTCCGCTCCGCTCGTCGACGACCGCCGGCTCGATGAAGATGCGGAAAAAGTCGCACGGCTGCTCGAGGCGACGGAGCTTTTCGACTGAACGATCCGGGCTTGCTGAAAATACGATCGGGTTTTTCGAGATGCCCGTCACAGTAAACCGAGCGCCGAAAGACGCGTTTCCAGTGCTGCCGCCGTTGTAAATAAAAAAGTCGAAAGCCCGAGTGCTTCGGCGGCCTCTATGTTTTCCGGATTATCGTCGGCTGGAAACACACCCGCATTCTTGCGTACAGCGTAAAAGCTTGTTTAATTATTTCATTGATATTATCGATTTTTCCTCTTTCCAAATTTGACATTTGGAGTTATACTATATAAGCATCAGGAGATATCATTGAGATTTCCTATATCGACCGACAATTTTACCCCCAAAAAGAATCTGTCAATATTTACGATTATAAACGTTTACTTCGCGCTTGCGATTGTTTATTAAAAAATTATCGGTACTTACTGCGCAAGTATTATGATTTGCTTGCACGTTGTCAAACAGTTTTGTTAAAAAATAAAGATACCATCGATTATTATCGTGCCGGCTTTGAACATCCGCCCGGCGCAAATGAGGTATCCGTTCTATATCGATATCGTTTTGGCGGTCAGATGGAAATACGCATCGGCAAGCTTACATGATTGTGGTGTGCAATATAAGAAGTTTTTATAGGAGGCTCTACTTTGAAAAAACGTTTTTCGCTCCGTTATAAGCTTATCCTTATTTTCGGATTATTAATTTTAGCTGCGGGTGCAATCGAGTCGTTGCTTGCCATACTTTCATCGCGCAAAGCGGTTATCGAAAAAGTCGAAATACACCTTATCGACAAGGCAACCGATGTTTCGAGAATAATAGACGGTCGCATTACCTCGATTTGGCAATTTCTTGAAGGTATAGCGCGTATGCCTATGTTTACCGATGCATCCGTTTCAAATGCGGAAAAAATCAGACTGCTGCGGGAACAGGCGTCATTCAATACATCCATTCAGGAATTGGATTTCAGCGAGTTTGACGGCACTCTCCATAGTATCGGCGGAAATGCCCAAGTCGGCGATCGGGAGTGGTTCCAATCGGCACGGAGCGGAAAACCGTTTCTTTCCGAACAGCTTTTTTCAAAAACGACGCAAAAACTCATCCAAGTTATTGCCGTTCCCATATACGACAATAATCATCAGGTCATCGGTGTTTTGAGTGCGGATATTGACGGATTTTGGCTTTCCGAACAAATTAAAGATATCGTTGTCGGTAAAACGGGTAATTGCTATATAATGGCCGACAGCGGTGTCATTGTCGCAGATAAAGATACCGAGCTGGTTAGAAGTCAAGCGAATATCATCGAGCAGGCAAAGACGAATAAAGAGCTTGCTTCGTGCGCCGCTTTTTTGGAGCACGTTTGGAACACCGATGAAAGTGAAATAGGCTATTACACATACCAAGACGAAGCCTATATCGCTTCTTTTGCGACGATGCAAACGACCGACTGGTCGGTTATTATCCGCGCTCCCGTAAACGAATTTTTGGGAGCGGTAAACACCTTGCGCCTTTCGCTCTTGGGGCTTACTGCGATTATTTTGGTTATTACGTTTGTCGTTATCTATTTTGTTGCGCGCGCTATTATAAAGCCGATTCAAACCGCCGTCGGTGCATTGCGGAATATTTCACAGGGCGAAGGCGACCTTACCGTGCGTCTTCCCGTCAACGGCAACGATGAAATCACCGATATGGCCGAATACTTCAACGAAACGATCGCGAAAATCGGTCGTTCCATAAAGACGGTAGGAGAGAACTCCGGCACGATGGAAGCCATCGGCGAAGAGCTTGCGTCGAATATGACCCAAACGGCAAGCTCCGTACATGAAATCAGCGCGAATATCGACGGGGTAAAGCAGCAGGCGCTGACACAGGCGGCGAGCGTGAGCGAAACGGCCGCGACGATCGAAGAGATCGTTCGTACGATCAAACAGCTTAACAACAGCATCGAAACGCAGGCGGCAAGCGTCGCCCAGTCGTCGGCATCGGTGGAAGAGATGGTCGCGAACATCGGTGCGGTTTCACAGACGCTCGAACAGACGGATGACGTTATCAAAACGCTTGCGGATGCGACGGCTGACGGCAAAGGTACGGTCGTCAGCGCCAATGCGGTGACGCAACAGATCGCCGAAGAATCGGGGAGTTTGCTTGAAGCCTCGAGTGTCATACAGCACATCGCAAGTCAGACGAACTTGCTTGCGATGAATGCGGCGATCGAAGCGGCGCATGCGGGAGAAGCGGGGAAGGGTTTTGCGGTCGTTGCCGATGAGATCCGAAAGCTCGCCGAAGATTCCGCGATGCAGGGCAAGACGATAACGGAGACGCTGAAAACGCTCTCCGGAGAAATCGAAACGCTGTCGGCGTCGTCGAAAACGGCGGAAGAAAAGTTCAATACGATTTTCAATTTGTCGGAGCAGGTAAAATCGATGAGCGATCGATTGACGGAAGCGATGCGCGAGCAGGAAAACGGGAGCAAAGAAGTGCTTGCGGCGATAAAGAGTATCAGCACGGTGACGATGGAAGTGCAGTCGGGATCGGAAGAGATGCTGAAGGGCGGGGAGAGCGTTGCCGGAGAGATGCGGAAGCTCGACGATCTGACGCGCATCATTACGGACAGCATGAATGAAATGGCGTCGGGAGCGGTGCAGATAAACAACGCGGTGCAGGAAGTGAACCGGATTACGCAGGAAAACAAAGCGAGCATCAAAAAGCTGGCTGAGGAAGTGGGTAAGTTCAAAGTGTGATGAGCTGACCGGTGCGTGTCTTACAATGGACGCGTAGACGTATACGAGCGGGTTTTCGAAAGGAAATCCGCTCATATTAAAAGCCGGTTAATTTTTCGACCTATTAAAAGTGTTGCGTTTATTTGCCGTATTTTCTTTCTATAGCGGAAAGCGTATCGACCCGTTCCGTGTAGACGCCGCCTTCAAACTCGGCGTCGAGAAAAGCATCGACAATCATTTTTGCCTCTTCCTGCCCGACGATACATACGCCCATAGCGACTGCATTTATGTCACTGTGCTCGACGGCGAGCTTTGCCGTACACGGTTCGCTGCACACCGCAGCCCTCACTCCCGGAACTTTGTTCGCGGCGAGAGAAATACCGACGCCCGATCCGCACACCATTACGCCTTTTTCAACTTCGCGTGATGCAATCGCTTCACCGATCTTTAAGCCGAACTCGGCATAATTTGCCGGGATATTCGAATCTGCAGCGCCGTAATCGACGCATTCGTATCCTTTACCGCGTACGTGTTCCATTAGAATACGTTTTAATGCGACTCCCGAATGATCGCTTCCGAATCCGATTTTCATATACACCCCTTTTGTAATGATTATTAAAACTTCATATCGAAGTACGGTACTATAATACCATATTGCCAATTTTAAAAATAGTCGTTTTCTCAAAAAAAACCTAAAATTGATTCAATTCCGGTTTTGTTTGTCCTCAGCGGCGGTTTTTATGCGATGCGGGAAGCTGTGGGATGTGCTGAAAAAATTGCTTGACATATTGAAATTTCGGACTTATACTAAAACAGTTAAAAAATAACTTATTAGTTAAAAGTGAGATAAAATATTGCTATATTTAAAGGGGTGTGTTATGAAAATAGGTTTTATCGGATTGGGCATAATGGGTAAGCCGATCGTAAGCAATATCCTTAAAAAAGGGTATAGCGTTTTGTGCTACGACATTAATCCGAAGCCGCTTGAAGAATTGGCGGGCTTGGGTGCGCAGACGGCTCAAAGCGTCAAGGAAATCGGACAAACGGTCGATACGGTTTTTACCATGCTGCCTGCGTCCGCACATGTGGAAGAAGTGGTTTTAGGCAAAGAAGGTTTATTGGAAAACATAAAAAAAGATGCCGTTATTTTCGATCTTTCTTCCATCGATCCCGATACTGCAAAAAAAATCGGACAAATCTGCCAATCTAAAAACGTGCATTTTTTTGACAGTCCCGTCAGCGGCGGAGAGCCTAAAGCGATTGACGGTACCCTGACTTTGATGACGGGAGGCAACAAGCAAATTTTAGAAACGATATATCCCATTCTCAAAACTTTTGCGGAAAAGATCACTTGGGTGGGAGAAAACGGAGCCGGCTCTACGGTAAAGCTTGCGAATCAAATAATTGTTAATTTAAATATTGCCGCAGTTTCGGAAGCGTTTTGTCTTGCCGCTTCCTGTTCGTTAGATCCTAAAATCGTTTACGAAGCGATTCGCGGCGGTCTTGCGGGAAGCGCCGTGTTGGAAGCAAAAGCGGAAAAAATGTTTACACGCGATTTTAAAGCCGGCGGACGTATCGATATAAATCAAAAAGATATCGGAAACGTACTTAAAACGTCTCACAAAAGCGGCGCCGTTTTGCCTTTGACGGCACAGCTTTACGAAATGATGATCGCTTTGTCTGCGGCCGGACTGCAAAAAGAGGATCACAGTGCGATTTTAAAATATTATGAAAAACTATCCTGTGTAGAAGTAAAAACGGGAAAATAATAGGAGGAAAGGAATGTCTCAGAAAAAGCGGAATTGGATTTGGATAACGGTATCGATCCTTTGTGTTTTGTTTTTAGGATTTTTATCGAAAATGATCGATACCGATTGGGGAAAGATCGATGTTTCCTATCTTAAAATTATGACGCAAGAACAAAAGGTGATGACTGCAAAGTTGTATCGTCCGAAATTTGCCGATGAAAAAAATCCTTTGCCGGGTATTTTGGCTTTGCACGGCTATCAAAGCGATAAAGAAGCACCGAGTACCTTCGGTATGTTGGAGCTGGCAAAAAGAGGCTTTGTCGTTTTATCGATCGATCAGCTCGGACACGGTTATTCTCAAGGAGAAGTAAACGATAAAACGAAAAGCGGTGCAAATAACGGTTATATATATTTAAAAACATTATCGTTTGTCGACAAAGAAAATATCGGTATATTCGGTCATTCAACCGGCGGGATGAACTCGATTGCTTTGGGAAATTGGAATCCGGATCATAAAGCGATCGTAGGTTTGAGTTCTTCCGGCGGGAATCCCGGACTGCATAACTATATGATGGTACAAGGTCTTTACGAGGAAATAGGCGGTTACCGGGAAAAAACGTGGCCGGTAAAAGACCTCGTCACTCATCCCAAGCGCTTGGAAGCTTTCGGATTTCCCGGAAACGGGCGTATTGAATGGAATACGACGTACGGTGATTTTTCAGACGGATCGGCTCGCAGGATCGAACTTGTTAAAGGTACGCATCTGGGCGTTATGGTAAATAGAAAAGCAAATGCGGCCGTATGCGAATGGTTTCACAAAGCGCTTCAAAAATCCGATAATCCTTATTTTTTTGATTCCTCAAAGCAAACCTATTACATTAAAGAAGTCCTCGGTTTTATTATGCTGCTGATTACGTTATCGCTGCTTTTTCCGCTTACGGATATTTTGCTTGCAAGTTCATTTTTTGCTTCAATTACGCGTCCGAAGCAGGTAAGCGCGTATTCGCAAAAGATGAGTTTTTGGTGGATCGCGGCGTTTATAAACATAGCTTTAACGGTATTTTGTTATCCGTTCTTTGCCAAACACGGCGGCCCCGGAACGAAAACCATTTTACGCTTTCCTTTCGCCAGAATGGAAATGACAAACGGTATTACAAACTGGATGTTCTTCAGCGCGCTGATTTCGATCGCGATGTATGTCTTATGGCTGTTTCTTAATAAAAAGAATAAAGAAAAGACGCTCGCTTGTCGAATGGAATACGCCTGTTCGGAAAGTACGGTGTTTTGTATTCGCGACATCGCAAAGAATATTCTCGCAGCTTTGATTCTTGTAGGAGCGATGTATGTTCTTACGATTGTATGCGGTTTCTTTTTCAATACCGAACTCAGATGTCTTTGGCCTTTTATGAAGGCATTTGACGTGAGAAGAATCGGATATGTCTTTGTTTATTTTGTTCCCGTCTTTATGTTCTTTTTCGTAAACAACGGTATATTCCTTTTCGGGCAAAATAAATTGAAAGAGTATCAGAGCGAAAAGAAAACGATTTTGCTGTGGTGGCTGTTTAACGTTATTGCTTCGGTCGGCGGCTTGATGCTCTTGTGGCTTATTCATTTTGTTCCGGATTATATGCAGATCGGTCCCGGACTTGACGTGTTGGGATTTGGAGCGTATGCCGGAAGGTGGATGATGATGCTTAATGTTATGATCCCTCAATTCATCATCATTAATCTTGTTCTCATACTGCTGTATCGGAAAACGCGGAGAATTTATTTGGGTTCGTTTGTCGGAACTCTTTTGATTTTATGGTTCCAAGCTGCAGGACAGGTTATAGGAAGGTTTTAATCTATGGTACATTTGCTGTCTCATATCCTTTCGGAAGATGACCCGCCTTTCCCCAATGCTCCGACGATGCGGATAAAACCGTTTGCGAGGATAGAGAACGGAGATGTGTGCAACACTTCCGTGATAGAAATATTCAATCATTTCGGAACGCATATGGACGCTCCGAAGCATTTCTTTGACAAAGGACTTTCTATCGCGGAACTGCCTGTAGATTTCTTTATTTTTAATAAACCGCTGATCCTCGATATACCTTTGGATGCGGAACAATTATTAACAAAAGAAATGATAGCTCCGTTTGAGAGTGAAATAAAAAAATGCGATTTGCTGTGTATACGTTCGGGTTTTGCGCTTAAACGGAGTTCCGATCCGAACGTATATTCAAGCAGAGGACCGGGCTTATCCGCTTCTTTGTGTAAATATTTTATGGACGAATTCCGTAATATAAAATGCATCGGTATCGATTGGATAAGCGTTACATCCTATCCGCATTTGGAAGACGGTATTCTTGCTCACCGATATCTTATGGGGAGTTTTCATGATCGATATATAACCGTTATTGAAGAATTGAATCTGGAAAAAGTGTATAAACGCGATATCGGTAAAGTAATCGCATTGCCCTTGTTTGTTAAAGGGAGCGACAGCGCTCCCGTAACGGTTATAGCATTTGAAGACGGTACGGAGAAAACCGAATGAATCGTAATACAGACGTATCGGAAATTTCTTTTGCGGAAATTTCGAAAAATATAGCGGCACCCGTTAAAGACGGAATCGATTCTCTTTTGCGGAAAGAACTGGAAAAGAATCATCAAAAAATAATAGTGCTTGACGATGACCCTACGGGAGTGCAAACCGTACACGATGTTTCGGTATACACACGTTGGGATACAGAGAGTATTGAAGCGGGTTTTGCCGAATCGAATAATTTGTTTTATATCCTTACCAATTCGCGCAGTCTGTCTGCCGATGAGACGGAGCGCTTGCATCGCAGTATCGCCGAGACGATTCTTTCCGTATCGGAAAAGACGAAAAAAGACTTCCTCCTTATAAGCCGAAGCGATTCCACTTTGCGCGGGCATTACCCTTTGGAAACGGAGACCTTACGCAATACTATTGAACGGCATACCGGGCAAAAATTCGACGGGGAGATATTGTGTTTCTTTTTCAAAGAGGGCGGACGTTTTACGGTCGATAACATACATTATGTGCAATACGGCGATACGTTGATTCCTGCCGGAAAGACGGAATTCGCTTCCGATAAAACATTCGGTTATACTTCTTCCGATTTGCGCGATTACATCGAAGAAAAAACTTCGGGGCGATGTAAAGCGGGCGATACGGTTTCAATTACATTGGAAGATTTGCGCGCGCATAATTTTGACAAAATAGAATCGCAGTTGATGAGCGTGCACGATTTTCAAAAAGTGATCGTTAATGCGATCGATGCGACGGATGTAAAAGTTTTTTGTATTGCCCTTTATCGTGTATCGGCTAAGGGTAAAAAATTTATTTTCCGTTCGGCGGCTGCATTGGTTAAAGAAATGGGGGGTATTTCGGAGCGTTCCTTATTGACCTGCGAGGAAATGAATGTAAAGAAAACCGCTTCGGGCGGTTTGGTTATTATCGGATCGCATACAAAAAAAACGACGGAACAGCTTAATGCGCTGCTTGATACCGGAACCGTTACGGCGATTCCTTTCGATTCCGACCTTGTTTTGCAAAAAGGATTGTTGGAAAAGGAAATCGAACGCGTAACGAAGGAAGCCGAACGGCTTATACGGGAAGGGAAAACGGCGGTTGTATTTACCAATCGCAAACTTTTAACCGTAGCAGGCGATACAAAAGAAGCCGCTCTGCAACGTTCCGTCGAAATTTCTTATGCGCTGCAAAGTATCGTATCGCACTTGAATGTTGAACCGGCTTTTATTATCGCGAAAGGCGGCATTACATCCAGCGATATAGGAACAAAAGCGCTCGGCGTTCGGCGTGCAACCGTTATGGGGCAGCTTTGTCCGGGCATTCCGGTGTGGCAGTTGGGCAGGGAAGCTAAATTCCCGGGTATTCCGTATGTCATATTTCCGGGTAATGTCGGCACCCTTGATACTTTAAAGGAAGCATGCGAAAAACTCTTATAAAAACGATATACTGCGTCTATACTTACTTGACTGCTCAAAAGGAATATAAATTTTTGTGAGTGATCGATCCGTTTTAACCGATATAACGCTCCAGCAAAACCGTTTGTCTGAAGTCCAGAAAAAAATCGCCTCATATTATCTTGCGGATCCGCAGCAAGTTTCTCAGCTGACTTTAAAAACTATTGCAGAAAAACTTTGCGTCAGCGAAACCGCCGTCATACGTTTTATAAAAAAGATAGGATATAAGTCGTTTAAAGCTTTTCAAATAGACGTATTAAAAGATTCCAGCGTTGTAAAAAATAATACGATACCTAAGGCTTTAAAAATCGAAGACGGTTATTCGGAGATAGGCGAAGCCGACACGGTACAAACGATAAAAAAGAAAGTTATCGTTTCTGCCGTTAAAGCTATCGAAACTTTGTACGATTTCGTTAAAGATTCGGAGATAGAAAAAGTTGCCCGCCTTTTTCTGAAAGCGGAGCATATTTTGTTTTACGGTTCCGGCGGTTCAAGCAGTATCGCAATGGACGCACATCATAAATTTATGCGTTTGGGCTTACCGACGATTTACGAAGAGAATTCCCATCTTGCCATTATTCGCGCATCGCATTTAACGGCACGGGATGTTGTTGTCGTGATCTCCCATACGGGGGAAAGCCGTGAAGTGCTTGAATGTTCAAAGAATGCTAAAATTAACAATGCTGCAGTTGTCGGGATAACAAGTTATTCCCTGTCCTCGCTTACAAAAGTTTCCAATATCACTTTATACAGCGCAACTAATACATTGCCGTATTATACGGATGCTATGGTATCAAGACTTTTGCAGCTGGTTATTTTTGATATGATTTTTATACGCTGTACTTTACTGCTCGGTGCAAAGGGTAAAGCTGCCGTGGAAATATCCCGGCGCGCAATAAAATCCGCAAAAAAGCAAGAAAAATCGAGCGTACGATTTTGAATCGCAGTTGATCGTTCCGTATTAAAATTAATTTTCTCATTGTCACGCTTCCGTTTTTGCGTTACAGTAGCGCGCAAGCGGGGTGTTATGGTTGAGCTGATTACGGGACCGATGTTTTCGGGAAAGTCGACGCTATTGTTTCAAAAGATAGAGCGCTACATATACGCGCATAAAAAAATCATCCTCGCCCGAACCGACAAGGGAGCCGCATGCGGTTCTGCGTGCGGAGCAGGCGGAAAGTAATCCGTTTGGAGATTATAGCGGACGGTAGATTTTTATGCTGCCGTCCTTTTTTTTATCGATATGTCACATGAATATTTTGCCTTCCAATGGCACATCACCGACGAATGCGACCAACGCTGTAAACACTGTTACATCTTTGCCGAAGGACACCCTGCGTTAGTAACAATGAACCGCGTGCGAATCGAACACGTTTTTTTTAACGCATTGGAATTCTGTCAAACATTCGATCGGCTTCCGTATTTTTATATCACCGGCGGCGATCCGATTTTGCATCCGCATTTTTGGTTTTTGCTTTTGCTTATGAAAGAACACGGACGCTTTGAATTGCCCGCTCATACGCCGGCGGATAAGACAACTTCGGCTTCCGGAACATCGTATGCGGGAACGGTTTCCGATTCGTCGAATTCCGGCGTCGGGTACAATTTCGACAAACTTATCATTTACGGCGGCTGTAACTGCGGGAATTGCCATATCACGATTTTACCGACGGGCGATATTTACGCCTGCCGCCGCGTTGCAAACAGCCGTATCGGGAATGCATGCGATGAGCGGCTGGCCGATGTATGGACGGGCAAAAAAATGGAAGCCTACCGCGACTACGGAAAATTCAGCAAGTGTTCAAGATGTGAATTGCTGCCGTATTGCCGCGGCTGTCCCGCCGTTGCAAGCGGAAGCTGCGGCGGAGATTTTTATGCCGCCGATCCGCAATGCTGGAAGGAAGTTGCCGGTTAGCAGGAGAAGTCTATGAATACTATGAAAGCTGTGGTACTGACCGAACCGACCGCGGCAAAAGACATTGTTTTAACCGATGTTCCCGTCCCCGCTGTAAAGAGCGGATGGGTACTCATAAAGATCCATGCATTCGGACTCAACCATTCCGAACAAATCTTACGGCAATTTGAAATTGAACATGACTACATACAAAAGCCGATTATCCCCGGTATCGAATGCGTAGGCGAAATTGCCGATGCTTCCGATACTCATTTTTCCGCCGGACAAAAAGTCGTTGTGCTCATGGGAGGGATGGGGCGCAGCTTCAACGGCAGCTATGCCGAATATGCCTTGCTTCCTTTTCACCATGTTTTTGCAATACAGTCCGATATGGCATGGTCCGATATCGCCGCTGTTCCCGAAACATATTTTACCGCGTGGGGTTCTTTGTTCCGCTGTTTGCGGCTGCAAAAAGACGATGAGCTTTTGATCCGCGGCGGCACCTGCGCACTCGGCTACGCTTCAATTCAAATCGCAAAAGCGATAGGCTGCCGTATCGCCGCTACAACTCACCGTGAAAGCAAATTGAGTTTGCTTAAAAATGCGGGAGCTGACGAGTGTATTTTGGACGACGGCAATCTGAACGAAAAATATCAAGGCCGCTTCAATAAAGTTTTGGAACTGGTCGGTTGTAAAACCTTGCGCGATACGTTGCGGTGTACCGCTTCAGGCGGCATCGCCTGTAATACGGGTGTGCTCGGCGGCGTGTTTGCGCTTGAAAATTTTACTCCCATTTAGGAAATTCCGAGCGGCGTGTATCTTACCGGCTTTCACAGCAATTTCCCGACACAAGCCGATATCGATTCGATTTTCGCTTTTTTAGCCGAACACAAATTAAATCCGCTCGTCGGAGAAAAGTTTGCTTTCCGCGATATTGCAAAAGCCTGCGAAGCGTACGACGGCGGCAAGGTAAACGGTAAAATCGTCGTGGAACTGTGAGTTTGCAGCTGCCGAAAGAGCCGACGAGTGTCTCGACGATTTGGAAAAACGTCACATAGTAAATCAAGGAAATTTTCCAAAAACTGATTCGCAATCCGCTTTAGCGGATACTATAATAAATTTCCTTTCAGAACAAGCCGGCAGGCTTGCAGTTTTTGAAAAGTTGCGCAGGGAACTTCGCGCTCGTTGCAAGTTGCACGGTAATCTTTGTTTTATTCAATGCACGGCAGGGATGCCGTGTCGCAGCTTTGCAAAACAGCTGCGCATTTTTGCAAAGCAAAAATGCGGTAGTGAGCGGTACACGGATGTACCGCGAACGAACACTGCTCGGAATCTGTAAATAAGTCGAGAGTTGAAAAACGGCAGAGCCGTTTTTCTTTTATCCGCGCGGAGGCTTTCATACCCCATCCTTTCGGATGCTATAAAAGGTATGAAAGCCGACTGCAATTCCTTATGAGGACACAAAGCGCGACGTTTACGCGCGCTTTGTGATAGGAGACGCACATAAATCCTGCGCACTGCTCGGAAGCATTCTTGAAGTCGAGAGTTGAAAAACGGCAGAGCCGTTTTTCTTTTTATAGGAGACGCACATAAATCCTCCGCACTGCTCGGATTTATGTGCTCTTATGTCGTCTGTCGAGCTCTGCATAAACGTCGCGCCAGGTGACGCCTTCGCGGTACATGAGCACGTTCATAAAATAAAACAGATCCGCGGCTTCCCACACGACATCCTGCTTCGTCTCCGCTTCGTTGCACAACTCGTCGGCTTCTTCCAAAATCTTTTCACGGACGCGCTTTCCGTCGAGCGTCGCAGTATAAGAGCCGGGCTTCGGGTGCGCAAACCTGTCCGCGATGATGTCGTACAATCTTCCGGCGGACGACGTTTCGTCCGCTTCGCCCGTAAAGCAGGTAAAGCTTCCCGTATGGCACACGCCCCCGTGAGGGACGACCGTCGCAAGCACGGTATCCCGATCGCAGTCGGCGCGAAGTTTTTTCACCCCAAGATAGTGTCCGCTGTGCTCGCCCTTTGTCCACAGCACTTCCCGCGTACGGCTGAAAAAAGTCAGCTTGTTCGTTTCAAAGGTTTTTTCAAACGCCGCGCGGTTCGCATAACCGAGCATAAGCACGTCTCCGTTTACGCTCTGCGCGATCACCGGAATGAGCTCGACTTTATCCCAATTCAAACAGCCGATAAACGCATCGGCAAGCGAAACCTTTCCGGTGTAGAGCGCCATACCGAGCTGCACGTCGCATCCGAGCTTTTCAAGCTGCACGATTTCTTCCGCCGACGAAACGCCGCCTGCTACAACGATGCGGCACTGTACCGCTTCGCGCAGTTTTTTGACCGCATCCGTATCGGCGCCCTGCATACAGCCTTCTTTTTCGACGCAGGTAAATAAAATTTCGCTGCAGTATTTTTCGGCAAGCACGGCTCCTTCTATGAAGGGCACATCCGTCGTTTCCGTCCATCCGTGCACTGCAACTTTTCCGCCATTCGCATCGACGGCGATGATAACGCGCTCGCGGCCGATCGCCTTTACGAGAGCTTCGAGGAATTCGACATCGAGCGGGCACTCTCCCGCTTTCGGATTTTTTTTCCAGGCCGCAGAACCGATGATCACTTTTTCCGCACCGAGTGACACGAGTTCTTTTGCGCGTTCCACGCTGCGTATGCCGCCGCCCGTGCGCACGTTGCCTTTGCGCAAAAGCTTCTTTAAAAGCGGCGTATTTTTCGTGTCGCCGCGCACATCGACGTTTCCGAGCGCCGCATCCAAATCGATGACGGCGACTTCGCCGTACCTGTCGAATTCTTCGATGAGTGATTCCGCATCATCCCGCGCAAGCACCGGCTGCGCACCGTTTTTCAGCTGCACGACGCGTCCGTCTTTTAAATCGATGGAAGATATGACCATAGGCGCAGTGTAGCAAAAAGCGGACGGACTGGCAACATAAAAAAAATTATTAAGAAAAGAAATCGGATCCGTCGATTTGCACGAAAATGCGGACATACGCAGGAGGGAAGAATAAGGGCGCGGGGAAAAGAAACCGTCGGTGTCGTTTCCCCGCCTGCCTTATCGATATGACGTGATACCGAGCACGTCGAAAACTATCGCTTGTTAAATTGTTTTGCAAGCGTACGCTTGCAGCGGATAAACGCGGGTATCAAAAAGCAGTCTGCCAAAAGCCATGCGAACGGAGAAGCGAAACCCGCGCTCACAAAACCGAAATGCGGTACCATAAAGACGCCCATGAGCATACGCGCGATCATTTCGAACACGCCGGAAAAAATCGCAAAGCGCGAAAATCCCATGCCTTGAATCATAAATCGGAAAATATTTACGACCGACAAAAGGATGTACGCGGAACCGTTTTGCAACAAAAACAGTTTTGCATTTTTAATAATTTCCGTCTGCTCTCCGTTCATAAAGAGCATGACAAGATAATCGCCGAAGATAAAATATATGATGAGTGCAATCATCGAATACGCAGAAGCGATAATCATGCTGTCGCGCACGCCGACACCGAGTCTGTCGATTTTTCCGGCTCCCGTATTTTGTCCGCCGTAGGTTGCCATCGTCGTGCCGAGCGCATCGAAGACCGTACAGAAAAACTGCCCCACGCGGGTCGCAGCTGTAACTGCGGCGACGGCGGCGGAACCGAGTCCGTTGACGGATGCCTGCAGGATAACGCTTCCGATCGCCGTTATGGAATACTGCAGCCCCATCGGCACGCCGACGCCGCACAGCACGCTGCAATAATTTTTATTAAATTTTCGCTCGTCGCCTTTCGGTTTGATGATGTCGAACTTTTTGATCATATACAAAAGACAGGCGATGCCGGCGACTCCCTGCGAGATAACCGTCGCGAGCGCCGCTCCCTGCACGTCCCAGTGAAACACGAGGATAAAAATCAAATCGAGTGCGATATTGAGCAGCGACGAAAGCACGAGAAAAAATACCGGCGTTTTACTGTCGCCGAGTGCACGGATCAAACCGGATGTTATATTGTATAAAAACGTAAGCGGAATACCTGCGAAGATTATCCTGATATAGTCGCCCGCACGAGAAAGGATGTCTTCCGGCGTTTCCATAGCAAGCATGAGCGGATCGCAAAAGATAACCGTGGCGACAGCCATGACGGCGGAAAACGCGGTGCACAGGTATACGATATTCGCGACGTACTTCCGCATGAGCGAAAAATCTTTTGCGCCGAAACGCTGCGATACGGGAATCGTAAAACCGTTGCATACGCCCATGACGAATCCGATTATTAAAAAATTCACGGCGCCGGTCGAACCGACGGCCGCAAGCGCTTGAACGCCGAGAGATTTCCCGACGATGACCGTATCGGTGAGATTATAAAACTGCTGGAAGAGATAGCCGAGCAGCACCGGAATCGAAAATTCGAGGATGAGCGGAAACGGTTTTCCCTGTGTCAAATCTTTTGTCATAGCACCACCCGTAAAGATATGCAAAAAGTCGGCCGCGTTGTGAAAAACCGACGAATTCGTGATTATCACTGTAGCGAATTTTATTTGCTTTTACAATAAGAAAAGACTATATTTAAATAAATACGATTTTATAATAAATAATATACCGGAGGTAATTATGGAACTCACGCTTACTGCGGAGAATTTTAACAGCGAAGTGCTCGAATCGGATCTTCCCGTACTCGTCGATTTTTGGGCGTCGTGGTGCGGTCCGTGCCGCATGATGGGGCCGGTCGTTTCGGAAATCGCCGAAGAAAAAAAAGGCGTATTGAAAGTCGGCAAAGTCAACGTGGACGAACAGGAAAGCCTTGCCGCACAATTCCGCGTCATGAGCATTCCGACGTTTATTTTGTTTAAAAACGGCAAAGCCGCCGCTCAGCAAACGGGTGCGATGAGCAAAGCCGATTTGTTGAAATCGCTCGGCGTATGAGCGATCGCTGCTGGCGCTGTTTTCGACCCGTGCGCTACTGTCTCTGCAAATACGCGGAGCCGGTAGACGCGGGTGTCAAATTCGTGCTGCTCATGCATCCCAAAGAAGCCAAGCGCGAGCGTACGGGAACGGGGCGCATCGCGCACGTGTCGCTCGTCGATTCGGAGATTCTCATCGGTCTCGATTTTTCAAAAAATGCGCGCCTGCACGAACTCCTCGCCGATCCGCGCTACTTTCCCGTGCTGCTCTACCCGGGAAAAGATGCGAACACGGTACGCACCGAAGGATTTGCCGATCTCGTCGGGGACAAAACGCTTCTCGTGATCGTTATCGACGCGACGTGGTTTTGTTCGCGCAAAGTGATCGAGCACAGCGCTTTTTTACTTGACCTTCCGCGTCTCTCTTTTGCAGGCAGCTACCGCTCCGAGTTTACGTTTAAGCGTGAGCCTTCTCCCGATTACATCTCCACCATCGAATCCTGTTATTATCTCATAAAAGAGCTGCAGTCCGTACATCTTGCAAACGAAAATGCGAATCCCGAACCGCTTATGACGGTTTTCCGAAAGCTCATACGCGATCAGCTGCAGGCGCAAAACGACCGCATCGACGGCAAGCTTCCCGACACGCACAGCTACAACTGGAAGTACACGAAAAAAGTTGCGATCCCGAAAGATTAATAATTTTTTCAGCGGCTCAAAAAAGGCGACAGCGGAGAGCGGGTTAAAGCGCGTAAACGGCATTCGGAAAGCACGTTGATTGAAAATGCGCTCAACCGTATCGGTGCAAGCGCTTTACGGTTTAAACGGCAGCGTTCCTTGAGCTTCGTATTCGCCTGCAAGTGCGCCGAACATAGCATCGAAGGTATATGCCGACCAGCTGTATCCCATGACAACGGAATCCGCCCAGCCGAAATCGAGCGCATATTCCGGCGACATGATCGAAAAGATCACGACTCTCTTTCCGCTTCCTTTGAGCATGCGCGCGATACGTGCAGACTGCGCATTGGAAACGCAGCAGACGACCGTGTCGTAAGAAGCGGCGCTTTCAAGGATGCGGTCGCACATATACTGCGTTTCATTCTGTCCCGGCTCCGAAGAAAAACGGTAATCGCCGGAAGACACATAGCGTCGCTTTCCTTCACTGAAAAATCTTGAAAGCGAGCCGACAAAGAGCACGCGGCCGGCATCTTTGCTCGAAAGCGGCAGGGTGCCTTTTTTATACAGCGTAATCGATCGGCACGCCTGCTCGAGAAAAAATTTTTCGCCTTCTTTATCGGGGATATGCCGTCGAATCGCAGCCGCATCGGGATAAAGAGGAGCTGCGTTTCCGCTTTTAAAATAGTCGAGTTTCGCTTTTAGGACACGGTATGCCGCATCTTTTACGCGCTCACGAAATGCGCCGTCTGTTTTCATTCGGTCAAGATTTACCGCCCACAGCGGTTCGTTTAAACGCGCCGTCGTAGAAGAGATAAGGATATCGTTGCCTGCCGCTATCGCGAGATAAAATGCATTCGTCAAAGAACCGGCGTAGAGCGTATCGCCGTTCATCATCATATCGTCGGTAATTATCAATCCGTCAAAACCGAGCTTTCCGCGCAGCAAATCGGTGAGAAAATATTTTGAAAGGGATGCGGGCGCGCCGCTTGCATCGATTTTCGGAAAACTCAAATGTCCCGACATGATCGCGGGGATTTTTTGCTTGACGAGGTATTCGAACGGAACGAGTTCGCGATGCGTAAACGTCTTTTCATCGATATCGATTTCGGGGAGCTTTACGTGCGAATCGCCGTCTGTGTCTCCGTGTCCCGGAAAATGTTTTGCCGTAGGGATGACGCCCGCCGCGATACTGCCGGCGGAAAAAGCCGCGCCGAGTATACCCGCATGTTCGGGGTTGTCGCCGAAGGAGCGCGGTCCGATGATCGTCGAAGTGCGATCGGTAAAGAGGTCGACCGACGGCGCAAAATTCATATTGATGCCGAGCGCTTTGATTTCGCGCGAAATATAATACGCGCTGTACCACGCGTCGACGGGATAGCCCGCAGCTCCGATCGCCATATTGCCCGGCGTAACGGACGTTTCTCCTTTGACGTGGCGGATCCAGCCGCCTTCCTGATCTGTCGCGACGAACAGAGGTATTTTAAATCTCGTCTGCGACGCGCTCCGCTGCAGCGAAAAAATCGACTCTGCGACGAGACGGATATCGTCGGTGTTCCATCCGAACACTTTTACGCTGCCGAGCCCGCGGGAAACCCAATCGTACAAAAGCTGTTCGGGCTCCGCACCCGCCCAGCCGAACATAAAAATCTGCGAAAGGCATTCCGCATCGCTCATGCGCTCGACGATCGTGCGTGCAAGCGTCTCCGCCGGATAATCGCTCCAAAAGATGACGTCTTGGGGAAGCTCTCGAAGCGGCTCGGCGATCGTTCCGCTCTGCGCAAAAATGCGCGGCAAAGAAGCGATCATAATATTAATAATTAATAATATTGATTTTGCAAAGTGTTTCATGCTCCGTCTCCGGACGAAACGCGCTTTACGTATTCGGCGGCTTCGTGTGCCGCAATTGCGCCGTCGGAAACGGCGGTGATGATTTGGCGGAACGGCTTCGCGCGCACATCGCCCGCACAGTACAAGCCCGGCATGATCGTCTCCATCTTTTCGTTCGTCACGATATAGCCCGACTTATCTTTCGGCAGCGTATCGAAAAGCTCCGTGCGCGCTTTCATGCCGACGAAGATGAACACGGCATCGGCAGGCAGTTCCGTCTGCGCGCTCGTCTCCGTATCTTCGAGCAATACGGATTGTACCCGTCCGTTTCCGCGGATTTCTTTTACGAGCGTATTATATTTGACGTTTATGTTTTTATCGTTTTTTACCTTTTCGACGACGGCGTATTCCGCGCGGAATTGCGCTTTGCGATGGACGAGCGTAATATTCGGAGAAAGCGTTGCAAGGTAGAGCGCTTCGGTACATGCGGAATCTCCGCCTCCGACGACGACGATCGCTTTATTGCGAAAAAAAGGCCCGTCGCAGGTCGCGCAGTATGAAACGCCCCTGCCGGTCAATTCTTTTTCACCGGGAACGCCGAGCATACGGTGTTCGGCACCCGTCGCAATAAGGAGCGCGGAAGCGGTATAGACGCCGCCTTCCGCACGAACGTAAAACGTATTTTTGATTTTATCGATCGAAGCGATCTTTTCGTGCACAATTCGAGCACCGAAAAATTCCGCCTGCTTTTTCATCGTATCGATAAAATCGATTCCTGTAACGGCGGGAAAGACGCCGGGATAATTTTCAAGCTCGACGATCTGCAGCACCTGTCCGCCCGAACCTAACGGATCGAAAACGACCGTACGCAAACCCGCACGCGCGGCATATTGCGCAGAAGCGAGTCCCGCGCTGCCTGCTCCGACAATGATGTAATCGCACGAAATGGTTTCCATACGCCGCCCCGATAAAAAAACCGGAACATCATGCGATATTCCGGCCCAAGGCGTCGAGCGGAATTGAACCGCTGCATAAGGGTTTTGCAGACCCGTCCCTTACCACTTGGGTACGACGCCGTTCGTACTATAACAAAAAAAACGGCTGTATGTCTAGAGGCATACAGGGCAATAAAATGTATGCACAAATGACAATAACCCCGATACACAAATGAAACGCGAAGCCGCGGGACAGGTACAATCGACTGATTTAAAGAGCGACCCTGTTTACTGTTTCGTCAAGTTCGCCGATATCCCAAAGCAGGCGCGTTCCCACATATTTATCGCGGATATCTTTCGTACATTTTACAAGCGTCGGAATATCGCGCGGTGCGACACCGAGTTCCGTAAGACGCAGGGGTATGCCGAGCGCTTTCATAGTATCTTCGATTTTCTGCGAAGGCGGAAGCATCTCTTTCATCACACTGCGCAATTCGGGCCACTTTTCGGCAATCTTTTTTATGCGTACTCTGTGCGAGGCTTTATCGTATTTGCGCTCTTTCGCTTCGAGTGCGATCATCGACTCGGCGGATTTTCCGACAAAGGCGCGCAGCGTTTTGCTCCATTCATCGTAATCGAAGGCGGCGACATACCGTTCGGCTTTTGCAATATCTATCGCATCGATCTTTTCGATTTCCTCATACAATTTCAGCGTATACAGCGTCCCGATGCCGGCTTGAATACCGTGCAAATCCGCAGGGGTTCCGAAGACAAGATGCCGCATATCGATGACGTGTGAAATATAGTGTTCCATGCCGCTCGCAGGCCTCGTAACGCCCGCATACGCCATCGCGCAGCCGGCAAGCAGGAGTCCGTCGGTCAATGTCCGTACCGCTTCTCGGTCTCCCGACAATAAACGAGGGGCGGTATCGGATACCTGTTGCAGCGCGCTTTGCAGAAGAGATGCAATCTCTTCGCAATAGTATTCGCCGGTGATGATATGCGAAATCTTCCATTCCGTTATACTTACATATTTGGCAAGCATATCGCCGAATCCCGCCAAAATCATGCGCACGGGAGCGTGTGCCAAAACGTCGATATCCGCAACGACGGAGTGCACCGTAGCGGACGGAAGCGATACTTTGAGCGACTGCACGTCCATCGATGAAGTCGGAGAAACCATGCCGTCCATACTCGGCGCCGTCAAAACGAGGATATACGGACGTCCGCTCACGCGCGATACGAGTTTTGAAACGTCGTTGATGACTCCGCTCCCGACCGCAACGATATAATCGCAGGACGGATCCCAAAACATCATAACGCGCCCGAACGTTTCCTCCGTCGGCGCAAGCGGCTCGGTCGTTTCATATACATAGGATGAAAACGGTATGCCGGCATTTTTCAAAATATCCGAAACCGTATCGCCCGCCGCTTTTTTCGTATTTTCGTCCATTATAAGGAACGGTTTTTCAGCGCCGGCTTCACAAAGCAATGACGGAAGCGATACAAGCGCACCTTTTTCGATTATTAATTTTTTTACGCCGCATACGTGTTTTTTCCCGCAGCCGCACGATCCGCCGTTATTTAATTCCATATCGCCGCCTCCTTTGCAAAAAATATTGGGACGCTGTGCCGGACGGCAAGCTCATCTTAAAAACAGCACACTGCGGCAGTATATCAGGCTTTGTCCCATGCGCTGAAATAGGTGCCTGCAGGATCGATAATGCGCTCGATCATCGCATCAAGCAGTCCCGTTTCGTACAGCAAATCGACAACAGTATATCGGTTCCGCATCATCTGAGCAACGCGCATACCGTACCGATGATCTTCGATCGACAGACAAATATCACTCGGTTCGGTCGGACAGCCGGCCGTTTGAAACATCTCTTTCAGCTTTGCAAACGGGATGATCTGCCCTTCGATTTTTTGCCGCAGCTCGTCCCACTTGTCGGCAATCGCAGATTGCCGCGCGGCAAGCGCATCCCCTTCCAAAAACTTTTTCCGGCATATTTCGATTTGTCTGTCCCGCACCGACGGCTCTCGGACAAAATGCGCGATCGATTTTTGCCGCTCTTCCCACGTTTCGGGTGTATACGATGCGGCCGCTTTTTCCACATCGCTTTTCGATAATTTTAATAATTCTTCCATAATCGCGGTAGTCGTCAGCGTACCGATTGCAACTTTAAAACCGTGAGAAGCTTCTTTACCGCCGACGGTACAGCAACCGTGCATTTCCCATACGTGGCTCATAAGATGCTCGGCGCCGCTTGCCGGGCGGGAATCGAAATACTCCTGCATCGCAAAACCGGTTTGAATGAGCCCTGTAAAAACGGCCGCTGCGGTTTGGGGATCCCGAGCGCGAAGTTTTGCAGGCTCGGAAATCGCGGCTTTAAGCGAAGGCTGTACCATATCCCACACGCTTTCAACGATTTTTTCAATGCCGAGCGCGTCTGCGATAAGCCAATCCGCGCCCGCAGGGACTTTCGCCGCCAAATCGCCGTAACCTGCTGCGATCATATCGATCGGCGCATTCGACAAAATATCCGTATCTGCCACAACGAGAACGGGAGCGGGACACGGAAGCGTCGTCTTTAATCCGCGGTCGGTAATGGCCGCACCGTTGCTCGTAAAGCCGTCTACCGACGGTGCGGTTGCGATGCACATATACGGCCGCTCCCCTGCAACATAGGATGCCCGCTTGCACAAATCGTTGATCGTGCCGCTTCCGAGCGCGACGGCGACAGCGTCGGGCTTTTCTTCGAGCGCCCTCTGCACAGCCAAAACGTGCTCATCGTCCGCATATATCGTTTTTGCATCGAAACAATGACTGCTGCATTCGTCAAACTGGGAAACGATGATATCTTCGGCAAGGGCTTGCGTATTCGTATCGTCTATGATGAGCGGCTTTTTACCCGGGAATTTTTTACGGAACGCTTCGGCAACTTCTTTCACTGCGCCGCTTTTCATCAGCAATTCACTGCGTATCATATATACCTCAGCAAAAAGAGACACCGGTTGTTGCGTATCATGATTTCCGGTATCGGATTTAATTATATCACGGAAGTTTTTTTTGTCAAACAAATTAAAACAGATTTTTTATAAAAAATTACAACACAACAAATATTATTAACACTAATTCACTTCTTTTACACTTCATGCTATAATAACTGATATATTCTCACAATAAATGATATTCGGGAGGAAAAATGAAAAAAACAGGAAAAGAGCAATCGACACCTAAAAGACGCGATGCGGTTTATCAATTTCTGCAGCAATATAAAATCGCATCGGCAAAAGAAATAAGTAAAAAATTACACGTATCGGAGATGACGATCAGACGCGATTTCGAATATTTGGAAAGTAAAGGACTCGTAGAACGGACTCACGGCGGTACAATCATTTCAAACAGATACAATACAACATTACTTTTTTCACAAAAAAATATGTTGCATATCGAAGCAAAACAAGCTATCGCGCGAAGTGCAGCCGCATATATTCAATCATACGATACGATTTTCTTAAACAGTGGAACAACAACGATGCGTATATTTCCATTCATCACTGCGGAACACATAAAAATCATCACCAACAATCCGTGTGTCCCTCTTGATGAAATATCCGAAAATATCGAAATCATTTCTACCGGCGGCATATATAATACCGAATCACTTACACTCGTAGGTGGAATCGCAAATACCACCGTCGGCAACGTGTGGGCGACAAAATCCTTTATCGGAATAGACGGTATCGACATCGACTGCGGTCTTACGACACCGGTCGAACAGGAGAGTTATATCAATCGATTGATGATCGAACACACTCGGGAAAAAATTATCATAGTTGCGGACAGCAGCAAAATCGGTAAAATTTCCCGATTCCGTGTCGCTCCGGTAACGAGTATACATATTCTGATCACGGATATCAATGTATCGAATACGGACGTTGAAAAATTTACAAATGCGGGTATTCAAGTAATCAAAGCGCCTTTTCTTTGATATACCGCAATTATGCTGTAACATTTCCATAATTATTAAAAGTAAATTGCTGTTAAAAACATCGATAATTTTGTGAAATTATATAAAAAAACTGTTCGAATTTTCTTGACAGATGATTTTTCTGTGGTATAATTTTCACTGCAATCCCTATAAGAACTTTTATTCATTTTTTACATCGCTTATAGGATGTTCATATGTAGCTTATTTTGTCCGAAAATTGCAAATTGCTTTGCAATATATTTTACAGGAGGCAATCATGAAAAAACCGGTGGTTTTTGGGTGTATCTTACTCGTATTTTCTGCTGCATTATTTGCAGCAGGCCAATCGGACGTTTCAAAACAAGATGACGGGCCGATTAAGTTGACATTGTGGCATCGCTGGTCAGGCGCAAACAGCGACTACCTTGCACAAGTCGTGCGAGCGTTCGAAGCAAAAAACAAAAATATTAAAATCGATATTGTCGCAAAGCCCGGTGAATATATGCAGCTTTTACAATCCATGGTTGCAGACATCGCAGCCGGGAATCAACCGCCCGATTTATTTATCGGAGGATATAATCTCCTCGACTATATCGCAACGGAATTACAGCCGACGGAATTGAAAAATTTGGCTCCGAACGAAGCGGCTCTTTCGGAACTGCGATCGCGATTCGATAAACCCGTATACGATATTACGAATATCAATGGCAAACAAATCGGTCTTCCGTTCGCACTTTCAAATATTGTCTTATACGTAAACATGGATATTTTTAAAGCGGCGGGATTAAGCGAACGTGACATCCCTGCAACATGGGATGAAGTTATACGCGTCGGAAAAATTATCAAAGCAAAAACTGATAAAATGCCGATCGCCATCCAGCTTCCCGATACATGGGCGGACTGCAGCCTCATCTATTCTGCGGGAGGACGGATCAAATCTGCAGACAACAAACGCATCGACTTAACAAATACGGGGGCAATACACGCGCTCACGATGTGGCAAACTCTTTACCAAGAGGGTCTTTCTCCTGTCGAAACGGACGCGGAAAGCGAATCCGGCTTTGCTGCGGGCAACCTTGCGATGCGCCCGACAACGATCATGAAAATCAACGGATATCTTTCACAGGCAAATTTCGATCTTCGTACGGCAAAAATGCCGAACTTTGCGGGGAAAACAAATAAACTCGCAGCCGGAGGCGCGGCCGTCATCACGTTTGCGAAAGATAAAACAAAAAAAGATGCGGTCTGGCAATTTATGAATTTCGTTTCGTCAAAAGAAGCAATGGATATCTTTACCAAAACGGGGTACCTCTGCGTTACAAAAGACGTCGTTGCAAAGACAAAGTATCAGGAAGTCGCTTATGAGCAAGAGCCGCTTGCAATGATATGGCCGAACTGGCCGGGCGGGGCTGCAGGAATGGAAATCGAACGGCTGTATCTTAACGCCCGCAACAAGATCGTACTTCAAAATGCACCGGTTGAATCGACGCTGAAAGCGTTGGAAACGGAATGCAATAAACTCTTGGCAAGGTAGATACGATTATATTTTTAAGGAGTTGTTATATGAGAAAATTATTAAATGTACTGATATGTTTATCAGTATTATCTGCAGCCGTGTTCGCAACCGGCAATCCGGATGCCGCCGCGAAAGACACTACAATTCAGCTGACGCTTTGGCACAGATGGTCGGGAGGGCACAGCGACAGGCTCAATGAGGTCGTAAAAGCATTCGAAGAAAAAAATCCCGACATCAAAATAACTGTCGTTGCAAAGCCCGGCGAATATATGCCGCTCTTGCAGTCACTGGTAGCAAATCTTGCCGCAGGAAATCAACCGCCCGATATGTTTGTCGGAGGATACAACTTACTCAACTATATAACGACGGAATTGCAGCCTGTAGAATTAAAAGACTTGGCGCCGAGCGCTGCGGCTCTCGCTGAAGTCGAATCTCGCTTTAATAAATCAATCTATAACACGACCAACGTTAACGGAAAACATGTCGGTATGCCTTTTGCCCTGTCAAATATAGTCATGTTCGTGAACATGGATATATTTAAAGCCGCAGGATTGACCGAAGCGGATATTCCGACAACATGGGATGAAGTAATGCGAGTCGGAAAAATCATAAAATCGAAAACGAAAAAATATCCGATCGCAATTCAAATGCCCGATACATGGCCGGACTTCAATCTCATCTATAGCGCCGGCGGCACTATCAAAACGCGTGACGATAAAAAAGTCAATTTCACCAATGCCGGCGCTATAGAAGCGCTGACGATGTGGCAAAACTTATACAAAGAAGGTCTTGTTCCGATAGAAACGGATGCGGAATTCGAATCCGACTTTGCGGCCGGCAATATCGCCATGCGTCCTACATCCTGCATGAAAGGTGCGGGATACGCCGCTCAAGCAAATTTCGATTTGCGATGTGTAAAATTTCCTTCCTTTACGGGGAAGTCGAATAAACTCGCAGCCGGAGGCGCGGCAATCATTTCCTTTACAAAGGATAAAACGAAAAGAAATGCCGTATGGAAATTTCTTGACTTCGCGGTATCGAAAGAAAGCATGAACATATTTACGAAAACGGGATATCTTTCCGTTACAAATGCCGATGTTAAAAAAACTCCGCTGCAGGCTGCAGCGTACGAACAAGCGTCAAATATGATCATGTGGCCGAATTGGCCGGGCGGCGCCACAGGGATGGAAATCGAACGTTTATACTACAATACGAGGAATACCATTATTCTGGAAGGTGCACCCGTTGCACCCTCATTAAAAAAACTCGAAGAAGATTGCAATAAATTATTATAGAGCAAAACAATAAAAAGAGCTGTATGCCGTTTTATCGACACAGCTCTTTTTGTCTATAAAAAAAAGAAACCTTAGACACCGAGGAAACTATTTATGGGTAATAATTTTTACCGTGACAAAAACGAATACGCCATTTCTACATATCTGTTTGAAAACTGGGATCTGGAAAGCGCTCTGCATTCGGTTGCAGCGCACGGTTTTAATTCCGTAGAATTGTGGGCAGACGAATCGCACCATGTCGATCCGCGCAGCTTAGCCGATGAACACAAAGTCCGCGCGTTATTAAAAAAATACGATATTCACGTACATTCCATTCATACCCCGTTTCGAAGATTCAGGACTTTCGACAGCATTGAAGAAGCAAGAGCGCACAGGATGAGCGTAAAAAAAGCCTCTATCGATTTTTGCGGCCGATTTGAAATTCCTATCGCCGTCATCCATGCATGCGACCGAAAGGAATACAATGCCTCAAAAGCCGATATCCCTTATCTGCATGATGCATTAACGGAACTTGCGGATTATGCGCATAAGCAGGGCGTAAAACTTGCCCTCGAAAATATTCCGAGCAGTAAAAACAAAGACGATGAAGTACTCTGCACATTGATAAATCAGCATGCGTTATTCGGTGATATCAAAAATTTATGTTTTTGTCTCGATATAGGGCATGTTACCATTACAAGCAATGATATGCAAAAAGAGATCGAAGCAGTAGAGCCGGAACGCCTCATCACATTCCATATACATAACAATGACGGAAAGAGCGACAGTCACAGGCTTCCCGACGACGGTATAATCGATTGGCCGAAGTGGCACGATATGATACGCAATAGAGGTTTCAAAGATCAATTTGTTTTTGAAATTTGTGAATACGGAAATCCGTTTGCAAAGATGGATGCTATCAGCGCTTTATTCAAAGAGTAAAATTCATATGATAAAACAAAAAAAATCAAAGACTGCAATGCGGCAACAAATAAAAATGAATATATATTTTTTGCTATATGTGCTTCCGGCTCTCTTTGTATTTATTTTATTTAAATGGTGGCCGATCATCTACAGCTTTTTTCTCAGTTTTGAAAAATGGAATTTTATCGGTGCAAAACATTTTGTCGGCCTCAACAATTACGCACGTATGTTTACGCATCAAAGTTTTGCAAAAGCATTCGGCAATACCTTTGTCTACATCGCGGAAATGTTTCCGTTTTTTGTAATATTCCCGCTGCTGTTTGCGCTGTTTCTCACTTATATTAAAAATAAAAAACTGCAATCGACGTTTCGCGCCATGCTTTTTATTCCGACCGTTTTAGCGTTTTCCATCGTATGTCTCGTGTGGATGTGGATGTATAATCCGACTTTCGGCGTATTTAACAATATTTTAGCGCAATGCGGAATTCCGAAAATAAGCTGGCTTACGGACACTCGCTTTGTGATACCGTCTATAGTGACGGTCACCGGCTGGAAGATACTCGGTTCCAATTTGATTTTATACGCGGCGGGATTGATGATGATAAGCGATGAATACATTGAAGCCGCAACGATAGACGGCGCATCGCAGTGGACAATCTTTTGGAAAATCAAATGGCCGCTTCTCGGTTCGACGACAATTTATAATATTATCACCGCCATCAATTATTCTACCGATAAAGCCTTTATCCCGATTAATATATTGACCCAAGGCGGACCGAATGAAGCATCGACCAATTTGGCACACATGATTTACGTATTCGGTTTTAACTTTTTCAATATCGGTCTCGCTTCGGCAGCAGCCATATTCACTTCCATTCTCTTTTTAATTATCACCGGTCTTATGATGAAATATGCGGGAGGATTCGGATATTATGAAAACTGAACATAAAAAATTAACGGTCGGGCACATTGTCTTAATCATATTTATGGTGTTTCTTGTAATCTGCAATATCTTTCCCATATTGTGGATGTTCAGTTCCGCATTCAAATTACCGAATGAATTGTTTACAAATGAGATTCATATTATTCCGCGATATCCGACATTAAATAATATGAAGACGGTTTTCTTCGAATATGATTTTTTTGAATGGCTGCATAATACCCTTGTTTCAACCGCATGGATAGGCGTCGGACAGATCGCCGTCTCCGTACTCGCTGCATTCGGTCTTATCTATTACAAAACGAAATTCAATAAAGCGGTATTCTTAATTTTAATAACGACGATGGTCATTCCGTTCCAAGTAACGATGATACCTAACTATATCATCATAAGCAAATTCCGCTTATTAAATACGATGACGGCCGTGGTAGTTCCCGCACTCGCATCTGCCGCGGCATTTTTCTTTATCTATCAGCATTTTCGCGGTGTTCCCATCGCATTTTACGAGGCGGCGAGGGTAGAAGGCGCAAATTCATTTTGGATTTTTTCCAGGGTTGTCATCCCCCTTTGCAAAAGTTCGATTTCATCGATGTTCATATTGTGCTGCATTGACGGCTGGAATCAATATTTTTGGCCATTGCTCGTTTTAACGTCATCAAAAAAACAAACCCTCGCCATAGGTTTGCAGCAATTTCTCGATTTTGAAATGGGAAACAACTGGGGGCCTTTTATGGCGACGGCGACATTGGCATCGCTGCCGATCATCATCATTTATCTATTCATGCAGAGAAATATCATAGACGCATTTATGTCGTCGGGATTGAAAGGATAAGGTACTGCCGGAAGCTGAAGTTTTCGGAAGTACCCGGGTATTTTATTCGTGTGGAGGGTTCAATACCCTGACGCTCTGCGTCGGGGTTGTTGATTGCGGAACGATCTTTCGATAAAAAATTGTTCCGCAAATTTTTTCCGCCCGTCTATCTTTATCTTTGAACCGCCCGTGCCTTATCCCGCAATACGCTCGGCGACGAGCTCGCCCATCTTTTTCGTGCCGGCAAGTTTTCCCGCAGCTTTTACCGCCGCAATATCTCCCGCGATGTCTCCGGTGCGCCAGCCTTCGTCGAGCACGCTTTCGACGGCAGTCTCGATCGCGCGCGCTTCGGTTTCCGCGTGAAAGCTGTAGCGCAAAAGCATCGCTGCGGATAAAATAGTCGCAAGCGGATTCGCCGCATCTTTACCCGCAATGTCGGGCGCGGATCCGTGAATCGGCTCGTAGAGTCCCGGCCCGCTTCCGTCGCCGAGAGACGCGGATGCGAGCATGCCGATGGAACCCGTGATTTGGCTCGCTTCGTCGCTTAAAATATCGCCGAACATATTGCTCGTCGCGATGACGTCGAACTGCTTCGGGTTTCGCACGAGCTGCATCGCCGCGTTGTCGATATACATATAGCCGAGCGAAACGTCGGGATAATCGCCTTTGACGCTTTCCGTGACTTTGCGCCACAGTCGGCTCGTGTTGAGGATATTCGCTTTGTCGACGACCGTGAGCACTTTCCGCCTCTTTTGCGCCGCTTCAAAGCCGAGCCGCACGATGCGCTCTATTTCATGCCACGAATACGTTTCCGTATCCCATGCGGTTTTTCCGTCCTCCGACGTACCCCGCTCGCCGAAATAGATGCCGCCGGTCAATTCACGCACGATGAGGATGTCGATGCCGTCGCCCGAATCTTTGAGCGGACAGGCTTCTTTGAGCTGTTTGAACATGACGGCGGGACGGAGGTTCGCGTACACTTTCATGCCGCCCCGTAAACCGAGGAGCGCTTTTTCGGGGCGCATTTCAGGCGCGACGTTGTCCCACTTCGGCCCGCCGACGGCTCCGAGCAGCACCGCATCGGATGCGAGGCAGATATCGAGCTGGTCTTTCGGAAGCGGATTTTGCCGGCTGTCGATCGCAGCCCCTCCCGCAACGACATTTTTGTATACAAATTCGTGCCCGTATTTTTTTGCGACGGCGTCAAGCACGCGCACCGCTTCCGCTACGACGTCCGGTCCGATCCCGTCGCCGGGAATAAGCGCAATCGTTTTTTTCATATCAACCTCACTTAGCGCACATACAATCGAATTTTATTAATTATTAAAATCCGATATGCGCGCTCATATCATTTTTCGAAAATGTTTTTCGATATCTTTTATCAATTTATATTCGAACGAATCGACGAGGGCAAGCCAAGAGGCTTCCATGATATCCGCCGAAACGCCGACCGTCGTCCACGAATCGCTTCCGTCGGTGCTTTCGATGAGGACTCTCACGCGCGCTGCGGTCGCGGACTTTCCGTCGATGACGCGGACTTTAAAATCGGTGAGCCGGATCTTTTTTACTGCGGGATAAAATTTTTCGAGCGCACGGCGGAGCGCGATATCGAGCGCGTTGACGGGGCCGTCGCCTTCGCCCGCACTCACCGCGATCTGTCCGTCGACTTCAACTTTAATCTGCGCGCACGCGTTGACTCCCTTTTCGGGCCTCGGATTGATGCCGCTCGTCTGATAATAATGCAGCGTAAAAAACGGCTGGTATTTTCCGATCGTTTTGCGCACGAGCAGTTCGAAACTTCCATCGGCTCCTTCAAACTGGTAGCCTTCGAATTCGAGCTCTTTCATTTTTTTAATAATTTCCAAAACGACCAGATCGTCTTTTTGAATCGCCGGATCGAATTTTTTAATCTTTTCGATGATCATGCTGCGGCCGGCAACTTCGCTCATGAGGAACACGCGGGAGTTTCCGACGCTTTCGGGAGCGATGTGTTCGTACGCGTCGGGATTTTTGATAACCGCATCGATGTGCATGCCCGCTTTGTGCGCAAACGCGTTCGCGCCGACATAGGGCAGCTGCGGATTCAGGGCGATATTCGCGATTTCGGCTACTCGCCGCGCGATCGGTGTAAGCGATTTCAGTTTTTCATCCGGAAGGCAGGTATAGCCCATCTTCAACTGCAAGTCGGCGATGATGGTCGCAAGGTTCGCGTTTCCCGTGCGTTCTCCGAAACCGAGGAGCGTTCCCTGCACGTGGCGGGCTCCCGCTTCGACCGCGACGAGCGAGTTCGCAACGGCAAGCCCCGAATCGTCGTGCGTGTGGATACCGATAAGGGCTTCGCGTCCGAAATGCGCACACACATCGGCAACCGCTTTTTTGCACTCGCCGATGAGGCAGCCGCCCGTCGTTTCGCAAAGCGTGAGTACACCGGCTCCCCCTTCGATCGCCGCGGCGAGCGTTTTCAGCGCATAGTCTTTATCGTGTCTGTAACCGGTAAAAAAATGTTCGGCGTCGTAGATGACGCGGCGGTTGTTTTTTGTTAAAAACGCACACGTATCGCGGATCATCGAAAGGTTTTCTTCGAGTGTCGTTTTAATAATATCGACGACGTGGAATGTCCACGACTTTCCGAATATGACGACGTCTTCCGTCTCCGCAGCCAAAAGGCTTTGCACGTTTACGTCTTCCGCGCACGAAATATCCTTTCTGCGCGTCGCACCGAAAGCGCAGAGCTTTGCGTTTGCAAGAGGCGTTTTTTTTATCTCCTGAAAGAATTCCATATCTTTCGGATTCGAGCCGGGATTCCCCGCTTCGATATACGCAACTCCGAGTTCGTCGAGCGCGTGCACGATGTGAATTTTATCCTGAACCGAAAGACTGATCCCCTCGCCCTGTACGCCGTCGCGCAGTGTCGAGTCGAGGATATCGACCGTAGTGTTTGAACGCATATTGATAGTTATAATGGAAACGGCGGATAAAGGGAAGTACGGAAAATTTCGATATCGATTGCGAAAAGACACGCGACTTGCAACGAGCACGAAGTGCGAAGTTCCCCGCGCCACTTGCAACGAGCATGAAGTGCGAAGTTCCCCGCGCGACTTGCAACGAGCACGAAGTGCGAAGTTCCCCGCGCGACTTGCAACGAGCACGAAGTGCGAAGTTCCCCGCGCAAAGGGCGGAGCTGCTGCCGGTCCTACAGCCGATTTTCCGCTTACATAAGCTTTTTCAGCATCGAAACAAGGCGGCCTTTTTCGATCAAATCGATGGGACGGCCTTCGGAAAATTTGTGCGCGCCTTCGGTAAACGCACCCGCCGTGATGCAAAAACCTTTGTCGCATTTCATATCGCGGAGCTTTGCGTGAAATTCGCGCACGTACAATTCACCGATCGCTCCGGTGCTGCGGTAAAAACGGAACAGCTCGGAATCTTCCCAGCGCGGCGTATCGACGGTACAGAGGATTTCGACGAACTCCTGCGTCACCGTAGAGTCTTCGATCTTTACCGTCGCATCGGAATAATACGAAGCGACAAAGCGGCGGCAGAGCGCTACAAAATCGCCCGTCGGCGACATGAGGTAGGTTTGCAGGTTCGCGTTCGTATTGAGTTCCTGATAGCGCTGGATCAGAGCGGGCACGTCTTTATAGCCCGGCACCGTATCCTGTATCTCTTTGAGATAGGTGAGCGCTTTGCCGATATTTTTTTGCGCGAGATACACGTTCGCGAGCCGATAGCGCAGCGTCGTCTGCAGATCAAGTGGAACCTCTTCGAGCTTTAAACCGATTTCGTAATCCTGCTCCGCAAGCTGATATTGATTTGCGTGTTCGTGGATCAAGCCCGCCGAAAGACAGGACTGAGCGCCGTATTGGGGATCCGGGCGCAAGTGCATAAACACTTTAAGCGCTTTATCGCCGTAGCCCGTTTTATCCATCGCCGTCGCAATCGCAAAAAGCGCGTCTTTGTCGGTCGGATCCTGATCGAGCACGCGGCGAAGGAAGGGAATACTTTCACGGTAATGCTGCGATTTAAAATACGCCAAACCGAGCGGTTCGTCCGTTTCCGTCGATTCGGGATTGAGCGATCTCGCTTTCCGCAAACAAAGGACGGCTTTTTCATATTCGTTTTTTTGATACATGAGCCGGCCGAGATAAAAGTTTGCGTCGAAATTGTCCGGCTCGAATTTGCATGCGGCCAAAAGTCCGCGTTCAGCGTCTTCAAATTTATTGAGATGAAACGCGGAAATTCCTTGCCGCGCAGCCGCCTTTCCCGCATTGATTTCGACGTGCGTCGGTATCAAATCGAAAAGGAGGTTGTAGAGCGGGAACGCTTTATCCCAATTTCCTTCGTCATAGTATAGGTCTCCGAGTGTCGAGAGCGCCTCCACGTTGCGCGGATCGCGCGCGAGCTTTTTCGAACACTCGCGGATAACGAGGCGTCTGCTCTTTTGTTTGCCTCCCGCACCGGCACCTTTTTCACCTCGTGCCGCCGCGGAACGAAGCGCCAAAATGAGAGATGCGACGACGGCCGCAAAAACGACTGCTATTAAAATAGGTATCGCTGCATCCATGTGTTAACGATTAGTCTCCCGCTTTTTCCGAAGCTCACCTACCAGTTCCGCTATGCGCGAAACGGCAATCTTTATTTTATTAATATCGGTCGCATAGCAGCATCTGATAAATCCTTCGCCGCCCTTTCCGAAACAGGTACCCGGCACGACCGCTACTTGATAATTTTCGATAAGCTGCGTTGCAAATTCTTCGCTCGTCAAACCCGTCGAACGGATATCGGGAAAAAGATAAAACGCGCCTTCACCTTCCGTACACGGAAGTCCCATATCGCAAAACGCTTTATACATGAGATTCCGCCGCTGCTCGTAACTCCGTCGCATCCTCTCGACTTCGTTCCATCCGTTTTTCAAACCTTCAATCGCCGCGTATTGGCTCATGATCGGAGCGCAGATCGTGGAATACTGGTGCAGCTTGCACACCTGTTTTGTCAATTCCGCGTTCGCCGCGAGATAGCCGATGCGCCATCCGGTCATTGCAAAGGATTTCGAAAATCCGTTGATGATGACCGAGTAATCTTTCATGCCCGGAAAACTGCCGATCGAAACGTGCTTACGTCCGTCGTATACGAGCTCGCCGTAAATTTCATCGCTGATGCACCAGAGCTTGTGCGCTTTGACCACTTCCGCAATTTTTGCAAGCTCGTCGCTCGGGATCATGCGTCCCGTGGGATTCGACGGAGAGCACAGCATGAGCGCTTTCGTGTGTTCGGTGACCGCGCCTGCGATTTTTTCCGCCGTCGGGATAAAATCCGTTTCGCTCGTATCCAAGTGAACGAGGGTTGCGTCGCACTGTTCGGAAAGCGGCTGATACGAAACGTAGCACGGCTCGCACACGATGATCTCATCGCCGGGATTCAAGACGGAACGGAGTACCGCGTCCACCGCTTCCGATCCGCCGATCGTTGCGATAATTTCGTTTTTCGGATTGTAATACATACCGTAGCGCGCAAGGTAACGCGCGATCTCTTCACGCAGTTCGAGAAGCCCCCAATTCGACGTATACGAAGTCTGCCCCTTTTCGAGATGATAAAACGCTTCTTCGCGCAGCTGCCACGGCGTCGGAAAATCGGGTTCGCCGACACCGAGAGAGATGATATCGTCGCGACCGATTATCAAATCGAAAAATTTGCGGATGCCCGACGGAGGTGTTGCGAGAATTTTTTTGGAAAAGCGATCGTCGCGCGTGTTCATCAGGCGGTTACTCCTTCACGGCCGTCGCGATCCTGTTCGACGTAAACGATATCGTTTTCTTTATATGTTTTTAAAATAAAATGCGTTTTCGTCGAGCGTACGCCTTCGATCGTCGAAAGTTTACTCGCGACGAAGAGCGCAACTTCTTTCAGCGTATCGCCTTCGATGATCACTTTGAGATCATAACCGCCGCTCATGAGGTAGAGCGATTTTACCTGCGGAAAGCGCCATATCCTGTCGGCGATCGCATCGAAACCCCTGTCGCGTTCGGGCGTAACCTGTATTTCGATTTCGGCGTGCACACGGTCTTTGAATTCGCCGTCTTTTTCGGGATTGACGATAGCCGCGTATTTCATGATGACACCGCTGTCTTCGAGTTTTTTAATCACAGCACGCACTTCGTCTTCCGTCTTTCGCGTCATCGCGGAAATGTCTTCGACGGAAAGGCGCGCATTTTCACGCAGTAAATCGAGAATCTCTTCGGCAATATCCATACTACGACTCCTCAAAGTATATCGTATTACTATATCATATTTGGAAGAGCCTTACAATTGAGTATGTTCTCATCATTTGAAGAAAAAAAACGGCTCCGCACAAACGAAGCCGTCTGAAAAAAACTTAATGATACATGATCGGGTGCACACAGCTGCGGCATTTTAAGCAGCCTGTGCGCAGCTCATCATACTTTAAACTTACCCACTTCCTCAGCCAGCTTTTTGATGCTCGTTTTATTCTCTTGCGTAATCCGGTTCACTTCCTGCACCGCGTTGTTTATCTGCACCGCTCCCGACGCCATTTCATTCATGCTGTCCGTAATGATGCGCGTCAGATCGTCAAGCTTCCGCATCTCTCCGGCAACGCTCTCCCCGCCCTTCAGCATCTCTTCAGAACCGCTCTGCACTTCCATCGTCACCGTGCTGATACTCTTTATTGCCGCAAGCACTTCTTTGCTCCCGTTTTCCTGCTCGCGCATCGCTTCCGTCAATCGATCGCTCATCGATTTTACCTGCTCCGACAAATTGAAAATCGTATTGAACTTTTCTTCCGCCGTTTTCGACGACGCCGACAGCGTTTCGATTTCTCCGGAGAGCGTTTTCAGCGTCTCCGTTATCGTCTTGCCCTGCATTGCAGAATCTTCGGCAAGCTTTCGAATCTCATCGGCAACGACCGCAAAACCCTTCCCCGCCTCTCCCGCATGCGCCGCTTCGATCGCCGCATTCATCGCAAGCAAGTTCGTCTGACTTGCGATGTGCTGTATGACGCTCGAGGCTTCAAGCAAACTCCCCGATTCTTCGGCGATCTGTTGCGTCACCGCATTGGCGCTGACGACGCTACCTTTGCCGTCAGCCGTCGCATCCGCAAGCGTTTTGATAACGTCATCCGTCTGTTCGAGCGTCTGCGTAACCGCACCGATGTTCGCGACCATCTCTTCCACCGATGCCGACGACTGGGCGACGCTTGCCGCCTGCGTTTCGATGCTGTTGTTAAGCTGTTTGATCGTACGAACGATCTCTTCGATCGTCGCGGCCGTTTCACTCACGCTCGCCGCCTGTGTCAGCGCCTGCTGTTTTACGCCGTCGATATTCGCGCTGATTTCGTGTACGGAGCTTGCCGTTTGGGTCATATTCGACGCAAGCTCTTCGCCGATGGCTTCCATCGTGCCGGAGTTCTCTCCGACGGTCTTTATGGAGCGGCCGATTTTCGCGATCGTTTCGTTGAAGTATTCGGCCATATCGGTGATCTCATCGTTGCCGTTTACCGGAAGATGGACGGTAAGGTCGCCTTCACCCTGTGAAATATTCCGCAATGCACCGACGACTCGTTGAATCGGTTTCACTATGGCGCGCGCAATGAGATAGATACCGATAACTGCGATAACTAACATAATCGCGGTGAGACCTATGAGCGAAAGGCGCAAGGTGTTTACCGCTCCCAAAAATTCGTTTACGGGAGCGCGGATAATAACCGACCAGTCGGCCATTTTCATTTTCGCAAAAGAAGCGATATAGGTTTCGTCTTGGTATGTGTAGTAACCGATTTCACTTTCGTCGGTATCCAAAACGTGCTCCAAAAAAGCGGCGCACGAAGTAAGCTCTTTATTCGTCTTTGCCTGCTCGATGATATTCGCTTGACTTCTAACCAGCTCGATATCTTTATCTGCGATAATGACACCGCTCTTACCCATTATATAGCAATTGCCTGTTTCACCGACAACGATATCGGAAATAAGATTTGTAAGAAGTTTCGCGTCGACAACGCAGTTTAATACACCGATCATATTGTGATCGTTATCATATAAGGGCGTTGCAAGTATGATCGTAAATTTATTCAGCGACCTGGAAAGAAGCGGCTCAGAAATAAACGTATGACCTGCAGAAGCGGCTTTAAACCAATCCCGATCGTGCACATCCACGATCGTTCCGTCGCTCGTCGTACGTACGCCGGAAAGTCCGTACAGATTAAGCTGTTCGATTTTTTCATTCAAAGAAACCGCTTTTTGCAGATAATCCGCCTTTTCCCGATATGACACTGCGGGATCTTTCAGAACGGGTTCCCGCGCAATATCCTCAAGAAGTTGAAAAAAGATTGCAATACGCCCGTCGACGATTTCCGCCGTGTCGTTTGCTTTGTCGATAAGGTGCGTTTCCACTTTTTCAATGACCGCTTTGCGAGATGAAAGTACGGCTATGAGCGATAAGATTGAACTCGTCAGAAAAGCCATACACCCGAAGATAACGAGAAGTTTGTAACGAAGAGAAAAACGCTTTTTCAAAATAGAGCCTCCATTCCTTATGCTGCGCGTTTGCGTTTTTTGTATTCGGATTCAGGCAACGCCGATATTCCGGACAACGCTTTTATCGTGCCCGTCGATCCGAGCATTGCGGGTACACTATATCACTAAACGCAAGGTTTGAAAAGAAAACAAAATCTGCAAAAGCAAAATCCGCAGCGGTCTACAAGCGGTCTACGGAAGATAGCAATTGTCCGAGTTTTACGGTATAGTTGTTCATGCCTGCCGTTTTTCGGAAAACGCACGGCAATTATCGGTATAACAAAAATGAAATACAAACCGAACGGAAAAGATTTTGCAAAGACAGGGAAAAGCGCTCTCATCTGTATAAGCGTGCTCGGCGCATTGTCGCTGTCGATATTTTTTATATTTCCCGAACAAAAGGTCGCCCCCTTCGACATTCCCGCAGCGAAAAACGAAAGGCCGAAAATACGGGCGGAATTCAATACGCCGCTGTCCGACAAACCCGCCGTCGTCCGGCACGGAGACGAAGGGCTCACGCTGTACCGCCAGCCGTATTACCGGCTCGCCGTCGAAGATTTTTATATCAGCGAAACGAACAACCGCGACATTACGCTGGCCATCCTCGAATTCGCCGACAAAAACGATATTCCGCTGTCGCTCGCATTTTCGCTCGCATATACGGAAAGCCGCTACAATATACGCGCGGTCAATTACAATACGAACAGCTCAATCGACCGCGGGCTCTTCCAGCTCAACGACCGCTCGTTTCCTCAGCTCGGCGAAAAAGATTTTTTCAATCCCGCAGTCAGCGCGCGCTACGGTATGGCGCACTTGCGCTTTTGCCTCAACATCGCCGGAAATATCATCCCCGCGCTTGCGATGTACAACGCGGGTGCGAACCGCGTGCGCGCAAACAGTACGCCGCAGTCAACACTCAACTATATCGGAAATATCATGACGCACAAGCAGATGATCGACAAACGCTTTGCCGAAGAAGTTATGGCATATATCGATTACAACAATCCGCTCGATGCGAATGCGTCGGTCGCGATGGGCGGAAAACGCTGAACGCGCAAACGTGGATATTGAAAGTCCCTCTTTTTACACAACACCGTAATAATTAAATCAATAATACAACCTTGACAGGAAAATAAAAAATATTTATAGTAATTATTGAATTTGAAAAGTAGCTTTTATGCGCACTACACTCTTTAATACAATTATAAAAACCGATGCGCTCAATTTTGTTAAAAAATTGAGTCTCCTGTATCAAAACACCCGCCGGTTTATTTCGTATTGGGCACTGCAATCTTTTCTCATTACAAAATCGCATCCGTATTACGCAGGCGATCATCTTCCGCATTTAAAGGGCAGCAATGCTCATTAAAAAGATTCACAAATTTTACGGCAGTGCCTGTAAACAAAAGGAGGTATGATAAAAAGCAACGTCTGAAATATCGCCGTCGTTAAAGTCTGGAGAAGAAAAACGCCGAAGCGTTTTTTATTTATAGGAGACACTCGCGATTTCTGCGCATTGCTCGAAATCGCAGCGTTCTTATCTCGAGTTTGCTCGGATGTTTGCAGAAAACTTGTATACGTACCGTTCCGATAAAAATCGGATGGATACGATGCATGTTATTTTACAAACTCGATTATTAACGCGTGCGCTAGCGCGCACGGCTAAAAACTTTTTCGGAAGTTGAAACTTCCTGTAAAAGTTTTTTATAGGAGTGTACAATGAAAAAACTGTTTTTAATTTTTTTTGCAGCAGTGGCGGTTTCCGCGCATTCGTTTGCTGGGGAATTTATCCTCTCGCCCACGATAGGCTTTTCCAATACGAGCAGCATAGGGATCGCAGTAGCGCAAGAAGGATCGCATGCCGGCGACCGTGAAACCTGTAAGATGTATTTCAATCACATGCCCGTCGGTATAACGCTGGGGCTTATTACGAACAAAGGTTTTACTTTTATGGTAAACAACGATTTTTCTCCGATAGGCAAAGGTACAATGAAGCTTAAAGACGATTCGGGAAACTTAAAACTGGATAAAAATATCATCTTTCAACAGAGCGTTATTTTCGGCTATACATTTAAATTGGTCAACCAAAAACTCTTTATCAACATCGGGTCCGGATTTATTTGGGGCACCGGGAGACTAAAACCGTATAGCTTTGAAAGCCACGGATACTTGCCGGAGAATATGCCTCTCGTTACTTTCGGCATTCCGGTACAGGCCGGGGCGCAGTTCTTTTTTACAAAAAACATCGGCATCAATTTGATGGTGACGGATGCGCTCGGATTCGCAGTCGGAAACTTAGGTAAGAACAGCAACGATGACCGAGTGTATTCGATCGGGTTTTCCTACATGGGTACCGTAAAAGTCGGTCCGGTATTCAAATTTTAATAATTGACTACCGCTAAAAACTCGGCCGTTTTTAGCGGTACCGTTTAATCGTCCGAACGCAATATGCGCCGACGGGAAAGCCCGCCTCTGCACGCTCACTTTCCGACGCAAAAATTCCCGAATACGCTTTCGAGTATGTCTTCCGGCGTCACTTCTCCGGTCACTTCGCCGAAAGAGGCGAGCGCGTCTTCCAAATGCAGATGATCGACAAACGCTTTGCCGAAGAAGTTATGGCATATATCGATTACAACAATCCGCTCGATGCAAATGCGTCGGTCGCGATGGGCGGAAAACGGTAAGAGAATATGTCCCGACAATTTCCCGTCTCGCACGAAAAAAAACAAAAAATAAAGGCTGCCTTGACGTACGGTTAAAAGCGGTTTATTATTAATTAAATTTTTATGGAGGAACAAAATGAAAAAACTGTTTTTGGTTTTTTTTGCAGCAGCGGCGATTTCCGCGCATTCGTTTGCGGCGGAGTTTATCCTCTCTCCCACGATAGGTTTTTCGAACACCGGCGTTGCGGGAATATGGAAGAATACACGGACAGTCGGATCTGTTTATGATGAAGCAACCGATGACTACACGATGTTTTTCAATCATATGCCTATCGGTTTGACGCTCGGCTTTATCACAAACAAAGGTTTTACCTTTATGGTAAACAACGACTTTTCCGTTGCAGGTAAAGGTACAGTGAAATCCGGCAGCGACTCACTGGATTTCAAACTCGATAAAAATACCATTTTTCAGCAGAGCTTTATTTTAGGCGCTACATTTAAATTGCTCGATCAAAAGCTCTTTATCAATATCGGTTCAGGGCTTGCATGGGGCATCGGAAAAATAACGCCGTTTGTTAATGACATATCATTTCCGGCAGATATGTGGCACTTCAATGTCGGTATTCCGTTACAGGCCGGAGCGCAATATTTCTTTACAAAAAACATCGGCATCAATTTGCTGTTGTCGGATGCATTCGGCATCGCAATCGGCAGATATAGTTATACAAGCGGTTCTCGCGAACGCACAATGACTTCAGTCGGTTTTTCCAATATCTTCAGCGTAAAACTCGGACCCATATTCAAATTCTAAGCAAATAGGCTGCCGCTGAAACACGGTCGGTTTGGTCGGTTTTCAGCGGTTTTCTTTTTCGGTTATCCGAAAACAGTATGAGCGCCGGTAGAGCTGCGATGCCCGCCGGCGCTTCTTTATGCGGCGGAGTCCGCGGTCTCGGAGGAGTCGGAAAACCGCGCTCGAAGCCGCCTGTCATTTGTGTTTCACTTTCCGACGCAAAAATTGCCGAATACGCTTTCGAGTATGTCCTCAGGCGTCACTTCTCCGGTCACTTCGCCGAGAGAGGCGAGCGCGTCTTCCAAATCCTGAACGACGGCATCGAGCGCGTAGTCTTCGTCGGCGCTCGTAAGCGCATGACGCACGCTTAAAAGCGCTTCTTCGACCGATTTTTTTTGTCTGGCCGAACCTAGCCCCGCCTGCTTCCGCTCCGTATCCGCCCCCGAAACGAGAGAGCGTTTTACTTCTTCGACGAGCTTTCCGATCCCGTCGCCTTTTTTTGCACTTACGACCATTTCCGCGCGCAGATCCGCAATCATTTTTTTCTGTTCATCGGAAAGCCGCCTCTCACCTTCGACATCGCTTTTGTTCCATACGAACACGACGGGTTCGGAACAGTCTCTCAAAAACGATTCGTCGTCGGAGGTAAAACCCGCCGTACCGTCGGCGAGGTAGAGCACGACGTCCGCATCCTTTGTGAGCGAACGCGCCGATTCAACGCCCTGCTTTTCGACGATATCCGCCGTCGCGCGCAAGCCCGCCGTGTCGAAGAGGCGCACCGGTATGCCTCCGAAATCCGCCCAGCTTTCAAGCCAGTCGCGCGTCGTACCCGCGATATCGGAAACGATTGCGCGTTCTTCTTTTAAAAGTGTATTGAATAAACTCGATTTGCCGGCGTTCGTCCTTCCGCACAAAACGACGCGCGCTCCGTCCTGATAGAGCTTTTCGCTTTTCCACGAATCGGCAAGCGCCTGCAAAAAAAATGCCGCCCGCTCGATGTCCGCACGGTCGAAAGAATCCGCTATCGTCTCTTCGTCTTCGGGATATTCGACGGCGACTTCGATAGACGCAAGCGTATCGACGAGCAGCTTTTTTATCGAATCGATTTCATCGAAGAGAGAACCCGAAAGCCTTCCGGCAGCCCGGCCCCTCGATGCGTCGGTGCGGCTTTCGATGATTTCCCTTACCGCTTCCGCTTTTGTCAAATCGGTTTTTCCGTTGACGTAAGCGCGGAACGTAAACTCTCCGCGCTCGGCTTCGCGGAATCCGTTTGCAAGCAGCAGTTTGTTGATTGCGTTTACGACCGCAGGTCCGCCGTGGCACGTTATTTCCGTCATGTCTTCGCCGGTAAAACTTTTCGGAGCGCGAAAAACCGACACGAGCACTTCGTCGACTTTTTTATCTCCGTCCCGGATCCAGCCATACACGATCGTGTTGCCTCCGGCATTCAACAATGCATCGGGACGCGAAAACAGTTCGGCAATGAGTTCGATGCAGCCTTTTCCCGAAGTGCGCACGATGCCGAGCGCGCTCGGAGCGAGCGCCGTCGCTATAGCGGCTATAGGTTCATCAGGCGTATAGGTTCCCGACATGTACGCTCCTCAGCGCAAGCGCATAAACGGAATATAGAGAAACGGCGTATAGCCGGACGCTTCGGACTCTTTGCGCGTTTTTTCCTGATGGAGTACGCTGTCGAGCACGGAAACCGTTTCATCGGCAAAGGGCGGCTTTACCGCGCTTCCGAACGCGGGCTTTCTGAACTTTTCATCCGCTTCGGGTGCCGTACCGATATACTTCGATTCGGCCGTTACGTCGGGAAGGATATAATCGTAGGCGCCGAGATTGTTCCAATACAGATAACCGCGGTCGACGGAATCGCGCACGCCGAAAATTTCCTTTTGGATATATTCGGTACCGTAATATTGCCGGTCGTAGCTGACGTTCAATCGGAACGCCTGCACCCACGGGCGAATGATCGTTCTGTTCCTCGTCATCACCGACGCGCGGAACGTTCCGTAATAGTAAATTCGATACGTCCTGTCCGCATAGGGCGCACGGTTCATAAACTCGTGTTCGAAGTGATTGGGATAAAACATCGGAGAAATGACATCGACGTATTCTCCGAGCATCTCCGCATCCTGCCCCGTGCGCGTACCGCTGCGGTACCATCCGTTGGCGCCGTATATATCGATCCCGATCGGTGCATCGATGTTTTCGCGCGCATACGAAAGGAATGAAATGAGCGCGCTCTCTTTCGTCATGCCCTTGCTTTGCCGGCGGTACGACGCGCTCTTCAAATTCAAGCCGTCCGTCGGAAAGCGGATATAATCGAATTGGATTTCATCGAAACCGCGCGCGATAAGCTCTTTTGCGACGGCGACGTTGTATTCCCATACTTCTTCGGAATACGGATCGACCCAGTTTTCATCGTAATACGAGACCGTCTTTTTCCCGGCCGAATCGGATCCGTCATCATAAGATTTAATACCGACCCACGGACTTTTCGACGCGGCATCCCATACCGCGTACTTGCCGCCCGAATACTTGGCGAGATTCCGGTCTTTAAACACGACGATGCGCGCAATGAGATATACCTTATCCTTTTTAAACTCGGAGACGAAGTGATCGATGTCAACGGCGTACTGCGATACGCGCCCTTTTTCCGCCACGAGCGGATCGCGCGGCTTGTAGCGCAAAAGACCGTAATCGTCTTTCATATCGATGACGAGCGCATTCAAATTATTATTATTTATTAATTTTCTGAAATTGTCGATTCCCGTCTGCTCGCTGCCGCGGTTCGGCGGCATGTATACGCCCTTTTTCAAGTTCGCTTTTTCCGCGTACGGAGTGTTGATCGTGCCGGGGTAGAGCATCCACAACTCTCCGAGCAAAAGACCTTCGGCAAGACCGCTTTTGCTTTTCGGCACCCACGCCGCGTTGACGATGCCCGGAACGCATGAAAAACTCCGCTTCCAGTTTTCAAAGTTTGCAGGGATGCCGGGACTTTGCAAAGATGCGACATCGATCGAACCGAGCGATTCTATGCGCGTAAAGACGAGGACACCTCCGACGCTCGTAATGCTTTCGATGCTGTCGGCGGGTTCCGTTCCCTCATAGATGCACACGGATGTTTTTAAGTTCCAATCGAATCGATAGAGGTTCGGCAAATACGACTGCGCAAAATAAATTTCTGCATACTTCGTTCCGTCAGCTTTCGTTCTGACCAGAGGATAGATATCCGAAATCTCGTCGGGCGACGTGAGCGACGCCGGCATTTTTATACCCTTGGGAACATCCTGCCACGCGGCGTTTTTCGCATACGGAAATATATACGAAAGTCCGAATATCGGGTGCGATTCGAAAACGGCGAGCGCCCCTCCTTCCATCGTCGCAATCGCAACGGCTTTGATGCCCGGCGTTATCCTGCTCGTCGAACCGATCGACTTCCACTCCCTTCCGCCGTCGCTCGTTATGTACACATCGTTTTCGGTAGCCGTCGCCATGTTCAGCGGATTCAGCGGATCGAAAGCCAAGTCTTTGAGAATCGGAACCTGCTCCGTAAGCGTCACGGTTTTTCCGTCGTATTTTTTAATAATGAGCGGAGCGATGCCCTTGTTGCGCAATTCGAAATCGGCAAGGTTTTCGCTGTACACGATTCCCTTCGATGTGCGGAAATACCAACGTTCGCCGAAATTTCCGCCCGCTTCAATGCGCACGATCTGCTCGACTTTTCCATCCGTCCACAAAGGGATCGCGGTATTCGATGACGCAATTCTATATAAACCTTTATCGGAACCTGCAAGGAATATCGCTTCCCGCCCGGAGTCTGCGGAAGACGGCAGTTCGTAGAGCGGCTTTGCATCCTGAGCAAAACCTTTTTCCGGAGCGATAAAAAAAACCGATGCGATAAAAAAAAGTAAGAGAGCCATATATCGATTATCGGCAAGCCCTTCGCAAATGTTTAAATCGGAAGACAGCGCATGCCGTGTACGGGAACGACCGCGGACGGCGCGGCTTTCCGCCAGCCGCCCGTGTACGATCCGCGCATTATACGGCAATTTTTTTGAGATGGCCTATACTTTGAACTTACCGACTTCTTCCGCCAAGTTTTCGATACTCCGCTTATTTTTTTGCGTTATCTCGTTCACTTCCTGTACGGCGTTGTTTATCTGCATCGCACCCGCCGCCATTTCGTTCATGCTGTCCGTAATAATACGGGTAAGATCGTCGAGCTTACGCATCTCTGCGGCAACACCTTCGCCGCCTTTCAACATTTCTGCGGAACCTTCACTCACTTCGATCGTTACCGAATTGATGTTTTTAATCGCGGTGAGTACTTCTTTACTGCCGTTTTCCTGCTCGCGCATTGCTTCGGTCAAACGGTCGCTCATCGATTTTACCTGTTCCGATAAATTAAAAATCGCATTGAATTTTGCTTCCGCGGTTTTTGCGGAATCGGAAAGTATTTCGATTTCACCGGAGAGCGTTTTCAATGTCGACGTAATGGTCTTCCCCTGCGTCGCGGAATCTTCGGCAAGTTTGCGAATTTCATCGGCGACGACGGCAAAGCCTTTACCCGCTTCACCCGCGTGAGCGGCTTCGATAGCCGCATTCATCGCCAAAAGATTCGTCTGACTCGCGATATGTTCAATGACGCTTGACGCTTCCAGCAGACCTCCCGATTCTTCGGCAATCTGTTGTGTTACCGTATTCGCCTTGACGACCGTACTTTTACCGTCGGCGGTAGCATCCGCAAGCGTTTTGATGACGTCGTCCGTTTTTTCAAGCGTTTGCCTAATCGATCCGATATTTGAAACCATCTCTTCTACCGATGCCGAAGACTGCGCAACGCTTGCAGCCTGCATTTCAATGCTGTTGTTCAGCTGTTTGATCGTACGCACGATTTCTTCGATTGTGGAAGCGGTTTCCGTTACGCTTGCAGCCTGTGTGAACGCTTGTTGTTTTACGCCTTCGATATTGCTGCTGATTTCGTGAACGGCACTCGCCGTTTCGGTCATATTCGAGGCGAGCTCACCACCGATCGCTTCCATGTCGCTGCTGTTTTCTCCGACCGCTTTTACGGAGTTACCGATCTTTTCGATCGTTTTATTAAAATACAGCGCCATATCGGTTACTTCGTCGTTGCCGTTTACCGGCAGTCGCACAGTGAGATCTCCTTCACCCTGCGCAATGTCATACAGTGCGCCAACGGCGTTTCGAATAGGCGCTATTATCTTCACCGCAATAAAGTACACGACAATAAAGGCGACGATCAAAGCAATGCAACCGATGACAACCAGATTCCGGATGAGTGACCGTACAGAACCCATAAATTCCTCGACCGGCGCTTTTATAATAACCGTCCAACCTGATGTTTTCATCGTCGCGTATGAAGCGATGTACGATTCGCCTTTGTACGTATAATATCCTATTTCGCTTTCATCTATCTTGAGCGCATGACGAAGAAATTCCGCAGTCGATTCGAGTGACGGATTCTGTTCGGCATCTTCGATAAGATTATACATTTTTTCTACGACGCTTCTGTCCGGATGCGCAACCGTCGTCCCCGTTAAACCGAGTACATAGGAGTTGCCTGTCTCTCCTACAACAATGTCGTCGATGTCGTCACACATTTCGGTCCCGCTTATTGCCGCCAGCAATATGTTAACAATATTTCTGTCGCGGTCGTAAACGGGAACGGCACATGCAATGATCAGTTCGCCGCTTACACGCGAAATAAGCGGCTCCGACATAAAATCTTTTCCGGATACGGCAGCTTTATACCAGTCGCGGTCTCCGACAAAGAGATTGCCGTTTGCGGTATACATATATCCCTGCGTATCGCAAAAATCGAAATCGTTGATACGCTTATTAAAAGCCGCTTCGTTTTTTAAGAATTGCAATTTTTCCCGAACGGAAAGAGATGTGTCCTGTAACTGCGGCATACGTGCGATGCCTTCCATGAATTGAAAAAAAGCCGTCACTCTGCCGTCGATAATTTCCGCAACATCGGTCGCTTTATCGGTAAGATGCTTTTCGACTTTTTCGATTACCGCCTTTCGTGCAGTTCTGATTGCAAATATCTGCACTGCCGCGACAGCCGTTAAGATTAATGATCCGAAAATAAGGATAAGTTTATAGCGAAGGGAAAAACGTTTTTGCACGTTTTCCGTATTGACAATTTGCTCCGTCGAAACGCTATGATTTTTTC
>NZ_JACSET010000011.1 GCF_014334325.1 Treponema sp. Marseille-Q4130 | reverse complement strand
ACCGAGCGGCACGAGTCCGTCGATGCCCTCTTCCATTTGAAAACGGAGCAGCTTTCGATATCCGTCATAATCGATCGAACCGTCTTCCTTCATCGGCGTAATCATCGCCGTAAATGCACCGCGTAACCGTATCATAATCGCCTCGCGTTTTCGAATGATGAACGCATTATCGCACGTTTATGCGTTTTGAGCAATGCGCCCGGAAAACGGTGCAGCGATCAGCGTGTATTCGAACAAACGGATATTCGGACGAAGCGTATCGGAAGAACCGGCTTTTCAGGGTTCCGCATCCGCTCCATTCCCCGCGATCCTCGCGGGGAACGGCTTCGCCGCCCTTACAATCCGGCGTAAGCCGTGTTCCCCGCATCGGGCTTTTATGCTATACTCGAGCCATGGCAGGCAATACGTTCGGGACAATCTTCCGCGTTACGACATTCGGCGAAAGCCACGGAAGCGCTATCGGAGTCGTCATAGACGGCTGTCCCGCAGGCATACGCATCGATGCGGACGACATACAGAGAGCGCTCGACAGACGGAAACCGGGAGCGGCCGACGGAAAACAAAATCCCGCCGTTACATCGAGAAATGAAAGCGATAAAGCGGAAATCCTTTCGGGCGTCTTCGAAGGCGTATCGGAAGGAACGCCGATCGCGATCGCAATACGAAACAATTCCCAAAAATCCGAAGACTATTCCGACCTCGCGCACCTATTCCGTCCCGGACACGCCGATTGGACGTATTTCAAAAAATACGGCACACGCGACTGGAGAGGCGGCGGACGCTCGTCAGGGCGCGAAACAGCTTCTCGCGTCGCCGCAGGTGCCGTCGCAAACGCGGTACTGCAAACGGCGGGCATAAAAGTCAAAGCGTATACGATTTCCGCAGCCGGCATTTCGTGCAAAGCGCGCGACATGGGCGCGGTCGAACACACTTCCTTTCGCGCATGCGATGAGGAGGCCGCAAAATCGATGGAGGCGCGCGTAGCAGAACTGCGTATAAAAGGCGAAAGCGCGGGCGGCATCGTCGAATGTACGGCGAGCGGCGTTCCCGCAGGACTCGGTGAAACCGTCTTCGACAAACTCGACGCGGAAATTGCCAAAGCCGTTTTGTCGATCGGCGGAGTAAAAGGCATCGAATTCGGTGCGGGATTCGGCGCGGCACTCCTTACGGGAAGCGAAAACAACGACGCGATGCGCGCCGAAGGTGGAGACGTTACATTTCTTTCAAATAACGCAGGCGGCATACTCGGCGGCATATCGAACGGAAACGATATCGTTTTCCGCGCGGCGATAAAACCCGTGCCGAGCATTTCACTTACACAGGAGACGGTGCGCGAAGAAGGCGGCGCCTATTTCGACAGCGACATATCCGTCGAAGGGCGGCACGACGCATGCCTGTGTCCGAGGATCGTCCCCGTCATCGAAGCGATGACGGCCATTGTCCTCGCCGATATGCTCCTTCGAAACCGGAGCGCACGGATTTGAATACCGAAGGTTTAAAAGCGACGCTGAAATGGCGCGGCACTTTTAACTTCGAGTTTTCTTTCGAAAACTCACGGATATACGTGTGCGCTCCCGCGCACGTATGCGGCATTTTCGAAAATCGACATTTTCTGCAATGCCGCATTTAAAGGAACGACAGTAAAAAGATGAGCGAACGAAAAGACGGCAAGACAAAAGGCGAACGGCAAAAAGGCAGCGGACGAAATGCGGCACGGCGGGAATCCTCCGCGCAGAGCGGAAGCATCGTCCGGCGTATACGATTAATAATTATTATTTTCACTGCGGTGTTCTGCGTTTCGTTTATCGGAACTGCGGGGATCCGTCTCTATCGATTCAAACAGGCGGCTCCTCCGAGAGAGCTCACCGAAAACGAGCGAAAGCTGCTCGACGATGCGCTCGATAAAGCTTACCCCTCGCGGAACGATATTTTAAAACCGCTCCCCTACCCCGTCGTTCCGGCAAAGCTTTCCGTCGAAGCGGGCTCGGCCATCCTCATCGACGTCGCAAGCGGCAGCATCCTCTACGAAAAAAAAGCGGACAGAATCATCCCGCCGGCATCGATGACGAAGATCGCGGTCATGTACGTCGTCATGCAGGAAATCGAACGCGGAAATATTTCCTACGGCGATATCGTACCGCTGCCTCCCGAAACGTGGGCGTGTAATATGCTGCCCCATTCATCGCTCATGTTTTTAGGCAAAGATCAAATCGTCACCGTCGAAGAATTATTAACCGGTCTCGACGTGTGTTCGGGAAACGACGCGGCATACGCGCTCGCCTATTATATCGCAGGGAGTATGGAAGCTTTTGTCGAGCGCATGAACCGCGAAATGCGGCTTTTGGGATTGACGAAAACGCATTTTTCCGAAGCGTCCGGCTACAGCGCCGACAACGAAACGACGGCGAGGGAAATGGCGATGCTCGCATGCGTGTATATCACAAAGTTTCCGGACACCCTTGTCAAATTCCATTCGCGCCTTTCGTTTACCTATCCCCAAATCCACAATCTCCCGATCGAAGATCGAAGCAAACCGACCGCACAGGATTTTTCAAACGGCTTGCCCGAAAAGATCACGATGGGCATTACTCAGCAGAACACGAACGCCCTCCTCGGAAAGCTCGCCGGATGCGACGGCTTAAAGACGGGCTACATCGATGAAAGCGGCTACAATCTCGCGCTCACCGTGCACCGAGGCGCGACGCGTTTTTTATCGGTAACGATGAACGGGCCGGGACGAAACAGAAGAGAGGGAGATGCGTACCGCATACAGGACGGAACGACGCTTATGGAATGGGCATTTGCGCGCTTTGCCGACTGCAAAAAAACCGACGCCGTGCACCGCTATTTTATCCCCGTCACCGGCGCAAAAGCGCAGTGGACATACCTCACGCCCGCCTACGATTTTACCGCGCTCACCGTTCCGTTTATACTTGGCGCCTCGCCCGAAGACGCCGCTTCCTCCGTGCGCGTGCTCGTAAACTTGCCGCGTTCGATCGACGGCGGAGTTCGTGCCGGAAGTGAATACGGCAGCATCGAATACGTGCTTGACGGCAAAACGCTCGAAGCGATCCCCCTCGTCGCAGACCGCTCGATCGGAAAAGCCAATCCCTTCGTTTCGGCAAGCGACGTCATCGCACGGGTAGTGCTCGCGCACAGACGATAGTGAAAACGGTTTTAAGAACGCGATCCAAGAGTGCATACAAAACGACATCCTGCGGGAGTACCTGCAATGTCATTCGTCTTCTTTCTTTTCTACAAGAATTTGAATATCATTTGTTATTTTAAAGATATCCAAAAGTTGTTTTGCATAAACTCTTGCTCTTTCCGAGCTCAAAGAACCTTCCGAATAAATATCCGTGTTGCCGATTTTTTTAGGTTCAACGAGTAAAGATTTATCCATCGAAATTACAGGATCTTTTTCATCCTTTCGATACTTATTATGTGATTTATGGATTATATTATCCGAAACAACGTCTTTAAATTTTGCAAAATCCAATTCACTTGCAATTTTACAAACCGCATTAAAGTAATATCTCCAAGAGCTGACTCTCAGAGATTCATTTTTATACAATACATCTTTTACATAAGAACCGCTCATATTTGTTGTAATATCCGATGCCGGGTATGAACCGCTTTCAAATTCGACAGCCATTAACGGTTTGGTTCTTTCGAGAGGTTTAAGAATTGCTCGACAAGCTCTTATTGCCAACTCGTTATTTCTGGAAGTAATTTGTTCTTCTTTCCATTCGGTATTTTTTGCAACTTCTTTTGTAAGATTAAATTGAACTTGATTTATAAACTGTAACTTATCCGGCCATGACTTATTGGAATTCGAAGAATTATAACTTTGAGACATAATGCCGAGATTTCCAATACAGTTTAGATATTTTTCATAAATAAGATATGTATTTTCTTTACCTCCGAAATTGTCGTACCACCATTGATTTGGAGTTTGAGGCATAAAATGTTCAACCGTTATATCTTCTAAAGAAACACCTATATTTTTTGTTTCAAACTCTTCTATTTTTCTTAACAGCACCTTGCCATACGAATGATTATATTTTCTAGACTGAGTTAAAGCGGAATAAAAATCTTCATCATTCGGATATCGCCCTGACTTTGTGTTACTGTTTGATAGCTCAAAATAAATTGCATCGTATGAAGCTTCTATTTCACCATTATCCATTCTTTCTATCAATTTTTGAATAACCGAACGCAGAGCCCCTCCACCGCCGGAAGGAGCAACAATACGGTAACGAATCAAAAAATCAGACAAAAGTTTGAATATCTTTACCAGCTCGTTTATATTTTTATCATAAAGTGTATGCATTAAATACAAATATAACGGATATACGTCTTCAGTTTTTAATGCATTTAATTCTTGAATATGTTTATTCAATTCTTTATTCGGACTATTGAAATTTCTCATCCAATTAAAATATTTTGAATAATTTTCTAACTCCTGTAATATTTTTTCATGTGATATATTTACATTTGAAAAATATTCTTTAAAAATCGAATAAATTTCTTCATTTGCAACATCCTCATACGTTTTGATAATCAAATAATTTTTTGTCAAACGGGAAATAAATTCATTACCTACAGTTCTCTCAATATTTATCCAATAATTATCATATAAGCGCTGTTGCTCATCCGGCGATTTTGAGATTAGAAGATAATTCCTAATTAAATCTGCTGCGCTTAACGGTTTGCCGGTTGAATTAATTTTTTCAAAAATTGTTTGAACAGTTTCCAAATCATTTTCAATTTGAAGATTTACACCTACAATTTCTAATTTTTGAATTGTATTATAAATATCGGTTAATGAAATCTCTGTTTTTTTTAATAATTCTAAAAAACGTTTGTAATTCTTTATAATATTATTGTCTTCATCTTTAATGGGAGTTTTTTCTACAACAGAAAGAAAACTTTGATAATCATAAGATGTTTGTTTTAATCTAATTCTAAACTTATCGATATTTGTATCATTTTTTAAATATCTTGCAGTTATTTTACTTTGAAGGTCTGCGTCTTTTTCGCAATCACGGAGTGCACACAAAAGTAACACAATAGTACTTATTCTTTGTTGTCCGTCTACTAAAATTAATTCTTGGAATTCGGCACCGTTTTTTTCACCGAAATAATATACCACATTTCCTAAATAATGTGTTTTCTGTTTTTTAAAAGCATTTTCTATATCGTAGAATAATTCTTCACACTGTTTATTTGACCATTCATAATTTCTCTGAAATGGCGGAATAATAAAAACTTTATCCAATCCGCCGATAAAACTGAGAACACTTGTTTCACTCGCTTTCATTTTTCAGTTCTCCTTAGGTGTCGCTGTATGACATTTAGCTGAGATTCTTTTTACTTTTCTTCATTATATCATGAAAACAATAAATCTTTATCTGGACCCGTATAAAACAAAAATCAAAATTTTCATCATATTATGCGATACTTTTATTATACGATTTGGTACCGGTTTATCAACCTTCATCCTAAATTTTCTGCGCTCTCATAATAAACCTTTCCGAAGACCGCCTCTCCCTCGCATCGTTGACAGAACGCCGCCCCTTGTATACGATAATTAATAATTTTACGGAGGCATTATGAAGCGATTAAGAATACTACTCGCTGTTTTGGCGATTTTTACGGCAAGCTTGACACAGGGGGCGGCCAAAAGCGCGGCTCAAGCTTCGAAAACGATCACGGTGCTCGGCACGACGGATATGCACGGTAATATCTGGGGCTACAGCTATGAAGACAACAAAGAGACGACAAACAACGGCATTGCACGCGTGTATTCGTATATCGAATCGGTGCGCAAAGAAAATCCCGGCAACGTCGTCCTCGTCGATAACGGGGACACGTTTCAGGGAACGATTTTAACCGACGACATCTACAACAAACAGGAAGGAAAGCACCCGATGGTAAGCGTATTGAATTTTATGAAATACGATGCCATGGCGCTCGGCAATCACGAATACAATTTCGGTCTCGGTTTAATAAAACGGATTCAGTCTCAGGCGAACTTTCCGATCCTCGGCGCAAACGTCCGCTATGCCAACGGCAAAGAATTTGCCAAAGCGTATACGATTATTAAACGAGGCGGCGTGCGGATCGGCATCATCGGACTGACGAATCCCGACGTTCCGCGCTGGGACGGCGAAAAAGTCGCCTCGCTCAAATTCGAAAGCGTCGCGCAGGGTGCAAAAGAAGCGTACGATGCGATCAAAAACAAATGCGATTTCGTCATCGCCGTCGCCCACGTCGGCTTCCACCCCGAATACGACGAAGACCACGGAACCGATGCGGGCGAAACGATTTTGAAAGCCTGCCCCGAAATCAAAGTGCTCATGCTCGGACACGCGCACGTAACGGTAAATGAAAAGGTCGGCGGCGCGCAGGTATTGGCGTGCAGAAACGGCGCACGCGAAGTCGCACGCTTCGACATCACGCTCGACGCACATAAAAGAATAACGAACGTTACCGGTACGATCGTCGACATGAAAGATTATGCGCCGAGCGAAGCGATCCGCAGTCTGCCCCACGTAAAAGAAGCGCACGAAAAAACGATCGCATTCGTAACCGGCGGCACCGTAAACAACGACGGCACGGTATCGGGCGGCGTCTTCGGAACGGCGTCTGCCGACTTTCAGCCGAAAAACGAAATCCGCGGCATCCCCGAAGGAAAATTGCGCGACACGGCGGTTCTCGATTTAATCAACAAAGTGCAGCTTTTGAACAGCGGTGCCGACGTTTCCGCAGCGGCGTTATTTAAAGATACGAGCGATATCAAAGCCGGTCCGATCAATTACGGCAATATCTTCGATATCTATAAATTCGACAATACGCTTTACCTCGTCGAAGTGACGGGCGCGGAACTGAAGCGCTATATGGAATGGTCGGCAGCGTGTTACAATCAATGGAAGCCGGGCGATATTTCGATTTCGTTCAATCCCGAAAAACCCGGCTATCTCTACGATATGTTTGCGGGCGTCGACTATCAAATAGATCTTTCAAAGCCCGCGGGCGATCGCATCGTGAATCTTACGTTTAAAGGCAAGCCGGTCGTCGGCGATCAAAGGTTCAAACTCGCCGTAAACAATTACCGCTATTCGTCGGCGCTCAAAACGCAAAAGCTCGTCGAAGGAAAGCGAAGCTGGGAATCGTCGCAATCGATCCGCGATATGCTCGTCGCGTACATCAAAGAGCACGGCACGATATCTCCCGAAGTCGACGACAACTGGTCGATTACGGGAGTCGATCTCTCTTCTCCGTACCGCGATGAAATTATTAAAATGGTCAATGACGGAAAACTCGATGTGCCGTACGCGAAAAGTTTGAACGTAGACGAACTGAAAGCACAAGGCATTATCAATTAGGATGAATGCGGGTTTCGAAAGTATCAACTAATAAAGCTGCCCTTTCGGCGAAAATGACCGTCGTACAATCTCTGTAGACGTATGCGTACGCGGCTCTCACAGCGGAATCCCCGCTTACGCTCCGGTTGTGCTTTTAAAGCAAAACTTCTGCAAGCTGAACGCACAAAGTCGCACGCGTGTCTCCCGCTGCTGCGCCGCATCGCGTACGCGTTCAGAGGGTTCAGCACGCAGCGGGAACTTCGCCGCCGTGCACTTGTATCTGTTTTCGAAACTCGCCGTTCATTGATGCATAAATACGGTCGGAAGATTTCGAGTTTTGAAAACTCGAAATCCATGCTGATTAGGATGAATGCGGGTTTCGAAACGCCGGCTTGCATAAAACGCGGCGTTCGGTTTGAGCGGTGTTATTCGGCAATAAGGCGCGGCGGTCGGCGCTATTGGGCGAGTTCGTCCGCACCGACGATGTCGAAACCGGCATCGAAAATCGCACTTATAAGCAGATCGAGTTTTTGATACACGCGTTCGCTTGCAGGCTTTCGCGAAGAGCCGACACTCACGGGCACGATGCCGCCGCCGTTTTCAGTCAAAGCTGTGATGCATGCTTCGATAAAGGCGGCGGTACTCGGGTATTCGGCGTAAGCGCTTGAATCGCGCGCTGAGGGCGCCGCTTGCCCTGCATTCGTGCTTCGTTCTCCATCGCCGTTTACGGATTCGGCGTAAGCGTACCCCGCTTTTTTGCCCGCTTTCCGTGCGGCGGAAGTCGCACGATAAAACGGCGCGTGCCACAAAAGCGAAAGCTCTTTTCCCGTACATCGGAAAAATTCGTCTTCATTTCGCGCAAGACCGCGCCGGATAAAATCTTCATCGATGACGAAGGGGCTTTTCGTAAAATCGAGTTCCGAAAAAAACAGAGACGCACACGTATTGCCGGTAAGCGAAATCTGTTTCGTTTCTTTCGGATAGCGTCTGATAAATTCGCCGTTGAAAAAAAAGGTTCCGCGTATATTGTACGTATCGAGCGCCGCGAGTATGAGCGGAAGCCCGTCCGCGCTGTCGTATGCGTCGAAAGCGAGTGCGGCCTTTTTCCGGGCGGGAGTTTTTTGTACGCTTTCAGGAAATACCGCTTTGGTAACCGCGTTCCCTGAAAGGGTGCGCACGTACAACGCGTTTTCAAAGCGCGAAGACGGTGTCGTTCCGAAAAATACGCGGTAGCGACCGTTTTGAATCGAAACGGTATTTTCTCGAGGGGAGGATAGTTCCGTCCACTTTTTGAACGATGCGTCGAGCGAAAAACTTTTTCTTCCGGCCGTCACCGTTGCGCGCCCCGTTTCGCGATCCCATGAACAGGATGAAGCGGATGAAAGAAAGAGGGCGGTACTCTCACCCGAAGCGACGTTCCATCTGCGAACCGACCGGTCACCGCCGACATAGAGCGTATCGTCTCCTTCCCAAACCGCGCTCGCCGTATTTTCTCCGGAAAGCTCGCCGATTCGCTTCCACGACGAAACATCATATACGTAGACGGTGCTGCCGGAAAAAAAAGCCGCGCGGCTTCCGTCGGGCGAAATGATCGGACGGCATGAATTTTCGGCGGAGAGGAGGGGCGAAAGGAAATCGGATGCGCGATATACGGCAGCCATCGGTTTGCCGCCCGAATAAGGCATGAGGCGCATCCAAACATAAGGCGTTCCGTCGGAATCCCACAGAACGACCGCATCGACGAGGGGACCGAAATCGCTCACGTAGGGGCGGGAAAACACGACGGGCAGATAGTCGGCCGAATTGCCGCTCAGGCGATAGCGCGAAAAAATTTTCCCCGATTTTATTAAAAGAAGTGAAGTTCCGTTTTTGTCGACACTGAACATATCGCGCGAAGGGTTGAAGGGCTCGGGCAGGCGGCCGACCGGCGTTCCCCTGCCGATGACGGGGGAATACAAACCCGTCGTATACAATTCCTTTACGTTGATTTTATAGAGCATGTCTCCATCGATGTAAAAGACGCTGCCGCCCGCCCAGCATACCGAATCGATAGAACCCGGTCCGATTTCTCGGTACGCTTCATCGATTTCGATGCCGCGGAAAAGCGCGTCCGGGCTGCAAAAGCGCACCGTACCCTCTTTCGCATAGAGGACGAGCGAGCTGTCGGGCGCCCACTTGACCGGAAGAGAATCGTAGCTGACGGCTGCGTGCGGATCGAGCGACATACGCCTGCCCGTCGCAAAATTTTCGAACGTCAAAGTGCCTTCGGCGAATCCCGTTTTGACGACAAAGCAGCTCCATACTCCGTCGGGACTCACCGCACGGGGAAAAAGAGGCATCGAATCGAGGGGTATCGTATCGGCCTGTTCTGTCCATTCGAGCGTACCCGTTTCGAAAGAATAGCGCGCCGTGCCGTATCGGTTCCGTATCTGCAAGATTTTTCCGGCCGAAAGCAGTTCCATCCGCTCAGGATAGCAGGTAAGCGCTCGAGGACTTTCTGCGGGAAAACCGTTTACAAGCTTTGCGTAAAAGAGCGTACGGTAGGACGGGGTGCCGGGAAAATCACGTCGCACCGTAAAGAGGATTTCATCCTCATCGTTGAGATCGGCGCTGCCGAAAGAAACGCCGGCTGCAAGCGGCAGCGCGGCAAGAGCCATGAAGATACAGCACAGGATGCGGAACTTCTTCATTTATGCAGCTCCGCACTCAAAACGATCGCATCGAGTTCGTGCACGAGATCGTCGAGCTGCTTTTCCATTTCGCTTATCTGCCGGTTGCGCGAATCGTTTTGCAGCTGTTCGAGCTGATTGAACACCGCTTCGAGAGAGGCGCTGTCATCGGAAGCGACACGCGAATAGCCGCACCACGGGCAATAGATAAAATCGTTGTCGATCGTGCGTCCGCATCCGCGGCACACAGTTACCGGCTTCATACGGTGACCTCCGTCATTGTAAGTATAAACCATATCGTAATATTTTGCAAAAGCGTTTCGGGCAATTCACATGGTAAGGCACCGAAAACCATATTAAAAAAACCGTTATCGTAAACGAACTGCCGCATTCTCGGCAGCAGCCATGCCGCAGAACGGATTATTTCAGCACGGAAGACGGATTGATGAGCCGGCCGTTTTTATAGACGGTAAAATGCAAATGCGAACCCGTCGAATAACCGGTCGAACCGACGAGCCCTATGACCGTCGCCTGCGTTACGCTCTGTCCTTTTTTTACGCGCGAAGAAGCCATGTGACCGTAGAGCGTCTGATATCCGTTCGGGTGATTTACGATGACGTAGTTGCCGAACACGTTCGACCAGCCGACAAAGGCGACGGTCCCGTTCATCGCTGCGCGGATCGGAGTGCCGTCGGGACAGGCCAAATCGATTCCCGTGTGATACGAGCGCACTCCGGTAAAGGGATCGGGACGCCAACCGAATTTCGATGAAATGCGGTACGCCGCGGTAATCGGGATTTTAAACAGATCGCCGAGCACTTCATGCAGTTTCGCCGCATCCATTTTCGCACCCGGTATAAACAGCTCTTGTCCGACGGTGAGAGTTTGGCTTGCAAGATCGTTTACGTCGAGAAGATCTTCAAGCGGCACATTGAATTTTGCGGAAAGACCTGCGAGAGAATTGCCTTTAGCCACCGTGTACATAAGGCCGTCGACCGACGGGATGCGGAGCTTTTGCCCTTCGTGCAGAGAGCGCGCGTTTGTAATACCGTTCACATCGATGAGCGTAGAAAGATTTGTCAAGCCGAAGCGCTTCGTGATACCGCCGAGCGTATCGCCGGATCTGACGGTATAGGTTTGATACGAAACGGGCTTTTTAAACAAAGCTGCGAGTTCCGCTTCGGACTTTCCGCTTCCGACTATATCGCCGCTGTCGGTATAGCTTATCGACGCATCGGCGACAAAGGCCGCCATCACTTTATCGAGCGTTTCAAGCTCCGCTTTTCCGCTGTCTTTAAGCGCAAGCGGGCCGGTGTGGCTCAGCGCATACGAAAGAGCCGCTTTGGCACCCGAAAGAAAAGCGAATACGGCGAGCGCTGCAAGAGCCGCTTTCCAATGCGCCGCTATGTTTTCCGCCGAGCGTCCGAGCAAAATCAAAAACGAGCGCAGCGAAAAATCGGAACGCACGGAAGCGGCGGCAAACGAATGCGCAAGCGGAGAATGAGTAAAAGCGCACGAAATATGTGTTTTTCGTTCTCTGAAACGGAACGGTAGTTTTATAGATGAAAAAGGCCGATTCCCCTCGAAACCGACGTAGCTGATAATTTCCATATCATTTCTATCGACATAAAAACGCACTCATATTAGAATAAAGCTATGCAAAAAGATGAAAAAAAAGCGCAGCACTTCATCGTTCCGGCAGTCATCGGCTTGTGCATCGGCATCGTCGTCAAACTCTTCGTCATCGATTTTTTGCATATTTCCGGCCGCTCGATGGAACCGGCGATCAAAGACGGGGAAACGGTGCTCGTCAACAAACTCGCCTACGGTCTCGTAAAGCCCGGAAGCGCGAGCTTTTTCGTTTCATGGGCGGAGCCGAAAGCGGGCGACATCGTGATCTACCTGCACGCGAACCGCATCGTCGTCAAGCGCTGCGCCGCCGCCGCGGGAACGCATCTGGAATATTCGGCGAATTCGGGATATAGTCTTTTTGTGGGAGATTTGAAAATCGAGCTGACGAAAGAACAGTATGAATTGATGCGCGCTTCTTCCCGCGTACCCGACGGATACATTCTCGCTCTCGGCGACAACTATGCCGAATCGATCGATTCGAGGAACTACGGCTTCGTTTCCGTCAAAAATGTCGTCGGCAGGATTATGAATAAATGAACGATTTTTTTCACACGAAGCGGATCATCGTCCTTGTCGTTTTCGTTTTTATCGCAGCCGCCTATATCACGCTCCGCTACGTCCGCCTCGCGCTCACGCCCGTCGCCGAAATCACACCGCGCACGCCCGTCATGGAGCGCGGCGCGATCGTAGACCGTTCGGGAAAACCGCTTGCCGTGCAGACGAATTTTTATCACGTAGGCGTAACGCCGAAAATGGTCGCGGATGTCGCGTCTTTTGCAAAAGACGTCGCATCGATCCTTGACATGAAAGAAGGAGAAGTCGCATCCGTCATCGAAAACGCAAAGGGGGCGCACTTCGTCTACCTCAAAAAAAAGATAGGACAGACCGCATACGATGAACTCAAACAGATCATCGATACGAAGGGCTATACTTTCGTGCGATGCGACAGGATTCCGGGCCGCGTCTATCCCGAAAATTCCCTCGCTTCCCAGCTCGTCGGCTATATGGGAGACGACGGAAACGGGCTCTCCGGCACCGAATATTCGATGCAGTCGACGCTCGCACCTTCCGTGAGTTCGGGTTCCGCGCAGATGGAGCCGGGCAAAAACGTGTATCTGACGATCGACGCGAATCTCCAATACAAGCTCGAACAGATCGCTTCAAACGCGATGAAAAATACGCAGGCGGAAAGCATGATGCTCGTTGCGGCCGAAGCGAAGACAGGGGAAATCCTGTCGTACATCAGTCTGCCGTCGGTCAATTTAAACGAATACGGGAAAGCGACCGTCGACGAAACGATAGACAGACCTGCGATGACGGCGTACGAGCCGGGATCCGTTTTTAAAATATTTACGGTCGCTATTCTATACGACGCGGGACTCATACACAGCGGCGACAGTTTTTTTTGCAACGGTATGTATGAAAAGAAAACGCGCAGCGGAGAAACGCTCCGTATCAAATGTCTCGGCACGCACGGATGGGTAACGCCGCGCGATGCGCTCCGCCTTTCGTGCAACGCAGCGCTCGGACAGATGAGCGACCGCATCGATGAAGACGAGTTTATCGAAAAGATTCGCGCGCTCGGATTCGGAAGACGCACCGGCATAGAGCTTCCGGGAGAAACTGCCGGCTCGGTAAAAGATCCGAACTCCCGTTTGTGGTCTGCGCGCTCGAAGCCGACGATCGCAATCGGGCAGGAGATAAGCGTATCCGCGCTGCAGATGATGTATGCGGCGACATCCCTCGCTTCGGGCGGCATTCCCGTAAAGCTCACGACGATCAAGCGGATCACGAACAAAGACGGATCGACGTACTACGAACACAAAGCCGAACGGGGCGAGAGAACTTTGAACGAAGCGACGGCGCATTATCTTTTGAGCTGCATGGAGACGACGGCGACGACGGGAACCGGATCGCGCGCAAGGCTCGGCGATATATCGATCGGTGTAAAAACCGGAACCGCACAGATGGCGGATAAATCCGGCGGATACAGCAGCACCGATTTTTTATCGAACTGTATCGCGATTTTTCCGATCGAAGATCCCGAAATCATTCTCTACATCGTCATCGAAAAGGCGAAAGGCGAAACCTATGCGGGGCGCATCGTCGCTCCGGTTATCGCCGAAGCCGCCGACGCGATCATCAATCACCTCGGTATGAGCCGAGGCGGCGCGGAATCGCTTTTGCATTCGGGACGCATCGTGATTCCCGCAGGTAAAACGCTCGCCGTCGGAAGCCTCCTTCCCGACTTTACGAATATGTCCAAGCGCGATCTTTTGCCGCTGTTCGACGACGGAAAATTTCGTGTCACGATACACGGAAACGGCTGGGTTACGAGCCAAACGCCGCCTGCGGGAACGCCCGTCACGGAGAATATGGTCATTGAACTCAATCTGGAATAAAAATCGATCCGCATTCGTTTCCCGCTTTCCTTCGCTCGTAAAAATGTTCGCGTCCGAAATCGCCGCAGTCGACGCGATTTGCAGCGGCAGCTCAATCCCGCACGATACTTCGAATGACAACCTTCCGGCAATCGAACAGCCCTTTCCGTTTTGGAATATCGTTTCGGCAAAAGACGGAAGCGTAAGCGCATACGAAGACGGCGCGCTGCTCCACTCGGCATACAATCCGAAACGGGAAGCGGAACAGGCGGTTGCAAATTCCGATTTTGAAGGATGCCGCGCCGCAGTCTTTTTCGGTTTCGGACTCGGCTATGCGGTCGAAGCCTATGCCCTCCGCTTTCCCGGCAGAGCGATCATCGTCGTCGAGCCGGATGCCGATCGCTTTTTCGCATCCCTCGCACTTATCGATTGGACTGCGGCTTTCGCGTGTAAAGACTGCATCGCAGCCCTTGCCTGTCCGCCGCACACCGTCGTTTCGTTTATCGAAAACTACGGTGTCTCGCGCTGCGCGTTTTTTTCGGTACCCTCGCAAACTTCTCACGCATCGCACTACTTCGACACGCTTCGAACGCTGGTCGAACGGAACAGACGCAAAGACGATATCAATGCCGCAACCCTCGAACGCTTTGCAAAACGCTGGCTTAAAAACAGCTGCAAAAATCTTAACAATTATGCACGGATGCGCGGAGTATCAGCCTACGCCGGAAACGCGCGCGGTATTCCGTTTACGATCGTTGCGGCAGGCCCCTCACTTGAAAGCGTGCTTCCCCATCTTTCGGAAATCAAAAAGCGGAGTATCGTCGTGTGCGTGGACACGGCCCTCCGTGCGTGCCTCAGGCTGGGCGTCGAGCCGGATTTTATCGTCGTCGGAGATCCGCAGTACTACGCGTACCGCCACATAGCAGGCTTAACGTCAAAGTCAAGCGTACTCATCGCGGAAGTCGCAGTGTACCCCGCCGTATTTTCGTTTTCATGCAGAGGTTTTGTACTTTCGTCATCCCTCTTTCCGATCGGCAAATGGTTCGAGCGGCGTATCGGAGAAAAAGGCGATTTGGGTGCGGGAGGTTCGGTCGCATCGGCTGCGTGGAATTTCGCCTATGCGGCGGGAGCTAAAGAAATCTACTGCTGCGGACTTGACTTTGCTTTTCCCGAAAAAAAAACACATATCAAAGGCAGCATGTTCGAAGAGGGAACGCATGAGACTTCGATGCGCACGTTTCCTGCGGAGACGCAAAATCTCCCGCTCCTTTTTTCGGCAGGTGCGGAAGACGCGCATGATTACGACGGAAATCCCGTGCCGACCGATTCGCGTATGAAGATGTTCGCGTGGTGGTTTGAAAGCAGGCTCGCATCCTGTCCCGATGCAAAAACGTATACGTTCGCCCGAAGCGGGCTTGCAATTCCCGGCATCGAGCCGGCGGATATGCGCTCATTTTTAGAAAAACCCGATATCGCGGCGCAGAAAAAAGAATTTATTAAAAAAAGCGAAGTGTCCGAAAAAGGCGCAGTCCCGGATAAAGCGCGATTCGAATCCGCCCTCGCCGATTTTTTGCGCGAAATCGCTTCTCTCCGAAAAACCGCGGAAGACGGAAAGAGGATATGCGAAAACGCACTTGCGAACGATATGAATATGTCAGCAGCCGATATCGCAGCTGCGGGCAAGTGCGGCACGGACATCGCGGTCGACCTGTATGCGATCACTGATAAACGCGATACGGCGGCCGGCAGTACGGTAAGTCAAACGGCGCTCCGATCCCTCGCCGACATCGATACTGCGATCCTCAAAAGCAGCGTAAAAGACGCCGTATCGCTTGCCTTGCCGAACGGGCGCTTCTTTATCGATTTTGCCGAAAAGGGCGATAAAACCGACAATGCGTTTCGGGAAACCCTTTCGCGCGCACGCCGTATGTACAAAGAACTCTCCCGAGCGACTTCGGAATGCGAAAAATATGTCCATGGTTCAATTCCGATAATTTCACGCGCCGACTGAACGGCGAGTTTCGGTCTACATATTAAAGTTTCCGTTTTTTTCCCCCGATAATAGAAGTGTCGGACGGCGCGGGCGCATCGACATCCGGACGCCTGCACAATGCCGATTCCGTGTTTATAAAAGTTGAAAAACGTGTGAGGTTTTTCAACTTTTTTTTGCTCTTTTCGCATTTTCGGCTTGCAAAACGGTCGGAACGCGTTACAATATACCGTAGATTGTAATATGAATACATTTGAATTGAGCGTTATAAAAGACGGTATCTCTTTTAATAAAGACGTGCTCCTCGATATGCTGTTCATCATCGAACCGGCAGGAGTCCCGCTCCCTAAAACGGTGATTGCAGCTCTTGCCGAATGGGAGTTCAGTGAAGTCATCAGCGAAGGCAATGTAAACGTCAATGCTCTGATGTCCGGACGTATAAAAGCGGAACCGGTTGCGCCGACACAGGACAGTCCTGCGCTCAGCAGCGGCATAAAACGTACGCTTGAAGATGCGGAACGAATGCGCACGCTCGAAAACAGCGATCAAGCGCGCCTCGCCGCCGTACAAAACGTATACGACGAATATATGGATTATATCGATCACATATATACGCACTATGCAACGCATAAACAAATCGATTACGCAAGTTTGGAAGAAACGGTACGGAGCCTGTGCGTCTTTATCCGAGAAAACCGCACGTACGTACTGAGGATCACCCCATCCGACGACACGATCAAAAAAAATTTTATCGTCACGCATTCGATGCGTTCGACGGTACTCGCGATCGCGATCGGTCTTCAGCTGCACATGAGCCTGTCGAAGCTCGTTGAACTCGGCGCTTCGTGCATACTCCACGAAATCGGTATGCTGCGCCTGCCGCCGCAGCTCTACCTTTCAAACAAACAGCTGTCGCCCGCAGAACGGGATGAAATCTCGAAACACCCGCTCATCGGATTCGAGATTGCAAAAACGCTGCAGTTTCCCGTAGCGGTGCAGTTCGCCATTTTCGAACACCACGAACGTGAAAACGGCACGGGCTATCCGCGCGGTCTCACAGGCGATAAGATTTCGCTCTACGCGAAGATAATCGCCGTCGTGTGCTCGTTTGAATCGATCATCGCGCCGCGGCAATATAAAAGCGAACGCAGCACTTTCGCCGCAATGGTCGAAATGCTCAAAAATGAAAACCGGCAATACGACGAAACCGTCATCAAAGCGCTTTTGTACAGCATATCGCTGTTCCCTATCGGCACCTATGTGTACCTTTCAAACGGGGAGACGGCGCAGGTTGTCGACGTCAATCCCGACAACCCGAAAAATCCGATCGTACAGCTGCTCGGAGAAAAAGATGCGGACGGCTCTCCGAAAACGCTTCAAACCGACGACAACGATATAAAAATCATACGGCCGATCGACAAACAGGAACTCGAAGACGTGATGAAAGCTCTCACGCAGCGGGAAAGCGGTGAAGCGCAGACGGCGCAAACCGGTAAATAAAATCGATTGAAGTAAAAGACGGAAAGGTTTTCGCGAGCGAGCCGAAAAAGCTTTGCGCGTTCTCGGCTCGGATCGTTTATTTTGAATCGACTCGGTTACATCTTCGCGAACAAGTCTGTAAGATTAAAGGTAAAACCTACAATCGTTACTTTTTTAGAAGCATTAATAAGATGGTCGCCGTTAATAGCCATTGCCATCGCTGCAAATGTATCCGGAGTAACTTTAGTATTTTTCAACGTGATCTTTGTTTCCGAAGCATCGAGCACAAAGTCTCCTTTAGCGGTAAAATCAGCGGGACCGACCTTGCCGGTAACTTTGTATTTTCCGCTGCGCGTCGTTTTGTCAAGGGTTAAAACCGTAAGCGTCGCGTCTCCGTCATCGGATTTGATCGTCGCAACGGGCGCCGGATCCGAATCGTCACCGCTTTTGCAGCTTGTAAACGTGCATACTGCAGCGGCTATGACGAGCGCTGCGCCGAACAAGGAAAAGAATTTCTTGTACATATTCATGTTTGACTCCTTAATTAAACCGAGTTTCACTCAATTTAATTGATAAATCCACTGTACTACCAATTAAATATTATTGTCAATACCAAAAATCATTTTATACTGGTAAAAATGTATCGATATCAGCAAGAGTTTATCGAAAATGTAAAAAAGAACAGAACAAAAAACGGATTTTCACAAGCGTATTTTGCGGAACTGTGCGGCGTCGCAACGGGTACGATCGGCAACATCGAATGCGGTATCGCAAAACCTTCGTTTGATTTAATTATAAAAATGGCGGAAATTTTTCAAATCCATCCGGCGCTGCTGTTTTCCGAAAATCCTGCGGTAGATTACGCTGAAATTCAAAACGAGCGCAAACTGCTTACGGAAATCAAAGCGATGATAGAATCGTATTTATCGAAATAATCAACAACCCCGACGCAAGCGACGGGGTATTAAACCCTCCGCACGAATAAAAAAATTGCCAAAAAAGAAAACCGCCCCGCAAACCGCCTTTCCCGCTAATTAAAAAACGTGCGCAGCTTTTCGACATCTCTTTGAAACGCTTCATCGATGACCGGAGGTCGGTCGTTGAAATACAAAATCTGCGAAAGCTCTTCGGGCGTTTCAGCACCCCACAGCGGAAAAACGTTTTCGTATTGATGAAGGAAACCGAACGCAAGCGGGATATTCGAAAGCACGCCCCCGCACAAGGGCTGCATCGCGATGAAACCCATATCGCGTTCCGCACACAGACCGACGAGGGATGCTGTGACGAGGGGGCTTATCATGCTGAACGGAAATTGAATCGTTTCGTAAAGTTCCGTTTTAATAATTTCCGAAGCGGTATCGAAGTCTTCGGTTACGGCTCCTATGTGTTTGATTTTTCCCGACGCTTTCATCGTAAGGAGGGTTTGATAGATGCCGTCTTTACCGTCGACCGTCGGAACAAAATTTTCGGTTTCGTATTGATACAGATCGATCGCATCGCAGTGCAGCGCGCCCAGGCTTTCGTCCAAGTCGCGAAGGAGTTCCTGCCCCGAAGCGGCTTTCGATTTCGTCGCGATGATGACGTTTTCCCGCACTTCATACAACGCGTCTCCGAGCAGCTTTTCGCTTGCACCGTTGCTGCGCGACGTATCGAAAAAATTGATTCCTGCTTCGTATGCTTTTCGGATGAGCGTCGAAGCCGTTTCGGCATCGCCCGTATGCTTCAGCGACATGGCGCCGAAGGCCGTCCTGCTTGCGAGGAGATTCGTTTTACCGAGCCGAACGTATTCCATACTTTATCCGAATAACGGAGACGCCGTAAACGCACCGGCAAAATGCCCGCGCGGATACGATACATGATTATTTGGTTCAATTTCGAGTTTTTTAAAACTCGAAATTTTCCATCCGTTTCGTTCACCACTAAATGGCGAGTTTGGAAAAATAAATAAAATTATGCTCACGGCGAGGTTCCGGCTGCGTGCCGCTTCGAGCGTTAGGCTTACGGAAGCCTGCCCTAAAAGCTCGACCGCGGCTAAGCGGACGGGTTCTCACCGTAAGCACAGCTTTATCAGCTGATACTTTCCAAACTCGACATTTGATCTATTAATTTCTAATGACGGGCGTGTACGACGCGATCGCTTTATGAATTTCGGAAACCAAATCGCTTCGCTTGACGCGCGTTTGTTCCATCGAATCGCGAAAGCGGATCGTCACGGTGTCGTCGTCTTTTGTTTGATAATCGACCGTAACGCAAAACGGCGTGCCGATTTCATCCTGCCGGCGGTAGCGTTTGCCGATCGTACCGCTCGTATCGTAATCGGTGACGAAATCTTCTTTGAGCGCTTTGCGGATGTCCGCCGCTATCTCCGCGAGCCCGTCTTTTTTCATCATCGGGAGTACGGCGACCGTAACCGGCGCGAGACGCGGATGGAGGTGCAGCACCGTACGGTAATCTTCTCCGCCGTCGGATGCGACGTTTTGCTCTTCGTACGCTTCGCACAAAAACATGAGAAAGTTGCGGTTCAATCCGGCTGACGTTTCGATGACGTACGGAGTGTAGCGTTTGTTGCCGTCGTCCTGATCGATATAGCTCATATCTTTGCCGCTGTACTTCGTGTGCTGCGACAGATCGAAATCCGTACGGTTGTGGATACCCTCGATCTCTTCGAAGCCGATCGGAAAGCGGTATTGGATATCGTACGCATCTTTCGCGTAGTGCGCGAGTTTGTCGTGGTGCTTCCAGTGAAGATTTTTTTCTGCAATGCCGTAGCGCTTGTAAAAGTTCCAGCGCTGTTCCCGCCAATACGCGAACGCATCGTCGTCGGCACCGGGTTTGCAAAAGTATTCCATTTCCATCTGTTCGAATTCGCAGGTGCGGAAGATAAAATTCTTAAAAATGATTTCATTGCGGAACGATTTTCCGACCTGTGCGACGCCGAACGGGATCTTCATCCGGTTCGATTGAACGATATTTTTAAAATCGACGAAGATGCCCTGGCAGGTTTCCGGGCGCAGGTATACGACGGACGTGTCGCTTTGGACGGGACCGAGATACGTTTTGAACATCAAATTGAATTCGCGCACGGCAGTATAGCTGTGCTTGCCGCACACAGGGCAGTTGACGCCGTGCTCGTCGATAAACGCTTTCATCTCTTCGTGCGACATCGCGTCTACCGCTTTTTCGGGCTTTATGTCGTGAGAAGCGCAAAAATCTTCGATGAGCTGATCCGCACGAAAACGAGCTTTGCATTCGGTGCAGTCGATCATAGGATCGGAAAAATGCGCGACGTGTCCGCTCGCTTCCCACGTCGTATGATGCATAAAGATCGAAGAGTCGAGGCCGACGACATCGTCGTGGAGCTGCGTCATCTCTTTCCACCACGCGTTTTGGATATTGCGCTTGAGTTCGATGCCGAGCGGCCCGTAATCCCACGCACCCGCCTGTCCGCCGTAAATTTCACTCGATTGATATACAAAACCGCGCCGCTTGCACAAACTGATGATTTTATCAAGCGTGCATTCGTGATTCGTTTCCGCCATAGCCGTCTCCCGTACGTACCGGGCTGCTTCCGAAAACCGCAGTTTCCGCAAGCTCCCGTCACAAAAAATTATTAAGCGTTACGTTCAAAACGTTCGTTCGCTATGACGGCGATTTTACCAAAAAAAAACGTTTGTAGCAATAAAATAAAAGCGCGAATATTTTTTTGACTTTCATTTTTGTCTCCTCTTCGTAAACGTACGAATGATAAACGAAGAATATAAAAACAGCACCGGAATCGCCGTTTTAACTTTAACGCTGCTGACAATAGCATAGAAAAACTTTTTTTTCATTGTACCCCTCCCCGAAAAAAATCAAGACAAAATTTTACATTCTCCGCTGCAGTAAAACTCGCGGATGTACATGTGCGCGCACGCACACGACTGCGTCATTTTCGGAAATTGACACTTCCTGCAATGCCGCATTTTTAAGGAACGTTTAAAAGCGCGGCTGAAATAGCGCGGCACTTTTAACTTCGAGTTTTCTTCCGAAAACTCGCGGATGTACGTGTGCGCTTCCGCGCACTAGTGCGTCATTTTCGGAAGTTGACACTTCCTGCAATGCCGCATTTTAAGGAACGTTTAAAAGCGCCGCTGAAATAGCGCGGCACTTTTAACTTCGAGTTTTCTTTCGAAAACTCGCGGATGTACGTGTGCGCTTCCGCGCACTAATGCGTCATTTTCGGAAGTTGACACTTCCTGCAATGCCGCATTTTAAGGAACATATTTTAGACGTCAATCGCCCTGACAAACCGGTCTGTTTAACCGGTTGATTTTTTAAAACAGTTATGTTATTTTATATGCAGCGGAGGTATGTGTATGCAGGGTACAATTGAAGTCGGTGCGTTCGATGCGAAAACGCATTTTTCCGAACTGCTCCGTAAAATCGAAAAAGGCATTAGAGTTACCGTAACGAAAAACGGCAGGCCCATCGCGACGCTTACAAAAGCGACCGACGATACTACACGCGCATGCGATGCGTGCCGCCGTATCGAAGCGCGGGCAAAACTCATCGCTTCGCGCGGCAAGCCCGTTACGCTAAAAGAAATCGGCAAATGGAAAACCGATGGAAGAGCGTAAAATTCCGGCGGCCGTCGTCGACGCGTCGTTTATGGCGGCGTATTTTCTCGGACTTTTTGCGGGAAAAGAAACTTCGCACGAACAGGGATTTTCGAAAGCGCGCGATGCGATCTCTGCAATCGTTTCGCAAAACGGGCAACTTTTCGTACCGAACATATTCTTTTACGAAATGGGCAATATCCTGCATACCGCTGCACACAAGCGCATCACAAAAACGGAGCAGCATGAAATCGAATACGACTTGTTCGAACTCCCGATCGTGTTCGATGAAAACTGTGATACGGCTCTCATGATGCGGATCCAAGAATTCGCCGATGCATACTCGCTTTCGTTTTACGACGCAGCATATCTTGAACTTTCCGGGCGGCTGCAACTTCCGCTGCTCACATTCGATTCGGTGCTCGAAAACGCAGTACATATCGAAAGTGCACAAAAGCACACATCTCGAAAAACTTAAAAAAAGGACATGTACTGTAACTGTACTCGCTGTGCGCGAAGTACATATCGCACAAATACGACACGCGAGAATACAGATTCGCACAAATGCACACCTTGCCCTTCGGCGCCAAGCGTGATACAGTAGCCCTATGTTGCCCGTAATCCTTTCGGGCGGTTCGGGCTCGCGCCTGTGGCCGCTTTCGACACCCGACGTACCCAAGCAATTTCTTCCGCTCATGGACGCGAAGCGGACGATGATCCAACAGACGATCATGCGGCTCGACGGTCTCGATTTTATGTCGTCTCCGCTCGTGATATGCAATGAGCACCACATCGCTCTCGTCCGCTCGCAGCTTTCGGATATCGGCAAACTGCAGCGTCCCGTCATGCTCGAACCGGTCGGGCGCAATACCGCACCGGCAATCGCGGCGGCGGCACTGTACTGCCGAGAGCACGAAGGAGACGGTCTTATGCTCGTTCTCCCTTCCGACGCAACGATTTTAAATGTACCCGTATTTCAAAAGGCGGTCGCAAAAGCGCATAAAGCCTCATTGAAAAATAAATACGCGCTGTTCGGCATCGTGCCTACAAGGGCGGAAACGGGATACGGCTATATCGAAACCGAAGAAGGTACGCTCGAAGATGCACGTCCGGTCAAAGCGTTCAAAGAAAAGCCGGACGAAGCGACGGCCCTGCGATACGTTGCGGAAGGAAATTATTTTTGGAACAGCGGTATGTTTGCGATCCCCGCCGAACTCTACCTCGCGGAGATGAAAGCGTTCGCGCCCGAAATGCTTTCTCACGTAAAAGATGCGTACAAAAATGCCGAACGGACGGATACGGCGCTTCAACTTAACAAAATCGATTTCGAAGCGATAGAAGGCAATTCGATCGATTACACCGTCATGGAACACACGAAAAACGCCGTAGTCATTCCGCTTGATGCGGGCTGGAGCGATGTCGGCTCGTGGAACATGGTGTGGGAACTTTCCGAAAAAGATGAAAGCGGCAACGCGGCAAACGGCATCGCGTTTTTCAAAGATGCCTCCGGCAATCTCATTCACACCGAAAACGGAAAAGCGGTCGCGCTGCTCGGCATAAAAAATTGCGCCGTCATCGAATCGAAAGACGGACTGCTCATCGCCGATATGCAGTACGTACAGGAAGTAAAAAAAGCCGCCGAACGCTTTTTAAAATAACGGGTCGAATGTCAAGTCTTGGAAAACTCGACTATTCGACGTGTGCGCTCGCCTTAAACGTCGGAGCCAAGTTCCTCGTTGAAAGATGCGCACGCGACTAAAAACTTTTTCGGATGTCGAAACATCCTGCAAAAATTTTATGGGAGCAGCGACAGCATGAAAATCACACGCCTTATATTCGACCTCGACAGTACGCTGTATGCTCCAACTGCGGACATCACGGCGGGATTTCTAAATCGTACGACTGCGTTCGTTTCGGATTTTTTTAACATAAGCCGCGAAGAAGCGCGCGAAAAACGCCTTCGCAATCTGCCGAATTTTTCCACGACACTCGAATGGCTGCAAAGCGAAGGTCTCACCGATGTCGAAGGTTATTTGGCGTATATGCATCCCGAAAGCGAAGCGGACGAACTGGAAGCCGATGCAAACCTGCGCCCGCTTCTCGAATCGATCGGCATACCGAAATCGATTTTAACAAATTCGCCGCTCGAACACGCCGAGCGCGTCCTCAAAAAATTAAACGTCGCCGACGAGTTCGAATCGATTTGCGACATACGCGATTGCAATTTCAAAGGCAAACCCTATGAAGCCGCTTACCGCGCCGCCCTTAAAAAATGCGGCGGTACGACGGACGACACGCTCTTTTTCGACGACCAATTCAAATACGTCGACGGATATGCGGCACTCGGAGGAGTCGCCGTCCTCGTCGGTACTCACAACGGCACGCCTCTGGGGGCGGGAGCATCTCCCGCGCTGAGCGCCGTTTCCGCGCCTCCTTTGCACCCCGGACGTGTGCTCCGCATGGCCGATATGTATGCACTGCCTGCCCTCTTGAAACAAATCGTCGATTTATAGTATAATAGTGAAATACGGGGATATAGCTCAGTTGGTAGAGCGATAGGTTCGCAATCTATAGGTCACCGGTTCGATCCCGGCTATCTCCAAAATAATCACAAAAGCACCGCTGTTCTGTTTGACACTCCTCCGAGCCGCCGTTATAATAAAATACAAATGAAAATATTTCTCGGCATTCCGGCAGCTGACGGAATCGGACTCGGAAAAGCGTTCGTCATTCCCGAAGCGACAAAAAAAAACATCCCTCAAAAAACCGTCCGAGAAGAAGAAAAGGATGCAGGCTGGAAGCATTTTTTATCGTCGGTACGCGCCGTCACCGAAAGGCTCGATGCCGAACTTGAACACTTGCCGAAAAACACGGCGAACAAAACGCAGCGCGATTTGCTCGAAGCCTATACGCTCATGCTCGGCGATCCGATTTTCGCCGCCGAACTCAAAGATTCTTATGAAAAATCGAACGTAAATATCGAACACGTCGTCGATGTAAAAGCGTCCGAATATGCCGAAAAACTGCGCAACGCGGGCGACGACTATTTGGCGGAGCGGGCAAGAGACATCACCGACGTATTCGCCCTCGTGCTCGACGATATGCTGTGCGTCCGCGAATTCGATGCAAACGATGTACCTGAAGGAGCGGTCATCGTCGCGTCATCTCTTTCACCGACGAATACGATCGCCCTTGCAAAACGAAATATCACAGCTCTCGCGCTCACCGAAGGCGGTCTTTCGAGCCATGTCGTCATATTGGCGCGTAACTACGGCATTCCCGCCGTCGTCGGCATCAACAATATCACACATCAAATTCAAACGGGAGAAACCGTCGTCGTAAACGGCAAAACGGCGGAAGTCATCGCCTGTCCCGACGACGCAACTCTCTCCGAATATCAAAAAAAAATCGAAGAGGAAAAAGCGCACGAAGAAAAGCTTAAAATATTTTTAACAAAATCCGCCGAAACGAAGGACGGCACGAAATTTCAATTGTACGCAAACATCGGTACGCCGGAAGAAGCGGACTTCGCGGTAAAAGAGGGGGCTGACGGCATCGGTCTCTTCCGTACGGAATTTTTATACATGAGCTGTATGCGCGAAACGGCAAACTACGCGTACCGTCCCTTCGACGAAGAAGTGCAGTTCAACGCGTATAAGCACGCGCTCGGCGCTATGAACGGAAAGCCCGTAACGATCCGCACACTCGACGCGGGCGGCGACAAGCTCATTCATTCGGCGGACATTCCGGCTGCGGAAGAAAAAAATCCGCTCATGGGACTGCGCGCCGTACGCCTTTCTCTCGCCTATCCGCAGCTTTTAAAAACACAGCTGCGCGCTTTATACCGCGCAAGCATCTACGGAAACCTGCGCATCATGCTGCCGCTCATCACGACCGTCGATCAGGTCAAGCAGTGCAAATCGATCGCGAAAACGGTGCAGAGCGAACTGCGCGCCGAAAATATTCCGTTCAACGATAAGGTCCCGATCGGCATCATGGTGGAAACGGCCGCCGCCGCCCTACTTTCCGATTCGCTTGCAAAGCACAGCGATTTTTTTTCGATCGGCACGAACGATTTAACGCAGTACACGCTCGGCATCGACAGGGAAAATCCCGCCGTGTCGGGACTCTACGACGAATTCAATTTGGCCGTCCTGCGCCTTATCGCGATGACGGTCGATGCCGCCGGAAAAGCGGGCATACCCGTTTCCGTGTGCGGCGAAATGGCGGGAAAAAACGACAGCGTTCTCGTGCTTGCAGGCATGGGACTTCGCAGTTTGAGTATGAGCGCAAAATCGATTTCCGGCATCAAAGAGCTTTTATCGCGCTTTACGATCGATGAATTGAATGCGATTTCGGCAAAGCATCTCAATAATTTATATTAATTAATAATTACGGCGAACGGGATTATCGATTATGCAGAAAAAACGCAAACCTGATTTTTCAAAACCGCTCGAAAAAAAGCGCTCGGAATCGCTCGCGCAAAAAGCAACGGATGAAAAGCGCGACAAGCTGTTTGCAAACTGCCCCGTCGTTGTCATCGCAGGACGTCCGAACGTCGGCAAGTCTACGCTCTTCAACCGCTTTATGAAAAAAAATATCGCGATCACCGATCCGACTCCGGGCGTTACTCGCGATCCCGTCGAAGGTACGGCGCTCATCGCCGGAAAACCCGTTCGCCTCATCGACACGGGCGGTTATAAGCTCGAACGAAAAACGGGTACGCAGGAAGCCGCCCTCGACGAACTCGTCGTAAACCGTTCGCTCGATGCGATACGGAAGGCCGATTTGATTTTGCTCGTCTTCGATGCCGAAGAACTTACCGCCGAAGACGAAGAGCTCATCGGAGAAATGCGTCCGTATCGGGACAAAGTCATCGCTGTCGTCAATAAAACGGAAGGCGGACGCAACAGAGAACAGGCTTACGATTACGCAAGATTCGGCTTCGGCGATTTGATTTTCATTTCGGCCGAACACGGCGATCACATTCCCGAACTTTCGGATGCAATCGTTTCGCGCCTCGATTTTTCGTCCGTCGTCGAAACCGACAAAACACCGGTCATACGCATCGCGATCATGGGAAAACCGAACACCGGAAAATCGACGCTCGCAAACCGCTTGACGCATTCCGACGCGTCGATCGTCAGCGATTACGCCGGCACGACGCGCGATGTCGTCGAAGGAGCTTTTTCGTACGGAGGAGCCGATTTTCAAGTGCTCGATACCGCCGGCATCCGAAGAAAGACGAAGGTAAAAGAAAACGTCGAATACTATTCCGTAAACCGCGCGATCAAAACGCTCGACGAATGCGACGTCGTCATATTGATGATCGATGCGCAGGACGGATTGGACGAGCAGGTAAAAAAATTGTGCGCGCTCGCACACGAACGCGGACGCGGCATCGTCTTCGCGCTCAATAAATGGGACACGCAGGAAAAGGGGCGCACGGCTTTTCGCAAAGCGGCGGAAAACATCCGCATCATGTTCGGTCACATGGAATACGCGCCGACCGTCGCGCTTTCCGCCCTCGAAGGCAAGGGCATCAAGGATTTGCTGAATACGGTGCTTGAACTCTACGCTCAGCTTACGCGAAAAGTCGAAACGTCGGTGCTGAACGCGGCGCTCAAAGATTGGCTCTTTCAATACCCGCCGCCCGCAGCGAAAACCGCGCATTTTAAAGTACGTTATATGACGCAGACCGGCGTCAATCCCGTGTCGTTTTTGATCTTTGCGACAAAGCCCGAATCGGTACCGCAGACGTATATCGCCTATCTCAAAAACAGAATCCGCGAAGATTTGGGATTTAATAAAATTCCCGTGCAGCTCGAACTGAAAGCGAGCCGGCAAAAATGGGAAGACCGCGTCAATCAACAACCCCGCCCCAAGCGTCGGGGCACAGTGCTCAGTGTTTCGCACTGTGTGTTCTCATAAGGTGGTTGCAGTCGGATTTAATACCCTTTATTACGACGCAAGCGTCGGGGTATTAAATCCTCCGCACGAATAAAAACTGACGGAGAGACAAGTGGCATCGTATTCGATCGGCGACGTAGAAGAGATCACGGGCGTAAAAGCCCACGTGCTTCGCTATTGGGAAAGCGTGATACCCGGATTCGCCCCGCAAAAAAATATGGCGGGACACCGCGTGTATTCGCAGCGCGAAATCGATATCATCCTTCGGCTGAAATACCTTATCAATATTAAAAAATTTACGATCGAAGGTGCGCGGAGTCAAATCATCGAAGATGCGAATCGCCTCGAAGACGACGCGGATACGCTGCACGCGATCCACGACTTGCGCACCGATTTGACCGACATCTACCTTACGATGAGGAAATACCGAAAGCATGAATCGAACTGACGGCACAAAGCGCTACGGAAAATTTATTAAAAAAAATACCGCGGCAAAAAATGCCGAAACGCGCGCGATGATCGACGGCGCTTCCGCGGTAAAACGGAAAGTTCCGCGGATATATGATGCGCCTGCCCAAGCGAAACCGAAGTCTACTCCCGCGTGGCAAAACTCCGGTATTTCGCAATCGATACAACGCACATCGCCGAAAACCAAAGCGGCGTACCGCACGGCCGGCGCGGCAATTTTGAAACGGCGCAGCATGTTTTCCGCCGATGCGATCCCGCCCGACGCACGAAATGTCATCGACGAATTCGACAAGATATTGCAAAGCGTATTTCCCGCAAACGGCAGGCAGCTCGCCTCTCTTCCGAAACATATAAACGCGCTTTCGCACGCGCTCACCGACGAACGGGGCGAACGGAGAAAAGGCTATATGAATGCGCCCGAAACGCTTTCCGCATACGTTCGCTATTTTTCGTGGTGGAACATAGTCCGCTTTACGCGCCTCTTTGCAAACTTTGAAAAAGACGCGTTCGCGCTTTCTGACGGGGACGCCTGCCTCGATGTCGGAAGCGGCCCGCTCACCGCCGTCATCTCGCTGTGGCTTTCCCGCCCCAAACTGCGGAACAAAAAACTTACGTGGTACTGCATGGACATATCGCAGGCATCCCTCGCGCTCGGAGAAAACCTCTACCTTTCGATCGCAGCCCGCGTCCCTCCTTCCGATAAAAACGCGGCCCCTCATTGGAATATCGTGCGCGTAAAAGGAGAACTCGGAGAACCGCTACGGCAAAAAGCCTCTCTCATCGTCTGTGCCGACATGCTGAACGAACTGCGCGAAACCGATGCGCGGAGCGACGAAATACGCGCAAAACAGTACGCCTCATCGCTCCTCTCCTATGCGGCAAAAAAATGCGCCCTGCTCGTCATCGAACCGGGAGTGCCGTCCGCCGCACGCATTATCAGCTTGATGCGCGATACGCTGCTTAAAAAAAATATGACGATCGTTTCGCCCTGTCCGCACGCGGGCGCATGCCCGATGAACGGATACCGCGCGCATACGGGAAGCGCGTCGAAGTGGTGCAACTTCGCCTTTTCGACGGAGGACGCGCCTCCCTCGCTTTTGAAACTTTCGAAAGACGCAAAGCTTCCGAAAACGAGAGCCGTCGTAAGTTTTCTCTTTGCCCGAAACGCTTTCGAAAAAGGAAATGCAAAAGCGGCAAGCGCCGAATTTCCGATCCGCATCGTAAGCGACACCATCACTCTTCCCGGCCGCGCTTCGGGACACTACGCGTGCAGTCCGCTCGGATTGACGCTCGCAGTTCCCGCATCCGGTATCACCCTTTTTTCGGGCGATCGTATTGCAGCCGGCAAGATCGGCGATCCGGCACGACTTTCGAAAGACGAAAAAACCGGCGCCGCCGTCATCACCGTGTGAGAACCTCACACGAAAATCGATTTTTATCCAAAAGACCGATATCGGATTTTCAAAAAATAATATCGTCTAATAGCAAATAATTAAAAGTGATAAATTCCCCGTACAATCCCGCATCGAAGAGCGGACAAGCAACGCGCGTCCTTTACTCCACTTCGCTCAATTCCGCACCGAAGCGGATGCTCCGCTCGGTTTGCATCGAATCGAACGCGATGCCGTAACAGCCGGCTTTTTTGTTTACCGAAATGACGGTGCCGTCACCGAAGATCGGATGGCGTACGCGTGTGCCTTCTTCGTACGGAGTGCCGATCCGTTTGAGCTGCGCTTCACTGTAATCGATGAGCGTTTTCGTCTGCACGACAAGCGATTCGTCGAGTTCTTTTTCAAGCGTGAGGTTTTCAAGTCCCGCATCGAAAATAAAACGCGACGGCTGTTTAAAAAGGTTGTCGTTCGCCGTCCCTTCCGCATCCGACAAAAAGAGCGTATCTTTCGCACGTGTCATCGCAACATACGCGATCCTCCGTTCCTCTTCCATATCGTCGAGCGAGAGCGTTTTACGCGACGGGAACACGCCTTCATTCAGACCGCAGACAAACACATACGGGAACTCCATGCCCTTTGCCGCGTGGATCGTCATGAGTTTGACGTTGCTTCGATTTTCTTCTCTGTCCAAATCGGTAAAGAGCGCAATGTGCGCGAGAAAGTCTTCCAGGTTCGCGTCGTCGTCCTGTCCCGCTTTTTCCACCGCACGGCGAAATTCGGCAACGTTGTCGAGCCTGTCCTGATCGTTTTGCAGACGCAAGTACGCTTCGTAGCCCGACCTGTCCATAACCGCCTGCAGCAGCGTACCGAGCGGAAGGGCGGTATACGATGCGCGAAGCGTTTCTATCGCTTCGACGTATGCGCGCGCTCCGGTGCCTGCAAAAAGCGGCGTATCGATATTTTTTTTAAGTTCGTCGTAGAACGCCGTACCGTTTTGTTCGGCAAGAGTCCGCAGCGCATCTATTTTCGCTTTGCCGATTTTCCTCGACGGCATATTGACCGTGCGCAAAAACGCGACGTCGTCACCGGACGTGATCATGCGAAGGTAGCACACGATATCTTTGATTTCCCTGCGGCTGTAAAATTCTATACCGCTGTAAAATTTATAGGGTACGCGCTTATCGATAAACGTTTCTTCGATCGCACGGGAAAGATAGTGCGCGCGATATAAGACCGCGATGTCGCCGTAGGCTGCGCCGCGTTTTGCAAGCTCATCGATTTTATTAAAAATCCAAAGCGCTTCTTCGCCTTCGCTCTTGCAATGGCAAAAAATCGGTTTGGTGCCCGCCGCCTTTTCCGCCCTAAGCGTCTTTTGATAACGCACGGTATTTTTTGCGATCAGCGTATCGGCCGTCTTGATGATTTCCGGCGTCGAGCGGTAATTTTTCGAAAGCAAAAACGTTTTCGCATCGGGATAAGTTTTATCGAAATCGAAAAAGAGTTTTACGTGCGAGCCGCGCCACGAATAAATCGTTTGATCGGGATCGCCGACGATGTAGAGGTTTCCGTGCTTTGCGGAAAGTATCTGTGCGATTTTGTACTGCTTTTTGCTCACGTCCTGAAATTCGTCGACCATGACGTACTGCATGCGTGTCTGCCATTTTTCACGCACGGCGGAAAAATGTTCGAGGATATACGTCGTAAAATTTATTAAATCGTTGAAGTCGAGACCGAAGATTTTTTTCTGCTCGTAGATATAGCGTGCAAAAATTTCATCGCGGCGGTCTTTGATAAAATTGAAACGTTCGCGGAGCTGTTCGTTGTTCATGCGGTAGATATCGTCGATATACGTATCGGCGCGCATTTTTTTCGCTTCGAGCACTTCGTCGATCGCACTTTGCACCGTCATCTCCCGCATCGTAATGTGCATATCGGAAAAGATGCGCAGCAGAATATCGCGCTCGTCTTCCGTATCCATGATGACGAAATTTTTCGGGTAGTTTAAAACGCTGATATCCTCTTTGAGCAGCTGAACGCAAAACGCGTGGAACGTGCAGATATATCCCAAATCGATGTCGCCGAGCCGCTTACGCACGCGCTGTTTCATTTCGTTCGCGGCGCGGTTCGTAAAAGTCGCGCACAAAATATTGCCCGGAGCGATGCCCGCTTCGTCGACGAGGTAGCAGTAGCGCGACGTCAGCGCTCTCGTTTTGCCCGTACCCGCTCCCGCGATGACGCGCACGCGCCCTTCCGTCTGCATGACGGATGCCTTCTGTTCGTCGTTGAGCGATAAAAGAATCGATTCCATACTGTCGGTATGCAGTCTAAATCAAAAGCGCTCACGTGACAACAGGATGACCTCGTCTTTCCATAGCAGATGATATTTTCTATAGGCATCAAAGCGTACGGGGCGTTGCGGGGTGTCCCCGCAGAGGGGGCAGCGAACGACCGTATGAACGGAGCAAACGGAAAACGGCGGGTTTTACGTTTGCGGAGAGATACGGGCGGGAGCGAGGGGGAGACTTCCCCCCCTCTTAATAAAAATTTACTCCGGATAATTTCTCCGCAAAGAGCCCTCTCACCCTGCAATCGCGCGCACGTGCGTGACGTTTTCCATTGCGGAAAGTTTTGCAAGCGTATCGTCGCTCACATTGCCTTCGACGTCGATGATATTGTAGGCGATGTTGCCGCTGTTTTGGTTTATCATACCCGCGATGTTGAGTTCGGCTTCACCCAAAATCGTCGAAAACTTCGATACCATGCCGGGAATGTTTTTGTTCGAAATACAAAGTCGCGTACCGCCTGAGGGAATTTCGTTTTCGGTGACGATTTTCGGAAAGTTTACCGAATTGGAGATGGTGCCCCGCTCGAGAAATTCGCGGAGTTCCGCGACTGCCATGACGGCGCAGTTTTCTTCGGCTTCGGGCGTCGATGCGCCGAGGTGCGGAAAACAGATGACTCTCGGATCGGCAAGCAGTTCTTCCGCGGCAAAATCGGTGACGAACATGGAAACCTTTCCGTTTGCAATCGCCTGAAGCATATCGGCATTGTTGACAAGTCCTCCGCGTGCAAAGTTTACGATGCGCACGCCGGTTTTCATCGCGTTCAATCTGTCGGCGTTGATAAAGCCTTTCGTATCGTTTGTCTGCGGCATGTGGATCGTGATGTAGTCCGATTTTGAAAGCAGCGCGTCGAGGGTTTCCGCCTGTCTGATGTGCGTGTCGAGCTGCCACGCGTGTTTGACGGAGATAAACGGATCGTACCCGATAACGGTCATCCCCAAACCGACGGCCGCGTTTGCAACGATGGCTCCGACGGCGCCGAGACCGATGACGCCGAGCGTTTTGCCCTGCAGTTCGGGCCCGACGAATTGGGATTTGCCTTTTTCCGCAAGGTCGGGGATCGCATCGCCTTTGCCTGCAAGACTTTTTACCCACTCGGCGGCGGCGATCGCGGGGCGGTTTGCGATGAGCATACCGAGTATGACGAGTTCTTTTACCGCGTTCGCGTTCGCACCGGGCGTATTGAACACGACGATGCCGCGCTCGGTCAACTCCTGCACGGGAATATTGTTGACGCCCGCTCCCGCTCGTGCGACGGCTTTTACCGTATCGGGAATCGTCATACCGTGCATGTCTTGAGAGCGCACGAGGATGGCGTCGGGATCGTTGATCGAAGATGCGATTTCGTAATCGTCGCGGGGAAATCGTTCAAGCCCCGCAGAGGATATTTTGTTGAGCGTTTGAATTTTAAACATATTGGCTCCCGTAAATTATTAATTATTAATATGGATGCCGTGTTTCGAAAGCCGTATCAAAACGATATGCTTTCGGCGGGCATTCGTCCGCTTAAAAATTTTCAGCGGCAAACTTATCCATAAATTCGATAAGACGTTCGACGCCTTCGAGCGGCATGGCGTTGTATATGGACGCGCGCATACCGCCGACGGTACGGTGCCCCGCAAGGTTTACGAGCCCCGCTTTCGCCGCTTCGGCTGTGAATTTTTTGTTGATCGCGTCGGCCTTCGCTTCGTCTTCCTCTTTTGTCAAAAACGGCACGTTCATGATCGAGCGGCTGTCTTTGTCGGCGGTTGCACGGTAGACGGTGTTCGAATCGAGGTAGTCGTATAGGCGCTCGGCCTTTGCATAATTGCGCGCTTTCATGCCTTCCGCTCCGCCGTTTTTTTCTATCCAATGAAGCACTTTACCGACGACGTAGATCGCATAGCACGGCGGCGTATTGTACAGCGAATCTTCGTCGGTGTGCGTTTTATACGTGAGCATCGTCGGCGTACCTTTTTGCGGAGAATCGGTGATGAGGTCGTCCCTGATGATGACGAGCGTAACGCCCGCAGGCCCGAGATTTTTTTGCGCGCCTGCAAAAACGAGACCGAAAGCGCTCACGTCGAGCGGCTCGGACAGGATGCACGAAGAGATATCGGCGACGAGCGGAATGCTGCCCGTATCGGGAATATAATTCCAGTGCGTGCCCTTGATCGTATTGTTGAGGCAGATATACGCGTAATCGTAATCGCCCGTGATTTTATCGATTTTCGGGATATAGCAAAAATTGCGGTCTTTCGACGACGCGGCGACATCGACTGAAACGTATTTTTTCGCTTCTTTGATCGCTTTACCCGACCACACGCCGGTATCGACGTAGACCGCTTTGCCCGAACGTATGCCGAGGTTCTGCGGCACCATTGCAAACTGAGTCGAACCGCCGCCCTGCAAAAACACGATTTTGTAGTTGTCGGGCACGCGCATGAGTTTTCGCACCATAGCTTCCGCGTCCTCAATGATCGGCTTAAATGCCGACGAACGATGGCTCATCTCCATAACCGACTGCCCCGTGCCTTTGTAATCGAGCATTTCATCGGCACAGTCTTTCAACACTTCTTCCGGCAAACACGAGGGTCCCGCCGAAAAATTGTACACACGTCCCATAGTTGGCTCCCTATAAAAACTTTTGCAGGAAGTTAGAGCCTGCGGCTCGTTCTGCAAAGAACCGATTCTATATGTCCGCTTTCACGGACTTCGAATCAACTTCCGAAAAAGTTCTTAGCCGTGCGCACAAGCGCACACGCTAGATAGTCGAGTTTGCAAAATAGGTATATCAATATTCATATGATTGTTATCGAAACAATACGCATACACGTCTTTTGCAAACATCCAATCAAACTCGAGATAAGAACGCTGCGATTTCGAGCAATGCGCAGAAATCGCGAGTGTCTCACATAAAAGAAAAACGCTTTGCGTTTTTCGGCTTCAGACCTTAGCGACGGCGACATTTCAGACGGCGCTTTTTATCGTACCTCCTATATTTTCGATAATTCGCGTTATTGATCCGCGAACATTGTAAGCAGCTCTGAGAGCCGGTTGCCAACATTATTTTAAACCGCAAACCGGCTCGACCGGTTTGTCGGTAATCTGAAATGCATATTATACGATTCTATAAAATAGATTTTAATTTATTTGATAATAATTCCTTACGCTTAATATAGAACTCATCAAAATTTTTTTGCGTTAAATCAACATCAGGTATTAAATGAGCCTCATAGAATTGTTTTCTATTATTTGTTTGTTTTAATTCTTCCTCGACCCATTTATCTAATGCTTTTTTTCCTTTAGATTCATTTTCATTTGCATCAAGCATTTGCAGATTAACTATTGAATTATACATCCGATAAGGATATTTTTCTTGTAATTCTTGTGATAATTCGTCATATCGGTCATCAGGGTGCATATGGTCTTTATGGAAATTATTATTTTTGTAATCCAAGTTAGGATATAACATTGCAAGAATTGAAAAACAATATTTGTTATCCTTTTGGGTAGACAGAAGCTCATCAATAAAATCATCATCTAGTGTTGTAAGATGACGTTTAATTTTCTCCAATATTTCATCTGCAGGGAATAATGTAATTGTATCTTCAATGAAATTCTCCTCTATATTTTCTGTAAATGCTTTTCTTGCAGAAGATAAAGTTGAATCTGAATGACTACCAAACCCTTGTCTAAGTAAAACTGAAAACAACCATTTTTTTATTATTTTTCGATTATCTTCATACATTTTTGCGGTCGTAAAGTTGCCATAAATATTTTTATGATATGTATAATATAAAATTGGTAATGTAGCATTGTTAGAAGTTAATGTATAGCTATCCAACCCATAGCTACGTAGTAAATCAAACAAAGAATCCACAGAATCTCTTATTCCTTTCCAATTGTCTTCCAATAATTTACAGAAACTTTTTGAAAAACTATTTATTGAAGATTTTATCATTTTATGATAAAGAAATAAGAAAGCTTTTAATACATAATCAATATTAATAGAAAAGCCTTTGTTATTAACTCTATCAACAAGTTCTATAATTTCAGTTCTTGCATCAGTTTTCCAATTTGCAACCATTAAAGAGAACATAATATCAGAAAATGAAAGATAAGTTCCTCCAGAGTTAATTCTGGTAAAGATATTTACCGCTTTATCGGGATTCTGTTCATCTTCTTCATAGTAATTTATATTAAACTCATTAAATATTGATTTTTCTAATACGCGTAACATTTTTTTGCTGTCTTTTGAAATGTTATTATCTTCACAGAAATCATCTAAATCATATTGCCCAAGGTGTAAATCAAGAATCTTTCCTACTCTGAACCATATATTGTTATTTATGTCAACATATAAATCTTTACTTTCAGTGATAGCAACTTTTTCAAAACAAAACAAATATTTCCTGTCAGCTTCTTCATCTGTATTTGTTTTTGTAATACACAGATAAAGTTTTCTTTCAGGAAATGAATTTGGATTATTTTCCCATGATTTATGATATTCATGATAAGCATAACTACCACACAATCCTAGGTATAATGATGTAAGTCTTTGTTGCCCATCAAGAATAGCATAAAAATCTTTAGAAATTTGTTTCTTCAATTCATTATGTGTATTGTAAACTTCTATATATCTATTTAAAAAATTATAGAAATTAAAATCTGTGACAGTATTTCCTTTTACTTTCCAAAAAAGCATGGAATTAATTGGATAACCTTGCATTAAAGAATCAAAAAATCTCTCAATTTGTTCTGTTGTCCAAACAAATTCTCGTTGAAAGGCTGGCAGTAAGTAATCTTTATTTTCAATATTAGTTATTGCCTGATAAATTGTTATGGGAGATTGAAATCCAGCCATTTTTTATTTCCTCCTTTTTTCAGTCTAGGGGCTGTCCGCCTATCATTATTTTAAACCTCAAGCAGTTTGACTGCCTGTCGGCCTTGAAAACTGCGTTATACATTCTTTTGCAAATTTTTTTTCATAATTTTGTAAATACACAAACCTACAAACTTTTTGTGTAATCATAAAGATTTCCAATATCGCCGGTAATTTTTTGTTTTATCAGTTCGAAAGGATAAATTAATTTGCCGTTTTTTACGAGTTGCGGAATTAAATCTTTTGTGAAATTCCATTTATAGTGCTTTTTGTTACATAAAATTTCACCATAAAAACTTCCCAGTTTCATAAGTAAATCATTATCAGCAAGTATATCTTCGGTTCTATATATACCCCTTTTTTTCTCAATATAATCGTCAAGTGTTGTGATAGAATTTAGCGTGCCTAATCTCCACTCTTCACCGGTTTGCATAAACTCAACCATTAATTCGGCAGCTTTATCTAAGGCTTGTTGTCTCGGTTTGGATTTTCCGCTTCGTTTTTTAGCTTTCATAATTTGTCCAAAAATAATCAAATAAAAGAAAATCGCTATAATTGTAAGCGCACTTATTATTATTACGTCATTAAAAAAATCATTCATTTCTTAACCACACAAAATCTATTTAACCGTATTAACAAGCATCGAACGTCGCGTTTCTTTTTACTTCCTCCGCTTCCAGCGCGATTCCCGAACCCCGGGCGGAAAGCGTTCGGAGCAACGTCACGGGCGATGCATTTTCCACCGCAGCCGATACGGTCGATCTCAGCACGGCATCGGTGTAATTGACGATGCCGCGTATGCCGCACGCTACAAGACGCCCAGCCAAAGGGGCGGCGTCTTCGTTTTTCGCCGCGAGAATCGCATATTCGATGCGTTCCGAAGCGACGACCGTTTCGATCCGCGATGCCGGATAGAGCGGAAACGCCGATCGGAGGATTTCCGTCCGGTTTACGTTCGGATCGAAGCCCGCGACGATTTTATAACCCGTGCCGTCGAATATCGCTTCGTCGAGGAGGGCGGCGCCGAGCCTGCCCAAACCGACAATGCAGCACTTCTTTTCGCTCGATGCGGGAGCGATTTCGAAAAAACGCAAAATCGCATCGCAGAGGCGGCGCACGTCGTAGCCGTTTGAAACGCCGCCGCAAAAACCGATCGACGCTATGTCGTGCCTGATGAGCGCCGTGCTCCAATGCGTGAGATAAGCGAGCTCGACCGACGTGATGCGCGCGGTATCCGTGCGCGAAAGCAGTTCGGCCAAGAGCACGAGCCGCCGCTTCGACGGTTCGGAAACGCGCTTTTGCGGCGCGGACAGCATTTCGTTCATCGCAATCCTCCCGATAGTAGCGGATGTACGGTTTTCCGGTCAACGGAAAATTCGGCATTTTCCATCGATTCGAAGCCGAAAAATCGAAAAAAATCGGAAAATCCGCATTTACTGTGAAATTTTTAACAGTAATTAAGAAAAAAGTAAAGGTGAGCGCGGTAGAGGTAAAGGAAGGCGTTTCGGAAACGACAAAATATGTGACGGTGTAAAAGGCAAAAAAGGATAGCGGATATGATGTATGAAAACAAAAAAGCGGGAGCGTACAGAATGCCGCCCCCGCTTTACAGAATATTGTCCGAGCGATGCTTTTTAAGCTTGCGTTTAATTCAGATTGCTGCCTTCAAACTTCAATGTGTAAGATTGAGCCGCGCCGCTGTCTATGCTTATGTCCGCAGTCATCGTACCGCCGAAGGAAACGGTTATATTCGGTATAACAACGGAAATAAAATCTTCTGAACCGGTGAGCGTTATCGGTGTTCCTTCAGCGAATGATCACAGTATTTCGCTTCCAGTGCTTCATCAGCTAAAAGTCGCTTAATGATGCCGTCAGTTGCTTCAATCTCTTGTTTATTCAATTTTTTATAATCGGACTTAAAACTCTTCGTGATCCGTAATTCGTATGTCATTCCGTCATTGCCGCCTTAAACGCTTCAAACGAATCATACGTTTCATACTCTCCCTGCTCAAGTTCCGCAATGGCCGTATCAAGCCCGTTCTTTTGTGATTTGTATTCCAGAAATTCCATAAAGTCGTATAATTCCTGAAAACACGTTTCCGGCAATGTCTTTAATTTTTCTTCCAGCTTTGTTAACGGCATAGCACTGTCTCCTACGTATTAAATCTATCCCGTTTCTTCGTCTTTTTCAAGCAATATCGGCAACTCTATTCCGGTATCAAATGATACCAAAATAGAGTGAATACAAAAGTGTAATCAATAAAAAATGGTATCATTTGATACCGATTTTCAAGCAGCACCAAAGGATATAGCCCGAGATCGTCATGCCGTTTTTCTTCGCAAGCTTTTTAATTTTTTCCCGTTCCGCGACACTGCACGACACGCTGAATATGGCTCTCTGTTCATCGTTGTTAACTCTTTTATCGTTTGCCTTTTTCATATTTTACAGTATACACCTAATTTATAGATAAATCAATAAAATATTGCAAAAATATATAAAAATATATAAATAATAATCCCCTGCAATCTGTTCGTTTTCGCTGTTTTATCCGATATGTAATAATAAGAGTATTGTGAGGAAACAGTATGAAAATAGCATTAACCTAAGGACAAAAGCTAAAAAAACAAATTTATGCAAAGTGTATCGCAAAAAATATGAAAACACTCCAAGCGGCTATCATGCTCGGTGTTACTCAACGGACAGTACAACTAAACATCAATCGGTATAAAGCTCTCGGAGATAAAATCTTCATACACGGCAACACCGGAAAAATTCATCACGATGAGAACATCGAACAGCGGAAAAAGATCGTTACCGATATTTTTTTGAACACGCGGATCGACGGTGAAAACCCGTTTGAAAATATAACCTATCCGCTGTTTACCCGTCTCTTGCATGAAATCTATAACATCGCTTGCAGTAAAGGATGGGTAGGTAAACTTTTACGTGCCATCGGTTATACCTCTCCAAAACTCCGGAAACCGGCAAAAATATGCGAACATCTGTATCGAGAGAGAAAAAAGTATGCCGGTGAACTCGTTCAATATCGTATAATTGCATCTTCATTTTTCTTGTCAAGCTCCATCCTTTTCCGCACAATGCACCCTGTCTTCAAACAGTAGCAAAAATTATTAATCGGTCGAAAGCCGAGTTTGACCTAATTATTAATTTTATTCGTGCGGAGGGTTTAATACCCCGACGCTGGCGTCGTAACAAAGGGTATTAAAGGCGATTGCAACCACCTTATGAGAACACACAGTGCGAAACATTGAGCACTGTGCCCCGACGCTTGCGTCAGGATTGTTGATTTCGAGCGGCGAGACCTGCGGCTTTCGTAAATATTTTTTCCATGTATTGCGCTTCGCCTTCCGAAAGCGCTGCGCGCGACAGTAGCGCCCGCCAGAACTTTTCCATATCGCGCCTGCCCGTCACGCTGAAAAATCCGATTTTTTGCAAATTGTCCGCGATGACCGAAACGGTTTCATCGATGCGTGAAAGCGGTAGCGGCGTATAGCCCGTTATGCCGCTTCTCTTTTCCCGAAACAGGGCATAGCAGATCATCTGAACGGCGTGGGAAAGATTGAGAGAAGCGAAGTGTTCGCTTGACGGTATAGCAACACCGAGCGTGCATTCGGAAAGTTCTTCATCGGTAAGTCCCGTGCGCTCGTTTCCGAACACCGCCGCAACGGTGCCCTGTGCGTCTGAGATATCGGCCGCTTTTACGGCGAATTCTTCCGGCAGTAAAAGTTTACCTTTTCTGTTTTTGCCGCGCCGTCGCGTCGTACCTGCCGAAAGCGTACAATCAGATGTCGCCTCGGTGATCGAATGAAAAAAGCGTGCGCCATCCCAAATATCCGCCGCATGGAGCGCAAGCGTGCGTACCGCCGCATCATCATAATCGCTTTTTTTGCCGACGATGCGGAGATCGGCGATATCGTTGTTTGCCAACGCTCTGCACGCGCTCCCGATATTGCGGCTTTCTTCGGGACGCACAAGAACGATACATATTTTCCGTAAATCCATAAAATATCCTATTTCATATAAAGGCGAAGGACAAGGAAACGCTGTCGGCGAAACCTCAGTCAGCTTCGCGCGTCAGCGTAAACGTGCGGCCTTCGGCCGAATAGCACGCGTCGGGTGCAATCCGCACGGGCGCGAGTTCTAGCGTATGGTAGTCGGTTTGAACTTCGGCGGCACGGCGGGAAGCAGCGGGGATCGTTACGCTTTTAAAACGCATTTCATACGCGCTTGAAAGCAGCGGAGAGTTCAGAGACGATCGAAATTGTACGACGTGTTTGCCCGCGACGGCGCCGGTCACATAGATGCCTTCATCGTATGCATTGTCGCCGGAAACGGTATACGTCGTTTTTCCGAATTTGATAACGAGACCGTTGTCGGTTTTCCATTCGGGCCATTTTGCGAAGATTGTTTCGTATTCGTCTTGCTGCCGGCTTTCGGACGCAAAGGACGCGAACGCCGTCATTTTGCGGTAACTGCCGTCCCACAAATTATTTTCTTTAATAATCATGCGCACGTCGTCGATAATGTGAATACGCACTTCATCGATGCCCGCAAGCGAAATATCGCAGCGGCGCTGCATATTCGTAATCGATTTGTTCGTCGTCGTAATGTAAATACCGCTTCTGCGCAGGTTGCTGTCTTCCCACGCGTACACTTCTTCGGTATCGTCGTAGAGGAAAATCACTTCTTTTTGCGCGTGATCGAAAAAGAGATAGCGTATGCCGTCCTGCGAAGACGACGTCTTGTACCACAGTCCGTCGAGAAAATCGGCAAAGGTTTCAACGGTACCGTCCTGAATGCGCGCGAGTTCGCGTGCGGCGACCCTGCTTCCCGTGACGCGTACTTGCCGCGTTTCGACGTACTTTTGTTCCCTTTCGTTCCAGCGATATTCGGTTTGGATTTGGCTCAAATTCGCATTTTCACCATCGCCGGAATCCTTTGCGGAACTGTATACCCACACCGGAAAGCTCTCTCCGCGCGATTGCGAAAGCTCGTACGACATCGAACGGTCGTCCTGCTGAATAAAAATCGTGCCGTCGGATTCGAAATCACCGATCTGTACGAGTTCGATTTTATTGCGCTCTTTGCGCATCATATAGATCGCCAAAACGCTCGTACCGTCGTCTTTGACGCCTTGATACACGAGAGCGTTTTGATGTTCGCCGAGCATGTCGATACCGGTATAGGAAAAGGTACGCGTGCGGGAAATCTCCGTCGCGATTTCCGCCGTGCGAAGGTATGCGTTCCGTTCGGTATCGTAGATGCCGACAATGAGCACGAGACCGGGTACGCCTTCTTTGCGGACGGCGACGACCTGATCTTCTTTCATATCGTTATTCAAATCGATGGACAAGGTGCTGGTGAGCGTTTCATTGAGCGAAAGCGGTACGAACGAAGTCATAGCTTCGTTGTTGGACGAAACGGCATCGGTCGACGATTGATTTTCGGCTTCACCCGGAGCGACAGGCGTTACGATGCGCGCACGCGGAAGACGCTCGGACGATTCTCCGATAAAGACGCGGGCGACGAAAATCAGCGCAATGACGAAAGCCGCGATCATAAAAATCACGGGGATCGCTTTGTTGAGTTTTCCGTTTTTCGATTTTGTACCGCGTCGGGCGGACGGAGCGGGTTTTGATGCCATAAGGCTACTATACAAAAAAAGGGGTTGTCGCAAAAGTCGGTTACTTTTTCGACAGCCTGTCGAGTTTAAAATTAAGTCTTTATGTTGTAATGACTTAATTTTAAACATCGCATAGTACATTAAAGAAACTGTCCAAAAAACTGAAGTTTTTGGACAGCCCATTCGAAAAAATTTGAAAGCACCGCATCGTTCGCGGCACTTTCATGTTATCAATACATACCGCCCATGTCGGGAGACGGAGCTGCCGGCGGCGCTTTCGGCTCGGGGATATCGGTGATCGCGCATTCGGTCGTCAAAAGCGTACCCGCAATCGACGCCGCATTCGTGAGTGCGGAACAGGTAACCTTTGCCGGATCGATGATGCCCGCTTCGACGAGATTTTTCCATTCGTTTTTCGATGCATCGTAGCCGACGCCTTTCTTTTCGACTTTCGCTTTTTCCGCGACAACCGCACCGTCGACGCCGGCGTTGTCGGCAATTTGGCGGATCGGTTCTTCGCACGAGCGCTTTACGATCTTAAAGCCGACTTTTTCATCTTCGCTGATTTCGGAAGGAATCGCTTCGAGCACTTTCGACGCTTCGAGCAACGCAAGTCCGCCGCCTGCAACGACGCCGCTTTCGAGAGCCGCGCGGGTGGCAGCGATCGTGTCTTCGACGCGGAATTTCTTTTCTTTCATTTCCGTTTCCGTCGTTGCGCCGACGTTGATGACCGCAACTCCGCCGGAAAGTTTTGCGAGGCGTTTTTGCAGCTGTTCTTTATCGTAGCTCGACGTCGTCTTTTCGATCTGCATTTTGATCTCTTCGATGCGTTCGTTGATGGCGCTCTTTTTACCCGCGCCGCCGACGATCGTCGTATTGTCTTTATCGATTTTGACGGTCTTCGCTTTGCCGAGCATATTGATTTCGGCGCTTTCGAGTTTGAGACCGACTTCTTCGGTGATCACTTGTCCGCCGGTCAAAATCGCGATGTCCTGCAGCATATCCTTTCGTCTGTCGCCGAAGCCGGGCGCTTTTACCGCGCAGCATTTGATCGTGCCGCGGATCGTGTTGAGTACGAGCGTCGTGAGCGCTTCTCCGTCGACATCTTCAGCGATGATGATGAGCGCCTTTCCTTCGTTCGCGACTTTTTCGAGGATGGGGAGCAAGTCTTTCATCGTGGAGATTTTTTTGTCGTGGATCAAAACGTATGCATCGTCATAAGAGGCTTCCATGCGTTCGCGGTCGGTGACGAAATACGATGAAATATAACCGCGGTCGAATTCCATACCTTCTACGGTGTCGACCGTCGTGTCCATGTTTTTCGATTCTTCGACGGTGATGACACCGTCTTTGCCGACTTTCGCGATCGCGTCGGCGAGCATTTTACCGATTTCGGTGTCGTTGTTTGCGGAAATCGTCGCGACGTGCGTGATGTCTTCCGCGCCTTTTACCTGCTTTGCATTTTTATTGACTTCATCGACAACGAGCTTAACGGCTTTGTCCATACCGCGCTTTACTTCGATAGGGGTCATGCCGGCCGCAACGGCTTTTACGCCTTCGCGGACCATCGCATAAGCGAGAACGGTCGCCGTCGTCGTACCGTCGCCCGCATCGTCGTTCGTCTTCGATGCGACTTCGCGCACGAACTGAGCGCCCATGTTTTCATAGGGATCCTGCAGTTCGATCTCTTTTGCAACGGTAACGCCGTCTTTCGTGATAACAGGCGAACCGTATTTTTTGTCATACATAACCATACGGCCGCAGGGTCCGAGCGTTACTTTTACCGCTTTCGAAATCTGCTCAACTCCCGCAAGCAATTTTTTGCGGGCATCTTCATTGAATAACAACTGTTTAGCCATTTTAATGCAACTCCTTACTAAATCGTCTTTAATGCATCTTTTTTTCGCAATTAAAGTTTATGCTGACTTATAGTTAAAGATATAAAAAATTTCTCAATATGGCAACAGGTTTTACGAAAAATCGATAAAAAAACCGCGTAAAACGATAAGATTCAGGCGATTTATATAGCGTGAAAAAGATATCGATATTATTCGCCCTTATCCTGCTCGGAGCGGGGATGGCGTCGTGCAAAAATCCGCTCGACAAAACGGAAGAAATTACGTTTTCGCTTCCTTCATGGCCGCCGGACGAGTGCGCCGAATTTCCGCCGCTCGCCTATTGGGAAATACGGTACGCGGGCGGCACACAAGCCGGGCGCGTCATTCGCCTTGAAACGGGAGCGAAAACCGTAATGCTCGAAGCCGCAGCCGACCGTCCGCTCGCAGTGATCGCTCAGCCCGTAAGCCGTCACGGAGAAACGAACGCCTTATTTTTTAAGCCCGCGGGCTGCATCTGGCCGCATGAAAGAAAACTCAGCTGGGAAAGCGGTTTTGCAGCTTTTGTGTGTATGCGGCTCTACTCGCCGAGAGGCCGAACAAGCGGCGGCACGGAATCGGCGAATAACGGAAATACATCGGTAAAGAGCCGTGCAAACGAAACGGGGAACGGCGCATACCTTGCAACATTCAATTGGAAAAAATTGTGTGACGCCCTTGCCGAAAAATCTGCCGACACGGAACGCCCTTACGATCCGTGGAAAGCGGATACGGAAGCCGTCTGCACGGCGATTGCGGAACATTCGTTCGGCGTATCGCTCCTTTCGATGAAAAAAACGGCGCTTATCCCGGTAGCCGAACTCGAACAAAAAGCGAAAGAAATCGGCGCGCCGCAATCAGACGGTACGGAAACATCTCATGCGCTTTTTATTCCGCAGTATATCCCGCTTTACCGCACGCAGCGCAAAACGGGAAAAACGCTTCTCAAAAAAACCGGCGTTACGAGCTACTTGTACACGATCCAAAGTATCGCCGCAGTGCAGTACCGCGCGGACGGCGTTCCGGCACTTGCAATATCGGCCGTACCGCTATACACTGGGGAACAATGAAATGCAGATACATAGCCGTACTGTGCGCCCTCCTCTCGCTCGCTTCGTGCAGCGGAAAAGATCGGCAAGCCCCGCTCTCTTTTTCGGATGCCGCTCCGGAGAAAAAAGCTCACACGTGGTATTGTTTTGACGGCGGAGCAATAAAAGAAATCGACGACGTAAGGCGCGCGCCGATGCAGGCGGAAAAACCGTGGACGGAAGCCGTACGCATTTCATCGGCATCGAGCGCGCTCGGAAACGGAAACGAAATGCCCTGTGCATACGCCGTCGTCAACAGGCTCGGCATGATCGTCTTTACCGGCAGCACCTTCCGCTTGTATACGGACGCCGCAGTCTTTGCCGACAGAACGGCCGGCAATCTCGTATTCCAAAACGATACGCCGATTTTTTCTCTGTATAAAAGCACCTTTTTCAATGCATCGCTTGCAAATAACGCTACAGACGGCGTACACCACTTTCTTGTTCTCTTCGATACGGCGTCGAGCGTCTTTTACCCGCTCATCACGTGCACGGCTCTCGCCCTTCCCGCCGAGTCTGAGATAACTGATTTCGTGTGGGACGGAAACGTTTTTGTATGTTCGGTAAAAAAATCGGAAGACGAAAAAAACGATTTTTCATATCTGTCCGTACAGCCGAAAATCCCGCTCCTTTCGATTTCGCCTGCTTCGGCAAAAAACGATCTCCTCATCTCCCAAACGGACGCCGATGCATACCGATCGCAGGCGACTCCGGTAGATATCGCATTCGCACCGAAACGTTTGCAAGAGCTCGCATCGCTCGTCGATGAAAATACGGCATTTTTCGTAGAATGCCGGACGGCAGGCGGACACTCGCCGAGGCGCTACACGAATCAAAAGCAAAACGACGATGCCTCACCGCTTTCGGCGAACGCGCTCATCGCCGACACTTACGCGTGTCTCATGTTCCGCGACGGTACGACGTACGCAAGCGGCGCGCTTTACGGAAGACATATCGTAAACGGCGGAAAACCCGTCGCATTCAGGCTGCCGAAACTGCCCGAAGGCTATGCATACACGACCTTCGCCGTTTCAGGGGCGACAATGTACGCCGCGTGGGAAGAAAGCTCCTTTTACAAAACGGGCAAAAGCGGTTTTCTCTCCGTCGATTTGGGAACGATCCTCTACGGAAGCGTTTCCGACGCGGCGCGGTAAGAAATTGTGCAGCGTATACATCTCGAATTATATAGCAGCTTATCGTATTTATCCTAAAACGGCTTTGCGTAAAATTGCATTGATGCGGGACTGATATTCCGTACTTTCCGCTTTGAGTGCAGCCAAAATATCGTTATCCAGGGTAATCTGTACAGTAGTCTTTGTATCGTCGAACCATTCGGGATGAACATCGTATGCGGATTTTAAACGTTTAAGCTGCACATCGGTAAGTTCCGGACAATCGGAAAAATCGGTGTTTTTAAAACTATCAATTTCTTTGATGCGTTCTTTCATAAGCGGCGGAAGCTTCTTAATTTCTTCAAAGGTCATCGTTTTTATAGCCATATATTTCTCTTTTGGTTGCTTTGCGCGCAGAGATAATACGCAAAGCGTTTTTTCCGCGTTCCGTAAAAACCACAAACAGCATTTTGTCGGCAAAGCCGACGGCATTCCAGCGGATCTCCGATTCTTCCGAATCCGGTACTATCTTCAAATTCGGATCGGCGAAAACACGGACAGCCTCTTCAAATGCAATTCCGTGCTTGCGTTTATTTTCTCTGTTTTTATGTTCATCCCATTCAAACAGCATTATCCGAACCTTGGTAAAATTATACATCACGCCGCAAGGTAAAGCAAGCAATACTTATATGTTTATATGTTCGCAAATTTGCTGTACGTTGACCTCGCTTTTTTTCGGTGGATTTTTCGCAAAAAAGTTACGATAATAGAAGTATGAGCGATAATCAAACTTTTTTCGGCGCGCTCGAAACGGCGATCGCGGAAAAAACGGAAAACTTAAATACAAAAGTGCTGCCCGGCGTACTTTCGAATTTTCAGCTGCTCCACACCTGCGTCAAAAACATGTATACCATGCTCGTCCAGCGCGCGCTTATCAAGCCGGATCCGTACAAGCTTGAAAAAAAAATCACGGAGATCACACTGCCCGATGAATCGGCTTATATGGAAAACGAGCGCTCCATCGTCATGGGAACGCGCTTTTCCGACTACGAAAGCATGCTCGAATTCGTGTGCACGTATTATAAATTTTCGACCGACCGGCTCGATTTGGCGCAAACGAAACGCCTGCTCGATTTGGCGACCTGCATCGATTGGAGAGCATTTTCGGTCAACAGTTCGAAGGTGAACACGCGCGGGTTGGCGACTCTCGTAAACGAAGCGCACGTCCACGCCCCGCAAATGGTGCTAAGCCTCATAAGCGATTCGCTCAACAAAAGCAGTACGGCCGTTTCGGCGATTTATTCGGGCTTGACCGATTTGGTAAATTTCCAGCGCGAAGCGTATAAGTTTGAAGTCCGCAAAAAGGTACTCGAAAATCCCGCCTTCGATAAAACGACGCTCTCTTCGTTCAGTGCGGAGATTGCGGAAATCAAGCGACTCTTTCCGAAGCTGCTTCCCAAAAAACAATACTACAGCGAACTCATTCAAGAAATCGTCAAGGAAGATTGCGCACAGGAACGCGAACAGCTGAAGATGCAGGCTCTCGCCCGTCTGCGTGTAGCGGAAACCGCCGTCCGCGAAGTAAAGCAAAAAGTCGACACGAGAGCCATGCTGCTCGACACTGTGCTTTCCCTTTCGGCGCTTGCGCCCCAGTACGAACAGGTCGCCGCAAAGGTCGATGCGAATCACGCCGTTCTCAGCTCCGAACACAACGGCTTTTTCGACAAATTAAAACGCGCACTCAGGCAGGCGTTCAATCTCAAAGCCCCTCCGGAAGAATACGAACTCGTTATCGTAAATCAAAAAAATGAAGCGCGCACGACGAAAAAAATCGAATACCATACTTTTTTTGCGCTTCTCGTACGGAAGCAGCAGTTTTTGCAATCCTTCGCCGATACGCAAAGCGACGAGTTCCGAAAAATCGCGGCGGCGCCGGAAGAAACCGTGCTCGGTTTCGTCAATCGGCAGCTCACCGACAACAGGGAAATTCTTTTGCAGCTGAACGCGCTCGACGAATATTTCAAATCGCAAACGTCCTCTGCGAATAAAGACAAAATCAAAGGGATGAAGATAGAACTCGTCACGATGAAAAACACGCTCGTCAAAACGAACCAAAAACGCGCCGAATACGTAGCCGTCGCCGAAGAAAAGATGCAGATGGAAAAATTGGGAATCGATGAAGATGCGCTTTGATTTTAATAATCCGAATATCGCGTCTCGAAAATATCATCAAAATAAAATCGGCTTTGCAAAGAAATGCATCGCTGCGCTTTTTGCCGCAATGCTCTGTACCGCAGCTCTCTTTCCGCAAACCCGCGACGACCCCGACACGAACCTTCCCGAAATCGACGGCGATTTTTTCGAAGCGGAAACGATCGACCCCGCGCTCCAGCATAATTTTACGATCATCGTTCCCGTGCACGAATACGATTTGAACCCGCACACGGCTTCCTACAGTTCCGAATCGCAGATACTCTCATCGCTCTACGAAGGGCTTTTTTCCTACGACCCCGTAACACTCGAACCGAAGAACGCTCTTGCAGTGCATTACCGCATTTCGAGAAGCAAAAAGCGCTGGACTTTTACGCTCCGCAAAAACGCGAAATTCAGCGACGGCTCGCCGATCACTGCGCAGGATGTATGCGATGCATGGCTCGATTTACTTGCGGAACCGCGCGCACCCTATTCGTCTATGTTCGACATCATCGAGGGAGCGGCCGCATATCGAAACGGAAAAGGTAAACGGGATGCGGTCGGCATACGCGCGCTTTCGGACACGACGCTCGTCGTAGAACTCGCCTCCCCTGCAGGATATTTGCCGCGTGTTTTGTGCCACAGCGCGTTCGTCGTCTGCAAAAAAGACAAAAGCGTTTCAAGCGGCGCATTTTCCCTGCAGCGGAACGCGAACGAAGAGATGATTTTAATAAAAAATAATAATCATTGGGACGCCGACCATACGCACATTGAGCGGATTGCAATCGTACAAAGCGACAATGCGGATGAAAACGCATTTTTATTTAACACGGGAAGTGCCGACTGGATAGCGGGAAACGTCACCGTTCAAAAGCTGCTCGACAAAGACAGCGTGCAGATCAACGCGGAGTTCGCAACGGAATATTTATTTTTCAAGGCACGGAAAAAAAGCGTGTGGAACAATCCCGATCTGCGAGCCGCCCTCCTCGAAGCCGTGCCGTGGGATGAGCTGCGCTCGCAAGCCTTCGTCAAAGCACCGACCCTCGTCTATCCGATAAACGGCTATCCGCAGGTTGAGGGCTTTACGTACACCGACCCCGACGAAGCGGCATCGCTTATGGCCGATGCGAAAAAAAAGGCGGGCATTCCGCAGGATAAAAAACTTCCGCTCGTGATCGCGATCCCCGATACCGATTATATGAAAAAGCAGGCGAAGATTTTATCCGGCGCATGGAAAGCGCTCGGTGTCGACGTCGAAGTACAAACTTCTCCGATAAACCGCTATCTTGAAAGCATTCCCTCGTGGAACGCCGACCTCTTTTCATATACGTGGATCGGCGATTTTGCAGACCCGCTCGCATTCCTCGAACTCTTCCGATCGGCATCGACCCTCAACGTCGCCCGGTGGAAAAACGCCGAATACGACAAACTGCTCGGAGAAGCCGCGCTTTATACGGGTGACGAGCGTACAAAACTGCTTGCTCGGGCGGAACAGCTTTTGCTCGATTCGGGTGAAGTTCTCCCCATATCGCATCCGGTGAGCCTCAACGTCATCGATTTGGAAACGACGGGCGGCTGGTCGTCGAATGCGTTCGACATCCACCCGTTTAAGTATCTGTATAAAAAGCGAAAGACAGCTCCGCTCCCGAACATCGTCGCACGGTAAAAATCCGCTCGCTTCGTTCCGCACATCGGGTTTTAAAATATCCTTTGTACGGACGAAACGGTCGGAAGAATCCCGTCTTTCGCGGCTTGCTCACGCGCGGCCGCCTCACTCGCTGCTCTCGCTTCGGCGGCTGCCTTCGGCACCGCTCCACGCGGGCGTAGGCTTTTTCCCTGAGGCTCGCACATCCTGTGCGCTTTTCGCTCCGCGCGACAGCTCCGGTTCAAAACCTGACGTATCGGCGATGTACCGTTTTTTGTTAAATAAAAAACAGCTGTCGGTTTGTGACAGCTGTCCGCCCCCTGCAGGTTTTGAACCTGCGACACATGGATTAACAGTCCATTGCTCTACCAACTGAGCTAAGGGAGCACGTTTTTTCAAACGTAAAAATAATACTAGTGAAAGCGTAAAAAAAAGTCAATATGTGCATCGAATATACGGCACTGAATAAGGATAACGGATAATTGCCGATTTACCCAATCGGTTACCTCTAAAAACTGCCATTTTTAGAGGTAACTTTGAAAATGCGAATTATCCGTTATGACCTGTTACAAATTATTTATAGTGCCTCTTGACAATTGTTCTTGTTTAGTTTATATGGCTTCCAGTTTTTATTTTTGATTACTTGCAGTTCGTCCGGGGTAAAGTCCCTATAGTTTCCCTCGATAATACCATTTCCTTCGGTATAAAGAACGCAATATGCGTTATCGCTGCTATACCTCGTAGGTAAATCGTTAAAGAGTTTTGTAAAAGCATCTCGGTTAAGCTTATTGACGTTGCACCACAGCGTTTTTAAGTTATTTAACCCCTGCACATTCAGGCTTGTAAGCTGATTTTCGGAGCACCCCAGCCAGTTCAAGTTATTTAACCCCTGCACATTCAGGCTTGTAAGCTGATTTTCGGAGCACCCCAGCCAGTTCAAGTTATTCAAGCCCTGCACATCAAGGCTTGTAAGCTGATTGTCGCTGCAGTCCAGCCAGTTCAAGTTATTCAAACCCTGCACATCAAGGCTTGTAAGCTGATTTTCATAGCACCACAGATATTGCAATCTATTCAAACTATGCACATCAAGACTTGTAAGCCTATTTCTGCCGCACTCCAACCATCTCAAGTTGTTCAAATCCTGCACATCAAGGCTTGTAAGCTGATTGGTGTTGCAGTTCAGCTTTTCCAAGTTCCTCAAACCCCACGTATCAAGGCTTGTAAGCTGATTGCTGTTGCAGTCCAGCTCTTCCAACTTCCTCAAACCCCACGTATCAAGGCTTGTAAGCTGATTGCCGTGGCAGTCCAGCCATTTCAACTTATACAAACTCCGCGCATCAAGGTTTGTAAGCCTATTTTTGTGGCACTCCAGCCGCTCCAAGTTATACAAACCATGCATATTCAGGCTTGTAAGCTGATTTTCATAGCAGTACAGCGATTCCAAGTCATTTAAACCCTGTACATAGAGATTTGTAAGCTGATTGCCGTGGCAGTCTAGGATTCTGATATTTCCTTTTAAGATAACCCTATCGCTTGTTGCATTTAAGGTGGTTTCCGTTCCGCTTGTAAGTTCCGTTTGGGTACAGCCTATAACAGTTATATTACCGCTTGAACTTTCGGCTTTAATATAAATGTCTTTTTTATCGGGGCTTGGAATAAGGATCACTACTTCTTCTAACTTTACGGTGCAAGTTGCGGTTTTGCCTCCGTCTTCCGTAGTTGCTGTAATTACAGCGGTACCTTCGGCCTTACCCCTTACATTCCCGTCTTGGTCTACTTCCGCAATTGCAGGCTTGTCCGAAACCCACGTTATTTTTTTGTTGCTTGCATTTGCAGGATCGATTGTTGCAGTCAGCTTATAGCTTTCTCCTATCCCAAGGTCGAGCTCATTTTTATCAAAACTTATACCATCTATGTGTATAAACTTTACCTTTACGGTGCAAGTTGCGGTTTTGCCTCCGTCTTCTGTGGTTACGGTAATTAGGGCAGTACCATCGGCCTTACCCCTTACATTCCCGTTTTGGTCCACTTTTGCAATTCCGGAGTTGTCCGAAGCCCACGTTATTTTTTTGTTGTTTGCATTCGCAGGGGTAATTGCTGCACTTAACTTATAGCTTTCTTCTACCCCGAGATCCAGTTCCGTTTTATCGAGCCTTACACTCTCTACGGAAACTGCTTTGTCCTCAATGTTTTGCGGACAGCCTGTAAACAAACCGGTAAACAGCATAAAGAGTGCCGCTCCCGTTAAAATTTTTCTTGCATAGTTCGATGTTTTCATAAAAACCCCCATTAATTTATTTTAGCTGTGAATATATCTTTTCCGTATTCAAAAAGGCTTATAAATGTACCTATGCCAAAGCCGTTTTGTGCTTGTATGATTTTTAATACACCTAAAGCCATTTCTTTTACATTCTTATTCTTATCAATAAATTGCTTGATCAGTTTTGTGCTTTTTTCATCGCTTTTTACAATGTCAAGAAGTTTTTTATTGTTTAAAAACCCCTTATTTTTGGCAAAGCACAAAAAGCTTGAAAGTTTTACCTTTATAAGCTCATTATTAAAACTTGAATCGGTGTAAAAGCCCTCATCTTTTAAACTTTGAACAAAGTCGGCTTTTATAACAGGGTCTTCTTCAAGGAATACCAAATAATCGCCGTCTATTGAGACCTTAGTGCCGTCTCCCATCTTCTGCAATAATTTAACAAGATTTTTCGCCTTTTCATCCTTACCGTACTTTGCATTTGCATCAAGAATGTAGGATTTTAACCTTGTTTCGTTTATTTGAAGATTTTGAGCCTTTTCTCTGTTGTTTTTTCCTTCTAAAAGGCCGTGCTTTTCAAAAAGAAAAAAGAGCAAACAGTCCAAGTCCCTTTTAGGCATACTGCCGAAAGGATGTTTTTGCAATTCTTCAAATAAGTCCTTAGAAAAGTGTTCAAATGGCTTTTCATCCGACTTTTCGCCGTAATCTGTGTTTAATTTCATATTAAACCTCCTCCGTAAATGCTTAATACATACAAAAAAATGCTTAATGTATACAAAAAACCGTACAGCCGGAATAAATCGACTATGCGGTTTGGATTTGAGATGATGCCGATATAAGAAAAATAATTTTTAAAAAAACTATCTGTTAGAGATATTATAACTAACAGAGAAAATGGGGGGGGTAAGCTATAGCTGACATTTTTATTCCCTTCCTGTCATACAAGTATGGAACATTAAAAAGAATAAATTGTCCGTCAAAAACAGCTTTTTTATTCATGATTTTACTTTAGTCCAAAAAAATAAAAGATGTCAATAGCTTGACACCTACAATATCGGGGACACCTACAACACGCTCTGCAAGCGCATTTACAAAACTCGTCGTTCAAGCTATGATGTACGCATACGTTATGGCAAAAGCAAAATCATCAGGCGGAAATTTCATTCAAAAAATACTCGCGTCCATTTTAGGTTCCGACGATCCTGAATACGAAAAAAAACGGCAGTTGAAAGCGATCGCAAAACGCCTTTCGAAATCGCACTATCGTTTTTATAAAGCGGGAAGCGGCGAAGTGTTGCCCGGCTTTGCAAAGCTCTTGTACGAAATTTATAAAGCCGTATCGCCCGCGCAGCTTTTATTTCAAAACATAAAAAATCAAAATGCGATGAAAGTCGCGATCATCGAATATTTCCTTTCCGACAATCAGCGCAAAATCGAAGAAGAGCTGACGCAGGAAGCGATCGCGGAAAAAAGCAAAACCATGCCGCTCCGGCAATTTACCGAGTACGTCCAGCAACAGCTCCAAACGTTTATCGACGAATTCACCCTTGAGCGAACGACGATGATCGAACAGCGGTACAAAGAGTTGCTGTGCTTTAAAGATTTTTGTTCCTACGATTATTATTTTACCTTAAAAAAATTCAATTCGTCGTTTGCCGAACGCGATTTTTCCGTGACTCCGCAATTCGAAAAGACGGACGGCAAATACATCGCCGACGATATCAAAGATTTTACGACGCTCATGTGGAACATAACGGGAAATATCGATTGGGCGCCCATGATAAAAATGCTCAAAGACATACGCGGAGTCGAACCCGTTCCGATCGGCGTATGGAAAAAGATCGTAACGAAGATGCAGCATATACAGGCGACCGGCGTATTCGATATGACTGTCCAACTCATCACTCAGGATCCGGACTATGCTCCAGTTTTAAATAACGTCACAACGAATATCGTCGAACCCTTTATCAATAAATTCAAACTCGAAACGACGGCTGCTATCAAAAAACTGGAATCGGCTGCGACGAGCGGCAAAGTAAACGAATTGCTTGTAAAGCTTTTCAATACGACATCCGTCTCTTACCTGAAAAATTATATCGCCGAAAACAGCGCTCCGCTCGAAAAGAAAAAACTCAACGGCTATCTCTACTGCGACCCGCTCAATTACGTCAAAGGCTTTCTCATCGAATTTGTTAAAAAAGACGTACGCGAATACTGCGATCTCGTCCTCGTCCGCGGCGCGTGGGTATCCACTCCCGTATCTATGCCCATGTCGAACGCATACAACGATCTGCTCTCCTCATCCGAAGCGATCACGGCTTTCGACGACAGCCTCGCCGAAGACGGAGAAATCGGTATAAAAATCAAAACGCTGCTGCCTCGCACGCAGCATGCCCCCGATTCGGCGGCGATTATCAACCGGCTCGTCAACGAATCGAACGAAGAGGCAAAGACGTACATCATAAAGTCGACGCGCAATCTCATCGCAATCGGCAAAATGATAAAATGGCTCATCGAAGATGAAAAGAAAAAATCGCCGGAAGTGATCACGAACTGGAGAGAAATCGAACGCGCTTCCGACAAGCCGCCGTATGAAATCGGAGCGGCCGTCTATCAAAAAATCTACGTATTTGCGACGCTCATGCAAACCTGCATGGGAGGTGCGGCGCAGTAAGGATCGTCGTTACGCACTCATTCGACCCCACAAACGCGTACCATCCGCCGCTTGAAAAAACTGCCGCACGGCAGCTTTTTGCGAAAGCGTTTTATCGCGTCGCAGCCACTTTATGTGAAAGCGCCGTGCCGAGCATTTGAATCAATTCGACCATCAGCAAAATCACGATGACGGCGATCGCCATGATTTCCGAACGGAAGCGCTGGTAGCCGTAACGGATCGCCAAATCTCCGAGTCCGCCGCCGCCGATAGCGCCCGCCATCGCCGAATAACCGATCACGTTGATGACCGTCAGCGTCACGCCGTCGATGAGAGAAGGCAGCGCTTCGGGGATGAGCACTTTAAAGATGATCTGCATCGTCGTCGAACCCATCGCACGGGCGGCCTGTACGACGCCCTTGTCCACTTCTTTGAGCGCCGACTCGATGATGCGCGCGACGAAGGGAGCGGCCGCGATCGACAGGGGAACGATCGTCGCCTTTGTTCCGATACTCGTCCCGACGATGACGCGCGAGAGCGGAAAGAGAACGATCATCAAAATGATAAACGGAAAGGATCGGAGCGCGTTGACGATCCTCGTTAAAATCTGATACAGCGCCGGACGCGGCCGGATTCCCGACTGCGGATCGCTCGTGCACAAAAGGATGCCGAGCGGAAGGCCGAGCAAAAGACTGAACAACGTCGAAAAGACGACCATGACCACGGTCTGCGCCGCAGCATCGCGCACAAGAATTATTATTTTATCGATATTCATCCGTCATTCTCCTTCGACCGAAACGCCTTCGCTTTTCAAATACGCGATCGCTTTTGCGACCTCATCGGCATCGCCTGCGATATCGGTTATCAAAGTCCCGACGCGGCTCTCCGAAAGTTTTTGTATGCCGCCCGCGCGTATATTGAATTCGACGTTGAATTTTTGCGCCATGCGGCTCAGCACCGGTTCATCGGTAAGCGTGTCGATAAAACGCAAAACGTATTTACCTCCGCATTCCGACCAGCGCACAATGCCGCCGTCGACACCCGCTTCTTTCGTCGGAGTCAAGTTCAGCAAAAAATCCTTCGTCACATCGCTCTTCGGATGCAAAAAAATATCGTTTACCCTGCCCTCTTCGACGACGCTTCCCTTATCGATGACCGCAACATAACTGCACGCGTCGCGCACGACTTCCATCTGATGCGTGATCATCACGACGGTGAGATTCATTTGATTTTGTATTTTTCTTATTAAATTTAAAATCGATTCGGTCGTCTGCGGATCGAGCGCGCTCGTCGCTTCATCGCAAAAGAGGATATCCGGTTTTGCCGCAAGCGCGCGTGCAATCGCAATGCGCTGCTTTTGTCCGCCGGAAAGCGTACTGATCGGAGCGTTTCGGCGGTCGGCCAAATCGACGATGGAAAGCATTTCCTCCACTCGGGAAGCGATTTCCGTTTTCGGCGTGCCGCATATTTCAAGCGGATAGGCGATATTCTGCCCCGCAGTGCGCGAGCTGAATAAATTGAAATTTTGAAATATCATGCCGATCCGCCGGCGCCGTGCAATGAGATCCGAAGTCGAAAGATCGTCCACACGATCCCCGTCGTAAAACACTTCGCCCGAGTCCGGCTTTTCGAGCAGGCTTATCAAGCGCACGAGAGTCGATTTTCCCGCACCGCTTTTTCCGATAATGCCGAAAATCGTATTCGACGGAATCGAAAGGCTTATGTCGCGCACCGCATTGATTTCGGATCCGTGCACACCGCCTTCATAAGTTTTAACAAGATTTTTTAAACGGATATCCATCAGCGCACCGCCTTTTGTTTTCGCGCGTCTCCGTCCGGGTACAAGCCATCGACCATGTATTTTTCGGGGATCTTCGCAGGCTTACCGTTTTTGACGCTCGCCCACGTGACATCGGCTTCAACGCAGACGGTCCCGTCTTTTTTGCGCACGATTTGATGAAAGGTTCCCTGAATGACGCCGAGCTTTACCGGCTCGACATCGACAAACAATTCATCGTCGAGAAAGGCCGACGCTTTATAATAGATGTCGATATGCGTAATGTACAGATAGTATCCGTCCGCAACGAGATTTTTATAATCGAAATCGATTTGATGCAGGTATTCCATTCTTCCGTATTCGAGAAAGTTCAAATAAACCGCATTGTTTACGTGACCGTACGCATCGCATTCATAGGTGCGCACGACAAGGGGTGCCGAATATTTCATGCCGACAGTATAAATAAAAACGACGCGCGCGACAACACATAGCAATACAATTGGTAATTGGTAATGTGTAATCGGTAATTAAGTCGGGCACAGGAGAATTACCCATTATCAATTAATAACGGAATCGACTAAGCGTTTGAACGATTCGTCTTGGGAAACGCCGTCAAGTGCGATATCGGGCGCGATCGAAAATACGCCGTCCTTTCCTTCGATGATGACGTCATCGGAAACGGGCGAGAGGTTTTGTATCTTCGCTTCGTTCGAAGCAAACGATGTAAACGAAAAGGGAACGGCGCTTTTTTCGTTTTCAAACGGCAGAATATCCACCGCATCGGCAGCAGCATCACTGTCGCCCGCCGCATCCGTACGATCTGCCGCGTTTTCCCCGTCGACGAACGACACCTCATGCGGGGTATCGGCTTTCGCCGCAGCGGAATTATATCCCTGCTTTTCTCCGCTTCGATTTTCATCGAGAAATAAAAAGTTCGGCGCGGAAACGACATCAAAATCGATCGGTTTGATTTCTTCATGAGCGACCGTATCGGTTTTCGGCTCGCCCAACTGCAGCGGTTCGGCAAAGATATCGGCATCCGGAGAAGGAACATCGCCCGCCGTTTCCATAAACGAATCGATATCGACCTCTTCCATCTCAAATGAGGGCTTCGCATCGGCTTTTGCAATCACGGCGGAATTTGTACTTTCTGCCGGAGTGTCGGTTTTCGTTTCTGCGCCGTCGCCCATAAAAAAGTCGACATCTTCCGTTTGGTCTTTTTTGTCCGCACCGATTTCGGCGCTTTCATCCCGATGTATATCACGCGCGTTTTCGACGGGAGCAGCCGAAGCTTCACTTTCCGCAGCGATCTCAGGCGCCGTATTTTCGGAAGCCGTATCTTTTTCCGCAGCGGACATATTTTCAAAAAAGACTTCTTCAGCTTCCGTCGCCGCGTTGACGATTTCTATATCCGCATCGGACAAACCGTTCGCGTTTTCTTTCGCCATGGGTATTTCACCGAAGAGATCGATCTTTTGCGCGGTATCGCTGTCGGCGTCTTCCGCAGCAGACATTTGTCCGCCTTCAAAGGGTTCTGCAGAATGACCGGACATATTTTCTGCAGGCGTATTTGCAGGCGATGCATGTACGGAAGACACATCCTTTTCGGCGGACTCGGTCGCGATCATATTATTAAAAAAGGATTCTTCGGCTTCGGTCGCCGCGTTGACCGCATCCGTGTTTGTTTCAAACGTTATGCCTTTTTCCGTGCTTTCCTGCGCAAGCGATATCTCTTTCGGCACCGCTTCCGTTGCAGGCGGTACGGCGCTTTGCACATGTATCGTACCGCTGCGCAAAATCTCTTCGAGCATTCTGCGGATCTCTTTTGAGTCCTGCAATGCGCTCGCAGCGTCCGCATTGGTTTTGACGTTCAGCGCGCCGATGATCTCGTTCCAGCTTTTATCGATGAGCGCATTGGTTTCTTTGCGATGCCGCCTTGCCCGCTTTCCGAGACTCTCTTTGATCGCTTCGGAAACTTCGGTTTTCCGCCCTGCGATTTTTTTGGAAACGTCCGCCCAATTTATATTTTCTTTATTTTCAAAATATTCGTTGATGAGGGCAAGCTGAAAGCGCTTCACTCTGTCACGTATGACGACCATATCGTCGCGGCGCAGATTGAAGAGCATAAAGATCGTGAGAAACAGCGTAATAAAAACGCACGCGAGCAAAAGAAACTGTACGGCTGGCGGCATGAGAAATATCGAATCTCGGTAAACGCCCGCAGCTTTCATAAAGCGGCTGCGGTTGCTTGAAATCAAAATCCAATACGATTCCTTTGCAGAGCCGCCGCTCGCGGGTATCGAAGCTATCTTATCGGGACCTGCGGAATTGTCGCGCCAGCGTGCAATCGTCTCCCGCTCGATATCGTCGTGTCCGACAGACGGCATACCGAACACGAATCCTCCGATCGCTCCGGTGGTATCGGAAATAAGATCGCTCGTATTCGCGACCGTCGTGAGATTCCGTTCGATAAGCGTACGGTTGAAATCCTGCGCGTTTACGTAAAAGATCATCGTACCGCGGTATACGTCGTAGGGATCGTAAAAGGGAAACGCAAGCAATATTCGATTGTCTTCCCCGTCGAATACGATGCGGTACCGCTCTCCTTCTTCGCTATCGGGTACCGACACTTTGAAAAACGCGAATTCGTCGTTGCCGAGCGGCGTGCGCAGTTCATCGTAATTTTTATATATGCGCATATTGTCGGTTTGTTTGAGTAAGTCCGACGAATAGGTACTGAAATGAACGCTGCGACCGTTTGCGTCGATGAAGCGAATGCCGTTCAGTCCGCTCGCTTCGGAAAAAAGAGCGGCTGTCCTGCGTGCGCGCTGCTGCACGTCGCTGTCCGACGGAGAAGTCAATGCATACGAAGAGACGGATCTGTCGGAGAGATATGCATTTTCTCCGCTATCGATTTGTTCGAGGAGCGTATTGATGTACGTATCGCCGTATTCCGCGACCGAATCGAGCTGCTTTCGAATATCGGCTATCTTAGCCGGTTCGTAAAACCGCGCTTCGATTTTGGAAAAAAGCCCCGCAAATGCCGCAACGACAAAGCAGGCAAATATGACGGCTGTCGTTAAAATACTTACGGCAATTTTCTGTCCTGAAGTCACTTCGTCCTGTCTCCTCTTACAGTATCGGCATAAAACGGATAAAAATACAGTGCCGTCCCCCCTCGCACGCAAAGTATCGCTTTTCGATTCGCTTTCAAAACCGACGATTCGATCGGAAGTCAAGGACGGCAACAAGCGATCGTGTTTTGAGACACCGCCCGTTTTCCTCAGATATATGCACGCTTTTAAAATACTTTCAAAACGGCGCGTTTATCCGTATAATGGCGCGATGGAAGAACTGCAAAAAGAAGCGGAGCGGAAAATCCGCTGCGTGCTCGTCGGAGAGCCGGGCAACGATCTTCGAGAACTCAAAAGCCTTATCGACACGCTCGGCATGGAAACCGTTTCGGCGATTACGCTTTCGCGGCTTGAAGTGCAGCCGGCATACGGCATGGGCAAAGGCAAAGCCGAAGAAATCGCAGCGGGTGCGAAAGAGTGCGAAGCGGACTGCATCGTCTTCGACTTTACGCTCGAACCGACGAAGCAGCGCAACTGGGAAAAGCTTTCGGGCTTGCCTTGTTTCGACAGGGAAGAAGTGATTTTGCGCATCTTCGCGTCGCGCGCGCAAACGCATGAAGCGGTTTTGCAAGTCGAACTCGCCCGCCTCGAATATTCGCTGCCGCGTCTCGCGCACATGTACGGCGATTTGGCAAGGCAGAGAGGCGGCAATTACGGTGCAAAGGGTTCGGGAGAAACGCAGCTCGAACTCGATCAGCGCCAAGTGCGCGAAAAAATTTTTCGCGTCAAACAGGAACTCAAAAGCGTCGCCGCAGGGCGCGTTACGCAGCGCAAGCGGAGGAACAAGGTTTCCGTTCCGTCGTGCGCGCTTGTCGGCTACACGAATGCCGGAAAATCAAGCCTCTTGAACGCGCTTACGGGAGCGGACGTATTCGTCGAAAACAAACTGTTTGCAACGCTCGACCCGACGACACGGCGCATGCGGATAAAAGACGGAAGCGCGGTTTTGCTTACCGACACCGTCGGCTTTATCTCAAACCTTCCGCACACGCTCGTCAATGCGTTCAAATCGACGCTCGAAGAAGCGGTGCGCGCCGATCTTTTGCTCATCGTCATAGACGCTTCGGATGCGAATGCGGAAAAGCAATACGAAACCGTATGCCGCGTACTCGGCGAAATAGGAGCGGTCGAAAATGAACGCCTCGTATTATTAAATAAAATCGACGCGCTCAAAAAAGACGGCGGAAGACTTGCCGAACTGCGCGCACAATTTCCCGACTCTCTGTCCGTAAGCGCAAAAGAAAAGACGGGCTTCGACGAACTCGGCGATAAAATTGCGGGCGCACTGTTCGGAAAACGCTGTAAATGCGTACTGCCTCCGGACAAAAGCCCGCTCCTCGCCGACATACGCAAAGGCGGCCGCATCCTAAGCGAACAATGGCTCGAAGACGGCGTACACGTAACGGTATACGCGCGAGGAAAATCACTTGCGCTCATCACGCCGTATCTGGTAGAGTAACGTATGCAATCGATTTTAAATCGCGTGCTCGTCCTCATCGCTTCCTTTTTGGCGGCGGCGATCGTCATCGGAACGCTCGTGTCGTTCGCGTTGAAAAAAGCGCAGCCCGGAAAAAATATCCGCACTCCCGATCCGTCCCCGCTTGCCGTTTCATCGATGAGCACACCCGACAACACAAAGCTCGACGCCTTTACGGGTCTCGGAAGACTGCGCGCGGCGACAAAGCCCGATCCGAAAAAAGCGGCCGGCGGAACTCCCGTCGTCATCACGCCGTGGTTTTCCTATCCCGCAGGCGACAGGGCTTTTTACGAAGAGCTTTCGCAAAAAAGCACGATCATGAGAGCCGTCATCACGGAATATTTTTCAAAGTACACGGAAGACGAACTGCTCTCACGGGGTGAAGAAAAAATCAAAGCCGACTTGCTTACGGCGCTCAACGAACGCCTTTCGCTCAACAAAATTCAAGCGATCTATTTTTCAGACTATCTTTTTATCGAATAGATAAAATAGATGAAACTTTTTTTGCACGACGCACACCTTGCCGACACGAACGAAACACGTAAATCGCGTATCCCGTTCGATGTGCAGTGCAGTGCGCCATGCGCGCGATTTTTCAATACTCCCAAGTATACACGGTACCGCCCGCGACCTCTTTCGGTAAATCGCTTGATGTGAGCGTAAGCGTGTCACCGTCTCTCACGTATGCAATCTTCCACACTTCGTTCATGCTTTCACGCGTTTCCTTTTTTTTGCCGTTCGTCCACGTTTCCGTTTCTTTGCTCTTCACGGTAAACGTGATTTCCGAATCGGTCGCAGTCCAATAGCCTTTCCATTCGACTTCCGATGCAAAACCCTGTTTCCACGTGATTTCCATCGTTCCGTCGCGATCGAATTCCACTTTGACGATTTTATCGGTATCACGGACGATCCAATCGCCCATGACGGAATTTTGCATAGGACCTGCCGCTCTGACGCGCTTCACGGGTTTTTCCCCGTGCATAGGAGAGCGGCCGTCCGCATTCATTTCGCGCTGCGCAAAGTCGCCTCCGTGCGGCGGTTTTTTCGAATTCGATTTGTGCAAATCGGCAAAAACCGAACCTGCCAAAAGCAACGCAGCGATACCCGCCGCAACCGTCTTTTTAATAATTTTTGTTTTCATATCATACTCCTATAAAAAGTTTTGTAGGAAGTTGCAACTTCCGAAAAATTTTTTAGCCGGGCGCGTATCTCGCAACAAGCGCGTCAGCGCGCAGTTTCGAGCGAAGCGCACACGTTTAATAATCGAGTTTGCAAAATACAGTGTATCATATTCATACGATTGTTATCGAAACAACACGCATACACGCCTTCTGCAAACATCCAAGCAAACTCGAGATAAGAACGGTGCGATTTCGAGCAATGTACAGAAATCGCGAGTGTCTCCGATAAAAGAAAAACGCTTCAGCGTTTTTCGGCTCTAGACTCCAGCGACGGCGATATTTCAGACGGCGCTTTTTATCGTACCTCCTAAAAAATGTAGTACGGTGATCGCACCGTCCGACGTAAAATATAGCGCTTTCCGCACCTTGTATCATGAACGGAGCATTGGAAAAAGATTAAAAAATTTTAATCTGAAACGGCGATACAAAACCACGAAAATACCGTATGATGAAACTATGGTCACGGGTAAAAAAATCGCCGGCACGGCGGTGATTATATTTTTTATATGCTGTACGATCGCACTTTCTCAAAATGCACGAGACCCCAAGGGTGCGCGCCCGTACCGCGGTATGCGCATGAGAGCCGTCATGCGCCGAAACGAAGCGCACGAAAGAAGCGGAGGAGGCGCGGGATTGGGACTCGCGATCGTCAAAAGCATTATGAGCGCGCTCGGCGGAACGGTGCGTACCGAAAGCGAAGCGGGAAAGGGATGCACGATCGTACTCGCCGTGCCGGAAGCGGCAAAAGAAACGTAAACGCGCGACAGAGTCCGCGAAAAAATCAAGCGCGTTTTTGGAGATTCTTTTACTTGATTTTAAAATAATTCGCTGTGCGTGCCGACCCGTAAAGCGGTCAAAACTAAAATATCTTCTTCTTTTTTATAAATTAAAACCACATCGGGACGAATATGACAGTCACGGCATCCCTTGTAATTACCAAGCAAGGGATGATCTTGATATTTTGCTTCGAGCGTTTCGCCGTTCAAAAGTTTATCGATAACGATATCGAGTTCGCGGATAATTTTTTGATCGGTAAGTTTACGATAATCTTTTTTAAATTTCGTCGTATACTCAAACCGATATTTCATTCCGCCAGACTTTTCTTTGCTTCCTGCCACGAAGCAAACGGAACCCTGTATCCGTTTTTTATTTCATCGTGTATGACGTCCGCTTCTTTTATCGCCTGCAATGTTTCGTCGTTGCAGGTATCCAAGCGCACGTCGAACGGAAATCCGCCCGCTTGTATGGACTTTCGGAGAAAAACATTGATCGCCGTCGTTAAATTGAGACCGAGAGCATTATACAGAGACTCGCTTTGTTTTTTTATATCGGAGTCCATTTTTATACTGAAAGTAGACGTCATCGACATAGGTTTTATATCTCCCGTACTCGTTTATATATTAACTATACGGCTATCGCCCAGCAATTGCAAGGGCTTTCGTGCAAGAGGCTTTCGAGAAACTAACCGACTTTTGAGACAGCCCCTATCGCAGCAGGCCGATCGGATTTACCGTCTTCCCGCCTTTAAAAACCGTAAAGTGCAAGTGCGGTCCCGTACTCAACCCCGTATTGCCGACACGACCGATACGCGTGTTCATGTCGACGTTTTGTCCGCGCACGACGGTTACCGCGCTCATGTGACCGTAAAGCGTCCGATACCCCGAATGATGAGAGATGATGACATAATTGCCGTAGGTTTCATTGTAGCCGACGGCTGCAACGCGGCCGGGGAGCGCCGCATACACCGATGTGCCGTGAGGAGCCGCCATATCTATGCCCGAATGAAACGAACGGGCACCGGTAAAAGGACTCTTCCGCCATCCGTAATACGACGAAAGCCAATAGCGTCCGTGCAGCGGCCGCCTGAACAAGTCACCGTTGATTTCCTGCTTTGTAACCCAATCGAGCTCCGCATCGGGAACGAAAATCGTAACGCCGGAATCCATCGCCGCAGTTTTGGAAAGTGAATTGACAAGCGCACACTTGTCCGCGCTCACTTCGAATTTCGCAGCGACCGTTTCAGGCGTTTCGCCGTTTTGCTTGACCGTATATAAAATGCCGGGCATCGACGGAATCTTCAAATATTGACCTACCTGCAAAAGGCGCGATTGGCGGATGGCGTTTACGCTGATGATCGTGTCCTGTGTTACGCCGAACGTATCGGCAATGACGCCGATCATATCGCCCGATTTGACGCGGTAAGTAAAATACGTAAGCTCCTTCGCCGCTCCTTCGCCGCCCGGAAGCAGCGCGGCAGCGGAAGCGATATCTTCATCCGAAGCAGAGGAATCGGTAATCGAAAGGACATCTTCTGAAAATTTCGGAACGCCCGGCGTTTCAAGCCCGCCGACGCCGTTTTCGGTACGTATGCCGCCCGCAAGAGCTGCAAGTCCGGCGCACACGGCGGCTCCGAAACAAAATGCCGCAATGCTGCGGAACACGAGCCTGCCGCCCTGCGACGGGATGAGCCTATACAATACATCGCGCAACTTTTTTATCATACTGTCCGCCGCTTTCAAACCGTGTATGAACATACTGTACCTCAAATCGCCGCAAATATCAATCGAGCGTCCGACTCTCCGCCGCATTTCCGGCAGCAAGCCTGCCCCTTGTGCGAAAAACTTCGCGCTCGTTGCAAGTGCCGCGGCAATTCGTCACTTTTTTCCGATACCGACAAGGTAGGTTTCAAACGATTCGGAACGGCACGCGGAGGGCTTAAACCCTTTCGCCGATTCGAACATGGCGCGCATCTTTTGCAGCAGCGCCTGTTGACTGCCGTTTTGAAAAATCTTTACCGCCATATTGCCGCCGGTTTTCAGCATCGACTCGGCATACCATAACGCCATATCGACCAGCTGCTCCGAACGTGCCGTATCGACGATGCGGTTACCCGTCGTAAGCGGGGCGGCATCGCTCACGACGATATCATAAGGCCCGAGCGCACCTATCTTTTCTCTGACCGCCGCATCATTCAAATCGCCCTGAATAAAGGTCAAATTATCGCCCTTGACGTTTTTTGCAAGCTCGTTCAAATCGCACGAAACGATATGCCCTTCCCCGTTAAACTTCCGCAGTAAAAACATCGTCCAGCTGCCCGGAGCCGCACCCAAATCGAGAGCGGTACAATTTTTCGGATTCGGAATAAAATCGAATTTTTCGTCGATCTCCCGCAGCTTGTACACCGACCGCGCGGGGTAGCCCTCGGAAAACGCTTTTTTCGACCAAAAATCCGGCTCCGCATAAGCCTTCGATTGTTTTGCAGACATATCACATTAATTTCGGCAAAAAAAGGATATTTCATGAGAGAGGGGACGGCACGTATCGGAAGATCCCGCCCTCCGTACTTCGGTAACCCTCATCCGCGCTTACGCGCGGACGCTGCGCGGTACTCCGGTCGGGCGTAGGCGTACTGTGAATACATCGCTTATTCGCAAAAAAACGATTTCGCATCGCTCCGCACAGACAGACGGCACAAGCCTTTATCCGCGCCGCAAAAAAATTATATCGCTTCGAGCATTTAATCAACAACCCCGACGCGAGCGTCGGGGTATGTTGTTCTTATAAGGTGGTTGCAGTCGGCTTTAATACCCTTTGTTACGACGCAAGCGTCGGGGTATTAAACCCTCCGCACGAATAATTGTGAAATTTTTAAAAATGTGATATAATACCAATAAGATGCAGAAAACATTCGGTAACAGAGCCGTGCTTCCTGCAAAAGTTTTCAGAGGCGGTTTATGATGAACAAAGTAAAAATACATCCCTTACGTATGTATAGGGGGGGGGCATTCGGCAAAACCCTTTTTAAAAAACTATCCATTGCGGCGGCCTGCGCATTGCTTTTTGCCGCAGCGCCGGTTTTTATGAGCTGTACCAACAGCAGCGATTCCGGCGGCGGTAACTCCGGAGGAGAGACGGGAGGCGGCACAAACACAGCCGAGACATTCACGGTAAGCTTCAGCGTAGAAGGCGAGAACGGCACGCTAAAAGCGCAGTCGGACGGCATAGAGGAAACAGAGCCGAGTTCCATAAACGTCGAAAAAGGTAAAACCGTAACCTTTACCGCAGTACCTGATAAAGACTACCGGGTAAAAGAGTGGAAATTAAACGGGGAAACGGTAGTTGACAATACAACAAACACGTTCAAGCACCCCGTTACCGAAGCGGTAACCGTGCAGGTGAGTTTTGAAAGCACCGCCACTCCGCCTGAGTACACCCCTGTAACCTATGCAAATCTTGCCACCTACCTGCAAGGTCTGCCAAGAGGTTCGACAGTCCATAAAATCGAAATACCCGATCTTAATGCAGCGGACTTAAAAGGAAGCCCCCCTCCCTCTTCTGGTTCTGAAGCGAGCTCGAGCCCGCTCGGAGAAGTGCTGAAAGCCAATTCAGATAAAAAAGTTGCGCTTAAATTACCGGAAACAATAGCAGGTCTTACTGATATGAGCTACTGCTTTTATAAGTGCGAAAACCTCGTAAGCGTGGTTAAAATACCGAACGGCGTTACGAATATGAAGCAGTGCTTTAAAAACTGTACTAAACTTGAGCAAGCTCCGTCGATACCGAACAACGTTACGAATATGGAAGAGTGCTTTTACGGCTGCACAAGCTTACAGACAGCTCCGAACATACCGAACGACGTTAAGAATATGAGCGGCTGTTTTTCCGGCTGCACGAACTTAACCACAGCTCCGGAGATACCGAAGGGCGTTACGGATATAAAGTACTGTTTTTCTGGCTGCACAAACTTAACCACAGTTCCGAACATACCGGACGGCGTTACGGATATGAGGTACTGCTTTAACGCCTGCAAAAACTTAACCACAGCCCCGACGATACCGGGCAGCGTTACGAATATGATGAACTGTTTTTACGGCTGCAAAAACTTACAGACAGTTCCGAACATACCGGACAAAGTTACGAATATGGAGCAGTGCTTTTACGACTGCCAAAACTTACAGACAGTTCCGAACATACCGGACGGCGTTAAGAATATGGATCAGTGCTTTTATAACTGCAAAGAATTAACTACAGCCCCGACGATACCGAACCGTGTTGTGTATATGAGATACTGCTTTAAAAAGTGTACAAATATAACATCTGTTACGCTTAAGTGTAATTATCTTCCCGATAGGTTTAATGAGGCTTTCTCCGGTTGCACCGGACTCGATGCCAACAGCATAAAGGTGCCGGAGCGTTTTTATGACGCCTACACTGCAGATGAAGCGCTTACTGCTATGGCTGTTCCCGGTGCCGATACTACCGAACAAAAAGCAAAGTTTGAAAGTGTGGCGCCACCTAACCCGTAATCCAATCAATAATCGATAATTCGGCTGAATGGAGCATCGATACTGTGTAATCGGTAATGGCTAATCGGTAATCGAATTACAAATTACATATTACCAATTAAAATAAGTGACCGCTCCCAAGTCGGAGAAAGTTCCGGCTTCGGGGCGGTTTTTTATTCGGAACCTCTAAAAACGGCAGTTTTTAGAAGTAACTTTGAAAATGCCCTCGGCCGCTGTCTTGCCGAATTGCGGAAAGACAGCGGGCAAACAGTTTTCACGACTCGATGAGCCTACAAAGCCGAATTAAAAATCAACAACCCCGACGCAAGTGTCGAGGTATTAAACCCTCCGCACAAATAAAAGGTTCAATTTCAAGGTTTCTAAAAACCGAATTTTTTCAATAGCTTCACGCACCGACTGAACGGCTAGTTTCGACCTTTTAGATACATAAGGGCAAAAACTGCGCTCGCTGCAAGTTGCGCGGGGAACTTCGCGCTAACGCGTTCATTGCAAATCACGCAGCCGACCCTAATCGAATCAGACTTGAACATCCGGTACAGTTGCCCTGTCACACGTTCCCTTTTGCCGCATTCCGCTTGGCTGAAAATCTTTTCTAAAAAACTCCGGAATCGCACTATTTCCGCGATTTATATAGTGAATATTTTGCGGAGGTTTTATTATGGCAAAGCATAATCGGCGGTATAAAGATTCGGTATTCGTTGATCTCTTCAGTGAAGACAAAAACGCAAAAGCGAACTTCCTTTTGCTCTACAACGCTTTGCACGGGACAAAGCTCGATGCATCGACCGAGCTTGAACCGCTCCGTCTCGAACAGGTGATGTACATGGCCTTTCGTAACGACGTGGCCTGCCTCGTCGACGGAAAGATCATCGTATTGATCGAACATCAGTCTACGGTAAACGAAAACATGCCGATGCGCTTTTTGCAGTACGCCTCGCGTCTCTACGAGCGCATCCAAAACCCTCGCGACCGCTATCTTCGCAGACTGAAAAAGATACCCTCACCGGAATTTTATGTGTTCTACAACAGCGAAGAAGATTATCCTAAAAGCGCAACGCTCCGTCTTTCCGACGCCTTTATGACGACACCTGAAAAGCCTTGCCTCGAACTTGTTGTCAGCGTGATGAATATCAATTATACTAAGGGAAGTAAAATCTTGCATACGTGTAAACCGTTAAAAGAGTACACTCTGTTCATAGACGCCGTACGGAGACATACGAAACTTGACAGCGAAAACGGCTTCCAGAATGCGATCAAAGAGTGTATACAAAACGACGTCTTACGGGAATACTTACAGCGGAAAAGTCGGGAGGTGATGAATATGCTGATTGCCGAATACGATTACGATGTCGACATCGCCGTGCAGCGAGAAGAAGAAAGAGAAATCGCATTGCAGGAAGGTATTGTGCAGGGTGAAGCGAAAGGTTTTTCAGCGGGCATTTCCGAAGGCTCATACAAAGCAAAGCTCAAAACGGCGAAGATATTAAAACAATTCGGCGATTCCGTACAAAAGATAGTGCAAGCTACCGGCCTCACCGAAGCGAAAGTCGAACGGTCATAGCATCCCCCGCCGAAACGGTTTCAGCTTCTGCCTTTCTTTTTCATCACCGAATCTTTGTCCTTTTCGCGGATTTCGACGCGGCGGATTTTACCGCTGATCGTCTTCGGCAATTCTTTAACAAATTCGATGATGCGCGGGTGCTTGTAGCTCGCCGTCTGATGCTTTACATAATCCTGCAGTTCAAGTTCAAGCGCTTTGCACGGCTCGAAGCCGGCATTGAGTACGATAGTCGCTTTGACGATCTGGCCCCGCCGCTTGTCTTCAACGCCCGTCACCGCGCATTCGAGCACGGACGGGTGCTTCATCAATACGCTTTCGACTTCGAACGGACTGATGCGGTAGCCCGAACTTTTAATAATATCGTCGTTGCGTCCGATAAACCACAGATAGCCGTCGCTGTCATAATAAGCGGTATCACCGGTATGATAGAGTCCGCTGTCGAAGGCCGCCGCCGTCAGAGAAAAATCGCGGTAATAGCCGGAAAACAAACCGAAGGGGCGCTCTTTGTCGACGTGAATGACGATTTCTCCCGCTTCTCCCGCTTCGCACTTCGTACCGTTCGGCGCGATGATATCGACATCGTAGCCCGGCGCAGGCTTTCCCATAGAACCGGGCTTCGGCTCCATGCCGGGAAAATTGCCGATGATGACGGTCGCTTCCGTCTGCCCGTACGCTTCGAACATTTTAATGCCCGTCTGCTCGTAGAATTTATTGTACACTTCCGCGTTGAGCGCTTCACCCGCGGTCACGCAATAGCGCAGATTCGACAGATCGTATTTTTTCAAATCCTGCCGGATAAGATAGCGATACACGGTCGGCGGCGCACAAAAGGTCGTCACTTTATAGTGTGAAATCTTTTGCAGCATCCTGTCCGGTTTAAAGCTTGTCATATCGTACGAAAAGACCGCCGAGCCTGCAAGCCACTGACCGTAGAGTTTTCCCCACACCGCTTTTGCCCAGCCCGTTTCGGCTATCGTCAAATGCAAACCGTTGTCGACGACATTTTGCCAATACTTCGCCGTCACGATATGGCCGAGGGGATATACGAAATTGTGCTGCACCATTTTCGGATAGCCGGACGTACCCGACGTAAAATACAGCAGCATGATATCTTCGTTGCACGTCGCTTTGTCGCCCGTCGGCCGATCAAAATGCGCATCGTATTTTTCGATCTCTTTGTGAAAGTTCACCCAGACGCCGCGCTCCTTTCCGACCGTCACGAGCGTCTTTACCGACGGAGAAGCGGCGAGCGATTTTTCGATCTCTTCCTGCACTTTCGGCTCGTCGAATGAAATGATCATCTTCACTTCGGCGGCTTTGTTGCGGTATTCGATATCTTTTTCGAGCAGCTGATCCGTCGCCGGGATGCCGATCGCACCGATCCGGTGCAGCGCGATGATAAACCACCAAAACTCATACCGGCGGCGCAAAATGAGCATGACGGAATCGCCCTTTCCGATTCCGTGCGCCGTGAGAAAATTTGCCGTGCGTTTCGACATCTCCGAAATATCGGCAAACGTAAATATATGCTCTTCGTCGCAATCGTCGCACCATACAAGCGCCCGCTTTTCGGGATCGTCCGCCGCATAGCGGTCTACGACGTCGTATGCAAAATTAAAATTGTCGGGAATTTTAATTTTAAAATTCTTTTTCAAATCTTCATAGGACAGATAGTCCCTGTCGTTTTCAACAAATTCTTTATACAACACCATGTAACAATCCCTCTTCAACTCAACCCGCACAGTATAATCGATACCCGTAAATAATACTAGGTTTAATTTCGAGTTTTCTAAAACTCGAAATTTTCCAACTGTTTCGTTCACCAACTGAACGGCGAGTTTCGAAAGTGAATAAAATGATGCGGAGGCGAGGTTCCGGCTGCGTGCCGTTTCGAGCGTTAGGCTTGCGGAAGCCTACCCTAAAAGCTCGACCGCGGCATACACGGCGAGTTTGCAGAGCAAACTCGGTAGTGAGCGCAGCGAACGAAGTTCTCGCCGAAAGCATAGCTTTATTTAGAAATACTTTCGAAACTCGACTTTCGACCTACTAGTCGATATATTGTCCGATATTCGACGCTGCAAGAATTTTTCCGGCGTTCTTTTGCAAAATCGATTCCGCCTCCGCATCTTCGATCCCCTTTACTTTCGCGATATCTTGTACGACGCGCTTTATCAAAAGCGGCGACGAATCCTCGCCTCCGAGCCACACTTCTCCCGTCGGATTATCCGTTTCGGAAAGCAAAAACTCAAGAGGCGTCCGATCGAGCAGCGCTTTGATACGATCGGAATAGCGCACTTCGCAGCCGAATGTCTGCATATACCCGCGCGATAAAAAAACATCGTACGCCGAATCCGGTCCGTCATACCAGTGGATGACGGGCTTTGCGTGCGGAAAGTCCGCGAGAATGTCTGCAATGCGCGATTCGGCGCCCTTCGTATGCACGACGCAATATTTTTCCGTACGTTCGCAATGATCGAGTATGCAGCGGAACACGCGCTCCTGCGTTTCGTGAGGTATCTTTTTTTCCCAATAAAAATCGAGCCCGATTTCTCCGACGACCGGCGATGCACACAGGTACGGTTCAAGCAGTGCGGCAAGTTCGCCCTCGTTTTCCGGCAAACCCGCGCAATACGACGGATGAATGCCGAAGGTAGGAATTATTAATTTTCTTTCGGAGTGAAAAACAAGAGATGCAAGCGAAAGCGTTTCATTCCACGTTGCCGTATCGACGGAGGATGCGACCGTGAGGATTGCATTTTGCCGGATGCACTCGAGAGCCGCATCGCGCTCATCTCCGCGCCGGTACGCATGCAAGTGCGTGTGAAAATCGACAAGCATAGACCCTGCTTACACACCGCCGCGTTCGAGTAAATGCTGAACGCATATCTTTATCCCGATTCCGATCAGTATGCAGCCGCCGGCAAGCCGAGCTTTATCGTTGAGCGCATCTCCCGTTTTTTTGCCTATGTATACCGCAGGAAAACAGATGAGCGCCGTCGTTATGCCGATCGTCACCGCAGAGAGCGTGATGTTCGCATTCACGGCGGCAAGACTTATACCGACGGCAAGCGCGTCGATGCTTGTCGCGATCCCCTGCACCAAAAGCAGGGACGGCGATAAACGCCGGCGGCACGAAGCGTTCCGTCGAATATCTTTTTTGTCCGCCGTTTCCGTAAAATTATTAATTTTTTGTACGGCTTTCTGCAGCACCGTATCGCCTTGTTCGGCTGCCTCAGGCGCAGCGGCGAAAGCCGTTTCGCAGTCCGTGTTTTTACGTTCTGCTGCACGCAGTTCCCGCACCGCCTCGAAAATCATTTTGCCGCCGAGAGCGCAAAGCAGTACAAGTACGACCCAGTGATCGATCGCTTCGATGTATGTGTAAAAAAAACTGCCGCCGAAAAATCCTATCAGCGGCATAAGCGCTTGAAATGTACCGAAAGTCAGCGATACGGCGAGCGCATAGCGCAGGGGCACGCTTCCGAGCGTCATGCCGTTTGTCACGCTTACGGTAAACGCGTCCATCGAAAGCGCGACGCCGAGCAGCAGCAATTCGGCAAAACTCATGCGACGGAAAAAAATAACGACGCGTACAAGTTCAGCGTTCCCAAGAGCATAAGGACGTTGCCGGCGGCATGCATGTATTTGATCTTGCGTAAGAGAAAAAAGGCGCAGCCCGAACTGTACAAAAGCCCCGAAACGACAAGATATGCGAAACTTCGCAGCGCATGTTCGAGGTAGAAGCGCCGCATGAGAAAAAGCCCCGCCCAGCCGATGACAAAATAGAATACGGTGTTGACGATTTTCAATTCGCTGCCCCACACCGCATAGAGCACGATGCCGACGACTGCGGTTGTCCACACGAGGCCGAAGAGCACCCAGCCTCCGACACCGCGAGCGAAAATCAGTATGAACGACGTATATGCGCTTCCGAGTACGAGAAAGACGAAACAATGGGCGAGCCGATCGAATACTTCTTTTGCGCTTTCCGGCATGAGTGCGTGATGCAGCGTCGACATGATATACATGACGATCATCAGCCCCGTACTGCATACGAATGTGGAAACATACAACACACGGAGCGCGTCGTTCGCATGGGTTATCGCGCGGTCGGCAAGGACGGCGGTCGCCGCGACCGACACGAGAACACCGAGTCCTTGTACGATCGCGCTGAAGATCTCTTCACCGAGCGAAAGCTGCCGTTCCTTTCCGCGAAGTTCGATACGGCGCTCTTCCTTCGCTATCCTGCGTTCGGCTCGACGCTTCGCGCGTTCGCTTTTCGCGTAATCGTCGGCAGCGTATTTTGCACGCAAGCGTTCGGGATCCTTTGCGTATTTGATATTTATTTCGCGGATATCCGAATCGTAATTCGCTTTTATCTGTCTGATACGCTCTTTCTTTTTTGCGTTGATCGATTTTAGCGTCGAACGGCGTACGGCGCGCAACGCAGCATTGTCTTCCCGTGTCATGGCGTCATTATAGCAGAGGACGCAGCGGTACGCAATGACGATGAACCGACGGTCACGCCGAAACGAAAGCGTACCCGATCCCTGCGTCAGCGGCCGGAAGGACGCCGAAGGCGTTTGGCGGCGGGCAAAGCCCGCCGTCAAATGAAGCGAAAGCGGAATCCTGGAGGACGCGACCTGCCGGACGGCAGGGGACGCCCAAATTAATAATTATTAAAACAAGTCACGCCCGTTACGGCAATATACGACGGTGATATATCGGCGAACGCGCGGTTCAGTTTCGTTTGTATTTGTTTTCATTTGCGTTGCGCGATTGACCTTTTCGGTATATAATACTCTGTTACTCATTGTATGTTTTATTCTTTTATAATACAATAAATTGCAAACAAGAGTAGCCAGAATGAAGCCAAAACAAGGGGTATTTTATGGGTCGTTATAAAAAAGCGTTTTCGCTTTATAAGCGCGGAGACTATTGGTATTATCGCACGTACGATTTCAACGGGATTCGGACTTCGGCAAAAACAACAGGCTGCACCTCTAAGGGTGCGGCGCAAATCTATTGTGAGCGACTATTTAAAGAGGGCTTATTGTGGACAGGTACATCAAAATTATTATCCGAATATGCAAAAAACTTTTTCAACGATGATTCAGATTTTGTAAAAGATAAACAAGCGCAAGGCCAATATTCGATAAACACGATCAAAGCGTATCGTATGGCATTAAATACATATATCATACCTTTAGCAGGCAGAGTAAGAATTGCGGACGTGAATTATTCGTTTTTAATATCTATGCGTCAAAAACTTATTGCACAAGGGCTTGCAAATCGTACCATCAATTTAATTATGGCGACACTGAAAATCATAACCGTAAATGCACAACGAGACGGTTTACTCGCAAAAAATCCATTTGAGAATTTCGCGCCTCTGCCGTCAGGTACAAGCCGCGATTCATTTTCTTTTGATGAGATATGTTTGCTAGTGCGATCAATTTCAGACATTTACGAACGTGAACTTATTATTTTACTTGCGCTTACAGGTATGCGCATTAAAGAATGTGCGGGCATAGTATCATCTGATATTATTAAACAAAATGAATTTTATTTTATTAATTTGACTAAACAATTAATAGGCAAAAAATACCTACCACTTAAAACTAAAACATCACGGCACATTCCGATTATATCGGAACTTATATCGTTAATACACGAAACGCCGCACTCCATAAAATACATTTATCAAAATATAAACCCTATTATTAAACAAATCGAAAATGCCGAAGCTCGAAAATTAACAATTCATTCGTTGCGTCATTTCTTTATAACTGACGCGAAATCTTCTGGCGTTAATCCACTAAAAGTGGAAAGCATTGCGGGGCATTCGCTTCGCGGTATTGCAGACGTATATACCTCATTTAAGCCGGAAGATTTAACGGAAATACTTGAATGGCAACGCGAGCGATTTTTACTCTTAAATAAATAACTAATTTAGTCAAATAGTTTTAAGCTGGTCGCGCGGAGATGATGCCCGAAGTATATACGGCGCAGGAGAAATTATTAAAGGGAATTATAACATAAAGATAATTATTGATTTCACTTTTTAGGAGGCTTTTTTAATTTATCTTTTTTATTAAACGCCTTATTCGTCTTTTTTAAGTCGCTTTTTATTTGTTTTATATCCTGACTAGGGGGCAACTGTTCGGGCAGTGTCGATCCGTTTTCTTTTAATACATTCCGCACCATACGACCGACGTTATATGCTGCGTCCTCTAATCCTTTTTGTCCCGTAATATTTTCACGCTTGATTTTTGCTTCGGTCTGTGTTATTCGAAAAATATTGGCGCCCAATTCCTCGCGTCCCATAAAATCAAATGGTGTACGATTTTCGGGAATACCTTTTATTTGTTTAATCTTCCACAAGGGCATATTGTAGAGCCCCATATATCCTTGATTTTGGAAAAAGCCATACTTTTGAACACCGGATTTTTTAGCCGTCGATGCAAGTGCTTTTTCGTGTTCCGATATTTGTCCTCGCAAATCGATACGCTCTATATCCGCCTGCTCGATAAAATATTCCTGTACGGCATTCGTTAAAGCCGCAAAATACACCTGTGCTTTTGCGACATTCGGTTTCTTTATATCGGCATTCATTACAACAAGGTAACAGGCAAAACGGGTAAGCTTCATATCACGAATATGCTTTCCGTCTTTTTCGTTGTCGCATGGTATGAAGTGATCCATGTAATTTATACCCGCATTCGTACAGACTTGCGATGCTTTTAAAATCGGCTGCGCATTTATTTTAAACTCATCATATCCCAATGCTTGCATAAGCGTAGAGGCATACCAATAGAGATTACCGTTTTGATGAGATAATTTTTCAAAATCGGGATCGTTACCCTCAAAGAGTGTTAATTCATTAGCCATTTTCGCACCTCTTTTTTTATATTATACGGTATTTTTTTATTAGACGCAAATGTTTTAGCCCCATAAAACGATTATATGACTATATAGGTATGGGCGATTTACTCAAAAAACTTATTATATGTTTTATAGCCGTAATTATGATTATCGTGCATATCGCAATAAGCATAGGAATTATTGTAATCGCGCTGTATTTTGTACTGAAGCTGTTTTGCGGATAAATATATTCTTGTTTTTTGAAAAATTACTGCGCCCCCCTTTCATAAACAAAAAGGTAATTATTTATATTATTTTTCCATAAATATTCTATTTTTATTTTCATAATTAACTGTTGATATTCAGATGAATGATATAATTTTTCATCAAAAACAGTTACATAAAATTTATTTTCGTCTTTATTATAAAAAATAAATATTTTCAATAACGGAAATTGTTTATTTATTATTTTCTTTAAGTTATTCGTTATCAATAGATCTGTATTTAGGCTATTCATACCCAGTGTTGCTCCTCTATTTCCTTATCTAAATATACGTCAAAAATAGCGGGTTGCATAGCCTTACGTTTATAATTATTTTTTGCCTCTCTACCAATTTACCAAAATGACTATATACGTAGAGGTAAAATATGGCAACGACAACGATACAAGAGATATACAATAAAGCTCCTGCGGCTTCGGCGAGCGACGATGACATTTTATTAGTTGCACAAAACGAAGCAACAAAAGGCGTAAAACTAAAAGATGTAACGGCGGGGAAATCTGTAAACGCGGAATACGCGGCACATCTCGGAACAAAAGCCGCTCCGCTGAAAGTAGGAACGCGAGGGGTCCCGATATACATCGATAAAAACGGAGTGCCGCAACCATGCGATAACATACAAGCAACGGTCGCAAAAGACACAATCGCACAATCAAGTGATATAGGTGCTATTGAATTTGACAGAGTTGTTATTATCTCCGCAACAAACGAAATCGTATTAACACTCGGCGATGGATCGTATGCAGGTATCGAAGTAAAAATTATTAATACGACAGATAAAACACATATCATACGCGGCACTACAGCACGCGACGGCGATTCGACGTTGCAAGTAAAACAAATACAAACGATTATCTGGAACGGTAGCAAATGGGAAGGGTTATCATGTCCACGCATCGGAGAGATATACGTGCAATACCCGCAGCAGGAAGCGCCGGAAGATTTGTTTATTTGTACAAAGTGGGCGCTGCAAGAGCAGTATGCAGGAGCGTTCTTCCGCGCGACAGGCGGTAATGCGGCGGCGTTTATAAATAAATCGGACGAATTAATTAAACAGAAAGACGCAACTGCTAAGAACGGTTTGTGGCTGAATAGTAGGTCTGATGGTACAGGTATGGCAAACACCACTGCTGGACATAATCATAAAGTGGATTTAGCCCATTCAAGTTGGGGTGGTTCTTCGAAGGACACAAATCGTCTTGATGCTTCTCAAGAAAACAAAGTGTCTTACGGCGATCGAATACCATTAAAGACCGCTCAAGACAACATTTATTTGGGAAGCAATGATAATGAAACCCGACCTACTAACTTTACACATCAACTATGGTTGCGTATTGCTTAGGCGGTACGAAGCCAGAGATTGACAGTATAGTTAGTGGGTCTTGTTTCAGTATCTCCGGACAATGAATGATAATGATTTCCTGCATATCCTGATAAAACAGAATGTTGTGTGGAATAATAGCCTCTTGGAAATGCCCCAGAGCCATTCTCACTAGATCCTATATTATGAGCATGTTCTCCAGCTACAAGAACCTTTAATCCATTTACTGCCGTCGCTTGACCTTGTTTAATTAAATTGTCCGTTTTTTCTATAAAGGCAGCAGCATTCGAAAACCCTTGCATTTTTGCGCAATCGCTGTATACTAAACGTATGCGAAAACTCATGTTATTTTTCATACCCGTTTTTATTTTCACTTCGTGCGATTCGGTTATCTCTACGGTACGAGAGAGAGATATTATCAACAATTCCTCGCATACGGCGCAATTTACGCTTACGTCGTACGGCGATAAAGTTTTCACCCTTGCGGCGGCGGAGCGGATGACACTGAAACTGCCGAGTTTTCCGGCGGGAAAAATTATCTCCGACGTACCGGTTGTTTTTAAAACTCATGCGGAAAACGCAACGATTGAAGATATGCCGACCTATGAATTAAATATCAACAATACATTTACACATCAAATAACGGTAAAAATAAAAAACGATAGATTTGCTGTACCGCAGTCGATAACAATTACCCCGTCGGCATCGCACATTATTCACACTCGAATTACGCCTACCGATGTACAATTTGATTTTACTTGCGATGTCGGCGGTTATCGCTATGAAAATTATTTTAATGAAAGCGATAAAAAATATTATTTGAAGATTTATTAAAGCTATTCAATAATAATAACCTTACCATATCTCTTTATTACGAAAGGAACATCCGTCGGTGTTACAACTGATAAAAGGGGTTGTTCAGTATAAATATTGACATTCTGTTCCTCTGCATGAGCCGTTAACGTAAGTGTTCCGCCGTATGTGTCGGTTAATAAATTATTCGCTTCTTTCAGTGTTATATTGGAATTTGAATTATTTTTTATCTTAAACTTATATACGGGCATATCGACAAAATCTATTTTTAATTTATCGCCGTTTGCATAATCATAATATTTATTAGCCAGCGCTCTCGGATTGTTTAATAATTCGACAACGTCTGTCCATCTCGTTTGTATCGTAATACTGTTACTGACGCCACTAGGTACACTATAAGTAATTCCGTCCGTTTTAAAATCAATCGGTGTTATCGAAGATTTGTTCGTTACTGTTGCATTTTCTATCCTATTCGGTTCGGTAATATTGCAAGCACTTAAAGAAATCAATATAAAAACGGAAGTAATAAATATAATTTTTCTCATAACTATTAATACCTCTATTACATAATATACCCTATTTTAATATAAATCAAGTTACGATTTTTAGCGTACCGTTATCATTCCAAATAGCATTTCGAGTAGTTGGTTTTAGTGTTGGAAGATTTCGCAAAAGGAAAGTATATGAATTATAGTCTTCTTGTGTTAAATAAAAATTATTTTTTAAGTAATATTTATCTGGTTGATCGGTATATCTTGTGACAACAGCCACATCTTTTTCTTTCAAACCATAAGCATCTGCAACCCAGATTCTTAAAAAATCCCCATCATAATCCATCCACCGAAAGTAACCAATATGGATATTGTCATAATTGCTTAATATTTTATTTAAAGCATATCCATTATTAAATGCAAAACCCGCCGCAATAAAAGCAGCTCTTACCTGATAATAAGTCATACCTTTTGTTAATCGTACAGTTAAAGCATTTGTATGTTCTTTCGACAAATAAAGCGGACCCGAATTTATTGCACCTTCAAATATAGAATTTCCGCTTATCTGTACATCTTTAAGTAATGTATTTCCGTCTATTATGGTATTGCCGCCTATATGTGTATTGCCTCTGAAATCTGCGTCGCCCGCCTGCGCGTCTATCAAAAACCCGCTGCCTGTCGGGTTCCCTTGTTTGTCGTAATAATTACTCGACGCGATTTTATTTTGTGCGATGATATTTTTCGCAAACAATTCGTTTATAAGCGCCGTACCCGCGACGAGGTTTTTTACCCATGCGTTTACGACGGCGAGAAACTGTATATTCGGCGCGTGTTCGGCAACGGAGAGCATATCGTTCATCGCCTGCTTGTATCGGAAATCGCTGTAATCGGTGATTTTTATCCACGCATTATACGTCGCGCTGTACTCGTAAATATAGCCGTCGTTTACGTCGAGGTAATAATCGCCGTATACCGCTTCGTCCGGTTTTTTCGTACCCCAATAAGATGAGCCGCGTTGCCCTTTATCGCCTTTCGCACCGTCGTACAGCACCGGTACAGTTTCACTTTGAATAAGTACATTTTCGGGTGTACGGTAGCGGAAAATCAACTGCTTCGCGCCGTATGGGATTTTTACGCCGTTTGCCGCATAGTCGGCATCGTCAAACAATATAAATCTTCCCGCGTCATCTCCGAGCAATCCATTGTCCGTTTCGATATACACAAACACATCGCCCGTTTTTACCGGCTGGTCTTTTCCACCGTCGATCGACACGGTTATATTGCCGTAGTCAGTATCGATATAATCCGCGCCCGATTTTATTAATTTTTGCGCGGCGATTTTTGCGGGGATAATTTCTTTATCTTCGCTTACCCGTACCGCGTTTTCACTCAAACGCATAATGTATACAAACGGCGTATCGCCTGCGTACAATTTATTTACCGTAGCGATCGCCGTCCGTGTCCTATTCTCACTGTCGCTTACGGTAATAAAAACGCGGAGCGTATTTGACGTAAGCAATGATACGGGAAGCGTCAAAATGTTGTCGTCCCATGTTCCGACGATCATTCCGTCCTCAAGCGCCGCCGAACGGTTTACGCCTTTGTCCGTATCGTCTATGCCGAAATACAGCTTTGCGACGATTTCAACCGTCGCCGTGTTGTCAAACAATGTTCCGTCGGCTTTGCACGGCACGCTTTGTATTTCGGGCGATACGTCGAGTACATAAAACGACGGGCTTATGATGGTGCGCTGTACGCGCGCCAAATCTTC
>NZ_JACSET010000010.1 GCF_014334325.1 Treponema sp. Marseille-Q4130 | reverse complement strand
GTATGATGTATGAAAACAAAAAAGCGGGAGCCGCATAATTTCAAAGAATAACTTGCAATATCGTTTTTCAAAATTACTGCAACGAAGCGTTTGCCATAAGCCGCTTCACCGTATCAAAATCCGCCTCCGCTTTGTTACGTCTTTCTAATGCAAGATTTGTATTACCTCGCCATTCATAGAATACATAATTTGCATCATCGATTTTAATCGCTTCGGTAAACGCATCGAGAGCATCACCGTATTTTTGCAAACGGTAACAGCAAACGCCTATATGAAAATACACATCCGAAACGCGGTATTTTAATGTTGCGGCTTTACGGTAATCGCTCAAGGCCGCATCATATCGTCGCAGCATTTCATATGCCGCACCCCGATCAAAATAGGTTTCCGCATTTTTAGGATTCAGCCTTATCGCATGAGAATAATTTAAAACCGCATTTTCATAATCATTCATTCGATAACGGATTTGTCCTTTATTTTTAAAATGTAAGTCACACTTCGGATTCAACTCTATAGCGGTATCGATATCACGAAGTGCTTTTTCCAGATCTCCCAACTGTATATAGAGGCATGCTCTGTTATTGTATACTCTGTCATCGTCGGGAATCAATACAAGTGCTTCGTCGAAATCGGCAAGCGCATCCTTATATTGCGCCTTACAAATAAAAATCATTCCCCTTAATAAAAGCGCTTCCTCATAAGACGGCTGTATTTGCAGAGCTTTATTTATATCCGACAGCGCCGCATTATAGTATCCCGACAAACAATAATAATTTCCCCGTTCATAATACAGCCGATAATTACCGGGATCTTTCCGTATTTTTTTCTCGTAGACTCGAAGGTTAAGCCTGAATATCAACAAATTATCTTTTTCCGTAGTCCGATTCATAGGAACAGAACTACAGGCAAAAACAGTGCATAACAATACCGTATAAAAAAACATCACACATATATTTTTCATCTTCCTTGCCACGCACCGTCCTTTTCCGTACAATAGCGCCTATATGGAATTTACTCAAGACACAATGGACGCGCTCGCAATCGATGAAGCGCTCATCGTACAAAAAATCGCGGCGGAAATCGGCATCCGCGAAACGCAGGTGCGCGCCGTCATCGACCTCGTAAACGAAGGCTGCACGGTTCCGTTTATCGCACGCTATCGAAAAGAAAAACACGGTTCGCTCGACGAAATGCAGATACGCGACTGCGACCGCCTGTTCAAATCGCATAAAAATCTCGAAGAACGCCGCCTCGAAATCGCGAGGGGTATTTTTGCTCAAGGGAAGCTCACCGAATCTCTGTACGACGCGGTAATGAGCGCGCTTACGCTCACGGCGCTTGAAGACTTATGGGCGCCGTTTAAAAAGAAAAAGAAAACGCGCGGCATGATCGCGATCGAACGCGGGCTCGAAGCGCTTGCGGATGCGATGCTCACGCTCGACGATACTGCAATCGAAAAAAAGGCGGAAGAATTTATTAAAATAAATGACGACAACCCCGAACTTTCAGTTCCGACTGCAGAGGATGCGATCGCGGGTGCGAAAGACATCATCGCGGAAAGGACGGCTCAGGACAGCGCGAACCGCAAAGCGGTGTACGACCTCTATATGGCGACCGGCTCGATCGTTTCGAAAGGTATCGGAGACGAAGAAAAGCAAAAAACGTCGACATATCAGATGTATTGGGATTACACGGAGCCGCTCAATCAGATAAAGCCGCACCGCATTCTCGCGATAAACCGCGGAGAACGGGAAGAAGCGCTCGAAGTTACCGTAAACGTGGACGTCGATGCGGCCGTAGATATGCTGCAAAAGCGCCAAACGATCAACAACGCGTATCACGCGGACGCGATCAAAGACGGCGTCGTGCGTCTCCTTTCGCCTGCCGTCGTGCGCGAAATCCGCAGCGACGAAACGGATAAAGCGGACGAACACGGTATCGGCATATTCAGCGAAAACCTCAGAAACCTTTTGATGACGCAGCCGATCAAAGGCAGCCGCGTGCTCGGCGTCGATCCGGGCATACGCACCGGAACGAAGTGCGCCGCTCTCGACGAAACGGGAAAATATCTCGGAAGCTTTTTAATAAAGCAGGTCGCAGACGTTTCGGGTTCCTACGAAGCGCTTAAAGCTGCGATCAAAAAATACGATATTCAAGTCGTCGCCGTCGGAAACGGAACGGGAAGTCCCGAAGTGCGCGAACTCGTAAGCCGCGTCATAAGCGAAAACTATCCCGACGTGCGCTATACGGTCGTAGACGAAAGCGGTGCGTCGGTGTATTCCGCAAGCGACATCGCGCGCGAAGAGTTTCCCGACTTGGATTTGACGATCCGCGGAGCGGTGAGTATGGGACGGCGGCTGCAGGATCCGCTTGCCGAACTCGTCAAAATCGATCCGAAAGCGATCGGCGTCGGACTTTATCAGCACGACGTCAATCAAAAAAAACTTTCCGACATGCTCGACGAAGTGGTGGGTTCCGTCGTAAACAAAGTCGGCGTCAATTTGAATACAGCGAGCAGTTCGCTTTTAAAATACGTTTCGGGCATTACGCCCGCGACGGCGAAAAAGATCGTCGCATACCGCGATGCAAACGGAAAGATCACAAGCCGCGACGATTTGAAAAAAGTGAGCGGACTCGGCCCGAAAACCTTCGAGCAGTGCGCGGGATTTTTAAAAATTCCCGAAAGCGGAGAACCGCTCGACAACACGTGGGTGCATCCCGAAAACTACGAAGCGGCGCGCGAGCTTTTTGCCGTCATCAAATCGGGCGGCGAAGTTTCCGGCGAATTGAAAAAGAAACTCGAAGAAAAATACGGCATCGGGGAAACGACGATTTCGGATATCGCAGAAGAATTGAAAAAGCCGAACCGCGATCCGCGCGACGACTACCCCGCTCCGATCATGCAAAAAGGCGTCGTTCAGTTCGAAGATTTGAAGCCGGGCATGAAAGTTACAGGCAAAATCAAAAACGTCGTGGACTTCGGCGCTTTCGTCGATCTCGGTTTGCACGAAACGGGACTCATCCACATCAGCGAGCTTTCGGACAATTTCGTCAAAGAGCCGATGGAAATCGTCAAGGTCGGCGACGTCAAAGAATTTACAATTCTCGCGCTCGATCCCGACAGAAAACGTATCAGCCTGTCGCTGAAAAGCGACGCAGCATCGCGCGCGCTCAATCCGCCGGAAGCGAAATCCGGCGACAAGGGAGGCGGCGGGTCACCGCATGAAAAAAAAGCGAACGGGGGCGTAAAGAGAGCGGTCGTCGTAAAAGCGCTTTCGAAAAATGCAGACGGCACGCGGCAGAAGAGCGACGGCAAAAACCGCCAAAGCTCAGGCGTAAAAGCGGGCGGCGTGCGGAACGACGGTATGACGTACAATCCCTTTGCGGATCTGCTGAAAAATTGATGAAGCGGGGTTTCGGGGCGTTGCGGGGTGTCCCCGCAGGAGGGGGCAGCGCGCAACGGAGTGCGCGCGAGGGGGAGACTTCCCCCCTTAAATCCCGTAAAAAGATCTTAGTCGATAAATAATTTTTCAAAATTTTAATTCGATTTACTTTTTTCCCTTTTTCCTATACAATAATAAGTATCTATTCTATCGAAGGTATGCTATGTTCAAAATTCTTGAAAAGAGAGAAATTTCCGCCGGCGTCTACTACATGAAATTCGAAGCTCCCGAAATTGCGCGCAACCGCAAAGCGGGACAATTCGTCATCGTGCAGCTCGACACGGATTACGGAGAACGCGTTCCGCTGACGATCGCGGATGCGAATGCGGAAGAAGGCTGGGTCGTGCTCGTCTTTCAGGCGGTCGGAGCGACGACGTATAAACTCGCGCAAAAAAAGACGGGGGATTCCATCGCTGCGGTGCTCGGCCCGCTCGGAAATCCGTCGGTTATCGAAAAGCGCGACGGGCCGGTCGTCGTTGTAGGCGGCGGTTTCGGAGTTGCGCCGTGTTATCCGATCGTGCAGGCGCTTAAAGCGGTCGGCAATAAAGTGATTATGATCATAGGCGCGCGCAATAAAGATTTGCTCATTTTCGTCGATGAGATGAAAAAGGTTGCGGACGAAGTTATCGTCATGACCGACGACGGAAGCGCGGGCAGGCAGGGGCTTGTCACGGTACCGCTCGATGAGCTCTGCAAATCCCAGACGCCGCCTGCGGAAGTCATCGCGATCGGACCTCCCATTATGATGAAGTTCGCCGCAAAGACGACGGAAAAATACAATATCCCGACGGTGGTGTCGCTCAACACGATTATGATCGACGGTACCGGTATGTGCGGCGGCTGCCGCGTTACGGTCGGCGATGAAACGAAATTCGTGTGCGTGGACGGACCTGATTTCGACGCGCATAAAGTCGATTGGGACAATATGATGATGCGCATGGGCACGTTCAAAGCGCAGGAACAGGAAGATTTCCACAAATGCAAATTGGAAAGCGCGATCGAGCAAAAAGCTCAATCGTAATTTTTTAATAATTTCCTGCAAAAGTTTTATAGAGGACGATAATCATGACGGAATATATTTCAGCAAATGAATTGGAAGCGCAGGCGAAAAAAGAATTCGACGAAATCGAACAGAAGATAAAAGCGGCACCTCTTTCTCCGAAAGACCGCATGGCGATTCCGCTTCAGGAAATGCCTGTCGCGGAGCCGAAAAAACGCGCGCGCGAAATGGGCGAAGTAGCGCTCGGCTATACGAAAGAGATGGCGATCAACGAAGCGAACCGCTGTCTCCAGTGCAAAAACGAACCCTGTGTCGCGGGCTGTCCCGTCGGCATCGCGATCCCGCAGTTTATTGGAGAAATTCAAAAGGGAGATTTCAAATCTGCAGTCGATACGATTAAATTGACGAACCTTTTGCCGGCTATCTGCGGCCGCGTGTGTCCGCAGGAAAAACAGTGCCAAAAAGAGTGCACGGTCGGAAAGATTCATAAAACGGTCGACAAAGCGGTTTCGATCGGACGGCTCGAACGGTTCGTCGCGGATTGGGAACGCACGAACAATAAAACGACGCTGCCGACGGTCGCAAAAGCGACGGGCAAAAAAGTCGCTGTCGTCGGATCTGGTCCCGCAGGGCTTACGGTCGCGGCCGACTGCGCGAGAGCGGGTCACGACGTTACCGTATTCGACGCGTTCCACAAAGCCGGCGGCGTCATGCTTTACGGCATTCCCGAATTCCGTCTTCCGAAAGACATCGTTGCAAAGGAAGTCGAAAATCTGAAAAAGATGGGCGTCAAATTCGAAATGAACTTTCTCGTCGGACGCACCGACACGCTCGATCAGCTTTTAACGGAAAAGGGTTTCGACGCCGCCTTTATCGGCACGGGCGCGGGGCTTCCGAAATTCCTCAATATTCCGGGAGAAAATCTCATCGGCGTATTCAGCGCAAACGAATACCTTTCGCGTGCCAATCTGATGAAGGCGTATATGAAGGGTACTGCCGATACGCCGTATTACGAAGCGAAAAACGTCATCGTCGTGGGCGGCGGAAACGTCGCTATGGACGCTGCACGCATGGCGCTCAGGCTCGGCGCGGAACACGTCAGCATCGTGTACCGCAGAACGCGCGATGAAATGCCCGCTCGAAAAGAAGAAGTCGGTCACGCGGAAGAAGAGGGCGTCGAATTCCGATTCCTCGAAAACCCGATCGAAGTGCTCGGCATCGAAAGCGAAGACAAAGCGCTGAACGGCCGCGTGCGCGGTATCAAAGCGCTGCGATACGAACTCGGCGAACCCGACGCATCGGGCAGACGGAGCCCCGTCGCGATTCCGGGAAGCGAACACGAAATCCCGTGCGATGCGGTCATCGTCGCCCTCGGCAACGGCAGCAATCCCCTGCTCGTTCGCACGACGCCCGGTCTCGATGCGGATAAACACGGTCACATCGTCGTCGACGACAAACAGGCGACGAGCAAAACGAAAGTATGGGCGGGCGGCGACATCGTACTCGGAGCGGCAACGGTCATCCTCGCCATGGGCGAAGGCAGAAAAGCGGCTGCGAGCATAAACGAATATCTGGCCGGCTGACGGATCATGCGAAACGGCAGGGCTGCTGCCGGATTTCGAAAGCGGAGTTTCGGCTGCGTGCCGAAACGGCTGCAAGCGTACACGATGCGGCGCAACAGCGGGAGACCCGCGTGCGACTTTGTGCGTTCAGCTTGCGGAAGCGACGTTCGGATTCGCCTCACTACCGAGTTTGCGTCGCAAACTCGCTGTATCTACGGAACGGTTGTACTTTTACACGCAGCGTCCGCTGTGAGAGCCGCACTTGTACACGCTTACGGACAATTGTACCGTAGCCGTCCTCGCCGGAAACATAGCGTTATCCGCTGATAGTTTCGGAACTTGACATTCGCCCTAATAGTGCGGGCAAATGCTACCGATACTATAGATATGGCTGAACGGAATACAAAAAAGAAGAATACGGGATTTGCATTTGCGTGTTGGCTGCTCGTCGCGCTTATTCTGCTCGTATTCTTTTTTGTTAAAAAAGATACCATACTTTCAAACCTGCAAAACACCGATTTTTTCGGTCGCGTGTTCGGAAAGACGCCGGAGTTCGTTCAAAACCACGAACAAAAACAAAATCCGAAAAGCGGCGGCGACGCCTTTCAAATAGATATTTTACCCGAAGCGAATTCGACCGAACCCTCAGTCACCGAAAATAACCGCTCGAACCTTGCAAAGCAAAACGAAAGCACTGCACAAAAACCGGCATCGGTACCCGACGCACAAAAACCTGCCGATCGGTCAAATGCCGAAAAAAGCGGTGAAACAAAGGCGGAGGAAAAGCCGAAAACGGATACACGGAACGCCGATAAAACGCAAAGTCCGAAAAGCGTACTGCAGCCTGCAGCAACGATAAACGTGCCGCTCTGCTTCGTCGTCATCGGATCCGACGGGTCGGTGAGCCGTCAAATCGTAACGCGCAAATTACCGAAGTCGGATTCTCCGCTCACCGATACGCTGAACTCTCTTTTAGCCGGACCGAGCGCGGAAGAAAAAGCGCGCAATACGATGACGCTGATCCCTTCGGGCACAAAGCTTCTCGGCGCTTCGGTAAAAAACGGCATCGCAACGCTCAATTTCAGCGAAGCTTTTTCATTCAACAGCGTCGGCGTACAGGGCTATCTCGCACAGCTGATGCAGATCGTCTACACGGCGACTTCGTTCAGCACCGTCAACAGCGTGCAGTTTATCATCGAAGGGCAGCGCGAAGATTATCTCGGAAGCGAAGGCACGTGGATAGGCTCGCCGCTTTCGCGTTCGAGTTTTTAGAAGGTTTAAATTGAACGTCTGAAATGGCGCCGTTCAATTTAACTTCGAGTTTCGGACGAACTCGAAACATAGCTTATTAACTGTGCGCTTGCGCGCACGAATTCAACATTCTCCAAAATTGATATTTTGTTCGACTGTTGAATTTTAAGGAAGGTTTAAATTGAACGCCGGAAACGGATCTACCGCCGAAACCCCGCCTTAGGTATAATGAAGTAATTATACCTCTACATAGGTTTTCGGCGCTGCCTCCCTGCATTACACCGGTAGCACGCATCAGAGATTGACATATCAGACATCGCATTTACCTGCGGCTTTTTTTTCTGTATACTTTTTTAACTATGGAAATGAAATGGGTCGTGCTCACGCTTGCCGTTATGATGTATGCGCTCGTCATCATCGTGCAGCACAAAAAAATAGTATTTACCTCGGCGTCGGCGCTCGTCATTCTGCTGCTGGGTGTGATATTCCCGGAAAGCATTTTTTCCTCCGGCGGCGTTCCGCTTCGCGCCTATCCTTTCATACACGCGTTCACATCGCTCGTCAACTGGAACGTACTCATGATCTATGTGGGGAGCATGATAATAGCCGCGCTCTTTATCTATTCGCGGATGCCCGCGTATATTGCGGACATCATGGTGGAAAAAGCGCCGAACACCGGAATCGCAATCGTGCTCATCCTCGCGATGACAGGGATTATTTCGATCTTCGTCGAAAACGTTGCGACAGTACTCGTCATGGCGCCGATAGCGCTTGCACTGTGCAAAAAGCTTAAAATCGATCCGACGTATTTTATGATAGGACTTGCCGTCATGTCGAATCTTGAAGGAACCGCGACGCTCGTCGGAGATCCGCCGTCGATGATCTTTGCAAGTTACGCGGGCTATACATTCAACGATTTTTTCGTGCACGCGGCAAAGCCGTCTATTTTTTTCTTTATCCAAACGGGTATGATTACCGGCTGCCTGTATTTTTATCTGTTCTTTGCAAAGCAAAAAGAAAAACCCGATTTGGATAAAAGCGAAGTGATTTCGCCTCTTCCGTTCTTTCTCCTGCTTGCGATGATCTTCGGTCTGGCTGCGATTTCGTTTTTACATTTCGATTGTGAATTTTTGTCGGGACTGTACGTGCTTACACTCGGCATTGCGGGTGTGCTGTGGTTCCGATTTGTACAGCGTCGACCGCCGCGAGAAACGTGGCTGCTTATCAAAGGACTCGATTGGGAAACGATCGCGTTTTTGATCGGCATATTTATCGTCGTCGGTGCAATTTCGGAAACGGGACTGCTTTCCGATTTTGCTCATACCCTTGCACGCATTACCGGCGGCAATGTCTTCGTCGGCTTTATGCTGATCCTCGTCGTATCGGTTGTGATTTCCGGCTTTGTCGACAACGTGCCGTATATCATCGTCATGCTGCCTGTCGCGCAGACGCTCGCTTCCCGGATGAATCTCGCCGCCGAATTGTATATGTTTGCGCTCCTCATCGGTTCCTGTCTCGGCGGCAATTTGACGCCGTTCGGAGCGAGCGCAAATGTCGTTGCGATGGGTATCCTCAAACGAGAAGGATATCCGGTCGATTTTGCCGGTTGGCTTAAAACAGGAGCGCCCTTTACGATTTTAACGACTGCCGCCGCTGCTGCTGCGCTGTGGTTTGTGTGGGCGTAACATACGATAGAATATTTGCGGGTTGTGTAAACTTTGCGCCGTCGAAAGCGCAGACGCCGGTCTCCGCTTGTGTGTGCCGAAAAAAAAACCGATGCGGGGCATCGGAGCGCAGCGAACGGCGTGAGCGCAGTAAACGAAGTCCTCGCCGAAAGTACAGCTTTATCAGCTTATACTTTCGACACTCGTCATTCAACCGATTAATTTTTATTTTTTAATATATCGCGGATTTCTTCCAGCAGCACGATATCGGCGGGTTTGGCTGCGGGCGCTTCTTCTTTTTCTTCCTTTTTCTTAAAGCGCTCGAAGATCCTCACGACGGCAAAGATACAGATCGCGACGATTAAAAAATCGACGACGGTTTGAATGAAATTGCCGTATGCAACCGTCGCTTCGCCGATCTTTACGCTTAAGTTCGTAAAGTCGATGCCCCCGATCAACAGACCGATAAGCGGCATGATTATGTCGTTGACAAGGCTCGAAATGATTTTGCCGAACGCACCGCCGATGATGACACCGACCGCCATATCGACGACATTGCCGCGCGAAATGAATTTTTTGAAAGCCGTCGCTTCTTTTGATGCTGCGGAAAACCCGCCTTTCAAATTGAACTTGCTTTCCGAATTGTTTTCACTCATGAGATACTCCTCTGGATTGCTTGGTGAATATGACAGCATCAGAATATGCTTTGTCGGGTGTTCTGTCAATGAGGGGAATTCGGTATGTTGCAATTTTCAGCTTCCCGTCATACAATGATACACATGGCTGTCATTAAAATACGCAATAAAGCAATCCGTTTCGCCGTTTCCGTTATATGCACCTTTATCGTTTCCGCTGCGGCATCCCAGTGTTTTGCCGAGTCGCCCGCCGGCGGCGAATCCGTTTCGAATTTTCAATACATGAAAAAAATCTCTGCGGTATTCGATTTTGTGCAGCAGAATTATGTCGACGAGATCGATCCGAAAGTGCTCTACGAAGGAGCGCTCAAGGGGATGCTCGACTCGTTGAAAGATCCGTATACGCAGTACCTCGATCAAAATACGATGCGCCCGCTCTCCGATACGACGGCCGGCAATTTCGGCGGTGTCGGACTTTCCATCAGCAAGCCTATCGAATCGTCTTCCGAAAAGCCCGCCTACGTTGAAGTCGCTTCTCCGATCGAAGATACGCCGGGCGCCAAAGCGGGCATCCTGTCGGGCGATTATATCACGGCGATCGACGGGGAAGCCACGGCTCCTATGACGATGGAAGAAGTGCTCAATCATTTGCGCGGTAAAGCGGGCACGCCGGTTACCGTTTCGATTTTGCGAGGCAAAGACATCAGATTCGACGTAACGCTCGTCAGAGCGCTCATCGAAGTGCCGACGGTAAAGTACGGCATGATAAGTGCGACGGGCTATCTCCGCATCATCGAATTTACGCCCGATACGCCCAAGCGCGTGCAGGAAGCGCTCGATTCGTTTGCAAAAGCGAATTATAAAAATTTAATAATCGATCTGCGCGACAACCCCGGAGGGCTTATCACGAGTGTCGCAGACGTTGCGGATAAATTCATCGATTCGGGAACGCTCGTTTCGACGAAGAGCCGCCTTTCGTTTGAAAATAAAGTCTTTACCGCGAACGCAAAAAAAACGACTGTTTCGGCAGGTCTTCCGATTGTCGTGCTCATAAATCGCGGTTCGGCGTCCGCATCGGAAATTCTGGCGGGAGCGCTCAAAGACAATCACCTCGCATACCTCGTCGGTCAGCGTACTTACGGTAAGGGTTCCGTTCAGCAGGTGATCCCGCTCAGCGCTTCCGACGGTTTTAAAATTACAATGGCGCGCTACTATACGCCGAGCGACACGAATATCGACAAAGTCGGCATTCCTCCCGACAGAGAAGTGCTCTATCCCGAATTGAGCGAGGCGGAAGAAAAAACGTATGCGGAATTGATCAAATCGAATGCGATCGCATCCTACGTCGATTCTCACAGCGGTATGACCGAACGCGATATCGCCTCTTACGCGCTCGTATTGCAAAAAAAATATCCGCTTGGCGCGGCTTTGCTTCGGCGTCTCATTCGTGTCCGCGTAAACCGTTTAAAGCCCGCGATGCTCTACGATTCGGATTACGACATTCAGCTGAACGCTGCGATCGAAATTTTAAAATCGAGCGATTTTAAAAATCTTGTCAAATCCGCGAAAACGCTCAAAGAGCTGCAGGATGAAGCCGAAGCGAAAAAGAAGTCGGGAACTTAAAGCGTGCGGCAGTTTCTCTCCGCTGTAGCTCCCGATGAAAAGGGGCTGCTCTCCGTTTCGGGAAAAGATTTTACACATCTGTGCCGCGTCCTCCGCGCAAAGCCGGGCGATATGTTCGACGTGCGGATTCCCGGAGGCTCTCTTTTTTCCATGACCGTCGCACGCATCGACGACGTTCGGGGTATTGCCGTATTGCAAAAGTGCGGACAGGGAGAAACCTCTGTCTCGCGCGGTGTCGGCGCCGCCGATATCGATAAGGATCGCCGTGCCGTCGAATATACGCTCTTTCAATTCATCGCGAAGCCGCAAAAGATGGAACTCATTGTCCGACAAGCTTGCGAGTGCGGAGTAAAAACGATAGTTCCCGTCGCAGGCGAGTATTCGCAAAAGGGCAGCATCGCTTCTCTGGCAGGGAAAGCCGAACGCTTTGCGCGGATCATCAAAGAAGCTCGCGAGCAGAGCGGCTCTCCCGTGGAAACCTCAGTCGCCGAAACCGCGGATGTTCGAGGAGCATGTGAAGTGTGGAGACGGATGAGCGAAAAAGCGCGAAACACGTCGGCAGCCGTCGTCCTCTCGGAGCGGAATGATTTTTGCGTGCCGTTTTCGGATGCGCTTTTTGCAGGCGTTACGCACGCGGCGCTCGCCGTCGGATGTGAAGGCGGCATAAGCCCTGATGAAATGGCGGCGCTTCGAAATGCGGGATTTGCATCCGTTCACTTTGCGGGAAATATTTTGCGATGCGAAACCGCCGCCCTCTACGGCATCGCAGCCCTTCAAACCGCGCTCGCCGAATTAAAGAGATAAGCAATATAGCGAAAAAATGCGTTTACAGCTGCCCGACTTCTTTCTCGGTGAGACCGGTTATTTTGCAATTTGTGCACAGGAGCGCACACGTACATTAAGCGTGAAGTTTTCAGCGCGGTCTCACTCAGCGATTCGAAGCGCTTTCCGCATGAAGCCGGGATGTACGTACGGTTTCCGCGGCTATTTCGCCGAAAACCCTGCCCAAGTCGTCTGAAAGTTTTTGCGGCAAGAGTTCGCTTTCCATGCGCAAAAACGCCGCTCGGCTTATGTTGCGGCCGCCGTATCGCGCGATGTTTTCCGTATACACTTGCGAATCGATCAAAACGCCGCCGCATCTTTCAAACGCTTTTGCGAAAAGCATAAACGCGCTTTTGCCGGCGTTCGACTGAAGCGTAAACATCGACTCGCCGCAAAATACTTTTCCGATGAGCACTCCGTAAAGTCCGCCCGCAAGCTCGTTTCCGTGCCACGCTTCGACCGAATGTGCAATGCCGCGTTCGTGCAGCGCGCAGTAGATATCGATCATGCGATTTCCTATCCACGTGCCGTCCTGACCCGCGCGATGTACGTGCGCGCAATTTTCGATTACGCGGGAAAAGGCGGCATCGATGGTATACGTATACGGGCTGTGTTTTAAAAATTTTACGGCGCTGCGCGGAAAACGGATTTCATTTACGGGAAGCACGAAACGCGGATCGGGACTCCACCACAGAACGGGATCGCCCGAGCTTTCGTCGTACCACGGGAAAATCCCCTGCAGATATGCCGAAAACACAAGCTCGGGTGTCAGGGTTTCCGTATAGCCGAGCAAACCGTTGCGTCCTGCGTCGCGTACGAAAAAATGCGTGTATTCAAAATCGCTTCCGAAACGTTCTGCGCCGAGCTTTTTCCGCCAATCAATGCTTTCCATAATCGAAGGTCAATGTTTCCGTGCCGTCGCTTCCGGACGATACGTCGACGTGCACTTCGCCGCCTGCGGAAAGTTTTCCGAAGAGCACTTCATCGGTAAGCGGTGATGCGATTTCTTCTTCGACGGTGCGCGCCATATTTCTCGCTCCGAATTCGCGCGAATAGCCTTTTTCCGAAAGGTAGGCGATCGCGTGCGCGGTCGTTTCCAGCTTGACTTTTTTTTGCGCGAGGCGGGCGGCGAGCTTTGCGACTTCTTTTTTCGCGATATCGTCGACGATTTCTTTTCCCAAATGAGAAAATGCGATAACACCATCGAGCCTGTTGCGGAATTCCGGAGAAAAAGCTTTTTCGACCGCTTCGCTGAGAGCGTCTCCCTCGTCCGAAGCGTTTTCGGCGCCGAACCCGACTTTGCTCTTTTCCATTTCACGCGCGCCGGCATTGCTCGTCATGATGATGATGCAGTTTCGGAAATCGGCTTTGCGTCCCTGATTGTCGGTGAGAAATCCGTAGTCCATAACTTGAAGCAGCACATTGTAAATTTTCGGATGCGCCTTTTCGATTTCGTCGAAGAGCACGATCGAATGCGGATTTTTGCGCACGTCTTCGGTAAGCTGACCGCCCTCTTCATAGCCGACGTAACCGGGCGCCGAACCGATGAGACGACTCACCGTATACTCTTCCTGATATTCGCTCATATCGTAACGCAAGAGCGTTTCGCCGAGCGTACGGGAAAGAGCGCGGGCGAGCTCCGTTTTACCGACGCCCGTCGGTCCGACGAACAAAAAACTCGCTTCCGGCCGTTCGGGATTGTTGAATCCCGCGCGCGCCCTTTTTACCGCCTTCGTTACCGCAGCGACCGCTTCATCCTGCCCGAAGATTTCCGAGCGCATCGTGTCGGCGAGGTCGCGGAGCTTTTCTTTTTCTCCGCTCGTCACCGATTCAAGCGGTACGCGCGCCATCTTCGCCGTCACCATTTTAATAACGGAAGTCGATACGACGGGCTTTTTCGAAAGCGCGTTCGTATGCGATACTTCCTGCGTATATGCAGCATCGCTTTCGGGCGCGGGAGCTTTGCGTATGCGGGCGAATCCGCCCTTCGCTTTGATCTTCAAGTATGAACCCGCTTCGTCGATAATGTCGATGGCTTTATCGGGAAGCCGTCTGTCCGGCAAATACTGCACCGACAAGTCGACCGCAAGTTTCAGCGCCGTATCGCTGTACACCACTCCGTGGTAACTTTCGTATTTATCGCGGAGTCCTTTTAAAATCGCCAGCGTGTCTTCCGGCGACGGTTCTTTGATATCGATCTTTTGGAAACGGCGCGCGAGCGCCCTGTCTTTTTCGAAATTTTTCGCATACTCTTCGTGCGTCGTCGAACCGATGCAGCGGATCTTTCCCGACGACAGTACCGGTTTTAACAAATTCGCCGCATCCATCGTACTGTTGCCGCTCGTACCGGCGCCCATGATCATGTGGATCTCATCGATAAATAAAATCGCGTGCTTTTTTTTCATCAGTTCGTCGGTGATCTTTCTGAGACGGTCTTCAAAATCGCCGCGGAATTTCGTACCGGCGAGCAGCAAACCCATATCGAGGCTGTAGATGGAAAAATCGTTGATCGCATCCGGCACGTCGTTTTGCGCGATCCTGAGCGCGAGCCCGTTTGCGAGCGCCGTCTTTCCGACGCCCGCGTCTCCGACGTAAAGCGGATTGTTTTTCGTGCGGCGGCACAAGATCTGGATCGTGCGGTCGATTTCATCCGTCCGCCCGATGAGCGCATCGATTTTACCCTGCTTTGCCTCCGCCGTCAAATCGACGCAAAATTTTTCGAGCGCCGTCGGTTTTGTTCCGCGTGGATTTTCATGGCGCGCGTCGTCTCCCGTCTGCATACCCGGCATGAATTTTTGCTGCCCATCGCCGCCGTCCAAAAAAAATTGATTTTCATCCGTCAATTTTTGTGCGCCGATCGCTTCGATGAGACGGAGCTTGTCGACGCCGCCCATACGCAACGAATACGCACAATAATTACGTTTTTCTTCGATCATGCTGACGAGCACATCGGTGATGTCGAGTATCTGCCTGTCGCTCGACGCGCAGTGGAACACGGCTCGGTTCATCACTTCCTGAAAGCCCTGCGTTTCAACGGGTTCGGCGATCTGCCCGTTTCCCTGCACTGCGGACACCGGCACATTTTTTTTAATGTATTCGTTTACATAATCGCGAATAGTCGCCACATCCGCGCCGCACGATTCGAGCAGATCGTGTACCGAATCGAACGCGAGCGCAGAACTGAGCAGATGCTCCGGCGTAAAAAATTCGTGTCGTGCGTATTTCGCATCGGAAAACGAAACCGATAATATCTTTCGCAGCTGCGGACTTATTTCCATATTTTATTACTCCTGCTCACCGCAGTAGGCGGCACAATTCGGAGCCGAACAAAAATCGCACGCGAGTGCAATTCCCATCGATTATTATAAGGCAGCTATCGATTAATTTTTTTTCGATCAATCGATATCGCCTACACTTCCTGCACTTCAACTTTCAGCGGGAAGCCCTCTTCTCGCGCACGGTGCACGGTTATCGAAGCCCGCGTCGCCGCTATATCGAAGGCGTACACGCCGACAATACCGGAACCCGTTTTGTGTACGGATTCCATGATGATGCACGCGTCGTGTTCCGATTTATGAAAAACGGACATAAGCACGTCGACGACAAAATCCTTCGTCGTATAGTCGTCGTTAAAAAAAACGACGCGGCCGTTCGGCGGAATATCGTAATCGACGGCATCGACCGCTTCGATCGAAAACTCGCCGTTTCCGAACGTATCGCTGTCAGCCATGCTTATAATATACAGAATTTTTGCCGTTATTCCAATAGCTTTTGTCCAATATCTTTAGAAACTTTAAAAAATCAATACTGTGGAAACGGATATGTGCAAATCCGAAAATTTTCGCTTAATGGCAGCAAATACGCAAAAATCGCTTGAGGCGCGGCGTCCGTTCCGTCGTTTTAAACGGCGGCGTGCACGACGTGTCGTCTATGCACGATGCACTGCACACTTCTCCTTGCGCTTCGGGCATTATGATTGCGCGCCGAACGTATTTTGGAAGACGCGTATGCAGCGTTTTTTCGCGTATTATTGCCGCGGTTTTTCGTTTGCGCATTATTTTCAAAAAAAAATTGTACGGCGACTAAATCTTCAGATTTTGAAGCCGTACAATCAATGTACGCAAGCGCATGCGTATAGTAGCGAGTTTTCAAAAGAAAACTCGATTTTAAAAATTTCAGCCTGCGCTGCAGCTTATTCCGCTGCGAACCACTCCGCCTGCGCAGACATTGTGGCGGCGGCAGCCGTATACGTTGCCAGCTGTCCCGACGGAACCTTTATGCTGCCCGCCGTTAAGCTTGTACAGCCGTAAAAGGCGGCGGCAAAAGCCTGGTTGCCAAGAATGGTTGCAGGATTGTAATCGCACTTAAGCGTAACGGCTTTAAGGCTTCCGCACTGATAAAAGCATTGCCTCAAGAATTCAACGTTTTTAGGGATCGCAGGAACTTCCGCCAGCTTTTTGCAGCCGGAAAAGCAAACAGCCATCTCTTTAACACTGTCAGGGATCGCAGGAACTTTTGTCAAACTTTCACAGCGGGAAAAGCAGGTTTTCATATCAGTAACGCCTTCGGATATTACCGGAGCCTGCATGAGTTTTTTACACTCGGAAAAACAACCATACATAGTCCGAACGTTTTTAGGTATAACCGAAGGCGCCCGTATCAGCCTTTCGCACCCGCAAAAACAGAAATCCAGATCCGTAACGCTTTCAGGTATTTCGGGAGCCTTTACGAGATTTTTACACTCGTAAAAACAGCGTGACATATCGGTAAGATCCGGTATTTCTCCGAATTTAAGAGCGACGTCTATTGTATCGTTGTTGCTCAGTATTTTTCCGAGCCTGCTTGCCGTACTGGGGGAGGTTGCACCTTTTAAGTCCTCCTTTGCAAGGCCCGTTATTTCGATGTAATTTACTTCGACAGGTGATGCCTTTGTTTTAAGATAGTCTTTTAAGCCGTCGCCGTTTGTACCGAAGTCGACCTTAACGTATCCCGGTCCTGAATCTCCGTCCGATTCGGTTTTGCAACCCGCTGTGAATACTGCGGCAAGCACAGCCGCCGCTGCAAAAAAAGCCTGAGCTTTTCGGTTAAAAATCGTAGTCTTCATCGTTTCCTCCTGTATAAAGACTTGTAATTGCAGGAACTTTCATTCCCAAAATATGTATCTCCGGCAATGCCGGCAGCGATACCCGCGTACTCTGTGAGCGATGCAGCCTAAGCCGCGCGCTTACCCTCGTCTAAAACCTTATGTATGTTCTGCGCCGCAGATTTTTTCAAAGCGCACGGGTATGGATAGGACAAATATAAAAACCGCGCAGAGAAAAATTCCCTGTGCGGTGTACAAGCGGCGATTGTATTGTTTTGAAAAAAATATTGAGAACGGAGTACGCCTAAGCGAGTTGCGAGTTGCGAGTTGCGAGTTGCGAGTTGCGAGTTGCGAGTTGCGAAATTATAAGCGCGCCCCAATCTTTGTCAAGCGATTTGGGCAAATTTTTTAAATATTTTTCGCTTTGCCTGCAGCCGATACGCACTCTTTCCATACGTCGATTATATCACGGTTTCCGTGTATCGGCAAGTGAAATTTTTACATACATAGGGAATCCAGCGGAAATGCATACGCGGAAAAGAAGCGGAACGCGAAACAGCGGCATTTACTATGTGTACGAAGTCTCCGGTATCCCTACCCTATCATATACGCAAAAATCGCTTGAGGTGCGACGTTCGTTCCATTATACTGTCGCCATGCAGAAATATACCGAAGTACGTCGAAAAATCCGCGTAACCTACAACGCGCCCGTTACGCTTACCTTTGTCGTCATCTGTACGGTAATTATGCTGCTCGACAGTTACGTGTTCGACCGGCACCTTGCGGCGGCGCTTTTTATCATACCGGGCGGAAAGTACAGCAGCCATCCGTTCGATTGGAAAGCGCCGCTCGACTATTTCCGCCTCTTTTCGCACGTGTTCGGGCATGCCGATTGGCAGCACCTCATTTCGAATATGTCGCTCGTCATATTGCTCGGCCCGATCATCGAAAGCCGCTACGGTTCCCGCGTCCTCGCGCTCGTCATAACGATAACCGCGTTCGTCACCGGCGTCATCAACGCGTGCTTGATCACACATCCGGAAATGGGTGCAAGCGACGTCGTATTTATGATGATCATGCTCGCGTCATTTACGTCGTTTGCAAAAAACGAAATACCGCTGTCGTTTATCCTCGTGTTTATTTTATACATCGGCGGACAGTTTTTTAATTTCGACACGCTGCAGCATAACGGTATTTCGGTCGCCGCTCACATAGCAGGAGGATTGTGCGGAAGCCTCTTCGCGTTTTTACTCACGCCGCAAAAATTTCCGGCTCCCGCAGAAGGCGTAAAAGAGGTAAAGCAAAACGATACGGCGGCAAAGCAAAACGGTTCGGCGAGAGAGCAAAAGAACGGCGACAACACGCAGACGAACGGCAAAAGCGATAGGCGGACCGAAACAAAAAAAGCGAAAAAAAACACGAAGAGCGCGAAAACCGCAAAGAGCCGGTAAGCGAATTCGGCGTGCCGCACGGGGCGTTGCGGGGTGTCCCCGCAGAGGGGGCAGCGCGCAACGAAGTGCGCGCGAGGGGGAGACTTCCCCCCTCTTAATAATTTTTTTTGCAAAAAGCCGGCAACGGCTTACAGTTTTTCAAATTCGACGGGATCTTTGTACGCATCGTATAAGGCAAGCGCTTCGCCGTATGCACGCATGCCGTCGGTACCGTTTATTTCGGAAAGTGAACACGTCGCACAGGCGGTACCGAGCTTCATCGCATCGATGATCGATTGCCCGCGGTACGCCGCATATAAAACGCCGGAGCAATATGCATCACCGGCACCCGTTTTGCCTTTGATCTTTTCGTGCGGAAACCGAAGGCTCGGCATTGTAAAACACGCACCCGTCGTACAATCCATACCGAAGCTGCACGAAGCGGCATGGATGATGATCCATCGGGACACGCCGTATTCGGCAATTTTTTCCAAAACGGGACGCATCGCATCTTTAATAATCTTTCCGTCCGATTCAAGCGGGATCCCCGTCACTTCCTGCGCTTCAAGCTCGTTGATTGTGCAGTAGTCGGTATATTTGAGCGATGGACAAACGATATCTTTGACGTACGCGCCTTTTTTGGAAACGATATCGATGGAAGTTTTCATGCCGCGCCGGCGCGCTTGTGCGAGGATCCGCGCCGCATGCGTGCCGTATTCGTCGTCGGGCGCATCAATACCCTTTGTAAGCAAAAGATATTCGAGCTGAAAGATATCGCCTTCAAGCGAATCCCAGTCGATATGCCGTTCGCCGTAAGTGTCGGATACGCCCGCATAATAGAAGAACGTGCGCTGATGCGTATCGTCCGCATCGATGACGATCGTCAGCGGCGTATGCCCTTCATCGCTTTTTACGATGCCGCTTTTGTCGATGTTCGGATATGCGTCGAGCGCTTTAATAATGCTGCGTCCCGCACTGCCGCGGCCGAGAACCGTGCTCACCCGTACCGGAAGCGCCGCGTCGATTTTTGCCAAATCGATTATTAAATTGCCCGTACCGCCGACGTCCTCATGGATGTCGTGTACGCTTACGAGCCGGCCTTCATCGGGAAACGTATCGACCGCATAATGCCGATCGAGGATGAGCGGCCCCGCAACGATGATACCTTTTTGCATAGTGTACCCGTTTATAAGGTATTGTTGAAAATACGTATCGCCTGCTTTACGTCTTCTTTCATCGCTTGTGTCGCAATACCGGGGATGTCATGAAAAAAGACGTGATCATCGGCTTTGATCCTATCCGTTTGCGCTTTGACCGCTTTTCCGCCGCTCATCGTCATATACGTATAATAATTGATCTTTCTGATGCCGTTGCGTATTGCAGTTTGGAATTCTTCTTTGCTCAAACCGGATCCGCCGTGCATGACAAAGGGCATATCGACCGCTTTTTTTATTGCGGTGATCCTGTCAAGATCGAGTACCGGCTTTGCAACATAAATACCGTGAGAAGTGCCGAACGCTATCGCGAGTGCATCGACGTTCGTTTTTTCTTTAAAATCTTTTGCGGTTTCGGGACGCGTATATACATCGTCTACGTCGGCAAACGAATCTTTCGTTTCGATTTTTGCAGGCCCCTCGGCGCTCCCCGTAACGGATGTGAAAATATGACCGACTTCCGCTTCTACGGAAACGCCGACTGCATGAGATGCCCGTACGACTTCTGCAGTCGTTGCGACGTTTTCTTCGTAGGGACGGGCCGATGCGTCTATCATAACCGATGTAAAGCCGATCCGGATCGCCTGCATACAGCGTTCAAAACCGTCGCCGTGATCGAGATGTACGCATACGGGAACTTTTGTTTTTTTCGCAAAGTACAGCATAATCTCCGCAGCGTCTTCCATACTCAAAAACTGCGCATGAACGGGCGCATATTGCAAAACGACCGGCATATCCGTCTCTTCCGCCGCTCCGATAATCGCGGCAGCGGATTCCCAGTTCGGAACGTTGAAGGCGCCGATCGCAATTTTATCGCGTTCGGCGATTTTCATAACATCATGCAGCGATACAAGCATACAACCCCCATCATCTTAAAATTAATAATTAGCGTTTGTTTCTGTTGCGGATAAAGTCGAGGAACACGGCGAGCAAAATGACCAAACCCTTTACGACATACTGCCAAAACGAATTGACGTTCATCAAGTTCAAACCGTTGTTCAAAAATCCGATAATCAGCGCACCGATTATCGTACCGCCGATTTTACCGGAACCGCCGGCCATGGAAGTTCCGCCGACAACGACGGCCGCGATCGCATCCATTTCCGCCCCGTCGCCGGCCGTCGGCTGGCCGGAATACATGCGGGATGCGAGCACAATACCCGCAATACCCGCCATTAAACCGGAATATGCGTACACCCAAAATTTTACGCGGGTTACGGAAATGCCGGAAAAAACGGCGGCTTGTACGTTTCCGCCTACCGCATAGATGTGCCGGCCGAGCTTTGCATTATTCATAAGCAATCCGGTTATGATAAGCACGACGATCATTATGATAACGGGAACGGGAAATATGCCGATATATCCCGCGCCGATAAACTGCCACGCCTTTGTCACAACGCGCACGGGCGAACCGCCGGTATACACATAAGCAAAACCGCGCGCGATATTCATCGTGGCGAGCGTGACGATAAACGGCGGGATCGTCGTCTTTGAAATGACAAATCCGTTAAACATTCCGAATACGACACCGATAACGGTTCCGATGATAAGTGCAACGGGGATCGCCAATCCGTAGCGCGCGACACATGCAGCCGCGACGCAGCCCGAAAGCGCGATGATCGATCCGACGGACAGATCGATGCCGCCGAGGATGATGACCATCGTCATGCCGCACGCCAAATACATATTCGTTGAAATTTGCCGGAGCACATTGAACATATTCTGCCGCGTCACAAAGGCGCGGGATGTGCTCGGATTCAACGACAAAAATAAAAATAAAACGATAAACGCCGCGATAATCCCCAGGTTCTCCTTAAAATATCGTACGAATCCCTGCTTCATCACCAACTGTTTTGCCGTATCGTTATTCATTGTAATCCCCCAATCCCTTATTCTGCAGCAAACCGCATAATCGATTCCTGCGATACTTCAGCATGCGGCAAACACGCTTTTACTCTGCCGTTCGCCATGACATATACGCGGTCGCTCATATTGATGATTTCCGGCAGTTCCGAAGAAATCATGATGATCGATATGCCCTCTTTGACGAGCTCGTTCATTATGGCATAAATTTCCGCTTTCGCTCCGACATCGACGCCTCTCGTCGGCTCGTCGAGTATGAGGATCGACGGATTTACCGCAAGCCAGCGTCCGATCATTACCTTTTGCTGATTTCCGCCGGAAAGATTTCCGATCCGCTGTTCGAGCGACGGCGTCTTTGTTTTCATCATCGCCGTATATTTATCCGCAATGTCGATCTCCTTTTTTTTATTAAAAACAAATCCTTTAATAAATTCTTTTAATACTTCGATCGTCGCATTGTATTTTACACTTTGCACGTGATACAAGCCTTCGAGCTTTCTGTCTTCGGGAACAAAGGCCATACCGCTGTCAAGCGCGTCTACAGCAGAAGTAAAATGAACGTCTTTTCCGAACAGCGTTATTTTACCGCCGTATTTTTTCTTCAAGCCGAATATAGCCTGCATCGCTTCGCTTCGCCCCGCACCGATAAGCCCTGCAAAACCGAGGATTTCGCCCTTTCGAAGCTCGAACGAAACATCCTGTACCATATCGTTATCGCACAGATGTTCGACGCGCAAAACCGTTTCACCGGCGGCTTGAAAATCGCGCGTATAATACTGTTCCAGCGTCCGTCCAACCATCATCGCGATGAGTTCGTCGCGCGTTATTTTGTCAACGTCCGAAATTCCGGCGAAACAGCCGTCGCGGAGTACCGTGACCCTGTCGCAGATTTCCCACAACTCACTCATCTTATGAGAAATATAGATGATCCCGACACCGCGCTTTACGAGCGTCCGCATGATATCGAACAAAAATTCGACTTCTCTGTCGGATATGGAAGAAGTCGGTTCGTCCATAACGAGAATTTTAGAGTTATATGAAATCGCTTTTATTATTTCCACCATCTGCTGCTGCGCGATCGTTAAATTGACGATGAGCGTCTGCGCGGAAAAATTGGCATTGTATTGGCGCAGCAGTTTATCGGTTTCCGAATTCATCGCCGCTTTGTCGATGAATTTACCTTTCATCGGTTCTCTACCGAGATAGATGTTTTCCGCGACGGTCATGTGCGGTACAAGCACGAGCTCTTGGTGGATAATCGCTACGCCGTTTTTTTGAGAATCGAACACGCTGCCGATATCGACTTTCTTACCGTCGATGTAAATCTCGCCTTCATCCGCTTTGATGATTCCTCCCAAAACTTTTATAAGCGTAGATTTACCGGCGCCGTTTTCGCCGATCAGCGCGTGCACTTCTCCCGCGCGTAATTCAAAATTGACATCATTCAGCGCATAAACGCCCGGAAAGCGTTTATGGATGTTTTTCATTTGAAGCAATAAATTTTCATCCATAAGAAACGGGACCCGTTTGATCAGAGAGAACCTCTAAAAACCGAGCTTTTTGAAGCACTCTGACGTATAACTTTGAAAGCGACTGTCCGAAACAGTATCATACCGCACGCGATACGGCTGCTATAACCGTACTGCCGCCGTATTACCACGCAGTAACAAATGATTTTCAGACAGCTTCCTTGATTTTAGATGCACTGTTTAAAATTAAGTCAGTACAATACAAAGACTTGATTTTAAACTCGACGGGCTGTCGAAAAAGTAACCGACTTTTGAGGCAGCCCCTTTGCGTTTATCCGATTACTGCCAGCCTGTCGTACCGTATTTCGCTACGTTGTCGCTTGTAATCAAGAATGTCGGAACGGGATAACGCGCGTCGACTTTTTCGCCGGCCATGATTTTATACATAAGTTCGACCGATTTTTTTGCGATGTTGACGGGAGACTGAGCGCCCGATCCCTCGATCAGCGAACCTTTCGTCGCTATCTCTTTTTTTATGTCGGGAGAACCGTCGACACCGTAAATCAACGCTTTTTTAATACCTGCTGCGTTTGCCGCCGCGAGAGCACCGAGCGCGGTAGGATCATTACCGCCGAAGATGGCGACGACTTCCGGATGCGCTTGCAGCAAATCTTCCGCAATACCCATTGAAACCTGCAAATTGCCCTTTGCATCCTGTTGACCGACGATTTTAAATCCGTGCCCTTTGATCGCGTCGAGGAAACCGTTTGTACGATCGACGACGGAATTCATCGTCGGAGAATCCAAAATGATGATATTACCGCCATTCGGACATTTTTTTACGAGATCGTCGCCGCACACTTTACCGGCATTGTAATTATCGGAACCGGTGTATGTCGCAACATAGCTCATATCCGCAACTTCCGTATCGAAATTGACGATCGGAATACCGGCCGCTTTGAGCTGATCGAGCGCAGGAATGATACCTTCGGCTTCTGCGGGATTTAAAAATATGCCGTCGATTTTTTGCGCGATGACATCTTCCACCTGCTGGATCTGACGGGTAACGTTATTCGCAGGGTCGACGGAGATAAGCTGATCGCCGCGAGCTTCGACCTCCTGCCGGATCGTCTTTTCAATGAGCACAAAAAACGGATTTGACTGATCCATACAGGTAAAGCCGAATTTGTAATGCTTCTTTCCGTCTGCAGAGCTTGAATCACCTGAACCCATCGCAAAAATACCTGCTGCCGCAAAAAATAAAATCATTATTGCACTTAGTGTTTTTTTCATGTGCGCCTCCTTTACCGCATTATACATCGGTTTTTTCAAAAGTCAAGAAATTTTCTTGCCGTCGAGCGTACGGGGCGTTGCGGGGTGTCCCCGCAGAGGGGGAAGCGAACGGCCGTATGAACGGAGCAAGGGGAAAACGACAGTTTTACACTTGTGGAGCGAAAAGGACGGGAGCGAGGGGGAGACTTCCCCCCTTGAATCGTTTTCGATAAAACAGCCACATTTTTATGGAAACAAAGCTGTTATTCCGTTAAAAACTCTTCTATCATATCTACAAGTTCGTTGAAATTGTTACGAAGACGATTCATCAATGCTTTTGTTCGTTTGTCGTTGTAGGCTTGTACAGTGCCTGATTCCAGGAAAAGTTCATAAGGTTCAACTTCAAGTGCCGCCGCAAGCGAAGCAATCGTTTCGAATTTACCGACTTCTTTCGATTTTCAATTTCACTTACATATGCGCTTGGTTATGTCGGATAAAGCAGATAAAAATAATTTAAGCGAAGTTTTAACAGAACTATCATTACAACATATTGTAATTATAATACACTTGCAAAAATATTACTTTGTAGTATAATATTGCGATAGAGGTTGAGTATGGCAAGTACTTTGGTTCAAATCCGCGTTGACGAAAAACTGAAGGACGATGCGGCTACCGTTTATGAAGATCTCGGTTTGGATTTATCGACTGCAGTACGTATCTTTTTTAAGCGCAGCGTCGCCGAAAACGGTATTCCGTTCAGCATGAGATTGGGAAACTCCGATCGGGACACTGTAAAAGCACGGATTCCGCAAGATGTTCTGTCGGCAATGCAGGCAATGTCTCAAAGCGCGGCTTCGAACGGTATTTCCGACATGAGCCTTGAAGAGATCAATACCGAAATCGATGCCGTTCGCAAGCGGTAATGGGATGCCTTTGTACGCCGTCATCGATACGAATGTTCTCGTTTCCGCATTTTTAAAAGAAAACTCCGTTCCCCGCTATATTATTAATTATATGTACGCCGGAAAGATTATCCCTGTCTACAACGAGGAAATCATCAACGAATATTCCGCTGTGCTGCATCGTCCGAAATTTTGCTTTCCGACGGAATCAGTCGATATTGCAGTGAATGCGATACAACAAATAGGCTTAAAAATAGACGGCACAAACATAACAGAACCGATACCCGATCCGAAAGATATTGTTTTTTATGCAGTTACGTTAAATGCACGGAAGCAATTTGAAACCTATTTGATTACGGGTAATATAAAACATTTTCCTGCAAAAACCTTTGTCGTAACCCCGCGTCAATTTTTGGATGTATTTGCACAATTCTCCGTATAATTCCTTGCCGAAGGGCGCGCAAGCTTCGTTTAATAATTCGCTCGTAAGCCTATCAGTATTTTCCTAAGTCTAATGAATGGAAACAAAGCTGTTATTCCGTTAAAAACTCTTCTATCGTATCTACAAGTTCGTTGAAATTGTTACGAAGACGATTCATCAATGCTTTTGTTCGTTTGCCGTTGTAGGCTTGTACGGTGCCCAGTTCCAGGAAAAGCTCATACGGTTCAACTTCAAGCGCATTTGCAAGCGAAGCAATCGTTTCAAATTTACCGACTTTTTTTTGATTTTCAATTTCGCTTACATATGCGCTTGTTATGCCGGCACGTTCGGCAAGCCGTTCCTGTGTCAGCTTTTTTGATAACCTAAAACGTCTGATATTTTCCGAATATAATCGTATCAATTCACTCTCGTTCATATTCTTATTATAAAGTTGCTATTTGTTAGAAAGAATATGCAAATTGCTATAAATTTAAGTCGATACGCCGATAATAATAGCGAATAGTTATTTATGGGATATATTATTTTCTTTTCGTTAAAATTTCTTACAAATAGCAAATGGAGCTGTTATGCCGTATACCGAAACACCTGAAACAAATTCGCTTAAACAACATATTGAAACCGTACTTGCCACAGTGCCTGATTTTGTAGAACCGGCTGTCGATAAAAAACAAAAACCGAAATTGAAAATTAATGTGATAAAGGATTGTGCAGAACGCGGCGACATAAAACTGCTCGCCCCCTTGCTCAAAAATCCTACCGTAAAAAAAGCTTTTTTTACTCCGGTTTTGGACAGTTTCATTTTTAATACAGCGAAATTTAAAGAATTTTTAGAATATTCTTCTGCCTGCAATTCATATTCAAAATACCTCGGACAAAAAATCGGCTTGTATATGGGAGACATTCCATTGATTGACCGGAGCGAAGTTGTTTTGAATTTTCCGTTCAAAGATTGCGTACTGGAAGGCGGTCAGCGTAAAGAAGACGGTTTGGATACCTATTTTGAATATGATGACAAAGAGCAGCAATATACGAAAAAAAAGAGCAAACGTCGAGAGGTGTTTTACAATGAGGTACTCGCCCGCGATGAAATAGACAGTTTGTTTTCCCCGAAAGCATTTTGCAACGCAAAGCGTTATGAATCGGGAAAATCTTCTCTTTGTAAAAAATTAAACCGTGATGCGGAGCTGAACAAAAAACGTGGGCTTCCGGAAGATACCATCACCGATAATTTGATTATCAAAGGAAATAATTTACTTGCGCTTCATTCGCTTAAAGAAGAATTTGCAGGCAAGGTAAAGCTCATTTACATAGATCCGCCGTACAATACGGGAAAAGACAGTTTTGCGTACAACGATAATTTTAATCATTCAAGTTGGCTCACCTTTATGAAAAACCGGCTTGAAATTGCACGGGAGTTACTGAAAGAGGACGGCATAATCTTTATAAGTATAGATAATAATGAATTTTCAAAATTACACGTTTTGATGAGTGAGGTATTCGGTTATGAAAATTCTTTGACAACTTTAGTATGGCTTAATAAAGAAGGTGGCGGAAAAAGTGATAGCACGCATTTTAGGCAAAAACACGAATATATATTATGCTTTGCTAAAAATAAAAAATATGCCGTTATTAATCCAAAAGATATCGAAGATATCGATAGATACAAACTTGAAGATCAGTATGTTGAAACACGGGGAAAATATCAATTAATAAAATTAGACAGTGGCAGTTTAGGGTGGGTAAAGAGTCTTGACTATCCTATTGAATTTGAAGGTAAGATTTATTATGCCGGCGGTGATAAAGAAAAGTGGAAGGATAGGCAAAATGGAGGCGCCGGTATTAAAGATTGGGGATGGAGGTGGAGTAAAGATAAATACCTCTGGGGATTGGAAAATGATTTTATTGTTTTTTCAAATGGAAATGTTTATACAAAACAATATTTGAATTGTGATGAAAATGGAAACATAAAAAAAAGAATGATTCAGCCAACCGGAATTATAGAAAAATATTCAAATACTCAATCAAACAAACACATGAAACAACTTTTTGGAAAAGTACCATTTAACTATTCAAAACCGGAGGGGCTTATTTTTGAATTATTATCTTATACTACGACCGATCAAAACGATATCGTTCTCGACTACCATCTCGGATCCGGTACGACTGCTGCCGTTGCGCATAAAATGAATCGACAATATATCGGCGTAGAGCAAATGGATTATATCGATACGGTTACGATAGAGCGGCTTAAAAAAGTCATCAAGGGTGAACAGGGCGGAATCTCTAAACTTGAGAACTGGCACGGCGGCGGTTCTTTTGTTTACATGGAGCTTGCCCAAAAAAACGAACAGGCGGTACGGCTTATTTCCGCTTGTAAAAATCTTGAAGAGCTTATTTCCATATTCGACGAACTGCGCAACAAATATTTTTTACACTACAACGTCCGTATAAAGAAATTTCATGAAGAAGTAAAAACCGATCGTTTTCAATCGCTCACATTGAAAGAACAAAAAGAGATATTTTGCCGTATGCTCGATTTAAATCAGCTCTACATTAATGCGGACGACCGGCACGACGATAACTCTGGACTCGGCATGAACGACGTTGCAATTACGGAAGATTTTTACCGGCTACGTGGTAATGATGAGGGAAATAAGTAATGCTAGTCGATAAAATTAAAATTCAAAAAGAAATTCTCGATGAAAGCGATTATGCAATTCCTTCATACATTACGGATAACTTAAAATATCCGCTATATGACTGGCAACGCACAGCTTTGGAAAATTTTCTCATCAATGAAAAACAGCGTTCAAAACAGCTTAAAAAAAGTGAAATGCTTTTGCCGAATCATCTTATGTTCAATATGGCTACTGGAAGCGGTAAGACGCTCGTTATGGCTGCATTGATTTTATATTATTATAAACAAGGGTATAGGAATTTCATATTTTTTGTCAATCAAAATGCCATTCTCGGAAAGACACAGGCAAACTTTATCGACACAAAGCATACTAAATACTTATTCAAAGAAAATGTCGTCATTGACTGCAGACGGGTTGTATTTCGAGAAGTCGATATGTTTTCGGATTTCTGCGATGATATACAGATAAAATTTACGACAATTCAAAAACTGCATAATGATATTTATAAAGAAAGTGAAAACTCCGTATTACTTTCGGACTTGCAAAAACGTGATATTATTCTGTTCGGGGATGAAGCGCATCACTTAAATGCAAGTACGATAAAGAAAAAACAAACCACTCTTTCAGATGATATTTCTTTTATCGGAGAATTAAAAGATTCTGCGAAAGAAGAAGATATTGAACGTTCTTGGGAACATACCGTTTGTCATTGTATTTTAAACAAAGACGGTAAAAATCAAAACAAAAATAATAACGCGCTTTTGGAATTTACTGCAACGGTTCCGAATACGCCTGAAGTTTTACAAAAGTATGAAGATAAAATAATTATCAAATTTGAATTGAAAGACTTCGTAGAAGCCGGTTGTACAAAACATATCCGCCTTGTTCGATCCAATCTTACATTAAAAGAAAGAATTTTACAGGCATTGCTGTTACATTGGTACCGTTATCGCATTGCGCTAAAAGCGGGAATTCCGAATTTTAAACCAGTTATTCTTTTTAGAAGCAAAACAATTGAAGATTCAAAAGCAGATTGCGGAAAGTTTATTGCATTATGCAAATCCGTAACAGCTTCCGACTTTAATTTTATTCATAATCTTTCAAAAATAACTATACCGGCTGATGATTCAATTCCGTCATTATATACCGTGGACGGCAATATCTTTGAGCGGATTTTGGTATATCTAAAAGAGGATGAATATTCTTTTGAAAATATTGTTGATTATATCCGTGAAAATTTTCAAGAGCGTACTATCATCATCACGAACAGTAAGACAAATAAAACCAAAAAAGAAAAAACCGATTCCGAAATTGACCGGCTTTTAAACAGTCTTGAAGATTATGATAATCATATTAGAGCAATTTTTACTGTACAACGTCTTACCGAAGGCTGGGATGTACTGAACCTATACGACATTGTTCGATTGTATACGGGACGCGATACGGATACAAAAAAACATAAAGCCGGTACAAGCACAACAAGTGAAGTTCAGCTGATAGGTCGCGGCGTTCGTTATTATCCGTTTGCCTATAACGATATGCCGGTTAGCCGCCGTAAGTTCGATGATGATATCCGAAATGAGCTGCGTATTTTGGAAGAATTCTATTTTCATTCCGACGAAGATCATCGCTATATCAATGAGTTATCGAATGAGCTTAAAAATAAAGGATTGATGACGGAAAAACGAACACAAAAAATATTTCCTGTAAAACCGAAGCAACAACAAATGCTGAACGGAATGTATTTATTTGTGAATGACCGCATAGAAAACTCCGAGCGCAGATTAAAAAAGCTGCCGGATGATTTTCAAAATCTTCCGCCGTTTGAGTATAGAATCACTACAAATCCGTATTCTGAAATACGGACAGTTGATTTTCAAAAAGACGATGCATATCTCGCAGTTGCAAGCGGGCACTTCAATACAAAATCATTAATTTTTTTCGATATTCCGATTCATATAAAATATAAAGCCATTCATCGCCTTAATGCAAATGCCGCTTCCTACTATAGTTTTGAAAATATACTCCGACGATTTAATGTTCAGAGTATGGAAGAGTTTTTTGATTTTATAAAAGATGTAAGAATTATGCTCACGCATGATACAGACAAATATGAGAATATTCCGAATAAAAAAATGCTGGAAATGTGTGAAAATTTTTTTACTAATCTGCAAAGTAAATTGGAAAAATTTGATAATCCATATAAAGGAACTGATTTCCGATTAGTAAAATTTTCGGATATGTTTTCATTCAATCAGCAAAAAGGGAAGGTATGTTTTACTAAAGAAAAACTCATTTTTATCGATGAACAAGCATCGGAAACACAGGAAAACAAAACATTGGAGAAAGAATTACAAACCGCAGATTGGTATGCACTTGATGCATTTTGGGGTACAAGCGAAGAACGCAACTTAATTCAATTTATAAAAGACAGAAAATCAAATTTACTTGCGAATTACGATTCTTTTCAGTTGCTCCGAAATGAAGAAGTATATAAGATTTTTGACTTTGATACCGGCCGCGGTTTTCAACCGGATTTTTTATTATTTCTGCACGGAAAAACCGGTAATCCCAATGCATATTATCAGGTCTTTATCGAACCGAAAGGCAGGTTTCTTGCGGGAGATGACAACGACGGTTGGAAACAAGATTTTCTGGAAGAGATCGCTAAACGCTACGGAAAAGAGCATGCCGTTATAGAACGGAACAGTTCTTATGTGTTAATTGGTTTACCGTTTTTTAATACCGAAGACATAGAAATGAAACGGAGATTTAATAAATCCTTTGAGCAATTGTATTGCCCTTACTGAGTGGATAACAAAGATTTTCTGCCACCCGCAGTATGACGATGACACCCAACGGAGAAAATTCGGCAAGCCGCTACGGAAAAGAGCATGTCGCTATGGAACGCAAATGTGTTCGGATGCAAGCGGTGCAAATGCATCCCTGTGGTACTGCTCCCTGTGGTACTGCCGCCGAAAATACGGTATAGTTGCAGTATGATCATAACGCACACAAAACTGCTCCTGCTCTTCGTGCTCTTTATCGGAGCGGGCTCGGCGTTTACGGTAACCGGAGCCTATATGCTTTCGAAAAAATACCTCGCGTCCCTCGGTGACAAAAAGCGGCTCGGAAAAGCTACCGGGAGCGCATCGTTCGCACTCGGCGTTCTCACGCTTGCAACGGGCATCATGTTTTTTGTCGCACCCGATGCGGCGGCATACATCGTCGTCATCTATCTTGCGCTTTTATTCTTACTCGCATGCGGTGCAATGATCGCCGCAAAAGCGAAAAACAAATAGACAGAGGTACATATATGAAAAATCAGAAAATGAAACATATCGTAAAAATTATTAAAATCTCCGCCGCCGCTTTGCTGCTCGCGGCGATATCGGTATCGTGCGGGAATATAGCGGAATATAATTTTGATGATTTGGGAACCTATGATGAAGCAACTGCATGGAACTTAAATACCGTCGATACCGCCCGTACGGTAGATTATCTTTCTGATTTGGAAAAAGATGTCCTTCTTGAAATCAATAAAGCTCGTACCGATCCGCGTGCCTATGCCGCGCTGTATTTGCTGCCCTCTGTTAAAGACGGCAGCGCAAGCGCGGCAATAAAAGAATGCATCATTGAAATGAAAAATACGAAAGCACTAAAAGCGCTGCAACCCGGCAAAGGACTAGCACTTGCGGCGCAAGAGTGGGTTCGCTTGCAAGGGCCGAGTGAATATATCGGGCACGATATGAATTTGCGGGTACGTTTGGCAAAATATTGTTATTTCGGTTATTACAGCGAAAACATCTCTTACGGCTATAACGATGCAAGAAAAATCGTCATCCAACTTTTGGAAGACGATAAAGTGCCGGGACGCGAACACCGGAAAACTATTTTGAGCCGTGCTTTTACGCACGTCGGTATCGGCTGCGGGACGCATAAAAGATACAACTATATGTGCGTTCAGGACTTTGCAGAACGATACAAAGATAAATAGATAGTATCAAATCAACAAACCCGACGCAGCCTCGCAGCGAAGATTCAAGCGGCATCGGGTACAGTGCTCAACGTTTCGTACCGTATGTTCTCATAAGGCGTTGCAGTCGGGCTTTATACGGCCCAGAGCGCCGGGATATTAAACCCTCCGCACGAATAAATTATTAAGCTGATTTTCACACAATCGATTCGGGCCGCCGTTTTGTCAGCCGTACGAGCCGCTCGTGAGACGCAATCATGAGAACGCAAAACAGCAGCACGTATGCGGGCAAAAGAGAGATGCCGAATCTGTCGGCGATAAAACCGAAGAGCGGCGGCAGAGCGCAAGTGCCTATATACGCGCTTGCCATCTGTACGCCGATGACCGCCTGCGACTTATCCGCCCCGAAATGATGCGGCGTCGCGTGTATGAGGCTCGGAAAAACGGGCGCGCAGCCGAGCCCTATGAGCGCAAAACCTAAAAGCGTGAACGCGTTTCCAAAGGGTAAAAAGAGCAATATCACTCCGGCAAGGATAACGATTTCACCGAAGCGCACCATCTGCGTATCGTTCAAATACATCGAAATAAAACCGCCGAGCGCGCGGCCGGCGGTGATACCGAGGTAGACGAGGCTCGCATAGCGCGCCGCGACGTCCGCGGAAACGCCGCCCTGCAAAACCGCATAACTAGCCGCCCAAAGACCGCTCGTCTGCTCCACTGCAGAATAACAAAAAAACGAAAGCATCACCGTTTTTGCGCCGGGTAAATTAATAATTTCTTTAAGCGAAAGCGGACGGGTATACTCAGAGTCGAATGTGAAAGGCTCCGTCGTCTTCGGTACGGAAGATTGCGCATCGACTGAACGCCTATCGCTTCCACCTCTATCGTTTCGCTTCCAAAGCGGCAAACTGAAAACGAGAAGCGCCGTCAAGACAATCTGCAGCACTGCGATCGCGCGATAGCCCATATTCCACGTGTGCCCGTGCATGAGCGCAAAACCCATAACATAGGGACCGAGTGCGGCACCCACTCCCCACATACAGTGCAGCCAGCTCATGTGGCGGCTTTTGTAATGCAGCGCGACGTAATTGTTCAGCGACGCATCTACGCTGCCCGCACCGAGCCCGTACGGGAGCGCTAAAAAGACGAGCGCATAAAACGAGTGCGCGAGCGAAAAACCGAAAAGCGCAAACGCGGTCAGTGCAACGCTCGCGGCGGTCACCCGTCCGGTTCCGAATCTTTTCGTCAGTCGATCGCTCTGCAAACTCGAAACAACCGTTCCGAAAGCGATGATCATAGAAATGATGCCGGCGCAAGAAACATTTACGCCGAATTCGCGGTACATAACGGGCCAGGCGGAGCCGAGCAGCGCATCCGGCAAACCGAGGCTGATAAAGGCAATATAGATGACGGCGAGCAGCACGTAAAACATAAAAAAAGTATAGCAGGATTTTACCGATAATGCCAGCGGAAAATTATTATTTATTATGAAAGCTTGTTATGTTTCGGTCGTGTTGGACACATATATTTTTTATGTTATAATTATTTAATATAGGAGCATTGAAATGGACAATACGTCTTTTATCCCGCAGAAAAAAAATACTGACGTCAAAACGACGGCACGTCGGAGAACTTTGGGCTTTCAAATCGGCGGCATATTTTTTTGCGCAACACTGTTATTCGTCGGGATCATGCTTCCGATCACCGTCCGCATTATTAAGACAACATCGCAAAATGCCGTAAACATAACGGCAGGCAAACACATAGACAGCGCTTTGAATACGCTGCAAAGCTATCTTGAAACTTTATACGGACATCTTCGCGTTCAGGGCGATACATTTCGAGGAACGGAAAAAGTCGTTACGCAGGATGTCATCGACAATATTTCCCGCCAGCTCGGAACGGCAGTCACTCTGTTTTCACTCGAAAACGGTGAATTTAAAAGCATCCTTTCTACGGTAAAACTGAAAGACGGTAAGAGAGCGGTAGGAACTTATTTGGCAAGAGGCGAAGCATACGATACCGTAATGCAAAATAAAGCGTATAAGGGAAGCGCCGATATACTGGGCGAACTGTTCCTCACCGAATACCGACCGGTGGTAGAAAACGGTGCCATACAGTATCTTTTATTTTGCGGCATAACGATAACCGAAGCGAAGGAAAGCGTTCGGACGAGTCTGAATAAAATCCTTATCACGATTATTACGCTGTCGGTTATCGGTTTGTTCATCATAACGGCAGCGAGTGCCGCCGTCGTAAAACGAGCGGTCGTTCGTCCTATTTCGGGAATGATCGGTATTTTACACGATGTAGGCGAAGGGGATTTAACCGCCCGCTTACCGTTGAGCGGAAACAGCGAAATCACCGATTTTTCAAAATACTTCAATCAGACGCTCGATAAAATGCACAGTGCATTGCAAGCGGTTCATACCAACGGCAATATAATGAACGATGTCGGCGACGAACTCGTTTCCAATATGACGGCAACCGCAAGCGCCGTACACCAAATCAGCGCGAATATCGACGGCGTAAAACAGCAGGCGCTCACGCAGGCTGCAAGCGTTACCCAAACCGCAGCTGCTATTGAAGAAATCGTACGTACGATAAAACAGCTCAACGCCAGTATCGAAACGCAAGCGGCAAGCGTCGCCGAATCCTCTTCCGCAGTGGAACAGATGGTTGCAAATATCGATTCGATCGGACAGACGCTCGGAAAAACGGATGACGTTATTAAAACACTTGCAAGTGCTACCGCAGACGGGAAAGATACGCTTGCAATGTCGAATACCGTTACGCAAAAAATTGCCGAAGAATCGGGAAGTCTTTTGGAAGCTTCGAGCGTTATCGAGCACATAGCAAGCCAGACAAACCTGCTCGCAATGAACGCTGCGATCGAAGCTGCGCACGCGGGAGAAGCAGGCAAGGGATTCGCGGTTGTCGCGGACGAGATACGAAAACTTGCAGAAGATTCTGCAGCTCAAGGCAAAACCATAACGTCAACGCTTAAAACTCTGTCGGGTGAAATCGAAACGCTTTCCGCAGCTTCAAAAACGGTCGAAGAAAAATTCAATACGATTTTTACTCTGGCCGAACAGGTAAAAGCGATGAGCGATCGGCTCACGGATTCCATGCGGGAACAGGAAAACGGCAGTAAAGAAGTTTTAAACGCGATAAAAAGCATCAATACGGTGACAACGGAAGTGCAAGCGGGATCGGAAGAAATGCTGAAAGGCGGCGAAGGAGCCGCTTCGGAGATGCAAAAGCTCGGCAATCTTACCCGCATCATAACCGACAGCATGAACGAGATGGCCGCCGGTGCCGTACAGATCAATAATGCTGTACAGGATGTAAACACGATTACGCAAAAAAACAAATACAGTATTCAAAACTTAACGGAAGAAGTCGGAAAATTTAAAATTTAATAATTCGCGTATCTCTGCACGGTGAAGATACCATGCCCTGCAGCGCGGTATTGTAAAACACCGCAGGCGATACTCCCGACGCAGACTGTCGATGCAGTCGGCTTTATACGACGCGGTATGTGAGATAACCCTCCGCAGGAATAAAAAAAACCGTCCGACATTTCGCTCTCGCGTTTGTCGGACGGTTTTCGCTGTCACATGCAGCTTACATTATTTTTTTGCTTTCTTCGCGGTTTTCGTTGCAGCAGGCTTTTTAGCAGCGGCTTTTTTTGCCGGAGCTTTCTTTGTCGCTTTTGCCGCAACTTTTTTCTGTGCTGCTTTTTTCACCGTTTTTACGGCAGGCTTTTTTGCCGGAGCTTTTTTTGCAGCCGTTTTCTTAGCGGCGGCTTTTTTCGCTTTTGCCGCGCGGATGACCGCTTGTGCCGCCGAAAGGCGCGCGATCGGTACGCGGTAGGGCGAGCACGAAACGTAATCGAGACCGACGCGATAGCAGAAGTCGATCGTTGCAGGATCGCCTCCGTGTTCGCCGCAGATGCCGATGTGCATTTCCGGTTTCACTTCGCGCGCAGCCGTAACCGCCATATCCATGAGCTTACCGACACCCTTTTCATCGAGCGTCTTGAACGGATCGTCGCCGAGGATGTTGCGATGGTAGTACGCATCGAGAAATTTTCCCGCATCGTCGCGGCTGAAGCCGAAAGTCAGCTGAGTCAAATCGTTCGAGCCGAAGCTGTAGAAATCCGCAACTTTTGCGATCTCTCCGGAAAGGAGCGCCGCGCGCGGAACCTCGATCATCGTACCGATTTCGATTGCGACTTTCATGCCGCTTTCTTTTTCGATCTTCGTGATGACTGCTTCGCATTCGTTGCGGATCGTCGCAAGCTCTGTCGGTTCGCACACGATCGGGATCATGATCATCGGGCGGACGGAAATGCCGCGTTTTTTGCATTCGATTGCGGCAAGCGTAACGGCTTCCGTCTGCATTTTGTAGATTTCGGGATAGGTGATCGTAAGACGGCAACCGCGGTGACCGAGCATGGGGTTGAATTCTTTGAGCGAGTTGAAGCGTGCGGTGAGCGTTTCAACCGACACGTCGATGCCTTCTTCTTTCAGCACTTGCTGCACTTTGCGCGTTCCCTCTTCGTCCTTCGGAATAAATTCGTGGAGCGGCGGATCAAGGAAGCGGATGATGACGGGCTTGCCCTTCATCGCGTCGAAGATGCCGGAAAAATCTTTTTTCTGCAGCGGCATAATTTTCGCAAGCGCTTTTTCGCGCGCAGCAGTCGTATCGGATGCTATCATCGCCTGGAAGTATACGAGTTTTGCGGGATCGAAGAACATGTGTTCCGTGCGGCACAGTCCGACGCCTTCCGCACCGAAGTTGAACGCAGCCTGCGCCTGATCGGGCTGGTCGGCATTTGCGCGGACACCGAAACCTTTGATCGTCGATTTGCCGACTTTGCGGACTGATCCGTTGCGGATTTCATCGCACCATTTCATAAAGGTGCCGAAGTCGCCGGTGATCTGCGGTTCTTTTGTCGGGATCTGTCCGGCGTATACGTTGCCCGTTGAACCGTCGATCGTAAGCCATTCGCCCTGTTTGTACGATTTGCCGTTGACGGTAATGGCGCCGTTGGAAAATTGAATCGCTTCAACACCCGAAACGCAGGGCTTGCCCATCTGGCGCGCGACGACAGCCGCGTGCGATGTGCGTCCGCCCGTTGCGGTGAGGATGCCCTGAGCTGCCGCCATACCGGCGATATCGTCCGGACTCGTCTCTTTGCGGACGAGCAGCACTTTTTCTCCCGCTTTAGCAAGCTTTTCAGCTTCGTCGGCGGTAAACACGATTTTACCGCAGCCCGCACCCGGAGAAGCGTTCAAGCCGCTCGCGATGACACCGGCCTGCTTCGCCGCGTCTTTGTCGATCATCGGGTGGAGCAGCTGGTCGATCTGATCCGCTTCGACGCGGAGAATCGCCTCTTCCTTTGTAATAAGCTTTTCGCCGACCATATCGACTGCCATCTTGACAGCGGCGGGACCGGTGCGTTTACCGTTGCGGCACTGAAGCATATAAAGCTTGCCCTGCTGAACGGTGAATTCCATGTCCTGCATATCGTGATAGTGCTTTTCGAGGTTGTTGCGGATTTTGATAAGTTCGTCGTATATTTTCGGATTGTCTTTTTTCAGCTGACTGATTTCCTCAGGCGTGCGGATACCGGCAACGACGTCTTCGCCCTGCGCGTTTATCAAATATTCGCCGAAGAATTTATTTTCACCGGTCGAAGGACTGCGGCTGAAGCATACACCCGTACCGGAATCGTTGCCCATATTGCCGAACACCATCGCCATAACCGTGACGGCCGTTCCTTTCAAGCCTTTAATATTGTTGAGTTCGCGGTACTTGATGGCGCGTGCGTTCATCCACGAACCGAAAACCGCGTTGATCGCGTGCCACATCTGCTTTTCCGGATCCTGCGGGAATTCCGTTCCCGTCGTCTTTTGATACAGCGCTTTGTATTTTGCGACGATTTCCTGAAGCTCGGACGTATCGAGTTCGTTGTCGAGTTTTTTGCCTGCACGAGCTTTCGCTTCCGAAAGGATTTTTTCGAATTCCTCGTGCGGAACGCCCATCGCGACGTCGCCGAACATCTGAATAAAGCGGCGGTATGCATCCCACGCAAAGCGCGGGTTGTTCGTCTTTTTCGCAAGACCGAGCACCGATTTGTCGTTGAGGCCGAGGTTAAGGATCGTGTCCATCATACCGGGCATGGAACTCGCAGCGCCCGAGCGGACGGAAACGAGCAGCGGATCGTCCTCTGCGCCGAGTTTTTTGCCGAACGCACGTTCGAGCTTTGCAAGATTCGTCGCGACGTCGGAATACAGTTCTTTCGGATACTTTCTGTCATTATCGTAGTACATCTTGCACACATCGGTTGAAATGGTGAATCCCGGCGGAACCGGAACACCAATGTTCGTCATTTCGGCAAGGTTCGCACCTTTGCCTCCGAGTTCCGCGCGCATATCGGCGTTGCCCTCGGCTTTTTTGTTACCGAAAAAATAAACGAGTTTTGTCTTTGCCATGTAATAACTCCATACAAGGATTGAGAGATAAGATAATAAAATAATACAAAGAATTGACGGCGATGTCAATGCGGTTACCGTGCGATAATTATTAACAAAATAAAAATCGATAATAACAATGACGCAATATGCGACGAGGCGCCGTGTCATGTACAACGGCGCGGACAAATCAAAACAAAGGAACCGAACGGACGTCCACGACAAGGAAGTACGCGTTTTTTTTACATGATATTTTTATGTTCCGAAACGCCGGTAACGTTCATACAGCAAAATGCCGGCAGCGACAGACACGTTCAAACTGTCGATCTTTCCGCACGTCGGAACAGATACGATCGCATCGCACTGCTTTGCAAGGAGCGGTGAAATCCCCTTTCCTTCACTTCCCATGACGATGACCGTTTTCCGTGCAAAGTCGACGGAGCCGAGCGCCTCTCCTCCCGCATCTGCGCCGTACACCCAAAAACCCGCGTCTTTCAATCGCTGCACGGCTCGCACCGCATTCGGTACGATGCTCACGGGAACCCACGCTGCAGCTCCCGCGCTGGAACGGGCGATCACTTCGCTGTGGGCAATGTCGTTTGCGCTCCTAGCCTGCGGCAGGATGACGAGGGAGACGCCGAACTGATCGCAGCTTCGGATGATCGCTCCGACGTTATGCGGATCGGTCACGGAATCGAGTACGAGCACCGTCATATACGGCGCGTCGTTTCGCACGGAAGCATTTTGTAATGAGCCGATATCTACTGCCGACTGCGGCGCGGCATTTTCTACGAAAGCGTTTTGCGTACCGGCTTGGGCGACAGCGTTTTTCACTGCGCCGTTTTGCAATGATGCGGCTTGCGTCGATGAAACTTCGGGATGAGGCGGAAGAGAAGCGATCCATTCGTCAAAATCGACGATATTGTGCGTGCCCTCCGATTCACCCGAAACGCAGAGCACGATGCCGCGGTGGTCGCGCGCCGTTTCGGAAAGCGGTGCAACAAGCGAAACGAGGGCATCGTCGTCGGTCTGTTCGCACGGGATGTCTTCCCGCTTTGCAAGCGCGATGATTTTTTTTGCGCGAGGCCCCGCTTTACTCCAGAGAATGCGCATACGCTTTTCGCCGAGCGAAGCGCTTCGTATGCGCTCTTCGATTGCGTGAAAGCCCGTGACGATCCGTTCAGCCATATCGCACCGCGACTACCGTCCGCAGCATTGTTTGTATTTTTTCCCGCTGCCGCAGGGACAGGGATCGTTTCGCCCGATTTTTTTGCCTTCCCGCCGGATCGTCGTTGTTTTGAGATTGCCCGTCGTATACAGCCATTCGCCGTCGGATTTTTCGAACGCTGCGGTTTCGTGATGCTTGTCGCGAAGCCCGTGACGCGTATAATCGGCTTCGAATTCGACGATGCCTTCCGTATCGCCTGCCGTGCCTTTTTCGGTACGCAGAATTTTCAAGCCGTGCCACACGGACTGCTTGCTCCAATCCTCCGTCGCTTTGCGGTCTATATCGCCTCGACCTTCACCCTCTTTGCACGTGTTTACGATAAAGTCGATTTCATGTACGACGTAGGCCGTGTACCGCGCGCGCATGAGGGCTTCGGCCGTAGCGGCCTTTGTTTTACCGGTGATGACGGGTCCGCAGCAGTCCGCATATTTTTTGCCGGAACCGCACGGGCACATATCAATGTTTTCGTTAACCATAACAGGAGTATAGCACCAACATTCTTTAGAATTCAACAGTCGAACAAAATATCAATTTTGGAGAATGTTGAATTCGTGCGCGGAAGCGCACAGTTAATAAGCGATGTTTCGGCTTCGTCCGAAACTCGAAGTTAAATTGAACGGCGCAATGTCAGACGTTCAATTTAAACCTTCCTTAAAATTCAAGGATTTCATGCACAGTTGTTTGCGCGCTTCCTAAAAAAAATAAAAAAAATGCTAATGTCTTTTTGCCGAATTCCGATGATTAGTATGTAAGGTGATAAAACCAAAACAAGCCGAGTACGGTTTGTCTGATACCAAAGCTGAAGGAGATTACTATGGTTATCAATCACAATATGAGCGCTATGTTTGCAACTCGCGCTGAGGGACTCACGGAGGTTTCCCAACAGAAAGACATGGAAAAGCTGTCCTCTGGTATGAGAATAAACCGTGCAGGAGACGATGCTTCCGGCCTCGCCGTTTCGGAAAAAATGCGCAGCCAGATTCGCGGCTTGAATCAGGCATCGACGAACGCGCAAAACGGCATTTCGTTCATTCAGACGACGGAAGGTTATCTGCAGGAAACGACCGACATTATCCAGCGCATCCGTGAACTGGCCGTTCAGGCATCCAACGGTATTTACAGCGCTGAAGACCGCATGATGATCCAAGTCGAAGTTTCTTCGCTCATTGCGGAAGTCGACCGCGTTGCAAGCGCAGCGCAGTTCAACGGCATGAATATGCTCACCGGCCGCTTTGCCCGTCCGACGGGAGAAAACACGGTCACCGGTTCGATGTGGTTCCACATCGGGGCGAACATGGATCAGCGCACGCAAGTTTACATCGGCACGATGTCCGCTATGGCACTCGGTCTCCGCAACGTCGGCGACGAATCGATCATGACTCTCGAAACGCCGGATGAAGCGAACCGTGCGATCGGTACGCTCGACGAAGCGATCAAAAAAATCAACAAGCAGCGCGCCGACCTCGGTGCATATCAGAACCGTCTTGAAAAGACGGTGGTCGGTCTCGATATCGGTGCGGAAAACCTCCAGGCATCCGAGAGCCGCATCCGCGACGCCGACATGGCAAAAGAAACGGTTAACTTCACGAGAGACAGCGTTCTCTCACAGGCAGGCACGGCTATGATCGCACAAGCGAATCAATCAAGCCAAAATGTGCTGAGCTTACTTCGGTGAAATCGTCGTAAACGGCAGAAGTTGATACCTAAAGCTGCTCCATGCGTCCGAAATCGAACGCGGCGGAGCGGCTTTTTTGTTTTTTAAAGGTACGGATATTGCGAAACTCGTACACGGATGAATCTTTGCCGAACATAAAGTCGTCATTCGGATGACACCGTTTTGCCATCCCGCCTTCCGCGCTTCGGTAACCCTCATTCCCGCCGCCTCAATACTTTCTTTAATACGGCGGGAACGCTTCGCGGCGCTCCACGCGGGCATAGGCCGGAACGTTTAAGCGAGACGCTACAATGCCGCATCTCAAGGAAGGAAAAGTCGGATGTCGCGCTTCGCGCTCGTTGCAAGGTTGCGCGGGGAACTTCGCTCGATGCCCCGCTTTGCTGCGCAACTGCGTTGAAAACTGTGAAAAATATGTTATAATATTGATAAGATGCCGAAGCATCTTGCAAAAGTTTTTATAGGAGGGATGATCCAAAGCGCCGTCTGAAATGGCGCCGTCGCTTCGGATCTCGAGTTTGCGCGGATGTTTGCGAAAGATGTGTATACGTATCGTTTCGATAAAAATCGAATGAGTACGATACACTGTATTTTGCAAATTCGACGTGTGCGCGCACGCGCACGGCTAAAAACTTTTTCGAAAATTGATTCGAAGTCCGCGAAAGCGGACACGTAGAATCAGTTCTTTGCAGAACGAGCCGGAGGCTCTAGCATCCTGCAAAAGTTTTTAGAGGAGGTTCGCATGAACAAAACAAAATCACGCCTACATGTTTGTATAGGGGGGGGGCTCGGTAAAACCCTTTAAAAAAAGATACCGATTACAGCGGCGGGCGCTTTATTATTTGCCGCAGCGCTCGTCTTTACAAGCTGCTCGAACGACAGCGGTTCGGGAGCGCCGCAAGCACCCTTTGTCGAAGGCGGTGCTTCGCTCATCTTAAGCTCCGATAAACCCAACATCAAAGTTAAAGTAACAACATCCGATAGTTCCGCCGTTACGGTAGAAGGCTGCGACAAAGCGACGCTTACAAGCGGCACCGAAACCGAACTGCGCGCAGCCGGTACAACCGTGATTCTAAAAGGCAAGATTACCGAATTGACCTGCTGCGAAAATAAGCTTATCGCGCTCAATGTGCGGGGATGTTCCGCTTTGGAATCTCTGGATTGCTGCGAAAATCAGCTTGCAACTCTAAACGTGCAGGGCTTGACCGCTTTGGAATGTCTGGATTGCGTCTGCAATCAGCTTGCTGCAGCTGCATTTAAAAAGATATTTGACGATTTACCGACGCGGGATGCCGGCGATAATGCAGTATGTTATCTTTACTTCGAACACCCCGGCGTTCCCGAAGGCAATCACACAGACTTTACCGTACCTGATGCACTGAAAAACGCCTTTGAAACCGCGAAAACCGACAAGAACTGGAAGATGTATAAGTATTATTCAAACGGGACTGAGGAAGAGATTTAATTGATAATGGGTAGTGGTAATTACACATTACCCATTACACATTAAAAACCTGCTTCCGCGCTTGGGAAAATGACGGTCTTTGCCGCAGTCCCGCATCGGCTGGTAAACCGATCCGTACGGCTGAACGATTGACGACATTCGTAGCGTTTAGATTGACGCGCTTCGCCTTTCCCGTTGCCGATTTCGGCGTTTTATATTACACTCATTTTATGGCTTACGAAGTTACGGCGACGCGGCGGCGACCGCAGCAATTTTCCGATTTGGTCGGACAGGAATTTGTTGCGGAAACTTTGAAAAATTCGATCACGTCGCATCAGATCGCTCATGCGTATTTGTTTTCCGGTCCGCGCGGCTGCGGCAAAACGTCTACGGCGCGCATCCTCGCAAAAGCGCTCAACTGCGAAAACGGGCCGACGCCTGCTCCGTGCGGCACTTGCGCGCATTGTACGGAAATCACGAAAGGCGCGAGTCTCGACGTTATCGAAATAGACGGTGCGTCGAATACGAGCGTGAACGACGTGCGCCAAATCAAAGACGAAGTGATGTTCCCGCCGAATTCGTCTCGCTATAAAATCTATATCATCGACGAAGTGCACATGCTTTCGACGAGTGCATTCAACGCGCTTTTAAAAACGATCGAAGAGCCGCCGCCTTACGTCGTATTTATCTTTGCGACGACGGAGCTGCAAAAAGTTCCGGCTACGATCAAAAGCCGCTGTCAGCAATTCAATTTTCGTCTCGTTTCCGCAGAAAAGATAAAGGATTTGCTTGCCGATGCGGTACGTGAATTGTCGATCCAAGCCGACGACGAAGCGCTCTATTGGATTGCACGAGAGGCGACCGGTTCGATCCGCGACGCGTATACGCTTTTCGATCAGGTTGCGGCGTTCAGCGACGGCGTCATCACGTACGATAAGATCCGCGACAAGCTCGGTCTCGTCGGCGTGGACAGGCTCAACGAATTATTTGAAAAGTGTGCGGCGGGCAAAGCCGACGACGCGATCGGCGTGCTCGACGCGTATCTCGAATCGGGCATTTCGATCGAACAGCTGATCGCAAACAGTACGAATTATATCCGAAGTCTTTTATTGATTAAAAACGGCATTACAAAAGAATCGCTGCTCGGCAGTTCGGCCGAACGTTACAGTTCCGCCGTCATCGAAGCGTGGAATACGGTACAAGTCGAGCGCGCGCTTTCGATCTTTTTGCAGCTCTACCGCGACATCCGCTATTCGCTTTCGCCGCGCTATGAGCTCGAACTTGCGTTTTCGCGTTTGTGTTGGCTTTCCGAGTACGTGTCGCCCGCCGAAGTCAAATCCGCGATCGATTCCGCCCGTGCATTGTTGACGGCGGGGCATCCTGCGCATTCGGTGCAAGACGCGGGACACGCTGCACAAAACGATGCGGCGGCAGGGCGGGTTGCGCATCAATCGATCGAAAGCAATGCGGCGAATGCACAATCTGCCGGGCAATCGTCCGGAACCGATGCGGCGGCAGGACGGGCTGCGCGTCAATCGATCGGGGGCAATGCGGCGTATACGCAAACTGCCTCTCCCTTGGTGCCTGACGGTATTGCCGGCGAAAACGGAGGAAGTTCGCAAAGTACGGCTCAAAACGCTTTTGCCCCTTCGGCACAAACCGATCCAACGGTGGAGCAACCGCAAAGCGCGACTCGAAACGCTTTTACCCCTTCGGCGCAAAGCCGTGTAAGTGCAGAACTGCCTAAAGCAATGCCGCGTTTTTCAGCCCTCGCGGAAAAGCCGCCGGAGAACGAAAGCCCTTTTTATAACGGCGGGGCCGTGCCGCCTGAACAAGCGGCGGCGAAAGGCGACGAGCGTGCGGCGATGCCGTCGGAAATGCAGCCTCCGTTTCAAAGCGCTCCTTCATGGGGAGATGACTTTTCCTCCGACGATTTCGATGACAGCGATGAAGCCTTATCCGATGAAGACGGGGATGACAGAGGCGATGAGGATGCAAGTAACTCTTCCGAAGTAAGGGCATATATTCCCCCGCTGCGCGTTGAACATACCGGCGAAGCGGCGGATGAAGCCGAAGCCTATGTAACGGGCGGCGGCCGCACGATTACCATTGCCCAGCTTCGCGGGAGCGTTATCGCGGAACTCGGCATACACGATGCGCCGACGGCTGCAGCGCTTATGACGACAACTCCGTGGCAAATTTCAGGCGATGCGATTTCGACGCAAGCGGCAACGGCGTATCAAAAGGCGCAGCTTGAACGGCAGCGCGACGCGATTTTGCGGACGCTTGAAAAAGTATGCGAACGGCGCATGGATTTTTCGGTCGGTTTAAAAGAAGCCGAAAGTGCGGCGGGGCCGGCGGAAGTACCGCAGCAGGTAAAAATCCTGTGCAGCCTTTTTAAGGGAAGCATAGTAGGGGGAAAAATATAGATGAATCCGTTTGAATTATTGCAAAATACGGCAAAGCTCAAAGAAGAAGCGCAAAAGATGCAGGACGAGCTCGCCGCTTTATCCGCCGAGGGTTCGTCCGGCGGCAAAATGGTTACCGTTACCGTAAACGGAAAAATGGAGATGACTGCGATTCACATCGATCCCATTTGCGTCGATAAGCGCGATGTCGCGATGCTCGAAGATTTGATCGTCGCCGCTCACCACGATGCGATCGTCAATATACGGGAACAAATCAAAGCGAAAACCGGTTCACTTTTGCAGGGACTCAATATTCCCGGATTGAATATATGAACGCGCTCGAAGAACTCGTCGATTCGTTTGCACATCTTCCCGGCATCGGAAAAAAAAGCGCGTCGCGCATCGTGCATTATTTATTAAAATCCGATCGCGCCTATGTGAACCGTTTTTCAGAACAGCTTTCGGTGTTGCAGGACAGAATCAAACAGTGTTCGATCTGCGGTTCGTGGACGGAAGACGATCCCTGTCCTATCTGCTCGAACCCGCTCCGCGACAAAACCCTCATCTGCGTTGTCGAACAGCCGCAGGACGTGCAGACCATCGAAAGCGCGCATGAATACAGCGGTTTGTATCACGTGCTCGGCGGTGTGATTTCTCCGATCGACGGCATCGGTCCCGATCAGTTGCGCATCGCCTCTCTCCTTTCCCGCGTCAAAGACGAACGCATCGAAGAGATAATCATTGCGACGAATCCGACGGTCGAAGGCGATACGACGGCATTGTACGTGCAGCAGCTCCTTGCAAAAATCGGCGGCGTAAAAGTGACGCGTCTCGCATCGGGTATTCCCGTCGGCGGCGATTTGGAATACACCGATAAGCTGACTTTGATGCGGAGCTTCCGCGGCAGGATCGCGCTGTAATAAAAGATCGGGCAGGGAGATTTACTCCCTTCATCCGCCTCAGATCCGTAATGCAACCACCTCAGGCATTTCGTAATCCCCGTAAAGCCGTAACACACACGCTCGCCCCACACCGGTCATCTTCCGCCATAAAAAAAATCCTGCAGCGTATACCCCTGCTTTCATAAAACGGATAAAAAACTTGGCGAACAAACCAATATATGGTTATAATGTATAAGCAGATAGATGTACAGAGTAATACAAAAAAAGAAAATACTGAAAGCGGTTTTGAAAATGCCTGAGAGGGAATAAAAATTGTTTTCATACTTATTGGAAGATCTGCAGGAAACCCGTCCCATACAAAAAAGCTGGCCGAATTTCAGCACGCTCGGAAAAGATGAATACCACTGTCATTTATCATACCATTGGGTTGCCTGTTGGAAGGAAACGACAAAAGGAATCGAACTGGAGATATATTATGCAGGTAGTCGTGAAAACGCCCCCTATAAAAATTGAAGGTGATATACCGCAAGACTTACTTGCGTTTGTAAAAAAACGCTATCCTCATGCTACGGTTGAAGAAGATGATGATGAAGCATACGTGGAGATAATGGAAACCGACTGGTATAAAAATATTGTAAAGGAACGGACACCGCAAAAGACGTTGAAGCTGTTTCGCTATCGCGATAATCTGACGCAAGCGGCTTTGGCAAAAAAATTAGGGATTCCCGCACAACACGTTTCCGGAATGGAAACAGGGCATAGAACGATAAGTCCCCGTATGGCTCGGAAACTCGGCGAAATATTCGGCACAAAGTATCAAAATTTTTTATAAACGGAAGAATGGGAAAAACAAAAAAAAGTATAAAGAATAAGGTAACTGATTTTACGGTTGAAAAGGTGGCTGCAATCAGAGCGGAAGGAATCAATTTTGACGATATTCCCGAACTCACCGAAGAAGATTTTGCACGAGGGTATTTTAAATACCGGAAGCCAATGAAAAAAGCCGTAACGTTCCGAAACACACCGGACACTTTTTAGTCGCATTTTTAATTTTGAATACGATAGCGTAATTTCGAGTCTGCGAAAACTCAAAATCTTCCAATGTTTAAATAACTGGCAGAACTCAACATTTCCGCCATAAAGAAATCCCGCGGCGTATACCTTGCTTTCATAAAACGGATATATCCGCGAGTTTTCATTTGTAAAAATAAACAGAACTATCACGAACGGCGGTTCCGCAGATATTTTCCAAAAATTGCTTCAAAAAAACTCCGAAATCGCAACATTTCCGCGATATATATCTAGTGAAGTATTATCAGAATAACCGCACCGAAAATTGTATTCCTAAAAAATAGCGTATAACATAAAAAATCGGCTGCACTCCCGGCAGCAGCCCTGCCGTTTGCGCGGGGAACTTCGCGCTCCACGCTCGTTGCAAGTGCCGCGGCAGACCGTAATCGGAATCGGACTGCGCAATCTCTTTTTACAAAGAGATTGCTTGCCATCGGTCTAAGCGGCTCGGCGGCAGTTCCGCTGCCTCGCGTTCCGCCTTTTTTATGTAAGTATGCGCTTCTTTTCTAAGTACCCATTTCCGGTGCGGTTATCCCGGAGGTCGATAAAAAGCATCGGCTGAAATAGCGCCTCCGCTAAAGTCCGGAGACGAAAAACGCCGAGCGTTTTTCTTTTGTAGGAGACACTCGCGATTTCTGCGCATTGCTCGAAATCGCAGCGTTCTTATCTCGATGTTGCGTTACAAACTCAACTATTGAACATGTGCGCTCGCGCGCACAGAAAAAACTTTTTCGGAAGTTACAACTTCCTGCAAAAGTTTTTTGAGAGGTCTTATGGCAAAACATAATCGTCGGTATAAAGATTCGGTTTTCGTCGATTTTTTCGGCGAAGACAAAAACGCAAAAGCGAACTTCCTCGCCCTCTACAACGCATTGCATGGGACAGAACTCGATGCATCGACCAATCTCGAACCGCTTCGGCTCGAACAGGTGATGTACATGGCCTTTCGCAACGACGTGGCCTGCCTCATCGACGGTAAAATCATCCTATTGATCGAGCACCAGTCTACGGTAAACGAAAACATGCCGCTGCGCTTTTTGCAATATGCGGCGCGGCTTTACGAACGCATCGAAAACCCACGCGATCGTTATCTCCGTAGGCTGAAAAAAATCCCTACGCCTGAGTTCTACGTGTTCTATAACGGCGAAGATGACTATCTGGAAAACGTAACGTTACGCCTCTCCGACGCCTTTATGACGATACCCGAAAGACCTGCTCTCGAACTTGTTGTCAGCGTGATGAATATCAATTATACTAAGGGAAGTAAAATCTTGCATACGTGTAAACCGTTAAAAGAGTACACTCTGTTCATAGACGCCGTACGAAGACACACGAAGCTCGATCCTGAAAACGGCTTTCAAAACGCGATCAAAGAGTGCATACAAAACGACATCTTACGGGAATACTTACAGCGAAAATCGCGGGAGGTGATGAATATGCTTACAGCCGAATACGATTACGATGTGGACATAGCCGTACAGCGGGAAGAAGAACGGGAAATCGCACTGCAGGAGGGTATCGCACAGGGAAAACTGGAAGGCTTTTCCGATGGCTCATACCAAGCTAAGCTTGAAACGGCAAAAAACTTACTCGGCATGGGGTTATCGATTAAAAACATTGCGCAAGCTACCGGCCTCTCCGAAGCGGAAATCAAGAGCTGAAACTTTCTGCAAAAAGTCTTATAGAGGTGATGAATATGCTTATAGCCGAATACGATTACGACGTCGATATCGCAGTACAACGAGAAGAAGAAAGAGAAATCGCACTGCAGGAAGGTATCGCACAAGGCGAAGCGAAAGGTTTTTCGCTGGGTATCGCACAGGGAAAACTGGAAGGCTTTTCCGATGGCTCATATCAAAAGGCGCTTGAAACGGCAAAAACCATGCTCGCTATGCACTATCCGCTGGAAGATATTTGTAAAATCTGCGGCCTCTCCGAAGCGGAAATCGAAAAGCTGTAAGGCAGCGCTTTCCGCAAAACGCGGGACGCACACCTCGCTTGCTCAAGTCCGCAGTTCACCCCTGCCCCGCTTTTTCTCAAGCGCACGCCCCACATCGCCCCCGCATTCCGGCAATTGCCGCATACACGTTTGCCCGCTCGCCCCGCCTATCGCTTCTAAACGAGCGCACACCTATTCGTGCGGAGGGTTTAATACCCCGACGCTTCCGTCGGGGTTGTTGATTCCGTGCAACACGTATACCTCGCTCGCCCCGCACGCGTAGGCACCATAAAAAAGGGGCTGTCTCAAAAGTTGGTTACTTTTTCGACAGCCCGTCGAGTTTAAAATTAAGTCTTTATATTGCAAGGACTTAATTTTAAACATCGCATATAAAATCAAGGAAGCTGTTCAAAAACTGAAGTTTTTGGACAGCCCCTTTTACCTTACCCGTACAAAAGCACGGGTTACATCAAATGAAGTTCAGCTTAGAACGCGATCTGCAATGCAACAGGAATTCCGAATCCGACCTGTTCAGCACCCGTGCCAACCTTGTCTTCAACATTGAGTCTGAGCTGCAACGCTGCAGCAACTGATACCTTTTCAACCGGTTTGATGATCGTACCGGCCTGCACTTTCATGTTGGCATAAGAATCACCAGCCGTTACTGCTGCTTCAGTATCAAAGTATCCGACTTCGCCGAAAATCGTAAACATATCGTTCAGCATATATTCGGCATTGACTGCCGCGTATTTACCGTCAACATAGCTTTTATCACCAGACGAGGGTTTTGCAGTCGCAAGAGAGTAGTTACCCATAACCGTAATCGCAAGCGCATCGAGCGGCTTCACACGTGCACGTGCATCGAAAGCGATGATACTAATATCTGTGTTTGCAATACGATTATCAAATGCAAATGTACCGCCCACGACGAAAGTCAGCATATCCAGAGGCTTCATGTAAAAGAACGCGCCCGCCGCTACCGTGTCTTTATACGGTACTTTTACGACAGCATCGATCCAGAAGAGTTTGGTCTGGAATCCGGCTTCGAAAGCGTAGCCGCTCTTAAGGTGCGAGAATTTAGGATCGGAATCAAAGATAGAACCCTTTACGAGGAGCTTCGATTCGCCGATCGCAAACGTATAGTCGCCGATCATAGCAAGTTTTGCACCGTTCGTCATATTGTCGATATCAAAACCCGGATTTTTATACTTATTAGGCGGCGTACTCGCATCCTGGAATTCCTTTATTGCTGAGCCGTATTTGTACGGTTCAAGAATCGATAAGTTGATCGCGTCGTCTGCAGCGTTCTTTAAACGGGGTGACCAGCGGCTGTTGAATTTACCGGCGGAGACTTTAAAACCCTTGACAGTGAACCATCCGTAAACGGTACCCACACCGACAGGATCCTTGCCAGCAACACCCACATTATTCAAGTTGAACTTGATTTCCGCCGTAACACCTGCATTGTCATCAGAAGCCGTCACACCGATTTTGGTATCATCATTGTGTTTCTGCTCCAAATACGATGACGTGTTATCTCCGTCTTTAACGGTTGCCCAGTCTGCGACGGTAAGATTTGTGTCGAATTCGACCCCCGTTTTAACTTGTGCAAATGCGCCCGCGACGAGTGCGGATGCAAGCACAACACCTAAAATCTTTTTCATACAAAAAACCTCCATTTTTGCATCGGCTGCCGGATCGACGATCCTTTTTATGACAGCCGTATTTAACAGTTAATACCACTGCTATTCTATTCGAATATAGCACATACGGGCGTCGATGTCAACTCTTTTTTTAGTTTCTAAAACAACCCTATTTCCCCTTCGTTTCACGGGTAATTTTTAAAAATACGTTATGGAATGCGAAGTGCGAAGTTCCCCGCACAGGAAACGATGTTCCCGTTTATTTCCACAAAAAACCGCGTAATTTATCATTTTGTAAACGATATATATTGCAGCGGCTTCCTTGCCGCACTATCTCAATAACCGAAGGTGCAGCTATGGAATATACCCATAAACCCGTCGAAGAACTCACCTTTACCGATGACTTTATGTTCGGCACGGTCATGAAAAACAAAGTTATATGTAAGGGTGTATTGGAGCGCCTTTTGCATATCAAAGTCGGTAAAATAGAATATCCCTCCCTGCAAAAAACAATAGCACCCTTTTACGAAAGCAAGGGTATACGCCTCGACGTCTATGTCTCAGACCCCGAGCGCATCTTCGACATAGAAATACAAACGTCGATTCCGCCCTCTCTTCCCAAGCGCACGCGCTATTACCAAAGCCTTATGGATGTCGATAATCTCTTGAGAGGACAAAGCTACGCCGAACTGAAAGAGAGCTATGTCATTTTTATCTGTACGCAGGATCCCTTCGATAGAGGTTTGCCTGTCTACGAATTCCGCAATATCTGTACCGCTGACGGTACGCTTTTTCTTGATGACAAAAGCGTTAAGGTGTTTTATAATGTGGGTGCCTACGGTAAAGAAGATGAGCCTGAATTGAGCGCCTTGTTGAAGTATCTTTGCGAGAGGCGGGCGACGAGCGGTTTTACACAGCACATCGATGAGCTTGTCGAAAAAGCGAAACGGAACGAAAAGTTCAGGAGCTGGTATATGTCGTTAAATATACGGGAAGATGATTTACGCATGGCAGGTGAAAAGATCGGCTTTGAACGGGGCGTTGCTGCGGGGATACGCAAAGGCAGGAGAGACGGACTCCTACAAGGCCGCCGCGACGGTATTGCCGCGGGGTCGTATCAAAAAGCACGGGAAACGGCAAAGAATTTGCTCACTCTCAAGTTGTCAATTGAAAACATTGCGGAAGCCACCGGCCTCACAAAAGAGGAAGTCGAAAAGCTGTAAATCCCGCTCACCGCAATCGACAGCCAAGCCGCGCCTTGCTCCGCGCCGTCCCTTGCATTACAATAGCACTATGAACCCGCACGGCTCTTACACTCAGGCGTTCGGCAATCCGATTGCGCCGTCCGAAGTGCGCTTTGCTTTTTTCAAATACCGCGTATGCCGTTTTCTTTTTTCTCGGGACGATACGCCCGTCGAACCGGGTGCCGTCGCCGCAGGGGAAGCGTACAATGATTTCGGCATGCTCACGATCGTCGACAAAAACAAAACGAAAGGAAAAGTGCGGGATATACAATCGAAACACGCGATCATCATCGGTACGATCCGCATGGGATTCGGACACTGGCGTATCGCAATCGCAATGGCATCCGCGGCGAAGCACTTCGGCTATACGCCCTATCTTTTGGATTTAACGGCGTTCGACGAAAGCACGGCGCAAAAATCGATACGCTTTTTGCAGTATTGGTACGACGTGCTCTCCCGCGTTTCGCAGCGCTGGAAATGGTTTAACAAACACGTGTGGGAAAAAGCGACATCCGTCGAAAACAGACCGCTTTCGGCGTCGGTAAACGAACGCATCCTATCGCAGCTTTTCAAACCGATTTTGGAATTGATTCCCGAAGAAGTACCCCTCCTTTCGATGCACCCGTGGGTCGGACACGCGGCGATCATGGGCGGCGTCAAAAACGTCGTCAGCATCATCCCCGACAATTACCCGATGGGATTTTGGCTCGTCGAAGGAAGCCGTCACACTGTGCAGTCGCCCTCGGCATACATGGGTTACCGTACGCTCCTTTCGATGGACGGCAAGTGCAAAATCACGCGCTGTCTCGAACCGGACACGCTGCTCGAAACCGGTCACTACGTCGATTACGAAATAGTATCGGCGATCGAAGGAGACTGCAAACGGCGGATAGAACACATGAAAGAAGGAAAGCCCCGCCGCTTTTTGCTCACGATGGGAGGAGCCGGAGCGCAGGCACGGCGTTTTGCGGATATCATCGAAACGTGCAAAACATTTATCGAAAGCGCCAAAGCCGCGTTTTTCGTAAATATGGGAGATCACGCCGGACGATGGAAAGAACTCAAAGCGGATCTCGATAAGAGCGGCGTTTCATATACGATGCACACCGATTGGAATGCGACAAAGCGCTTCGTCAAAGAAGCCGAAACGGACGACGTATACGGCGTTCACGTATTTTTACACGACGAATTCTACGCGGCCGTCTACTTAACAAATTTGCTGATGCACGCAAGCGATATCATGATCACAAAGCCGAGCGAACTGTCGTTTTATCCGATACCGAAATTGTTTATCCAGCGCGTCGGAAAACACGAAGCGTGGGGTGCAATCCGCGGCAGCGAAATGGGCGACGGCACGATCGAAACGGAAAACACATCCGACTTGCACCGCACGCTCGCGACGCTCATAGAAACGGACGACCTGCTCGAAATGTACATCAAACACATACGGCAAAACGCAAAAGCGGGCGTATATGACGGCGCTTACAACGCGCTTCGATTTGCATGCGAGGGATAAATAAAACGTAATGTAATTACAACTTGACCTTTTCTAACAAGTACAATATATTGTACTTGTTAGAGGTCAGATATGGATACAATTACATATTCAGATTTACGCAGCAATTTGAAAGCATATATGGATAAAGTTTACAATGACTATGAGCCATTGATAATATCAAGAAAAAATTCGGAAAATGTGGTTCTTTTATCGGTACATGAGTATAATAGTCTTATTGAAACCGATTATTTGCTTAAGAATGAATCAAATGCAGCGCATTTAATAAAATCAATTGAACAGCATAAAGCAGGAAAATTACAAAAACACGAGTTGTTGCAAGATGAATAAACTCTTTACAGATGAAGCGTGGGCGGATTATATCTATTGGTTTAATACAGATAAAAAAATTTTTACGAAAATAAATGATTTAATAAAAGAGATTGAAAGATCGCCTTTTACAGGTACGGGAAAACCGGAGGCGTTAAAATATTCTTTATCCGGATATTGGTCACGGAGAATAAATCATGAACATAGAATCGTATATCAAGTAGAAAAGCAACAGTTAGTGTTTATCTCTTTTAGGTATCACTATGAAAAATAATTTAATATGACACCCGCTTCAACCTGACAGTGCTTTTGGCAATGCAGGTTAAGCGGAGGACAAATCTTAAGAGCCTTATGGCTTTCTCACTTCTTGAAGCCTATCCGCCGCCGGTTAGCAGGACACCGCTTTCGCGATGTGCATACCCCCCCCCTTAAAACTTCTCCAGCGTCTTTTCGATCCGCGAAAGACACCGCTCTTTTCCGAGGATGAGAATCGAGCCGATAAGCGGAGGACTTATTCTGCTGCCGGTTACCGCCATGCGCACGGGCATCATAAAATCTCCGAGTTTTACGCCGAGCACTTCCGCTTCCGTCCTCGCAAGATTTTCCGCTTCTTCATGGCTCATAGCGAAAGCCGCATCGACGAAATTTTTCGCGCGAAGCAATATCTCTTTCGTTTTCGCCGCGTCGAGTTTTTTCGGAACGATCTCTTCGACGGGAGGCACGACCGGTTCGGTAAACAAAAAGCGCACCATCTCCGCGGCGTCGGTCAAATAGTGGAGCCGCTCTTTAATAAGCGGCATGAGGCGCATAAGGGCGGCTTTTACATCGGCGCTTGTCATCTGCATGGAAGCGTCAACGCAAACCGGTTCGCCGTCGCTTCCGAGCGCGATGCCCGAATATTCCGAACCCACGCGCGGAGGCGGCAATTCACCGTCGGAATGAATCGGAAGCGCGGCATCGCCCGTCCCCGTGATAAACGGGAGCGTCATGCGGTAAAGCGCTTCGTCCGAAAGCATGCGGATATACTGACCGTTATACCATTCGAGTTTTTTATAATCGAATACCGCAGGCGATTTATTGAGATGTTCGATTTTAAATAAGCGGCACAGTTCGTCAAGCGAATACAGATCCCTGCCGTCTTCGTACGAACAGCCGAGCATCGCAACGTAATTGATAATCGCTTCGGGAAGATAACCGCGCGCACGGAATTCATCGACGCTCGTCGCGCCGTGCCGCTTCGAAAGCTTTTGACCGTCTTTACCGTTGACCATGGGCAAGTGACAGAATTCGGGATGCTTCCAGCCGAAAGCGCGGTACATCTGTACGTGCAGCGGCGTCGACGGTATCCACTCCTGTGCGCGCATCACGTGAGAAATATGCATAAAGTGATCGTCGACGATATTCGCCAAGTGGTAGGTCGGAAAACCGTCGCTTTTGAGCAAAACGGGATCCGGGCTGATATCTTCGTTTTTCCACGTGATCTTTCCGAGCAGATAATCGTGAAATTCCGTTTCGCCTTCGAGGGGCACTTTGAGGCGGATGACGTGCGGTTTTCCCGCAGCGATATTTTCCCGCACTTCTTCAGAGGTCAGCATACGGCAATGGCGGTCGTAACCCGGTGCCATTTTATTTTCCGTTTGGATTTTTCGGATGCGCGCGAGGCGCTCTTCGTCGCAAAAACAGTAATACGCTTCGCCCTTTGCAACGAGTTCTTCGGCATATTTTTTATAGAGATCGAAACGTTCGCTCTGCACGTAAGGGCCGTAAGGACCGCCTTTATCGCCGCCCTCGTCCCAATCGATGCCGAGCCATGCCATCGTGTCGTACAAATTCTTAACAAATTTTTCATCGTAGCGCGTGCGGTCGGTGTCTTCGAGGCGCAAAACAAATTTGCCGCCCTGCGAACGCGCAAAAAGATAATTGAACAGCGCGGTGCGCACACCGCCGATATGCTGCATCCCCGTCGGAGAGGGAGCGTAGCGAACACGTACTTCGTTTTCCATAACGAATCGATTATAGCAGAATAATAACGCTCACGCAATTACGCGCATTCCCGATGTATGTATGCGCGACGGCCGAGCGGAACAGCGGAACGCTTACGAAAGCTTTGCCGAAATCGCGCGGCAGCCTGCAAGCACGTCGTCCCACGTCGCATCGAAGTTTCCCGTATACCACGGGTCGGCAACATCGCGATACACGCCGCACCACTCGAGCAGTTTGCTCATTTTATGCTCGCGGTCTTCTCCGAACGTTTTCCGCATATAGTACAGGTTTTCGTCGTCCATGCCGATCAAAAAATCGTATGCGTCGTAATCGGCACGCACGATCCTCCGCGCCGCGCGCGTCTCATGCGCCACTCCCATATCGTCGAGCTTTTTTCGCGTACCCGGGTGGATGTCGTTCCCGATTTCTTCGTTGCTCGTCGCCGCCGATTCGATAACGAAATCGCGTTCCCGTCCGGCCTGTCTTACCAAATCTTTCATAACGAATTCCGCCATCGGAGAGCGGCAAATGTTTCCGTGGCAGATAAATAAAATACGATGCATACCGTCAGTATATAGTAAATGAAATAAAAAAAGGAGCCCTGCCGACGGCAGGACTCCAGAAAGGAGAGGAGAAAGCAAATCAGATTACGTTTGCTCTTGCATTCGCTTCTCAAACAGCGATCATACAAAAAAGGTTACACACAAAAGTCCTTCAAAACGGCATTTTACATTGAATAGTTTTAAATATTTTGTTATATTCGACTGCAATGAACGCTTTTCAAAATCTCGTCATTCACTTGAACCGTAAAGCGGTTGGAAATTTCTCGGCATAGCTTTCATATCGGAATCATTTTATATCATTTTTATGGAGGATATATGAAAAAGATTCGGCTTTTGCAAACGGCGGCGTATGCGCTTTTTGCAACTACATTCCTGTTCGGTGCCGGCGGAAAATCCGTTAAAAACGGCACATACAAAGCTGCGGTCGGCGGTATGAACGGCGACGTCGAAGTAAGCGTTACGATCAAGGGCAAAAAGATCACGCAAGTCGAAGTGACGAAAGAAGCGGAAACGCCCGGAATCGGTACGCGCTTAAAAGACATCAACGGTAAGGTTGTAACGGCCGGCGGACTTTCGCCGGTGGATGTCATTCCTCAGCGGATCGTCGAAAATCAAAGCGTCAACGTCGATGTCGTAACCGGCGCTACGATCACTTCCCGTGCAATCACGGCCGCGGTAACCAAGTGCTTACAGCAAGCCGGCGCCAATCTTGCCGACTGGAGCAAAAAGCAAAAACCGGCGGCAGCTCCTTCAAACGCGAGCGCGGATGTCGTCGTTGTAGGCGGCGGCGGCGCGGGATTGGCAGCTGCAATCGCAGCCGGCCAAAAAGGCAAATCGGTCATCATCGTGGAAAAGACCGGCGAAGTGGGCGGCGACACGCTCGTGTGCGGCGCCATCTACAACGCTGCCGATGAAGCGCTGCAAAAAAAAGTTACGATGTCCGATTCGGTAAAACCGACGATCGAAAAAGCTCTCGCGGAAAATCCGACAAGCGACGAACACGCGGCTCTTCAGGCGGCGGTGCGCGCCCAGTGGGATGCATACAAAGCAAGCGGACGTACGGATCTCTTCGACTCGAAAGAATGGTACGCGCTGCAAACGTGGAACGGCGGAGATAAAGCCGCAAACCTCGACCTCGTCAAAACGCTGACATACAACGCATACAGCGGATTAAAGTGGATCGAAGGACTCGGCATGCGCTTTTCCGACAAGATCGCACAGGGCGCAGGGTCTCTGTGGCAGCGCACCCATACGAGCGTTATGAAACTCGGTACGGGTTTTCTTTCGACCTATATCGACAATATCGAAAAGATGAACAACGTTTCGCTCATGGTCGAAACGACGGCGAAAGCGCTCGTCAAAGAAAACGGCAGAATTACCGGCGTCGTCTGTGCGGACAGATACGGAAATAAATTTACGATTTCCGCAAAAGACGGCGTTATCCTTGCAACCGGCGGTTTCGGTGCAAACAGCAAAATGGTGCAGAAGTACAACACCTCCGGCAAATGGAGCGATTTGAGCAAAGTCGGAACGACGAACCGCTTTTCCGCTTCACAGGGCGACGGCATAACCATGGCGACCGCCGCGGGAGCCGCTCTCGCGGACATGGAACAGATCCAGCTTCTGTACCTCGGCAACTTGCAGGACGGTCAGATTTCGAAATACACGCTGCGCGCGGCAAACGGCACCGATCAGATCATCTTCGTGAACAAAGAAGGTAAACGCTTTACGAACGAAGGCGGCCGCCGCGACAACATTTGTCTCGCAGTTTTCAATCAGCCCGAACAGTTCTACTACGTCCTCGAATGCGCCGACGGCGATAAATACAAAGACATCAACGATCCGTCGTGGCGGAGCGCTGACGGCTTTACGTTCGACTATTGCGAAAAAAACGGCTTTATGTATAAGGCCGACACGCTTGACGCGCTGGCTGCAAAACTCGGCATGAAAGCCTCGGTTCTCAAAGCGACCGTCGATGCGTTCAACGAAAGCGTCGCTTCGGGACACGACGAGTTCGGACGGACGCTCTATTCGGTAAAACTTGAGCACGGTCCGTGGATCGCAACACCCCGCAAGGCGTGCATCCACCACACGATGGGCGGTGTCGCCATCGACACCGATGCACGCGTGCTCGGCACGAACGGCAAAGCGATCCCCGGTCTGTACGCGGCGGGCGAAGTTACCGGCGACATCCACGGTGCGAACCGTCTCGGCGGTAACGCCGTCGTAGACACGGTCGTATTCGGCAAACTCGCAGGCGAAACCGTCGTTGCGGATGCAAAATAACGAGAGGTATGACATGAAAAAAATCGCATTGTTTTTGTGTGCGGCCGCATTGCTCGCAGGTGCGGCAACCGCTGCAAAAAAAGCGCAATCGCAAACTTATTCGAAAACGATTTCGGGACACAACGCGCCGATGACCGTATCGGTCACGATAAGCAACGGAAAGATCACCGACATCGATTATTCGAAAAACCTTGAAACGATCGGCGTCGGAAAAAAAGCGCTCGAAACGGTCGCCGCGAGGATCATCGACAACCAATCGCTCGCCGTCGATGTCGTCACCGGTGCAAGCATTTCGAGCCGTTCGCTCATCGCTGCGGTGCGCGACTGTCTCGTGCAGTCGGGAGCCGACATTAAAAAATGGACACAGCCGAAAAAAGCGAAACAGCTTAAAGATGAAACCTACGACACGGACGTGCTCGTCATCGGAGGAGGAGGCGCAGGTCTTGCAGCGGCCATCTCCGCAGAACAGAACGGCGCAAAAGTCATCGTCATGGAAAAAATCGGCTTGCTCGGCGGAAGCACGAACGTTTCCGAAGGTGCGCTCAACGCGGTCGATCCCAAGCGCCAAGTGCCGCAGGGTATCACCGATTCCGTCGAAACCTTTTACAATGCGACGCTGACGGGCGGGCACAACACCGGCACCCCTTCTCTCGTGCGCTATATGACGAGCAACGCTTATCCCGCAGTCGAATGGCTCGAATCGATCGGCGTACAGTTTAAAGACAAAGTCGGCTCCGCGACGGGTTCGCTCGGTCAGCGCAGCCACTATCCGAAAACGCCGTCCGGCAACAGCTACATCAGAGTATTCGAAGCGTACGCGGCAAAACATCCGAACATCACTGTCATCACGGACACGAAAGCGACGTCGCTTATTAAAAAAGGCGACAGAGTTTCAGGCGCGGTCGGAGAAAACAAAGGCAGGAAAATCACGGTCAACGCTTCCAAAGGCGTCATCATCGCAACCGGCGGATTCGGTGCGAACGTCGCGCTCCGCCAAAAAGTGAACACGGGCGTTTGGAAAGAAGTGAAGCTCGACAATTCGATCGGTACGACGAATATGTACCTGTGCGCGCAGGGCGACGGCATTACGCTCGCCGAAAGCGCGGGCGCAAACGTCGTCGGCATGCCCGATATCCAGCTCCATCCCTGCGGCACGCCGGGAACCGGTCTCATGGAAAACATCCGCACGTCCGGCAAAAACCGCATCTTCGTCAACGCTTCGGGTAAACGATTCGTAAACGAAAACGCCGCTCGTGATACTTTGTGCAAAGCGATTTTCGCGCAGGACGGCAGCACGTACTGGATCGTCGTCAATTCCGTGCGCTATCCCTCACGGGATTTCGTCGACAACAACGGCGCGACGATCGCAAATATGGTCGCACAGGGTTCCGTCATCGAAGCTGCAACGCTCGACGAACTTGCGCAAAAGACAAAGATGAACGCAGACGATCTGAAAGCGTCGGTCGCACAGTACAACTCCGTCGTTTCAAAAGAAGTCGAAAAAGACGAACTCGGATTTACGTCAAACAGCCCGGATGACAAAACGCTCGATGCGGGTCCGTGGTACGCGTGCAAAAAAGTTCCGACCGTGCATCACACGATGGGCGGCATTCAAATCAACACGAATGCGGAAGTGCTCGGCGCGGACGGAAAACCCGTTCCGGGCTTATACGCCTGCGGTGAAGTTACCGGCGGCATTCACGGTTCGAACCGGCTCGGCGGGAACGCGATCGCAGACTGCATGGTATTCGGAAAAACGGCGGGTAAAACGGCGGCATCGCGCTGAATTAAATGCCGACAAAAAATTATTAATAATTAAATGATCGAACGGCGGGCATGTATAAAGCCCGCCGTTTGTTTTACCTTCCGGCGCTCTTGCTCCGAACGGCAGGTACAGTAAAAATCCGTTCCTTAAAATGCGGCATTGCAGGAAGTGTCAACTTTCGAAAATGCCGCATTGGTGCGCGAGAGCGCACACGTACATCCGCGAGTTTTCGGAAGAAAACGGTTTGCCTTGCAAACTTGAAGTTAAAAGTGCCGCGCTATTTCAGCGGCGCTTTTAAACGTTCCTTAAAATGCGGCATTGCAGGAAGTATCAACTTCCGAAAATGACGCATTAGTGCGCGAGAGCGCACACGTACATCCGCGAGTTTTCGGAAGAAAACGGTTTGCCTTGCAAACTTGAAGTTAAAAGTGCCGCGCTATTTCAGCGGCGCTTTTAAACCTTCCTTAAAATGCGGCATTGCAGGAAGTGTCAACTTCCGAAAATGACGCATTAGTGCGCACGAGCTCACACGTACATCCGCGAGTTTTCGAAAGAAAACGGTTTGCCTTGCAAACTTGAAGTTAAAAGCGCCGCGCCATTTCAGCGGCACTTTTAAACCTTCCTTAAAATTGCACAGCGAGTAAATCTTCGGATTTAGGAGCCGTGCAATTCGTGCGCGGAAGCGCACACGTATATCCGCGAGTTTTCGAGAGGAAACTCGAAGTTAAAAGCGCCGCGCTATTTCAGCGGCGCTTTTAAACGTTCAGTCCTGCTTCGACTTTTGAGCAAGAGCTTCTTCGCGCTTTGCAATCTCTTCGTCACAGTGCTTTACTTCCGCAATGATCGGCGCGATATCCGCATCGTCGGCGCGAACTGCAGATGCCGCATCGCCTGAGAATTTTTCGAAAACTTTTTTCCCGAGCGCAAGCAGCTCTTCTTCTTTTTTCGTTTCGAACTGATGTTTTTCTATACGGACGACGCTTTTGTCGCTGAAATCCTGAACGGCGCTGCTCGCTTTGTTGAACGCGGTTTTGGAGACTTCCATGCCTTTGTCGAATGCCGTCTTGGACACTGCGACGCCTTTGTCGAAATACCGTTTGATTTTATCACCGATAGCCATACAACCTCCCTGCACATTCCCCTATAATATACACACAAATCGCCGGTTTTGCAAAAGGTTTTACGGACGGCGGACGGCGAGCAGCGTCAAATCGTCGAGCTGTTCGTCTTCGCGGAGATACACGTATTCGAAATAGTTCTGCCCTTCCGCACTTTCCCGTTTTACGCCGCAATAATAATTATATCGATTGAAATGCTTTTCAAGGAATGCATCGATTTTTTTATCGACGCGCACGATATCGGCTGCCGTCACGTCGGGAGACTTATACATGCGGAACACTTTTTCGATCGATACGAGCGCAATGACGGCTTCTTCGATCGTACCTTTGCACGTCGAAAAATCGAACACGAGATCTTCATCGGGGATCGGATTGTGAAATTTTTTAAGCGTGTAAGCGCGGCGAGCGAACACCGATTCGATGATTTCACCGACGCGGCGGGTTTCCAACTGTTCGGAATCCTCTCCGACTTTGTGATTGCCGTGAATATCTCCCGGATGCAGACCCTGCTCGGCACAGTGCATAACGGCAAACGACGGAGAGCGGAATTTCCGCGTCGCCTCTTCGATTCCGTCGGTATAGAGAAAGAGCACGTCTCCCTTTTGTAAGTGTGCTTTTTCGACTTTAAACCCGCCTTTCGAAGCGACGAGCGCTGACGAAAGCGGACCCGCCGCAGGCGTTTCGAAGAGCGTCAGCTCCGTTTCTTTCTGCGCCATATTGTCGTACAGGTGGACGATATTGTCGCCCGCATTGCACATATAGACGTCGCCCGAATGCGTATCGAAAAGACAGATGATGATCGTTGCGAATTTTCCCTTGATGCCGAGCGATTCGATAAAATCGTTTATCTGAGAAACGGCCGTGTCTATCTGCGTACCGTTTTTTTCATACGACCAGTTTGCGAAATACGTACGGAAGAGCGTCGCGACGATCGTCATGAGAAGGGCTGCAGGAACGCCGTGTCCCGACGCGTCGCATTTTATTAAAACATACCAACGTTCGTCGAGTTTTTTGTAATCGAAATAATCTCCCGAAACTCCCGTCGCGCCTTCGTAATAGCCGAAACACTGGAGGTTTGCTTCGTCGAGTTTTGCGACCGTTTCTTTTACGCCGTCTGCACCTGTCACAAGCGGAAGGAAGGTTTGTTGCACGACTCTGCCGTCCATAAGCAGCCGCTCGTCTTTGGCCGCGCGGATAAGTCCGTGTGTCATTTCATTTACGCTCTCTCCGAGCTGTCCGATTTCATCGCGTCCTTTGATTTTTATATCGCGGCCGGCAAGCTTCATCTTGTCGCTCGTCTCACCGATGATCTGCACATGGCGTGCAAGCTCCCGAATGGGCGCTACGATGATCGACGCCAAAACGAAGGAACCGGCGGCACCGATCAAAACGGCAAAGGCTCCGATGATGACGGCAGCCAAAAATACGCTGCGACGCGCATTGTAGACTTCAGCAACGATATTTTTCGTAGACACTTGAACGAGGACAATGCCCCGTACATACTCCTGTGACGTACCGTGCCGGTACAGTACGGGCCGGTAAAAAAGATAATCGGTGTTTACAGGGTCGAAATGCATATCGTCATAAGGCGGAACGGATCCGCTTCCGTTTTCGCCAAGCTCGTTCAGCGCGACGGTCAGCTTTGTCGAAAGCTGTGCCGTAATCCGTGCGATCTCTTCACGGCGGGCTACCGAGCGCCTGTCGGTTCGAAGCGCGAGCGAAATGCCTTCCGCGTTGAGTTCCGCTATATCCGCTGCAATGCCGCCCGCCTCTTTTGCAGCAGTTTCATTGAGCTTTTCACATCTCATCGCGATCTCTTGGACGGCTGCATCCGTGATTTCCGATGCACCGTAGGTAAGCGTCGAATTTCCAATCTTATGCAAAATATCGGGGTCGTTCGTCGCCCACACGTACGCAAGGCTCGAATTCGCGTTGTTCGACGGATAGCCGGTAATCGTTACGTACCGGGCTTCTTCGAGCGACGACATTTGATCGGGGAGGTAATTCATCTCAAGGATATTCTGCGTCGACATATAGATGCGCGTACTTGACGTCAAACTTTCGAGGAGCATATCGACGCGTTCGGAAAGCCCGTGGGCAAGTGTACGCCGCTGTGTACGCAGCATATTGACACCGAAAGGCACCGCAACGAGCGCGACGGTGACGATGACGAGGAGCGTCGTAAACAACACCAACTTGAACCTGAGACTCATGCCTTTTCGTCTCAGCTGCATAAACCGTTTTTTCTTTCCCTGCGGCATACCATCTCCTGCAATGAGCGCGCGTATTTCCATGCGGACGGCAAGCACGTCCCGCAGCGTCTGTATCAACCCGAAAACCGCAAACGCAAAACCCGCTGCGGCAAGCACGAGCACTATCCAAAGCAAAATCGTTCCGACCTGTATACGATACGGCGATATCGTTTTTACGGGCAGCCACGGTGAATCGTATGCGTAGCGCCGTTCCATTTTGACCGTACCGTTTTTTTCCGCACGGAATATCGGCTCGCTCATAAAAAGCCCGCGTTCCGGATGCACGATGCCGATGCGGTATGTGCCTTCGTCGAGCGCGGTACCGATACGAATATCGACGATGCGGTTATCCGATGCGACGCGAAACAGACCGTCGCTTCGTTGGAGCGTCAAATCGTAAGGCGCTTTGCCGTCCCTGTCGATATAGACCGTATCGACGGTACCCTCGTAAGTAAATCCTCCGCCGACGATATCGAGCGTTACGTTTCCGAACATATCGGACGACGACGCGACCGATGTGATATACGTCGACGGCACGTATTTGTTGAGCACGAGGAGCACCACGGACGCCTCTCCGATATTGCCGACCGTATCGATCGCCGCAACGGAAAACGCATAGAGACCGTTTTTACGGTTTGCATACGAAACGGAGGCCTCTCTTCCGAGTATGCGGCGCGGCGGCATTTCCGCATGGAGCACTTCATCCGCATGAGATGACAGCAGCGCGGCAACGATCGGCTTCGCCTCATCGGGACTCACGCGTATCGGGCGGCGCTTCGTGTGGACGAGACGGCTGTCGATAGGTGCAATGTATTGCAAATTCCACGTGTAACCTGCGACATCGCCGTCGGCCGCATCCGGTTGCCAGTGTATGCTGAAGGAATTCGAATCGACGCAACCGTATGCGTCCGTTTCGGGCAGTTCGATCACAGGCTTTGCGGGCGCAGTCAAATCGAGATAATACGCGGCTTCGGCGGAATCAGACCAGTTGCCCGCGTAGTCCGTCGCCCGCACTTTAAAATACCACTCACCCTCGACCGACGCATTCGTTTCGACCGTCCGCTCCTCCGAAGTATGCATGATCGTTTCAGGAGGTTCCTCCGATCTATCTTGCGACCAGCTCCACGAATAGCCTGCGACTCCCGACGAATCGGACGGAAGAGTGACGCGGAAACGAACGCGGGATGCGTGAGAACGCTTCCCTTCTTCAAATGAAAGGGGCGTGAGTGAAGGAGCTTGAACCGATATATCGGGTTCGAGACGATAGATACCCGGCTCCCCCTTCGCGAGATTTTCCTGCCACACGAAGGACAGCCGTACCGCTTTCGACTTTTGCCGCGTGATGACCGGAAACGCAAAAAGAGAGGGTACACGTCCCGAAGAGATCGCCGTCTCTTCCCACAGTGAACCTTTTTTCTGCGCCATACGCACGGTTTCGATGCCGCTTCTCGTATCGAACCAAACGGCCGACAGCATATTATTAAATGAAAAGAGCACGGCACGATTCGCATTTCCTTCACCGCTGATCTGTTTCGCCGTACCGGGAACGATACCGTCTTTCGTCAGCTCTGCGATCCAAATGTACGAATTTTCGGAAGCGTAATACGTCCGCTCCCACGCGATATAGGTGATGCCGGATTGCGTAAACAGAACCGGACGCTGATTGTGATATACGGAAAAATTGCGCGTATCGTCGGAAGCGAGAGAAGCTTCATCGGTCAAAAGCAGAGGCTCCGACCACGTCATCCCCGCATCGGAAGAAAAAGTCCCATAGAGCTGATAGGATATGCGGTTCCCCGAAATATACTGGGCTTGCAGTACGACCGCATCGTTTTTCGGCATCGAAGTGAATACGGGGATAAACGGGTTTATCAAAGAAACGGACGGCATAAACGGAGAAAACCCCGACCACGAAAAACCGTCGGAAGAGGATGCCGTATACATTGCGAACGAAGCGTTTTGCCCGAGCGACACGAACAATATAAAGGTACCGCGATCGGTTGCATAGATCTGCGGCGCGACAAAGGGTTCGGTATAGTGAGGGATATTCGCTTCGGTAAAATGGGCGCCTCCGTCCGTCGATGTCAAAATTGAAAGCGACTTCGTACCGGAAAGGACGGCGACAGCGATCGTACCTTTTTTCGAAACCGCAACCGAATAGATGTCGGGTATTCTGCCCGAATACGGAAAGGGACCTGCAAAGCGGTCGTTTATACGCCGTACGCCGCGCGCATCGGTATACTCGCACGAAAGCCATATCATCTCTTCGTGCGTATCGATTTCCTGCCAAAACACATAGTTTTTCATACCGTCCGTCGCAACACGGGGAAAGCGCGCATCGCCTTTCGTAATGCGCACGGGATTTTCCCAATACATCGTCTGAGCGGAGAGGCGGAAAACGGATGTGAAAAAAACTGCCGCGCAGATTGCGAACGCAGCCGCGCGTTTTACGGTCGCTATCGTTCGATTCATCACAGCAGCGCCCGAATCTTTTTTTGCAAGTCGATGATTTTCGAAGAGTTTTTATTTGATGATTTTTGCAGCAGCTCTTCGACGAGCGCGTTTGCAGTGACGAGGTTATTGTCCTGAAGCGCGGCGACCGCCTTTTGATATTTCGCTTCGTCTTCGGACGACAATACGATAAGCGTCTGACCTCCGATCGCGATCTGTATGCGGTCTTTTAAAAGGAGCGCCGCATCGTTATTCGGATCGAGGGAAATCGCTTCATCGACGAGCGAAAGAGCCGAGCGCAGCTTTACTTCATCGCGCCCTGCAGTTTCCATGATACCCTGTGCCCGCTTCGTAAGGGATGCCGCCTTTACGATCGCCGTGCGGTCTTGCGGGCGGCGGCGTATACCCAAATCGATTTCCGTTTCGTAGATCAGAGCGGCAAGTCCCGGGTACGACGGATCGATTTCATGCAAATCGAGCAGATCGGTATAGGCCGACTGCCGCTTTTCCGGAATTTTGTAATTCGCCTGTGCCATTTTAATGCGCTCCGCAAAGAGAGTCGCAAAGCCCGAAGGATTGAGCACCTGCTGGATACGCAGCGCAAAAAGGCTCGCCGTACGATTGAGGGGGTAGACGAGCTGGAGTTCCTGAATCTTTTGCAACGCTTGGGCGAGGAGCATCCTTCCCTCGTCCTCATCGCCTTTTTTTAATAAATCCTGTCCCTCGTTAAAATACTGCCGCGCTATGCTCAAAAGCTGCGACATTTCGGGATAGAGCGGTGCCGACGGAGAAAGAACGCGTCCTGTACGAAGCGAAAGCGCCGTACCGACCAGCGCGAACAGCGACTCGATTTCTTCGTCTTCTTCGATATTCGTCGATGCCCACAGCGCCTTCGCCTGCGACAAAAGGGATTCCGCTCTGCTGAAATTTCCGTTGTAGTATTCCGTTCGTGCCCGCGTCTTTATATCGCGTACACGGCGGACGATACTTTCGTTTTGCCGCGTTTGAATGCGCTCGCCGAGCGAAGCGAGCCGTCCGTCGGATTCGCTACGCAGCTGTTCGGATTCCTGATACGAAAGCGATTCATTGTATTTCGTACGCGATTCCTGCAGCCGCCTTCGCGCTTCATCGAAATCGTTTGCCGCAAGCGCTTTTTGCGCTTGATCGTATCGGAGATCCGCTTCGTTCTTCGCGCGCTGCGCCGCCTTTACCTGTTCAAGCGCGGACGCTCCGATAGCCGCTACATCCGGTGCAAGCGAGTCGAGCTTGGTAATCGAAATGTAAATCAATTGAAGCAGAAGCGCGTATGAGTCGACGTTTTCTCCGCGTGCAAGCATCGTGCGTCCGGAAACGAGGACGGCTTTATTTTCGGAAAGCTTTTTTTGAAAGGCACGAACCGCTTCCGTTACTTCAAACGGATAGCGAAACGTCGTTCCCGCTTCTTCATCGAATTTGCCGCCGTCCAAGGCTTTGATTGCAGCAACATCGCTTTCCCGCGCGGTAACATAGGACGCTCCGCACGCAGCGTAATACGAAGCGATCCTCTGCCAGAGTTCGATCTCCGTATTGCGGCTGAAGTCCGCCGCATCCTGAATGTACTTTCTATATGCGCCGACGAGGTTGTCAAACGGGATCACTTCGTCGTCGGCATCTTCCGTATGTTGCGCGCCGAGATAGGCGACGGCTGCGGGAGACTGTTCGAAAGCATCTTCCGAGATTTTCGATTGAGTCGATTTCACACGTTCGGATGCCGCGAGGAGCGATGCCGTATACTCACTTCCTTCCTCAACTTTTTCATAATCGCTCGGTTCCGACAGCGTGAAAGCGTTTTGCCGTTCTGCCGCCATCGTTTGCCCTGATTCCAGCAGTGCGGAAAAGCGTGACGCAAGGGATGCCGCATAATCGACAGATACGGCAAAATTCGGAAACTTCGATTCTTCGGGGGTATTGTCCAATTCCATACACAGCGCATACAACGCGTCTACGGATTTTCCGATTTCGGCAAACGACAGGATCGCCGAAAGATCTTTTTGTTCCGGAAACGCACTGACGTCGGCAAACCCGCCGGAACTCAACGCATACACGAACGATTCGACTCGCTGTGTAAGGATCGACGCGATTTCGTCTTCCATACGTTTTACGAGCGCGTCCCATTCGTAGTCCAGCGCACCGGCGACACCCGAATCCGCGATTGTATTGATGCCGAGTATACAACGCGAAACGAAGGACAAAAACAACGCATCCGTTGCCGACTTTTCCGCCTGTATCGCCTGTCCCATATCCGACAGCTCATAACCGAGCCGATAGATACTGTTCCGCACTTCCGCAAACGCATTGAACGCATGCTGCACGGCGATAAATGATGCTTGTGTGCTTTCGACGTCGTCCAAACGGACGGCATCGGCAAAAGAGGAGAACGCGTCCTGTAACACATCTTCGAGCGCTTTATATGCGGCGATTTTTTCGTCGACGTAAGAGAGCGCACTCCGTACCGGAACCGTCACGCTTGCATCCGTATGCTCTCGAAAAAAATCGTCGCGATACATAAAAAATCCGCTCTGCGCTTTATCGACTGCGCCCGTATAGTTACCGCCGCGCGCCAAGTCCGCGCTTTCCTGCAAAATCGCAAGCAGCTGCTTGCGATATATCGTAAACTGAGCGGCAGTACGCGCATTGTGAATAAACGCAAGCTGCTGTTCCGTGGGATTTTTTTTCAACGATTCGAGCTTCGCTATGATCGCCAATATTTTTTGACCGTTTTCCGGTTCGTTTTCTATCGTATCGACGAGCTGAGACGCGGTCGCCGTATAGCGGTCGAGCGTTTTGAAAATTCGATTCGAGCGCCGCTGCACGTCGTCAAAACGTTCGGGATAGGTTTCAATAAAATCGGACAGAGCCGAAAGCGCCGCGTCGTATTCCGTCTCCTGAATGAGCCGATCGATTTCCGCAAGAGAACGACGCGCTCCTTTCGGGGTCGAAAAAAAAGGTGCGGCAATGAGAATACAATACAGTGCGATAAAAAATACTTTTTTCATAACCGGAGAATTGTGAGCTCCCGCCCCTATATATTCTATCATGATTTTTAAAAAAAACCTACCACACGGTACGCCTGTTTATATTTTCGGTAATTTCGCTGATAAGATAGAGGGAAAAAGCCGAAAATATGATATACTGTAGAGTATCGATGATAAAAACACCGTTTGCCCGCATAGCGTTACTGTTGATTTTCTGCTCCTCATTTCCCGCCCGAGCGCTCGATTTCAGCGGTTCGCGTTCATTTATTGAAGCGCTTTCCGTTTCCACGGGATACGCACAACGGGCGATGTCGTTTTATTCGCTTACCGTGCCGACCGGAGGCAGAGCGGAAACGCTCGGCTGCGCATACACCGGCATTTCGGACGACGTATCTCTCCTCGATGCAAATCCCGCGGCAAGCTCCGTCCTCGCGCAAAACGAAATCGGCGTATTTCACAACACGTGGATTGCAGGCACGTCGATGGAAACAATCGCAGCGGCGGGAAGAAAGGGCGATATGGGTTTCGGCGGCGCGCTTCGCTTTTTTTACGTACCCTTTGACGAATACGACGCTTCGGGAGCACGGAGCGCACCCAGCCTCTACTCCGAAACGACAGCGCTTTTCAATATATCGTACAATATCCTCGCAGGCTATTATTTTAAAGGAATCGCGATCGGCACAAACGTAAAAGCCGCATGGCGCAGTATGCCCGACGCATCGGGTTCGGTCATAAGCGCTACAAGCTTTTCGCGCTCCGCTTTAGCGCTCGCTTCCGATGCCGGCGTCATGTTGCGCTTCAACTGCGGCAAATTTTTCGGTTCGCACGAACCGAATTTACGCATCGGCCTAAACTTTTTGAACGCAGGAGCTGCGATCACGGGCTTCGGCGAAAAAATCGAACTCGACAACCCGCTCCCGACAAGCGCCGCTTTCGGTGTATCCTATCGTCCTATCAAACAGCTGCTTGCCGCCGCGGAATTCAAACAGCCGCTCAGCCTTTCCCGTATCGGTGAATACCTGTCGTGGTCGGCGGGCTGCGCCCTCGAAATCGATGCGACGGATTTTTTCAGTCTGCAAGCGGGCTGCAAGTTCGACGGCGGCGAAAGCGGAACAAACGTGCAGTTCGCCGGAGTCGGTATCGGCGCGGGCGTCACGCTCTTTAAGCACGTACGGCTGGACGTCAACTATACACTCGACCGCTTTACGTCGTTCCGTCCCGTCAATCACATAAGCGCAGGCGCAAAAATCCTGCTCGGTGACGGCGGCAAAGCAAAAAGGCAAAACGAAGTCGAACGATTGTACGGCGAAGGGATTAAGCTGTTCGCAGACGCAGACTACGCCGGAGCCGTCGTCGTATGGAACGAAGCGCTCGCGGTCGACCGCCGCTTCACCCCCGCAAAAAAAGGTATCGAAAGCGCGAAAAAGCAGCTCGCTTTACGACAGCGTATCCGCGATTCGCAATCTATCGAAAACTGAAACGCACAGGATACGACAAGCGCGTCGCCCGAGCCGACGAGCGGTTTAGTGTCAGCGCTTTTTGCTGAAGATCCGGTAATTTATCCACGGGAAGATAGGATGCTTCGCTTCATAAGATGTAAGCCATTCGGTACTCACCGTATTCGCGCCTAAAGATTCGAACACATTTATAAACGCCGCGAGACTTTCCGTAAAGCGCGCTTCGGCATATTCGGGGAAGGTTCCGTCCCATATCATCTTCGCCCACGTACACGACTGCGCGAGCATGAGTTCGCGCGCGCTCAAATTCAACAGCCGTGCTTTAAGCCCCGTGTCATCCGGAAAGCGTTCGGCCAAATCGATCATGCGCTCGCTCGCTTTACGCGCGTGACGCAGGATCCGATTGTTTTTATTCGCGACGAGCGTCTCCCCGTACCCCGCACCGATCGCGGCGCTGCAGTACGGCTGTAAACTTTGCAGCTGCATTCGGGAAACAAGTATGTCTTCAAAAAAAGAAAACGAAGCGGGCTTTTCCGCCGCATAACGATATACGTTTTCAAGCCAGGCGATACCTTCATGCCACTGCAAAAATTGTTCGGAAGAAAATACACACACATGCGAAAGTACGGGCACAGACGGCAAAAGATCTTCGGCTTGCACGAGCATATTCAGTTTTTTATCGAAAAAAGAGGCGGCGTCGGCTTCGCACTGTTCGGCGGCGCGTACGGGATCGTAGATCGACGCCCTGCCGCCCCGCGCTCCGCTCTTACTGTAATATTGATAGCCCGAAACGTAACGCGATGTCGCTCCCCGAAAAAACGGTTCAAGCAGTTCGGCCGATAATTCAAACGCGATATCGCGGTTGACGTCGCAGTATGCGGAAGAAGCCGCATAACCCTTTTCACCGAAAACTTCTTCATCGATGCGGTTATCGCGCGCAAACGCATCGACGCCCGAACCGCAGCGGACGGGTGCAAATATGCCCCGCTCTACGCGAGCGTCGGAAAAAAGAAAAGAGCGCGCGTCGAGTACCGTGTAATCCACGCCATAAGTGTGCATCACTCGCTCGATGCCCGGCATATAGCCCATTTCGGGAAGCCAAAAACCCGATGCACGATCGCCGAAAAAAGAGCGGTGCGCATACAAACCCGTTTCGATCTGCGCGTTGAGCACTTCTCCCATATCCGCATAATGCGGCAAAAAAATATTCGTGCCGCAGGTCGCAAGGAGTTCGACATATCCTTTTTTTTGATATTCGGAAAACCTTTTTATTAAATCCTGTGCGTATACCGCCGTAAAATAAAATCGATCTTCCTGCGCTTTTTCGAGATGAAATTTAACGACATCGCACATAGCCGCATCGCCTCTGCAGCGTTCGAGTTCGCTTTTTCCGAGCGCGATCTTTCCGTCGAGCCACGCGATATACTGCTGCTGCACGACGGGGTCTTTTAAAAGCGTACACAGCACCGGCGAAAGCACAAGGGCGATTTTAAACGGAACGCCGTCATTTTCGAGCGAAGAAAACATATTGAGCAGCGGTATGTAGATGTATGAAATCGATTCGTACAGATGATTCATTTCCGCCGCGAATTTTTTTTCTTCGGCGCCGACGTGATAGATGTATGCCTGCGGGTTGGAAATCAGCAAAACGATTTTTTTACTTGCCATCGAATTCTCCGATTTTTTGAATGCGATTACAGAAACGATTCGCGGTGCTGTATGTAATGATCGAGCAAAAGCTCTTTTATGCCGGAAAGAGATGCGATCGGCGTTATACCGGCATCATTGCCCGGACGAATATGGGCGAGCAGTTTCGACGAGCGCGGGATTTCGACCGTACCGGAAGACGCGAGCACGATCGTTCCCGTTTTCACCGAAGCCGCCAATTCTATACGTATGATTTTTTTGCCTGCGGGACACAAGAGGTATTCCGACGTATCCGCAGGTGCGATCTGTACATCATACGCATCGTCGGGCTTCGTATCGGTGCGGTTCGCAAACGAGCAAACGCGGAGAAAGATCGTATAGTCCCCGTGCTTTTTTAAGCTGCGTATATCAGGCTCGCCTATGTCCCAATAGACGTAGACCCATGCCGGACTCCTCAGCACCGCTCCTATCTGTGTCATATTGTACGATTCGGGAAGAGATGCACCCTCTGCGGATATCTCACCTTCTTCCCGTGCGATGATCATATCGTTCGGATCGTCCGCCGCCTCTTGAGCTACATCGAGCAGCTCCCCGATGAGAAATCGCCTGTTCAAATTATCAGGCACATCTATGCCGTACGTATCGGCAAGAACAAGCAAGTCGGAAAAAGACAAGGACTCAAGATATGTGCGGGTCATCACGTTTTTTTTCATATTGTCCTTAAAATGCGGCACGCCGTTCATGCGCCGCGTTTTAATGCGTATTTTTATAATGCGCTTAATAATCCTAAAAAAATAAATATTAGTCAAGGCGTATTTTTCATGGTACAATATGATTGAATTATGGAGCAACAGAAAATCAGCAAGCCGACACAGAGGATCGGATTATTAAAACCTCCGCACGAATCAACAATCCCGACGCAAGCGTCGGGTACAGTGCTCAACGTTTCGCACTGTATGTTCTCATAAGGTGGTTGCAGTCGGCTTTAATACCCTTTGTTACGACGCAAGCGTCGGGGTATTAAAACCTCCGCACGAATAAAAAAGTCTTCAAGAAAGAGAAAAAAAATGACATTGTATTTTTATACCGCCCACCGAAGCGCATGCGAAAAGATCGCAAAGGCGCTCGAAAGAGAGGGACATATATGCAGCATCTGCACGAATTGCGATGATTTTTACAAAGCCGTTTTAAATACGAAAACCCGCCCCGATTTGCTGCTGCTCGACCATTTGACCTGCGACAGCAATATTTGCAACATATACCGTTATATGCGCGAAGTACGCCGCCTCATTCCGCTTATCGTTTACAATACGCCGTTTCCATGCGGCTGCGATGCGCGCATCAAGCACTGGATCATGACACTCAATCTCTACTACGGCCGCACACCCGCCTTCGATGCCGCCGCATACCTTCCCGTTTTAAAGACGATCGCACAAACGGTCGAAGCGAACGAAATAAGCCCGGCGGCTTATACGTTCCACGGATCGAATTACGAAAAAGAAAAAACGGATACGCTCGAGCGAAGCGGATCCGCGCTTATCGAATACAAGCAAAAACTGCCCGCATCGCTTTTTTCCGTATTTGAAATACTGTACGATAACAGAACGGCGGCGCTCAGCATTCCCGAACTGCAAATCCTCCTGCAAGAGCGAGGCGTTCATACGAAACAGGGAACGATCTATTCACATATATCGCGATTGCGTACTTATCTGATGAAAGAAATCTCGGAGATGTATATTTTGAAAGTAAAAAACGGATATCGGTTATACACGAGAGAAGAAGCAATGTCTGCGGCTCTCTAAAAACCGGAGAAGAACGGGGCTGCCTCAAAAGCATTCGCCTTTTCGACAGCCCGTCCCGTAGACGCTTATTTCATGCTCGCGGAAATGCGCTCCAAAACCTTTTTGCGGTCAAGCGGCTTGATGATGTAGTTTTTGGCACCGAGCAGCAAAGATTTTTTTACCAATTCTTCTTTGCCGAGCGCGCTGACCATAACGACGCGTGCATTTTTGTCGAACGTCATGATCTGTTCGAGCGCGGTGATGCCGTCCATGCGCGGCATCGTGATATCCATCGTTACGAGATCGACATTCGGGCAAAGCTCTTTATATTTGTCGACACCTTCTTTACCGTCTGCAGCCGTCGCGATGATTTCGTAGCCTTCGCTTGAAAGAATCTGTCCGAGCTGCTTTGCAACAAACATCGAATCATCCACAACCAATACGCGGATCTTCGATCCGTCGGCTTTCAGTCCTTCCTGCGGACGCTCGTTAATCGTCGGAAAATCCTGTTTTGTCTTCATATTCTATACTCCTGCCGTTTATGTACGTTCACGTATTGCAACATTGACTTCGACTTTACCGCACTCGGAAATGAGCGGCACGATAAGCGCTTCGACATTTTCGGTGTGCGTACCGCCGAGCGCGGCGATTTCCATCTTCTGTCCGACAAAAAGCGCAGGCGGCGTCAAATCGAATTTAAATCCGAGCTCCTGCAATTTTGTAACGGCCTGAGCCGTGATCAAATTCGCAAGCTCACTGATCGTCGCTTTTGCAAGATCGTCGAATTCGGGAAGCGTTTCGCCGTTCATCTTGGACGCGATGTTGAGCGCCGTCTCGATCGTCATATCGTACAAGACGCGGCCTTCGACATCGCCGGCAAGTCCGACTAACGCAGCGACTCCCATCATCGGCATCGCCGTCGATTTGAGATACAGATCGCCGCGCTTTACGTCGACGCCCCCGAGCACTTCTTTTAAAACGCTGTAAGAAGTTTCAACGAACGGGTTAATATACTCTACTCTCATTCAAGTCCCCTTGTCTATTTATTTTTTGTGTACACTTTCAGTGCACCTATGGTCTTTTCAACAAAACCGGATCCTGCCGGAAGCGTTTCGTTTTCTCCCACAATCACGATGCCGTTCGCTTTGAGCTTTTCGTCGAAATCGGCGATGACTGCTTCCTGTCCGTTCTGCGGCAAAAGCGACAAAACGTCGCGCGCAAAGACGATATCGATTGCGGGAAGCTGGTTCGTATGCTGGCAATCGTGATACTCGAACATAATACTATCTTTTACGTCTTGTGTAAATGTGTATTCGCCATTCGCCTTTTTGGACAAAAAGGGTGCATACCAATCGGCTGCGACGGCATCCGGCACGGACATGAGCGGCGCGTTCGATACGCTGAGCAGATCCGTATCCTGTGCATAGATGCGAAGCTTCGCCGCGGGATATTTTTTTCGGAGTACACACGCAAGCGAATAAGATTCCGTACCCTTACCGCAGCCGGGGTTCCACACGCAGATCTGCTTTGCCGCGTTTTCGGGCAGCACTTTATACACGGCGTCGGCATAGGCTTTCGTCCACCACGCGCCCGTACACGGCGACCAAAACGACGACAGAAAGAGGGCTGCATCGTTTTCGTTTTGCAGCTGGGATTTGCCCTTGCCGCGCTCTTCTTTCCACGAATCGAAACGCGCGTTCACCCACTGCTCGTTGAGAGGCGTCGTCGTAAATTTTCGATACGTCTTTAAGCTTTCGATAATGAATTTCAAATCCTGCGCGGACGTATCGGGTGCGCTCTGTCTTTGCGAAGCTGACGGCTTTGCGGCCGCCGCCGCTCGGGCGTTCATCGCGTCTGCAGCGGTTTGTCGGGCGGAAGCTCCCGCCTCCGGCACGGCAGCGGGAGCAGGGGAATCGAACACCGGCTTCGCATACGCGCGGTCTTTTTCTTCTTCGCCGACGCGGGAATTGAAAATGCGTGCGACGTCGAGCAGAATGTAGAGCCGCTTTTCGGCTTCGACGATACCCGAAATATATTTGATATTGATATCGCCGAACAGCGGATGCGGCGGCTGGATCTTGCTTTTTTGCACACCGAGCACTTTATCGATTTTGTCGACGACGACACCGAAAGTCTGTTCGCCGACGGAAAGGATGAGCAGGCTTTCGAGTTTATCTTTTTTATCCGTGCGCTCGGGAACCGGAATATTGAAAAACAGCCGCAAATCGATGATCGGAATGATATCGCCGCGGAGATTGTATACGCCGAGCACGAACGGAAGCGTATTGGGCACGTAGGTAAACTGCCCCGCCTTCGCAATTTCTCTGACGTGCATGATGTCGACGCCGTAATCCTTTCCCGAAAGCGAAAACGATACCATTCTGAAATCGACGACGGATAGAGAGCCGCGCGTATTTACGGCAGCGGCTTCCGCCACGGCAAAAGCGTTTTTCAGCCGATCCTGTATTGTCTTTTCTTCCATCGCAACCTCACTCACCGATTCGCACCGATCGCCTGCTGGGCATTGATTTCTTTGCGCACACCGAGTTCGAGCAGCTGGCTTACGTCGATGATCAACGATACGGAACCGTCTCCGAGTATCGACGCGCCGGCGATGCCCGGCGAATTGGTAAACTGATCGCGCAGCGGTTTGATAACGACATCTTCTTCACCGATAAGACCGTCGACCATAATACCGATTTTCTTTTCCTGAGAGCCGACGATGACGATAAAGCAATAGCCGTCGTTGTCGGCTTCGCTTTCGCGGATATTGAACAGGCGCGAAAAACGCAAAATACTGATCACTTCGTTCCGCACGTTGAGCACTTCGTAGTTGTCGATCGTGCTTATCTCGCTCAGCTTGATGCGCTGGCTTTCGATGACGCTCGCAATCGGAATGGAATACACTTCGCTTCCGACTCTGACGAGCAAGCCCTGTATGATCGCAAGCGTCAGCGGGAGTTTGATCGTAAACGTCGTGCCGCGACCTTTTACCGAAGAGACGAATACCGTGCCGTTCAGTTTTTCGATCATCGTTTTGACGACATCGAGTCCGACGCCGCGCCCCGAAACGTTCGTGATTTTATCCGACGTGGAAAATCCCGGTTCGAAGATGAGATTGAACGCTTCCTGATCGGTCAAAATTTTATCGGGATGAATGAGGCCTTTTTGGATCGCTTTTTGACGGACTCGCTGCACATCGATACCGGCACCGTCGTCCGATATTTCGATGATGATCATATTGCCTTCGTTCGATGCTTTCAAAAGCACCGTACCCGTTTCACGCTTGCCCGCCTTTTTTCGATCGTCCGGAGATTCAACACCGTGATCGACGGAGTTACGCACACAGTGCATGATCGGATCGAGCAGGTCTTCGACGACGGATTTATCGAGTTCGGTATCTTCGCCTTCGATTTTGAGATCGATTTTTTTATTGAGATCGCGCTGCAGATCGCGCACGACGCGCGGGAATCGGCTGAAAATCTGGCTGATCGGAACCATACGGATCTTCATGACGCCTTCCTGCAGCTCGCTCGAAATGCGTCCGAGGTTTTGCGTCGACGAACGGAATTTTTCCGTCGCGCTTTTGACTTCGGAAACGTAGGCATCGAAGAGATTCGACAAACCTCCGTAGCTGTTCATGATCTCGTCTTTTACGTCTTTGACCGAAGTTCCGCTTCTGATTTTGTCGAGATACTGCGGGAGCATTTCAAAGAGCTGGCGCATTTTTTCTTTGTAGTTCGCTTCCATGCCCTGAAACATGACAAATGAATTGACAAGCTGCATGGAAAGCTGATTGAACGCCGCCTTCGTGATAACCGTTTCACTGACGAGATTTAACAGGTAATCGATCCGCTTCGAATCCACGCGCAGTATGGAGCCGGCTTGCGCCGCATGGGACGCCGCCGGTGTCGAAGCGTGTCCGCCGGAAGGAGCCGCTTGCGAAGGGGTAGACTGAGCGGCGGGTTTCGCCGCTTCCGCCGATTCGGCAGCTTCCGGCTCGGCGCTTTCGGTCTCGGATGCGGCAGCCTCTTCGGCGGCTTCCGGTACTTCGCCGCCGTCCGCTCCGTCAAACGAATCGATGCGCTGCGCATCGTCGATGAGCGTTACGTCGGCAAGAAAAGCCGTGTCTTCGATCTTTTCCTGCGTTTCCGACGTCGCAATATAATAATACACGTTTTCGTAAAAGGTATCTTCGTACAGCGCGTCGAAATCGGGAACGGTTTTTAAAACGCTGCCGATCGATTTCAGTGCGGCAAAAACCTGAATGCCGCCGACGCTGTTCATGGGATTGCTTTCGTCGAATTTTACGGACACGCACCACAGGGACTGATTGCCTTGACACGCTTCTTTCAGTTCGAGGTATTCGCTTTCCGAAAGTGCGGGGCGCGCAAAGTCCCCGTCACCCGATGCGGCGGGTTTCGGAGACTCGGCTTTCGGCGCCGCCTTTTTCGGAGCGGCCGGTTTCGGGGCGGATTTTGCGGCGGGAGCCTTTCCGTCTTTTCCTGAAATATACGAATGGATCGTGTTGATAAGGTCGTCGATATTTTCCGAATACACCGAACCGTTTGTGCGCGCTTCGAGCATCGCTTTGATAACATCGATGGAGTTGAGCAGCACGTCGATGACCGGTTCGGTAACTTTCAATCTGTCGGAGCGAATTTCGTCGAGCATGTCTTCGACCGAATGCGTAAACGACGCGATTTCGTTCATCTCTACCGTTGCCGATCCGCCTTTCAGCGTATGCGCCGCACGGAAGATTTCATCGATGGCTTCGTGATTCGTCGGATCGTTTTCTATGACCAACACATTGCTTTCGAGATTATCCACCTGCTGTTCGGCTTCGGCAAAAAAATCTTTCAACAGCTCTTCATTGTTGGGATCAAGATAATCGCTCATACTCTTTATTATATACGTAAACGAAGATAATTCAAGCGCCTAACGCGAAAATTTACAATTTTTTCCGATCCCTTTCCGATACAGTTATTCGTGCCTTTTGCCGATAATATAGAGACAATCTTTACGGATTTTTTTATCAGGAGTGCCGCCGTGAACCGGAAAAAAACGCTTTGTATCATATACGTATTATCTGCCCTGCTCGCTCATCGCGTATCCGCCGCAGGATTTTTTTCAGGCTATACCGGAGTCAAAGCCGACCTCGGATTTGCGGATGCAAGCGGCTCTTTTGACACGCAGCTCAAACTGCAGTCGTTTTTTGCCGGACAATTCAATTTGGCGAACAACCTCATCGCCCGTGCCGAATTTTCGATGCGCACCGGAGACATCATCGACAATACGATTTTCAATAAAACGCCCGCCGATTTCAAAATCGACGAACTGTCGCTCATCCGCCGAAAAGAATTTGAAAAGAGCACGAATTTTCTCAGCGTTTTCGCCGGTACTTACGAGCCGATCGGATCCGACCTCCTTTTACGGCGGCAGTTCGGCATCGAAGCGATTTCATCGAAGATCACCGAAAGCTGGCTCGGACTTTCCGGCTCGATCGTGTGTCCGCTGTTCGGTATCGGCGTTTCCGATATCGTACGCTTTTCGAGCGCGCCCATAGCGACCGGCGGCTACCTGTACGTGAATCGTGAAAACCCTGACAACAATTTCGTGCTGAACGCCGACGCGCGCTTTGCATGCGCTTATCAGTATTTTATCCTCGACGCCGCAGCAGGCATCAATTCCCCGATGAAAAACAAAAATGCCGCAGGGGAAGACGTTATCCTCCTCGTCGACTCTCTGTACGCGCATACGGGCATCACCATGCTTCTCGGAAACAATTATACGCCCTGCTCGTTTTTTATACAGACGGGCGTGTACGATCTGCCGATCAAAGAGGGTTCGGACACCTTTTCGTTCGACATCGCAAGCATCTATCTCCTCGCGGAATTTCGTATGCGGCTGTCGTCGTATCAAGCGATGTTCGCCGCGTTCAGTCTCCCTTCCGACACGGTCGAAGAGCTGCTCTTTATTCGCGACACGCTCGGCTGCAATTTTACGCTTTGCAACCCTTCAGTGTACATCGGCGCACAGCGTTTCGAATTCGGCATACACAACACGATTTCATTTAAAGACAAAACTTACCTCGATATAAAAAATTTTGCCGACCTCTTCGCTTCCGTGCCGACGATTAGCGCCTCTCCGTATGCCGCGGTAAAAATCGGACGGGGAGAATTCCGCACGATGCTGCAAGTGCGCATCTCCGATTTAATAAACAATTCTCCCGCCGCCGGATTCGAATGCAATTTCGGCTACAAAATGCAGCTGTAAGCGCAGCCACTGCATTCTGAAAAAACATTCTCTGCAAGGCATAAAAAAAGACGGACTCGTCTTCCGACAGGTCCGTCTTTCGGTGCTGCGTTTTATCGCTTACTTTTGTAAAATAAATTCGACGCGCCTATTTTTCCAATTGTGATCTTTATCGCGCCAATCGGCGACGAGTTCCGTACCGCCCTTTCCTTCGGTTGCGAGACGAGACGCGCTTATGCCCTTATCGACGAGATAGGATTTTACAAATTCCGCACGTTTTTCGGACAGCGGGATGAGCGCAGGTCCCCACAGGCGCGGATTGTCCTGCGTTTCTTCGGCTTCGTTTTCAGTTGTACGGTTCGCATGCCCGACGACGGTCACTTTGTACTCCTTGAATTTATTCAGGATTTCCGCGATGCGCTTCAAGATGCGCTCGTTGTTTGCAGCCTGTTCGGCCGTAACGCCGTCCCGCTTTCCCGGAGCGCTTTCGACTTTGAAGTCGGCGTTGTCGGGGCGGAAGATGATAGACGGAACGGCCATTTTGAGCACGTTGCCGTCGCGGATGACGAGCACGTCCACGGGGATGATACCTTTGACCGTCGATGTCATGCCGAGATTGTCTTTGACGGTAAATGTCCACGGATAATCGACGGCCGACTGCACACGCTCGGCCGCACCCGACGCGGTCTTTTGCGTATTGCTTAAACCGTCCCACACGATGCGTTCCGTAATCGCCGACGTTCCGCCCGTCTGCCAAAAGCGGCGGCCGTTCGGATCGTCGATCGTAAACGACCACTCGGTGATTTTCCCCTTTGTCGAACCGTTCAATTTGATAAACAAATCGTCATCGACGCCGTCGTTGTCGGGACTGAAGTAGGCAGGCGTCGTACGAACGCTGAGTTCGGGAGGAGTAGCCGAGCACACGAACGGAGAAGACGAAACGGAAACGCTCCGTCCGTTGCGATACACGATGCGGAGCTTTCCGGTAAAGGTGCCCTCGCCCGCTTTTCCCGCGTCGTCGAAACCGTCCCACGCAATCGATTCGGGAAGGCTTTCGCCGTCTTTCGACGACCGGCTGCGTACCGCCTTTCCGTCTTCTCTGCACACGTCGAAATTCCACGACGAAATCGTATCGCTGACCGAAGTGCGGATATCGAAGCGCTGCGAATCGAGCACGCCGTCGCCGTTGGGAGAAATACCGTCGTACGTCGTCGTCACGTATGCTTTTACATCTCGCGTATCGATTGCGATGCCGTTCAATGCAGTGCTGAACGCATTGCCCGCTTCATCAGTCGAAGCGATGACGAGTGAATATGTGCCGTCGGGTACCGTATTGCCCGATTCGTCGGCACCGTTCCATGAGAATCCCGCTTTGCCGTCCGTCTGTACGGTACCCGCCCACGTGTATTTCCGAACAAGGGTACCGCGCGCATTGCGCACTTCGGCAGTCCACAGTTTTTCCGTCGTGCAGTCGCGAACGCCGACCGGCAGCTCGATCTGGGTCGAATCGCCGGACGGTGAAAAGGACGTCCACGGGATCTCCGCCGCGAGGTACGGCGCTTTCGTATCGAGGGCAAAAACCTGCGTCGAAGCCGATGCCGTCGAAGCGTTTGCGGACGTTATTTCAAGAGAGGCGATATACTGTCCGTCGGAGCAAAGGGCGCCTTTATCGTCCCTTCCGTCCCACACAAAGGATGCGGGCACGCTTTTATTTTCGCTCACCGTTTTCAGTGCGACGCTTGAACCCGCCGCAGCGATTTTAAACACATACTTTACGATACCGCCGCTTCCCGCGTGAGTGACGGGCGTAAACGAAATCGTATCTTTGACTTTATCACCGTTCGGAGAAAATGCTGTGCCCTGCATCGCAAGGAGCAGCGTCGCTTTCGTCGTATCGAAATTGAAGGCGTCCGAACGGACGGCAACGCTGTTGCCCGCCAAATCGATTGCGGAAAGCTCGTACACGTATGAACCGTCGGGAACAAATTTTCCGTTGTCGTCGAGGCCGTCCCACGAAATCGTTTCGGGCGGAAATTCGCCGAGCGAATATTCTCGCACCGCCTTCGTCATATCGCTTGAAGCGTAGATGCGTCCCGTCCATGCGGGAACCGCCGCGAGCGTTTTCGGCACGATCGTTTCATTTATCGTAATCGTGCTCTTCGAACCCGCGCCGAATACTTTGTCGGAAACGCGGAGCTGCGCCTCGGGTCGCTTCGTGTCGATGACGCACACCGGCGACACTATCGGAGTCGTTTCATAGCCGTTGAGATATTTTGCCGTGACGCGCGCCTGATAGCGTCCGTCGGGAAGCGTTTTGCCGTCGGCTCCCGTACCGTCGAATACGATCGTCTCCGGCGGCAAAGCGGACGTCGACTGATCGAATGTACGGTAGACTTTGCCGTTCGCATCGACGACGGTCACAGCCCATTCGGTGAGCTTGTTGCCGGTGCTCGCTGCAGGAACGGGAATGGTCACATTGAACGTAACCGCTTTTTGTTTGCTTTCGGTATTCGGAGAAAAATAGCGTGAACCCGAAATCGCGATATTCGTCGCAGGCTTTTCCGCAGAAAAGATGATATTCGATATGGAAGCGGCAGGGGAAGTATTTCCCGCTCTGTCCGTCGCCGTAACCGTATACGAATAGATGCCGTCCGCAACGGGTTTGCCTGAATCTCCCGTTCCGTTCCAGCTGAACTCGGGCGGCGTCGTGTCTTTCCACGAATAATTTTTTACCGCCGTTCCGTCCGTACCCGCAAAGACACCTTTCCACTCATCTTCTTTTGAACCGGACTGCCGCACGGTAAAAGACGCTTTCGCCCCTTCGCCGAAAATCTTATCGGTCGGCTGAGTAAGCGCGATAGAAGGAGGCGTCGTATCGACGACAACCGTATACTTATCCGTTTTGCCGATATTGCCGTTATCGTCCGCCGCCGTAAAATAATAATAATAAGTTCCGTCGGGAGCCGTTTCGCCGTTATCCATAACGCCGTTCCACGAAACGACGGGGGGAATGTCTATCGTCTTTTTCGGAGAAAAGAGCTGTTTCCAAAACGATTTGAACGTCAGTTTTTCGGTAAACGCGAGTTTGTTTCCGATCGTTCGAACGACGCTGCCGCCTGCGTTTTCGACGACAAAGCTCCACGAAACGACGTAACGCCTGTCGGAAATGCGCAGCGGAACATCGAGCGAATCCTGAACGCCGTCGTTGTTCGGTGAAATATATTTCGGCTGCCGCTGAGCAGAGACCGAAGCGGCGGAAAACAAAAAAAGTACCGCCGCCATAAGTGCAGATATCCGTTTCATTATTTATCCTCCCCTGTCCACAATTCGATTTCCGGCGGATCGGTATCTTTCATGCCGAGATTGAATTTGACATTGCCCGAAACGGCGTGCACCGTTTCGTAAAGCTGCTGCCACCCCGCGTTGACTGTCATATCGCTTTCGCCCCAGCCGTTGCGCTTCAGATATTCGTTACGCTTCGTCTTAAACGTAAAGCGATAGCCGATGCTGACTGCCGGCATAAAATTGCCGTACTTATCGTAATCGCGGAGCTTTATCGCTTCACGGATATTGACCTCTTCCGATATGCGCAAAAACAGCGCGTCTTTTACGGAAAACTGAAAGCCCGTGGCAACGATGAGATTTTGAAATCCCGGCGTTATCAATTCAAACGAAGCGCCGCCTTTTACATGATCGTTTGCAAACAAAAGAGCCGCAACGCCTGCGTGCACGGTTCCGAGCATCGGAAACATACCCGCTTTGTTTTTCCTGTCAATGCCGATGAGATCCGTCGATGTGTAATTTTTGCCGAGATTGAGCACCGACACACCGAGCCTGAAATCTTTCATAAAACCGAGACGCGGGATGCGATAGAGCGCACCGATATTTGCGCCGAACGACCAATCGCTGCCGTGTCCCCAATACACGCCGCCGTACATACCGACTCCGACGGACAGACGCTCGCTCACCTCTTTTGCGATACCGACATTCGTACCGAGCGTATTTCCGATGTCGATTTTATCGATCGGCAAAAATACGCCTTTAACGACGCCGCTCGCAACAAAGTATTTCCACGGAACGAGGAGTCCTCCCTGTAACGCGCTGCCGAAAGTTTTCGATCCGCCGTCCGAAGAAAAAAGCGCCGTGTACGCAGCGTCGAGCGTGATGCGCTGCTCATACGCGATAAGCGCAGGGTTGAAGACGATCGCATCGGGACCCGCGGTAAAGATTCCGCCGCCCGCGCTCGACGACGCATAGGTGAGCTGCGTCGGACTCACAAGTCTGTCGAGACTTTCTCCGCCGATCGGCGGATTGTAAGCAAATATCACAGAGGCAAAACACAGTGCCGCTGCCGTCATCATAATTCTTTTCATCGTATACTCCCATACCTCTTTGTTATCATAAACTCCCGTAAAAAACTTCCGATACTTTTATTAATCAACACCCCCGACGCAAGCGTCGGGTACAGTGCTCAACGTTTCGCACTGTATGTTCTCATAAGGTGGTTGCAGTCGGCTTTAATACCCTTTGTTACGACGCAAGCGTCGGGGTATTAAACCCTCCGCACGAATAAATTTAACAACTGATACTTTTAAAACTCGACGTTCAACCTATTAAACAAACGAAACGGCGATAGTTTACAGTTGTTTTCACAATAAATCCACAAGCGCTTACATCGAAAAATCTTTGCCGAGATAGATTTCGCGGGCAACGGATGAATCGAGGATGTCCTGTTTCGTGCCCTGCATCATGATTTGACCGTTATTGATGATGATCGCGCGGTGCGTGATCTCAAGCGTGTCGCGCACGTTGTGATCGGTGATGAGGATGCCGATACCGCGCTCGGAAAGCAGCTTTATCATACCTTTGATGTCCGCAACCGCGATCGGGTCGATCCCCGCAAAGGGTTCGTCGAGCAGCAAAAACTTCGGCTCTATTGCAAGCGAACGGGCGATTTCGGTACGCCGACGCTCTCCTCCCGAAAGCGTGATCGCCTGCTGATCTCTGATCCTTCCGATATCGAATTCGCTTATAAGCTGTTCGAGCCGCATCTTTTTTTCGCCGGCAGAAAGATCGCGCCGCGTTTCAAGGATCGCCCAAATATTTTCTTCCACCGTCAGCTTTTTAAACACGGACGGTTCCTGCGGCAGATACGAAATGCCGAGCCGCGCGCGCTTGTACATCGGGAGCACCGTGATCCTCTCTCCGTCGAGAAAGACGTCGCCCGAAGTCGGACGGTAAAATCCGACGATCATGTAAAAGGTCGTCGTTTTGCCCGAACCGTTCGGTCCGAGAAGTCCGAGCACTTCGCCCGTGCCCATCGAAAAATCGATGCCCTGCACGACGCGTTTTTTGCCGAATGATTTATATAAACTTGAAACCCGCAATACGTGCCGCATTTCGTCAGTCATCCATCCCCCGTTTGCCGCCGCCCGTCTTCGCACGTGAAAGCGTATCGGGCGGAACATCGTCTTTTGAAAGGTCGGATGCCGTATCGTTTTTGCGGCCGCGCTCGCGTACATCGATTGGAGCGTTTGCTGCGTTTTCCGCGCCGCTTGCAGCTTTATCCTGCACTGCGCCGGGCACTTTGCCGGGAGGCGTCATTCCATCGGGCGGTGCGTCGTCTTCGCCTGATGCGTTGTCTCCTGCCGTATCGATTTCATCGCTCACAACCGAATCTTTTTTTTCGGTTTTATCCGGCTCGGCGCTTTTATCGTCGACGACGGAACCTTTGACGCGGCCATCGAGCGTAATCTGCTGCGTATCGAGATTCAGCGTTATCTCCTGCGCGCGGAACGTATCTTCGCCCTGCGTGATCTGCGAGTTGCCGCTCATTTCGAGCATTTGATTTTTTTTGCGGTATACGGCATACGCACTCGAACAGACATTGTCCTTTTGTTTGATCGTTATACCGATTTGAATTCGCGCGATGTCGGTATTTTGATTGTATTCGATAAGCTGCGCGTCGACCGATACGCCGTTTTCCGTGTCGGCAAGATGTACGTTGTCTTTGAGCGTCGCGATCTTCGTTTCGCGATCGTAGGAAAGACGCCCGCACGTGAATTCCATATTCGCTTCGATATTTTTTCCGGTGATGTTTCCGTCGGCTTCGATGTAGCGGAAATTTTTTCCGCTCATCGTAATCGAATCGGCGGCGATTTCCATAGACGACGTGAGCACGTAGGCGCTGCCCGAAAGAGTTGTCGTATCGGACGTATTGCCGGCCGTCCCCGTCATGCTGTTTGCGGAAAACGTAATACGCTCCGACCACGCGGGGAGCATAGAAGCGACAACGTATAAAATTAATAATACGATTATACGCGTTTTATTGCCGGCTTTGCGCATCGCCGCCTTCCTCCGCATCTTCGTCGGTTTCGACCGTTCCCGACACGGCGCCGGTAAATACGAAACGGTTACTTACGCCGCTTGCGGAAAATCCCGAACCGCGGACGACCGTACCGTTTTTTTTCATCGTGATCGTATCGGTGCGGCGGCTCGTAAGCTGTTCGGTATTTCCGTCCCAGCGCAGTTCGTCCGCCGAAATCGTTACGCCCCTCGGTTCATTCGTAAGTTCGATCCCGTCGTAAAGCGAATAGATTTTTTGCTTCGAATCGAATGCGACCAATCCGCACGAGCCCTCGGTTTCGGCACTCCCGTCGTCCGCATAGGCCGTAAACGAAACCGAATCCGCATAGGTGCTGCCGCCCTTATACTGTTCGAGCGTCCGCGCGCGCATCGAAAGCGTCTTTTTATTTTTTTCCCACCGAGAAAAATCTGCGTTTGCAAAAACGAATTCGGGCACTTCCGATTCGACGTTTTTTTTTCCGTCGGAATATTTCAGCGAACAGCCGGCCGAAAAAAACAGCCAACAGCACAAAACGGCACCGGCCGTAAAAAGGTTCGGCGTCATTGTTTTTTACCGAGCGCCGCTCCGATAAACGAAACGAAAAGCGGATGCGGTTTCATCGGTCGGGAAACGAATTCGGGGTGATACTGCACGCCGATGCCCCACCTGTGATCCTTCCATTCGAACGCTTCGGTACTGTTGTCCGGTTCGGAAATCGCGGACGTGATGAGACCGTGCTCCGTCATATCGGCGGTGTATTTTTTATCGAACGTGTACTTGTTGCGGTGCCGTTCGATGATCGTAAGCTTTTTGTAGATGCCGGCAAGCTTCGTCTCTTTGATGAGGCGGACGGTTCCCGCACCGAGCTTCATCGTACCGGCAGCCGAAAGCCCCGTCTGTTCTTCCGGCAAACTGATGATCGCGTGAGTGCTGTTTTGTATAAACTCCGTGCTGTCCGCATCCGCCCAGCCGCACAGCGAACGTCCCGTTTCGATCGCCATAAGCTGCATACCCAAATCGATACCCAGATAGGGTATATCGTTTTCACGCGCATATTTTACCGCAACGAGGAGACCGAGAAATCCGCGCTGCCCGTAATTCGCGGGCACGACGATACCGTCGACGTCTTTGAACGCCGCCGCTATCTCCTTTTCGTTTTTGCAGCTTTCGAGCGTTTCCGCGTCGATTTTGCGGAGTTTCAGCTCGGCGCCGTACTGCGTAACCGCGGCGTGAAACAGCGATTCGCGTACCGATTTATAGCAATCGTCAAGGTAATCTTTTTTGCCGACGACGGCGATGCACACGGCGGGGCCGCAGGCATTGAGCTTTTCAAGGAATGCCGTCCACGGGCGGATATTGCAGCGTTCGGCGGTGAGCGCAAGCTTTTTGAGCACCCGCGCATCGAAGCCTTCTTTGTGAAAAATGACCGGAAGCTCGTATACCGATTTCTGTACGTCGACCGAAGAAAAAACCGCATCGGGGGCAACGTTGCAGAACAGCGCAATTTTTTTTCTGAGCGGCATATCGAGTTCGTTTGCGGTGCGGCACAAAAGGATATCCGGCTGGATACCCGCTTCCTGCAGCTGTTTCACCGAATGCTGCGTCGGCTTCGTTTTCAATTCACCGCCGATAATCGCAGGCACGAGCGTGATGTGGATGACGCATACTTCGTTTTTGCCGAGTTCGTGAATGAGCTGCCGTGCGGCTTCAAGATACGGGATCGATTCGATATCTCCGACGGTACCGCCGATTTCGACGATGACGACGTCCGCCCCCGAACGTTCGCCGACGGAAAGGATATTGCGCTTTATCTCGTCGGTGATGTGCGGGATCACCTGTACCGTGCGTCCGTTATACCTGCCGGCGCGTTCGTTTTGGATCACTTGGTTGTAGATTTTTCCGATCGTAATGCAGTTGTGTTCGGCGACATTGACACTCGTAAAGCGCGCGAAATTGCCCAAATCCAAATCGGTTTCCGCACCGTCTTCGGTAACATATACTTCGCCGTGCTGAAACGGACTGATGTTTCCGGCGTCGAGATTGATGTACGGATCGCATTTTATCATTGAAATCGAAAGCCCGCTGCATTCGAGAAGACTTCCGAGAGATGCGGATGCCACACCTTTGCCGAGACTGGAACATACGCCGCTCGTCACGAGTATATATTTGCTCATAGCGCGATTTTCCCATTTACCTTGTGCTTCGTCAATAGCGCGGAAAGGCAGCGCTGAGTGTGCTTTACGTTTGTATATGCAGGATCATATTATATAGGAAAAAGCGTAATTTTTTGAATATTTTCACGACTTTTCAACTTTTTAAGTTATAGGTTCAATTTCGAGTTTTCTAAAACTCGAAATCTTCCAACCGTTCCGCGGATTAAGTGAATAGCGAGTTTCGAAAACGAATAAAAGTGTGCGAAGGCGAGGTTCTCACCTGCGTAATAAAACTGCTGGAAGTGTGCACAATACGGCGCAGCAGCGGGAGACCCGCGTGCGACTTTGTGCGTTCAGCTTGCGGAAGGGCGTTCGGCTTCGCCTCACTAACGAGTTTGCGTTGCAAACTCGCGGTGTCTACAGAACTGTTGTACTTTTTACGTACCGATTCCGCTGTGAGAGCCGCGATTGTACACGCTTACGGACAATTGTACCGTAGCCGTCCTCGCCGGAAGCATAGTGTTATCAGCTAATTTCGAACCTTGACATTCGACCGAATAAGAAGCAAGAAATAAGCTGAAAATTGATTTCCGTGATCAGCGTGTCCCTAATATATACAAATCTAATAAAAAATGCTACAATACCCCTATTAAAACCCACACAAGCTCCACCAAAGAGCTTTTTGAACAGGTATATAACGAGGCTGCGATGATGAATGAGATGAACCCTAAATTAAAAGCGCTTATTGCTGCAGGGTTAATTGGAACTGCTGGGCTTGGAATGCAGAGCTGTTCAATGCCGGCTGATAGTGGAGTAGAAGTAGTGGTGAATGATGAAAATACTTTTGAAGGCCTCAAAGTTGCTCCTAATGACCAGATTAATTTAGCAAGAGGGCATATTTTATCTGGAACTGAAGAAGGTGAACGTAAGACTACCATTCTTAATGCCAATGGTTTAGACAACGCAACTTTTCATTATTATATTATAGGTGAAGGATTTAAGAATGAAGATACTGGAGATGATACTTTAAAGTATTATGCCTATTATAGAAATAATGTTAGTATTGGTTTACATGTTTATATTATTCCTATTAGTAAAAAAATAAACTTTGAAAAAGCTATAGCTGCTTATAAAGCTGGTCATTAATTAAGTAAATAATTAAAAAATCACAAAAAATTATAAGATTATAGCTCTAGTTTATTTATTAAAGCTAGAGCTTTCTTATTTTTTGAATTTTTTAATTTGATTTATCACTTAGCTATTCTATAAAAATAGTTTATAATTTTAATACAAAAATAACAGAATTTTAATAT